>CAZTNA010000001.1:0-158525 GCA_964615305.1 uncultured Chitinophaga sp.
TAGTGGTTCCCATCACCGTAACACCGGTGAACGATGCACCGGTAGCAGTGGATGACAATGGAACAACACCTGAAGGAACTCCGATAATTGTGTCAGTCCGAAATAACGACTCTGATGTGGATAATCCGGTTGGGAATCCAACTGTGGTAGATCAGCCAAACAATGGTATAGTAGTAGTAAATGGTGATGGAACAATTACTTATACCCCTACAACCGGTTATGTAGGAAACGACACATTTACGTATGTGATTTGTGACGGAGGTACACCGCCTCTTTGCGATACAGCAACAGTCATAATTACAGTAACTAACGTAAATGAACCACCTGTTGCCAATGATGACAACATCAGCACACCTGAAGAAACACCAGTGTTGATTGGTGTGTTGGCTAATGATTCGGATCCCGATGGAAACATAGATCCTGTACCTACTGTGATAGATGATCCGGAGCATGGTTCTGCCACAGTAAACAGTGATGGGTCAATTACCTATACGCCAGACCAGGATTATAACGGGCTTGATTCATTCACCTACGTTATTTGCGATAGTATGGGATTATGCGATACCGCAGTTGTTTATATCACCATTACTCCGGTTAATGATCCACCGGTTGTTACTCCAATACCGTTAGTAACTGATGAAGATGTTACCGGAACAACATGCTTTCCTTATACACTCGACAACAATTTCGATAGTGTTTCAGTAGCATCTGTTTGCCCGGCAACAAATGGCAACATTGACAGTGTGTATGTAAGCAATGGCGAAATTTGTGTGGTTTATACACCTAATCCTAATTATAGCGGCCCGGATAGTACATGTGTTCAGTTTTGCGATTTAACAGGTGAACAATGTGTAACGGTAACTGTGCCTATTACTGTAAACCCGAAAGAAGACCCTTGTTATTGGTTGAAAGGTATATCACCTAATGGCGATGGTCAGAACGATGCGTTTTGGGTGAACTGTAATGACGAGTTTCCGGATGCAACTATCCGCATTTTCAACCGTTGGGGCGATGAAGTTTACCGTAGTAACGGACACTATTTGAACGATTGGGATGGAACAAATCAACGGGATAAAACTTTACCCGATGGAACCTACTACTACATCTATGAATTTAATGATGGAGTACACAAAGCTCATGCAGGGTTTGTGACTGTTAACCGATAATGTTTTACGATTAAATAAATCAACAGAAAATGTATTCAGCTCTTGAGAGCTTAAAACTTAAAATCAGTAGTATGAAAAAGTTTTTCATCGCCATTATTTTAGTAGCAACTTGCCTTGGAACACAAGCACAGCAAGACGCACACTACTCGCTCTATATGTTTAACGGCTTGTTTTTGAACCCGGCCTATGCCGGAAGCCACGAAGTAGTTGACCTAATGGGTATTTATCGCCACCAGTGGGCAGGTATTGATGGCGCACCTCGAACGGGTAATATAAGTGTTCATGGTGCATTGCCCAGAAACCAATACGGATTGGGGCTTACACTTTTGGGCGACCGTTTGGGGCTAACTACCATGTTTACAGCTACGGGATCATTTGCTTACAGAATTAAGGTCAAGAAATCAAAGATTTGTTTGGGCATTCAGGCAAGTGCTACTTATTACAACCAAAACAACTCGAATGCTATACCTGGCGAATTGCAGGCACAAGGATACTATGACCAAATGTTTGCAGTAAACCGATCAATGGTCATTCCAAACGTAGGAGCAGGAATTTATGTGTATGGAAAACGATACTATGTTGGTTTTTCAGTTCCGCATATACTGCCTGTTAGTTTAGATAAAAAACTTAAAGTAAATGCAACTGAAGCTGTAGCACGTCAGTACAACCACTATTTGCTTACAGCAGGTGTGGTAATTGGCAAAGAAACTTCAAAAGTTAAAGTTCGCCCTTCTTTCTTAATGAAATATGTAAAGGGTGTGGATAGAAACATTCCTGATTTTGATGTGAGTTTAGGGTTGTTGTTTGTTGACCGCTTTTGGCTTGGATCAACCTTTAGATTGGCTTCTGGTCTCGACAACAAGAAAGGCACGGCAATAGTGGCATGGTTTGAATGTAAGATTACTCAACGTTTACGCGTAGGTTATGGTTTCGACTATTCGCTCAATAAGCTTAATAACTTTGCTAAGTATGGCTCACACGATATTATGCTGGGTTATGAGTTCAATACCGGTAAGAAACGATTTGTGTCGCCACGCTACGTGAGTTATTTTTAAACAAGTTCAAACAACGCATTATCCATTTCCAAAATTTAAGCATCGAAATATGAAGATGAAACAATTTTCCACTGTAGTAATGACAGTATTTTTTGCGGTAGCTGCCATGGCGCAAACGCCTGCAACAGCACCATCAGTTGTGGTAGCCAAAAAATCATTTACTGCTAAGCAGGGAGATAAAGCATTTGAGCTGTTCGACTTTTATGGTGCTGTGAAATATTACCAAAAAGCGCTTAATCGACCCAAGAAGGGTGAAGACACTATTTATCTTGTTCAAAGAATTGCTGATTCGTATAAGCAGCTAAATGACCCTGCTAATGCTGAAGTTTGGTTCAAGAAATTGGTTGACAAAAAGCTGGACAACAAAAATCTCTTTTACTATGCTGAGGCATTACGTGCTAACCAAAATTACCCGCTTGCCAAGCAATATTACCAACAATACAAAGCGGCAATGCCAGACGATAAAAGTGTTGATGAAATTTTAGCAGGTATAGATAATTTACAGGAACTTTCTAAAGATAAGGGGCTGTTTCGCTTAGAAATGTTAGGCATCAATTCGGCTCAGTCAGATTTTGGCCCTTCATTTTACAAAGACGGGCAAATATTTTTTACATCTAACCGAAACGGGCGTAAAAATTCATCGCTCATTGACAATTGGAGCACCAATAATTTTTATCAAATTTATACCGCTTCGCCCGACAGCGGAAGCAGCAATGTTACACGGATAAAAAACATTGGCGGATGCAAGCCAAACGGTAAATTTCACGATGGGCCTACAACCTATAATGCCGGTCTCAATCAGTTAATTTTTACCAGAAGTAATTATGTAAATAGTACAGCAAAGACAGCTCGTGATAAGCGCACCGTAAAACTGAAATTGTATAGTATGCAGTTTCCGAGTAAGAAGTATAAAATTGCGTCACTTCCTTTCAATAACAACGAGTATTCCAATGCTCATCCAGCGTTTAGTGGAGATGGTAAGTCGCTTTATTTCAGCAGTGATAAATTAGGAGGACAAGGCGGCACGGATTTGTATGTAACAACACAAGATCAAACAGGAGCGTGGATAGAGCCGCAAAACCTTGGTGCCGGCATAAATACCAAGTACGATGAAAAATTTCCGTTCATTGGCTACGATGGCTCACTTTACTATTCTTCTAATGCTCTTGATGGATTGGGTGGTTTAGACGTTTACCGCACTAAAATGGAGAACGGAGTTTGGAGTAAGCCCGAAAATCTTGGCGCACCAATAAACAGCAACCGCGATGACTTTACTTTTGTAATGGACAGTGCTAACAAGCATGGTTACTTTGCATCTAACCGCGAAGGTGGAATGGGTGATGATGACATTTACCACTTTTTGTATGACGAGTCTAAACTAGATTACAAAGTAACGGTACGTGTTATTGATGCTAACACAAACTTGCCAATAGACATGGCCACACTCGCACTTGAGTGTATAGGAGCTATCCCCGAAAATTCATTAACCGATGCAAAGGGCGAAAGAGTTTTTGTAATTAAAGGCGGAAAAACTTGCAGTATTGAAGCACAGAAAACCGGATATAAAAACGGCATTGGCCAAATTACCCCAAAAGACAAAAACGGAGTAGTTGTTATTCCTCTGAAACCTGATATCATAAAGCTGATTGTTTCAGTTAAAGAAAAGGAGTCGCTGCAACCAATACAAGATGTAGCCATTGCAGTAAAACCGCTTAAGAGTGCTCCTATGAATTATGCAACACTTGAAAATGGCACATTTGAAACCACCATTCCATCAGGAAGTTACTCCTTGTCTTCTCCAGATTTTGCATCTATTCAAGCTAAGTTTTCAGAGGCAGATGCAGACCCAAGTACTGGAATAGTTCGACTCGACTTTTTAATACCGCGTGCCGAAATGATAGTTAATGTTCCGCTCACAGCTAATTGCTTTACTTCAGCAGTTACAATTACTGATTTAAAAACAGGTGTAGCCAGTGATGTAGCTCCAAATTCAAATGGTGAAGTGCGTCTTGACTTAAAAACCAATAACCGTTATTTAGTTGCACATAATGGCCGTGTTGACACTATCTCTACTATTGGCTTAAGACCGGGTGATGTGGTAGATGGTCCTTGCAAGTTCTATGTAGGGCAAACTTGGGTTATCCGCAATATTTATTACGATTTGGATAAGTGGTTTATTAGACCAGATGCCGCACTTGAGCTTGATAATTTGGTTCGCGTAATGAAAGAAAATCCAACGCTTGAAATTGAATTGAGTTCACACACAGACTGTCGTCAAACCATGAAATACAACGTAGTTCTTTCGGCTCGCAGAGCAAAAGCTGCTGTTGATTATATTACCAAACGGGGCATTAAAGGTAAACGGATAATTGCGGCCGGTTATGGAGAAACACAGTTGGTGAATGGTTGTGTTTGCGAGCCTACGAATGAGTCGCCATGTAGTGTTGAACAACACCAAAATAACAGAAGAACAGAAGTGAAAGTATTACACTACTAAACACAAAATATTTGTTCGGAACTATAAAGGGTTGAAGATTACTTCAGCCCTTTTTTATTTGCCCTCAGATTTACTTTCAATACGGCTGAGTATGCGCTTGATGGTATTTTTTAAATACGAGTGGTCGTTAAACACACGGCTGAACATCAGTGAGCCCTCTATTTCTGCCACACTTCTTTCTGCTAACTCGTTAGCAATTTTTTCTCCGTATTTGTCCATGTAAATGGTTTTTACAGCATGAAAAAAGTCAAGAAAAAATTTCTGTACCAATTTGTTGAATTCCGGAGCCATCAGGGCTGTTTCTACTCCCATATTGCCCAACAAATTTCCTTTTTCTTCGTTCAAGAAAACTTTTTCGGCACTCATGAACAAGCGTTCTAAGCGTTGTTGTGGAGCTGAACTCTTGTCATAGGCATGTATAAACACATTTGCCTGAAAAAACTCATGTACGTTTTTTATCACCTTACGCATTAAGTCTTCCTTACTCGGAAAATAGTGATACAATGAGCCCTTCTGCAAACCGCAGGCATCTGCTATTTCGCTCATACTCGTATTGTGGTAACTCTGTTTACGAAACAGTTTCAGTGCTTCAATAATTATTGTTTGTTCATCGGCTTTTTGCTTTGGCATAATACCAAAAGTAAAAACGGATTTTGGTTTACCAAACGCTCGGTTGGTAAAATTTCTTTGCTATTTCCCCTAATAAGGTGCTTGTGAATAATCTATTTAACAAAAAAGTAAATCTTGGTGTGCCATTTTGCGGTATCTGGCTCTGTCATTGGGTCGGTAATGTATTCTTCTACTATCAGGTCAGGATTTCCTTTTCCAATTGCTTTTAGCTTTTCTCCCAAGGCATCATAGGCGGGTTTCATTTTTTCATAGTTACCATAATAATCTATAAGATATGCCTTGGCGGCAGGTAAACTGAGTTTTGTGTAACCTTCTGCCTTAATATCATTTCCTTCATAAGGTATAGATGCAGCCACATCAGCTTTCATGCCCGCCTCATCATACACATAGTAAACACCGAGAGGTATCCCCGGTTTTGCACCGGCTTTCGAAATGGCTTCAGCCATTTTAGGATAATGCTCACCAAAAAATTTTGCAAAGTCTGAAAAACCTATTGTCTGCCGAATACTTAAACACTTTTTCTCTACCCAATTAGTTTCAACCACATCATAACCTTTTGTAGTCACCCCACCACTTTCACAAAGCGTTTTTAGTTTGGCCAATCCCTTTTCATAATCTTTACCAATCATACCATCCATACCCCCCATAAAGAAGCCAAAAACCCTTGCCATAAAATCCATATCACCTTTCATGCCCCAGGTAACTTTTGTTCCACCGGCTATAGCTTCTGTATTCATGTAAACAGATGCGCTACTCTTAAACGGTTTTAAAAACATCAGTTCTTGTTCTATACCTGTTAACTGATCTACTTTGGTTAGCTGCATGTAACCTGCACCTACCTGGTCGTTACCATCCCAGCTATACTTTGCGCCAACTGAGCCATCCGTGCCTTCAAGATTTGTTTTCATTGCTGTATCAAGTTCAGCCCACGGACTCCATTGTTGAAAATTTTTGAAATGGCTTATGGCGGTAAACACAACATCAATTGGGGCGTTAATAGTTGCGCTTCTGTTTACATCATAAGTTTTAGGTCCGGTAAAACCTATTATGGATATAGCTGCAACAACTACTGCCAAAAATATACCTGCAATTTTTAAAAATTTCATAGCGTATTGATTTGGTGAATGGCTAACGTACTATTATTAAATGAAGTGCCGAAGTTTTTTTGAATTAATGTTTCGGAGGGGTTGATGCGAAAACATAAACTCTTCCTGAACGACATGGGGTTCAAGTAGGTTTTGTTTTTAAAGTGTATAGCTATAAATGGCAAATACGTCTTTCAAACCCATTTTTGCGACCGATTAAAATTTTGGGTTTTGTTGATAAAAATTGCTCACATCACACATTTATCTACATTCGATTTCGTAAAAATGAAACCATGGCTGACGTACAGAAATTTACAGAAAGTATAACCGCAGGATACGATTGCAAAGGCGACTATATAGTTTTAGGAGCAGCCATGCTTGATGGCAATGCTGTGCCCGGGTTGCAGGTAAAAGCACCCTTAAAAACTTTTAACCGCCACGGCTTAATTGCAGGCGCTACAGGTACAGGTAAAACAAAAACTCTTCAGGTAATAAGCGAGCAACTTTCTGCGAAAGGAATTCCTGTTTTGCTGATGGATATTAAAGGTGATTTGTCGGGTATTGCTGCAGCAGGCACTTCGAATCCGAAAATTGAAGAGCGCCATGCAAAAATTGGCTCACCCTGGGCCGCTCAAGCAAGCCCTGTAGAATTTCTTTCGCTCAGTAAAGAAAATGGTGTGCGTATGCGTGCTACAGTTTCAGAGTTTGGTCCTGTTTTGTTTTCAAAAATTTTGGGGTTAAATGATGTACAAACCGGAGTGGTAACTATTGTGTTTAAGTATTGTGACGATAAAAAACTCCCACTCCTTGACCTGAAAGATTTTAAAAAGGTACTCAATTTTTTAACCAATGAAGGGAAAAAGGAGATTGAAGAGAACTATGGCAAAATTTCTACGGCTACAGTTTCTACTATTCTTCGCGGAGTAGTTGAGTTAGAGCAGCAGGGAGCCGAAATATTTTTTGGTGAAAAGAGTTTTGAAGTAGAAGACCTGGTCCGTATTAATGAAAATGGTCAAGGTATTCTTTCTATTCTTCGACTAACTGATATTCAGGATAAGCCCAAACTCTTTAGTACCTTTATGCTCAGTTTGTTGGCTGAAATTTATTCTAAGTTTCCGGAAGAAGGCGATACAGGTGTGCCGAAGTTGGTCATGTTTATTGATGAAGCCCACTTAATTTTTGAAGAAGCAAGCAAGGCCTTGCTCGACCAAATAGAAACCATTATAAAACTGATAAGATCAAAGGGGGTAGGTATTTTCTTTTGTACACAGAACCCCACAGATGTGCCTGATGGTGTGTTGGCACAATTAGGTATGAAGGTACAACACGCACTCCGTGCTTTTACTGCTAAAGACCGTAAGCAGATAAAACTTACTGCCGAGAACTACCCGCTCACAGATTTTTACGATACAGAAACTCTTCTCACCTCATTGGGCATGGGCGAAGCATTAATTACTGTGTTAAGCGAAAAAGGAAACCCTACTCCACTGGCAGCTACGCTTTTACAAGCACCTCGTTCGCGCATGGATGTACTTACATCCCAGGAAATTGAAACCATCAACAACAAATCTTCACTGGTTAAAAAGTATAATGAAGTAATTGACCGCGATAGTGCCTTTGAACTTCTCTCCAAAAAAATAGCGGCCTCCGTGGATCAAACTGAAACATCAGAAGCAACCACCAGCACAGTTTCTGCATCAAAAGAAGCGGAGGAACCGAGTGTATTAGCAAAAGGGGTAGATGCCGTGGGCGATTTTGCAAAAAGCAGTACGGGTAAAATAATTATAAGAGAAGTAACGCGTGGTTTATTGGGTGTGCTGGGCTTTACCAGCACTGGCAGACGAAGGAAGTAACTCACAGGCTATGCAGCCATGTGACAGAAACAAAGATCAACTGAAGTAGCGATATAAGTCAATAAATATGAGTGCAGTGGGCAACAATCCACAGCATACGAACATCTGTTTTAGTTTATTATTTGTATTTCTATTATTACTAACCCTGACGCACAAAAATTAATAGTACCCACTCAAGCATGAAAAAATTTCTACTTCCTGGTGCTTTTCTCTTAGCTTTTTTATTTGCAGAAATTTATCCGGCACATGCTACACACATCATGGGTGTAGATTTGTCGTATGAGTGTCTTGCACCCGGGCAGTATCGTTTGCGGTTACAACTCTTCCGCGATTGCCACGGTGTAGATCCGGGTTCTTCGCAAATTGTTTCGTTTTCATCGGCACAATGCAATACAACAAGTTCAGCTACACTACAACAGGTAGGCCCGCCTGAAGACATTACACCTGTGTGCCCACAGCAAAGCAATACAGTTTGCAGCGGTGGCGGGCAATACGGAGTTGAAAAATATACGTACGAAGGTGTAATGACCTTGCCTGCGGGTTGTGGGAACGATTGGCAATTGGGGTGGACCCAATGCTGTCGCAACGGAGCTATTACAGACTTAACCGACCCACTGGGCGAAAATATTTACATCCAGATTTGTTTAGACAATACCGTATCTCCTTGTAATAATTCACCCGTGTTTCTTAATAATCCTATTCCGTTTTACTGTGCCAATCAGCCCGTTAATTATAACCATGGTGTTATAGATATTGATGGCGACTCGCTGGTGTTTTTAAACGCATGTTGCTTAAATGGTCCCGGGTCAACCGTTAGTTATTTAGGCGGATTTAATTGTGGTGCTCCCTTCGCAACAACAGGCGGTGGACCTCTTACAGTTGACCTGGTAAATGGAGACATAAACTTTATACCCAACCAAACACAAATTGGTGTAATGGCAATTTTGGTAAATGAATATCGCAACGGTGTACTGATTGGTTGTGTAGTGCGCGACATGCAGTTTACTATTATCCCTTGCACCAACCAACTGCCAACAGCTAGCGGTGTGGGGGGCAGCAATAATTACACAATTACAATACCCGCTTGCGCAGACACATGTTTTACAATTACTTCTGCCGATGCCGATGCAAGCGATGTGGTTACCATGACATCGAACAATGCCATACCCGGAGCCACATTCACTTCTAGCGGAGGTAACAGGCCAACTGGTACTTTTTGTTGGGGAACCACATCATCAGATGTAGGCACACACTATTTCACTGTAAACGTAGAAGATGACCACTGCCCTATTACCGGCAACAACACATATTCTTATACCATTAACGTAATACCCAGTAACGACCCGCCCGTTAACGCTGGTCCCGATGTGCTTTTGTGCCCGGGGGCATCTGCCACACTCACGGCTTCGGTTACCGGAGGCACTCCTATAGGTTATGCTTGGAGCAACGGAACTACAACATGGAATACGCAAAGCATCAACGTAAATCCTGCTACTACTACCATTTACACTGTAACAGCATTTTATGCCAGCGGGTGCGAAAAAACAGATGCTGTTGTTGTTACTCGCGTGCCTAATCCGAACATCAGTATTTTTCCTACAAACATTACTTTGTGTTCCGGTGGAAGTGTGAATTTGCTGGTAAGTACCACTGCAGTAAACCCAACATATCACTGGAACCCTACAGCGGGATTAAGTTGTACAAACTGCCCCAATCCGGTAGCAACACCAGCAGCTAATACAAACTATTGTGTTTCTATTACCGATGCGTACAACTGCCCCAGCAATACTGTGTGTTCGCAAATCAATATGGCGGCACCACCGCCACCTCAAAGTTGTGCAGTGTTGTATGCCACCGTTAACGGAACAGGAAATGGTACGCAAGCCAACCCGGCAAGTTTGCAAGGTGCTATCAACCTGGCGCAGTGCAATAATTCTATTATTAAATTAGGTATAGGCACGTATACACTCAGTAGTGCAATCACAAACATTACCAGCTATACAACACTCGAGGGAGGTTTTGATCCTATTACATGGTCCAAAACAAGTTCTGCCGGAGCCACTCGTATTTATAGAGATAACACAAACCCCGAAGGAGTGCCAACCGCACCACGCATTGTAGCTATCTATATGAACTCGCAAGCCTACTTTCGTTTTCAGGACATAACCTTCGAAACCCAGGATTGTCCGGCTACCACCGCGGGAAACGTAGCTATGAGTAACTATATTTTTCATATGACCAGTTGTAGTAACTACGATTTTGTTCGATGCAGAATGATTACTGGTGATGGGGGTAACGGATTGCCTGGCATTTCAGGCGTTGCCGGTCTTAATGGATCTCCAGGAACAAATGGATCAGCGGGGGCTATAGATAACGACAGCTATAATGCAACAGGCGGAAACGGAGGCACTGGTGCAGGAACAGGTTCAGGAACAGGTGGAACTGGCGGTGCGAATGGAGGAAATGGAAACGCAGGTTCTTCATCAACTTCACCTCGCGCAGGTGGTGGTGGTGGTGGTGGTGGTAGTGGTGGGCAGGCAAATACAGGCGGCTCCGGTGGCAATAGCGGTGGAGTAAATGGCGGTGGCGGTACTTCAGGTGCAAGCGGAGGAACAGTAGGTGGTGATGGTGTATTTACGGGCGATGGGAACCCCGGTAATAATGGTTCCGGCTCTAATGGCACTCCGGGTTCAGCCGGTTCAGCCGGCTCAGCCGGAAGTTTTATTGGTGGATTTTTTGTTCCGGGAAGCATTGGCGGAAATGGAGGAGATGGCGGTGGTGGAACTGGTGGAAGCGGTGGTGGCGGTGGCGGTGGACAATCTTGCACGTTTTGCACTGACGGCACTGGTGATGCAGGTGGTGGTGGTGGTGGTGGTGGCGAAGGTGGATTAGGAGGAACGGGCGGCTCTGGCGGTGCGGCCTCTATATCAGTTTATGCGTACAATAATGGTATTGGTGGCAACTTCACCAACTGCGAGTTTTTTATCGGCACTGCTGGCTTAGGGGGAACAGGAGGAACAGGAGGGGCAGGAGGGGCAGGGGGTAGTGGAGGCAATGGAGCAAACACTGGATCAGAAATTGGAAGGGGCGGAAACGGGGGAGCAGGAGGTATGGGCGGTGCGGGTGGTATTGGTGGTAATGGTGCAGCAGGTTCGGCAGGTTTAGTTTATGTAGATGGCGGCACAAGCCCTGGCACCGACTTAACTTTTAATCTAAGCGGTCAACCGGTAATAAACGTAAACAATGTAGCATGCACATACCGAGATGTTACGTTCAGTTCTGCAACATCAGGCACATGGGATTTCGGTGCTGTATCTGCTCCACAAACAGGCAACGGTGCAAGTGTAATTACACAGTACCAAACTTTTGGCAGAAAAGATATTACCTACAACGGAAACGTTTATGCTGGTTTCTTCAACGTGCCAATAGATGCTAACAGTTTTATTCCAAACATTACTTCAACAGCTCCGGTGTATGGAGTTGATACTTTCATTTTATGTAGAGGATCAACAGCCAACTTTACAGCAGTTATTCCATCTGCCGATATTTTTGATTGGGATTTTGGAGGCGCAGTTACTCCTAACACATATAACGGATCCGGGGCAGCATTTCAAACACTTTCCAACCTTCAGTTTAATACAGTAGGTATTTTTAAAGTTAAAGTTCGGATAAATACCACATGCTGCGGTTACTCACCATATGACTCTGTATGGGTTATTGTTGACATGGCACCCACACTTTCGTTTAATGGTCCGTTCGCAATATGCCCGGGCAATTCAGTTACGCTTACTGCATCTGGTTCTACGTTTTACTCATGGACACCACCCACCGGACTAGATACAGTTTTTGGTGCAACAGTGGTAGCCACACCTTTGGTTACTACTACCTATTTAGTGAGCGGTTACAGTCCTTATACTTTTTGCAGAAAAGATTCGCAGATAACAGTTTCTGTTATAAATCCGCCAACAGTAACATTTACAACAATAGCTGCCACTTGTGGTAACAACGGCTCCGCAACGGTTATTCCTAACCCTGCAGGCAGTTACAATTATTTATGGAGCGATGCTGCCACTCAAACCACAGCCACAGCCGTAAACTTAACAGCAAATAGCTACTCTGTAACTGTTATTGATCAAAACTCTACTTGTTCGGTCACAGATGGTGTAGCTGTACCGTCCGGTAACGGACCTCAAGCATATATTGACAGCAGTGTAAACGTATCTTGTTTTGGCGCCTGTGATGGCGTTGCTCGGGTGCGCGGTTTGCTGGGCTCCGGAAGTTTTACTTACAGTTGGAGCAATGGTGGCTCAGGGGCAACTACAAGTGCACTTTGTCCGAATGTTTATACTGCAACAGTAACAGATGTTAGCACCAACTGCACAGCTTCTGCAAGTGTTACTATTAGCCAGCCGAATCAGTTACTTGTTAATTTTATTGATACTACCAATGTAACCTGTGCAGCCCTTGCAAATGGATCAGCGCATGGCAATGCAAGTGGAGGTGTGGGGCCTTACCAGTACTTATGGAGCGACCCCAACAATCAGGATTCGGCACATGCTGTTAACCTTTTTGCAGGTAATTACACACTTACAGTAATTGATCAAAATGGATGTACAGCTATGTTAAGTGTTCCTATTCTTGCTCCTCCACCGTTGGTAGTTGATACAGTTACAGTAACCGATGTGAGTTGTGCAGGTGCCGCTGACGGACAAATAGTATTGAGCGCATCAGGAGGTGTGTATCCATACACATATACATGGCAACAGCTACCTGCAGAATTTGATAGTTTGGCACAGAGCATTGCCGGTGGGGCATATACTGTTATTGTACAAGACGTTTATACATGTGCTGATACAATGATAATTCCTGTGTTTGAACCACAACCGCTGATGGCAAACGTTTCAAGTACAGATAGCGTTAGTTGTTTTGGAGGTAGCGATGGTAGTGTGGATTTGAATGCTACCGGTGGCACAACGCCTTACCAATACTCATTAGATGGAACAAACTACCAGCCATCACCAACTTTTACAGGACTATCAGCCAACAATTACACAGCCACTGTGCGTGATGCACATCTCTGCATAAGCACAGTAAACTTTACTATCAATCAGCCCACGCAGTTATCAGCAACGCTCGCAGGAACTACCGATGTTCTTTGTAATGCGGGTAATGATGGTACTGCCACAATTACTATCACCGGAGGTACACCTGCTTACAGCGCAACATTGGGTATGCAAACTGTTTCTACTTCACCATATACATTCAACAACTTAGCAGTAGGCAACTACAACATTACTGCTACAGATGCTAATGCTTGCACGGCAACAGTTTCTGCCGTTATTAATGAACCAACCGCCTTAGTTTTGAGCTTGGTTAATACCACCCCAACTACTTGTTACGGAGGAAGTGATGGAGGTATTAATGTTTCTGCTATTGGTGGAACCCTAAATTACACTTACACCATAAATGGAAGCTCACCACAGGCCACAGGTGTGTTTACAGGAGTAAGCGGTGCGGCAAACATTGTAGCGGTTATTGATGCGAATCTTTGTATCGATACACTTCATATCAATGTTCCTCAACCTATTCAAACAACTTTTCTCGATACTAGTGTAATTGATGCGAATTGTTTTGGAGGTAATGATGGTAGTATTGATTTAACTGTATCAGGCACTGCCGGCCCGTGGACCATTACATGGAACACAGGCGCAACCACAGAAGATATTTCTTCACTTGTAGCAGGAGTTTATGATGTAACTGTAACCGACAACATAGGTTGCGATGCTGTGGGCATCGATTCAATTGTTATTACTCAACCTGCTGACTTAACTCTTACACAAGTAACGCAAAACGTAAGTTGCTTTGGTGGTAGTGATGGTAGCATTAGTGTAACAGCTACGGGTGGTGTGCCTGCTTATACGTACGCTTGGAGTGGCGGACAAAGCAGCGCACAGGTTTCTAACTTGAGCGTTGGAACTAACAACGTAACAGTTACTGATGCACATAGCTGTTCAGAAACACTTTCTAATCTGATTGTAACAGAACCAACACTCCTTACAGTTACTACAAACGTAACTAATGTATCGTGTCCGGGCTTTAGTGATGGAACAATGACCGCAAATGCCGGTGGCGGAACTCCTGCTTATAACTATGCTTGGAGCAATGGAGCGCCTGATAATATGTTAAACACAAACCTTGCTGTAGGTAGTTATTCGGTAACTGTTACAGATGCTAATAGTTGCACGGCAACTGCCGCAAATGCTATTATTGAATTACCGGGAATTTCAATTTTAGCAGATGTGCACAATGTATTGTGTTACCCTCTGCAAAATGGTTACGTAAATGTTTCAGCAGCTACTGTTAACCCTCCGGCAAGTTTTGTGTGGAGCAATGGAAGTATTACTGAAGATATTTACAGCTTACCCGTAGGAGATTACTCAGTAACTATTACTGATGCCAATAACTGTGTAGTTGACACTTCATTTACAGTTAGTAACGATACTTCGTTCTCTATTACCGCTTTTCCCTATGATGCAACTATTGATTTAGGGCAGAGTGTTGACATAACAACAACTACCTTCGGTGGAACTTTGGCAAGCATAATATGGCAGCCGGCCAATGGCTTAAGCTGCAGCGATTGCGAAAACCCTAACGCATCGCCTTTAGAAAGCATTTACTACATAGCTACAGCTATTTCTGACAGTGGGTGTGTTGCCAGCGATCGTGTAAACATTACTGTAGTACCCAAGTATGTTATTTTTATTCCGAATGTATTTACACCAAACGGAGATGGCAACAATGATTTTTTTGAAGTATTTGGAAATAAGGAAGCATGGAAACAGTTTGAGGTGCAGATTTATAACCGTTGGGGCGAAAAAGTATATGAAAGTGGTGATATGAATTTTAAGTGGGATGGAGTTTACAAAGGAGTAATACAAGGTCCCGCTGTGTTTGTTTACAAGGTGAACATCACTTTCATCGATAACTTCACACCTACCTTATATAAGGGTAGTGTTACAATAATACGGTAATACATATTGCTATCTATTAATGTAGTAAAAATTGCAAGCTAATGCACAAATGGTATGCAACATTTCATCTTAGAATACAGTCTTTATCAGGCAGAGTCTTCATGGTAAAATGCAGAACTAAAAATGATACATTTACTGCTCTGTAAAATTACGTACAAGCTACCCATATTAAGGTGAAAATGAAGAAAATTTATCTGTTGGCATTTACTGTTGCTTTGTTTATTGTTTCACAGGCACAGCCACTGAACGATGATTGTATTAACGCTACCCCAATAACTATTCCTGCCTCTGGAAGTGTTTGTATAAACAGTACAAATGTAGCAGCTACTGCAACCAATTGGGCTAACCCAATTTGCGGACAAACAAACTGGCAAAATGATGTTTGGTTTACTTTTGTTTCTAACGGCTCTCTTACATCAGTTACTGTAATTCCGGCTGGAGGTAGTCCGGCTCAGCAGGTAGGCGTAGCTGTGTTTACAGGAGGTTGTTTGAACCCAACCGGAACAGGAATTTATTGTGGCGTTTCACCAAATAGCACCGATTCGGTAAGAATAGTTCAAGCAGGTGCAGCCGGTGTTCAGTATTGGGTAGAAGTAAGTTCGTTCATAGCAGCAGGAACGTTTCGTATTTGTGTTAATTCTTCAACACCACCTCCAGCTCCCGGCACCAGTTGCGCAACGGCCACTTCTGTTTGCGACTTATCATCTTTCACATTGCCCACAGGACCTGCCGGCACAGGTAATTATGACCCATCATGTTTTACTTTAGGAGCTACCTCATCGGTATGGTATCAGTTTACAGCCGGCACAGCAGGCACGCTGGCCTGGAGCTGCGATCCTCTGTTGGCAAACACCGAATTAGATTGGGCACTGTTTGATATTACGGGAGGTTGTGCTCCGGCCAACCTTAATGCTAATACACTCCGTTGCAATTACAACTATACCACTCAAGGCTCATTTCCGGTAGGTATGTCAACCACATCAGGTACTATATGCCCGTCAACTGGTTTGCCCGGCACCGCCCCGGGAGAGTTTTGTCCATCACTGAATTTAGTTGCCGGCAGAACGTACGCAATTATGATTGATAATTTTTCAGCTAATTCATCGGGATGGAATTTTAGTTGGGCAGGAAGCACATTTCAAATGGCACCTACTGCATCTTTTACTGTTACACCACCTAAGGTGTGTGGCAGTTCAGGTACCGCCACTATTAATAATACCAGTGTGGCTGCGTCAACTTACCTTTGGAATTTTGGTGATGGTTCTCCTACCTCTACATCTGCAGCGCCCGGCACACACAACTATACAGCTCCCGGAACTTATGTTATTTCATTAACTGCAAATACTCCGGCTGGTTGCAGTGATGTTACATCGCAGTCGTTTCAGGTAATACCTAACCCAATACTAACAACTGTTAGTGATACTATTTGCCCAGGTTTTAACGCTACTATTTCTGTCAGTGCTGACATTACCGGAGGAACTTACTCATGGAGCGGGGGAGCTGGTAATACAGCGAGCGTTACAGTGTCGCCTGCCACAACATCAACCTATACGGTTACATACACCTCACCTGATAACTGTACGGCTACAGCCACAGCAACCGTGAATGTACTTAATGCTAATTTTACAGTTAATGCAGGAGTTGATACTACTATTTGCACCAACCAAACAATAGTATTAAACGGTAGTGTAAACCCCGCAGGTAGTTACACATATGCGTGGAGCCCTAATGGCTCGTTAACTAATGCCAGCACCTTAACCCCTACAGCATCCCCCATTTCTTCAACGGTATATATTTTAACTGTAACAGATGTAAACGGATGTTCTGTAACAGATAATGTTTTGGTAAGTGTAAATGGAATTGGTGTTCCCGTAAACGCATCAGTTACACCGGCTATTGTTTGCCCGGGGCAGCAAGTAATACTAAGGGCAGACGCTATACCCACAACCTGTGGGCCAACAGTGCTATGTAACGGAAACTCTTTGTCAGATACCATCATAGGCGGCCCTTACGTTAATCAGCCGGGCACCTCAACCCAGTCGCCAACTTTGCTTGGTAACTTTTTAAGAAGCGGAAGAAATCAAATGCTCTATACAGCTGCTGAACTTAATACAGTTCTAGGTGGGCCCTGCACTATCAGAACTATCAGTTTTTTCATTAGTATTTTCAACAGTAACGCGTTCTTGCAAAACTTTGCTATCAAAGTAGCGTGCACCAGTACAAATGCTTTAAATAACTGGGAGGGTAACCTCATCACTGTATTTACATCAGCAGCATTTCAACCATCTGCAGGTGTAAACAACTTTAACCTTTCAACACCATTTGCCTGGGATGGGGTTTCAAACTTGGTTGTAGATATTTGCTGGAACAATCCATCAACCTTTGGAAATCAGAATAACAAAGCGCTTTGTGCAAATACAGCCTTTAATAGTTACCTCAGCCTCTTTGGAAGCACTGATATGTGCGGCACGGCAACTGCCCCCACAGTTTCAACTTTACGTCCGGCAGTTCGTTTTAATTACTGTATTCCTGATATAAATGATTACACCATTCTTTGGACACCTAACACCGGACCAAACACTGTGGCTATTCCGGATTCCAGCGTTACACCGGCAAACCCACTCACAACTCAGAGCTACACTATTAATGTATCAAATGGAGGTTGCACCGGTAGCGATGTGGTTACCGTGCAGGTTGACACTTCTCGTGTAAGCGCTGGCCCAGATAAAAGCACATGCCCTGGGGTATCCGTTCCTCTATTAGCTACAGTCATTGGAACCGTACTTCCTGGTCCGGCTTCATTCGTTTGGACAACTTTGTCAGGAACAAATGTAGGCAATACCCAAAATATAAATGTTTCACCTGCTACTAATACAACCTATGTTGTAACTATGAATGGTGGTTCATGTATTAAACGAGATACAATAATGGTGAGCGTAACCGGATTAACTGTAACACCAACAGTAACAAATATTACTTGTTGGGCACAAAATAACGGAAAGATAAAGTTAACTCATAACGGAACAGCTCCTTTTAGTTATGTATGGAGCGCTAATGCAAACACACTTAATCGCGATTCAGCAGTTAGTTTGCCACCTGGTACATATCAGGTAACAGTTACAGATGCTTCAGGATGCACCGGCACAGCATCAGCGAGTGTTACAGAACCAACACAAATTACATATACACAAGTAATTACAAACATTTATTGCTTTGGCGGTAACAATGGACAAATTGCGCTTTCTACGAGTGGGGGAACACCGCCTTATACATTTGCATGGAACAACGGATTGCCGGCAAATGATACAGTAAGCAACTTAACTGCAGGAGCTTATTCGGTAACAATTACAGACGTTAACGGCTGCCAGCGCATTGGCAACCTGAGTGTTTCATCGCCTCCCCAGTTGGTGTTTGGTGCGCCACAGATAAAAGATGCCCGATGCTTTAATGGAAATGATGGATACATCATTGTTTCAGCAAGCGGAGGTTCAGGTGGTTTAACTTATAACTGGAGCCACAATGGTACGCTGCATTCTACTAATGCCACCGGACTTACAGCTGGTGTTTATAACATAACTGTTTTAGATGCAGGAGGATGTAGTGCTTCAACCTCGTACACAGTTTCGCAACCTGCTACTGGATTAACGCTAAACCCATCTACTGTTGTTGATGTTACTTGCTTTGGAGGTAATAATGGAAGTGCAACAGCTAACCCCAACGGTGGAGTAGCCCCGTATGTTTACACATGGAATACAACACCTGCACAAAGTACTCAGACAGCATCCGGTTTAACAGCGCAGATATATCAGGTTATAGTAACGGACGATAGCTTATGCACTGCATCTGCTACCGTTTCAGTTGGTCAGCCACCACAAATTACTATAGCAGGTAACGTAACCAATGTGCAATGTAATGGGGTGTCAGATGCAGCAATTAATATTACGGTAAGCAATGGTGCAACACCCGTTTCGTACGTTTGGAGTAACGGAGCGCTTACTGAAGATATTTTCAATATACCGGTAGGAACCTACACCGTAGATGTTACGGATAACACGTCTTGCACTGCCAGTGCATCTTTTACTGTAACTCAACCGGCACCGTTAGTTTTAAACTCACCATCTATTTCCAATGTATCATGCCTTGGAGGCAGCAATGGAAGCATCACAGCAAATGGGGCTGGCGGTACCGGACCATATAATTATACATGGAGTAACGGGGGAAGTACTTCTACTATTTCAGGGATAACCGCAGGTGCATATTACATAACTTTTGCTGATGCAAATGGTTGTTCTGTTACAGATATATATCAAGTTACGGAACCGGCTACTGCAGTATTATTTGGTGCACCTGTGATTATTGATGTGCTTTGCAATGGCGAAACAACAGGCAGCATTGTAGTTTCGGTTACCGGAGGTACAGGTAGTTTTACCTATTCGTGGAGTCATAACAATGCGTTGAATAGTGCGACAGCTTTAAACCTTGCAGCCGGTACTTATACAGTTACTGCTACCGATGCTAATCAGTGTAGTGTTTCGTCACAATATTCAATTATAGAACCAACCGCTATTACCTTCGGAAGCCAAACAATTACAAATGTAAGCTGCAATGGCGGAAGTAACGGCAGTGCACAAGTAACACCTACAGGTGGTACAGGTACATACACTTATGCTTGGAACGGTGTAGCAGGCTCCAATCCTTTAGCAAGTATGACAGCCGGCAATTACACAGTGCTGGTTACCGATGCAAATTCCTGTACGGCTACAGCTAGTGTAGTAATATCGGAACCGGCTGCTTTAGTTGTTCAGCTTTTTCCAGTGGATGCACTTTGCTCGGGCGCTAGCAACGGAAGCATTACAGCCACAGTGTCAGGAGGAAACCAACCGTATGTTTATATATGGAGCGATCCGCTTTCGCAAACAACGCAAACAGCCACACAACTTTCAGCAGGTAGCTACCAGGTAACAGTAACAGATAACACCGGATGTACATTTACAACATTTGGAACAGTAGGCGAACCCGGAGGGCTCACTCTTTCTGCAACCACAGTACAAGTTAAATGTAATGGTGACACAAATGGTAGTATTACACTTTCATCAAGTGGAGGAACGCAACCGTTTACTTACGGCATTTCTACTGACGGTGTTAACTATACTTACTCATCATCGCCTCAATTCGACAACCTCGCATCGGGTAATTATTTCACTACAGTTACCGATGCTAACAGTTGCGGGTTGCAAGGTACTGCATTTGTTGCAGCACCGGTTGCCGATATCGTTATTCACACAGTAGATTCTACCTCATGTTATGGAACTGCCTATACGGATGGTGCAATACATGTATTAGGAAATACTATTCAGAACATGCCTTATCAGTATGCTGTTGATGACGGCAATTTTAGCTACAGCGGAGATTTCTTTAATCTAAGCGCAGGAGCGCATACAGTTACGATCCAAAACTATTGGGAGTGTACTTCAATATTCACTACTGTGGTTCCGGAGCCACTCAACGGATTAGCAGATATTTTACCCCATGATACCATTATACAACTTGGAAACTCGGTTCAGTTGTTTGCCACACTTTCACCGTATTCGGTTTCGTCTATAACGAGTTACAGTTGGTCGCCAACTGTGGGATTAAACTGTTTAGATTGCGCAAACCCGATTGCTACTCCGTTTAGCCGACTAACTGATTATGTGGTTACAGTTACTTACAACAACAACTGTTTTGCTACAGCCAGCATACAAGTTACGGTAGAAAATAATTTGCCCGTGTTTATTCCTAATTCGTTTACACCAAATGGCGATGGAAACAACGATGTGTTCCAGATTTTTGGACAAGGAATAAAAACAGTTGACCTTAAAATATTTAATCGTTGGGGAGAAAAAGTGTATGAAAGCAGCAATCAGTACGCAGGGTGGGATGGAACATTCAAAGGTGAATTACAAAACCCGTCAGTGTTTGCTTACACGGTTCGTATTACCTTCTTAGACGATAAAAAAATTGATAAGGTGGGAAGTATTACGTTGGTGCGTTAATCTTGTACCGTAAACCTACCAAATAAAAGTTACTAACTGCTTTATCTCAGGGTGAAGCGATAAAGCAACCGGGCAAGTACGAGCTACATTTTCAAGAATGGTTTTGTCTTTTTCGCTGAAATTGTTTTTTGCAAATTTTATTGTTGCATGTATTTCTCCAATTTTTCTCGGTTCTGCATACATCACTTTTGTAATTTCTATAGTTGTCCCTACCAGTTCAGCGTCTCGCCCTTGAAGTTTTAGCTTTATGCCTAACAAACTTAGCATACAACTACCTAACGCAGTAGCTACTAAATCAGTTGGTGAAAACGCTTCGCCTTTTCCGTGGTTGTCAATAGGTGCATCGGTAATAGCTGTAGCCTTACTTTGAAGATGAGTAATTTGTGTCCGCAGATCTCCTTGATACAACACGGTTGAAGTCATAGTAGTAATAGTTTTTAAAAAAAATTAATAGCCGTACTTTTCTTTCCAGAGTTTACGTAAATGTGCACGCGCTTCCACTTCACGGGGATTATTGCCCGGCTCGTAAAATTTTTTGCCTTTTATTTTTTCAGGCAAAAACTCAAGCTCAACAAAGTTTCCCTCAAACTGATGCGCGTACTGATAATCTTTGCCGTAATCTAGATCCTTCATTAACTTTGTTGGTGCATTACGAATTTGCAGCGGCACAGGTAAGTCACCCGTTTTACGCACTAAATCTAAGGCAGCATCAATGGCCAAATAGCATGAATTGCTCTTAGCAGAACTAGCCAGATAAATGGCGGTTTGTGATAATATAATTCGGCATTCAGGATAGCCAATTAGGGTTACCGCTTGAAAACATGAGGTGGCCAGTAAAAGTGCGTTGGGATTAGCATTGCCTATATCTTCACTGGCAAGTATTACCATTCTGCGGGCAACGAACTTTGGGTCTTCACCGCCATCAATCATGCGGGCTAAATAATACAGAGCTGCGTTGGGGTCACTTCCGCGCAAAGATTTTATAAATGCAGATATAATGTCGTAGTGTTGCTCACCACTTTTATCATAAATCGCCATTTTTTGTTGAATAGTTTGTTCAACAACAGAATTGGTAATAGTTATTTGAGCACTTTCCTTGGTGACAGCATTTGTGTGGAAGCTACTCACTACTAACTCCAAAACATTCAATAGTTTTCTTGCATCTCCTCCGCTAAACTTAAGCAGCGCTTCTGTTTCTTTAACTTCTATTTTCTGTTTCGATAAAACTTCATCGGTAGTTAACGCAACTTGAATCAGTTTTTCTAAATCTTCACGATCGAGAGATTTAAGCACATAAACCTGACACCGAGAAAGTAGTGCAGATATCACTTCGAACGAAGGGTTTTCTGTGGTAGCACCAATTAGAATAATAACACCCCTTTCAACAGCGCCCAGCAAAGCATCTTGTTGCGCTTTATTAAACCGATGTATTTCATCAATAAACAAAATTGCCTTGCCTTTTTCAGCCGACTCCTGTATTACGCTTCGTACTTCTTTAACTCCTGAATCAATAGCGCTGAGTTGAAAAAACGGAAGGTGAACCTTTTCGGCAATAAAACGGGCCAGAGAAGTTTTGCCCACACCCGGAGGGCCCCAAAAAATTATAGAAGGAATATTACCTGCATCAATCAACTTGCGCAACACTTTGCCATCGCCAATCAAATGCTGTTGACCTACAAAACCATCAATGGATTTGGGGCGAATGCGTTCTGGTAGGGGAGGCAACATAACGCGCTAATGTAAAAGTATAGTGCGTATTGTCCTTTACGGCTATTTCTATATTCGCGCCTATGAGCAAAGAGAATACACAAAACACTTTTCAGGAAATTATTTCACATTGTAAGGAATATGGATTCATTTTTCCTTCTTCAGAAATTTATGACGGACTTAGCGCAGTATATGACTACGCGCCTTATGGTATTGAACTTAAAAACAATTTGCAGCAGTACTGGTGGAAGGCCATGACTCAGTTGCACGAGAATATTGTAGGCTTGGATGCAGCTATATTCATGCACCCTAAAACATGGAAAGCCAGCGGACACGTAGATGCATTTATGGATCCGCTGATAGATAATAAGGATTCCAAGAAGCGATACCGTGCTGATGTATTGATTGAAGATGCATTGGCAAAGATGGAAGATAAGATAGAGAAAGAAGCAGAGAAAGCTCAGAAGAAGTTTGGTGATGCATTTGACAGAGCAAAATTTTTGGCCACTAATCCAAATGTGCTTCGCGTTAAAGAAAAGCAGAACACTGTGGAAACACGATTTAAAAAAGCGTTAGAAGAAAATAACCTTGAAGAACTGAAACAGATTATAGTTGACCTTGAAATTGCCTGTGAAATTTCAGGAAGTAAAAACTGGACAGAAGTTCGACAGTTTAACTTAATGTTTAGCACAGAAGTTGGGTCTCTGGCAGACGACTCTTCTACAATCTATCTGCGACCCGAAACAGCTCAGGGAATTTTTGTGAATTTTCTGAACGTACAAAAAACATCGCGCAAAAAAATTCCTTTTGGAATTGCACAAATAGGTAAAGCATTTAGAAATGAAATTGTGGCGCGGCAGTTTATATTCCGAACACGCGAGTTCGAGCAAATGGAAATGCAGTTTTTTGTTAGGCCCGGCACCGAAATGCAATGGTACAATCAATGGAAAGAAGCGCGTATGAAATGGCATTGTTCGCTTGGGTTTGCCGAGCAGAATTTGAAATTTTTTGACCATTTGAAGTTAGCGCATTATGCCAATGCAGCGGTGGATATACAGTTCAACTTTCCGTTTGGATTTAAAGAAATTGAAGGCATACACAGCCGCACAGATTTTGATTTAAAAAATCATCAGGAACTATCAGGTAAAAAACTGCAATACTTCGACCCGGAAACCAACGAGAGCTATATTCCGTACGTGGTTGAAACATCAGTAGGGCTTAACAGAACATTTCTTGCATTGATTTGTAATGGGTATAAAATGGAGAAACTTGAAGATGGTAGCGAACGCACAGTATTAGCTCTACCCGCATTTCTCGCCCCCATTAAAATTGCTGTTTTTCCTTTGGTAAAAAAAGACGGATTACCAGAAAAAGCGCGTGAAATTTTTGACGACCTGAAATGGGACTACAAGTGTTTTTACGAAGAAAAAGACGCTATTGGAAAACGTTACCGCAGAATGGATGCTATTGGCACTCCGTTTTGTATTACTGTTGACCATCAAACACTGCAAGACAATACCGTAACTTTGCGTGAGCGTGATAGCATGAAGCAAGAGCGTATTAGTATTGAACAATTGAAACAAGTTGTAGCCGGAAAGGTGGATTGGAAAACAGGATTGATGTAATAAAGCAATAATAGACGGTGACTAAACTTAAATTGAACCATCGGTTATATTAGTGGTATCCAAACTCAAGTAGCTATGTATAAATTGTCTGTTTTCATCCTTGTTGTTAGTAGCCTGTTTTTTTCAATGGTAGTATTTTCGCAAAACAATGTGGGTATTGGAATTGCGAACCCTGATCCATATGCGTTGTTACATTTAGAAAGTAACAGCAAAGGTATATTGATACCTAAGTTGGATGCCGCAGAGCGTACTTCGTTAGGGGGCATGCTCAACACTACTAATCAGGGCTTGTTAGTTTTTGGTCCAGACACTAATCAGTTTTGGTATTGGGATGGTAACCAGTGGATACCATTTCCCACCCCGCCTATACCTGGCCCTACAGGACCTACAGGACCACAAGGGTTACAAGGGGTGCAAGGAGTTACAGGCTCCACAGGTCCACAGGGAGCCCAAGGTGTTGCTGGATTACAAGGAGTTACAGGTCCGCAGGGTAATACAGGCCCGCAAGGCACTCAAGGTATTCAGGGTTTACAGGGGCTTCAAGGTTTACAAGGCATTCAGGGAAATGCCGGACCTACGGGTGTCACAGGCGCAACCGGCCCTGCCACACCATGTGCCCCTACCACTCTTTCTTTCAACAATAGTGGAACTATTACGTATGGCGATAATTGTGGCAATTCTATTACATCACCAAACGCTGCCTGGCTAGTGGGTGGAAATTCTTCCCCTTCAAGCAATAACATAGGCAATACAGGCAACGCTCCGCTTAATTTCATTACCAATAACATTAACCGTATGAGCGTAGAAGCTAACGGAGATATCTTTGTGGCCGGAAGCAAACCAATTTTTGTGCAACGATTTTTTTGTAACGGGTGTGACAATCCAAATAGAAACACGGGAGTCTCCACTGCTAATTATGTAGGCATAGTAGCTGGTTTTTACCCTACCAGTGATGACGAAGCCGAAAGTACCCGCGCCCGTGTTTACGAAAATGCCGGTACTTGGTGGTTTAAGGGTGATACCGAGGGCCCCAGTGGTGAAGACTGGAGTGTAGATATAATGTTTATTAAACGCCAGTTGATAGATGACTTACGCCCCGCATCATCAAATGGTGGTGGCACAGGTTTCTAGGTTTTATCTTTTTTAGGGTAAAACTAAACCAACATGGTATAGTGTAAACGCTACTTTCCGGCCACTGAGTTGCCCGATGTGTTTACCTCTACAGTTGTAATACCGGGTTTAAGTACTGTACATGAAGTAGGGCGTTTGTCTGAAGTCATCAGGCACACTACTTCGTTTTCATGAAGATAAAGTTTGTTGGTGCTTAAGCCACCATAGGTAAAAATTTTAGGCTCTCGGATGTTCTCCTTCGGTCCTGCAAATACCGCAATAGAGCGTTCAGAGCTATTCTTGAGCGTTATTACAATATCCTTTCCTGCTACTGTTGCAGGTGCAACTGGGGTTTCGGATACAGCTGCAGCTTTTGTATAAGTAGAATTGCTGGCTACTTCGTTGGTTTGTGCAAAACTGATAGAAGCCACCAATAGGAAACTGCCTATCAGCAAATTGTTTACATGTTTCATAACAGCAGATTTTGTCTGTGTAAACATACATCTTCACTTTATCAAGATTATACACAATGAACAGCGCAAAACGAGAAGTGTCAACAAAAGTAGACAATGGTGCTGCCAAAGCCGTAGCGCTGGCTATAATCGTTAATGTAACTTTGTACGTGCGGGTGTTTGTCGAGCAGTTTGTGAATTTCATCTTTCAGTTTGCCTTTGCCCAAACCATGCACTACTCTAAACTCTAACTTACCCGCAGCAATAGCTTTGTCTAATTGTTTTTCAAATTCTTCAAGCTGATGAAAAAGAGCGTCTGTAGAAGGTATATTGCCTTTACCTGTTGAAACATTTTCTAAATGCAGGTCAAGCACATCGGCTGCATCGGTAATCTTGTTGCTGTATTTTGGGTTTGTTGCTCCGGTAAGGTACATTTTAAGAAGTTCAGGATCAAGGCCATCTGGCATTTCGAACTTCTTTTTTTTCTTCGACATACAACAAATTTACGAAGAAACTTCCTGAAACTTTTTACGAAATTCTACAGCATTGCTAATGTTGGTGAAGGCTTCGCGTGTGCCTCCTGTACCAATAATTGTAATAGTGCCATAGCCGAACATTCTTCCAAAAATACTTTGGTCAACATTTACGGTTTCTATTTTATTGAGATTCATTTCTAAGGTCCTGCGGCTAAAAATTCCGGTTTTGCAAATAATGCGTTTGTTAGTTACTACAAATTCATCACTCCAGCGTTTTAGTGCCGGGGCAATAAAGAGCGTAAACAACCCCTGTAGAGTAAAAAATATTTTCCAATGATATTGGGTTTCGTAAACTACTACTTCGTCTTTAATCAGATTGTTATCAGCATAACTGCCCATAGGTATAAGATTTAAAATTTAGAAATCGAAACTTCGGTAAGGTAAATTCATACGCGCACCAATACTGAACATAAAAGTTGACCCTGTATAAACTGGATTGTTCAGCGATTTTATACTTGTTTTACCTCTATAAGTAAGTTCAGCGTCAATGTAAATATTATGCCATGCCTGATAGGTTGCCAGTAGCTGAAAATAAGTCAAGGTTCCTTTTGCGCCATCAAGCATTTTGTGACCTAAGTCTTTGTCTGCATTGCCCGCTAAAGAGCGGTATGAAGTACTGCGTAAAATATCACTTCCATAATTAGTGAGGGTGCCGGTGGCGGCATCAACAGTATCTTCGCCAACCTTGGCCACAAGGAATTTTGCATTCAGGAATAAACGCGGTATAGGTTGGTAACGAAGATTAACCAACACTTCGTAAAAATTAGCACCAAGCGGATGAGCCAGCGGCTGGTTGTAATGAGTGTAGTTTACGGCTCCAGAATGCGCATAGGTGAATGGGCGCGCCATATTAAACTCTAACTGCGCATCGAGCCCGGGAGCTATGTCAATGTATTTTATTCCCATCTGCAAACCCCACTTGTTGGCCCACCAACCCTTACGGGCAAAGGCCTGCTTAAAGTTAAATTCATCGAGCACAAATTGTCCGTATAGCTGCAAGTGTTTTATCATGTTGGCTTTAAAGTCGGCACCTATCAATACATTGTCGGGACTTCCTATGGCATGTTCAACGGCACGGTAAAATATTATAGGATTCAGGTATTGAATTTCGAAGTGGTTGCTTCGTTGCAGTATAGCACCTTCAAACAGCCCGAAGTTGAAATGCGGAGATGCCTGTACGCTCAGGTGATGGATAGCCATATACTTTTTAGGCAGTAGCTTATCGCCACCACGGAAATACTGTGAGTTGAGTTCAGCAATAATACTATTGTAGTTAAAGCGCCAGATGTTCAAATTGAATTTTAAGAACAGATACGGGGCGCTGTAGTCTGAAAGCATCATGCTGCGCTGGCCATTGCCAATAAAAAATTTATCGCGGCCAAAGCTGATATTAATATGCTTGAGCACGTGCAGGTTTATGTATCCACGCGCATCGAAATAGTCAACGCCATCATTGAACTTGAAAATTTTTGAAGAATATACTTTGTAATACGACTGCCCGGGTATATACACATAACTGCTGTCGTTTTTCTTTTGTGCCTTGTCGAAAACATATTCCGGATTGCGGGCAGAGTTACCGTAAACATTAAAGTAAAAACTGAATACTCGCTTAATGTTTCCGCGAACCTCCAGACCTAAAACTCTTTGAAACAAAAACCGTGATCCGTTAGATTCTACACCTACCTTTAAGTCAATTACAGGATTAAAGCGAATGTCCCATAGCCCTCTTTTTTTGGAACTTACATGTGCAAAACTGGCGGGCTCACGATATAGAACCTTAAACAATGGACGCTTAGTGCGGCTCTGTAAGCTATCGAGCCATTCACCGTTTTCATCAATCAGGTATTGCAATTGAAACTGTTGTATTTTATTAAACCGAAGATTAGATAGTAAAAGTGTTTCAGCAAGTTTGGCCGCATTACCCCTGAAAAATGGTTTATCGCCTGTATGTTCTATCGGAATAATTTTTCCGTATTTAACGTCTAACCGCTCAATGTACCGATAGCTATCAGTGTTGAGGTTAATGATAGTGCCCTGAGAAAAGGAACAGAATGAAACAAATAGAAAACAAAAAATGAGTATAAGTTTCTGCATAAGGGATATTGACCCGCGTAAATTTTCGTTGCGCCCAAACGTAAAGGAATTTTAGAGAAAAGCCGTTGATTTTTATGCAAGCAAAAAAGCCATCACTTTTTAAAAAGATTCTTTTCAGGTAGTCTGCAAACAAATACACTTGGCAGATTCATGACCCTACGAAGCGCGGGGCATAAAAGTGTTTCATAATCTACCATTTACAGGTAAAATCACTTTTCAAACTTTAGGTCACTTAGGTAAATGATACAACTTCAATCAAGTTTTGTAATCAGTAATCAAACTTGTTTTTTAAACGGAGAAAAGGCTTTTCGATAAAAACATACGAAACCCAAGCAATACACACCAGTAATAATGTGTTTTCTAACAAAAATAAATATGTCCAATATTTTTTAAACAATATATCTGGCAGCATTGGATTAAGGTAGATGTTAATCAGCTGCTTGTTTAACATTGTTGGAATTAGGTTGTGATATAAGTACAGCCCATAACTTATCTTACCTAAGAAGATTAATACTCTGTTATTTAAAACCCACCTAAACTTGGGAGACTCCGACTCACGGTTCAGTAAAACGTGGCTAACCACCCATACTGTGAATAACGATGTAATAGTGCGTAGTGGTAAGATAGTCCACTTATGTTGTATGGCACCAATAATAAACAACAAAAACAACGGTATTGATAGAACTGTTAATGAGTGGTATACACTCTTTAATTTGCTTTTATGATAAGTTACTATCCACGATAACAGAGCGCCTAAACCAAATGCGTCAAAACAGTTAAAAGTTAAGATAGAACTCATGTAATAATTAGAGGTTATCAATTGGCAAACAAGCCCAATAAGTATAAAAGCAGATATGATGTGTAACAAGTATTTCTTGTTTGATAGAAGAATTACACATGGCCAAATGAGATAAAACTGTTCTTCAACAGCTAATGACCATAGATGCGAAAGGATACCATCCCATTTTTGTATACTGAAAAAGTTAAAATTTGACGTATAGGTAGCATAGTAAATAATGTCAGTTTTAATGTTTGTTTCAGTGCCATCTGAAAACAGAAGTAATACGAGAATTGTTAAATAGTAAATTGGAAATATGCGTAAAGACCTTCGGATGTAAAAGTTTTTTAGTGTGCGAAAGACTGTTGTCTCTTCCAACTCTAATTTGTGTTTATTCTCAAAAAGAATTGATGTAATTAGAAAACCGCTTAGTACAAAAAATATATTTACACCAATAGGGCCATTTGGAATAATATTTATCAGCCATTGAGAATTTATCCAATGGCTGATAATCACAAGAATTACAGCAATAGCTCTTAGACTGTCGAGTTGCTTTATATATCCCATTATTTTATAAGTGTTCTTGCAACAACTAAAAATTAATCAACGCTAACATTAAGTAGAATAAAATGTTACATATCAACGATTGTTTAGCTTACGGGTAAATATATTTTAATTGCTAACCAAGAATAATTTAAGATGAAAACCCATAGTGCGGTCATATACAACCCAATACTATGACGCATCTGCTTTGCACAGTTTCTTTTGTAATAACCAAATAAGCGAACACAGTATTAACACGCAAAGCACCCCTAATAAACTCCATTTAAGGGAAGTGAGAAAAGAGGCTATGCGTACTTGTGTGTCGCTAAAATTAGGATAAGTGCGAAACAAATTTGCTACGCTAATGTTTTCACAATAGTCAGTAATCAGAATCAGAAATGGTGAAAGATGAAGATATTTGTAGATAATGCCATAACCTGAAAGTGATTTTAAAATCAAAGTCAGAATAATGGTAAACAAGAAAGTATATGCCATAGGGTAAAACGTATCAGCTATTAACCCGAACTTAATAGCTAGCCCCCTGCCTTCGTCACCATAGTTGCTGATAATACTTCGTGCTTTTTCTGGGCTGTAGCAAAACTGCAAGTCAAGCACCTGTATATCGGTCTTGCCGGAAATTTCCTGAAACATTTTTACACCCTCCGGCATAATGTATCCGCCAAAAAACATGTAAAGAAAAAAACCAAGCAGAAAAGCTTTCCAACCTGCTATGCGCCAAAAAAAAGTTGATAGTTTGTGTAACATGGTTCAGGGTTTCCGGCAAGTTAGTTAAAAAATCTGTTAAGCATTTAACTTCGTAGATAAAACCTGTGCTAAACTTACAGCCATTAAAATGCAAAGTATGAGGTCTGCATTATTCATTACATTCTTATGTGCGCTATCACAAAGCAGTTGTTCGCAAAACAGATTTGATCATATAAATAACATCAACATGAAAATTGAAATTACAGATACCAACAAGGTACAAAAAACAGATGCAGAATGGAAGTCATTTTTAACAGATGAGCAGTATTACATTATTCGTAAAAAAGGCACTGAACGTCCGTTTACCGGCAAACTATTGCACAATAAAGACAAGGGTATTTATTCCTGTGCGGCCTGTGGCAACGAGCTTTTTACAAGCGACATGAAGTTTGACTCGCATTGTGGTTGGCCAAGTTTTGACAAAGAAATAGCAGGCGGAAAAGTAACAACACAAATAGATTCTACCCATGGTATGATTCGCACTGAGATAATGTGTGCAAAGTGCGGAGGACACCTAGGGCACCTGTTTGACGATGGCCCCACGGAAACCGGTATGCGATATTGTGTCAACTCAGTTTCCCTTGACTTTAAAGAACAATAGGTTTAAGTACCTGTTTTTAAACTAGCCGTTTAAATTTGGCGTTTCTTATCCTGTGTTCATGAAAAAGATATTCATCATTATACAGCGCGAGTACATTACCCGTGTTAAGCGCAAGAGTTTTATCATCACTACTTTACTAGCCCCGCTCGGGTTCTTTGCGCTGATAGCGGGCTCTGCACTTATCAGCACATTTTCAAGTGGCCGAACAGACGTGGTAATTGTTGACGATAGTGGTTTGTTTAAAGACATAGCAATTGCGGATGCCAGCGATCAAAGTGTATATTTTCACCGGGCCGATCAAAACTACAAGATGATATCGGAAGAGCTTTCAGATAAGAAAGATATTAGACCACACAAATACTCAACTGTTATTCATATACCTGCTAATTTCAACATTACTACTCCGAACAACCCCGTTATTTCGTGTCAGTACACCGAAAGACCCGGTTTAATGAAAAAGCAGTTTATCAACCAAAGTATAAACCAGGCGGTGGACAAACTGCGAATGCGGATGCTGCAGATAACCCCTGAAGTGCAAGAACAAATGCAAACAAAGGTACAATTAGATTTTTCTTCGCTGGATAATGAAGCAGAAAAGAGAGGATATACCGAAGCAGCAGGTATTGTAGGCATGATTATGGGTTTTGCTATTTACATTTCCCTTTTCTTTTATGGCACTATGATTATGAAAGGAGTAATGGAAGAAAAAACCAGCCGTATAGTTGAGGTTCTTACATCATCAGTAAAACCATTTCAGTTGTTGATGGGTAAAATAATTGGTGTTGGTGCGGTGGGGCTTACTCAGTTTGTGTTATGGATTGCGCTGATGTTTCTAGTTAACCTTATTGCAGGGGCTATTTTTGGAGTGGCACTTTCTTCTTCATCGGCCTCTGCCGGAGCCTTAAACAGCAGCCATGCAGATATTGACATGGATGAAATGCAAACTATCATCTCCAATATTTCAACATTGCCCTTTAGGCAAATCATTATTTTTTTTCCTGTTTATTTCTTGGGAGGTTTCTTACTCTACGGTTCGCTATTTGCCGCAGTAGGAGCTGCTATGGGCGATGATGGCGACCAACAATCACTGATGGTGCCCATTACAATACCCATAGTGCTTTCTGTTTTTATTGCTATTAACATTGTCAATAACCCCGATAGTTCACTTGGGTTTTGGGGGTCAGTAATACCGTTTACATCACCGGTAGTTATGAGCGCCTTGTTACCTTTTAATCCGGTTTGGTGGCAAATTTTACTCTCTGTGTTATTTCTCATTGGTGGTTTTGTGGCCACTACTTATATAGCTGCAAAAATATACCGCACTGCCATCTTAATGTATGGCAAAAAAGTAACCATCAGAGAAATGGGAAACTGGATTTTTTCTAAAAATTGAACGGTAAAGTTTACCTGAATGATATTTCAACTTACAAGTAGCATAGAATTATTTTCTTCGGCAAAAAATTTTAATCATGAATAAAATTGTAGTGCTTGTTTTAATTTGTATTTCTATTACTGGCTTTGCACAAAAGCCAATTGTAATTGAACCGGCTGTGAGGTTAATGAGTAAAGATACGCAGCCGTCATATCAGTTTCAAATTCCTCAAACTACTTTGAAAAGTGTAGAAAAAAGCTGGTTGAAGTATTTAAGTTCAGGAAGTAAGGGAAAAGCCACTTCTGCAAGTGGTGAAAACTTGCAGGCGGGTATGGTTAACACCAATATTTCGCCAAAACCGCTGAGTGTTTACAGCAAACTACTAGAAACATCAGAAGGGGTGCGAATAACCGCTTGGTTCACTGAAAATGATACCATGTTTCTGTCAAAGGCAACAAGCGAATCACAAGATTTGGCTATACAAAAATATCTACGAGATTTTGCCACAGCCGAGTACAAGGGAGCAGTTAGCGTAGAGTTGAAAGCGGAACAAGATAAGCTTAATGCACAGGAAAAAACTTTAGATGGCTTGTATAAAGAAGAGGAAAAGGCCGCCAAGAAAATAAGTGAAAGCAAAAGATCTATACAAAAGAGTACAGACAATACAGCCAAGAATAATGCCGATATACAAAACATGAGTTATAAAATTAGCGATCAGCAAGGCATGGTAGAGCGCACAGCATCGGATGCTAATGCAAATAAAGGCGCTAAACAAACTTTAAAAGATTTAGAGAATCAACGAAAAACCCTTCAGAAGAACAACGAAACTGAGGCGAAAAACATTGATAACATGAACAAACAAATTCGTGAACAAGAACGAGCCATTACAGCATTAAAGGAAAAACAGAAAGAAGCGGCATCGCAAATTGAAGCACAAAAAAGTAAAGTGAAAGAAGTGCAGACTAAACTAGATGCAATTCAATAGAAGTTCATTTTTTCACAAAGACGTGATTTGGAGCGAAAATTCTTTCTTAATTTTTAAGCAACTACTATGAAGGGAATTATATTGGCAGGAGGGTCAGGCACCAGGCTTTATCCAATTACTTATGCTATCAGTAAACAGATAATGCCTATTTACGATAAGCCAATGATTTATTACCCGCTATCGGTTTTAATGAAAGCAGGCATCAATGAAATTCTCATTATATCTACTCCTACAGATTTGCCGAATTTTGAGCGCTTGTTAGGCGATGGTAAAAAGTACGGTTGTTCGTTTTCATATAAAATTCAAGAAGTGCCAAATGGACTTGCACAGGCATTTGTGTTAGGAGAAGAATTTATTGGTAATGACAAAGCGGCATTAATTTTAGGCGATAATATTTTTTATGGAAGCGGGTTAGATCAGTTGTTAAAAGCAAATGCTAATCCAACTGGTGGTGTGGTGTATGCGTACCACGTAAGCGACCCCGAACGCTATGGTGTTGTTGAGTTTGATAAAACTGGTAAGGCGATTTCTATAGAAGAGAAACCTATAGAACCCAAAAGCAATTATGCCGTGCCGGGCTTATACTTTTATGATAATACCGTTGTAGAAATTGCAAAGCAGTTAAAACCAAGTGTGCGTGGTGAGTACGAGATAACGGATGTAAATAAAGAGTACTTGAAACAAGGAAATCTACAAGTAGGTATTCTCGATAGAGGAACTGCCTGGCTCGACACTGGGACTTTTGATTCATTAATGCAAGCATCGCAGTTTGTACAGGTAATTGAACAGCGCCAGGGGTTAAAGGTGGGGTGTATTGAAGAAGAAGCATGGCGTCAGGGTTTCATTTCATCAGTACAGTTACGATCATTGGCTGAGCCACTCATGAAAAGCGGATATGGAAAGTATTTAATGGAATTAATTTCGTAGAAACAACAATTATGGCAGCCCCTTTTAAAAACAAAATATTGGTTACCGGTGGAGCCGGATTTGTAGGCAGCACCATGGCCGATAAATTGATTGATAACCCCGATAACTTTGTAGTGATAGTAGATAACCTGTCAACTGGTAATGTAAAGCGGTTGCCGGAGGAAAAGAACGATAACTGGAAGTTTATTAAGTGCGATGTAAACTCTTATCGAGATATAGCCGCCATACTTACTTCGTATAATTTCGATTATGTTTTTCATTACGCAGCAGTAGTAGGAGTTAAGCGAACGTTAGATAATCCGGTGGCGGTATTGAATGATATTAATGGATTCAAGTATCTTTTAGATCTCAGTAAAAATACCGGAGTTAAAAGAATATTCTTTTCGTCTTCCTCAGAAGTTTACGGTGAGCCGTTTGAACACCCGCAAAACGAAATGACCACACCGCTAAATTCGCGTTTACCATATGCGGTTGTAAAAAACGTAGGCGAAGCTTTTTTAAAATCATATAAGCAGGAGTTTGATTTAGACTACACCATCTTCCGTTTTTTTAATACTTATGGTCCAAAACAGAGCAGCGACTTTGTAATGACACGCTTTATTAAGGCGGCATTAGCCAACTCGCCAGTTACGATTTATGGCGATGGCTTACAAACCCGCACATTCTGCTATCGTGACGATAACGTTGACGCTTGTGCCCATACACTTTATCAGAACTTGCATTTGAACGATACGGTAAACATTGGTAGTGATTTTGAAATATCGGTCATTGATTTGGCAAAATTGATACTGAAAATCACCAATTCAAAATCTGAACTTATTCATTTGCCTGCATTAGCAGAAGGAGATATGACAAGGCGCAAACCCGATATTACGAAAATGAAAACCCTGCTTAATAGACCAATGACAACTCTAGAGGAAGGAATTCAGAAAACTATTGCCAGCGGTTTATACAATTTCTAAATGATTCATCAACCGGCAATTCTTGTAACAGGGGGTACAGGCTACATTGGTTCGCATACTATTGTTGATTTAATAAACAGTGGTTTCCGAGTGGTAAGTATAGACAACCACATACGCTCACGCCCTGAAACAATACAGCGCATAGAAAGCATAACCGGCCAGCAGATAGTTAACTATGCTGTTGACTTGTGCAATAAGGAAGAAGTACGAAAAGTGCTTCGCCAGGTTAAAACAGTATCCGGTATTATTCACTTTGCCGCTCTTAAATCGGTGCCTGAGTCGGTAAGCCAACCGATTCAGTATTACCGCAATAACATTAACTCATTACTCAATCTCTTAGAGCTAACTTGTGAATTCAGCGTTAAAAACTTTGTGTTTTCTTCATCCTGCTCTGTATATGGCAACACTACACAATTACCGGTTACTGAAGAAACCCCCTTTGGCGATGCAGAGTCGCCTTATGCGCGAAGTAAGCAAATGTGTGAGCAGATTATTACTGATTTTTCGAAAACAACCGATACTCGGTTTATTCTGCTTAGGTATTTTAACCCCGTTGGCGCACACGAAACAGGTTTGTTAGGTGAAGATACAACTGATGCCATAACTGCCATGGTGCCTCGTATTACCGGAACTGCTATTGGTAAGTATCCTCAGTTTAAAGTGTTTGGAAATGATTACCCAACACGAGATGGATCGTGTATTCGCGATTACATACATGTGATGGATATTGCCAACGCGCACACTAAAGCATTGCAATATTTAGAAGCCAACCCTGCAGATGAATGTATTTGCCGCGCACCCGAGGTTTTTAACTTGGGAACGGGCAACGGAGTTACAGTTTTAGAAGCAATACAGTCATTCGAAAAAGTAAGCGGACAAAAACTCAACTACGTTTTGGCTGAGCGCAGAGCGGGTGACGTTGTTTCCATTTATGCCAATAATACCAAAGCAAGAGAAGTATTAGGCTGGCAGGTAGCAAGAGACTTAGATAAAATGATGCTTACTGCATGGATGTGGGAGCAAAAACTGAAGTCGAATTCCGATTTTCAATAAAGAACTCTTTTCTACTTTCGTGCTGTGGATATAAATTTCACCATAGTACGAAAACGAGCTTCGCCATTTGTACAAGTTGCAGTTGCACTTTTTATTGGCTGGGTTGGTATGGGTGTTTGCAGGGTGGCCGCGCTACCTGTGGGTTCTGAGTACTTTGCCGCGTTTGTTGCTGTCATTTTCTTCACACTCATCAATGTAGTAGTTTCTCTGGCTTATGAAAGTTTTTTGCGTTACACGGTGCCATCTTATTACCTGTATGTACTGTTAGTTGCAATTCTGTTGCTTTCTGCCAAGTTTCTTTCAGGCATCAGTATTTGGACTCAGTATGAGTATAGAATGATGTTGATTTCTATTTCTATTTTTTACTTGCTGGCAAGTACTATGGTAAGGGCTATTAGATTAATTTACGAAGCAGCCCAAAAAGGATTATAAACCCGAAGCTGAAAACAATCCGTGACAAACGCACAAAAACAAGCTAAAGGCCCTAACGTTTTTTATAGTTCAAATTTCCACAATCGGTTGGCATACAGTTGTGCAATAGCTGCATTTATTATTTACGCTAACACAATTTTTAACGGCTATGTGCTCGATGACACCGCAGTGATTTTACAGAACGAATTTGTACAGCAAGGCATACGTGGAATCGGCAAAATATTTACAACTGATATTTGGCATTTTCAAAACATGCAGTTGGGCTATTATCGTCCACTGTCAATTTCGACATTTGCTGTTGAACATCAATTGTGGGGTAATGTGCCTCAGGCAAGTCATCTGATAAATGTAATACTATTTGCATTTACTGCTTTTTTTCTTTACAAGCTGCTTGCCAAAGTTTTTAAAGAGAATAGCCCTTGGTTTGGCGCAATTGCTGTCTTGTTGTTCGTAGCCCACCCGGTTCACACCGAAGTGGTTGCCAATATTAAAAGCCGTGATGAAATTCTCTCATTTTTTAATCTGGTGTTAGCCGGTTATACTTTACTTAAAGCTGTAGCTGGAGGAAAAATAAACCGGAAATGGATGATAGCCTCTTTTGCGTTTTTTTACCTCGCACTACTAGGTAAGGAATCAGCATTGGTGGGGGTGCTGTTGTTTCCGCTTCTGTTGTACTACACCAATGATTTTTCTTGGCGAAAGAACTTGGTTATTACATCAATATTTGCACTACTGGTTATGGTATTTCAAATTCAAAAATATGTAGCCCTTAATGGAGCTGTTACAATGCTAGGCACCGAATTGGGCAACTACCCATATACTGAGCCCGGTACACAATTGCCTTCTATGTTTTTGATATTTGCTTGGTGTGCAAAGTTGTTATTGTTTCCTCACCCGTTACTTTATAGTTACGCATACAACCAGATACCGGCAGCCGGCTACACATCACCGGGGTTTTTAGTGGGGCTAACGTTGGCTGCGGCTTTGGTATTTTTAGTTTACAAAAACCTGTTTCAGAAAAATGTATTGTTGTTTGGACTGCTTTTTTTAGGCATTACCATAGCACCCGCTATGGGTTTTGTTTTTCTACGCGGTGGAATTTTTGCAGAACGGTTTCTATACGCACCCGTACTTGGCTTTACCGTGTTGCTTTTGTTTGTGTTAGAGAAAATTTCAGGATTCAACTTTAAGCAGAACGATACTGAACTTAACTATGTGACTAAAAATTCAAAACTTACAGCTATGCTGGCTGTGGTGTTTGCTCTGTATTCGTTTAAAACAATTTCACGCAATACAAATTGGAAAGATGAAGATACATTGATGAGCACTGACATAAGACACGCCTCAAACAACTGTCAGCTAAGTTACCACTACGGCACAAAGCTTTTGCAACAAGCACAAAAAACCAGGGATGCAGAAACTCGCAGCAAACTGGTGCACCAGGGCTTTTATTACCTCCATGAGGCGTTGAGAGTAAACCCTCTTTTAACTGAAGCAAATTTTCAAATTGCTCAGGCAAAGCGTGCATTTTTTAATGAAACTGACTCGGCAGTTTTCTATTACAACAAAGCCTTGTTGCAAAACCCCCGATTTCCAGATGCCTACTTTGGATTAGCCACTTTATATGAACAGCAAGACAAACATGAACTCGCTTCGTTTTACTACAACAAAGCCGTAGAAATGAATCCGTACTTGTCTGAGGCAACTCGCTTACGCGATGTACACAAAAACAAAACCGGGTTAGATGTGAAAGAGTTTCCTGTAAATAAAATTGTAAATGCAAGTGAAGAAAGAGCAGATTTCACATACTACAATACAAAGGGGAAAGAACTAGGTCAACAGGGTGATTTTGTAAACGCTATAAAGTATTTTGAAAAGGCCATTGAGTTAAATCCAAATTCTGAAGAAGCGTACACTAATATGTCGGTGTGCTTAGGAATGACCAAAAACTACGAAAAGTGTATTGAAGTGCTGCATAAGTCATTACAGTTAAACCCCAATAGTCGCGATGCTATTAGCAACCTTTCAATTATTTATGGGCATATTGGAAATACTGAAAAAGCAAGAGAGTATAAAGAAAAGTTAGATGCGCTCAACCATAGATAGCACTTATGTATTTACGAACCATCTTATTGTTATTGCTGTTTGTAATTTTAAATACAATGCTTTCAGCGCAAAATAGTTTTGATATACAAGGTCACCGTGGATGCAGAGGATTGTATCCCGAAAACACGGTTGTTGCATTTATAGAAGCAGTTAAGCTTGGAGTTACTACTTTAGAGATGGATGTAGTGGTGTCTAAAGACAACGAGCTGATAGTTAGTCACGACCCATGGATGAACCCTGACATTTGCATTTACCCTGAAAGTAAGGCTGGAACAGACGAAGCAAAGTCGCTTGCATATATCTATAAAATGACTTCGAGTGAAATTACTCAATACGATTGTGGTACATTAAACAACACTAAGTTCCCGGAAAAGAAAAGTTTGTTTGCTACCAAACCGAAATTGAGAGATGTAATAGACGCTGTAGAAAAGTACATTGCTGACAATCATTTGCCGGCTGTGCAGTACAATATTGAAACTAAGAGCACGCCTGACGGTGATGACGTTTTTCATCCTAAACCAAATGTGTTTGCCGGATTGCTTTATAGTCTTTTAAAACAAAAAGAAATTCTCTCCCGCAGTATCATTCAGTCTTTTGATCCACGAACTCTGCAGGAAGTGCGGAAAATTGACCCGAATGTTCGATTAGCTCTCCTGGTTTTTAATGCTGATGGTTTAAAGAAAAATATTAGCCGGCTTGGCTTTACTCCCAATATCTACAGCCCTAATTTTATGCTTGTTGGTAAAAAGTTGATTGCCGATTGCCATAAGAGAAGGATGCAAGTAATACCATGGACAGTTAATGATGAAACTAAAATGATGAAGTTAAAAGCAATGGGAGTTGATGGCATTATTACGGATTACCCTAACCGGCTTTTGAAAGTGTGCCGGCAGAAATAAAGTTTATGAGCACGCCTCTTTCTGTCTATATACTTACATGTAATAGTCCCAAATACCTTTCACAAATTTTAATGCAGGTAACAAAGATTGCCGATGAAGTGGTAATAGTTGACAGCGGCAGTACCGATAACACGCTTCAAATTGCAAGTAATTTTTCGTGCAAAATTGTTCATCACGCTTTTAAAAATTTCAGAGATCAGCGGGCATTTGCATTAAGCGTGTGTGCTCATAGTTGGGTGTTGAGTTTTGATAGTGATGAGATACCGAGCCATGAATTGGTTGTTGAAATTTTAGCAATGAAAAACAAAGGATTTGAACATGATGCTTACTCTATTTGCCGCTACTGGAATGTGCTCGGTAAGCCGGTGCGCGTAATGTTTCCTGTTATTAGTCCTGACTATCCGATACGTCTTTTTAATAAAGAAGTGTGTGGGTTTAGCGAACAAAGCACACAACTACACGAAACAGCTTTTGGGTATAAAACATTAGGGAAAATAGATGCTCCCATGTATCACTATACTTTTGAAACCAAAGAAGTACTCGAAAAGAAGCTACAGTTCTATGCGGCTATAGGAGCACAGGATATATTAGAACAAAAGCGAAGCACAAGTATTGCCAAACTGCTGTTTAGCCCTTTGGCAGCTTTTGTAAAATGGTATGTGACAAAAGGCGGCTATCAAGACGGCACCACTGGTGTAACTCTGAGCATTTTCGCTATGCGCTACACTTATCTTAAGTACAAAATAGCCCGGTCACAACACCGTTAAACCGTATTATTTTTGATTTTCGCGCAACTCGGCTTCCTCTAAGTCCTTCAGCTTTTTGCCAACAGTAATTAAGCGTACCATTCGAGCTAAATACGTGTCGTGATTTTTTACGTAAGGATTTTCGGTGTCCCAAACATAGCCGGCAAGCACCGAACAAATCTGTCGTATTACTTCCATATTACGTTCTTCAGCAAAAAATATTTTTTGCAAAGTGCCATCGTACCAAGCCATTACATAGGTGCGGAATGTGTTTACGCCCTGCATCATAACATCAGCATATTCTTTTTGCCAATCAATGTTTTCGCCTTTCAATTGACGCACCACCAAACTGCTGGCAATTTGTGACGATACAGTTGCCAGTGTAACACCCGATGAAAATACCGGATCTAAAAACTCTGTAACATTGCCGGTAAGCACATAGCCTTCGCCCCAGAACCGACTGGTTGACACAGACCACGAGTTAAGTGTTCGTGGTTCAAACATAAACTCGGCATCTCTGAATCTGTGTGATATGTTTTTGTCTGACTCTATAATATCGCGTAGTTGCTTTTCAGGACTTCCGGTAAACGGTTCAAAAAATGACGGCTCGCTAACAAAACCGCATGAAGTAATACCAGTTGAAAAAGGAATACACCATGCCCAAACACCCGGTTTGTGGTCAACAATCAAAATTCTATTTGGTTCAACATAGTCGTTTCTCCGAATATCTCGGATGTGTGTAAACAAAGTTTTACGTGGAGGCAGGTCGGATAGTTTATCTAAATTAAACAACCGCGGAATTACCCTTCCATATCCTGATCCATCAACAAGAAAGCGTGCTTCAATTTGCTTTTCAACTCCGTTCTTATCAACTACTGTGGTGGTCGAGTTTGTTCCTTCAAATTTTATTGCTGTTACTGCAGTTTCAAATTCCAACTCTACGCCCATACGTTGTACCTCAGTAGCCAATACGTTATCAAAATGCATGCGGGGCACCTGCCAGGTCCATGTCCATCCTTTGGTAAACTGATCGCTAAAGTTAAAATCCATAATTTTCGATTCGCGGTTGGTAAACTTAGCGCCATACTTTTGCTGAAAGCCCTGCTCTTTTAAGGCTGGGAGAAAACCGGCCTCATCGAGCGCTTCCATGCAGCGCGGTAACAGACTTTCGCCAATTACAAAACGTGGAAATTTTTCTTTTTCTACAATTTTTACTTTAAATCCTGCTTTGTTAATTATAGAAGCGGCTACAGTGCCCGAGGGGCCTGCGCCAATAACAAGTACGTCAACTTTTTCAGTATTCATGTGGGTTAATTTTTTTAAGCGTTCGAATATATGATAGCAGCATTGCATCCTCCAAAACCAGATGCTGTTTTTAACGCATGATTTTTGTTAGTTGACATAACAGAAACATTAACATTTACTGTTTGTGATACTCCGCTGGTTTCATAATTTTTACTCGGTAGTACAATGTTACTCAACAAAGAATGGTAGCTTAGTATTGACTCTACCACTCCTGCAGCACCGAGTGTGTGTCCAAAATTTGCTTTCAAACTATGCAGTGGTGTTTCAGAAAGCATAGAGTTTGTAAATGCTTTTGCCTCCATTTCATCATTAAACAAGGTGGCTGTACCGTGAGCGGAAATAAACGATAGGTCAGCAGCATTAACCCGGCTATCATACATGGCTGTGTTTACCGCATACGAAAGTTCATGCCCTGTGCGCGATGGACCCGATATGTGGTTGGCATCGTTAGAACTTGCACCACCGTTCACCAAAATATTTTTCGATATCGATTTCTCGGTGCTTAGCACAATGGTAGCCGCACATTCACCTAGGTTTATTCCATCGCGGTTAGCATCAAATGGCCGGCATACACTTTTGCTCATGGCATTTAATGACTGAAATCCACTGATAATAAATTTAGAAAGTACATCAGCCCCACAAATTACAGCATGTTTGTATTTGCCGGCTTGCAACAATCGTTTAGCAATTATCACTGAGAGCACACCGGATATACATGCATTAGAAACTACCAAGGGAGTAGCGGATGCCTTAAAATGGTTGGCAATAATTTTTGCTGTATTAAACAATGATACACGAGCCGCTGTTTCACTTGTTGTTTCGCCTTTCTCAATCAATTCAATATTGCCCTTTGTAGTTGATAGAATAAAAAGAGTATCTGATGATGAAAGCTGTATGTTGGTTTGTTCCAGTGCATTTTGTATCGAGTTTATGCAGATTCTTTCAAACCTGGTGAAGCCGGACAATTTTTCTTGGGTGTTGGTTTCACTAAACATAGCAGCAAAAAAGGGTGCAGATGATAGTAGTGTGTTACTTACTTTAGTAATAGCTGACTCGCCACGTTTTACACACTCAAAATTTTGCTGAGTAGATTTCCCCATAGGTGAGAAAATGTTATCTGCTGCTACGTACACGGGATTCATTCTAAATTATATTGTTTTTTCCATTGAGCAAAAACTTCAGGCACTGTTAACGATAGTTCCATTTTAGTACCCGTTACAAAAACTTGTGTAGTGGTTCCACGGCACACTAAGTCACCGGTTTTTTCATTTTTTATAATATAGTCGAAAATGATTTTAGCCGCAGGCGTTGATCTAAGTGTGGTTTCAACCAAAGCAACATCTTTGTACTGCAATGTTTTTTTAAAGTCGGTTTGCAAGTGAATAATAGGTGTAGCAAAACCCTTCTGAAACATGTCCAGATAACTAAGGTTGTATTTTTTCCCAAATGCTTCGCGCCCTTCCTGAAAATAGTTTACGTAGTTGCCATGCCATACAATGCCCAATGGGTCGCATTCGTTAAAGCGAATTTCTATGCGTGCAGTGGCTGTTAGTATGGATGACTGTATAGGGTTCATGCTTTTTGTTCAGCTTTTTTCGATTCGGGCTCTACAAAAATTTTCATTTTACCATTAGCTATTTCTTCACCATTTACTTTCACCGAACCCGTAATCATACTTACCTCAAATATCTGATGCACAATTACGATCTCCGTCATCAGTTCTTCGCCCACATCAGGCAAGCGGCTGAAGCTGAAGTCGCGTACATCGCCAATAAAACCTATAGGTATTTTTTTGCCCTGCAATTTACATTCGTAACCCATTTTAGCTGCGGCTGTTTGCGCCATATTTTCCAATAAACCGGCTGTGGTTAGTTTATTATTATAACAAAGCACATGATTTGCATCAAAAACAAATGTAGTGGCAGAGTGTTTTTCGTCAACACTCAAAAGCGAACTAACTAATACAAAAGGGGGCTTTTGTGGAATCAGATCAATTAAGGTTTGTCCGGTAATGGGTAGAATCATTTGTTTTTTTCTCTTCTAAAACGGCTAAGTTATTTTTTCCAAAAATCGTAATAGTTAAACCACTGTTCCGGGTTTTGCTTTACCATGCCCTCCAGATCTGTTACGTAGTCTTGCATAATTTGGTCTAAAGTAGTTTCTTTTGTAACCGTTCGGTGAGGGCGGCAGAAGAAATGGTAATGGGTAGGTCCTTTTTTTACGCCATAAACAAACGAGTAGTTTGCCCTAAAGGTTTTTATTATCTGAAAAATACCCAATGGAAAACGCGCTTCTTCTCCCAAAAATTTAAAACTGCGAGTTTTACCTTCACCCAAAAAACGGTCGGCAGTTGTAGCTATCACTTCGTTTCGTTGAAGTGCTTCGCCAATTTCGTAAATATGGCTAAGGTCATCTTTAATGGGTATCAACTTAAACTTTCTTCCACCAGTTACACCTTCCAGGTAGTTTTTCAACTGTTCGTGTTCTCGATCATACACCAATATATTTATGGTATTGCCGTACCCCATTAAGTAGTGCCCGGCTATTTCCCAGTTGCCTAAATGTGCTCCTAACAATATTCCACCTTTGTTTCCGGCAACAATGGCTTGCATGTTTTCTACCCCAAAACTATCAGAGGTAAACTCGCTTTCAAGCCCCGACATAATCATCATCTTATCTATTAGCATTTGCCCCAACCGATAATAGCTGATGTAAATTCTGAAGAACGATTTTACCTTACTATAACCAATGTGGTGGTGAAAATAGTTGTAGATATGCTTAGATGTTTCGGGGGAAAAGAAGAAGTAGTAGAGTACAACAAAATACAGAATAAAGTATGCTGGCCGAACTCCGAAATTTTTGAAGATGAAAATAAAGATAGAGTAGCCTAATTTATTGCCGCGCGATTTTCCCTTCCATTCAGCCATTTATGCTCCGGCTCTTTTGTTTATTACGTAATCGTAAAGGTTTTGGAAAGTGCGGATGCCTGTAAAATCTTCCTGTTTAACTTTTATTCCAAAGTGGCCTTCAATAATCACTACCAAGTCAACATAGTCAAGTGAATCAAGTTCCAGTATTTCTTTCAGTGTAGCATCGGGTGTAATAGTCGAAATATCCACTTCAAATTCATCGGCTAAAAACCCGTTTATATTGTTTATTATTTCTTGGTTACTCATTTTCTTAGTGTGGGTTTAGTTCATTCTGTGCTTAATTGTATGCCGGTTTATTCTTTCCACTTTTTTACCACCAGCGATGAGTTAGTGCCGCCAAAACCAAAAGAATTGCTCAAAAATAAGTCAATATTTTTCTGTTTGGTGGTTGAAGCAATATTCAGTTTGGCCGAATACTCATCAGGGTTTTCGAAGTTAATGTTCGGTGCTACAAAACTGTTTTGCATCATTAATGTACTATAAACTATTTCGCTGGCACCAGCCATCCAGCATTCGTGGCCGGTCATTGCTTTAGTTGAGCTTACAAGTGGCTTATATGCACCAAAAACGGCATTTATTGCTTGGGCTTCGCTGGCATCGCCTTGCGGTGTAGAGGTAGCATGCGCATTAATGTAATCAATATCATCAGGTTTTACATTGGCATCTTTCAAGCACATCATCAGCGATCGTACCGGCCCATCTACTGTAGGGTTTGAAATATGACCGCCATTGCTCGAAAAGCCATAACCCAGCACTTCGCCTAAAATTTCAGCGCCACGTTTTTTGGCACTCTCCAGTGACTCTATGATTACTGTAGCCGCACCTCCACTAGGTATAAGCCCGTCACGGTCGCGGTCAAACGGTCTGGATGCTTTCTGCGGTTCGCTTTCGCGTATGCTAAAAGCGGCCAAGGCATCAAACGTGCCCATCGAAAAAATATTCAACTCTTGTGCACCTCCGCAAATCACTCTGTCCTGATAGCCGTGACGTATTAAAAACAACCCCAAACCAATAGAGTGCGATCCACTGGCACAGGCAGCGCTGACCGTAAAGTTAATTCCCTTTAGTTTAAAGATGGTAGCCAGGTTCATGTTTACAGTGCTGTTCATTGTCTGAAACACTGCACCGCTCCCCGCAAATTGAGTGTTCTTCTTTTCACGCATTACATCGGTGCTTTCCACTACTGCCTGAGCAGTAGAATCGTTACCATATATAATGCCGGTTTCGTGATGGTCTAAAAAATCTTGATCAATTTTTGCCTGTTCCAAAGCCTGCAACGTAGCCATGTAAGCATACTCACCCGGCTCAGAAAGCATAACCCGTGAGCGTCTGTCCAACAAGCCTTTTAGCTGAGGTGCTTCGCACTTTCCGGTAAGTCCCGACCGGTAGCCGAACTCTTTACGTGCTGCATCCAGAATTATCCCCGATTTGCCCGCGTACAAAGAGTCACGTACTTCATCTTTATTTTTGCCTATGCATGACCAAATCCCCAAACCTGTAATTACCACTCTGTTCATTGCCGCAATGATAAAATTTTGACCCTATGCGCACAACCAATAAAATGCTGGTGGTAAGAAGTTAAGCATATTGGGTAACTCTGTTGTACTATTGCATAATTTATGGATAAAAACTGTTTCTAAGAAAAAAACGGCTACTTGTGGTTTTGGAAAAAGGCACATATTCTTCTTCATAAATTTAAAATCCACCTCTGTTTTTATTTTCAACCTTCAATGCAGCATGTAGCAAAAAAATTTGATGTAGTGGTTATAGGCAGTGGACTGGGGGGCATGGTCTGCGCTACTATACTTGCCAAAGAAGGTAGGCGCGTTTGTGTGCTCGAAAAAAATGAACAAATAGGCGGCAGCTTACAAACTTTCAAACGCGAAGGTATAACCTTTGACACCGGAGTACACTACATAGGCGGTCTGGCGCCAGGCAGCAACCTTTATAAAATTTTCAATTACCTCGGAATTATGAATCGCCTCGAAACAGTTCGTATGGACGAAGAAAATTTCGATACTATTTTGTTTAAAAATGATGTAGTTGAGTATGGGTTTGGTATGGGCTTCGAAAAATTCACGAAAGGGCTGATTTCAAAGTTTCCTGATGAAGCACCAGCTATAGAAAAATATTGCGCTGATATGAAGCGTGTGTGTGACAGCATTCCGCTTTACAATTTGCAGGTAGGCGAACCTCAGGATATGTTTTCGTTTACTACTTCGGTAAAACAGTACTTAGAGCAACTTACACTCAACAAAAAACTGCAGAATGTTTTGGCGGCTACCAATTTGTTGTATGCAGGTACCCACAAAACCCCTCTCTATGTTCATGCACTGGTTGTAAATAGTTATTTAGAAAACGCATATAAGATTAAGAATGGGGGCGACCAAATAATAAAACTTATGGCGCGAGTTATTAAGGACAACGATGGCGAAATTTATAGAAAACACGAAGTTAAAAGCATAGATGTAGAAGACGGTGTTGCACAATATGTAACGTTGGGCGATGGCAACAAAATTTCAGGTAACATGTTTATTTCAAACATTCACCCCGCAAGAACGTTAGAGCTAATTGATACCAATGCTATTCGCCCGGCATACCGGCACCGTATTAATAGTTTACAAAATTCTGTTTCAACTTTTGTATTGTATGCCATACTAAAGCCCGGCACCTTTAAATTTTGCAACCGCAATCACTATTATTTCCAAGAGGAAAATGTGTGGGAAAGTGCCTGCCATGCTGATGAAAACTGGCCGCTGATGTATGCCATGTTTGAAGAAATACCAGAGACGCAACATGAGTTTGCCGAAGCTATTACAGTAATGACTTACATGCGTTATGATGAAGTAGAAAAATGGAAAGATAGCTTTAATACCACCCTTCATAAAACCGAACGTAATCAGGAATATCAGCAATTCAAAAAACAAAAAGCAGAAAAATTGATTGACGTAATGGCCATAAAATTTCCAAACATCCGCAATTGTATCCAGTCGTATTACACATCATCCCCGCTCTCGTACCGCGATTATATGGGAACCCATGACGGCAGCATGTATGGTATTGCCAAAGATTATTCCGACCCGATGAGAACTATGATTTCAGCCAAAACAAAAGTGCCGAACCTATTGCTTACAGGCCAGAATTTAAATTTGCACGGTGTGCTTGGCGTAACCGAAAGCGCATTGGTTACCTGCTCTACTGTGTTGGGTATGGAGTATCTGCTCAATAAAATCAACGAAGTAAATTGAAAATCGTATTAAAAATTACTGCGTACACATTTGCCTTTTTGCTGCTGCTTTTGCTGGCTGGTTACCTGTATGTACAGTTCGGTTTAGCCCCGAATATTCCGGACGTAAAAGATAAATCAGCGTTGAATTTACACCGCGAAAAAAACGGAGAAAACTTTTACCGTATTGGTCGTAACTGGCTACGAAAAATGCCCAATGGTTTATGGGAAGAGTACGTAGAAGGTGAGCCGTTTGAACGGGGCGTTATTACCGGCAAGTTAGAAAAAGAGTTACTCTATACGCAAGAAGAGGCATTTGTTGAGCAGATTCACCGGCTGGTGCCTAATGATAACTATCTCAGCTTTCTTGGGTTGTTTACCCGGGTGTTTAACCGCCACTTAGACGAACACTTTCCTGAAGAAAATAAACTGGAAATTTATGGTGAATCATTTTCGGCTCCTTATGAGTTTAATTTTATAAACCCCGCATACGACCGCATGTTAAACTACCACGCAGCGCATGACATTGGCCATGCGCTGCAAAGTTTAGCATTGGTAGGCTGTACGTCATTTGCTGTCTGGGACAGTCGGAGTAGTGATACATCCATGATAATTGGCCGCAATCTAGATTTTTATCTAGGTGATAAGTTTGCTCAAGACAAGATTGTTTACTTCTGTAATCCGAAGCAGGGAAACAAATTTGTAATTATAACATGGGCTGGCTTTATGGGTTGTGTATCGGGTATGAACGAAAGTGGAGTGACTGTAACCATTAATGCAGCTAAGAGCGATGTGCCTACCGGTGCCACTACGCCCATCTCTATTTTGGCCCGTGAAATATTACAATATGCCACCACTATTCAGGAAGCATTTGCCATTGCTAAAAAGCGAAAAACATTTGTTTGCGAAACGCTAATGATTGGCTCTGCTAAGGACCACAAAACAGCCCTGATTGAGAAAAGTATAAGCAAGACAGTTTTGTTTGAAAGTGACACGAACCTGCTTATTTGTTCTAACCACTACCAGAGCGACAGCTTCAAAACCGATAAAAACAATATAGAGAACATAGCCACCAGTGCGTCTATGTACAGGTTCCTTCGCACTCAAGAGCTTTTGAATCAACATGAACAACTTGATTATAAAAATGTTGCTGCTATTCTTCGAAATCAAAAAGGGCGGGGAAACAAGAACATAGGCATTGGAAACGAAAAAGCACTCAATCAGCTTATAGCACACCACGCAATTATTTTTCAACCCGAAAAACTACGGTTTTGGGTGTCGGCCAATCCATATCAACTTGGTGAATTTGTTTGCTACGATTTAAAAAAAGTTTTTGCTCAAGCACCAACCATACAAACTGAAACTGTTTTGAATGAACCAGCACTAACTGTTCCTGCTGACTCATTCTTGTTCTCACCCGATTGGAAAAACTTTTTGGAGTGGAAGCAACTGAAAGAAAGAGTTAAACAAGCCACAAAAAACAAAATTAAATTGCAACAAGAGGAAAAAATTGTTGAACAGTTTATTTCTTATAACCCCGAATTTTGGGAAACTTATTTTTATCTGGCTGAGTATTATTGCGCTACTGGAGAAAAAAATTTAGCAAAAAAGAATTTTGGCAGAGCCCTTTCCAAAGAAATAAACAATACACATGAAGCGGATAAAATCCGTCAAAAACTAAAAGAATTTTAACACCCAAACTTGTAGCCGAAGTAATCAATGTCTCGATTATAAATTTGTTCTACTTTTTTTACAGCTTCTGTGGAGTACGTTTTGCGATAGTCAAGCACGCTTGAGGCTGTGTTAAGTTGTTTTAGTTCCAAATTTCCAACTTTAATTTTACCGCACACCTTTCTAAAGTCCTCTTCTAAATTTTCAAACCTGCCAATAAAGTTTACTTCTATTTGACCGTTCGGACTGGTTATCCAATCAACTTGATTTCTAGCAAGATGGTAGTCTAAATTTAGGGCTCTTTCAAACTCATAGCTAAAGAGCCATTCATTAAAGTCGGTATAAGGTTTATACAGGTAGTTGTCGAAGTGTTCAGTTTTGTTTTTTTTAAACCAGAAGTAGGAGAGTAGTCTGGCCCACGGGTTGCGCACAAAACAAAATTTATAGGCACGATGGTAATTGTTTTCCCCAACTAGTGCTACAATTTCCTTTGTGGTATGGTGCTTTTTTATGTTGTTTTGTTTCGGTTTGTTAAAGTTAAGTGTGCGAGCAACCGATGTTCCTGCTGTTTTAGTTATATGAATAAATATCACATCGGTACGCCCTTTCATGTAGAAAGGGTAAGAGGAACTAGGCAAAAAAAAGTTTTGCAGCCGCTGGAACATACTGTGTTTACTGTAAATATATTTTTGTTTGCCTTTCAAGTTTCGTACAGCGGGTAGTTTTATTTTTAGATTGCTTTTGAAATTATTATGATAACTGGTATAGGTACCGATATAGTAGAAGTGGCTCGCATTAAACAGGCCATTGAAAAGATAGCTTTGAAACATAAGGTGTTTTCACCACGCGAAATTGCCTATTGTGAACAAGATAAGACTGCACAAAGTTATGCGGCACGAGGAGCTGCTAAAGAGGCATTCTTTAAAGCGCTTGGCACAGGATGGCGAGGAGAAATGAATATTAATGAGGTTGAAATTCTGAACGATGAACTCGGCAAACCATTCATTGAGCTAAGCGGTGAAACGCGCAAGATTTTTAATCAGCAAGGCGGTACGACTATACACGTTTCACTTTCACATATTAAAGATTACGCCATTGCTTACGTAGTAATAGAGAAGTAAATCAAAAAAGAACATGCTGTTGAGTAAACAATTAGATAAACATACTACTGAGGAAATAAACAACTGCCAACGACAGAAGTTACGTGAAACACTTTTGTACTTGTCGGAGCATTCACCCTACTACAAAAAACTTTTTGTTCAATGTCAGATTGATATTTTGTCTGTTACTGCTGTTGAAGATTTGCCATTGTTGCCAACTACTTCAAAGGATGAATTTTGTAAACACAATTTTGATTTTTTATGTGTGCCAAAAACAAAAATTGTTGACTATACCACCACATCCGGAACTACAGGCTCACCCGTTACTATTGCCCTTACAGAAAACGATTTACAACGTCTGGCTTACAATGAACAGCAGTCATTTATTCGTGCCGGTGGAGCAAATACAGATGTTTATCAGCTCATGCTAACGCTCGATAGGCAGTTTATGGCTGGCATGGCGTATTACCTTGGTATAAGAGCGCTAGGAGCAGCTGCAGTGCGTGTTGGACCCATTTCACCACAAATGCAATGGGAAAACATTATGCGTTTTAAACCCAATTCGATTGTTGCCGTGCCTTCTTTTATTTTAAAATTGATTGATTATGCAGAGATAAACGGTATAGATGTAAATGCTAGCAGCATAGAAAAAGCTATTTGTATTGGTGAACCAGTGCGAAATACCGACTTAACCGAGAATGTTCTGGCAAAACGAATACATCACAAGTGGGGACTGAAGTTGTTTTCTACATACGCTTCTACTGAAATGCAAACAGCATTTACCGAGTGCGAACATGGGCAAGGCGGCCACCATGCCCCGGAACTTATAATAGTTGAAATTTTGGATGATGCCGGAAAGCAGTTGTCTGCCGGAGAATTCGGAGAAGTAACCATTACCACTTTAGGGGTAGAAGGTATGCCCCTGCTACGATACAGAACCGGTGATATATGTTGCTATTACAACGAACCTTGCGACTGTGGAAGAAACTCTATCCGTTTATCGCCTGTTGTAGGCAGGAAAAACCAAATGATTAAGTACAAAGGTACTACAATTTTTCCTCCGTCAATTTATGATGCACTTAGTGTTGTAACTGAAGTGAAAGATTACATAGTAGAGGTTAGTAAAAACGAGTTAGGTTCCGATGAAATTTTAATTCATGTAGCGTTAAGTGGAAGTTTAGATGTGGCAGAACATAAGATTAAAACATCGCTTCAGTCGAAACTACGTGTAACTCCACAGCTAAATTTTGTTTCTACACAGCAGCTACAAGCTATGCGACCTGCCGATAGCCGCAAACCATTGATGATTTTGTTTAAATAAAAAACAGGTTGCCGAATGTTCAACAACCTGTTTCTTTAATTTGATGAGGGCCTGCCAGTTATTTGTTTACTTTTTTTGCCAGTTCGGTACCTGCTTTAAACTTGGCTACTTTTTTTGCTTTAATGTTAATCTCTTTGCCGGTGCGTGGGTTGCGGCCTTTACGTGCCGAACGTTTTGAAACAGAAAAAGTTCCAAAACCTACCAGTGTTACTTTACCTCCTTTAGTAAGCGTTGCTGATACAGCATTTAATACCGAATCTAGTGCATCGCCTGCCTGGCTCTTACTAAGTTTTGCGTCTTTGGCAATTTTGTCTATCAGTTCTCCTTTGTTCATAGTAATGGATTTGTGAGTTTAGAAAATGTGTTTGAGTAACAAATATAATTTGAGAACTTGCTTGTGCAAATACACTAATATTAATCGTGTAGGTTGTAGCTTAACTCATAAAAATTGTAATCGGGTATAATACTATAAGGCGGGTACAAACGCCCATTGCGAGAATACATGCCGTACATAAAATTAAAATGGCCACCAAACCTGTAGGGCCCCAATCCTTCGTAATCAACTTTTTCTTGCTGAATTAAACTGCGTACAGCACTTATGTTTACGGGCATGTTGTTATATAACCCAAGATATGGTACTATAGAGTCTATATACATCCAACCTTTTAGCGTTTTTACTTCAGAGGCTGCATGTGATTCGGAATTAGGAATAAAAAAACCGAACATGCGTTCAAAAAAATTGCGATAGTAGTAGATAGAAATATGCCTCGTTTCAAACCCATACACCTGCAGTATTTTTTCAATTGCGTGGCTTTTATCGTAGCAAAGCCCATAGGGATTTTCGTAGTAGTCTTTTATGTTTCTGGGGTGGTTGTAAGGTATTCCGTTATCAGAGTAGTGATACTTAACCACTGCTTTTTGAACCTGCGTTACGAATGCAAGCTGTTCTGAATAAGTGAGGTTAGTGTGTGGTGGTTGCACGTGGTTTTCTGTCAGAAATTTTTCTGCATACACTTTGTCTTCATCTGTCAACGGATCGTGCATTTGACCAACGTACAACAAAACCAGCATCAGAGATAAAATGCCTACTGATACCCCCATATATTTCAAAACTTTTTTTTGCATGTTACTTACTTAAACCAACGTTCAAACAATGCTTTGCTGCCAGACATAAACTGTTTTATGTATCCGTTAAGTCCTTCAGTATTCACATAAATGGTTTTGTCGGTTACTATTTTTCCTGAAGCAACAGGTTGAGGTGTATAGTAATACACTGCCAGCGATTTTCTACTTACACTATCAGGTGTGTTCAATGGCTTTGGATGGCCGTGGAAAGATTTATCATTTAACTCGAATATAACGCATCGGTTAAATGATGGGCAAATGTTTGACAGTAAACTCTTATTGCCGTTTTCGATTTTCCAGAGTTCGAGATAGCCTTCGTAGCTTTTATGCCAGTCTTTATTCATGTAAATGAGCACGTTTATTCTTCGGTGCAACTGAGTGTAGGGGTGTATATTAAAGTCGAGGTGAACATTCAGAAAAGCACCGTTTATTGATTGATGCAGCCCGGCACCCAACAGTTTGTTATCTGATGAAATTGGTTGAATATTGGTAATAGCTTGCAGCCAGTTAGTAAACTCTTTAGAGTTCAGTTCAACAAATACTTTCTCTAATACACTATCTTTATGAAATGTGTTTTGAGTGTATTTGTTTTTTTGGTTAAGGTAAGTGGAACTATTCCAAATGCCTTCATTTACAGATGGATAAGCAGCATGAATAATTTCAGCCTGTGGCTGCTTAAAAAAATTGTCTATTACTGTATAGCGGAAAGGAGTTTTGCCGTTGAAGTCAGTTGTAATGGCTTCGGTGCGCTGCAGAAGCGATTCGAAACCTATATACTCCATATCCATTTGCTTTTGTTGTAAATATATAGGTTCTGTATAAACATCTTAGGAGCAACTTTGCGCTATGTTACTGCAAAACAAGTTGTTGGTAAACGCGATTGTACGATTCAATGCCTTTGTTTACATCAAAGTATTCTACTGCATAGGTTCTCAGTTTTTCTTTATTAACCCCAAATGCCAGCAGTTGATCAATAACTGCGTTGTAGTTATCGGTATCTACATTAGTAAGCAAGCACCCGCTTTCGGGAAATTTTTGCAGCAGAAAGTCAACATCACCAATACCTTTAATAGACAACACTGGCAGCCCTGTAGCAAGGTATTCGGCCATTTTGGTAGGGCAGCGTCCAATCAGCGAAAAGGCAGGTTTGTAAAATATCAATCCGGCATCACCTGCCATCAGATAACTGCTAACCTTAGGGTATTCTACAGCTTTTACAAACACGTTTGTAGGGTCTATGCTATAGTTTTTGGCTTCAGCCATTATGTGCGCAGCGTCTGTGTTTGACAAAACCAATAACTGCCATTGACTGTTTGCCTTTTGCAATCCTTGGTATATTTTAAAGAGCGTACTCAGATTGTAGTTTGCGCCAATAGAGCCGCTGTAGATTAGCACTTTTGCTTCAGTGGTTATGCCTAGCTGTGCGCGTATTTGGTTCCGAACAGTATTGCTAAACGGAGGAAAAAATTTAAAATTTACGCAGGTTGGTATAACAGGCACATCATTTTTTAGCTGCCCTATTTGCTTTTCTATTTCGCGTTTGCCGGCCTGAGTTAAACTGACAGTTACTTCGGCTAATTTAAACGACCGTTTTTCTAAAAATTTAAGAAAACGGTAAACAGGGATATACACAAAAGAGTTCCACAGACCGCTTTCTAATTTTTCGTCAACCCACCAGCCGCGCATGTCAAAAATTACTTTGGTGCCAAACGTGCTTTGCATTTTTAGGCCAATAATGGCGGTAAGTAACATACGACAATGCACTATTTTAAACTTTTCGGTTTTTTGAATTTTTTCAGCCAGTTGCCATCCTTTATACAAGTCATACATGGTAGAAAGTATGGGTGGTTTTTTTGTATAAGTAAGCGAATGCCAGGTAATGCCGGCTATGTGCATACGTTGTTTTACTACTTCATGTATGGCCGGAGAAGCTTCGGGTTTTTCGTAGCTGAGAATGTGTATGGTGTGCCCCAGTTGACTGAGCCCTTCCATGTAGGCCAGCACTTGCGACTGGCCAAGTGGGTCGGTCATGCCATCGTATGAAACAAAAAGAACTTTAGCCATTATTCTGCTTATACCATTTTACAAATTCCATAATGCCATCAGCCATACTGGTGGCGGGTTTGTAGCCAAATAGTTTTTGCGCTTTTGAAATGTCGGCATAGGTAATTTTTACATCGCCTGGCTGCTCGGGGGCTTGCTGTATGTTGGGTGTTTTGCCAAGCTCTGCATATATGGTGCTAATTAATTTATGGAGAGGCACGGGCTGATTGTTACCAAGGTTTACTATTTCAAACAAGCGGCTGTTGTTAAGTAAGTATTTGAGCGCAGCTGAATAACCGTTTACTGTATCTGCCACAAACGTGTAGTCGCGCGATGTGGTACCATTGCCATACATAACTATGGGTTTGTTTTCGCTAATCAGTTTTACAAATTTGTGAATGGCTAAATCGGGGCGTTGTCGAGGGCCAAACACTGTGAAAAGGCGCAGGTTAATTATGTCAATATTATATAGGTGATGGTAGGTGTAGTTGAGCATTTCGCAGGCGCGCTTGGTAAGCGCATAAGGTGAAATGGGTTCGTTTACATCATCGGTTTCGGTAAACGGAATTTTTGCGTTGTTGCCATATACAGATGAGGACGATGTAAACAGCAGTTTTTTGATGTCTGCACGGTTCATAAAATCGAGCAGGTGGTTGGTGGCAGTAATGTTTGCCAGAACATAGTCAGCAGAGTTGGTCAATGAAGGTTGAACACCTGCTTTGGCGGCTAAATGAACAACAGCATTATAGTTTACGTTAGGTAGTTGTTTGTAAAAATCTGGCTGCCGAAGGTCTGTTTGTACAAAGGTAAAAGCTGAGTGATTTTGAAATGCCGCCAAATTACGGAGTTTCACCTCTTTTGGGTAAAAGGGGTCAAAGTTATCGAGGCCGGTAATGCTGTAGCCTTCTGCTAACAATTTTTCGGTAAGATGCGAGCCAATAAAACCACAGCAGCCGGTAATTAAAATGTGCATGGGCAATAATGAAAATTAAACCCGAAGTAGGAAAGCGATAAATTGTAATTATTGGCTATTGAGCATGTCAAAAATGCCTTTCATGTCGGGTGTTAGCACAATTTCTATTCTGCGGTTTTTGCTACGGCCTTCAGGGGTGTCGTTGGTTTCTACCGGAAAATATTCGCCTCTGCCTGCAGGTGTTACTCGTTTGGCGTCTACTTTGTTTTCGCCTGTAAAAATTTTTGTAACGCTGCTGGCGCGCATTACGCTGAGATCCCAATTGCTGTTGATGGGGCCGCTGGTGGTTACGTAAGGTTTGTTGTCTGTGTGACCTTCAACGGTTATAGAAATATCGGTTTGGCGGTTGAGCACTTCAGCAATTTTTTTCAGCGCTTCTTTTCCTTTGGGCTCCACATTGTAGCTTCCGGAGGCAAAGAGTAGTTTATCGCTTAGAGCCACATACACTTTACCATCTTTTTCGTACACGGTAAGGTCGCTGCTGCTAAAGCCCTTTAAAGCTTCGAGCATTTTGTGCTTAAGAGCTTGTACGGCTGAATCTTTACGAGCAATTAAGTTTTCGAGGTCGCGCACTTTGGCATCGCGCTCATTAAGTTCTTTGGCCAGTTTATCTAGGTCGGCAGCTTTGGCAAGCAGATCTTTTTCTTTTTCGGCTAATTGTTTGAGCAGTTTGTCTTTTTCAGCAGCGGTGCTGTTAGTGAGTGCGTCAAGCTGCTGGCGCACGCGTTCGCAGAGGGCATCGCTTTCGGTTTTCAACGAAGTAAGTTTGCGGTTTTTTTCTTCGAGGGAGGCGTTGCTGTCTTTCAGTTTTTGAATGTCGACACCGAGGGCAGCTATTTGTTTGTTGAGGTCGTCAATGGTGGCGTTGGCTTCCTTGAGCTTATCGTTGCAGTCATTTTTTTCGGCCAGGTATTTTTCGGTTAGTGCAACTTGTTCATCGTATTTTTTTTTGGATACCAAACAGCTTGATAGCGATAGCAAACATGCTACGACAGCATAAACCCATGCTTTATTTTTCATACTGAAAATATTTGCGGCTAATGTAGATAAGTGTGTAAGTAGATGGGGCACGCTTTACAACGGTGTGTTGTGGAAGTATGATTTTGTAAACAGGTGGAGGGTGAATGGGTTGTGTGCTACAGTTATCATCTTTTTGTTGGCAAGTGAATGGGTGTTGTATTTGGATACTGTTTATCGTCTGTTTAATTTTAGTAAACCAAAACTAATTGCCATGGAGTGTATACTAAAAGCCAGGTGGAGAAAGTTGGATGGTGCGCGGATTGAGAACCCCATTCACGAAGCGGTAGAAAAATCATTGATTAACGAACGCGAACTGGGCAACCAGATTAAGGTGTGTATTGGCACCGATAGTCAGGTGCGTGGTAAGGAAACAGAGTTTGCCACGGTCATTGTGCTGTTGCGCAAGGGCCGAGGCGGATTTATGTTCATTAACAACGAGAAAACTTCGCAGAAAATGAGTTTAAAGGAACGGTTGCTTACAGAAGTATCGCGCTCTATTGAAATTGCCTATGCGCTGTGCCCGCTGTTTGATAAATATCAAACAGAACTGGAGGTTCATGCCGATATTAATACCAATCCGCGCTTTGGTTCTAACACGGCATTGAGCGAGGCTATGGGGTATATACTATCAATGGGCTTTACGTTTAAGGCTAAGCCTGATGCACCGGCTGCCAGTTGTTGTGCTAATAAGGTGGTGTAGTAGTTGTCTTCTTAATTAAGTATCTCCAATTGCTACATTTACGCAAAACATAATTGCATGAATAAATATCTGCTCACCTGCCTTCTGGCTGCACTGGCTGTCGTGGCTAATGCACAAACTCCTCAATCAATGAACTATCAGGCCATTGCGCGCAATGCACAAGGCAATCCGGTTACAAATCAATTGGTAGGGCTTAAATTTTCTGTTATCCAGAATTACCCGAACGGTGCCGTGTATTATATAGAAACCGATACCGCCACTACCAACCAGTTTGGCTTGTTTACTGTACCGGTAGGTAAAGGCACTCCTGTGCTCAACACATTTGCCTCTGTGCCCTGGGCCGATGGCAACATGTATTTGAAAGTAGAAATAGACATTACAGGAGGCAGCACCTACCAGAATATGGGCGCTGCTCAACTACTCAGCGTGCCTTATGCCCTGTTTGCTGCATCTAGCAATGGAGGCCCCACCGGCCCATCGGGCGCTACAGGTGCCACCGGTGATATTGGCCCTACCGGTCTTACCGGTGCCACAGGTGCGGTAGGCCCATCGGGCAATGGTACTGTAAGCGGCACGTTGAATTATGTAGCCAAGTTTACCCCTGATACTACCGCTCTCGGTAACTCGCAAATATTTGATGATGGAACAAGTGTAGGCGTTGGTAATGCAACTCCTAATGCTAAGCTGAGTGTAAACGGCATTGGTATTTTTAAAGCACTCGCAATTGCCGAACCCGATTTTGCAGGCAACACTAATGAATGCGACAACTGCTACAACCAGGTAGTTTTCACATCGCAACAGTCTGCCATTACCTCCATAAGTGTTAGAAGTGACGCATACTATGAAGGAAGCGTAAACTTAAGCGGAGCTAAACTCACCGAAATTTTACAAGATATAGCCGAGTGGTATGGTGCATCAGGTGTCACCACACCAGGCACAGCCACCAACACACAACCCACCTCGGCTGATAATGTACTACACGCCTGCAACTGCCCCGACAACTACCTGGCCACCGGCATAGAATTTAAAACAACCGACTATATAGACGGTGAAATGAAACTTCGCTGCGCACCCCTAGTAGCTGGTCTTACTACCACCAACACCGGCATAGGAATAAAAACAGCATTTAGCTTACCCTACGAAAATGCCGATAACACCCGCCATGCCAGCATGTGCCCGTTCGGAACTTATGTAAAAGGTATTTCGGTGTACGTTACCACCCGGTTTGACTATAACCTGTGCGTGTATTGTACCGGCATTACCGACCAATAAATTGGTACCAGCATTGCGTTACTTCTTGCACTTAGCATATAACGGAACCAACTACTGCGGCTGGCAAGTACAAGCCAACGCGCCCAGTGTGCAACAAACCATCAACCAAGCTCTGCAAAAACTATTGGGCCACCATATTGCCAGCATGGGCTGCGGCCGTACCGATACAGGGGTGCACGCCAAAGATTTTTACATGCACTTTGATACCGAAGCAGATTTGGAAGACCTAACGAATTTTCTTTTTCGCCTCAACTGTGTGCTACCCCACGATATAGCCATTTACAACATACTACCTGTTGAAGCCAAAGCCCATACTCGGTTCGATGCCATCGAGCGCACCTACGAATATTACGTGCACTTTCATAAGTCATCATTCATAAATCCGTATTCGCTTTACCAGGGCTTTTATCAAATTAACTGGCAGCAGGTAACACAAGCCACCGAAATTTTGAAAACGGTGGAAGACTTTACATCACTCTGTTTGCCCAGCGAAGATTTTAAAACCAATATCTGCTACATCAAACAGGCAAAGTGGGAGGTCTTGCCCTCACACCATTTGGTGCTTAAACCCTACGAAGAAAACTCTGAGTTTCCGCAGCTGGCAAATCATCCTTCCAATCCTGCCGATACACCCGGTGAGTTGCTGCGGTTTACCATTACATCCAACCGTTTTTTGCGCGGCATGGTTCGCAAAATTGTAGGCACTGTGCTGAATGTAGGCAAGGGAAAAATTTCAGTAGATGAGTTTCAGCAAACCATAGCCGATAAAAAGGACTTTCGGATACATTATCTCGCTCCGCCCAACGGACTTTTCCTTTCTAAAATCAGGTATCCGTATTTCGATTAGTCATAAAGGCAACAACTCACAAAACACTGTTTGTTTTTTATAGGGTCAAAGAGCCCTTATGCGCCCTATAAGGGTTAAAGTTGTGCTGTGCTGTTTTTGGCCTTTCCCCTCAAAAAACGCTTAAACGTTACCTTGTTTAAAAAGGTTACACGGCAAGGCATTTTTCTTCATTAGAATTCAATAAAAGTTTTCCACCGCAAAATAACCTGCATATAGTAGAACATTTAGCCCCAGTTCCTCGTAACAAAATTATGAAGGAAAACCCCTGACCGCTATGAACCAAAATTTACCCCTGTCCAAACGAAATGAATCGTTTCGAGTTGTGCCAATGAATTTGTGCCGCCAAACCATTACTAAAGCAATGAAGAAACTTTACACCATTTTCTTACTGCTGCTCACTGTTACCACATCACAGGCGCAAATTGTTGTAACCCAGTCATCAAACTCACAGACACTGGCGCAGTTGTTAGCAGGCCCCGGTGTTACAATCAGTAACTATACCATAAGCTGCAACGCAAACGGATCAGGCACGTTTAACAACGTAAGTTCCAATCTGGGTATTGCGGGTGGAGCCGTGCTGGCCTCAGGTAGAGTTACTAATATACCTCAGGTGGCTACCAACTTTGCCTCCTCATCATTTACAGCCAGTGGCGATGCACAGCTTTCAACACTTACAGCAGGTACCATCTATGACCCCTGCATACTAGAGTTTGATATTGTACCCCAAGGCCCCCTATTAAAGTTCGACTATGTGTTCGCTTCTGAAGAATATCCCGAGTTTGTTTGCTCGCCTTACAATGATGTGTTTGGCTTCTTTATTACCGGGCCAAACCCTGGTGGTGGAAACTTTACCAACAAAAACATGGCTACTATTCCGGGTGGCAGCATGCCGGTAGCTATTAACTCAGTAAACGGAGGCATATCAGGTACCTATGGTGGCACTACATGGAACCCCGCCAACTGTCAGTCGTTAGGCAATACAGCCTACTATGTCAACAACCTTTCACCAGTAAATCCGCAAATAGTATATGATGGAATGACCACCGTACTTACGGCTACTTCAGCAGTAGTACCCTGCCAAACATATCACCTCAAAATAGCCATAGCTGATGTAGCCGACCGTATTTACGATTCAGGTGTTTTTCTTTCGGCATATTCTTTTACATCTAACCCAATATCCGTGTCAGCCGTTTCAGCGCTCGACTATGCGGGGTTTTCTTCCGCTTTCGAAAATTGCGTAGGCGGAACTTTTACGCTTACGCTATCGCAGGTACAAACAGTGGATGTGTATGTGAACGTTAACATCAGCGGTACGGCTGCCAATGGCACCGACTATACTACCATACCAGCAGTGGTTATGATACCTGCAGGTCAAACTTCAGTAAACATTGATCTAAATCCGCTGCAAGACGGTTTAACGGAGTCAACTGAGTCAGTAACTCTTGCTGTACTAGACCCATGCACCGGAGCTGTGTCATCCAGCGCTACAATTACCATTCGTGATGATTTACCTCCTACAATTACTGCATCAGACACCACTCTTTGCTTGGGTCAGTCAACTCAACTAGTAGCCAACGGAGGTGTAACCTACGCGTGGTCGCCAGCTACCGGTTTAAGTAACCCCAATATTCGCACGCCTATAGCAACACCGACAGTTACTACAACTTATACAGTTACCATGCAGTTTGGTGCGTGTACAAAAACTGTTTCACAAACCATACATGTGAGCAATCCGGTTGTTGCTACTACTGCATCACCAGCAGGTACAGTTTGTAATGGAGGTACGGTAACAGTTACTGCTTCGGGCAGCGGGGGCGTATCGCCTTATAATTATCTATGGAGCACAGGAGCTACCACTCCGAGCATGACAGTAGCATCGGGTGGAACATACAACGTAACCTCTACCGATAGCTATGGATGCACCGCCAGCGCAACTCGTTCGGTTACTATATCAAACCTCAACATTAGTGGTACTACTACCAATGTATCATGCATGGGTGGTACCAATGGATCTATTGATGTAACGGTAACCGGTAGTAATGCACCTTTTACCTACAACTGGGGAGGCGGAGTTACCTCGCAAGACAGGACAAATATAGTGGCCGGCACTTACACCGTTACCGCCAGCAACACAGCGGGCTGCTCGGTTACAGCTTCTTTCACTATTACACAGCCAGCTACGAACCTTACCACTTCAGCTACCAATACTTCGGTTACTTGTAATGGGGGAAACAATGGCTCTATCAATTTGTCGGTATCAGGAGGGGTTTCACCTTATACTTATATATGGAGCAACAGTGCTACTACACAAGATATTTCTTCGCTTACGGCTAATTCATATTCTGTAACGGTAACCGACAATAACGGATGCACCGCTTCGCGTAGTGTAACTGTTACACAACCAACTGCTGTTACTACATCTGAAACACATGTAAACACTACATGCTTTGGTACCGCTAACGGATCAATAAACCTAAGCGTTGGTGGAGGGGTTGGCTCTTATGCTTATGCTTGGAGCAACGGTGCTGCTTCGCAAGATTTAACCGGTATTACTGCAGGCACTTATACCGTCACTGTATCTGACGGAAGCAGTTGTACAGCTACGCGAAGCATTACTATCACACAACCTACTGCAGTAACTCCGGTGCTCACACCAACCAACGTAGCTTGCAATGGAGGTAACAGCGGCTTCATCAGTTCTGTAACATCAGGGGGCAATTCTCCTTATACATTTTTATGGAGCAATGCAGCTACTACTCAAAATATTTCGGCCCTTGCTGTTGGAACTTATACGCTTACAGCTACTGATGCAAACGGATGTTCTGCATCAGCATTGGCTGCTATTACTGAGCCGGCTGTGTTGACAGCATCTACCACACACACCAATGTAAACTGCTTTGGAGGCAACAACGGCACCATTACATTAACCGTAGCCGGAGGCACAACTCCTTATACCTATAACTGGGGCGGTGGTGTTACTACACAAAACAGAACTGCACTAACTGCCGGAACTTATACTGTAACTGTAACTGATTTTAGAAGTTGCACAGCAACCGCTACGGCTACTATTACACAACCAACAGCATTGTTACTTACAAACACGAGAACAAATGTTAGTTGTAATGGTGGTAACAACGGTTCTATAAACATTACTGTAAGCGGGGGCACTTCGCCTTATACTTACAACTGGGGCGGTGGTGTAACCACAGAAGACAGAACAAACCTTACACTGGGAACCTACAATGTAACTTCTACTGATGCAAATGCTTGCACAGTTTCCGCTTCTATATCTATTACACAACCAACTGCATTAACCTTTGCTGAAACACATGTGAATAATACTTGTAACGGTGGAAGCACTGGCTCTATAAATATCACAGTAGGTGGTGGTACTTCTCCATACTCTTACAACTGGGGTGGTGGTGTTACAACAGAAGACAGAACAGGATTGGACGCTGGAACTTTTACCGTAACTGCTACCGACAACAACAATTGCACAGTAACAGGTTCTGCTACTATTACTCAACCTGCTGCCATAAACATTTCAGAAGTAGTAACCGATGCTACCTGCGCACCCGGAAATAACGGAGCTATTACTTTAACTGTGACAGGTGGTTCTTCTCCTTATACATACAACTGGGGTGGTGGTGTTACTACACAAAACCGTTCGGCACTTTTTGCAGGAACTTACACAGTAACAGTTACCGATAACACAAGTTGCACAGCAGCAAAGTCAATTTCGGTTTCGCAGTTGGGCACAGGTATGACACTTTCTACTTCGGTAATTAATGTAAATTGTTTTGGTGGAAGCACCGGTGCAATCGACTTAACGGTTACAGGAGGAACAGCACCTATTACTTATAACTGGGGCGGTGGTATTACTACTCAAGACAGAACAACACTTACAGCATCTAACTACTCAGTAACTGTTACTGATGGTTTAAGCTGCTCGGCAATAGCCAATGCTACTATCATACAACCTAGTGCTATTTCAATTTCCGCAACTACTACCAATGTGTTGTGCCGTGGTGCAGCAACAGGCGCCATAAATATTACTGCTACCGGAGGTGCCGGAGTATTAACATACAACTGGGGTAGTGGTGTAACTACTGAAGACAGAACAGGCATTGCTGCTGGGTCATACACAGTAACAGTTACAGACGCAAATGGATGCACAGCTACCAACGCTTCTACTATTACACAACCTGCTGCTGTAGTTTCAGCCGTAGCAATTAATACACCTGTATCATGTTTTAGCGGAAGCAATGGAACGGTAACGCTTACACCAACGGGCGGAACCGGTGCTTACACATTTTACTGGAGCAACGGAAGTATTTCACAAAATCTTTCAGCAGTTGCAGCAGGCATGTATAATGTAACCGTAACCGATGCAAATGGATGCACGGCTACAGCAACATCAACGGTTACACAACCCGCTTCGGCACTTTCAACAACGCTTACTCCAACTGACCTTACTTGTAACAATATAAACGTTGGTTCTATCACCAATACCGTATCAGGTGGTACATCGCCTTACACGTTTAACTGGGGTGGCGGTGTTACTACACAAAACAGGAGCGGCCTAGCAGCAGGCACATATAGTGTAACTGTTACTGATAACAGAAGTTGTTCGGTTAGTTCAACCGTAATTTTAACTCAGCCACCGGCTGTAACTATTACCATAACACCTGCCGATGTTTTATGTAACGGAGGAAACAACGGTGCTGTAACTGTATCTGTAACAGGAGGCACCGGTGCTTACAGTTACAACTGGGGCGGTGGTATTACTTCGCAAAACAGAACAGGACTTACAGCGGGTTCTTACACTCTAACAGTTACCGATGCGAATTCGTGCACTGCGGCATCAACTACAGTCATTGTTGAACCCTCAGCACTTACACTTACGCTCAATTCAGGAACCAGTACCTGTATGAGTCCGACCGGTACTGCTACCGCAGTTACTAACAACTCGGGTGCTGCACCTTACAATTATGTATGGTCTAATGGGGGTGCTAACTCACAAAACCAAAACGGGTTAGCTCCCGGTGATATTTCAGTAACTGTTACTGATGCTAATAGCTGTTCTGTTAGCGCATCAGTTACAGTCGGTTTAAGCGGAAATAATACCGATGCTAATTTCAATTTTAACGGAACTTTATGCGGACCAAACGCAGTTGTAACTTTCACACATGCAGGTTCAGGAAGCATCATCAACCACAATTGGGATTTCGGAAACGGTTCAGGAACTTCTACAATGCCGAGCCCAAATTACACGTACCCTGCTGCTGGCATTTATAACGTTACCCATATTGTTGAGCGTGGGTTCTGTAAAGATACTTTTATACGTCTAGTTACCATTAACAGTAAACCGGTTCCTACTTCAGTAGTTACAAATGTAAGTTGCAACGGAATGAACAACGGAGAGATTGATGTAAGCGTTTCTTCAGGAATTCCTGCATTTACTTACAACTGGGGCGGGGGTGTTACCACACAAGACAGAACAGGCCTTGCACCAGGCACTTATACTGTTACGGTAAACGATGCTAATTCTTGTTCAGCTACTTTAAGTAACACAATTACTCAACCAACGGTGCTAATGGTTACCTATAATAACACTAACGTAACATGTAATGGTGGAAACAATGGTGCCATTGACGTTACGGTGGTTGGCGGCACAAGTGCGTACACCTATACATGGAGTGGTGGTGTTACTACACAAGACCGAACCGGATTAGCAGGCGGTACATATACTTTGACCGTAACAGATGCAAATAGCTGCACAAGTGTAAATACTATTGACCTGTATCAGCCGAATCCGGTGGTCATAATGCCGGCAGTAGTTAATGTTACTTGCTTTGGTCAAAGCGATGGCGCTATTAACTTAACTGTTACAGGCGGCACGGGCACATACTTCTATACATGGGCAGGAAGCGGTGGCACAACACAAAATGCCGTTTCAATACCGGCTGGAGTTTACACGGTTAGTGTTACTGATGCTAATGGCTGTTCAACTTCCTCTTCTTCGGTGGTTGCACAACCCGCAATATTAACCACTTCGCTGAGTGCAACTCCTGTCTCTTGTTTTGCAGGAAGTAATGGAGCTATCAATTCAATTACAACGGGAGGAACAGCTCCTTATTACTACGCTTGGAATGATGGAAATGTACAGGCAAACCGTTCTACTTTAACAGCCGGTGTTTACTCTGCAACTATCACTGATGCCAACGGATGTTCTGTTTCGGCAAACATAACAGTAGCACAACCTTCTTCAGCGGTTAATGTAGTGGTGAACAGCACCAACACTTTAGTGTGCTATGGCGATAACAACGGAACTATCAATATTACAGCAAGCGGTGGAGTTCCAACCTACACTTACTTATGGGGCGACAGCAGCTTGCTCGAAGACAGAACAGGTATGTTGGGGGGCACTTACTATGTAACTGCTACCGACCAAAACGGATGTGTTGCTGCTGCCAGCGCTACCATCAATCAACCTTCACAATTAACTATTGATTCTATCGCAGTTACAAATGTGTTGTGTTTTGGTGGCAACACAGGTTCTTTGATTCCGAATGTATATGGCGGCACTACTCCTTACACATACAACTGGGGTGCTGGTGTAACCACCGCTAACAGAACAAACGTTCCTGCAGGTATTTATTACTTAACTGTAACTGACAATAACGGATGCACGGCTACAGCCACAGCTACCATCAGTCAACCGGTAGTACCAGTTACAGCTTCTACTGTTACTACGAACGTAAGTTGCCATGGTGGTAGTAATGGATTTGTTGACTTAACAGTTACTGACGGAGCTTCACCTTATACCTTCAACTGGGGCGGAGGTGTAACTACTGAAGATAGAACTAGTGTTTCGGCAGGAACTTACAATGTGGTTGTTACCGATTCAAATGGGTGCACAGCTACTGCAAGCTCAGTAGTATCACAACCTGCTGTGCTTTCAATTTCAGTTGCTTCTACAACTAATGTTTCATGCTTTGGTGGCAACAACGGCACTATAAACATAACTGCTACCGGTGGTACTGCTGCTTATAGCTATAACTGGGGTGGAGGTATTACTACTCAAAACAGAACTGGTTTAGCTGCGGGGACGTATAACGTAACTATAAGTGATGCTAATGGTTGCACGGCAACAACCGGTGCTACTATCACACAACCTCTTGTTCTTTCCGCAAGTTACACCACCGGGCAAATTAGTTGCAATAACGGTAACAACGGGACTATCAATCTAACAGTTACCGGTGGCACTTCTCCATTTGCATACAACTGGACAAGCGGCCAAAACACACAGAACCTTAATACACTAACTGCCGGCACTTATGATGTAACCATTACTGACAATAATTCATGCTCTGCTACATTAAGTGTTACTGTTAGCCAACCAACTGCAGTAGTAGTTACTACAGTTGTTACAGACGTAGCTTGCTTTGGAGGCAGCACAGGAACCATAGATGTAACTGTAAACGGAGGAACACCATCTTACGCTTATTTGTGGAATGGAGGTGTTGTGACACAAGACAGAACCAATCTTACTGCTGGAGTTTATCAGGTAACTATAACCGACAACAACTACTGCACAACGAGTATAAGTGCTACGGTAGCTCAACCTGCCACAGGACTTTCTGCAACTACATCAGTAATTCCTGTGTTGTGTTTCGGCAACAGCACTGGTAGTATTGATTTGACCGCAACAGGAGGAAGCACTCCATACATTTACGTATGGAACGATGCCGTAACTACCGAAGACAGAGTTAATGTGGCTGCAGGAACTTACTCAGTAACTATAACCGATAACCAGTTATGTTCAGCTACAGCTTCAGCCACAATTTCTCAACCTTTAGCTGCCCTGTCAGTAATAGCAACAGCTGCAGATGTTTCCTGCTTTGGCGGCAACAACGGAGCCATCAACATCAACGTAACAGGAGGAACTACAGCTTATAGTTACGATTGGGGTGGAGGTGTTACTACACAAAATAGAACCGGATTAACTGCGGGCACTTACAATGTAACTGTTACAGATGCTAACTCTTGCACTACAACTATAGGGGCAACAATTACACAACCTGCCACTGCGCTTGCCGTATCTGTTATTTCAACTACTAACGTATCTTGCTTTGGTGGTAGTAATGGGGCTATTAACACTAATACAACAGGGGGCACTACAGTTTATAGTTACAATTGGGGTGGGGGAGTAACTGCACAAAATAGAACTGGATTAGCTTCGGGCACTTACACGGTAACTGTTTCAGATGCTAATTCTTGCACGGCAACAACAAGCGCATCCATTACTCAGCCTTTATCTGCGTTAGCTGTATCGGCAGCATCTACAATCAATGTTTTGTGTTTTGGCGGAAATAATGGCGCAATCAATATCAATGCTACAGGCGGTACTACTGCCTACAGTTACGATTGGGGTGGTGGACTTACTACACAAAACAGAACAGGATTAAGTGCCGGCACTTATAACGTAACAGTTACAGATGCTAACTCTTGCACGGCAACAACATCTGCAACTATTACACAGCCTGTCGCTGCATTAGCAGTAGCGGTAACTTCTACCACAAATGTTTCGTGTTTTGGTGGAAACAACGGAACCATTAATATCAGTGTTACAGGCGGTACTACTACTTACAGCTACGATTGGGGCGGTGGAGTTACCACTCAAAACAGAAACGGGTTAACTTCTGGCACTTACAATGTAACCGTAACTGATGCTAACTCTTGCACAGCAACTACAAACGCGACTATAATTCAACCTGCGTCTGCATTAGCGGTAGCAGTGGTTTCTACAACCAACGTTTCATGTTTTGGCGGTAACAACGGTGTAATCAATATCAATGCAACTGGCGGTACTATTGCTTACAGTTACAACTGGGCTGGTGGAGTTACTACACAAAACAGAACTGGATTAACAGCAGGTACTTATAATGTAACTGTAAGTGATGCTAACTCTTGCACCGCAACAACAAATGCTATTATCACTGAACCGGCTGCTTCTTTAAGCGTTACAGCAACACCGGTAAGCGTTTCATGTTTTGCAGGAAGTAACGGGGCCATTACTTTAACGGTAACTGGCGGAACTGCGGGTTACACTTACCTGTGGAGTGATGCAGCAAATACGCAAGACAGAACAAATGTTGCAGCAGGTAACTATTCAGTAACTGTAACAGATGCGCAAAGTTGCACCGCTACTGCTGCTGCGGTAGTTACTCAACCGGCTGCTGCTTTGTCGGCTACTACTTCGGTAACGAATGTTTCTTGCAATGCTGGCAACAACGGAACTATTACACTCACAGTAACTGGCGGCACTACTACTTATTCTTTCAATTGGAACGATGCAGTAGTTACTCAAAACAGAAACAATATGAGTGCCGGCTCTTACAATGTAACCGTTACAGACGCCAACTCATGCAGCACAACATCTTCGGCAACTATTACCGAACCGGCTGTACTTACTATTTCAGCTACTCCTACAGATGTACTTTGTGAAGGTGGAAGCAACGGAAGTATTTCAACTGCTGTGAATGGCGGAACTGCCGGTTACACTTACCTGTGGAACGATGCAGTAACTACAGCCAACAGAAGTAACTTAACAGCAGGCAATTACACAGTAACTGTTACTGACAATCTTTCTTGCAGCGCTTCAACTTCTGCAGCAATTGCACAGCCAACTGCCCTTGCGCTTTCTAATACTCATACTGATGTTAGCTGCTTTGGCGGTAACAACGGAAACGTTGATATAACAACAACGGGGGGCACTTCGCCTTATGTATATATATGGAGTAACACAGCTACCACACAAGATATTTCTACACTTACTATCGGCACTTACACAGTTTCTGTAACTGATGCACACAACTGTTCGGCCGTTAGCACAGCTACGGTAACACAACCAACTGCGTTACAGGTTTCATCTGTAGCAACTAATGTGTTGTGTAACGGTGCTTCTACAGGTGCCGTAAATATTACGGTAAGCGGTGGAGTAACTAACTATAGCTACTTATGGAGCAACGCTGCTGTTTCACAAAACATTTCTTCAGTAGCTTCGGGAACATATATGGTAACAGTAACTGATGCTAACAACTGCACCACTACACATTCGCAAATAGTTACACAATCGGCTGCTATCGCTATTGCCGAAACACATATCAATGCTAGCTGTTTTGGTTATGCTACTGCTGGTATAGATATTACAGTAACTGGCGGCAACGCAGCTTACTCTTACTTGTGGAGCAACGGATATAACAGCGAAGATATATCAGGTGTACAGGCAAATACTTACACCGTTACTGTTACTGATGTAAATTCATGCACAGGTTCAAGCAGTATTTCAGTAGGTCAGCCAACTGCATTCAGTGTTTCGTTTAACTACAACAACGTGCAGTGCAATGGCGGTGCTGATGGCAATATTGATCTGACCGTATCAGGCTCTACTCCTGGTTATACTTATACTTGGAGCAACGGAGCTGCTACGCAAGATTTGAATAACGTTTATGCGGGTAGCTACTCTGTAACTGTAAACGATGCAAACGGTTGTGTGGCAAACGCCAACATGACAATTACTCAACCTAATAGCTTAGTGGTGGTAACTAACACACATACAAGTGTAAGTTGCTTTGGCGGAAGTAATGGTGCAATAGATATATCTATTCAAGGAGGAACTTTCCCGTTCATATATATATGGAGTGATGGTGCCAACACCCAAGATAGAGCAGGTCTCTCTGCAGGCACATATCAGCTAACCGTAAACGACCAAAATTCATGTGCCGTAAGTGAACCGGTTATTATCACACAACCATCTGCGTTATCTGTAACACTTTCAACAACTGATGTGTTATGTAATGGCAGCAGTAACGGAAGCATTAATTCGGTTATAACCGGTGGCACGGCAAACTACAGCTCTGTATGGAGCAACGGATCAGCTACACAAAACCTAACTAACATATTTGCTGGAACTTATTCTGTTACTGTTACAGATGCCAATAACTGCTCACTGGTACAAACCGGTACGGTTAATCAGCCTGCTACACTTACAGTTGCTGCTGTAAAAACTGATGTAAATTGTTTTGGCACAAGTGGTGGAAGTATAGATGTAACAGTTACAGGTGGAATTCCTTCTTACAACTATGTTTGGAGCAATGCTGCTACTACGCAAGATTTAACTTCTGTGCCAGCGGGTGCATTTGCAGTAAATGTTACAGATGCCAATAACTGTTCGGCTTCAGTCTCGGTGGTAGTTAATCAACCCGCAGCGCTGCAAATTGCTTTAGCAAAAACTGACCCTACTTGTAATGGTGTAATCAACGGAAGTATTGATGTAACCGTTACCGGAGGAACAACTGCTTATACATATTTATGGAACACAGGTGCAACTACCGAAGATTTATCATCATTAGGTGCAGGTAACTTTACTGTAAGTGTTACTGATGCTAACGGATGCTCAATTAGTGGCGCAGAACAATTGGTAATGCCGGTAAGCATGTCGGCAACTTCAACACACACAGATTTAAGCTGTTTTGGTTCTGCCAACGGAACCGTTTCTATCAGCGTAAGTGGTGGAAATGTTCCATACACTTATGCATGGAGCAACGGATCTTCATCGCAAAGTATAAACGGGTTGACTGCTGGCTCATATAGCGCAACAGTAACAGATAACAAAGGTTGTATAACTAATGTAAATGCTGTAGTAGTGAGTGAACCAACTGCTTTGAATGTGGCAACTGTAGCTACTGATGTTGCTTGTTCGGGGGCGCAAAACGGTACTGTAGATGCTACCATAACAGGTGGAACTCCTCCGTTTACTTATGCTTGGAGCAATCATACTTTTGCACAAGATTTGGCGCACGTATCTGCCAATACGTATAAGGTTACAGTTATGGATGCCAACAACTGCACGCAAACAGCTACTGCTACAGTGAGCACTTTACCTCAGCTCATAGCAAACGCTGTTGCCGACACCCTGGCATGTGCTACAGCGCTTGGCGGAATTGACTTAACCATTGCAAGTGGATCAGCTCCATACACCTTTCACTGGAGCAATGGCGCAACTACTGAAGATTTAACAAGTATTCATCCCGGCACTTATAGCGTTACTGTTCACGATGCTAACGGTTGTCCGCTCGATACAAGTTTTATAATAAGTAATATGAATTCGTTTACTGTACATGCTAGTGGCGGAGGAACTATCACACTCGGGCAGACAATTGAGCTACATGCTACAACTACCGGATCTGCACAAACTGTTTTCAACTGGACACCTACCTACAATTTAGATTGCCCCACATGTGCTGATATTACAGTACAACCCGGCCAGTCAACAACTTACACCGTGGTAGGCAAAGATGTAAATGGATGTGTGGCTCAGGATACTGTTTCAGTAAATGTGATTGCTGACCATACCATCTTTACGCCTAATGCTTTTACACCTAACGGTGATGGCAACAACGACTTCTTCCAGATGTTTGGCAACCTCGATGGCATACGCAAGTTCAGCATTATGGTGTTCGATCGTTGGGGCGAGAAGGTTTACGACTCAGAGCAAGTAGATTTTAAATGGGATGGAACCTACAAGGGAGAATTGCTTCCACCATCAGTTTGTGTGTATGTAATGAAAGCGGTTTTCTTAGATGGCTATAATGAGAAAGTGTTTAAGGGCAGCATAACTATATTAAGATAGGCTGTGTTTAGTCCCAAACAGTATTAAACAAAAGAACCTCCGTACTTGGTAAGGAGGTTCTTTTGTTTAACAGATAGTTTAGAGCATTGGTGTGTCAATAAATATGCGCACATTGCCTTGAGTATCTTTACTGTGCTCTTTCATAGCCTGGTATTCTTCGGGGCGGTCATAAATAACGAAATACATAAACGGATCGTAAATTATGCTCTTTTTTATTTCTGTGTGTGGGTCGCCATTAATAGCGTTCAGCACCATTACTTGTGTTCCGTGATCTCTTCTGAATTTTTTCGAAGCGCCTTTAATCATAGAGCGAACTCGCTGAGGGGTGCCAACAAGTAATGTGGGATAAAGCACGCAATCCGTAATTTTCATGGCGGCAATGGCTTTAAAAAATCCTTTTGGGTTCTGAAGCTTCAGGTGCATATAATCTCCCCAGTTGATAAAGAAGCCAGCGGCATCGAAATTCCCCCGTTCATCCGGCAGCATATATATACGACTGCTTGGCGATGAAGAAAGTATTCGCTTTACCATGTTATTGAAGTTTTCCTCACTGTGCATTTGGCTAAACACATAGTTGCCTGTGGCTTCTTTTACGCGTGCATAGTATTCTTTAAGAGCTTCTTTGTTATTCGAAATATCTACTAGCTTTTTTTCAGAACTGCTGCTACCTGTAATTAAAGTTATGTGCGTATTATTTCGCATTGGAAACATTTCAAAAAACTTACCGGTACGTTGGCTGTTCATTTTCAAAGCATCTACTATTGCTTGGTTTTCGCGACCCATCGAAGCATATACAAAATGCATGTCGTTTACAATGGTAAGGTCAAGCAGTATGCTAAACATGGTGGTGAAAATTCGCTTGCGCCTGTATATTGGTTTGCCGTCAACTGTTTGTTCGCTCATGCGAAGCACATTATAGTAATACCCATTATGGAGTTGTCCGGTCGGTGACTTGAACGTAATATGATTGCAGTGGATGTAGCAAATCATGTTGTAGTCCTGCAATCCATTGTTGGTGGTACCATGCGGATGAAGTATTACAACTACTGTTGCATCATCAAAGAAAGAATTTACAGATTCTGGAAACTTGTGGAAGTAACTCTGAAATGCAAACTTTCCTTCTCCTTTTTCGTTTACGTGCTTTTCAGGTACGCTCACTATTTCTCTGCATTCACTGTAGAAATATTCAGCATCGCTGCGTAAGCCAAAGTTGCTGAGCACCGATGAAATTTCATCCATCATTTTAATTGGGAATGACATCATTACCAGATCTCCTTCAAATGCGTCATCGCATTCTATCTCTCTTCTCGAATATTTTAACTGAGAGGGGTTCTGAGGGTCATTGCCTTCTATATTGTAGTAGTGGCGAATTTTGCTCATAATTTTCAGGGTTAGTGAAAGAAAATATGTGTAGGAATATGTTTAGTGTAGTGGCTTAACATCGCGGTGAAGCAAGTCAAGCTGTTTGCCAATTTTTACAAACTTCTCTATGATATAATCAAGATGCGAGTCTTCATGTGAAGCCATATAACTGGTTCGCAGCATTTGCATGCCCGGTGGTGTGGCGGGTGAAATAAATGCGTTTACGAACACCCCTTCGTCATACAACATTTTCCAGATGGTAAACGTTTTTTCATCATCGCCTATAATTACAGGTACAATAGCTGCTTCGCCATCAATTACCTGAAACCCAGCATCGCGTAACCCTTTGCGTACTCTGTCAGCGTTTTTTCGCACACGCTCTGCCAGTTCGGGTTGTTCAATTAGTATATCCAACGCTGCATTGGCTGCGGCTACACTGGCAGGTGTAGGTGAAGCTGAGAAAATTAAAGCAGGCGATTTGTGTTTCAAATAATTGATTACCCGTTCATCGCCAACCACAAACCCTCCTATGGAAGCAAGTGTTTTACTAAAAGTGCAAACTATTAAGTCAACGTCATTTTCGCAGCCAAAATGGTGAACAGTACCTTTGCCTAGTGGTCCTAATACTCCAAAACCATGAGCATCGTCTACAAGGGTTTGAGCGTTATACTTCTTTGCCAGATTAACCACTGTTTGAATGTCGGCTATTAAGCCATGTGCACTGAATACTCCATCTACCACAATTAATTTGCTGGCGTTATCAGGAATCTTCTGCAAGCGGCTTTCCAAATCCTTCATATCATTATGCTTGTAACGCACAATGTGTGCACCAATGGCTGTACTCATGAGGTTTCCGGCTACTATGCTGGCGTGGTTGTCTTTATCACTCAAAATATAATCGCCTTTGCTTATAAGAGGGAAAATGACACCTTGGCCAGCCTGATAACCGGTGCTAAATAGAAGTGCTGCTTCCTTACCCATAAAGCGGGCAATTTTTTCTTCCAACTCAATGTGCAAATCTATAGTGCCCGTAAGAAAACGCGAGCCTGAACAACTGCTGCCATACTTGGCGAGGGCAGCAATAGCCGCTTCTTTAACTTTCGGGTGCGATGTTAATCCCAGATAGTTGTTACTACCCGCCATTACTACTTTGCGCCCTTCCATTCTTACAACAGGTCCTTCACTTTCCTGAATAGGGCGGAAGTAAGGATAAATACCTTTCTCTTTGGTGTCGTCTGCTGCGTTGTAACCAAAACATTTGTCGAATAAAGCCATACCGGGTTTATTTCGTTATCAATCTGAATCGCTTTACTTACGATTCTCAACAAAGATGAAATTATTTGATAAAGATTGACTGTGTAAGAATGAATGTTGAAAACAAAGACTTTACCGATAAAAAACAGTTTCTAAGGCTATAGTGCTTTCTCTTATATCCCGGAAATTGTAGAAGCTAGAAATTAGCTACTCCCTGAATCAAATTTGAGTTAAACTGTTTTCACACCATTTATTTTGCACAGCCATCCTAAGTGACCTGCATGAGTTCCTTCATGTCTTATAGCGTGTTTTATTATTGAACGAACGCTTTTGTCGGGCCCAAATTGAATACCCATGGGGTTTTCTTTTTCTAAGTCTTCTTGGCTTAAACTACGAATATGTGCCATAGCTGCTTCATGAATAGTTTTGCGATGTTGGAGTACAATTTTTATGTCTAAACTTTCTTCATGTAAACTACCATCGCTGCCAAAACAGTAATGATCTGCCCAATTTATATCCGGAGATTTGCCACCGGTAGCTTTCAGTAGTAAAAAATCTTCGCTCCAGCACAAGTGAGCATTAATCCAGGCAATACTGTTTAGCTTTTTATCGTTTACTTCCCATTGCTTGTAAGGGTCGGCATCTTTTAAATTACTGTTGTAATACCTAACTAATCCGTAGGTCATTTCGTAGGTGTCGGCTAAAAGGACAGCTTCTGTGGTCATGGTTAATTATTTTACGCAAGTAATAAAATATGGTGGAAAGAAACTTTGTGTTGTAGTCATACATTTTCATTTTCAAGCCTGAATTGCCAAATTCGCTCGTCATCATTTTTTATACATGGATTTTATCAAACGTACATTTCCAATTCTGTTCGGTATTTTTTTACTGAGTGTTTTAGTGCGTTTGCCCCAACTCAACAGATCACTCACAAAACATCATGAATTTTGTTCAGCCATTTCTTTGCGCGTAATGCAAATTTGGTACGACAACGGCATGCAGGCATATAACTGCAATCCGGTAATGACATACAACAACGAAGCGGATAAGTTTATTAATAACAGTGCTAATGCTTCAGGCAGAATGATTGATAAAAACGGCAACTACTATTATGTAAGTCACCCCCCGTTTGCCTATTATTTCCCGTATTTCATTTTCAAGGCACTCCATATACGCCCCGATGTGTTACCACTGCAGGTTTTTAATCTATGCCTACATTTTATGAGTGGTTTGTTTGTTTATTTTACGGTGTGCCTGCTGAGCTTTAGTCGCGCCCGGGCATTGCCTTACCGCAGCGCATTGGTGGCATTTTCTATTTACATTTTTCTGCCTGTTACACTCTGGTTCCAGGGCAATGTGTACATGAGTGATATGGCTGTACACACCATTTTTATTATAGGTGTTTATACGGTATTAAAAATGATTATCCGCCAACGATTCAACTCGCCTAAGTACATTTTCTTTTATGTGGTGCTGTTGGCTATGATGATTTATACTTCGTGGTTGGGGCTGTTTTTTGCATTCGGTGTGCTCGTGTATTCGTTGCTTCATGTAAGAAGCATCAGGGGTTTTCGTGTTTTAATTTGGAGCACCGTAATAGTTTCGCTTTTAATGTTGCGGTTAATAGTGTATCAGTATTCACAAGTAAACGGTGTAGGCGCTTATGTAGAAGAAATGATGAACCGCTATATCATACGTGGCAGCTTAGAAGAAACCAATATGGGTTTGTGGCATTTTATGTTTTCGTATTTGTGGTTATTTAAAACTATACTTTACAATTATCTGGTAAACTACATAGTTGTTTATGCGGTAATAGGCACTTTTGTGTGGCTGGCAATTAGCCGAAAGAAACTTAAAATAGTTTTCAGCGAAAACGGATACCGCTTTATCTGGTTGAGTATTACACCCGTAATATTGCTGCATGTTTTCTTTTTAAATTATTCAACACATGATTTTACTGTGTTGTATGCATCTCTGTTTTTTAGTGTGCTGCTTGGTGTTCTTTACGATAAAGTAAAAAAGAGTGGAGCTATCCCTTTGCTGCGCATGCAACTTGGCTTGGTAGCTACTATTTGTTTGTTAGTAGTTCAATATTGGGCTATAAACTACCGCGGATGGAAACAAGTTTCAGACTGTTTTCCGAACAGTTATGAGTGTGCCGGTAAAACCATTGCCAAAGAAAGCAGTAAAGAGGAAGTGGTATTTTTGCTTTATGAAGAAGCAGAGCCGCAAACTGTTTTTTATGCCAGTCGCAATATTCGCTTTGCCACTTCAAAGGATGATGCTATTGCTTTTTTAAAAGAAAGAAAGTTGCGCAAGGCAGTTTTGTTTGAGCAAGATCAGGGTAAATTCAACCTCGTAATAGCTGATAGAATTACTCTCGATTCTTTATTGCTTCAGTAAGTTTTTCTACTTTCGGATTTCTTAAAAATTAAACACTATGAGTTTAACTACTATTCCTGTTGTTGATCTTTCTGAGTTTTTAGCCGGAGGTGAAAAAAAGCAAAATTTTATTTATGACTTAGGCAGGGCGTTTGAAGATGTAGGCTTTGTATCAGTGGGAAACCATGGAGTGCCGCAAGAGTTGATAGATGCCTACTATGAGGCCGTTAAAAAATTCTTTGCCTTGCCCAGAGAAGTAAAACATGGGTACGAGAAGCCCGAATTAGCCGGACAACGTGGCTATACTTCTTTCGGCAAAGAAACCGCCAAAGGATACGATGCACCTGACTTAAAAGAGTTTTGGCAAATGGGACAGATTGTAGAAGGTGAAGCTATGCCCAAAGCAGATTACCCTGATAATTTGGCTGTAAATGAAGTGCCTGAGTTTTACGAGTTAGGGCAAAAACTTTTCAAGTCGTTTGAAGGTAGCGCACGCGAATTACTGCGAGCTATTGCCATTCATTTAGGTATTGGCGAGTTTTATTTCGACAAGCATATACACAACGGCAATTCAATTTTGCGTGCTATTCATTATCCACCCATAACACAAGAACCTAAAAGTGCGGTGCGTGCTGAGCAACACGAAGACATTAACCTCATTACGCTTTTGGTAGGTGCGAGCGCAGAAGGTTTACAATTACTCAATCGTCATAATGAATGGCTGGATATTACAGCACCCGAAGGCTGCTTAGTAGTAAATGTGGGCGATATGTTGCAGCGCCTCACCAACAACAAACTGAAATCAACTACACACCGGGTGGTAAATCCACCGCGCGAAAAATGGCACACCAGCCGCTACTCTATTCCGTTCTTTACACATCCGCGCAGCGAAATGCGCCTAGATTGCCTTCCTGATTGTGTAACTGATAACAATCCTATCATGTACGCCCCAATATCTGCCGGGGAATATCTAAATGAAAGGCTGGTGGAAATAGGGCTTAAGAAAAAGTAGTAAGCAACTGGTTGTAAACAACTGTAAGTGCTTTCAATTCTGCCTGTCATAAAATTAACTTGCCCTTGGCATTAGGCAACTAAGATTTGCTTCCTCAACCTGTTAATTTCTTCCCCTAAAATTTACGGCTCTATTTTCTGCGCAAGATTATTTTCACCGCGCATAAAAAATTCCATGTTACAAGCAGCTACTACTATGAACCACCTTTCTGACCGCATTAACCAAATGCAAGAATCCGCCACTATTAAAATGGCAAAAATGAGCCGCGAGCTAAAAGCACAAGGGCACGATATTATCGACCTCAGTTTGGGCGAACCCGATTTCGACACACCCCAGTATATAAAGGACGCAGCTAAGATTGCTATAGACAGGGGATACACTAAATACACGCCAGTGCCCGGCTACCCTGAACTGCGCAAAGCCATTGTAGAAAAATTTAAGCGGGAGAATAATCTCGATTATACAGCCGAACAGGTTGTGGTTTCTACCGGAGCTAAACAAAGCATTGCCAACGTTGTTCTTAGTTTGGTAAACCCCGGTGATGAAGTTTTGCTTCCCGCACCTTATTGGGTAAGCTATGCGGCCATTGCCGAATTAGCCGAAGGCAAATGCATCGAAATTTCTACCACTATTGAGTCGAATTTTAAAGTTACGGCCGCGCTGCTCGAAAAATACATTACCAGTAAAACTAAGCTCATTATCTTTTCTTCTCCGTGCAACCCTACCGGTTCAGTTTTTTCGAAAGCTGAGCTAGAAGCTATTGCTGCGGTGGTAAAAAAACACCCTAATCTGTTTGTGTTGTGTGATGAAATTTACGAGCACATCAACTTTAGCGGAGAACGCCATACTTCTCTTGCAGAATTTTCTGAGATAAAAGAACAAGTAGTAACTGTTAACGGGTTTAGTAAAGGATACGCAATGACAGGCTGGCGTTTAGGGTATATAGGAGCTCCGCTTTGGCTAGCAAAAGCTTGCGATAAAATGCAAGGACAGTTTACTTCTGCCCCTTGCTCAATTTCGCAAAAAGCCGGAGAAGCTGCTTTAAATGGTGATCAATCAACTACACTTGGAATGGTGAAGGAGTTTAAAAAGCGCAGAGACACTGTTTATTCTATGCTAAAAGAGATTCCGGGATTAAAAGTGAATTTACCCGAAGGTGCTTTCTACTTCTTTTTCGATGTAAGTTCTTATTTCGGGAAATCGTTTGGCGGCAAAACGTTGAACACTCCCGAAGATGTTTCGCTTTATCTGCTAAGCGAGGGAAAAATTGCTTTAGTAAGCGGTGAAAGTTTTGGCGATAAAAATTGTTTGCGAATGAGCTACGCCACCAGTGAAGAAAAACTAGTTGAAGCGTGTAAGCGAATGCAAGCAGCTTTCAGCCACCTCCGTTAATTTTTAGATAACTTATTATCATATAAATCATGTCAGCACCCAAGTTAAATTTTACCGACCTTACTGTTTTGGTAGTGGGCGATGTAATGGTTGACTATTACTTATTCGGAGAAGTGAACAGAATTTCACCCGAGGCCCCGGTTCCTGTGGTAGAAATTACCGCTAAAGAATCGCGCCCGGGTGGGGCAGCCAACGTAGCGTTAAATATTTCAGAACTTGGTGCAAACCCGGTGCTGCTTTCTATGATAGGCAGAGACGCTACCGGCAATTCTCTGCTTAAAATGTTGCGTGATTCGGGCGTTCGCACCAACCATATTTTACAGAATAAAAACCGTGTAACTACTCTTAAAACTCGCGTATTTGACGAAGATAAACAAGTAGTGCGTTTCGATGAAGAAGATGTTGATGATGTAAATGAAGCACAGGAAACCCAGTTGATAAAAGAGTTTAAAAAAATTCTTACCAGCGAAAAGCCCGATGTTATAATCATACAAGACTATAACAAAGGAGTGCTTACTAAGTATTTTATCAAGCAGATTTTATTGCTGGCTACCAAAAGCGAAATTCCTGTAGCGGTTGACCCTAAGGAGCGCAACTTTTTCGAGTATCAGGCAATAGATTTGTTTAAGCCAAACCTGCGTGAGTTTTCTGAAGCCATTGGCTACCGCATAAATGCCAAAAGCATTGACAGTTTACGAAGTGGTGCTGAAGAGTTGCGAAGAAAAAACAGGTTTAAAAATTTGATGGTAACTCTTGGTGCCAGTGGTATTTTTTGTTTCACTCGCGATGGGCAGTCGTTTATTGTGCCTGCCAAGGCTATTAAAGCAGCCGATGTTTCAGGGGCAGGCGATACAGCCATCAGCATTTCGGCTCTTGCGTTTGCCCAAAAACAACCTTTGAAAGATATAGCTCAACTCGCCAACAAAGGTGCTGCAGCTGTCTGCAAAAAAGTAGGTGTTACTCCTATTTCTCTGAAGGAGATGCGTTAATAGCATTGGCAGTAGATGCCTTGTAAGAGTTAATATCACGATCAAAAAGATAAAGACCACTTTTATCCTCGCCAATTAATTCGAGTTTGTCATTCAGTTTACGCGCTAAACTTTCTTCCTCCATTTGTTCGGCTACATACCACTGTAGAAAGTTGTGCGTGGCGTAATCTTTTTCTTTCAGTGCCAAATTCACCAGTTCGTTAATGCTTTCCGAAACCTTTTTCTCATTCTGGAAAAACTGTTCAAATACTTTCTTGAGTACCTTAAATTTGGAAGAAGGTTTTTCAAGTGAAGGAATCACGGCAAATCCGCCACGTTCGTTTACATACTTAATAAGCTTCAGCATGTGTATGCGCTCTTCTTCGCTCTGGTTATAAAAAAAATCGGCTATCCCCTCGTATCCGGGTTGTATATCTGCCCAACTTGCCATGGCTAAATATTCGTGTGCCGATGCAGCTTCAGCTGCTATTTGTTTGTTGAGCGCCTGCTCTAAAGTTTTGCTTAACATGTTTCTTGTGGTTTAAGTTTTTGAACCAATTTAATTAGAACACAAACCAATATAAAGTTTTTGAATTTAATAGCAGTAATAACCAAGAAGAAGTGTTACAACGATTTTGCATAATGGCCGATATTTTACAGTTTAACAGCTAACCACGCCATCATACCTGTGCTATGTAACAACGCATTTTCGTCAATGTTAAAAGTAGGTGTGTGTAACCCGGATGTAATATCCTTCTTTTTATTGCCTGTTCCTAAACGATAAAAGCAAGCAGGAAAATGGTGGGTGTAATACGCAAAATCTTCGCTGCCCATACGTACCGGTAGTGTGAGTACATTTTTGTTTCCTGAAAAATCTTCCGCCAGTTTTTTTGCAGCTATGGTCAAAGGTTCGTTATTAATAAGTACCGGATAGCCACGTAAAATCTTGACTTCACAATGGGTGAGATACTTTTCTGCAACAGAAACGCACACTAACTCAATCTGTTTGTGCAGTTGACTTCGAAGGTTTTCATCGAAACAACGTAGCGTGCCGGCAATTTCTACCACATCGGGCACTACATTTGTGGCTCCTTTGCCTTCAATTTTTCCGAACGAAAGTACAACCGGTGTTTGTGGGTTTGTAATAGTTTTAAGTTCGAGTAAAATTTCAGCGGCAATCAATAAAGGGTTTTTTAGTTCCTCTATACGGGCTGCATGTCCGCCCTTGCCAACTACCGTTAAATAAAGTTCATCGCTGCTGGCCATAAATTTGCCTGGGCAAAAACCGAAAGTCCCTGCTTCCAGTTCTGGCGAAACGTGCAGCCCCAGTATTATATCCGGTTTTGGGTTTTCAAGTACGTTCTCCTTTATCATTGCCTCTGCGCCACTGGGTATTTTTTCTTCGCTTGGCTGAAAAATAAACTTGTAAGTGCCCTCTATCTCATTTTTTAACTCTGAAAGAATCATGGCAACACCTAACAAGCTGGAAGTGTGTACATCATGTCCGCAAGCATGCATTACGCCTCTGTTTACCGAGCAATAATCAATTTGGTTTTCCTCAGTAATAGGCAGCGCATCCATGTCAGCACGAAGAGCCACACACTTTATATCTGCATTTTTCGCCCTTAAAATTCCTACCACCCCGTTTTTAGCAATACCTGTTTTTACTTCCAAACCAAGTTTAGTGAGTGTTTGAGCTACTAATTTCGCGGTTTCAGCCTCTTGCCAACTTAACTCCGGGTGGGCATGAATGTGTCTACGCAGTTTTACTACAGTTTCAAAATGCTTTGCAGCAATGGCTTCAATTTTGTTTTTCAATTTCTACTCGGCTAATTGTTGTTGCAAATATGCTTTTAAATAATCGGCATAAAAGCGGTGGCCTTCATTGTTTAAATGCCCATCAGGGTTCTTGCGATAAAACTTCTTTGGTGGATGAATCACCAACCAATCTTTTGCTAACTTTTGATCTTTAAGCAAGTCGGCATAACGTTGGAAATATTTTACCGAATCCATATCAGCTTCCTTTAACTCTGGAATTAAAACAAACTTTACCGGGACTTCATATTCGTTAGCCATTTGCTGAATGGAGTACAAATATTTTTTGGTTACCGAAGAGTTTTTGACAACATTCTCGTATTCCTGTTTTTCATGCCAGCGAAACCGTAAAGAATACAGTGTAGACAACAGGGCGCTTTTGCAAATTACCTGCTCAAAGATGTTATCAGGATGTTTCAAAAAATACTTTTCGTTTACAAAGTATGTGTAAGCAGTCATGGCATCTGAAAAGTACTTATCGTTATCGTATGCAGGTATTACACCAGCATTGGTAACATAAACAAATGGCTTACCATCCGGTACATTCCTTTCTTGTTTCATTAGGTCATTACCCATATAGAAGAACACAAGTAATCCATCAGGTTTCAGCAAGGGCAAGTATTTTTTTGCGATTTGAGCGTACTGCACCGGATCAACAGCCTGTATGCCGAGGTTGATAATTTCAAAATTAGTTTCGTTGCGAATTAAATCAGCAAAACAATTTCCAACCATTGGCTGCGCACTGCTGCCCCACACAAAACTATCACCAATCAGCAGTGCCTTCTTCTTGGATGTATCAATTTCTTCAAACTCTTTGTTGCGAAACCCATCTGCATTGATGTAGATATTTTCTTTAGCCCATCGGTTTTTGTTAGCCACCAATAGACCTTCGGCATTTGTAAAAAACAAATCATCTGTCCGTAGCGAATCAACAGATGTAAGTTGCAGCCAGTTGGGTCTAAGGTCACCGGGTTGGCGACCAGTAAGCCGCAATACTATCTCTATGAGTAAGAGCGCGACAAGTACAAACGAAATTTGAAAGAGTATTCGTTTTTGGGTATGCGCCATAAGGCGTGGTTTACTTCGCTTTAATTTTGTCACGCACAATAAAGGCTCCGGGGTAAAATGCAATGACCTGTTGTAAGTAGCGGGTGGCTTCGAGACGGGTTGTAAAATCGCCCAGTCGTAATTTATAGTAAGGTTGCTCATATTCTACATACGAGGCTAACTCCGGAAATTCTTTGTAGGTGGAAGCTTTACTGTTGTAAACATCCGTACGCACATCGGTATAAGTAATTTGAATTCGGTAGCCCTCGTTAAACTCTTTTTTACGATTGTATTCTTTATAGCTTTCCACCAGCTTGTTAATCTGCGGGTCAGCAACTAGTTTGTATTTATTCTCAGAATGAACTGAAATGCTGTCTTGGGAAAAACACACAAAATACGCAAGGCAGAAGATTATACAACACATTGCATACTTGGCTGTTAAATTTTGAGTTTTGAGTTTTGAGCTTTGAATTTTCATTACGATACAATTGCAACACTTGCCGAGCAGCCGAGCCTATCTGCACCGGCTTCTATAAGTTGTAAGGCAAACTCTTTATCGCGTATGCCCCCGCTTGCTTTTATTTTAATTGATTTAGGAAGGTGGGCGCGCAATAATTTTACTACTTCAACAGTAGCTCCTGTTTGCGAAAATCCTGTAGAGGTTTTTACAAAGTCAACATTCATTTCTTTACACAGTTCACAGGCCTTAATTATTTCAGATTCACTCAGCAACCCGGTTTCTAAAATTACTTTCAGTTTACCACCACGCAACTGAACTATAGTTCCGGCACTGGTCAATTCATTTTTTAGATAATTCCAATCGCCTGCTTTCAGTGCAATGATATTGATGACCATATCAATTTCATCAGCGCCTTCATCTATCGCTCTGCGGGCTTCTTCAACCTTGGCGGGTGTGTGCGCGTAGCCCAATGGGAAACCAACTACCGTAGCAACTTTCACTTTCGAATCAGTAAGCCACAATTTGCACTTGCGAACAAAATACGGAGGCACACATACGGCTGCAAAGCCATATTCCTTTGCTTCGGCACAAAGCTTTTTTACTTCCTTTTCCGAAGCATCTGCTTTTAAAAGTGTGTGGTCAATTTTTGTAGCGAGGTTCATTTTTTATTACTAACACTGTGAAAATATAAAAATGGAACAATGGCTTTGGCTCTATTACCTCATGAAAAATTTCGGGCTTACTCTATGGCAAGTTTGCCTGTTGAGAATTGTTGCATTTTCGAACAAACCCTGTATAAATACATTCCTCTGCTTAAATCGGTTAACTCAACGTGAGGTGTTTCACCGGTAAGTTGTTTTTGCAAAACCATTCTACCTGTTAAATCGAAAAGTTGAAGGTAGGTAGATGAGGGAAAATTGTTTTCTGATTGAATGGTTACAAATGTAGTAGTGGGGTTAGGGGAAAGATGAAAACTGCTATTCGAAAGCTTTTCAATACTATGCCAAGTCGAATCAATGCGACAAGCGTCAAATAGGGTATCGTGGTAAGTCAAATTGTTATTTTGAAAGTAGCAGAGCAGTTCGTACGAAGGGCCATCTGTAAAGGATTGATCAAGCCCCGGCATAAGAAAATGACTGTTTATATCGCCTATCCCATCTATACAAACAAATTTTTTTGGCATACAACCTATGGACCAAAAATCTACACAGCAAAGCATACGCTTACGAGGCTTGTCCATTACTATTGTATCAACTGAAAGTACGGTAACTATGGCGCTATTTGCCCATTGGTTTATTGTAATGGTAAACGTATCACCCACCGTAGCGCCAAAGTTGTAGATCAGGTATTCTCCAGAGTTATCTTTATGAAATACTTTGCCGGTAGAATCTTTTCTAATAAAATCTACAACGGAGTTGTTATACTCTATCTTTTGATATTGATATGAACCTATAGTTGTATCACCCTTTTCTTTGAAAATATAGGTATTAAAGTAAATGCAGGGGGCAGTCATACACCATTGCGTTTCAAGTACATTCCACTCTGCTGTGCTATCTGCAAACCGAAAATCAGCTTGCGAAAAACCTTTAAAAAAGACTATTGATAAAAAAAGAAGTGGAAGTATTCTTTTCATGCTTCGAAGTTACAAATGACAAACAAAGAATTGTCATGGAATTGTCATTTTTCAAAACAACCCTCCATTATAAGTAGGTGGTGTCTTGCCTAAATGTTTATAGGCGAGTTCAGTTACTTCTCTTCCGCGTGGAGTGCGTTTTATAAACCCTTCTTTAATTAAAAACGGCTCATACACTTCTTCTATAGTTCCCGCTTCTTCGCCTACGGCAGTTGCTATGGTGGTAATGCCCACAGGGCCTCCTTTAAATTTATTGATGATGGCGGAAAGAATGCGGTTGTCCATTTCATCCAATCCATACAAATCAACGTTCAGCGCTTCGAGCGCGTACTTCGTAATTTTTAAAGTGATGGTGCCATCACCTTTCACCTGCGCAAAATCGCGCACCCTGCGCAAAAGCAGGTTGGCAATACGCGGTGTGCCTCGGCTTCTTCGTGCAATTTCAAAAGCGGCATCTTCATTAATTTCTGTCTTCAGAATTTTAGCTGAACGTTTAATAATGTTCTTCAATACCTCTGCATCGTAGTACTCCATGCGGCAGGTAATACCAAAACGAGAACGCAAGGGTGCGGTGAGTAATCCCGAACGCGTGGTAGCGCCTACCAACGTGAAAGGATTTAACCCAATCTGCACGCTGCGCGCATTCGGACCTGTGTCAATCATGATATCAATCTTGTAATCTTCCATAGCGCTGTAGAGATACTCCTCTACAACAGGCGATAGGCGATGAATTTCATCAATGAACAAAACATCGTTGGGTTGAAGATTGGTAAGCAGACCCGCTAAGTCACCGGGTTTTTCAAGCACCGGGCCTGAGGTAATTTTAATGCCCACGCTCATTTCGTTAGCTACTATGTAACTGAGTGTGGTTTTTCCCAAACCCGGAGGGCCGTGAAGCAATACATGGTCAAGCGCTTCGCTACGTTGCTTGGCAGCTTCAATAAACACAAACAGGTTATCTACTATCTGCGGCTGGCCCATAAAATCGTCAATGGCTTTTGGGCGCAATGCGCGCTCCACTTCCATTTCTGCGGGGTTCAATTCTTTATCGGGGTCAAGGTTCGGGTTCATTGGTAACAAATTTATTACACAGTGCTCATTGCCTCTATATTCTTCAGCATATCAGCACTCATTTTAGGTAAGTCAAATTCACGTTTCCAGCCCCAGTCATTTTTGGCTACAGTATCATCAATGCTCTGCGGCCAGCTTTCTGCAATCTGCTGACGGAAGTCCGGTTGATAAGAAATTTCGAAATCAGGAATGTGCTTTTTGATTTCAGCCGCAACATCTTTAGGAGCAAAACTACATCCTGCAAAATTGTAACCTGAGCGCACGGATATTTTGTTGGCAGGCGCTTCCATCATTTCAATAGTTCCGCGAATAGCATCAGGCATATACATCATAGGTAACACCGTATCCTCTTTCAAAAAGCATTCATACTTCTTGTTCTCCACGGCTTCGAAAAAAATATCTACGGCATAGTCGGTGGTGCCTCCGCCTGCTTTGGTTTTATAACTGATTAACCCCGGGTAACGTATGCTGCGCACATCCAGTCCTCGTTTTTGAAAATACCAATCGCACCAGCGCTCACCTGCCTGTTTCGAAATGCCGTAAATGGTGTTGGGTTCCATTACCGTGTATTGCGGTGTATTTACTTTAGGTGTAGTAGGGCCAAACACAGCAATGGTGGATGGAAAAAAAAGCTTCCTCACATTATTCTCTACACAAACATCCAGCACATTGCGAAGCCCCTTCATATTAATACGCCACGCCATCTCCGGATTTTTTTCACCGGTAGCAGAAAGAATAGCCGCCAGATGATAAATCTGTGTAACACCAAAGCGTTTCACACAGTCGTTCAAGCCATTTTTGTAAAGCACATCTAAGCGAAGAAACTCACCCCCCTGTTTCAATTCAGCAGAGCCATCTTTTAAGTCAGAGGCAATTACGTTATTATAAATTTTTCGAAGCGCCAATACTAATTCGGTTCCAAGTTGCCCGCCAGCGCCTGTTACAAGAATGGTTTCTGAATTCATCGTGAAACCAAATGTAAAAAGTTTGCGGCTTCAATATTTTTTAAACAGCTAATCACCCAATCCGCTAATTATTATTTTGCCCCCAATAAACCGCACACATGCAAAAACGAATTTTGCCTCATGCCATAGCCATAGTGGCTTTTGCCTTTTTAACCATTCTTTTTTTTCTGCCTGCTTATCAGGGTAAAACCCTCGCTCAGGGCGATATCACCCAGTGGGAGGGTATGAGCAAAGAAATTACCGATTGGAACAAAGCCCACCCCGATGACCCCGCTTTGTGGACAGGTAGAATGTTTAGCGGTATGCCTGCCGTGCAAATTTCTATGACCTACCCCGGCAATTTTGTAAACAAAATTGTGCGCACGTTTCAAACCATTTTTCCTGATGCCACGGTTACGCTGTTTTTTATGATGGCAGGCTTTTACATTCTGCTTCTGTGTTTCGAAGTAAATCCGTGGCTCGCTATAGCGGGTGCGGTAGCCTATGGTTTTACTTCCTTCGTCATTGTCTCCCTCGAAGCTGGGCACAACACCAAGGTTCAGGTAATGAGTTTAATGGCACCCGTGTTAGGTGGTGTGGTGCTCGCTTATCGCAAAAACATTTTGCTGGGTGCTGCGCTTACAGCTTTGTTTCTTTCTATGGCTATTGATAGTAACCACTTGCAGGTTACTTATTACTTAATGATGAGCGTGGGTATTGTCGGTTTGTATTATCTCATTGAATCTGTTCTCGAAAAAAAATTAGCTCACTTTGCAAAAGCAAGCGGAGCACTGATAATAGCGGCTGTGTTAGCTGTATTGCCTAACACCACCAACCTTTGGTTCACGCAGGAATACGCCAAAGAAACTATCCGTGGCGGCAGCAGTGAACTGACACAGAAAAAAGCAGCCAGCGATGGCGGCTTGGATTTTGAATATGCGTCTCGTTGGAGTTATGGTTTTACTGATGGTGAAATTCTTTCCATTCTGATTCCGAATATTAAAGGCGGAAGCAGCGGAGGCGAGTTGAGCGAGAGTTCCAACACCTACAAAGAAATGCTGAACAAAGGTGTGGCCGAAAATCAGGCGGCACAATACATCAAGCAAATGCCTTTGTATTGGGGCTCACAGCCATTCACCAGCGGCCCGGTTTATTTCGGTGCGGCTGTTGTGTTTCTGTTTTTGTTTTCCATGCTCATTATCCGCAGCAACATAAAATGGGCACTGCTGTTTATCACCGTTCTGTTTATGCTGCTTTCGTTCGGGCACAACACACCATTCTATAAATGGATGTTCGACTTGTTGCCGTTCTTCAACAAATTCCGTACGCCATCTATGGCATTAGCAGTGGCTGAGTTAACCGTGCCGCTATTAGCCATACTCGGTTTAAACGAAATTCTAAGGGGTAAAATCTCTACCGATGAAATTTTCAAGAAACTGAAAATAGCCGGAGGAATTACAGCGGGCATCATCATTCTCTTTGGCGTACTGGGCGGGATGTTTTTCGATTTCAATACAGCCACCGACAAACAGTATTATGATAACGGCAACGGCTGGCTGATTGATGCGGTGAAAGTTGACCGCGCTTCGTTATTACGCACCGATGCTTTTCGCTCCTTGTTTTTTGTGGCAGCTGCTTTTGGTTTAATCTGGTTTTACTTACAGCAAAAACTTACAAAGCAAATTCTCATTGGCGGGTTAGCCGCTGTGTTTCTGCTTGATGGCTGGTTAGTAAGCAAGCGCTTTTTAAACAGCGATAATTTTAAAGACGATACACAACAGCAACAAGCACATGCACCTACACAAGCGGATGTAGAAATCCTGAAAGACACCGACCCTAACTTCCGCGTGTTTAATGTAACCCGCGATCCGTTTAACGATGCCATGACTTCGTATTATCACAAAACGGTAGGTGGTTATCACCCGGCAAAGCTTTTCCGTTATCAAGACTTGATTGAGACTCACATTGCGAAAAACAATATCAATGTGCTGAATATGCTCAATACAAAATATTTTATTGGTGAAAACCCGAAAACACGAGAACCTATGGCACAGTTAAACACAAATGCGTGTGGCAATGCCTGGTTTGTTCAGGATATTAAGTGGGTTAAAAATGCCGATGAAGAAATAGCTGCGCTCACAGATTTTAATCCGAATATTACGCTGGTAGTAGATGAACGGTACAAAAACATAGTAGGTAATTGGCAGTATGCTGTAGATAGCACCGCAAGCATTAAGTTGCTTGAATACTCTCCCAATAAACTCACTTATGAATCGAAATCAGCCACGCCACAACTGGCAGCATTCTCCGAAATTTATTACAACGAAGAAAAAGGCTGGCATGCGTACTTGGATGGAAACTCAGTTCCGCATTTTCGTGCCAACTATGTTTTGCGCGCTATGAATATTCCCGCAGGGGTACACAAAATTGAGTTCAGGTTTGAGCCCAAGAGCTACATTACCGGAAACAAGATTGCATATGCAGGCTCATTCCTTTTGTTTGTGTTTGCGTTTGGTATTATTGGTTTTGCAGGCTACAGTAAATTGAAAGAGTTGGAGTCTGCACCTGCAGAAGAAACACAAAAGGCTGATGCAAAAGCAGCCGCTAAAAAGAAAAAGTAACACAAATGCTCACCCTCGGAATACATGATGGACACAACGCATCGGTTTGTCTGATGCAGGATGGAAAGATACTCTACGTAATACAGGAAGAACGCCCCACAAAAGAGAAAAATCGTCACGATTTTCCTTTTGCTGCTATAGAATTAGTACTGAAGAAAACCGGATTGAAACCAACAGATATCGATGAAGTGGGCATGAATGGTTACGCCATTGCACGTCCCCGCGACCGCAAGGGAATTTTGAAGCAATACGAAAGCTACCTTCACACCGGCTCAGAGTTGAGTGTAAAGAAGAAGCTGCAACAGATTCCTTTTATCTATCAGCAGTATCTGAATAAAAATCAAAAAATGCGTTTCGATAATCTGGCGAAAGCAGGGTTTACTGATAAGAACAAGGTGAAGTTTGTAGAACATCACTTAACGCATGCGGCTTCGGCTTATTACGGCAATCAGAACTTCAACGAGGAAGTTTTAGTGCTTACCAACGATGGTGCGGGCGATGGGTTATGTGCCACCGTAAACATTGGTAGTAACGGGAAACTAAAGCGTATTGCTGAGGTGAGCGAGAAACATTCAGTCGGTTCGCTGTATGCTTATTATACTTTCCTTACGGGTATGGTTCCACTTGAACATGAGTATAAAATTATGGGTATGGCGCCTTATGCTTCGCGCAGCGGCTCCAAAAAAATAGCCGATGAATTTCATACCATGTTTAATGTAAGTGCCGATGGTCTTACATGGACATTCAACAAAGGCAATTCTGTAAATGATGCAGCTAAGTTTTTGCACGAGTTCATGTTTTTGAAACGCTTCGATTATCTGATGGGTGGGCTGCAAATGTTTGCTGAAGATTTTTTGGTGAATTGGGTGCGTGCGTGCATTCAGAAAACAGGCGTTAAGAAAGTAGCTCTGGCAGGCGGTACGTTTATGAACGTGAAAGCCAATAAGCGCATTATGGAGTTGCCGGAAGTTGAAAGTGTTTTTGTGTTTCCGAGCTGTGGCGATGAATCGAACCCTGTGGGTATTTGCTGGCATTTGCAGCAGGAAAAGTTTGGACAGAATTTCGAACTTGGAAATGTATATTGGGGAATAGATTACAACGATTCTCAAGTACAACTTGCTTACGAAAACTATACGTTCAAACATAAATACACGTTTACCAAGCACAATGACATAGAGCACACAGTTGCCAAACTTTTGAGCGAAGGCTATGTGGTAGGTCGTTTTAGTGGCCGCGAAGAGTTTGGAGCACGTAGCTTAGGTAACAGGGCGTTGTTGGCCAATCCTGTAAACGCTGATGTAATTAAGGAGATAAACGAAATGATAAAGAGTCGCGATTTCTGGATGCCTTTTGCCAGTTCTGTGCTTGATGAATATTACGACCGCTATGTAGTGGATTATGGGAAAAATAGCCCGTACTACATGATATTGACCTACGATACTAAACCCGAGGCAGAGAAAATAAAAGCGGGCATTCATCCATACGACAGAACTGTTCGCCCGCAGCTAGTTACAGCTAAACACAACGAAAAGTACCACTACCTTATAAAAGAGTTTAGCAAGCTGACCGGCATTGGTGCTGTGCTCAACACTTCGCTCAACCTGCACGGTTTGCCGCTAGTGCACACCCCCGAAGATGCTTTCTACCTGATGGAAAACTCAAGTTTGAAATTTTTAGCAATAGAAAATTATTTATTGGAGAAGGCAGGGTAGAAGCACTACTTTTTCAATATCCGCATGACCACTTCACTCAAGTATTCACCATTGTTGTTTCCAAACCAACCCATGGTCCGTGTTTCGTATGTGTTTAACCCATACCATTTACTGTCGGTTACATAGCCCATATAGCCGCCATTGAAACTAGTAATAGCACAATGTAAATTTTGCTCAACAGCGGCAGAATCAATTTCGTTCATCAGTTCACCGCTAAAATCACAAGGCATACCGGCAATAAAAACCGAACCAAGCTGTAGTGTATTCACAAACAATTTTTCATCGCCAAACAATTTTTTAAAGAGCCAAGGCCGAACCACAAAATTTTCAGATACTCTAAGATTCGGTTCGCGTAAATGCAGCGGTAAGTGTATCATGTGTAATAGGCTTACAGTATCTGTTGGTATAGAATCAAAAGCAGTTGTTACTAAACCAGCTATACTTTTACTCATATAGCTTGCCTCTTCCTCTTGGTTTTTCGAATATTTTACGGGTCCGTGGCTACCTACTGCACCTGCACTAAATAAACAAAAATCAATTTTACCCGCCTGCTCTGCTTCGTGTATCATTAACCCTGCCCAGTCAGCCGAAAGCTGCATCATGCTTTCGTGAAATACCGTGCAGTGGGCTGAAAAAGTTACCAGTGCTGCTGTGCGCCCTATGCTGTTTTTTATTTTTACAACACGAATCATTGAATCCACCTCGCCAAGATTTTCGGAGAGGTTTGCCATGTCGGTTACCAGTCGGTTGTACACTAAATGCCGTGCAGATATTTCAGTAAAACCTATTTCAGACGGCAGTAAATTTTGCTCAGCGCGTAAAATGGCTTTAGCCATTTGAGTGGCTATAAACTTTGGCACTCGTTCATCGTATTTGCCTGCAAAAATTTCTCCCACATAGCTCGGGTACCAACCGCCTAAGCTGCTGTGTGTATGTGTGGCGGTAAAAAAAATATTGCTATTGCTGAATCCCTGTTCACACAAGAGCGTATCGAGTATTTTTGTAACCGTGGGCGGAATAATGAGCAGGTCGGCACTGATAAATGCCACTTTCGTTTCGCCTTGCTTAAACACAAAAGCCCGGGTATAAATTGAATCGTGTACGCCCTTAAAATGTTCCCCGTACCTGTGCGCATCAATAGCAATAGATGTGGTAAAGGGGGGCAACAGATTCTCTTTACTCCATCCGCATTCAAAATTTGCGGGTGAAGTTGGTTGTCCGCCTACCGTGGCTGCTGCTATATCTTTTAATTCCTTTTTGTAGAAGCCTGTTTCGCGGTAAGAGGTTTTATCCAGAGGCTTGAAGCATGCGATAGCTGCTATCAGAATCAAGACAGCTATTGAACAAAGTGCAAAACAAAGCCAACGAAAAATTTTTGACGATAACATGGATGTAGTATCGGGCTATTTTACTCCATTATTCTTTATAAAGGTGGTTTTCGGTTCCTGAATAGGTCAAAATGGCGTTCCGAAAACGTGAGCGTGCTTGAAGAGTTCTGTTTGTGCATTCGCAAAATCTTCTGTCTCAATTCTATAAACACCAATTTGCCATTACATTCGCGCCTTTATTACACTGCTATGGAAAAACTGAACTTAGAAGAAGAAAAAAAAAACTTTCGTTTTATAATGAAATTAGACATACGCTGGAGCGATATGGACGAAATGCGCCACGTAAACAATGCTGTTTACCTCACCTACTTTGAGCAGGCTCGGGTGTACTATTTTCATGAAGCTTGTCAATGGAACTGGCAGGATATTGGCGCTATACTCGCCAATGCACATGTTGACTATCTGAAACCTGTAGTTTTTCCTAATCCTACGTTTGTTTATGTGCGTACCAGCCGCCTCGGAAACAAAAGTTTTGAAACCCGCTACATGATAACCAGCCTTGTAAATGGTGTAGAAGAACTTACTACTACCGGCTATGCCACCATGGTACTTTTCGATTATGCTACAGGCCAAAGTGTAGCCATGCCCGATTTTTTAAGAACAAGAATTACCGATTACGAACCGGCATTAAAAGCTAATTTGTAAATTACAATTGCTAATACATAAGTTATGTTACTGCGCATTAACCCAAATAATATTGACGATCGCTTGATATGGCAGGTAGTTAACTGTTTAAAAAAAGGAGGGGTAATAATTTACCCCACTGACACGGTTTATACCCTTGGCTGCGACTTAACCCACCGCGATGCTTATGAGAAAGTTTGTAAGTTGAAAGAGGTAAAGCCCAATAAAGCCAACTTCTCTATTGTATGTTATGACCTTAGCCACATTTCAGATTTTACTACCAACGTACCTACACCGGTATATAAGATGATGAAGCGTTGCCTACCCGGTCCTTTCACGTTTATTCTCAACGGCAACAATCACCTTTCAAAAATTTACGGATACAACAAAAAAACAGTAGGTATCCGTGTGCCCGATAATCCGATAACACGAGCAATTGTTGATGAACTAGGCGCGCCTATACTTTCGGCTTCTATAAAAAACAGCGATACTATACTCGAATATATTACCGACCCACAAGAACTCTACGAAGCCTACGAAAATATTGTGGATATTGTAATAGATGGGGGGGCCGGTGGCAATATTGCTTCTACCGTTATAGATTACACTGGTAGCGAACCGTTGATTGTTCGTGAGGGGGCAGGTACTCTTGTATAATTTTAGCAATTGGAGGTAGGTAATTGATGCATATTTGCACAAATTTTAAACTGCTATGTTAAAATCAATTCTGTTTTCTGTGGCTCTGGTGTCCACAGCTTTTGCTCAACAAGAAATTACTTTTTCAGCTAACACAAAAACCAGCAACGTTCACTGGTTAGGCAAAAAAACCACCGGTCAGCACGATGGTAACGTAGGGCTTAAAAGCGGTAGTATTTTGTTTAATGGCAATACACCAGTGACTGGTGAATTTGTGTTGGACATGAAATCTATAACCTGCAACGACATTAAGAATGCTGAAGATAACCAAGGCTTAGTTGATCATTTAAAAGGAAAAGACTTTTTTGATGTCGATGGTTCGCCAGAGTCAGTATTAAAAATTACACGTTTCGAAAGTGGGGCTGAAGCCAACACATATATTGTTACAGCCAACCTTACCATCAAAGGAATTACAAATGCAATTACTTTTCCGGCAACTGTAACTGTAGAAAAAAAGAAGGCAAAAGCTACTGCTAGTATTACCATAGATCGCACCAAATGGAATATCAGCTACAAGTCAAAAAGTATATTAGGCGGTTTGGCCGACAAGTTTATTTATGACGACATTCAGTTTACAGTCAGCCTAGATTTGGCAGCCGCCAAGTAGTCAGCTTACTTACCATCGGGCTTCATATAGTCTTGCCACGATTTTGTTTTGTAGATGTTGTCACCATAGTAAGTAGTGATGTCTTTCATCACTTTCGGATTTAGGTAAAGTGCTATTGCATCAAGTAAATTCATTTTTTCATCGAGAATTGCCAAAGTAGGTAGCGAAAAATTATTACGGCAAAGTGCTATGGCCAATTGGTGAAACGGCATTTGTGGAGATCGCGGATTGGTAAAAGTTTGCCCACGAAACGAAACCGGGTCAGTTAGTTCAGGATTAAAGTCAACCCAATTGAACTTTTCTTTTAAATATTTTTCGGTCAGCTCATCGGTAAAAGATGTGCGGTTCATTACGCGGCAACTGTTACACCATTCGGTATGAATAAAAACCAGTGTTTTTTTTGCGGATGAATCAGTTTTTCCAAAAAAGTCAACCGGCTTCTGCCACTTAACTGCCTCTAACTTTTTATATACGGCCGAATCGTAAAATGAGCGGTTGTATTGCACTTCAAAATCTTCGTAACTCGAATTTCGGAAAGCATTTTCGAGCTGAAAAACTAGTAACGGTTCTATCTTTTTTACTTCCAGATACCCTTGTGCTATCATACTAAAGCCAAACTCATTTTTGTCTTTGTTGTAGGCATTGAGAAACAGTGTGGTGGGGTACATCAACTTGTTTTGCAGCAGCATAGTAGCCAGCGGATGGGTGGCCCGTGGGGCGCCACTTACAGGCATGTAAGTTTTTCCCAAATATTCGATAGTGTCTTTGCCTTCTGCGTTAAACTTAACAGGGTAAAAATTTTCATTGATGTATGATGCCAAATTCGGGTTGGCATAGGTTGTAGTCATCATTTTTTTACACCAACCGCACCAGTCTGTGTAAAAATCGAGGATGATAGGTTTTTGTTGTGTTTTGGTTTTCTCCAGTGCTTCTTTCAAACTCATCCATTTTACCAAACTGCCTTCTTTATCGGGCAGAGGAGTGTTTTGTGCATGTAAAGCCGCAAACGACAAAAACGCCAATGCAATAACTAAAGTCTTTTTCATAATGCTAATGTAAAACGATAGTGAAAAGACCAGGTTAAATTTTGAAAACTATAGGGTAGGCACAAAAGAAAAGAGCCGGGCCCTGACCCCCGACTCTTAAACTTAAGCACTATGTATATGGTAATACGGCAAGTTGCGGTAAAAGGTTACGCAACGGCTAAACTTTTTTCGCTTTGGCTTTTGCCTACCTGCTTATTTAACAAACAAATGTTTCTGGGTAATAGGGTCGAGTTTTTCTATGCTGTCTATCCGTTCACGCTCGCCATCGGGTTGTATGTAATAGAACTTACGTATGTACGATATATGAGTTTTGCCGTTATCATTAGATAGAAACTTTACAGCCGGATCTATCACTGTATAACGTTTTACTTTTTTGGGTATTACCGTAGTGGTAGGTTTCAGATAAATATATACGTTGGGTAGCTCAGCCCCTTGCATAACTCCGCTTGGCAATATAGTAATAGCATTTAGTCGCTTGTATTGCCGCTCTAAATATTTCCAGGGGAAACGGCTATCGTTTTTCAGATTTCGGTAATCTACATTCACTTTGCCCGGCTCTACATTTACTTCAGTGCTGAAATTGTAAAAGTAATCGCCTGTAGAACCTACTTCTGCAGAGGTAAACCTACCCAGAAAATAGTCATCTAATGAATTGTTACCAAGCGTAACTCGCATGGTATCGGCAACGTTTTTTGCCACAGCAAAACTGATTTCGTAGGCTTTCATGGAATCGAGATAAAGCTGGTAGCGAATATGTTCCGGCCTATCAACATATAAAGTATCTGCCCCCAAAGAGCTAAGTGAGGTTAACAACAAGCAGATACTTGTAATGTATTTCATGGAGCAAAAGCCAATGATACAAAACCGTACCAAATACAACCTGTGCGTTATCTTATTGAGGTATGGCAGCAAACTAAATTAGGTGTAGCCGCAAACAAGCTTTTGTTCTCCAAAGCCATATTGTAGAAGTTCACCATTTAGCATCGTGTTCTTCGGCCCAACCTATTACGTTTTCAATAGAAAACTCTTTGCTGTTCACCTTTATGGTGCCGCTGTATTTTCCAAAGCACTGATGTACTTCAGATTTTAGCAAAAGCAAATTTGTATATGCTGACCGTTCATAAAACGGAGTAAACAATAAGTTAACTTCTACAGTGCTACAACTACCTTTTATTTGCCAGGGCTGCATAAAGTTTTGGTTATTGTATTGCCACCTTAGCTGTGCAGTTATCTTGTGAAGTTTACCGTCTATACATACCGAGTTTTCGGTAATGCCTGTTCCATCCGTCCATTTATCACCGCTGTTAAAACCAACGGTATGTCCGTTAACGCGGGTAGAAAACGCGCCCCAGTTCCATTTAATAGCATACGGCCATATGCCACGGCCAAAATCCTGACAGGCAAATGTATCATCGGCATTTAATAAAAGTTGTGTTCCACCTATTTTTATATAGCCCGAAGCAGGCAGACAATGTTGTTTAGATGTGTATTGAAATCTTGATTTGCTCCATGGTACAACTACATTCAATGTTTCGTGATTTTGAGGAACTGTAATAGTTATTTCAGACTCAAGGCTTTTTCCCTTCAGGTTTTTCCATGCAACAGAAAGAAGAATGGAGTTGACGTTGTAAGTGAATTTTACTTTTGCTTTTGCGCTGCTGTATTCAGCAGTGTCGTTCATTTTTTCACCCATCTTTATTCCCTTGGCAAAAGGTATCACCAGTGTATCTTCGCCATATTCACCGGTTTCAAAATCCATGTAATAAACAAACACCAATCCAACATAATCTACATTGGAAATAGTGACAGAGTATAGACACTTGCTGCTGGTAATGCACCAGTAGTTCCATTTCTTTTTTCGAAGAAAATGTCCTTTGAGGTTTGAGGTGTAAAGCGGAAAGCGACTCCAGCCGGCTGCTGCTGAGTTTAGGTGGCCATCGGCATTGCACAAAAAAACAGGAGAAATGATTTCGGTGTGTTCGAGATTTCTCAATTTGTATTTAAATCAATTCAATTTAATAAGCTTTCGAATAATATTTTGTGTGGGTGTATTGATTCGTAGAAAATAAATTCCTTTTTCTAAACTCAAGTTAATTTCAGATAGACGATTTCGGAATTTTTCTTCATGCACAAGCCTTCCATTAGCATCATAAATTGCAAATGTCTGGTGCATTAAATCATCACTTGCAATAAGTTTCCAGCTTCCTGTTTGCAGTGGGTTCGGATAAACAGTCAACTCTGTTTCAGCATTCAAGTTAGCTACGGCCGAAACAGCAACTGATACCGGAATAGAAATTGACCGGCAACCGTTTGTGTCAGTGATTTCTAGTTTATAACTGCCTGATTGTTGTGCTATATAAATACTGTCAGTGGCATTTTGTATAGGTGCGTTGTTAAAGTACCATTGGTAAGCAACTGCATTGTAACCGGTAAGAGTATCACCATTTACACTGATAGAAACAGGTGGTGAAGGATATACGTTAAGAGTAACAGCGTTAGAAGTAACTGTGCAACTCACCCCATCGGTAGCTGTAACGTAGTAGTTGCCTGCCAGTTTGGTGTAAATACAACGGCTGGTTGCTCCGTTGTTCCATAAATAAGTAGCGAACCCTTGAGGCGCACAGATTTGAGCTGAGTCGTACGCGCACATAATGTTTTTATCTGCGCTGATTGTAATGGAATTTCCACCCGAAGAAGTTACCGTTACCGAAGCAACCGCACTGCAGCTTCCCGCATCACTAACGGTTACGGTGAAAGTGCCGGCCGCGAGGTTACTTACGCTATCGGTGGTTGCACCGTTGCTCCATATATAAGTATAGGGTGATGTTCCGCTGTTAACACTCACCGCTGCGCTTCCACTATTGTTACCACAACTGGTGTTATATGCGGTGGCAGAAATTAATAAAGCGTTGGTTGAGACGCCCACAAATCCCCAACCCAAACCACTTAAGGAATTAATGGTGATGCTCGTAACATTCGAAGCGTTGATGGTAATATCCTGATACGACCAGTTGCCGTCAACCTGGCTGTTGAATCCGGCAATGTTTCCACCTGTAAAGGTTACACCTTCGGGGCCCGGTGAAATACCGCAAACCACTTTAGGGGCCAATGTTGCAGAAGCAGTATCCATAATATACGCTGAGCCGTTAACACTTACCGAGGCCACATCATCGCTATTCATGCCCCATACTCTTATGGAAGGATGGTATTGTGGTGTTGCAAAAGTGATGGTCATAGGTCCGGCATTGCCCGCCACCCAAAAAGTTGGGTCGGCACCCGCGCAGCCGTAACTTTGGAATGAACCGCCTGAGAGAGCAAACGTTACTGAACTATTGGAGCCTGCCGATGCCTGATGATACCCGCATTGACACCATGCCGTAGAAGCACTGCACAGAAATATAAAACAGAAAACTGCCTGGATGAGTAGAGAATTTATTTGCATACGGTAGAAATAAAATGAAGAATAGTTTTATCGCTAACAAATTTAGCTGTGCCGGTTTACGTTGCAAACCCCAAAGAGGTTCTTTTCTTACCAGTGGGCGAAAACACCAACCGGATGTAGAAGTTTAGGCACGAAAAAACTTTGCTAATGGCTATGCCGTATGTCGTCAACGTAAAGTGGATTAAATGTGTGAACTTATTAGTCACCTTTATGCTGACAATTTACAGTAACTTTTTTCTCCTCCGAAACGGAAACTATACAGAACTAACCCTTACACATAAAACTTCTTACCCTCTTTGGCATAATCGCGCAGTATTTGTGCGGGTTTAAACCGAGCACCATATTTAGCAGCTAGATCCTCCATAACAGCTAAAACCTTATCGGCACCCTTTGTATCAATATAGCGGAACGGTCCACCTGTAAATGGAGGGAACCCTAAACCGAAAATAGCACCCACATCGCCATCTGTTGGCGATTCGAGAATACCCTCCTGTAAGCATCGCAAAGCTTCGTTTATCATCATCATGCCCATGCGGTGTTGTATGGTTTCGGTAGCAAATTCTTTGCGCGTAGGACTGCCGAAGTATTTGTAAATGTCTTCGTTGATACCCCGTTTCTTTCCTTTCTCGTCATATTTATATAATCCGCGTTTATTCTTTTTTCCGTGGTAGCCATCGTTAAACATTTTCAAAATTCCATCGGTAGTGCGGGCGCCTTCACGCAGTTTAGCCATTTCGGCAAGATCGCCTTTCATGATATGCGCGCCCACATCAATCCCAACTTCGTCTTGCAGGGTAACCGGTCCCACGGGAAACCCCCATTGTTTCATGGCTTTATCTATTAAGCCCGCCTCACAACCTTCTTCTATTAAAAGGAAGCACTCGTTCATGTATGGAGCAAGTATGCGTGTGGTATAAAACCCTGGACCATCATTTACCACAATACAAGTTTTGCCCTGACGAATGCCGAGTTCGAAACAAGTTGCGGTAACCCAGTCAGCTGTTTTGGGTGTTTTAATTATTTCAAGTAGCGGCATTTTGGGCACAGGAGAAAAGTAGTGCATGCCAATAATATTTTCAGGGCGCGCTGCTTTCTCCGCCACGTGGCTAATAGGTAGTGCCGAGGTGTTGCTCGCAAAAATGGCATCGGGGCGGGTAGCTGCTTCTACGTCTGCAACTATGCGTTGCTTTAGTTTTATTTCTTCAAACACCGCTTCTACCACCACGCTGGCTTTTTCGAAACCTGTGTAATCCATTTTAGACTGCACACGATTCATAATTTCTTCGGCCTCGGGAGCACTCATGGTTTTGCGAGAAATTTTCTTCGCAAAATCTTTCCAGATAGTTTGCTTGGCCTGTTGTATGGTTTCTTCTTTAATGTCTTTCAGCAATACGTTGATGCCGTCCATAGCACTTACCTGCGCAATACCCGCACCCATAAAACCTGCACCTACCATAGCTATAGTATCGAGCGGTTTTATTTCTGCTTTGCCTTCGTAAGGGTTTTTCTTCTTGTTAGTCATGTTGAAGAAAATGCCAATGAGCTGACGGCTCTCGTTCGTCAAAATCAATTCTTCGAATTTTACTGCTTCGGCCTCTAATCCTTTATCCATGCCCTGCTCCATACCTATTTGCACGCATTCTAAAATGCGCAGCGGTGCAGGGTAATTTCCCTGCGTTTGTTTCAGCACCATTTCTTTTGCCTTCTTGTAAACAATGCCGCGCGTTACCGAATTGCTCTCTAAAAATTTTTCTACAAAGCTGCGTTTATCGGTACGTTGTATCGGTTGCTTAGTAAGTTGTAACGCAAAATCTATAGCAGCATTCAGCAAACTTTCTTTACTGGTAATTTTATCAGCCAAACCAATTTTAGGGGCTTTAGACGCGTAGATTTTTTTACCGGTCAGCATCATATCCAGCGCTTTTTGAATTCCTATTAAACGCGGCAGGCGTTGCGTGCCACCACCACCGGGTAGCAATCCAAGCATTACTTCGGGTAGTGCAAAGTGTGTGCTCTTGTCATCGCTTACAATTCTTCCATGGCAAGCCAATGCAATTTCGGTTCCAGCACCCAGGCAAGCACCATTAATTGCAGCCACTACAGGTTTCTTGCTTCGCTCTAAACGATACAGTGATTGGTGTCCATCGCGGGTAAATTGAATAAAGTCGCCTTTCTGTTTCACCTTGGCAAACATGTCAATGTCGGCACCGGCTATCCAATCTTTTTTCTTGGAGGCTATTACAGCCGCTTTTACGCTTTTGTCATTTTCTAACTGCTGAAACAGTTCATCAATCTGTTTTACAAAATCAAGCGATACCTTGTTAATCTTTTCATCCGCTTGGTCGAGCCAAACAATGGCTACTCCGTTATCACGTTTTTCGATGGTGGCTATTTGCGACATACTATGTTAGTTTTGAAGAAGTGAATATAAAAACCAACGTGAAACAGAGCGGAATCTATCTCTTATTGGCTTGGTTGCTTTTTCTTGGCTCTTGTCAAAAGCATAACGTAAAATCTACCGGTAATTTTTCAGCACTCAATTACGATTCGGCAGCGCTTAAAGTCATTCTCGACACCATGCATGCAAAAGCATTAATTCCGGTGGATGAAGCCTGGTGTGATAGTGTACTGCGCCAGTTTAGCACAGAGGAAATGTTTAGACGATATCCTGATTTGGTTTTGGAGGCGTATAGATGGAGCTTTATTGCGTACGGGTATAGCAACAGGAATAATATTGATTCATTTAAGCAGCTAATGGCAAAACATCCTGTGGAAAGACTAATGCCATGGATAGTGTATATGGAAGCGCGGGTAGAAGTAAAACTGGCCAATCAAAACGTAAACGAAACAGCTACTTTAAAATTTCTGGAAGCACTCGACCTCTTTCTAAAGCAAAACAATAAAGTAGGAGTAGCTATGTGTAGCAAATGGTTGGGATTCCTGTATATGCAATCAGGCCAGTACGAAAAATCTATAGCTTATAGTAAAAAGGCTTTAGTTCAGGCTGTTGATTATGAGGAGAAGAACATTTTGTATGACAACATTTACAGGTGTTACGACTACTTAGAACAATATGATTCGGCAGATTACTACATAGAAAATGATGTTTCTCCGTACAAACTGCCTTATGCAATTGATACCTGCAAATACAACTACTATTTACGGGGCAAGATAAAAGAGGCGGATGAGTTCTTTACTAAAAACCTGACCGGTTTTCCGACATACAGTGATACAACTGCTGTACTCTACGGAGTTAAAGTCTATTGCCACATATTGATTCACCAAAAACGGTTTAAAGAAGCTGAAAAGTATGTATCGCTGGGGCTTGCTTACATAGACAGTTCTGATAGCGAAGGCCTTTACAAGATAGCCAGGTTGATTTACGATTCACTTGGCAATTACCGGCTCGCTTATAAATATTTAGCCCTCGACCGCGCTTTAGAAAACCAGCAATTGGTTAACTCATCGCGTAACGATGTGGAGGCATGGTTAAAAAAATCAGAATATAAACTAAAAGAGCAGCAACTGAATTTCGAAAAAGAAATTGCTACTCAGCAATTAATAGCACAGCGCAAACAGAACAACTACTTTATTGGCGCTTGTTTTTTATTACTGGTGGTTGCCGGTGTGGTGTTTTATAGTTACCGAAATCAAAAGGTAGCCAAAGATCAGGCAAACAATTTGTTGCTCAACATTCTTCCTTTAGAGGTGGCTGATGAACTGAAAAGAAAAGGATACGCAGATGCCAGACACTTTGATAATGTCACCGTTTTCTTTTCTGACTTTAAATCATTTACCACTATCAGCGAAAAACTCACCCCGCAGGAGTTAGTGAACGAGTTGAACGAATGTTTCTCTGCTTTCGACAAAATAATTTCGAAATACGGAATAGAGAAGATAAAAACTTTAGGTGATGCTTACTTAGCGGTGAGCGGCTTGCCTCTTGCAAACCCCAACCACGCAGAAGATGTAACAAAAGCAGCATTGGAGATTCAGCAGTTTATGGCAGATAGAAAAAAACAAAACGTAAACAGAGAAGGACTGTATGATATCCGTGTAGGAGTTAATTCGGGAAGTGTAGTTGCCGGAATAGTAGGCGTAAAAAAATTCGCTTATGACATTTGGGGCGATACCGTAAACACAGCTGCGCGTATGGAGCAAAATGGCGAAGCGGGCAAGGTAAATATCAGCGAAGCCACATATGAATTAGTGAAAGACAAGTTCAACTGCGAATACCGCGGAGAAATTGAAGCAAAGAATAAAGGCAAATTGAAAATGTATTTTGTTTCATAAATTGACACCGTGAACCCTTTTACGAAATTTAAGTACTGGATAGCCGGAGAAACGCTTGCCAGTGCAAAAGATGAATTTGAACGTGCCAGCATCAACCTGTTGATGAACTATTGCATGGTGTTGTTGTTGCTTGCCACTCCTTTCATCCCTGTTTTGTATTTCAAAAAACTTTACTCCCAACTTATTATAAACGCATTGGCGATAGGGCTGATGCCTTTGTTATTCTACATCATAAAAGTTAAACAACAGGTAAGAAGTGCCGCAGTATTGTATGTGCTAATTCAGTTTGCAACGTCTGGAGCACATTTGTATTTATCCAGTTTTCAGCCAAGCGTCCAGTCGCTGCTGTGGTGTTTGCTGCATATCAATTTCTCGTTTTTTGTGCTGGGGAGAAAGTGGGGGTTTGCTATGGCAACGGTTACGATAAGCATGTTTGTGTTTGGTATCTTAAATGAGCTTTCGGGTTTAATTTATTTCAATTCTGGTTATAGTTGGGACCAACTGATGAGCGAACGTGATATTCCCAATGTGGTTATCCCGTTTTTTATGAACATATATATACTCAACGAGTTTGTTCGCACGCGCAGCAAAGCAGAAGTGGAGATTAGCGACAGTAAAAAGCGAAGCGAAGAACTATTGCTGAACATTCTCCCTGCTGAAACTGCTAAAGAATTGAAACAAAAAGGAAGTGCTGATGCCAAATATTACGATGAAGTAACGGTGCTCTTTGCCGACATCAAAAATTTCTCTGTTATTGCTTCTGAAACTTCACCGCAAATTTTGGTGAATGAACTGCACGAGTGCTTTAAAGCGTTCGATGAAATAATTTCGAAGTATTCCATCGAAAAAATAAAAACGATAGGCGATGCTTATTTGTGCGCCAGTGGTATTCCGGTTAAAAACACCGGCCATGCTGTTCAGGTAGTTACCGCTGCAGTTGAAATGTTGGAAACAGTACGTAAACGTAACACTGCGAAGGGCGATTTACATTTTGAGTTTCGTATAGGAATTCATACCGGGCCAATTGTTGCCGGTGTAGTAGGAATCAAAAAATTCGCTTACGACATTTGGGGCGATACCGTAAACACAGCCGCCCGTATTCAGCAAAACAGCGAAGCCGGCAAAATCAATATTTCTGAAACAACTTTCGAGTTGGTGAAAGATAAATTCAAAACAGAATATCGCGGAGAAATTGAAGCAAAGAATAAGGGTAAGTTGAAAATGTATTTTGTGGGGTAGTAATTACTTCATGCACATACTAAAAAAGTTCAGCAATGCCGAACATAGCTGAGCTATGACTTGCGAACAAATTTTGTCAATATCACAATTGTTTGTTCGTTTATTTTACCTTCTATTTGTTCGGTATTATCCGGTACTAACTTTATTCGTTTGACAACAGTTCCTTTAGGAGCCATAAAATTGGTTCCTTTTACATTAAGCACCTGCGCAAGCACTACATTATCTCCGCTTTGTAACTCGTTGCCGTTAGCATCGCGGTGAACTTCCTTTTGCTGAAATGCGCTCAGTGCCCAGTCAATCACTTTTTCGTCTAATTCCACAGATTGCATAATGTCTTTTGCCCATTCCTCACTGTTGTGCTGATGAAGAATGCGATAAGTAAGCGCCTGCACGCTTGGTTCCGGATTGTAAATGCTTCCTGCCAAACATTGCCAGTGAGTATTGTCTTTTTCTTTGCTTAGTGTTTCTAAGCAAGTAGTGCAGATGGCTACTTCATTTTCAATAGAATCGTTGTTTTTGGGGCTAACCGCAAAAGCAGTTTCAGCTTCTTCACTTGAGCAAAGCTCACAAATGTTTTGGCAGCGTTCTTTCAAGCGCGGTGTTATCATTGACATGTTTGGCGTTTCTGCAACAATAGAAATATTTTGAAGTTCAACAGTGCGACAAAACTTTTTCGAGTGTGTGTATGATAATATCAGCACAATACTTTTTTCAACCGCACCATTAACCCGTTGCCGGGTTTTAAAGTTATATACGGAATGGGCTCTAATTCTTTGCTCACCAATTCCATATCAACACGTGCCGAAAGCATAGAATTTATTATTTGCATTTCAAGCATGGCAAAATTGTTTCCAATACAAATACGTGGGCCCGCTCCGAAAGGCATAAATACAAAACGGTTGTCGCCCTTCAAGTCAAAATTCATAAACCGCTCCGGAATAAATGCAGAGGGGTTTTGCCAATACGCAGGGTGATGATGCAGCCCGGCAATATTGATAACGATAGAACTCTGCTTTTTGAGCTTGTAACCTGTCACTTCTTCATCGGTAAGTATTTTTCTGCCAATAGCCGGCACAGGCGGATAAATGCGCATGGCTTCGTTCATTACGCACCAACCGTATTTCATCTGTGCTACATCTGCAAAAACCGGATTGGTTTCCGCAAATTGATTAGACTCTTCAAACAGCTTTCTTTCACACTCTGAATTCTTCTTAAGTAAGTACCATGTCCACGAAACTGCATTAACGGTAGTTTCGTGTCCCGCAACAAAAACTGTCATTACCTCATCGCGGATTTGTTCATCGGTCATTGAGTTTCCGTCATCATACCGCGCATCCAAAAGTATCTGTAACAAATCGTGAGGTGGATTGATTTGCTGCCTGCGTTTTCGCATAATGCCGTAAATCATTTCGTTCATTTCGGCAATGTACTTTCTGCCTTTTACATAAGGAGGCCACGGAAACTTCCATGGAATATGCCAAGGGTTGGTTGCCATATTTGCAGCCTGCTCATTCATAAAATTCAGGTTGCGCCACACCATTTGAATTTGCTCGTCAGTTACATCAGATGTAAAAAGTGTTTTGCACACAATGTCCATTGTAAGCCACGCCATGTCATGTGTAAAGTTGATGGTGCTGCCTTCTTTCTTTTTCCATTCGCGCAAAAGTTGCTCAACACTTTTCACCGCTATGTTGCACATGTTGGCCAAACTTTCCCGATGAAAAGGCGGTTGCAAAAGTTTGCGTTGCTTTCTCCAGTCATCAGTGTTGGGGTTGGTAATAAGCCCGTTGCCAAGCAGCAGGGCTAATACTTTGTAGCCATCATCTTTGTAAAATTTCAACAGGCCGCGCTGCAAAACTTCCTGAACCATTTCAGGGTTATGAATAATGTATGCTTTACGCCCCGGAACGCTTACACGAAATATATCACGATGATTGAGTGGTGCTTTTGCAAGCGTACCAAAGCGATCTTTGTACCCTTTGATTGCTTGCAAAAGTCCTACAGTTTTTATTTCTTTTTCAGTCGTGCTCATAAAATTTCAGAATCAAATGGATGAGAATATGTTTCTATGGCAACAGTACAAAACAATTTTTACAGATACGGATTTAACCCAAACAAAACAGAGTGTAAACTAATATCTGTTTGGAGAAGATTTTTAAACTAAAAGCGTATTTTGTGAACGGAAAAATTGCGTTAACGCTTATCCTGTCAACTCATGAAATGTTTTTTGTCAGTATTTTTTCTTTTCACGGTGCCATATTTACAGGCACAACAGGCCGGAGCAACAACTGTAAAGTATGCTTCTATTGATACTTCGAAGTTTGTTTTGGTACAAGGAGGAACTTTTAGAATGGGTAATGGCGCAGCCGTAGAACCACATGAAGCACCCGCGCACGATGTGACCCTTCACAGCTTTTACGCTGGTAAAACAGAAGTTACTTTTAACGAATACGATAAATTCACCAAAGCCACACAACGCGACACTGTATCGTCACGCGGATTTGGGCGCGGGAAACATCCCGTAATTTCGGTAAGTTGGCTAGATGCTATTGCTTATTGTAACTGGCTTAGCTACAAAGAGAACCTTTCGTTTTGTTATTCATTAGACAGTACAGGCATTCATTCTCTCGACACAGCAAAAGGTTACCGGCTGCTTACCGAAGCGGAGTGGGAATACGCTGCACGGGGTGGATGTGAGAGCAAGGGCACGAGTTATTCCGGTTCTGAAAAACCGAACGAAACAACTTGGTTCGACATTAACTCAAACGGCACAACTCATATTGTAGCAAGTAAAGCAAAAAACGAGCTTGGTTTGTTTGATATGAACGGCAACGTTTGGGAGTGGGTTTGGGATTGGTATGACAGTGGATACTATGCCACTTCGCCTACGCTCAACCCTACAGGCCCAGATAGTGGCAATTACAGAGTAATGCGTGGTGGAGCATTTTATAACCACAGTTCTTACTGCACTGTTTACACTCGTCAAAACAGCTATCCTAACTTTATGCAAAACAGTGTAGGCTTTCGCATTGCGAGAAACGCTTTTTAGCGGCCGGGTCATATAAATTCTTTCTTTCAGTTTTTAAATTACATTTGGCTCGCTTTTAAAACGCAGTTTTATTTTTCGGAGCTTCCAACCAAGGAACAAAGCCCGTTTTTTTGGCATATTTTTTAACCGTTTTTTTTAACTTATTTATTTTTTAAAGCAATGAACATTTACGTAGCAAACATCAGTTTTCGCGCTTCTGGCGACCAATTGAAAGATCTTTTCCAACAATTCGGAGAAGTGTCTTCAGTAAAAATCATCACTGACCGCGACACAGGCCGCAGTCGTGGATTTGGTTTTGTAGAAATGCCAAACGATGACCAAGGCAGGCAAGCAATAGCACAGTTAAACGGTGCTGACTTTGCCGATAGAAAGCTGGTGGTAAACGAAGCCCGCCCAAACAACAAGTAGTAGATTAATAAACTGATTTACATACCTCAAAAAGCCGCTCAAGAAATTGCAGCGGCTTTTTAATTTGTATCAATTTATATCTGCGTAGCAGCAAACAAAAAACCCTCCGCAACTGCGAAGGGTTTTTGTGGTTGGCCCAGCTGGATTCGAACCAACATACACAGAACCAAAATCTGTAGTCCTGCCATTAGACGATGGGCCAGCGTTTTTTCAAACGTCCCGCAAAAATCGGGAGCGCAAATGTAATTATCCCCAAAACTTATGCAAACCCTAAAACAGTAAACCTACTTTATATCCTCTTTACCGGTTTCGGGGTGGTAGTGCCCGTACTGTTTTGCCTTTTTCTCTTTCCATGAGTTTTCTTCCGCTTCCAGTTCAGCTTTTTCTTCAGGTGTAAGAGGTTTGTCTTCTAACTTTCGTAAATCAGGCGATCCGGCATTTACCCAACAGGTAAACCAAAAATCTGCTACCATTTTTATAGAACTCCGCATTCTTCGCTCTACCATTCCATCCATCATTTTGCTGTAAGCAGATGTGTATTCTTCCGAAAACGCACGAACGTTGGTCATGCCCCTTGCCTCAATGGCGTACTTTCTGTCACTGGGAAAATCAACACTCAGTTTTTTTTCGAAACCAAAAACACTATCAAGTGCCTTATGGCTTTCTAGAATGGTTGCCCAAATTCTGACTGAAGGCTTGGATACAAATTCGGCTTTGCCAATAAAATAGTCGTAGTCTTCTGCAAACAACTCCGGTATGCGTGACTCCCAAAAACCATGAATGCCAACCTGATTTGTCATTTGCCCATTGTAGTTTTCGGTAGTATGTAACGGCACATTACTATCGGCAATGTAATGCCCCAGATCTGCAGACAAGCGAAGAATTTTGTTTTTGTCTTTTGCTTTAAAGGCATCAGTTAACCGATACATCATTAGTTGAATATGCCAGGGTACGGTACCGTATGCCTTTAACGTATCCTCAGAATATTTTTCAACGGCATCATTCCAGCGGTGAGGCATTTCGTTGCAGGGTAAACTGCAGTAATGATCAAGATCAATGTAATGTCGGGGCGCCTCATCTGCTACGGCATATCTGCGTTTGTCAGGATCCACCGCATGTTCTGTCAAAAAATCAATGTTCTCTTTGTACAGCCCGGTCATTTGCTCAGGCAAAAGAAATACAGCTACCCGGTTAATTCGCTGATGAGCCCAAAAGCCCCATGCCTGCGCTGAAGTGTAACAAAAGGCAAGAAGTGATATTAAAACAAAACTCCTGATCATTTATTCTGAGTTTTTATCTCCGATAAGGTATGTTCCTCTTCAATCTCAGTAACTCCTCCAGTCATCGCAAACTTCATTACATCGCCAGCACTTACATCAACTAGTATATGAACTTGATCGCGATTTACTAAGTAAAGAGTACCTGAAAGGTTGTAACTCCAGGGAGTGTAAACAGCTACTTTGTCTGTAATGCTCATTTCGCTCAAATCGTTTTGTGTAATAAACCCGAGCCGAAACACGCCAGAATCTTTACCAATTTCGAACATTACGGGTTTGTCAAATTTTTTCTTCTTGCTAATAAATGCTCCAAAAAAATCTTTCATTGAAGAATAAATATCCTTAGCAATCGGAACTCGTTGCATTAGTTCATCAAACACATGCAAAAGCGGTTGTGCTATAACCAGAGACCCAACAAAGCCAATGAAGGCTATAATGAAAAACATGGCTACTATACCCACTCCAGGGTAGTAGAAATGAAAGAGTGCACGAAAAACTTTTTCTATAGTACCATCAATAGCATTAAAAATGTAGAAGATAGCGTATATAGTTACAGATACGGGTGCCAGTAATAACAGACCCTGTAAGAAATATGAAACAATTTTTCCCAGTCCGGACTTTAGCCACAGGCGCGTGCTGCTCATAAAGAGGTTTTATAAGGCGAATATAAGAGTATGTGTTACTTCTGTTTTTACAGTTGAATTCTATTTTTGGTTTATGCTGCCTTACCGCTTAGTTTTTGGTTTGTTTTTTATAGCTCTACAAACATTTGCCCAACAAAATTTACCTGATAAGCCTAGCCTGTTTGTGGCAGAAGTGCAATATTCAGCCGGCAAAGTAATGCCTGTGTATGGTGAGTTTCCTAAAACAACATTTGCCAACGCAGCCGAAATTCACCTAGGGTGGCAAACCAACGGGAGCAAGGTATGGCACAAAATGTTCAATTACCCTAGATTGGGTTTATCGTTAATTTATCAAGAGTTGGGCAACCCTAAAGTAATGGGACAACAGATTTCTGTTGTTCCTACTGTGTATTTTAGAACCGGAAAAAAAGAAGACGCAAAAGTTTTTGCTGAGTTTAGATACGGTTTAGGTCTTGCTTGTTTTACGCGTACCTACCATGCTGTAGATAATCCTAAAAACTTTGGTGTTAGCTCGGCATTTACTTGGCAGTATACGGTTGGTGCAAATTTGCGCTGGAGGGTAAGTCAGTATATCAACCTAAACTTTGGCGGTGTGTGGTACCATGCATCAAACGCACACACACAGCTGCCAAATGTTGGAGTCAATACATTTTCAGCTTATGTGGGGTTATTGGTATATCCTACCGGAAAAATAGCGCGGGTTCGTTTTAGCGATACCACAGGTATTGATAAGCGGTGGCATCTGAACGTAAGGTTTGGATCAGGCTGGCACGAAATGGGTCATGCGTTTGGCCCTGTAGGAGGAAAAAAATATCCCGTTTATACAGGCGCCATTTACACTAGCCGAAAACTGGCTAAAGTAATAACAGCCAAAATGGGTTTTATGTATCGCTACTATCCTCTTTACAGAGAGTTTCTTCAACGCGAGAAGGTATTTGATACCAAGCTTGGTCTGCGTTCTTCTGCTTTCATTGTTTTTCTGGGAGCCGACTTTTTACTCGGTCATTTTGCTATCAGCTTAGAAGCTGGTGTTAACCTTTACAAGCCGGCTTTCAAATCTTTCCACGATTTTTATGAGACCGGCAGCAAGTTCAGTTATATAACCAAGCAATATCTGGCTACACGGTTTGGTTTAAACTACTACATACTTGACCCTTATAAGCACCCTAGAAATAATGTGTTTTTAGGAGCCTATGTTAGTGCCAATAGCGGGCAAGCAGAATTTTTAGAATTAAATATTGGCTACGTGTGGTAGGTGTCTATTTTCCCTGCCTGAAATTTTCTATTTTACAAAACAGCCAAGTTGAAGCATGGCTGTTAGCTACATAAAACAGCACAATAGGAATAAAGCAAAACATGCCTCGCTTAAATGAACTTTCCATTAATGATGCTATTGGAGCACGTTGAATTTTTACATCTATAAAGTAAAACAACAACGAATAGAAGAAAAACGACACAAACAAAAATAGGAGAGCGTTACGGTTATCATTTAAAAAAGCCTTTATGCCATTCTTATATATGAGCACTACATTAATAAGTAGTACTAAAAAGAACAGTATAAAGACGATACCATAAAGTTGTCCGCCATCTATAGCACCTTTCTGCCCACCAAACAAAAATGCCTTCATGTAGCCCCACACCAAATCGAACCGTTCGGTATTGTAGCCCATGCCAAAATCAAACTTGCCACTGGTGCTTGTGCCTATTTTCAGTTTTAGATACACCGCCCAAATTACAAAGGGGGCTACTGATACGGCTCCGTAAATCAGAGTTCGTCTCCAATCTTTGGTTTTCAAAAAGTCTAACCCAACAATAAACAGTGCAGCCGCGGTAAACACAATGGTATCGCTGCGTATCCAAACTACCAGCGCCATAAACATGGCTCCGAGCCAAAAATATTTGTCTTCGCGTTTTTCGAGCCAGGTAATGGTGGCCAACCCTCCCGCACTCACATAAGCAGTGGTGGGCATATTTCCCAATGAAAGTGCTGCATGGCTAAACAATTCAGGGGTAATCATTAATAAAAAAGTAAGAAAAGAGGCTACAGTGCTGTCTGTGTAATTGCGCAATGCACCGTAAAATGAACTCAGAAGCGAAACAAAAAACAAGGTGGTTGTAATTTTAGAAGTTTCAGCACCAAAAATGTACACATATGCAAAACTGCCATGAAAAAGCGGAGGGTAAACTCCACCGGCACCTTCTAAGTGATAGTCAAACAAACTGATTTTCAGTTTGCCTTCCAGCGCCATTATTCGCCCCAGTTTATCGAACGAACTAATGGTGTCGTGCTCGGTAGGGGGCCAAAAAAGATTTTTTACAGTAATAGCATACAATAAATAGGCACCAATAAAAAAGATAAGTAGAGCGGCTAAATTAATTTGCTGCAAACTAAACGAAGGCAACTTCCAGCCATCTTTCAGTTTCATGAGGTTTTTGAAATTAACTCCACATACTGTTACAATGAACAAAATGTTTATACCAATAAGTATGTTTTGTGAGTATTGCACGTTTACAACATCGAGCAGAAACAAGAAAAAAGTTTCGAAACCAATGCCCGCCAAAAAAGAATAACCAAGAAATTCTGCAAATGAATATTTGCGGCTAATGGCCAGCAATACCGCACCACCCGATAAATAACAAAGAATAATTCCTAAGGTTAACATAGATTATTGGGGTTTCGCCTCTGAGGGCGGATTGTCAATAGGGAGTATGGCTTCCATAGCGCGTTGTTCTGCCGGCACATTATATTTTAACCTCTCGTAGCCCTTGCCTTCAATTATTAGCACATGTGTAGCGCGTTTTGCCAAATCCGGATGGTCAGCTTCTTGGCCTTGTGCAACACACAAGCGCGGGTAAATGAAATACTCTACCCAATCGGGGGCATAAATAAAATTCCACTTGTTGTTATTGCTGATGGCCGAATCGCCCGGAGGTAGCAGTATAACAGCATTTTCAGGTGTGTTTTCTTTTACGTATTTCAATAGCGAATAAACCCCTACTTTGTAGTTAAGTTTATCTTCAAGTGTTAGTGACTTCATTTGTCCGCTGGCAATTTTCTCCTTCATGCTGTTTATCTGTTCAAGATTACCCAGCGCCAAATCGTGAATAGCCCAATAGTAACCTCGTGTAAGTGATTTAAAAAGCGAAGTGTCGTTTTGTATTTCTACAATTTGATTGTAGAGTTCTTGTTGACGTTCGAGGTTGGCATTTGCCTGCCTTAGTTGTTGAAACTCGCTATATAACTCAGGGAGCCGGCCTTGTTTTTCGTTGGACTTGTAAGCAAACAACAATATAATTCCGATAATGCCCGCTATGGCTGAATTACGCCACAAGTACGTAAATGAACTGAACTCTGTTTCTGAACTCTTCTTAGATCCCGAAACTACCGAAGATTTAGGTTGCTGTTTTGCCACTGAGGCAAACGTGCAGAAAAATTTTGAGAAAGGTAAGTAGGTTGATAGATTAAATGACACATACACATCTGTTGAAAAAGAGGTACTAACTTTTATACATTTGCTTCTGCTTAATAGCTTTATGGATTATTCCCAACGGGGCACCTCCAATACTTACCTTTTTGTTTTTCGCAACTATTGCTTTTTAATTAAACCACAACATGGCTGAAAGTTATCGTAATCACGGCCACCAGCTTTCGGCAGCCGGTGTGCTTATTACATTGGGAATTATTTTTGGAGACATTGGCACATCGCCCATTTACGTTATGAACGCCATACTGAGTGGGCACACCATTTCGCCCGAACTTGTGTTGGGTGGCGTTAGTTGCGTGTTTTGGACGCTGGTAGTAATAACCACAATCAAGTACGTTTATCTCGCATTAAACGCTGATAACCGGGGCGAGGGCGGAATATTTGCTTTGTACGCTTTAGTGCGCAGATATAAAGTTACCTGGACAATATTCCCGGCTATTATTGGCTGTGCCTCTCTCATTGCAGACGGATTTATTACACCGCCTATATCCATTTCATCGGCAGTAGAAGGTTTAAGAATACTAAATCCCGATATCCCAACAGTTCCTATTGTTATTACTATACTCATTGGGCTGTTTGTGTTCCAACAATTTGGAACTCGAGTGGTTGGCGGCATTTTTGGGCCTGTTATGTTGATTTGGTTTACCATGATTGGAGTACTAGGCGCTGGTAAAATCCTTCAGTTTCCTGAAGTGTTACAAGCGCTGAATCCGGTCTTTGCTTTCAATTTACTAGTCAAGTATCCGGGCGGTTTTTGGCTTTTGGGTGCGGTGTTTTTATGTACCACTGGGGGTGAAGCTTTGTATTCAGATTTGGGTCACTGTGGTAAACAAAATATTCGTGTAAGCTGGATGTATGTTTTAGTAATGTTGCTGTTGTGCTACTTCGGCCAAGCAGCACTCTTGTTACATAATTACAATGGGCAACACTGGCCGGAAGGCAAGTCAACATTTTATGCTTTAATGCCTGACTGGTTTTTACCTATTGGTATATCTGTTGCTACCCTTGCCACTATTATTGCATCGCAAGCATTGATTAGCGGATGCTTTACTTTGGTAAATGAAGCTATGAAACTCCGTTTGTGGCCGAACTTGAAAGTTATATACCCAACCACACATCAAGGGCAGATGTACATACCGGGAATAAACTGGTTTTTGTTTTTTGGTTGTATTGCAGTTGTATTGCTGTTTCGTGAATCGGCAAATATGGAAGCAGCATATGGTTTAGCAATAACCATAAACATGCTGATGACGACTATGTTGCTTACTTATTTAATGTACGTGCAACGTAAAAGTAAGCTGTTGTTATGGGGAATACCGTTGGTGTTTCTAACTATCGAAACAACGTTTTTTGTATCGAACCTCTTAAAGTTTAGCCATGGTGGGTGGTTTACATTTTTACTTGCCAGTGTTTTGTTTTTCGGTATGTGGATTTTTTATCAGGCGCGTTTGCTACGCAAAAAACATATAGAGTTTGTAGAGATAAAAGATTACATAGCTCCGCTTAAAGAGTTGATGCAAGATGATACAATTCCGAAAGAAGCCAACAATTTGGTGTATATGAGTATGGCAAACGACAAGAGCCATATTGATTCAAACATTATCTATTCTATTTTCCGTAAACGACCAAAGCGAGCAGATATTTACTGGTTTGTACACGTAGATATTTTAAACGAGCCTTTTGGTGCCACATATAGTGTAGAATCAGTAGTGCCACGAAGAATATTTTTTATCCGCCTTAGTTTCGGTTTTAAGGTTGATCATAAGGTAAATCTCATGTTCAATAAAATAGTGGAAGAAATGGTAAAGAATGGTGAGGTAGATGAACTATCGCACTATCCCTCTTTGCGGAAATACAATATGCCGGCCGACTTTAAATTTATATTGTTAAACAGCCGTGTAGCTATTGATGATGCACTTTCTCCTTTCGAACAGTTTGTGGTTAAAGGCTACCGATTTATCAAAAGTGTTTCGCTTTCAACAGCCGAGGACTTTGGTCTGGAGCTAACCAACGTAGAAGAAGAAACAGTGCCTATTACAGTTGCTCCTTCTTCAAAAATAGAACTGCATCGGGTAAAGTAGCACAAATTTTTGGGGCTACATTTCTAAATCGCTCACACTATCAAAGTAAGCCTGTATTTCCGTAAATAAAGGCTCATACAGCGTATCCTCAAATGGCGATTGAATATTTGCAAGTTTTACTAAACCCAAAAAGGAATCGCTGCCTCCTGCATTACAAAGGCGCAGGTAGTCTTTCCATGCCGCTGTAAAGTCTTTCTGGCTTTTACTCCAAAACTGAAATGCACAGAGTTGCGCCAGGCAATAGTCAATGTAATAAAATGGGCTGCGGTAAATATGTGACTGACGCTGCCAATAGCCTCCACGCTCTAAATAATCCACTCCGTCATAGTCCATCCAGGGGCGGTATTTCTTTTCAATTGTCAACCAGACTTTCTTGCGTTGTTCGGGTGTCATCTCCGGGTTTTCATATACCACATGTTGAAACTCATCTACCGAAACGCCATAGGGCAGAAAGGCAATGTTTGACGATAAATGAACAAACTTGTACTTCTCTACATCGTTTCCAAAAAACAAACTCATCCACGGATAAGTAAGGTGTTCCATGCTCATGCTGTGAATTTCGCAAGCTTCCATGGTAGGAAAATAGTATTCTTCTATATCGAAGTGCCGGCTTTGAAAACATTGAAACGCATGGCCTGCCTCGTGAGTAAGCACATCTACGTCACCAACTGTGCCATTGAAATTGGCAAAAATGAATGGCGCTTTGTATTTGTTGAACATGGTGCAGTAACCACCGCTGGCTTTCCCGTTTTTATTTACCAAATCCATCAAATCGTTTTGAATCATAAAGTCAAAAAATTCTTTGGTTTCGGGAGATAGCTCTGCATACATTTTTTGCCCATTGGCAACAATTTCTTCAGGTGTGCCCTTTGGTTTGGGGTTGCCGGAGTTAAAGTTGTGAGCCAGATCATACGCTTTTAGCTTTTCAACACCAATACGTATCCGCTGGCGTTCGCGAAGTTGAGCCGCCAACGGAACCACATGTTTTAGAATTTGCTCACGAAACTTGGCAACCATATTGGCATTGTAATCAGTGCGTGCCATGCGGTAATACGCCAACTCTACAAAATTTTTGTATCCAAGTTTTTGAGCAATACGTGTACGTACTTTCACTAGTTTGTCAAAAATTTCATCAAACTCGTTTTCATGAGAAGCAAAAAAACTTTGGTTAGCGAGGTATGCTTTTTTGCGTACATCGCGGTCTGTTGATTCCATATATGCCGAAACAGCCGACAGGTTGAGTTTTTGTCCGTCAAAATCAACCTCGGCTCCGGCTACTAGCTTGGTGTATTCTGTCCCTAGCTTGTTTTCTTCTTTTAGATCTTCTATTACCGAAGGGTTGAAAGTTTTTAGACTAACATCGGCCAGGTTAAACAACTGATGGCCGAATTTTTGTTTTAGCTCTTCTTTAAATTTTGAATGGCCAAGAGCTTTGTAAAACTTAATGTTTAAATCGCTTATGAGCGGGCTGTTTACATCAAAAAACTCTTGTTCAGCTTCGTAATAAGCGTCAGTTGTGTTAATAGAGTTTCGCACCGAAGCAATATTGGCAAAGGTGGCAAACTCATCGCGCAGTTGGCTTATTTGCTGAACTACATTTCGTTGTTCTTCAGCAGATGATGCATCGTTAAAAATATTAATAAGTTTTGTAAACCGATCTTTTACTTGGTCTAAGTCAGGGCGGCTGTAAGCCATCTCAGAAAACTTCATAGTATTAAAAAATTTGATGGCAAACCTAAAATTCCGACCGAGAATAATTATGCATGAAAGAAGTGAAGCAATAAGACATTGCAAATGGGAAGTAAACTTCTCTAATCTTCGAGCATACGACTGGCCGCATGCTTGTAATATTGCCAATAAGAAACTATTAACCGTAATTGTAAGGCAAGCAACAACACTAAACTTGCAGTGCCAAAAAATGCGATTTCAGTGTACATGTAGTCGAACAAATCGCGCTTCATATCATCAAACAAAATTACTTTCGGAAATCCGAGATCTTCAGTATAAAAATTATCGAGCTTTACCAATAGTTTTTGCAAGTGGTGCATGAGGTAAAAGAACAACACCAGATTGATGGTAAACAAACTAAAACGAACCCCCGCAGGACGCAGATAAACTACCGTGCTTAATGCCACGCAATAGCGGAAGTATGTAAATGCTACAAAAACAAACACAGCGTTTACAAAGGTGTAGGTATAATCGAGCTTAGTTACAACCGGGAATAAAACCGCATAAGTTGCCATGGCCGTAATTGTAAGCCAGATAAACTCACGTAAAAAATGCAAAAGATTTTCTCGGGTAACCCAATTCATTAATAGCCGTTGTTTCTGAAAAACGTTTGAATAGGCATTGTGCCCTGTAGTACCTGTTGCATACCTACAGTATCTGTAAGTCCAAGTTTCATTGCGAGTAAATACATTTCTGCACTTTGGGCTTCTTTGTGCTGCTGTTTAAATATATAACTTAACCCACTGCATACAGCCGCTGATGAATCTGCCAATTGAAATGCTTTTTGAGCATACTGGGCACATTCATCCGTTTTGTTTTTTAACTGACACAGCATACTCAGATTTAAAAAAGTGTAGGCAGATGAGTCGTTTAAATCCACCGCTTTCTGTAAGTAGAATAATGCAGAGTCCTGTTCATGCAGCACATGGTAAACAGAGCCCGCTCCTGCATATCCTTCGCTAAAACGCGGGTTGTGGTAAATAGCATTTTTATAAGCTGCTATAGATTTATCCAAACTGTCAATGTCGTACATCAATCTGCCATAAAAAGTCCAACCCCGCGCGTCTTCAGGGTAAGAATTTAAAAAGCTATCCATACGCAGGATAACATTTTGCACAGGTGTATGCCTATATGATTTGAATATTTCACGATATAGTGTGTATTGAAGTTGTGTTTTGTCAGGCTTAGGTGTAACCGGCTTTTGCTTGCACCCTGATAAACACAAATTTAAAGTGAACACAGCTATGATGACGAATGAGCAAAACGCCATAAAGCGGAATCTGTCGATAAGTTTCAGGTGTTTTTTCACTGCTGCGAATAAAGGAAAATGAACAAGAATAGTAAGATCTAATGTGAATCTGAGAAAATGACGTGAAGCACACTTCTACTACTCAACTCTTATTCGATTTTTTTGAGTTTGAAACTTTGTTATGGAAGTAGTCTGCCGTAGCTTCTCGGGAAAGGTATAGTTTCACGGATGTGTTGTAACCCGCAAATCCATGCCACTAATCTTTCTAAACCCAAACCAAAACCGCTATGAGGCACGTTGCCGAATTTACGCAAGTCGAGGTACCATTCAAATGCACTCATGGGTAAGTCGTGTTCTACTATTTTTTGTTTCAGTCTTTCAATATCGGTTTCGCGTTCGCCACCGCCTACAACTTCGCCATACCCCTCCGGAGCCAGCAGGTCAACACCTTTAGCGTAGCCCTTATCGGTTTCATCCTCTTTCATGTAAAAGGCCTTAACCGCCTGCGGCCAGTTATAAACCATTACCGGTTGGCCAAACATCTTAGTAAGCACTGTTTCATCTGCCCCGCCAAAATCATCGCCACGGTTAAAATTTTTCGCGCTGATTATCCATTGTTCTACAGCTTGTTCGCGTTCTGTTACATCTGTCAATTGGGTTTTTAGTTTGTCAACTTTGCTTTGGTTAAAGTTGATTTCGCCTTTTTTTAATTCACCCGATTTGATTTTGGCTTCACGTTCCGCAATTTCATTTTCTACAGCCAGCTTTTCTACTGTCAACTTTTTCTTTTCCTCTTCCAACATAACAAATGAAGATCGCCCGTTTATTTCTTTTTCACCACGAATAACGCTTACTGCATCTTCGTATTTCATACGTATAAACGGTTCACGTATTTTCTCAAGGTAAGTAGTATCGCGTTCAAGCACCTGCAATTCGTCCTTCATTTCATCTAGAACTTTAGTTACTACAAAACGCACAAAGTCTTCTATCAAATCCATGTCCATGTTCAAATCGTAGAAAGCCATTTCGGGTTCTATCATCCAAAATTCAGAGAGGTGTCTGCGCGTTTTTGATTTCTCGGCACGGAAAGTGGGGCCAAACGTGTAAATTAAACCTTGTGCCATAGCCATGGCTTCGCCATACAACTGTCCGCTCTGCGATAAGTAAGCGGGCTCGCCATAGTAATCGGTTTCAAACAAGGTAGAAGTTCCTTCGCAGGCGTTGCCTGTAAAAATAGGAGCATCCATCTGCACAAAATTCCTGCTTTGGAAAAACTCATGAATGGCAAAAATTATTCTGTTGCGAACACGCATAATAGCCCATTGCCTCCGTGAGCGAAGCCACAGGTGGCGTTTGTCCATCAAAAAATCTACACCGTGTTCTTTAGGTGTAATAGGGTAATCAGTGGCTTCGGCAATAACTTGAAGTTTAGTTACCTGAATTTCGTAGCCACCAACCTGCTTTTCGTCTTTAACTACTTTACCTATAACCGAAAGTGAGCTTTCTTGGGGTAAACGCTTAGCAGTTTCAAAAGATTCGCTACCTACTACTTCGGCATTAATTACTACCTGGCAAAAGCCGGTGCCATCGCGAAAGGTCATAAACACTATAGTCTTGCTATCACGTTTTTGAGCGTTCCATCCTTTAAGTTCTACTTCTTGTCCTTCGTATTTCGAAAGTTCTTTTATGTAAGCCATGTTTGAATTTTAATGGTGGGCGAAAGTATTTGAGTTCTGAAAACAAAAAAGCCGTCCAGAAAATCGGGGCGGCTTTTGTTACAAATTATATGCGTTTAGCTGTTACCCTGTTCTTGCTGTTGTATTGTTAGTTGAATTAATACGGTTCATTACTATTCAATTTTCACAATGATAAAAATTATTTTCTGCTTTATACCACTTGAATTGTTGAATGTTTTTTAAAGATTTGCCGTTATGCTCGACCAACGGCTACAACAGAAATTAGGACTTAAACTTTCACCCCAGCAAATTCAGCTAATGAAGTTGTTGCAGGTGCCCACTGCCCAGTTAGAGCAAAGAATAAAAGAAGAAATAGAGGCTAACCCTGCTTTAGAAGAAGGTGAAACAGAAGACGAAGAGTTGCAAACTCAGCAGGACGAAACTGCCGAAGATCAGACCACAGAAACAGAAAGTGACGAAGACAGCCAAGCGGAACAAGAAGCGGCAGAAGAGGAACCCAAGTTAGATGATGAACTTGACATGAGTGACTATTATGACGAGGATGATGAGGGGGTTGCTGATTATAAAACTAAAGACCCCAGTGAATTCCCAGATCCGGATGACGAGAAGAAAACTATTCCGGTAGCTGTTTCAAGTTCGTTTCACGAGTACTTAGAAAGTCAAGTGGGTATGCTGGATTTAGATGAGCGCCAGCAGCAGGTAGCACTGCACCTTATTGGCAGTTTAGATGATGACGGGTATTTGCGTAGAGAGTTAGATGCTTTAGTAGATGATTTGGCATTCAGACAAAATGTATTTACAAACGAACAAGAAGTGCTCGAAATACTTGCACTTATTCAAAAACTCGACCCGCCAGGTATAGGAGCACGCACCCTCGAAGAGTGTTTGCGTTTACAGTTAGAACGCAAAGAAGATCCTACTGTTTTTACTGAAATAGCTATTCGCATTATTACCCAGCATTTCGATTTGTTTACAAAAAAGCACTACCAAAAACTGCAACATATTTTCGACATGGATTCAGTAAAGTTGAAAAGAGTGATGGATGAAATCACCAAGTTGAATCCTAAACCGGGAAGCGCATACAGCGGTGGAGGAAGCAGTGCTATGCGGCTTACTATTATTCCCGATTTTATTTTGAACAATAATAGTGGAGAGTTAACGATTTCGCTTAATTCAGCAAACACACCTGAGTTGCGCATTAGCAATCATTTTAAAGAAATGATTAGCACATATAAAAAGTCGAAAGAAAAATCTAAATCACAGAGAGAAGCTATTTTGTTTGTAAAGCAAAAGATTGATTCGGCCAAGTGGTTTATAGATGCCATTCAAAGCAGGTATCAAACTATGTTGATGGTGATGAACACAATTCTTGATTTGCAGCGCGAATACTTAGCCACCGGAGATGAAACCCAGATGAACCCGATGATTTTGAAAGATATTGCGGAGCGCACCGGTCTTGATATTTCTACAGTTAGTAGGGTGGCCAACAGCAAATATGTACAAACAGAATTCGGAACTATTCCACTCAAGTTTTTCTTTAACGAAGCATTGACCAACGAAGCCGGTGAAGAGGTTTCGACACGTGAAGTAAAAAAGATTTTGAGCGATTTGATTTCTCTTGAGAGTAAAAAGAAACCTATCAGCGACCAAAAGCTGACAAAGATTTTGAACGAACGCGGCTACAACATTGCCCGAAGAACGGTAGCTAAATACCGCGAGCAGTTGAATATACCTGTGGCGCGTTTGAGAAAGGAATTGTAACCCTCACCGTAAAAATTTGTGTATGCAATCGAAAGCAAAAACAGTAGCCGAGTATTTAAAAGAAGTACCTGCCGAAAGGCAAGAAGCATTCAACAAACTTCGCGATACCATTGTAAAAAATATACCGAAAGGTTTTTCAGAAGGTATGGGCTATGGTATGATGGGCTACTCAGTGCCGCACAGCATTTATCCTCCGGGTTATCACTGCACTCCTGAATTACCTTTGCCATTTGCAGGCATTGCTTCACAAAAAAATTTCATAGCGTTTTACCACATGGGTATTTATGCCGACCCTGAATTGCTAAAATGGTTTGTTGCCGAGTATCCTAAGCATTGCAAAACCAAATTAGATATGGGCAAAAGTTGCGTGCGCTTTAAAAGGTCTGACGACATACCTTTTACACTTATCGGAGAACTTATGAAGAAGATGAGCGTGAAGGAGTGGATTGCTCTCTACGAAAAAAATTACAAGAAGAGAAAGTAGTTAATGAACAATAACTACCCTGGAGGTTTTACTCCCTGCTTTCAAAAAATAAACTCCGTTTTCGAAATTTGAAACTTGAAGTTTAAAACCTGAGGTTGGCGAAGTTATTTCAGTAACTTTTTTTCCTGTTGCATCAAGCACTTGCAACGTTAGTTTTCCTTGATTAAATAAGTCGCATATTATTTCTATCTCTTCATTAGCAGGATTAGGGCTAACCCGCAATTGATAATTGCTGATTTGTAATTCATCGGTACTGTTGATAAATACAGTTTGTTCTTCTACGCACCCACTTGTGTTTTTGACATAAACTGTGTAGTTGCCATTTGTAGTAATGCTAAAGGTAGAAAACACCTGGTAGTTAACACCGTCCATAGAGTAAAGTAACGGCTCTCCGCCTGCCGAAGCGTTGATGGTAATAGTGCCATTGTTACCATTTAATGCGGGAGATGTGTTAATTGAGTTTATTACTATTAAGTCAGGGTTGTGAAGTTCTTCAGTAAAGTATCTGGAGCAACCTGTAAGCGTATCGGTGAGTGTAACAGTATAAAACCCCGGCCCTACTCCCACACATCCGGGAACCGTAAATCCGTTTGACCATAAAAAATAATAGTCACCAAAATTCCCCGGGCTAAAAATAGCTGTAAGATTTCCGTCCTGCAGATTTTGACAGGTAATATCATCTTTAGCTATATTCAAACTAAAATTGCAGGAGTCACAGTTATAACGTTGTAAATTTTGAATTGCCCGGTAATAGTTCAAACGGCCATTTGTAGATGTAATGCCATTCATACTGCTAACCCATTCAGTGCCATCCAAAAGATAACTTCGTATCAATAAGGCAATTGAGTCTGGATGTTCGTAGCTGGCGTCTATCAGAGGTTTGCAGGCGGCTGCATACATGGCCGCCACTACACCCGCAACATGAGGAGTTGCCATAGATGTGCCACTCATGTTTCCATAATTATTTGTTGCAATAGTTGAATATACCTGACTGCCCGGTGCGCCTAAGTCAATAGAAATTTTTCCGTAGGCTGCACCGCTGCTTAACAAATCGTTTCTTGTAGTGTTTGTTACAGAAACCAGGTAGTTGCTTGGACATTCTGTAGGAATATCATGAGCTACATCTACATCAAGATAAGAATTAGCAGTGGCTCCTGCACTCACTATGCCTTCGTAACCCATAGAATCGTACATGGCACACCAAATAGGGTAGTTAACCGGGTTGCCGTTGTTTACTCCGAATGATGAATTAGTTGCAACAATATATGCTCCTTTGGTGCCAAAGGTGTTATTGTATTGCCACCGCATTTCACGTACGTAGTCGTAAGCTCGCACCACATTGGCTTCAATCGTAAAACCATACACCACAGGCATTATTTTTACACCGTTGCAAACGCCAGCTACACCCAAACTGTCATTAACTTTTGCCCCCACTATACCTGCAATGTGTGTGGCATGCCCACTACTGCCCTGCACATCGCCCGAGTTGTTTGAAGCATTCCACCCGTTTACGTCATCAATATACCCATTGGCATCATCGTCTATGCCGTTACCCGCTACTTCATTATAGTTGATGAAAAAGTTTAAGTCCTGGTGCGAAAAGTCGGGTTTGCCATCTACAACTGCTACAACAATAGTGTCGCCATTGGCGGTTACTGCATCATTATTAATTGACCAGGCTTCAGTCGCATCTATGTCTGCTCCTGTTGTGCCACCGCTTTGCCCGGTGTTAAGCATATTCCATTGCTGATTAAAGTTTGGATCGTTGGGCAAAAACGAACGTTCTTCGATACGGTGGTTGTACTGAGCAATTTTTACATGAGTACTTTTACGAAGTAAATACAACAGTTCATCATTTTGCGAAATGTTGGCCTGACATAGAAAAATGTTCATCCGCTTCGATAGACATTCTTTGTTTTCAAGAGTTGGAAATTCAGTAAGTAAATTTTCAATTGTATGTCCGGGGTTAAGCATTACTATGTATTGATTATCAATACGCACATCATCCTCTTGTGCCTGTAACACCAGCGGAACTAAAAAAGTCAGTATATAAAAAATCAGCAAATAGTGTTTCATGGAAACTTTCGCATGTATTTTGTTGTAAGACGAAAATAAATATAGAAAAGCTAAACCGGATTAGCAGCAATCCATTCTTGTGCTATTTGCATAACTTCTTCACTTTCCCAAATTTGTTCAATATTTGGCAAAGCCATTATTTTATCGAGTAACTCGTTTTGTTTCTCACCGCGAATTTTTGCGTCATGATAACTCAAGTCACTAAAAACTACCATACTGTAATGGGTCATAAAACTAGGTGAAAAACGTTGGGCTATTTTCTTTTCTATACGGGTGCGCAACTGAAAATCTTTTCTGCCGCTGAGATCGCGCATTTCAAAATAATTATGCAAAGCTAAATCTAAAATAGCATCACCATTTGGTTTTCGCTGATATTGATACCTACCCAATGCTACTTCCCACTGTTCACCGGTCGCATCCAAAATTTCATCCAGTTCTTTGACATCCTCAAAGCCGCATATCATTCCTTGCCCGTAAAACGGAACTATGGCGTGTGCGGCATCGCCAATAAGTGTTGCATTTTTATATACCCACGGGAAACAACGAATGGTAACCAATGAGGATGTAGGATTTTCAGAAAAAGTTTTCGTAAGGTCGGGCATTAGTTCAAGAGCATCAGCAAATTGTTTTTTAAAAAATGTATGAACATCGGCATCTGTTTTCATAGCACCGAATGAACTTTCGCCTTCAAGGGGTGCAAACAAGGTAACTGTAAAACTTCCGTCTAAATTAGGTAGAGCTATTAGCATAAAATGACCACGCGGCCAAATATGCAGCGCGTTTTTTTCCATTAGATGCGTACCGCCTGCGCCAGGTGGTATGTGCAACTCTTTATACGCATAGGGTTCATACTGCTGATGAAGGTTGAAGTTTGGTGTTGTTTGCATTTCGTAACGTACCTCACTAAAGGCCCCATCGGCACCAAAAATTAAATCGGTGCCTGTTACGTGCACCAGTTCACCATCGGGCTTTTGAAAAGTGAGATTGTTTTTATCGAAGTCGATTTTTATACAGCGGTGATCAAAGTGAAAGTTTACATCTTTAAATTTTTCAGCTTCCTCTACCATTAATCTGTTCAAGTCGCCACGGCTTACAGAAAAAACACTTTGACCGTCTTTGCCATAAGGGGTTAGCTCTGTATTGCCGCTTAAATCATGAATCATTCGACCGTGCATGGGTATCACCATTTTGCTTACTGCATCATCGAGTCCAATTCGTTTCAATGCTTTCCACCCCCGGTAACTTAAAGCTAAATTGATTGAACGGCCACCTATATAACCCGCTTTACGCATATCTGATCTTCGTTCGTAAACATTTACTTTGTGGCCTCGTTTACTCAGATAACAAGCCAACAAAGATCCTACAAGTCCTGCTCCTACAATAGTTATGTTTTTGGTCATGGGGCTAAAGTGATGATTTTAGCGAAACAGGAAAATTGTTACAGATACGTTGAACAGCCAATAGTTTGAGAATCAAGTGGTGTAAAATATTACTCCGCGTAATGCAACTCAATTTAAAACAATGAAAATTGTGTTACACCATAAGGCACAACATTTTGTAGCGAATCGGGGTGAGTAACTGCAACAGCAATTTCATACACTCGGGTTTCCATGTTACGAGGAGCTACTTCAATGCTTAGTATGTGAGTATATGCGCTGAATAACTCAAGTGCCAATTCAGGGCTGTTGTTGTTCTGAGAAAGATGTGACAGGAACAAGTGGCTTAAATAGGGCGAGCGGTATGTTTCGAATAATTCGAATGCTTCGGTATTTGACAAATGACCATTTCCACCACTGATTCGCTTTTGTAAACGTAACGGATAACCACCGGTTTTCAACATCTGTTCATCGTAATTACTTTCAAGAAAAGCAGCGTGGCATTGACCAAAGTAATGTTTTACCCTCTTACATGCTACACCTATATCGGTCAGCACGCCAACTTTTATTCCACAGTTCTCAACAACAAAGCTGTAAGGGTCTGCCGCATCGTGTGTTTTTTCAAATGGTGTGATGTGTAACTCACCTATGGTTACAGTTTTGTCGCTATAAAAATAATGAATAAGCTCTGGAGAAAGTTCTATCATACTGCGTTGCAGCGTTTCCGAACTTATGTAAACCGGCAGCCGATACTTTTTAGACAAAGCTTGCAAACCGATAATGTGGTCACCGTGTTCATGCGAAATAAATATTGCTTTAACTCTGTTCATTGCCAACCCGATTTTGCTCATTCGCTTTTCGGTTTCGCGACAACTGATGCCTGCATCTATCAACACAGCCTCATGCTTGTTTCCAACATAATAGCAATTGCCATTGCTGCCAGAGTTTAATGATGATATATAGATTGACATAAAGCAAAGAAGTAAATTTACTTACAACCCACCATAAGTAAGGTGCTGTGTAATACGATTTTCTACATTCGCCCCACAAAATTTTTGAATTATGACTCTCGAAGAAAAAGTAAATGCCGATTTAAAAACTGCTATGCTTGCTAAGGACGAACCCCGTATTCGCGGACTTCGTGCTATTAAAAGTGGAATTATCCTAGCTAAAACCGAGAAAGGCGCAAACGGAATTATATCACCGGAGAAAGAGGTGCAGATGTTGCAAAAAATGGTAAAGCAGCGCAAAGACTCTATTACTGAATTCGAAAAAGCCAACCGTGCCGACTTGATAGCGAAAGAGCAGGAAGAAGTAACAGTAATCGAAAAATATTTGCCTGCAATGATGAGCGAAGAAGAAATTCGCGAAGTAGTGAAAGCGGCTATTGTATCTACGGGAGCTACGAGCCAAAAAGAAATGGGCAAAGTAATGGGTGCCGTGAGTAAGCAATTAGCCGGTAAAGCAGACAATAAATTAGTGGCTGATGTCGTTAAGAGTTTACTGTCGTAAACAATAAACAATTTTCCCTGCACAAGTTCACCGGACTTTGTTTGTTTGCCGACAGTTGAACACGGATAATTACACCACTATGATATTTGATATTTTGTTTTTGGTATTTATAGCTGTTGGTTTTTATCAAGGTTATAAAAACGGCATTATCTATTCTCTATTCTCTATTCTCGGATGGTTTTTGGGTTTGGTGGCAGCGCTCAAGTTTTCGTATAAAATGGTGGCATTGTTGCAAGATTTTGCCCATTTAGAACCTAAAACACTTGCCATCATTTCGTTTGTAATTGTTCTCGCATTAGTAGTGGGCTTAATGAAACTGGTGGCATGGGGCTTAGAACAAATTCTTAAATCATTTTCCATGAATTTGTTTAATCAAATTTTTGGCGGAGTGCTTCATTCACTGGTGGGTTTGTATGTTCTATGCGTGTTTATTTGGTTTTTGAACCGCCTTGATGTTTTTCCGCAAAGTCAGAAAAATGGCTCTCATGTGTATCCGTACATAGCTAATTTAGCGCCTCGAGTTATGGAAACAACCGGCAGTGTGGTGCCAATGTTTCGTGATACGTTTGAGAAGTTCGATGATATACTTTGACGAAATGTCAAAGCTCAAACATAGTAGTAAGAGTCAAATGCACTTTCATCTTCCATGAATTTTGATATTTGAACCTACCCATGGTATTGCTGCTCGACAACTACGACTCGTTTACATATAACTTGCGCGATTATGTTTTGCAGTGTGGTAAGCAATGTATGGTGGTGCGAAATGATGAAATGAGTTTGGCTGAAATTGAATGTCTGAGTTTTTCATCTGCTATTATTTCACCTGGCCCCAAAACACCTATACAGGCAGGTATTGTTATGGGATTTATTAAACGCTTTTACAAAGAAAAACCCATGTTGGGTATTTGCCTGGGTCATCAGGCAATAGGAGAATTCTTTGGAGCTAAGTTGGTAAAGGCACCCATACCAATGCATGGAAAAACTTCAAAGATTAAGCACAACAAAAATTTTTTGTTTAAAGACTTGCCTGCTGAGTTGGAAGTAATGCGTTATCATTCGTTGGTGCTGGAGAAAGTAGAAAATACGGAGCTGGAAATAACCGCTACAACTCAATTAAACGAAGTAATGGCTATAACACACCCGCAACAAAAAATTGCCGGAGTTCAGTTTCACCCCGAGTCTATTTTAACCATCTATGGTTTACAGATTATGAAAAATTGGTTTGCGGAAATTGAAAAGTAGTTACTACTGTTTCACTATTTTTTCGGTGAATTCATTCTGTGCATGCCGCAATTTCAGTAAGTAAACCCCTGCAGCTAAACTTTGCATACCTATATACTGCACACCATTTTCAATTTTGGTGTTTAATACAACCCGACCGTTTAAATCAAGTAAGGTACACACCGCCATATTACTTTCGTGCCAGCTTATTTGCAACGAACCGGTTGTAATCTTAGATGGTATGCTGTAAATATTTTCGAGTATTTCTGTTTTGTTGTTTAATGGGGTAGATGCCGAAAAATGAACCGTGTCACAGGCAATGCACATAAAGGATGTGTTACTGAAAAACGTTTGCACACAAACCGGCACATCATATCCGTTTGGATTGTACTCAGGTGGTATGTAAGTAAACATGCCTAAACCACCAACAATTGCTCCTGCCTGACCGGAACCTGATTGTGTCCAGGTCATCACAGACATTCCAATAAATTCAGGCACCGGACTGCTTAGCATTATTTGCATTTGACCGGGCTGAGTTTCCTGCCAGTTGAATCCCGAGTAGCAGGCAATAGCATTGGTGTAGGCCGTGTCACCCATGCAATTAGTGCATCCTATTGAATCGGTAAGGCACAAGTTAATGATAATACAACCATAGTTTGCAAACAAATCATTGGCCGAAACAATTATCGTATCGCCATTTGTTGATGTGTATGAAGGAGTAATTGGGTTGTTGGTGGTAGAGCCAGTTATTGTCCACACATAAGTAAAGGGGGGCACACCTGATGTGGGGGTTGCATAAAGGTGTAGGTTAAAATCGTTGTAAAGCGAATCGCTGATGGAAACACTGCATTGTGCACTTACAAATTTTGTGAACAACAAAATGGATAAAACAAACCAGAGGTTGTAAAAATTCTTTTTCATGGTATGGGCTTAAAGAACAAAGAAAAGACGATGTATTTATGGAGCAAGTTGCGTATAATTACATATAAGCCATTTACAGCCGCTTACTTAACAATACAGATAGCAAACACTGTTTATATTCATTCACACGGATTGAATTCGGTTTTTTACTCAAAAAATTACATTCGTTTCGAACGAATTTTTTTTGAATGCAATTTGAGGTAAAGCACGAACAAAGGTTCAATTACTGCGAAGAAGGAGAGGGAGAAGCTATCGTCTTACTTCATGGTTTGTTTGGTGCCCTCAGCAATTTCAACCATCTTATTCAATATTTTAAATCATCGTATTGCGTGGCTATTCCACTTCTGCCGCTCTACACTTTAGAAATTGATCAAACCACAGTTAGCGGAATGGTTGACTATGTTGATGAATTCATTGAATACAAAAAGTATGACAAAGTTCATCTCATTGGCAATTCGTTGGGGGGGCACATTGCACAGCTTTACTATTTACGTAAACCACATCGAGTAAAAAGTATGACACTCACCGGCAGTTCAGGGCTGTTTGAAAACTCGTTGGGCGACACTTATCCGCGAAAAAGCGATTATGAATATATCAGGAAGAAGACTGAAGAGACATTTTACAACACACGGCTTGCTACCCCTGAGCTAATTGACGAGGTTTATGAAATAGTAAACAACAGAACTAAAGCCATACGTTTGGTGGTAATGGCCAAGTCGGCTTTACGCCATAATCTTCGTAATGATGTGCCTAAAATGACCTTGCCTGTATGTTTAATATGGGGCAAAAACGACAACATTACCCCGGCTTTTGTAGGAGAAGAATTTCAGAAACTACTCCCTGACTCAGAGTTACATATTGTTAACGAATGCGGACACGCGCCTATGATGGAACACCCTGATGAGTTCAACAAAATTTTGGAACAGTTCTTGGAAAGAGTAGGTAAATGATTTTTTTACAATTCTGTGACAAACAGTAGAAAACCAAAATACTTTTTAATTCGTCTAACCTAAAACGAAACACATGATAGCACCGCATCTTATTTCTGATACCATTCCTCCGCTTCATTTAGAAGATACCGGAGAGCATGCGTTACTGTTGATGCATGAACACAATGTGGCGCAGTTGCCGGTAATTGATGGGCAAAGCTACCTTGGTTTAATTACCATGGAAGACCTGATAAATATGAAGCATCTTAGTCAGCCGCTGAGATACTTTACACAGGCGTTTCGTAAGCCGTTTGTGAAAGATACAGCACACATTTTTGATGTAATGAAAGCCGCCTTGAACTACAACGTGCGAGTAGTGCCTGTGATCAATGACAATCATAAATACCTCGGACTCATTTCTGCAGAAAGCTGTTTACGCTCATTTGCCCAGTTAAATTCGGTAGAAGATGCTGGTGGTATTCTAGAGTTAGAAATAGCTGTAAAAGATTACATGCTTAGTGAAGTAGCAAAGATTGTAGAAGAAAGTGAGGCTGAAATACTTTGTTTATACACTAACATAAATCAACAAACACAAAAAGTTGAAATAACAATAAAGGTAAACACCACCGAAGTTTCAGGCATGTTGGCTGCCTTTGAGCGGTACGATTACGAAGTTAAAGGTGTTCATAATGACAGCGAATACAACGATGACCTGAAAGTTCGCTACGATGCTTTGATGAGATACCTGAACGTTTAGCTTGATTAAACAATCACCATGAAATTATTTTTAGTCTTGTTTCTCTCGTTTGTTTTTGCTGTTACCGGTGCATGGGCACAAGCCGACAGTACACAGGCAAGTAAGCCCAACACAGCTAGTCATACTCACCGAGACTCACTGCGGCTTGCCAAGCTAAACAACAGCGGAAACCTGATGATTGCTGGTGGTGTGGGTCTTTGTGGTGCCAGCGGATATCTTCTTTACTATGGTATAAAGGTGTATAAAACATTGCCTGATAACCCAGCCAGCACAACCTATGCTGCAGAACTTGACCGTAATAAAAGGCAAGGCACTATCTATATTGCTGCCGGAAGTATAGCAGCTGCAGCCGGTATTATTCTAACTGCGTTTGGCGCAAGAAATAAAGTTGAATTTAAGATGCGAAAACGCCTGATGGAAATGGAAGGAGGGCTATTGCATAATGGGCAGTTAGGATTGGCATTACATTTTTAGCACATGCTTAATATCAGTCATCTACCAACTGTAAACTGTTTTGTTAGTTTTGGCGCGCCTCTGCAAAAAGCAGTGTAAACATTCAATATATCATGTCTAACAAAGCCACTATCACCCTTGAAGGAAAAAATTATGACCTGCCTGTAATTGTAGGTACAGAAAACGAAAAAGCTGTTGATATATCTAAGTTACGCGCACAAAGCGGATACGTAACATTTGATGAAGGCTACAAAAACACCGGCTGCACCGTAAGTAATATAACTTATCTGGATGGCGAAAAAGGAATATTGCGCTACCGTGGGTATTCTATAGAAGATTTGGCTGAGAAAGCATCATTTGTAGAGGTTGCTTACTTGCTATTGTATGGCGAACTTCCTACCCAGAAACAGCTGACTGATTTTGAAGTATTACTTAATCAGCACACGTTAGTTCACGAAAACCTCATGAAGGTGTTCGAAGTATTCCCCACCGGCTCGCATCCCATGGGTCAGTTGATGACCTTAATTTCAGCACTTTCTTCATTCTATCCCGATTCACTTAACCCCAACAAAAGCCCTGAACAAGTTAACCTTACCATTGTTCGTTTGCTGGCAAAAATGCCAACAATTTGCGCAATGATTCAGAAGAAGGGCAAGGGTCACCCGCTTGTTTATCCGCAAAATAAATTCGACTACGTTACCAATTTTCTACGAATGAGTTTTGGCAATGTAACAGATGAGTATATGCCCGATAAGGTTGTGGTAGATGCTATGAATACCCTACTTATTTTACATGCCGATCACGAGCAAAACTGCTCTACTTCAACTGTACGTATTGTAGGTTCATCACACGCTAACCTATATGCAAGTATTGGTGCCGGTGTAGCTGCCTTGTGGGGTCCTCGTCATGGTGGAGCCAATCAAGAAGTACTTGAAATGCTAGAACATATTCGCGATATTGACAAAGGTGATGTAAAAAAGGTAGTAGCTGAAGCAAAAGACAAAAAACGGTTGTTGTTTGGCTTTGGTCACCGCGTGTATAAAAACTTTGACCCACGTGCAAAGATTATTAAAGTAGCATGCGATAATGTTCTTGCAAAACTTGGTGTGCAAGACCCGCTTTTAGCTATAGCTAAAGAATTGGAAGAAGCTGCACTTAATGACCCATACTTTGTTGAGCGCAAACTTTACCCTAATGTAGATTTCTACTCAGGCATAATTTATAAGGCTCTTGGATTTCCAACTCCAATGTTTACTGTATTGTTTGCACTGGGCCGCATGCCGGGCTGGATATCTCAATGGAAAGAATTGCGTGAACGAAACGAAGATATAGGCCGCCCTCGTCAAGTTTACAATGGACCTGTTCTTCGCCCGTTTGTAAACGTTAAGAACAGAAAGTAACTAAGTTAGAAACCACAACCCCGCGAAAAAGCGGGGTTTTTTGATGTCTGTTTTATAGTATGCAAAATCTGTTTTTCAAAGAATTACAAACACCACGCTTGCGCCTTCGTTTGCTTAAAGTCAAAGATGCATATCCTCTTTCTGCTTTGCGGTCAAATGCCGGTGTAAATCGTTTTATTGCCCGCGCGCAAACCATGAGTATGCCCGAAGGTCTTGTTTTCATAAACAAAACTAATGCAGGCATACAAACAGTACAGTGGTTATACTGGGCCATTACTCAAGTAGAAGATGACACGCTTATTGGCACTTTGTGTTTGTTCAATTTTTCTTTTTCAGAAAATTGTGCGGAAGTGGGTTTTGAGTTGTCTCCTGATTTTCATCAGCGTGGTTTTACCAACGAAGCGTTAGAGGCAGTTATTCAGTTTGCATTTACTGATTTGCAACTATTGCAATTAAAAGCATACACCATGCGTCTTAACAATGCCTCTGTTGCGCTGCTTCTAAAAAATGGGTTTGTACTGGTTGAGAATAGAAATACTGCCCATGAAGGAGCTTCGGCCAAATACGAACTGCTTTATGTTCTAAACAAGAATGAGTGAATTACTCACCGGTAAAATTTGCCTTTCGCTTTTCTAAAAATGCAGCAGTACCTTCTGCAAAATCTTTGGTGGCAACACACTTGCCAAACAAATCTATCTCCGTATCGAAACCGTCTATACCTGATTTAAAATGCGCGTACACACTTTGCACAACTTGCGCAATTGCATATGGCGCCATACTTGTAATTTTTTGTAGCATAGCCTTACAGACATCTATCAATTCAACGGTCTGTACCACATCGTTTACCAACCCAAGTTTTTCGGCACAAGTTGCATCTATGGTATCGCCCGTCATTAATAATTCGAGAGCTTTACCTTTACCAATTAGTTGAGTTAAGCGTTGCGTTCCACCATATCCGGGAATAATTCCCAACTTAACTTCCGGCTGACCAAATTTGGCGTTTTCGCTTGCTATACGCAAATGACAGGCCATGGCTAGCTCGCACCCACCTCCTAGCGCAAAACCGTTTACTGCCGCAATAATAGGTTTGCCACTCATTTCTATTTTATCAAACACATCATGGCCTTTGCGAGCCAAAGCTTTACCCTGCTCCTCACTCATGCCTTTAAACTCGGTAATATCTGCACCTGCCACAAAAGCTTTAGCTCCTTTACCTGTAATAATTACTCCCTTTATTTCCGTATTGCTGTACACTTCATCTATTACCACATTCAGTTCGTCTATTACTGTTTTGTTTAGTGCATTTAGTTTGTCTTCGCGGTTAATTGTAATTATTAAAATACCCTCAGATAGTTCGGTAAGAAGCGTTGCAAATTGTTGCATGGTAAAGAATTTGAGGGCGCTAACCTATACGATTTTGCCCGTCTGCAAAGTGTATGAGCTGGATGTTGAAAACACGTTGAAACATATTTAACTACTATTGCTGAAATCGAACATTAGCTAATTGAACATGGCTTTCGCAAGCACATATTTACCCCATGTAAAACAGAATCTGAAACTTGCACTACCTATCATAGCTGGGCAGTTGGGTCAGGTGTTGATGGGTTTTTTTGATACGGTGCAGATTGGAGGGCTCGGCCAAGAGTACATTGCTGCTTCGGGCTTTGCCAACGGCCTTTATTGGATGACTGTACTGTCAGGTATGGGTATTTTGTTTGCGGTTTCGCCCTTGGTGAGCAAAGCAATAGGCGAAAAGAAGGGATACAAAAGTGTGGGTGTTCTCATTTCAGGGATGATAGTGTCTGTTGCCCTCACAATACTTTTTACAGGAGCAATTTGGGTGCTAGCCGAAAACATAGCTGTGTTCCGACATAGTGAAAGCGATAATCGTTTAGGTGGAAAATTTCTTCATGTAATCAACTACTCTACAGGATTTGTGTTTTTCTTTATGGCTGCCAAGCAGTTTCTCGATGGCATGGGGCGAACAAAGATAGGAATGATTGTAACCCTCGGAGGGCTTGCGCTCAACTATGTCTTAAACTGGTTACTAATCTATGGCAATCTTGGTTTCCCAAGACTAGAAATTGAGGGTGCGGCAATTGCTAACGGAATATCAAGGGTGGTAATGACCGTTGCCATTCTATTTTATATCTGGCGCGATAAACAAGTACAAGAATTGCGCAAAGAGTTTTTAAAACAACCACATAGTAATTTTAGTTTCGTAAAACCCATTTTGATGATGGGGATACCTACAGGGTTACAGTTCTTTTGGGAAATAGCAGCGTTCAACGCGGGCTTGATAATGAGTGGTTGGATAAGTGTAACCGCAGAAGCGGCTCACATGGTGGCCATAGGGCTGGCATCTATTACCTTTATGGTAGCCATGGGACTATCTTCAGCCGGAACAATACTGGTTGGTTTTGCATTTGGCGAAAAGGAAAAGGAAAATATTAGGCTAGCCGGTAATACTGCTATTTTACTCACTGTTGGCTTCGAAGTTTTTTGTGCATGTTTCTTTTTGTTGAGCCGCGAAATGCTTCCTAAACTTTATACCGATAACTCTGAAGTAATTTCAATTGCGTCTGCTATGCTTGTGTATGCAGCTTTGTTTCAGATAAGTGATGGTTTGCAGGTAACCGGAGCAGGAATTCTAAGAGGAATGCAAGACGTTAAAACCCCTGCTGTTTTAGCGTTTGTTTCCTACTGGCTCGTGATGATTCCATCGTGCTATATATTAACTTTTACGTTTAATTTAGGGCTTAGAGGTATTTGGATTGGGTTTATCATTGGACTTAGTTTAGCCGCAGTTTTACTACTTACTAGGTTTAAAATTTTAGTCAGACAGACACATTTTTGAGGCAATAACTAAAGGCTAAAAAACCAGTGCAACGAAAAAAACTTAATATTTTTTTGTGTTTTTGAATGTACGTCTTATTTTTCCGCATATTTCGAACCTGATATTCTTAATTAACACACGCTACTTAAGCCTTAATTCTTTAAAAAAAATTAAACCCAACCCGCATGAGAAAACCTTTATTCTCCGGTTACACTCGCCTTTTATTATGTTGTGCCATCTTATTTGCAGCTAATAAGTATTCATACGCCCAGTGCGGGTTGAGTGCTTTCGCAACCGGTACACCACCGGCACCTACATCTACCTGGCAAAACTTTTCAGTAGGTAGTGGCACTTACACTGACTTTAGCGTTACTAACGGTAACATTTATTCGTTCCGTTACGCAGCGGGTTCTACCAGCAGCAACTATTTCGATATGACGGTTTCCACTGCATCGAGTATTATCCCTTATAACAACTCACTATCTCCGGTGCTCAATCCATGGACCGGTGGCACTTGCCCTCCATCACCTGGACGTCCATCATCTACTGACTGGTACGCATCGTTTACCGGTACATTCCGAGTTAATACGAATACTTGGGATAACATTAACTCAGTTTGCTTGGCTCACGTACCCGGGCAAACATCTGCGGTGCTTCAGTATAAAGTTTGTCCGGCTGCACCAGACCCCGGTGCCGGTAATAACGTTTGGAATGTAGAAGCGTTTGTAGGTAGCGATATTTCAGTTCCTCAACCAGCAGCACGCTATGGCTACTACGTAGATAACAATATTGATTTTATAACCACTGCATTTTGGAATAACCTTTCTAACCCTGCAACCGCTTCAACTTGGGTAGGTTGTGGCGAAATACCAAATGACAACTTTAGTGTTCGCGCACGCAGACGTGGATTCCCGTGCGGCAGATATTTCATTTCTGATAACACCCATGATGATGCCGTACAAATATATGTTAACGGCACATTAGTACACAGTAACAACTCAGTAGGAGGGCAGGGCGTTGTTGCCGATTATATTTTAGGAGCTACCGATGAAGTGGAAGTGCGTATGGTGGGTTTATGTACTCCAGATCAAGTGAGTATGAGTTTGCAACCTCAAGCGGTGCCACCGGTTTCGGGAGGAACTATTGGTGGAGTATTAAATGGAACTAATGTTTGCCAAGGTCAAACAGTAGGTGTACTTACCGATGTAGTAGCTGGAAGCGGAGGTACAACAGGGTTTACAAATGGTGGGTCTATTACTTACGAGTGGGAAGTTTCAACCGATAGTGGCGCTACATATATTCAAACCGGAGTAACAACTCCTGGTTGGGCTTCAGGAAATAATATACCTGCAGGAGGAGTTTATGTATTCCGCAGAAGAGCGTATGACCGTTGCGGAAATAATGATATTTCAAATCTGATATATGTTTACGGACGCCCAACACCTGATGGAACTCTTACACCGGTAACTCAGACTATATGCCCGGGAAGCACCACCACATTATCTCTTAACTTCCCGATAGGTTCAGAGCCATTTAACGTTACATACAGCGATGGCTTAACGCAAACTACTGTCAATGGAGTGTATGCGGGGCATACTATTACCGTTGCTCCAACAGTTAGCCCGACAACCTACTCTTATGTTTCAATTACTGACTCATTTGGGTGTTCTCGAGTTAGCCCTCAACCTTTCTTAGGTGCTGCCATTGTTGTACTTACCCCACAAATCAGTATTACAGGAATAAATGTTACCCCTGTTAGCTGTAACGGTGGAGCAAATGGAGGTATTAATATTACAGCAACCGGAGGTCAGGGTGCATTATCGTTCTCTATAGACAGTGGAAATACTTATCAGGGTTCAAACAATTTTACAGGATTAACAGCCGGCACTTACTATATTTTTGTTCGGGATGCTTTCGGATGTATTGTTAATAGCGGAACAGCTACAGTAGTTAACCAACCAACAGCGCTTACAATTTCTTTAGACAGTACAGATGCAAGTTGCGCGAACGTGTTTGATGGTTCTATTACAGTAACATCAGGCGGAGGTACACCACCATACACCTACTCGCTGAATGGTGGCCCATCGCAGCCGGGCAATGTGTTTAGTAACGTAGGTGCCGGTAACTACACGGTTACATTGCTCGATGTTAATAGTTGCTCAGCTACAGCAAGCATATCAATAAACAATACGTACATCATATCTGTAGATACAATTTCTACTACCGACATTAGTTGTGCCGGTGTAGCTGACGGATCAATTACAGCGCAGGTAAACGGTGGTATTCCTCCATATTCGTACTCTATCAATGGGGTTACTTTCCAGGCATCGCCTACATTTAGTGGTTTGTCAGGAGGTACTTACATTATAGTAGGTAGAGATTCTAAAGGATGTACAGAATCAATTACCGTTAGCATCGGTCAAAACGCACCTCTTCAGCTAACACTTGATTCGGTTGTGGATGTGCCATGTGCCGGATCTACCGGTGGTGCTGTTTATATAACTACATCAGGCGGTAACGGAGGTACAACCTATCTGTGGAATAATGGTGACACCAACGAAGATTTAACCGGAGTGGCAGGTGGAACTTATAACCTTACCGCTACCGACTCGAAAGGTTGCACAGCAGTAATTGGTGCTACAGTTGACCAACCATTAGCCCTATTCCTCAACATTGCACAATTCAGTGATTTGCGTTGCAATGGCGATTCAGCAGGGGCAATAGATGTAACAGCAAACGGTGGAATTCCTCCATACGGTTATTTGTGGAGTAACGGTGCTGCTACCGAAGATGTGGTAGGGCTGGTACTTGGTAACTATACTGTAACTGTTACTGATGCTAATGGTTGCACACAAACAGTTTCACAACAGATTAACGAACCTTCTGCTTTAGTTACATCTGTTACTGGTACCAACGTAGATTGCTTTGGTGGTGCAAACGGCACGGCTGACTTAGAAGTGAGCGGTGGAACTTCGCCATATACCTACTTGTGGTCAACTTTTGCAACCAGTCAGGATGTAACAGGTTTAAGTGGCGGAGTGCATACAGTTGTGGTTACTGATTACAACGGATGTCAGAAGAGTGAGTCTATTACTATTGCAGAGCCTGCTCCATTAGTAGTAACTACAGTTCCAACTTCCATAACTTGCGCTAACGCAAACGATGGTGCTATAGATGTAACCGTAACCGGAGGCACTCCGAATTATACATATCAGTGGAACAGCGGACAAACAACACAAGACCTTGCAGGTTTGGGTGATGGCACTTATATACTTACTGTAACGGATGCCAACAGTTGTACGGCAACAGTAACTGAAACAATGGTAAATCCAAGTGCTATCAGCTATAGTTTTGTGGTAACCCACCCTCGCTGCTTTGGAGAGGCTAATGGTGCGGTAGATCTTATACCTTCTGGCGGAGTACCTCCATATTCATACACTTGGAGCAATGCAGCTACTACTCAAGATATAGATAGCTTAACTAATGGAATTTATGTTGTAAATATTACTGACTCAAAAGGATGTAACGTGTCGGCTTCGGCAACAGTTCTTGATCCGTTACCACTTTATACCTCGGGCTTTATTAAGAATGTAACCTGTAACGGGTACAACGATGGGTTTATTGACATTACCGGATATGGTGGAACGCAGCCTTATACTTTTAACTGGTCTTCGGGTCAGCAAACCGAAGATATTGGTAGTTTGAGCGGAGGTCCATATAATGTTTCAGTTACTGACTATAAAGGTTGTCAGGTAGCATCGCTTTATGTGGTGCAAGAGCCTACCATTTTAAGTCTGGCAATTGTATCTACACCACCGGTTTGCACAGGAACTAAAACTGCCAACGTTGCTGTAATACCTACCGGAGGAACAAAACCTTACGAGTATCTGTGGAACAACTTTGTTACTGACTCATCGCAAACGGGAGTTTCGGGGGGCAAATACGTTGTATTAGTAACCGACTCTTCGGGATGTCATGCTTACGATAGCGTAGAAATATTTGATCCGGTGCCTATTGTAATAAACGGCACTGTAACAGATGTATTATGCAACGGAACTTCAACCGGTGCTGTAAATGTTACAACGGCAGGTGGTACACCATCTTACACTTTCAACTGGAGTAACGGCAACGGTACTGAGGACTTAACTAACGTTTCTTTTGGCACATATACCATAACAGTTACTGATTCTAAGCTTTGCACGGCTGCTAAATCGTTTAATATTCAGCAACCGTTGGCTATGTTCACCAATGTTTCGTACTACGAACCAAGTTGTGGAGGATCTAATAATGGGTTTGTGGCTGTAGACGTTACAGGAGGTGTAATTCCTTATATGTATAACTGGAGCAATGGTCAAACAGGTGCTACGGCTACCAACTTGTTCTCCGGCACTTATACATTAACAGTAACTGACAAAAACAGTTGTACTGCTACCGTAACTGCTAACCTAGGTGGCCCAACGGAAGTTACAGTAACTACCACCGCCACTAATTCTAAATGCTATAATTCGTCAGATGGAACTATCACAGCGAATGCAGCAGGGGGTGTGCCACCTTACACATATGAAGTAAACGGTGTAATTCAAGTAAGTAACGTGTTCACAGGTTTGGCACCTGGCGACTATATTGTATCTGTTCGTGATGCCAATGGTTGTGAGGCAACAGCTACATTTACCATTGCAGCACCTGCGGCTATTACTGTTGATTTAGTAGCACCTACACCGGTGATACTAGAAGGCATGAGCACACAGTTGTTTGCAACAGCCTCATCGTCACCTGCTACTGTTGTAGCATACTATTGGTCGCCTATTGATTCGGGCTTTAATTTCAGTGGATGCAACGACCCGAACCTTTGCAGTAATCCGTTTGTTTCTCCAAGAGGAACCACCTTGTTTACGGTAGCTGCCATGAACAGCGACTCATGCTTTGCTTACGATACTGTAACTATTTATGTTGAACATGAACCTCACCACTTTATACCAACAGCATTTACACCAAACCATGACGGATTAAACGATCGTTTCGAATTCGACATTTTGGGTGCCACAAATATTGAGATTAGCGTATTTGAACGTTGGGGCAGCCGGGTTTATTATAACGCTGCACAACAGAATGGTATTGGTATAGCTGGAAACGGATGGGATGGAACCAAGGACGGCAAACTAATGCCGTACGATACGTATGTTTACCAAATGAAAGTAACCTACTTCGATGGTGTGGTGAAGGATATTTCCGGTACGGTTGCCATTATGAAGTAACCTTTTAAAGAACAGCCACGGAAGCCGCCACTCAACAGGCGGCTTTCTTTTTTATACCTAAAAACTTAACTGTTAATTCAGTATTGTTGCCCCCCTAAAGTTTAATTAAGGCAGTAATGGCTATTAAGATAAAAACAGCAGAAGAAATAGAATTTATTCGCAAAAGCAGCGATGTACTTTCGAGGGTGATGGGCGAAATTGCCGAAGCAATAAAAGCAGGAACCACAGGCTTTATGCTCGATAAACTAGCTACGGAGTTTATTGGTGATAATGGAGGTAAGCCGTCTTTTAAAGGGTATCATGGCTTTCCGGCTGCGCTTTGTATTTCAGTAAACGATGACGTGGTGCACGGCATACCATCTGACACACCTTATAAAGATGGAGATATAATATCGGTAGATTGCGGAGTGTTTATGAACGGCTTTCATGGTGATATGGCTTATACGTTTGGTGTCGGCAATTTGAAACCCGATGTAGAGAAACTCCTTCGGGTTACAAAACAATCTTTGGTAATAGGTGTTGAAAATGCCATAACAGGTAAACGGACCGGAGATATTGGCTTTGCTATTCAAGAGTATTGTGAACAGCAAAATCCTTATAAATGCGTGCGCGAGTTAGTAGGGCACGGTGTGGGCAGAACACTACATGAAGATCCGCAGGTGCCTAACTACGGTCGCAAAGGCGATGGCCCGCGTTTACCCGAAAACTGTGTAATTGCCATTGAACCAATGGTAAACATGGGGAAAAAGGATGTTTACACTAAACGCGACAACTGGACTATAGCCACACAAGACGGTAAACCATCGGCACATTTTGAGCATACGGTATTAGTGAAAACACTGAAAGCAGAGCTACTTACCACGTTTATGTATATAGAAAAGGCAGTGAGCAATAACCCTGAGCTTGCAAAAGTTTAAAACTAGCTTAATCGCAGGCATTCTATCTGCCTAACGTAATCATATTGCAGGTCTTCGTGAAATTCCTTTACTAATTTCTCTGTTTTCTTCAGTTGGTTGTTGAAAAGATTCAGTAACGCTGTACTTTGTTGAATGGCAATGCCCGAGTTTTTCAGTTGATTACAGAAAAACAAAATCAATTCTGCTTCTGCTTCCTTATTACCCATGTAGCGCACGTGCTTATTGAGCATGCGTAAAATTTTGCGAACGCTTTTCTTTTGCAGATACAAACTATTGCCGCGAGGTATTTCTGTAAACTGAAAATCTATTTCCGATTTTACATTCTTAACGTAAGTAATTTCATCATGCGCCTCGAAGAGCAGATAGGTGAGCAGCTCTTTGTTTTCTTTTTTGAAACGCGCAAGGCGGCTGCACAACTCAATCAACTTTGCTGCTGACTGATGTTTTAACTCCTGCTTTAGTTCGTTTACGGTGGCTGCTTTCATGCAGCAATATTACTCTAAAGTAAATGCGAATTGACCCTCACATACGCCAGTTATTCCTTTGAACATTAGCCGATCAATAAAAATTATGTCTCCCGTTTTTAGTTTAGGAGCAATTTCTTTGAGCTTAGCAAGGGTAGTTGTGTTACCTTTCCAAATTTGACCTTTTGAATGTATCATCCATTCGAAACTTACCGGTGTTAATTTGTAGTCCAGGCGAGCGTGTTTTACTTCTAAAGTAGAAAGCAGTGCTAGGTCATACTTAGAAATGGTACCGGTGTTTCCAAAAGGTTTGCTGTTAATGTACAAAAAACACGGCTCAGTTTTCTGTGCAGCTGAATTGAAGAATCCAACAAAACCGATGACCAAAATGGCTAAGTTTTTCATGGCTTTTATCATTAAACGTAACAGTCTCTTTAATAGTATGCAAGTAACAAAAAAACCCCACATTTATATATTCGCCTCTCTGAAGTTTTAAAACAAGATACCATAATGATTAAAATTACCCTACCCGATGGAAGTGTTCGTGAATACAACGAAGGAGCAACTGCTTATGATGTAGCTGCGAGTATTAGCCAGGGATTAGCAAAAGCCGTAATTGCTGCTGAAGTAAATGGCGAAGTGAGCGATTTATTGCGCCCAATTACGAAAGATGCTTCGCTGAAGCTGTTGAAGTTTGATGATGAAAACGGAAAGAAAACTTTCTGGCATTCATCGGCACACTTAATGGCGGAGGCCGTTGAATCTCTTTTTCCGGGGGTAAAGTTTTGGGTAGGCCCTCCGGTAGAACACGGTTACTACTACGATATTGATTTAGGCGGACAAACCCTGAGCGAAGAAGATTTGATGAAGATTGAAAAGCTGATGGGCGAACTAGCCAAGCAGGACAACAAGTATGTGCGCAGCGAAATGCCTAAAGCTGAAGCGGTGAAGTATTTTAGTGAGAAAGGTGATGAGTATAAGCTTGATTTGCTTTCTAATTTAAACGATGGCGAGATAACTTTTTATCAGCAAGGCAAATTTACCGACCTGTGCCGCGGCCCGCATATTCCTTCCACCGGTTTTATTAAAGCCATTAAGCTGTTGAACATAGCAGGCGCTTACTGGAAAGGCGATAGTAACAACAAGCAACTTACACGTATTTACGGAATCACTTTTCCGAAGCAGCAGCAGTTAGACGAATACCTGACTATGCTCGAAGAGCAGAAGAAACGCGACCACCGTGTAATAGGCAAGGACTTAGAGATTTTCACATTTGATGAAGAAGTTGGACCCGGCTTGCCTTTGTGGTTGCCGAAGGGCGCTGCCATGATTGAGAAACTGGAAGCACTTGCCAAGAAGAACGAACACGAGCAGGGATATGTACGTGTGAAGTCGCCACACATTGCTAAAGAGAGTTTGTATTTGCGCAGCGGCCACTTGCCTTACTATGCCGATAGCATGTTTCCACCAATGGAATTAGACGGAGGCAAGTATTATCTGAAAGCCATGAACTGCCCGCACCATCACAAAATATTTGGTGCTACACCCAAAAGCTACCGCGATATGCCCTTGCGTTTTGCAGAATATGGCACTTGCTACCGTTACGAACAAAGCGGTGAGCTGATGGGGCTGATGCGCGTTCGCAGTATGCAGATGAACGATGCACACATTTACTGCACCAAAGACCAGTTTGAAGAAGAGTTTATGAAAGTGAATGAACTCTACGTGAAGTATTTCAAGATTTTCGGCATTGATAAATACCAGATGCGCTTTAGTAAACACGCACCTGAAAAGCTGGGACAGAAATACATCAACAACCCTACGCTTTGGAACGAAACCGAAGACATGGTGCGCAGAGTATTGGTGAAATCAGGATTGCCGTTTGTTGAAGTTGCTGATGAAGCTGCTTTTTACGGGCCGAAGATTGACATACAGATTTGGAGTGCCATTGGTAAAGAATTTACTATAGCTACGAATCAGGTTGACTTTGCACAGGCCGAGCGTTTCGATTTGTGGTTTACCAACGAAAAGAATGAGAAGGAACGCCCTATCATTATTCACCGCGCTCCGCTTTCTACTCACGAGCGTATGATCGGTTTCTTGCTGGAGCACTACGCAGGCAAGTTGCCTTTGTGGTTAGCCCCCGAGCAAATTGCCATTCTTCCTATCAGCGATAAATATCTCGACTACGCACATCGTGTAAAGAAAGAACTGGCTAAAAACGGTTTTGAAGTAAGCATTGATGAGCGCGCTGAAAAAATAGGTAAGAAAATACGCGACACTGAATTGCGCAAAGTGCCTTACATGTTAGTGGTGGGCGAAAAAGAAGCTGCCGAAGGCAATGTAGCCGTGCGCAAGCAAGGCCATGGTGACCAAGGTGTGAAGAAGTTAACTGAGTTTGTGGAGCAGGTTAATGGTGAGGTGGCGGAGTACAAGTAATATCGAATAATGAATATTGAATAACGAATGATGAAGTAAAACCGTTCGACATTCGATGAAAGCTATAGATTCTGAACATTCATCCATAACTTTTCGAAACTATCTTACTTATTCTTTCAGCGAGGAGATTAAACCAGAGATATTCATAGATGATGAGTTTTACGTTTCATCAGTTCTAACAATATCAGAGTATTATAGCGATTTCGATACAGCTATACAAACCTACTCTCATCCGAAAACATTCTATATCGTAAGCGAAAAGGAAAGAGCAAAAGACTTACATTCGGAATAGCAAGATAAAAGTTTTTCCTTTGTTGGTGTTGTCACCAACCATCACCCCCTACCCCACCCCCACCTTCACCACCACCAGCCCTACGTGCATATCGAAACACGAAAAAATTTTAGTGCGGTAGAAGTATGTATCAACACATAAACACAACTATTGCTTTTATACGTATAACTATTATTTTTGTGTCGTATAAAACAAAGAACGGTTATGGATGCTAAAATCACACTTGCTTTTGATGAAGATGTAATTGCCAAGGCAAAGAAATTTGCCGATGCAAAAAACATCAGCTTGTCGCGCTTAACCGAGCACCTGCTGCGCAAAATTACTTCGGGTTATCATACAGATTTAGAAGACCTGCCCGTATCTGATTGGGTAAATATGGTAAGCGAAGGCACCGTAGAATACAAAACCGCCAGGCGCAGCAAAAGGAAAATGAAAGAAGAATTCTACACTAAGAAGAAGGCAAAATGAAAATCTTCTTAGACGCCAACATTCTTGTTTCTGTGCTTAATAAAGAGTATCCGGTTTACAGTTACACATCACGCATACTTAGTTTGGCTGACGATAAACGTTTCGAAGTTTACACCTCTGCCCTATGCCTGGCCATTGCTTTTTACTTTGCCGAAAAGAAAAGCGGTACCGCCCTTGCCAAAAAGAAAACAGAAATACTGGCGCAAAAGCTGGGTATTACTACCGTTGGCAGCGAGGAAGTAAAGTTGGCTGTGGGCAACAAAGAAGTAAACGATTTTGAAGACGGGCTGGAATACTATTCGGCATTAAAAGCCAAATGCAAATACATTATTACCGAAGATGTGGGCGATTATTATTTCTCTGACATTGTTGTGGTAGATTCGAAACGCTTTGTTGAGCGCCTGATAAAAGGCAGGTTGTAGTTTTAGCAGCCCTGAAATTGAACGGTAACGTAAGCAACCATCCTCCGCTTTACCTCAAAAGCAAAAAACCATAATCAACTCCCCTGTTTTCATAATTGCTTGATTTTAATCATGAATGAGCGTTCCCGGAAATTCGGGAACATCCTCCCAGGTCTGGGAGGCACCTTCTGGCTTAGCGGGAATGCTCCTTCATGTCTGCAAACTGTAACCCCACTCAAACAAAAATTTACCTTAGCCCAAACAAGCCACATGAAAAAAATACTGCCGCTGCTTTTGTTTATGCTTACCACTGCCTGTGCTTTTTCACAACATGGGTTAGCCTTTTGTGCGTCTGTAGATGCAAATGGCTATTGCTTTTTTAACAACAACAAATTTATTGCTGCACAGGATAGCACCAATGCCCGTATTTTTATGCAAGTAGGAGGAAATGTGGCTTTAGGTACATCGAAACTCACTTACAAAATATTTGCCTTAGACTCAAGTAGTGGTGAACAGCAAGTGGCATCTATAGATCAGCAAATACAACCCGAATGGATGATAGCCTGGCGCCCCTACAGTTTTGTTGCAGGCAAAAAGTACATGGTGAAAATTTACAACAATGAGGGTGTACTAATTTGTAATAAACAGTTTGAGCTGCTGACGTGGTAGCAAGTGGTTTTCATTTGTCGGGTGCCGGAAAAGCAATATACTTGGTTATATAAAAACAAGTCCTATGGTACCTGTAAACTTCGTTAGCCATAAAACAATTGGCATAGCACCGGCTTTCATATTCTTTAGTTTCGTATTGGTAGGTTGTAATAAGAAAAACGAATGCGATGGCACTACCCTTCCGCAAACAGGCACCTGCACACCGGTAGCGCTTTCGGGGCATTTGACACAAAATGGCGATACCCTTACTTACAGAACCAGCGGTGGCGGCATTGTTGTTATTGAACCCTTCTTTATGAAAATACACCACGATAATTATTCCGAGTTCAAGTATGAGTTTTGGGGTGGTGATAGTGTGAACGGACAACCGGAATTTTCATTCAGGCACGAAAACCTAAATGGCAAACACATTAAAGACAGATTGGGAAAAAACAGAACTATTGTTTTCCCTGACGGAGCCAAAGTTACTGTAGCAGCTATAGACACATTCAGGCAAGTGCTTAGCATAACCATTTACGATGGTGCAGAGTGCCACCGCATAAACTTCACCTGTCACAAGGTAGAATACAGTTCTACCAATCTTTGCATTTCGCAAGGGCTCGATAATGCAGAAGCAGATGGCGAAGCAAGCTCTTTTGAAATCACGTCTACAGGTCTTCTGTTTTTCAACTCTTATACCGAAGATACACCCGGCAATAAAGTAGAAAACCGTTACAACCTTGGCGAACTGACATTAGGCCTTCCCAACAATGTACGCGATTGGTTCGATGACCCGCGCTTGGGGCATACATAAGCAGTATTCACGTTAGCGGCAGCTATCTACTACACCCGGTAAAATCAATTACTTTCATCAAAAAAATTACCATGAGTAATTCCGCCAAAACAGTGTACTACTTCGGGTGGTATTTAGTTGGTCTCGGTATTATACTAATCGTTCAACCCAACTTCCTTCTAACTCTTTTTGGTATTGCTCCTGCTACTGAAGTATGGATACACATAGTGGGCGTGCTGGTGCTGGCGCTTTCGGCATACTACATTACAGCAGCAAGAAACAATTTAGTGCCTATACTTACAACTACTGTGTATGTGCGTTTATCCATTATTCTGTTTTTTACAGGTTTTGTTGTAGCCGGTTTGGTTTCACCTATGCTCATTTTATTTGGTGCTGTAGATTTAGCCGGTGCTGTGTGGACGTACATTACTTTGAAGCAAGAGAAGGTTGGGTAGTGCGTTTTGGCAGCTGAGGTAAACATTTATTATTGATGACATGCAGCAGGTAGTTATTCATATTGGTTATCCGAGAGCGGGTTCTACTTTTCTGCAAAACTATTTCAGTTTACATCCCGATATTTTTTTTGAAGGCAGTATATCAGGCAACTACAAACAAACCGGCATAGTGCCCGACATTACTCTGCCCGACAACAAAGGTACCACACACGCGGTTATCAGCGAAGAACAATTTTCTGTTTGGAACGGGCAGGTGGATATAGTAGGAGTAAGGTTTAAATTTTTTGATGTGGCAACACAACAGCGAGCTACCCTTGAAAAGCTTTACCGTTTGTTTCCAACCGCAAAAATTTTGGTGGTTACCCGTGGATTCTCAGTGGTAGTTAAATCTATGTATGCTCAGTATGTAAAAGTAGGGGGCATTCTAACTTTTGCTGATTTTCAGAAAGAATATGCTTTGTCGCTAGGTGAGTTTTACAACTACGACCGGTTGATAGAGTGTTGCAAAAGTATTTTTGGCGAAAAGCAGGTTTTGGTAAAACCATTTGAGTTCTTGCAGGCAAGCCCCGCATTATTCATGAGCGAACTTGAAAGTGATCTGGCACTAAAACCTTACAAGGTTTCTTGTGAGAAGCTAAATGCTTCTTTAAGTGATGAAGAATCTGTTTCATATCAAAAAATTTCGAGCGCAATTTTTCATTTCATACAATGGATGCCTTATTTCTTGCAAAAATTAATCTACGGACTCTATGTATGGTTGCTCTATAAAGAAAAACTTGGTTTCATACTGCGCATGTTTTCGGAGAGAGGCGACAACATTGGAAAAATACAGCCACAAACACTGAATTGTTTTAAAGCAAATGCGTGCCAGCTTGTGCTTTTGCCACAGTATAAGAAATACAAAAAAATGTATGAGATAGGTTAAAGTTGTGCTTGCTTATTGTTGAAAATATTTCAACTGCCTAACTTCTTCCTCGTTCAAAAAGCGCCACCGGCCGCGGCTTAAATCTTTCTTGGTAAGTCCGGCAAAAAACACCCGATCAAGTTTTTCAACTTCATATCCTAATGCTTCAAAAAGTCTGCGTATAAAACGATTTTTACCGGTGTGTATCTGAACGCCCACTTCTGCTTTATTTTTAGGATTAGGGTAGGCAATTTCATCTACTTCTGCAATTCCATCTTCGAGCACTACGCCTCCTTCGGCTATTTTATCAAAGTCTTCTTGTTTTAGTTTGCTGTTTAGAATAACATGGTACACTTTACGCACTTCGGTGCTGGGGTGAGTTAGTTTTTGCGCCAGTTCACCATCATTGGTTATTAGCAACACACCGGTAGTATTTCTGTCTAATCTGCCCACGGGATATAAGCGCGGTTTCTTAGGCGAATTGATTTGCTCATACACTCCGCGCAGCAAATCCATTACGGTTCTGCGGTCGCGTTCGTCACTGAGTGTAGTTATATAGTCTTTTGGTTTGTTTAGTAAAACGTAATACTTGCGCTCCAGATTAAGCACCTTACCATCGAACTGCACTTTGTCTTTTACCTTCACCTTGTAGCCCATCTCCTTCACTATTTCTCCGTTCACCTTCACTCTTCCTTCTTTAATTAACTCATCGGCAGCTCTGCGGCTTGCCACTCCGGCATGGCTTAAATATTTATTAAGCCGTATTTCATCCGTTTGTTTTTGCGGAGTAGAGTAAACCTCGACAGCGGCTTTGTTTTCTTGTTTCTGAACAGGGTATTTTTTTTGAGGAATTTTAGAATTACCAAAAGATTTTTTTCCTGGTTTGTAAGCGCCTTTCGATGTGGGCTTACTGTCTTTGTTTTGTGACGATGATACGGCACGTTCCAACATTTTTTTGGCAGCTGCTTCTAATGCAGGGCTCACCTTTTTGCGCTCCTTCTTTTTAAAAGGAATGCCCGATGGCTTGTCTTCTTTCTTCAACGACTTGTCTGACGGTTTCTTATGCACGTTTCAAACCTAAATGATTCCAGATATAATGCAAGCGAAAAGAGTAATGTATGCAGAGATTTGATTCACGGTGTTTCGTGTGTTGTCTATTATTTCATCTTTGCTTGAATCAGAAACGAATAATTTATGTGCGGTATTGCCGGATACATAGCTAAACAAGATAACCATCAGTTGCAGCCCTTTTTGCATTTGGCTGTTCAGCAGTTATCAAAGCGGGGCCCCGATGCACAGCAAGTAGAAGTTGTTTCGCCTAAGGTTGGTCTGGCTCATGCCCGGCTTTCAATTATTGATACATCATCAGTGGCTAATCAACCCATGAGCGATAGCAGTGGCCGCTATACCCTAGTATTTAATGGAGAAATTTTTAACTACCGCGAACTGCGCAACGAGTTTCTAAGCAATACAAAATTTACCACATCATCAGACACGGAGGTGTTGCTTAATTTGTTTATTCAACAAGGCAAAGGTTGCCTTCAGCATTTGAACGGTTTTTTTGCTTTTGCCATTTACGACAATCAAACGCGTAACACATTCATAGCCCGCGATCGTTTTGGAATTAAGCCCCTGCATATTTATACGGATGATAACATGTTGCTTTTTGCCAGTGAGTTAAAAGCATTGATGGCTTTTCCGGTGAAGAAAGAAATAGACTACCACACGTTGGCGCTTTACCTTCAGCTTAATTATGTGCCGGGCAATTACTCTATGCTGAAAAATGTGCAGAAGCTGAGCCCGGGTTGTTATGCTGAGATTAATGAGCAAGGTGATTTTTCAACCACACAATACTACCGTTTGCCCTTTACACCGGGTAAAAAGGTAACTGATACAAATGGCAGTTACGATAGTGCTAAAGCAAAGCTTCGTACACTTGTTGAAGAATCAGTGCAGCGAAGGTTAGTGAGTGATGTGCCGCTGGGTACGTTTTTAAGTGGAGGAATTGATTCATCAATTGTTACGGCTTGTGCGGCTAAACACGTTAATAACTTAAACACATACAGTATTGGTTTTGCCGATGAGCCATATTTTGATGAAACACTATATGCCAATCTGGTAGCTAAAAAATTTGGAACCCACCACACGGTTTTTTCGGTTACTAACGAGGAAATGTTTGAGCAGGTTCAAAGTGTGTTAGATTATATTGATGAGCCCTTTGCTGACTCTTCGGCTATTGCGGTGTATGTACTTACTAAGCAAACCCGGCAAAAAGTTACTGTTGCTCTCAGTGGCGATGGGGGCGATGAATTGTTTGCCGGCTATAACAAACACCGCGCTGAAATGCGCGCCCGGCAAAATGGGTTCTTAAATTTTCTTCTTTCATCGGGGCTGCCGTTGTTTAAGATCTTGCCTAAGTCGCGCCATTCAATTTTTGGCAATTTGTTTCGCCAGTTAGAAAGATACAGCAGCGGGCTTCGGCTTACTGCATCGGAACGTTATTGGCGTTGGTGTACTTTTAATACACAAGATGATGCTCTTTCGCTTTTGCGGCACAGCGGTAGTGTTCAGTTAGCAGAACTTGAAAAAAGAAAAGAGTTTGTGTTGAACTCAGTGAAAGAGGAGGGAGAACTCAATGATATACTTTATGCCGATACACAAATGGTTTTGCCGAACGATATGCTGACCAAAGTTGACCTGATGAGTATGGCAAATAGTTTAGAGGTTAGAGTGCCACTACTTGACTATACGGTAGTTGATTTTGCTTTTTCGCTGCCGGTGGCGTACAAGATAGATGCCACTACAGGCAAGAGAATTTTAAAAGACGCTTTTAGAGGTGATTTACCTCCTGAACTTTTTACACGCTCAAAACATGGTTTTGAGGTTCCGCTATTAAAGTGGATGAAAACCGGGTTGCGCTCTATGATTGAAAATGATTTGCTGGAAACTCACTTTATTGAAGAGCAAAACATTTTCAGTGTATGGCAAGTTGAAAAACTGAAGCAAAAGCTATTTAGTGCCGACCCGGGCGATGCTCATGCCACGGTATGGGCGCTTTTGGTATTTCAGTATTGGTATAAAAAATATCTGATTTAAAGCACTACTTGATTTCAGACAGAAACGTTTTAATGTCGGTGTAAGCGAGCATGGCATTGGGGTGCACCCCCGGTAAATTGAAAAAGCTGTGAAACAAATTGGCATATTCCTTATACGCTGCCGGGTTGCCGCCTGCTCTTAGCTTTTGGTAATACTGAAAGCCATCATCGAGCAATGGATCGAACTGAGCCGTGAGAACAAAAGCAGGAGCCAGATTTGTAAAGTCAGTTTCATCAATAACAGAAACTTCGGGCCTTAAACGATCTTCAATATTAGGTGTGTATTGTTGCCTAAACCAAACCACTGTTTTTCGTTCAAGTAAGTAACCTTCCCCATTTTTGTATAACGAAGGGTTGCTTAACCGGCCATCTACCCAAGGGTAAATAAGTACTTGCGCTTTCAGAGGTATGTTTTCTTTTTTGCACCGGTGAGCCATACAGGCTGCAATGTTTCCTCCTGCACTGTCGCCACATACAACTATATTGTTTGCATTGCCCCCGTAGTTTTTTATGTGGTTTCGCACCCATATCAGCGCTTCGAATGAATCGTGGTGAGCAATAGGAAAGGTGTGTTCGGGCGCCAACCTATAATCAACTGAAACTACTATACAGTTATTCATGGCACACAGTCTTCGGCATACGTTGTCGTGACTGTAAATACCATATAATACAAACCCGCCACCGTGATAGTAGATGATGGTGCGCTGATTTTCGCTGTTACTGTTTTTGTAAATACGCACCGGCACACCATTGGCAGAAGTATCGTGCACTTGGCTAACGGCTACTTTTTTGTCAAACAACCAGGTGCCTAGTTGTACGGCACGATCAGATTTTTTGCGAAACAGTGTTATGTCATGTTCTACATCCGGGTCAACAGGTTTGCGAAGTTTGCCGTATAACAGTACGAGGTTTACCTTCCAGTTCATATTTTGAAAATAACAGAATACAGGTAACAAAAATCAGGCACCACAAACCGATTATTTTTTCACTTTAGCTAAATGCGAAAACTTATAGCTTTTCTTCTTTTTTTCTTTGTAAAGTCTCTTGCGGCACAAAATGTTTGGACTATTTACAATACCGGAAACTCTTTACTGCCCGATAATACCATTCGTGCCATTGAACAAGATAATGCCGGTAATGTTTGGATTGGAACCGACAATGGTTTGGCAAAATTTGACGGAACTAACTTTACCGTAATTGACAGCAGTAACTCAGGGTTAATTGAAAACCAGATACGCAGTATTGCGTTTGATACTGCCAATAATTTATGGGTGGGTACGCTTCCAGCGGGCGTTTCTTTTTTTAACGGCTCTGCCTGGACAAACTATAACACCGGCAACTCATTGCTGCCAACCGATCAAGTAAGAGCCATAGCTTTTGATGCAGAAAACACACCCTGGTTTGGCACCACAGGCGGTGTAGCACGCATAAGTGACGAGGGTTGGGAAATTTATAACATGTTCAATTCGCCTTTAGGAGCCAATAACATTAACCATATTTTTATTGACGAGAACGATACAAAATGGATTGGCACTGTGAACGGTGGCATTTGCAAAAAACAAGGAAACACGCTTACCACTTATAACAATTTGAACAGCGGATTAACCGACAACACTATTCTGGATTTAGAAAAAGATATTTACGGTAACATTTGGTTTGCCACCCCTGCACAGGGGCTGGGCCGGTTTAACGGCACATCGTGGTTTTACAGATTAGATGCCAACTCGGCTATACCAACCAATAGTATTACTTCACTGGAAATAGTGTTGAATACAGATGTAAAATATATGGGCACTTACGATAAGGGTTTGGTGCGGTGGAATAACAGCCTGGTCTTTGATTCATTTACCATTCATAACTCACCTATACCCGACAACTATATCAGCTGTATGAAACGTATGGCAGATGGTAAGTTATGGATGGGCACTTTAAGTTCGGGGTTGGTGGTGTTTAATGATACTACGCAGTTTTCTATAGTGAACCAGGTGACAGAGATAGAAAACATAACCCTGAACGTATTTCCGAATCCGGCTTATGATAAAATTACGGTTGCCTTACCCTGTAAAGAGTATACTTCTGAGCAGAGTATTGGTATGTATGATATGCAAGGAAGAAAAATGAACCAAGTGAGATTTGAAACCGTTGGCAATAATGAATGGAAAGCCGATGTTTCTGCTCTCGAATCAGGCGTTTATTTTTTAAGCGTATGGGTCAATAGCGTTTCGGGTAACGCAAAAATTGTAAAGCAATAACTCACCTTGTTTTTAATACAAACTTATGGGGCTTTCTTCTGCGCTGTGTTTTGTGGTTAAAATCGTTAGATAGTACGCTGATGTTGCCATCTATTTCTAAAATGGCTAAGTCAACATCCTGAACAGATTTTACTCCGTGTTCACGAATAGCCACCTCTAATTCTTCCATAGAAAGCTGCGAATCATCTAAGGCTTGTTTCTGTACCTTGCCCTTGTACACCAACATTTGTTCTTTGCCTTGCACCGCTTTGCTTAACTCAGGGAACTTGCGCAGCAAAAATTTCAGCAGATAGTTAGCTGTAAATAAACCTGTGGCTGCAGCTAAGCCGCCAGATAGCGTAATGTCGCTGCCTACCATAGCATTTTGCACGCTGTTGCTTATAAGCAGAATAAAAACTAAATCAACCACACTTAGTTGCGCCAACTCTTTTTTGCCAAACAACCTGAACGCCAAAATAATGAACAGGTACACGGCTGTAGATTGCAGAGCCACGGTTAGCAGGTGAAGCACATTAAGTTCCATTATCAAATTTATCTAAAGTTTTTGAGCCAGTAATCAGTAGCGGCCAGGCGCCATACAAACGCTGCTTTAGAAGTATCGCCTGCTTTGTATTGGGTTACTATCTTTTTCAATTCGGCTTGTTTCATACCATCGAACTGTGCATAGTCTATATTCAGCAGATAGTTGAGCGGGCCGTTGAGCCATTTTATTTCTCCGGGTGTTACAAATCCTTTTTTGTCTTTACGCTCATACACTGCTTTGGGTAAAATGGGCTTCAGCGCTTCGCGCAAAATGTATTTTGTTTCTGCGCGGTTGTTTATGCGGTCTTCGCGCTGAAGTGTAAAACAAAACTCTACCAGCCGGTGGTCTAAAAACGGCACGCGCGATTCGAGAGAGAACGCCATGCTGTTTCGGTCTTCGAAATGTAAAAGTGTAGGCAATGTAGTGTTGAGCAAAAGATGGTAAAGCAGATTGTTGAATTTATCGGAAGTAACGTCATCAATAGAAAGTGCCGTCACGCTTCCATTCAGTAAACTGTTTAGCTGGCTTAGTTCAAAGTTATACATTTTGCTTTCGTTGCTGAAAGCGCTCACCAAACTCTTTAAAAGAAAATCGCGTTTCTTTTTTGCCGAAAAGTTTTCGCGTTCTGCCAGCGTGTTTAACAAACTGAAACCCGAAGTAACTTTTGCAGAAGCAAACAACCCTCCTATTACACGATAGAAAGAGTGCAGGTAACCACCGAGATATTCATCAGCGCCTTGTCCGTCAATAGCCACAGTTACTCCCTGGCTTTTTGCCAACTGCATTAAGAAGTATTGCGAGATATATGCCGAGCCATAAACAGGCACATCGGCATGGTAGGTAATGTGGTGAAAGCTTTCGGCAATTTGTTTTTCGGTAGGCGAAAAATAATGCGGCTCTATGTTAGCATACTTGTTTACTACTTCGCGCACGTACGGGCGTTCGTCCACATCATCTTCGTAGTACACCGAAAACGATTTGATTTTGGCATCGGGCAGCAGGGTAGAATACATGGAAGATATAGAAGAAGAATCGAGCCCGCCACTCAGACAAGTGCCGTTGCTTACATCGCTGCGCGAGTGCAGGCTGACAGAATCACGAAAAAGCGAGAAGAACTTTTCCTTTTTCTCTTCCCATGAAAGCGAAGCGGATGTTTTCGAAAAATCTATATCCCAGTATTTGTTGCCGGTAAGCTTTCCTTCCTGCCAGATAATATTGTATGCAGGAGGCAGGGACACTACATTTTTGTAAATGGTTTCGCTGCCAAAAGTTGTCCAGCCCAATTGCAAGCCGCGGTAAAACTGCTGTGTGTTTAGTTCATTGCTGAACGCGGGTAGTTGTTTCAGCGCTTTGTATTCGGAAGCAAAATAAAAGTTGCTGCCCTGTGTAATGTAGTAGAACGGCTTGATGCCAAAGCGGTCGCGGCTGCAAAAAAGTTTTTTCTGTGTTTTATCCCACAGGGCAAAAGCCCACATACCCATAAAGTGGTCAACACATTTTTCTCCGTAGTGTTTGTAGGCAGCGCAAATAACTTCGCTATCGCCTGCCGTACGAAATTGGTAACCATGTTTCTGTAATTCAGCCCTTACTTCAATGTAGTTATATATTTCGCCATTAAACACCAGCACCACATCCTGATATTCAAAGGGCTGGTTGGCTTGGTCTGAAAGGTCAATAATTTTTAAGCGGTTGTGCCCGAGCGATACAGGGCCTTCGGCAAAAACATTCGATGCCTCGGGGCCTCGGTGGGTAATACTGCGCAGCATCTTAAAATTTAACTCGCGCTTAGTTTCTGTAGAAAGTGGTATGTTAATAAACCCTGCAATGCCGCACATGCGGGCTAAAATAAAAAAGCCACCTCATCTGCCCGTTGAGCGTTACCGGGTAATAGCCGAAACAGGCATTTGGCTAACGGAGAAGCAAAATACAAAACAGCACGTTGGCTAAAGCCAACGGCAATAAATACATGATAAGCGGAATAAATACAGTTTG
>CAZTNA010000001.1:158625-485709 GCA_964615305.1 uncultured Chitinophaga sp.
TATGCAATTGTCATAGAACTGTAATTTTTTTACCCCGCTTGCCTTGTTTCCAGTTTATGATTATTAGCTGCATACATTCACAGCACCGTTGGCTAAAGCCAACGGCAATAAATACATGATAAGCGGAATAAATACAGTTTGTTGAAGCGGGCTGAAGCCCGCTAAAACAAAACGCATCTCTGTATGCAATTGTCATAGAACTGTAATTTTTTTACCCCGCTTGCCTTGTTTCCAGTTCAAGACTATTAGTAACACCCCGCTGCATACATTCGTATATTTATGTATGGGGCACAAACACTACCACGAACCATTTGGCGGTATAAGGGGGGTGCCCTTTACCGATAAAGAACGGCAAACGCTGTGGCTGTATGTGCGCGATGCCACCATACCCCAGATTGCCGAAAAGCTGGGACAAACCGAAAGCACTATAGAAACACACCTGAAACACATACGCTATAAAACGGGCAGCGGTAATATAGCGGTGGCTTACCTCAAAGCCCAGCGCTTACATTGGATATAAATTTTCTCCGGTTCTGCAATCCTGATTTCAGGATTGAATAAACGTGCCCCTTGTTCCACTATTGCCATATAGTTCTTTGACATACGGCACCCTTTTCTACCAATCAATTATCTGTTAGCTGAACCACTACTGCCTGTATGCTAAAAGAAATACCCGGCAGTAACCACACGGGCACTTGTTTTCTGAAAGAAACAGCCCTTAGTAACCATACTACTGTGCATTTCTTAAAAGAACCGCCCTCTCGTAACCATACGAAAGCTTATTTCTTAAAAGAAACGCCCTCTAGTAACCATACGAGAGCTTATTTCTTACAAGAAATGCCCTCTCGTAACCATACGAGAGCTTATTTCTTACAAGAAACACTCTCTCGTCATCTTTGAAAATGAATCAATTAAGCAAAAACACCATTTTTTAACCTTTCAAAACCCAAACAATATGCCAGTAATAACTCGCAAATTGCCCGACAGCACACCTACGCGCAGGGCAGCCCTTAAAACCGCTAAAGCCAAAAGAACCAGCAGCCCTATAGCCACCGATGTGCTACGCGCTACTACCATTACCGCTTTAGATACCAAGCAACCCGTTTTTGAAACCAAATGCGCGGCCATAGATGTGGCTATTGTAAATGCTACTACCGCCAATGCACTTAAAGACAAAACCAAAGCCGATTTGCATTTACACAGCTCGCATTTTATTATGGTGTTTAACCTGATGGTAAGGCGCGGCAAAGCACAGCCGCAAGACCGCGGTTACTATGGCCTGGATATTAGCAGCGAAGCCCTACCGCCCATGGATACCGAAGCCGAACTGAAACAGGTAGCCGAAAACATAGTAACCGGTGAAGCCAACCGTGTAGCTGCCGGGGGCACCGCTATGAGCAACCCCACAGCCGCAGAAGTAGGCACGCTGCTTACCGCATGGTATCCGCTGTTAGATGCCGCCAGCGAAAAAGGCGACCTGCTGGATGCCGCCCGCGAACAGATAAGCGACCATACCGATGAAATAGACCAACTCATACTACGCCTTTGGGACGAGGTAGAAAGCTACTACAACAACGAAACCATTGAAAGCAAACGCGCCAACTCCCGCGAGTGGGGCGTAACGTACGAAAGCAGCGGCAAGCCAACCGATATTACGCTTACCGTGCTAACTGCCGGGGGCAAACCGGCTGTAGGTTTAGATGTAAAACTGCCTCAGGGCCGCGTAACCCGCACCACCGATGCCGAAGGCAAAGTGCAAATGACCACCACCCTGAACGGTGAACTAACTATAGAAGTAATAACCGACCCGGTAACCGAAGCTGTGTTTACCACTAAAATAAATGTAACCGAAGGCGTGCCTTACACCGGCACTATTACATTGCCGGCTTAGTGTGTTGGTTTGAAGTAAAAAGAAGCCGTCTCAAAACTAATTGAGGCGGTTTTTTTATGCAGGTATTTTGGCTGAGCAACTTAAAGAAGATGGTTTTAAGCCGCCATCTTCTTTAAGTTGTGAGGCATGGCGATAAGACCCGTTTCGATTTCTACTTTTTTCTTGCCTCTTATATTAAATCGTTTAAAGTTTTTGTTGTGTTTGAGGTTAGCAAACACAGGTTCTACATCGCAGCATCGTTTTTTTTCTCGCCCTTCGGCTGGCATACTTGCCAACGGGTTTCTCGTCCTTCGGTTGGCATCCTTGCCAACCGAGTTTTTTCAAGAGTTAGTGCAGAAGGCTTAGAACAGCGGGCAGCGGGCGGTAGCGAAATGCGATTGATATAGCTGCATGCGCCTACAAAAATTAAAAAGGGCTACCGGTATATTTGCTATTACCGGTAACCCCTTTTGTATTTTTCTAATAGAATGTTTAATCTTTATATTTTAGATAAAGTGCTTTATTTTTTTCGTTTTCTCTAACTGTACGTTCATACAAATCGGGCATTGTTTCTTTCCATACGGCCAAATTCTTTTCGTAGGTTTTGGTGCTTTCTGCATTTTCTTTGGCAAAGTAGTCTTGTAACTTTTTCTTTTGTTCGTCTGTTACTTTTAGCTCGCTAAGAATAGAGGCCGAAATTTGACCGGCAGGTTCTGTTCTTTGTGCGTTTTGTTTTGGTGCAATAGCTTGCCAGTTAAAGCTGAAGTTTTTTGAGGCCGTTACTTTAAATCCGGTTTCACTTACCTCGCTGATGTAGTATGAGCCATCGTGTTCTGAGGTGGGAGTAATAGTAACAAAGGGTTTATTGCTGCCGCATTGTTGTTTAAAACTTGCATCAAAAGCCACCCATTGTCCTGATTGTGCGCTTCCAAATTCCTCGTTATTGCGTTGGATAACTGTTTCCATTTCTTGTATTTTGCTGCGGTTATATTTTACACCGGTAAGCGCCAGCACAGCCGCAGAATAAATATTTACTCCGCTAAAGGCATTGTCCTGAATATAATCCGGAGATTCATCGAGCATTACCCCTAAAGTTAGCTGAGGTTTATATTTGGTTTCATATCCTTCTACAAAGTCTTTGGTTTCGCCTTTGTATCTGTAAAAGGTTGGTTTTATTTTGTCTATATCGGCCATTACATATTCGTACAATCCATTGTCTAGAGGGGTAATATCTTTTTTTGTTTCTCTGCGTGAGGTATTGGTGTGGTAATCGGCATATACGTAATACCAATCGCGGTTGGACTGCCCAAGGTAGCCGTAACCTACACTACCATAATCATAGTTCATGGGTAAGATGCGGTTACCATCGCTTACCGACCATGCCTCCATGTAACCGGAAAGATACCCGGAATGCGTACCGGTGTTGTTATCTCCCCAGTTTACGTAGCGCCCTTGTATTGTTTGATCGCTGTAAAATGAGCCAGCGTTATAGGTTCTTACCCAGGTGCCATCACTCATATAAAACCCACGGCCCCAATCTTGCCAATATACTCCGGTGTTCCCTTGCGGCCTAAACCAATTGTTGGCATATACCGAACTCATTTGCGAAGCACTGTTGGGGTCCAGGTAGTAGCCGGTATTATTTAAGTCATAAATGAATGGTTGAAAGCTAACCCCATCGCCACGGATTCTAAAGTATTCGCTGCCGCTTCCAAGTACCCTAAAAGCATAGCTAGCACCACTTCCTAATCGAATATCTTGTCCGTAATCGTATCCTCCTTTGTTTAATATCAGCCCCCAATCGTTGTTACTTTGGTTCTCTGCATAAATTACAGCATCGGTATTTCCTATACTACCACCTCCTACACATAAAGTTCCATTAGTTACATAATCTAGAAATTGACCAGCAGTGGCTCGCAGGTTGCCGCTAACCCCTACAGAGTGCCCCAGATCTGAAGAGGTGTTAAATTGCATGTGACGGCTCCCGGTTAAGTAGTATTGCGACCAGCCCCAGTTTTGGTAGTATGTACCCCCGTTACCACCCCCATCAAACATCAGATTGGCATGTGAGGTGCTTTGCCCCAATAACACGCCATAGTACCCATTTTTAGCACCGGCAAGTCCTATACTGCCATAGGTGGTAGGCGCATCGGTTATTGCGCCATAGGTGCCTATTCGTCCGGTTCCGCTTATCCAAAAATTTGCGCTTTGAGCTCCACCATATTGGTTTTGTATATAGTTGTTGTTGCCAGAAGCCAAAGCAAAGTCGCTGGCGGTGTAGCCGTCCAGCAAATCTGCGTTCATGCCCGACCCCGTGCCATCGTTGGTATCGTCCCAAATGGTTTTCCAGCCGGTCCAGCCGGCATTATTATACACTCCTAAGCGGTACCGTAACGAGTTACCCCCGTAAGCCGGTGCGTAAGGAGCATAAAGTTGTAAAGTTCCGCCATCGTTCGGGTAGGTACCTATGTTCACTACTGAGCCATATTCGGGCCAACCATCTGCTGCTCTTACAAACGAAGCAGAAATGGCCTGAGGAAAATCTCTTGGATTGGTAGATGCAGACCAAGTGTATTGCGGTTTAGCTTCCAGTTCAGTATGGTTGTGGCTGTCATCGGCAACTACCGTGGCATTGATGGGCCCTGAAACATCACCGGCTAAGTTGGGTACATCACCGGCAGAGAGTGTAGTGCCAGATATTACCTGCCCTTGTGCGTTTGTGGTTACTTTGGTGTAAGTGCCGGCTGTGCCTACGTTAGCCATGCTGATAGTTCCTGAAGAGGTAATAGGCCCACCGGTTAAGCCGGTTCCGGTGTTTACTTGTGTAACCGTGCCTCCCGGGTTAGAAGAAGCAATGGTAATAGTGTTGCCGCTTTCGGTTAATGAGACATTGCTGCCTGCTTGCAAAGTTACCGGTGTGCTGCCGCTGGTGTTAGAGTTAATTAAGGAAGTAGAAGCGGTACCCGCTCCTACGGTTAATGCGCCCTCGTTGCTTACGCTGCCATCCACCTCGGTGCCGGTTACCGTAAAGTTAGGGTAGGTGCCGCTTACTGAGTTTATGCCTGCGCCTGTTATGCTCACTGTTTGGTCGGGGGCGGTGTTTACTAAGTTAAGGGTGCCTCCTAAAGCTACGTTTCCCCCACCGCTTAAGCCCGTGCCTGTGTTAATAGTTACGCTGCTGTTTTGCAGGTTGGCATTGGGTAGTTGTGCCCATGCCGGGTTGCCGGATCCGTCTGTTACCCACGCCTGGTTGGCGTTTAAGCCCGTAGGGCCGGGTACTATCCCTTTTTGATTAAGGGCATTGGTGGTTACATCTAACACTACATTGCCTCCGCCTATTACCTGGTTAGCTCCGTTTACTACTGTAACTGCCGAGCCTGTGCCGGGTACTATATCTTTGGTTACTAAGTTGGCTGCCGATACTTTGTAGTTTTGGTTGGCTGTAACAAACCACCGTTGGGCCGTTTTGTTATACTGCAGGGTAATGCTCGAATTGCCCGCTATGCTTTCAAAATCTCCGCCCGTTAATGTGGATATAGAGTTAGCCGGTGTGCCCGATGCGTTGTTTTTTATGGTCATTACCTGGCTGGTGGTGTTTACCAAAGTGAGCATTTGACCATCGGCTCCGCTGGGTGGCACTAAGCCCAAAATGCTGAATGCGGCAGTAGGGCCCGATATGCGGTAGAAACTGTAGTTGCCGGTAAGGGCTATGTTGTCGTTATTGCCGTTTACCAGTGCAAGGGCAGCGCCTTCTCTAAGTGAAATGCTGCCGTCTATGTCTAATTTGCTCTTGGGGTTGTTGGTGCCTATACCTACATTGCTTTGCGCAATAAGCGAAGCAGAAAAGAAGATTACGGCAGCGGTGGAGAGGAAACGTTTTTTCATAATGATGTAGTTTGTAAAATAATTAACAAATATTCAGCCAAATATTCTGTAAGTAATAATAAGAAGAAATATACAGCAGTGAGCCACAGGGCAAAAAATTTATTATCTCGATTTGTTGGGTTTACTAAGGGTGTAGCATTTTGGTTACAGTATTATCTTAAAAAAGACACAAGTAATTTGTTGTAAAGATCTACAGGTTTTCGTCCTCCGGTTGGTATCCTTGCCAATCGAGTTTTTTCAAGAGTTAGTGCAGAAGGCTTAGAACAGCGGGCAGCGTGTGGAGGGGAGAAGTTTTTTCATGCGAAAAATTTTGATTGTGCAATGTAGCAAAGATTACACAAGGGGAAATTAAGTTTCTGCTCCTCTGATATTAAAAGGAAGCAGTAAAATGCTACACAGAATTGTATTGACGATAGGGCTGGGGTGTAGTGATAACAAAATAAAAACCGCCCCAACTAGTTTTGAGACGGCTTCATTTTTTTGTACCCATGTTGGGTGTGTGCGCTAGATTTGAAAATACGGGCGTTGGCCTATCTGGTTTTAGTCATTCGTTTCGTCTCTATGTTTTTGCCATCTATAACCAGTGTATAGCTGTATTGACCTTTGCTAAGGTTAGAGGCAAAGACGGTAACTATACCGTAGCTGTTTTGTAGTTCCATGGTTTTAATGGTGCGGCCAAGCATATCGGTAAAAATAAGTTGTGCGGCACCGCTGCCTTCGGGTATAAAATAGCTGATAGAAGTTTGCTCGGCAAACGGATTAGGCACGTTTTGCTCCAGCACTATTACCTGCATACTGCTTAGCTCTACACTAAGCTGATGTGCAGCAGTGGTTGGTGTTTCGTTTTCATCGCGCTTGTTAGATTCTCCGCAGCAGCCGTTCAGGCGCTCTTCTAACTGTGTTAACCTGTCGGTAATTACTTCTTCCAGCGAATCAATTTTGTGCTGCTGCTCTTTTACCGCGCCTATCAGCACGGGTATTATGCCAACGTAGTTTAAGCCCTTGTAGTCGTAAGCAGGCGAAGTTACCTCACCTCTTATGTTGCGTATTTCGGGGTGGCGTTCTGCTTTTACCAAAGCAGGTAATACCTGCTCTACTTCCTGCGCCAGCAAGCCGTATTGGTTGCCTTGGGCTAAACCCAGATGCGGAAAATCAGCGGTGCGGTATTCGTAGGTTTTAGGTTGCAGTTGCATAATGGCTTCTAAAGCAGTTTCGGGGCGAAGTGGGTTTATGTTTTGTTTTAGTTGTGCATCGCTGGTCCAGGTTACGGTGCCGGTGGCGTGTACATCGCCATCGAAGTATCCTGCGTAAGCCACAGGGCCCATCGCCAAGCTGTGCGCTTCGGCATATACACCTGTGCGGCTGCCTACGCTATCCAGCGCCTGAAACACACCGCCTACGTTTTGCACCGATGAACCCTGAGCCGAGCAAACAATACCGGCATTGGTGCTGCTGCTGTTAATGTAGTTGCTTTCGCCTGTAAAGGCAGCGTTATACAAATCGGCACTATCTACATAAGATGAGAAGCCCACGTTTACACTGGGTGTATAACGCACGGCTTTGCCCAGCACACCTACGTTCATGCTGGTGCTGTTCATGCTTTCGCCACCTACACCTATTTGTATGCTGTTGTCGCCATCGGCTATGGCGTGTACACCTGCCTTGCCGCCTGTAAATTTACCTCCTATGCCATCGTCCTGACTGCTGCCGTTTACATATTTGCTATAGCCGTAAACAGCTACTACTTCGTTGGGGTTGGTATCGGTGTTGTAGGTGGCTTTTATTACCTCGCTGGTTTCGTCATAGTCCGATTCTACATTAACGGCTATGTCCCTATCGTGGTTTACCACGTTTACATAGCTGTTGGCGTCTGTTACCGGTATGCCTATATGGGTGCCGTTGTCGTAAATCTGGCTGTTTACTAAAGTTTTATCGGTGGTGTTCCATTTTACCACATGGTTGCTATCGGCAGCGGTAGCATTGGTGCCTACTTTTAAGCTATCCAGTTCTTGTATGCCGCGAATGGCGATGGGGATGAGGCCGGTGTAGTTGAGAGCTTTGAGAGTGATTGTATCTTGAACAATAGTTCCCGATGTATCTAGAATTTGTGGCTGCATAATATCAACCACTAAATCGGGCAGCACTGTAGCCACTTGTTGCGATATAAGTCCATACTGTTTTTCTATGGGCAGGTTCATGGCGGGGTAGCTGCTCCCTTTAAAAAAATAACTTTTCGGATGCAATTGTTCTATAATAGAAAGAGCCCCTGTAATAGCTTGTATGCTGTCTTTGAGGGTGCTATCAGAAACAGGGATAACAGGGGTCATACCGGTTATGCGCCCTTGAAAGTATCCTGCGAAACCGGCATCGCATTTTCCGTCTCGTAGTACGGTAGCGGAGGCATATACTCCATAGTTATTGATATTACTGCCACACTGATTAGCTTCAAAAACACCGCCATAGTTTACGGGGGAGCCACTACCCTGCCCCATTACACCTACGCTATACTTAGTAAGCGTAAACCCTAAAGTAGTAGTTACTGACCAAAAGTTAGGTGGGTACTTTGCCTGACCAACTAAGCCAAAGTTGGCAAAAGCAGCATTCTGTGAAATTCCATACGCGCCAATGCCTACGTTGCCTGTGGTGCTTGTGTAACTAAAAGTGCCTACTGGCTGGTCGTTGTTGTTTACATGAACTTTTGTATTGCTAGAAGGTGATGTAGTATTTATTCCCACTCTTGTTCCGTTATCGTAAATCATACTGTTGTCAAATATCATGGAGCCACTATTACACCATTTGGCGAGTTTGTTTTGAGTAGGTGCGTTACATGTGCTGAGTGTGCCTGTAGGCGGTGCCTGCCATGTAGCATTACCGCTGCCGTCTGTTGTAAGTATATGTCCATTAGTTGGGTTTGCATTGTTCACTCTGTAACGAAAACTGCTATTCACCCCATCTATGTGTAAAGAAGCAGAGGGTGCTTTAGTTCCGATGCCAACTTTTATGTTGGTTCCGGTGTAACCGTTCTCATTATAGATTGCACCTAAAACAATGCTGTAACTTTGGGCTGCATAAGCATAAGCCCCGATAGCAGTGGCATACTCGTAAGTAGTAGTATTGGTACCTACACGCGCTTGATAACCGACAGAGGTATTGTAGTTGCTGGTATTTTGGTTACCGCCCGCATAATAACCTACCGATACATTTCCATCACCGTATTGACTACTACTTCCCGCTCCGCTGCCCAAAGATGAATTTTCTTTACCTGTAGAGTTGCTTCCTCCTGCATAACGACCTATGTAAGTATTATCATTGCCATCGACAAATTGACCCGCTATTGCGCCAACGCAGGTATTTCGCTCGCCAGATAAAGAAAAACCCGAAGCTGCTTTGTAACCGACAAAAGTATTTTCTTCACCACCGTCATATTCACCAGCTTGCACACCAACGTAAATGTTGCTAAAGTCACCGTTGTGCCAAAGCACATAATCTTCATTTATCCTGTATCCTTTGTCATAAACTCCTCCATATCTGCCTATGTTAATATCATCATTTACATCAAGTTTCCAGTTCGGGGTAGTATATCCTATGCCTACATACCCAGGATTCGTAGCTCCTGTACCTTGTATAGTCATGTATATAGCGGGAGTACTGCCAAAATTGAAGTTAAGATTACCGTTCTGCACTACACCTATCCCCACATGATTAGTACCGGTGGGGTTTGTGATATTAAATTTCTCACCGCTTGTACTGTTGCCTGTAAACATTTGCCACATGGCATCGGAACCTGAGGGGCTTTCTGTACGGAAAACTCTGCCGGGGTTGAATGGTGCAGGGCTTGAAGTAGGGGGCGTTAAGTATGCAGCGTATGTATTGATATGTAAGGCAGCTTTGGGCACCCCTCCCCCGTTGGTAAAATCACCAATTCCTACACTCTCAACATTTGAACCAATTGGGATTTCTTCCCATGTATTACTAAGATTAGTACTAGTCGTAAATGATGTTTGAGCTACAATTACTATAGGACATAAACAAAATGTAATAAGTGTCATATAAATTGCTGTTTCATTTCTCATGTTTCTTGTTTTGTAGGTGAGTTAATTCTTAACTACTTTCGACTGATATGAATAGTTGCCCGATGTAAACTTGAAAAGATAAATACCATCGGCATAAGGTAGTAAATTAACAGGTGAATCTTTATTCTTGAAATTTATTTTTCTCAAAACCAATGCACCGCTAACATCTAAAACATCAAGCGTTAGTTCTTCATAGTTTGGGAAGTTTATATTTACCATACCACAGGTTGGGTTGGGGTAAATTTTAATTGCCGTTTTCGTCCAATTATCTAAAACTCCGCTTACTGTATCATATAAAATAACTGAAACATCGTCTACATAGTACGCAGCAGTGTTTCTATTTTTATTATAAGATGTCCAATTGGTATATGTGGTAGAGGTATGTAAGCTGTCTTTAAAATTCCCAATTACAATAAATTTTTCACCACCCGTAGCTGTGTAATTTTTTTTAAGCTCCGTCCAACCGTGGCGGTTGCCCAAGTCGGTTGTATTTTCAAATTGGGGCAGATATGGTAGGGCGCATCCCAAACAGGTATCATAAACTTCTGTTTTCGAAAAATAAACCCCCATGTCATTCGAAACGTAATTCATCGTATCACATGCGCTTACATAAAATTTAATGGTGTAAATATTCCCACCAGTAAGGGTGTCAGTTAACTCAACTTGAAGATACTCCCGATAATCTCCGTTAATGTTGGGCGGAAGTGCGCTATCCACGGCAGTACCTATTGCAGCATAGGCAATTCCTGAGTGCGCAGTTTCATATCCCCACCGGTTAGATGGGACACTAGTGTTTGGAAAAGGGTTGCAGGCATTAAAATAATCGGGAGTAGAGGATGGCATTGGATTATTCCAATACAAAGCTCGATACAATTGACCTGCATTTGTTTGGCAAGTATCGTATTGCTCAAAGTCGCCATTAGGCACTAAATTTTGTGTTTGCGCAAACTGCGCGAGGAGTAAAAAAAGAAAAAGTAAAAAATGCCGCATAGGTCAGGGGCGGTTTTTAGTGCGTGCAGTAAATGTTAGTTTAAAATTTTAAATAACCTAAACAGGTTAACTGGCTAAACGGTTAGTGGTTAATTGGGTAATTCCGTTTAACCCAATTGCCCAATAACCCAATAGCCGCTTAGTTACCCTCCCGTTCCCTCAAAAATTTTTCCTTTGCGCGGCTTTAAAAAAAACCGCCATGCAAAAATTCTTTACCACTCTTCTTCTGCTAACCATAGCAACCATCGCATTTGCACAGGCCGATACCGCCCGCAGCCAATACGCAGGTATCAATGATGTAAAACTGCACTACAAAGTGCATGGCAATAGTGCCGATGTGCTTATACTGCTTCACGGCTCTATGGAAAGCATGGAGGACTGGAACAAACAAATGAACAACCTCACCAAACGCTACAAAGTAATTACCGTAGATAACCGCGGGCACGGCCGCTCCACCTTCACCGACCGCGAAATGAACTACAAACTAATGGGCGATGATGTGCGCGGGCTTATGAACTGGCTTAAAATTGACAGCGCACATATTGTGGGCTTTGGCGATGGAGGTATTATTGGATTGTATATGGCCGTAAACTTTCCTGAGCGGGTACGTAAACTGGTGGCTATTGGTGCTAACTACAAAGTAGATACCAGTGTAGTGTATCGCGAAGTATTAGATAAAGTAAAAGCATGGGACAGCGACAAGGTTTACACTTTTGCGCGCAACAATTTCCGCGGCTGGCCTAACGACAAACTACTTGGTGCATTTACCCAACGCATGAAAACCATGCTGCTCACCGAGCCCAACCTCACCATTGCCGATTTGCAGAAAATAAAATGCCCCACCCTCTTTATCACAGGCGACCACGACATTATTAAACAACAACACACCAGCGAGATGTTTGAAAACGTGCAAAATGGCTACATGGCTGTAATACCCGGCACCAAACACTATCCGCAAAAAGAAAAACCAATAATCGTCAACGAAATTATTACCGATTTTCTCAGCAAAAAGTTTGTGAACCTTTCAAGGTTTTAACAGATTTAGCGGCTATTGGTTTTTGCGGCTATTGGGCTGTTTAAATTCTATACCGGAGAAATACAATAGTTACCGAGTAGCCCTTGAATTTCGTCTTTAAATCGTTTTTTTATTTTTGCATCAACTAAAAACAAAAAGTTTCCATTTGAGTACATCTCCACGCCCTTTTGTTCCGCGCTACGGCCGAGCGCCCTTTAAGAAAGTAGCAGAACACAATATCAACGAACACATACGCGCATCAGAAGTTCGCTTAGTAGGCGAAAACCTAACACCGGGTGTTTATTCCACTAAGCGCGCCCTCGAGATTGCCATGGAGCAAGGCCTCGATTTAGTAGAAATTTCACCAAATGCCATGCCGCCCGTATGCAAAGTAGTGGACTACAACAAGTTTCTTTACGAAAAAAAACGTAAAGAGAAAGAGATAAAGTCGCATGCTAAAAAGGTAGAAGTAAAAGAAATTCGTTTTACACCTAATACCGATGATCACGATGTAGAGTTTAAATCGAAACATGCCGAAAACTTTTTAAAGGAAGGCAACAAAGTGCGCACCTTTGTAATGTTTCGCGGACGAAGCATAGTGTTTAAAGAAAGAGGAGAGTTGCTTTTGCTGCAATTTGCCGACCGCTTAAAAGATATTGCTGTAGTAGAACAATTACCCGCCCTTGATGGCAAAAAAATGTTTATGACCTTAGCTCCTAAAACCAAGAAAAAGTAGCTGGGGTTGGTTCTCCTGATTTTATAACGGCACCTCTAGAAGGTGCTTTTTTTTTACTGACAGCTTTTCTTTATGGCTTTGACTGCAGCCGGGTAACCCAAGTCAGCTGCGTTTGATAAGTCCATGCACCCGTCAGCCAGTTCATTGTTCGATATTTTTGCCAACCCGCGATAATAATAGGCCGATGGGTCGGTCAGTTCAAAAATCAAGAAACGGGTGTAGTCATCAATAGCTCCGGCATAGTCTTTATTCAAAAATTTGGCCTGTCCTCTTGCTTTATAGGCGTATTGTATAGCCCGGTTTAGTTGCACTACCTTGTCATAATCTATAATCGCATCGCGGTATTTTTTCCAGTCCATTAAAATAGAAGCACGTGCCATGAGCGCAGAAACATCGTTAGGGTTGAGTGTTAATGCGCGGTTATAAGAGTTGTATGCATCTGATTTGCGTTTCATTTTTGTCTGCAGGTTGCCCAGGCTTATGAAAAGTTTTGGCTTAGTGCTATCTATAGTGGCACAATGCTGATAAGATTTTAAAGCGGTTTGCTGTGTGCCAAACATGGCCTCCATTTCAGCCAAGGCAAACCATGCATCAAAATATTTTGGTGATAGTTCAATAGCTTTATGCAGGTACGATTCTGCATTACGAAAATTTTTATCGCTCATTGCCTTCTGATACCTTCGGTAAAAGAACTCTGCTTTTATTCTCTTCACAGAGTCGGCACTGGCAAGCAATGCCTCGCCTACTCCCATTCGTTTTACGGGAGGTATAACTGTTGGTGTATTCGTTGTTTCCTTTTGCTTTTCAATAGAAATTGCGTTTGTAACAATAGCTGAATCAACCATTGGGTGAACAGGCGTAGTATCGGGTGCGCTGGCCTGTACTACCCTAGTTGAATTTGGTTCTGCGATAACTTTTGCGGTAGCTCTTACACTGTCAATAGTTTTAACTTCAACTGTGTTCTTAGTTGCAACAGGCGCTGGTTTTTTCTTTACAATTGGTACAATAACTATAGAATCGCTGCCGTTGGGTACTTTAATTTTTAATGCTACCGTAGAGTCATTTTTTACGTCTGTCATTTTTAGCTTACGCTGCAAACTGTCGGTTACAGAAGTAATAGCTCGGGCGGTGTCCCAATGTGATTTTTGCTGAAGCGGGTCTATTGCCCGGGCGGTGTCCCACTGCCCCTTTTCAGACACGGGTTGTTTAGCATGATTTTTTTCTGGAGCCGGTTTCATGGCAGTGGAAGGCAAGTCGTATATGATGACCGTATCGAGTCCATAATATTGTTTAGCACGTTTTGCTTTTTTCTCAAACTTACGCGATTCAGCAACTGTAACATCAGCTTGTGCCTGGGGTTCGTCTTTAATAATTACTGTGGCCACGGTAGTTTCCGATGGCCTGTTGTCTGCATAGGTTTTAGTAGCGTAGATAATAGTATCGGAAGCACTTACTACTGTATCGCGTGTAATAACCGGTGGTGCAGATGGGTTTACCCTTGCTTCTACAACTTTTTTCGCATCGATTAACTTAGCTATTTCTTGTGTTAAGCTATCGCGTACGTTTTCTAAATATGGCGTAAGCAGTGCCTTTTCACGCGAGCGTTTCATTCTCCGAAGCATAGCCTGGACATTTTTTTCATCTACTTTTGTAGTGTCAGCTACGTTGAGCGAGTCAAAACTTGCCTGTAGGCCTTGCATCATAGCTTGGTTTAGCTCAAGTTGCGCTTCTATTAACATTAACCGGGTGCGGTCTTCTTCGGGGTCAAAGAAAGTTTCGGGTAGCGGTGCCAGCAAGTCTTTTTCTGCATCGGCATATAGTAAAGCCATCTGCGCACTGTCGGCATCCACCGCTTTATGAATTACCACTTGCTGCTGCTCGTATTTATACCCCTTAGCGTAAATCGGAATTTTTATTCGTTGGCCGGGCACTAAATCTTGCTGTATGTTGCGAAGCTTGTTAAGCTTTACTATCAGTTCCGGATCTACGTGCAGTTTCTGAGCTACCGAAAAAACTTTTTCAGTTTTCTTGATATCATACTTTCCAATTTTATAAGCTACAGCAGAATCGGGAACGGCTGCTAAACTTATTTCCACCAACAGTACACCAATACAGAAAAATACAAGATGAACTCTCATGAGGTGCACAAGTTATGCTTTACGTAGCTGTACAATAATTATTTAGCCAAACTTAATTGTTGATTGTAAACAAAACAGGCCATGCCGGGTTTAATGTAGAACAGGCAATCAAAGAATAATTACCTCGCGCACCACTTCACTGCCCAGCATTTCGTTAAACCTAAGTTTAATGGTATCGCGCAGATAAGTGAGTTCATTCTTGAGCGGTGCCGAATTTACCTGCACATAAAGTTTGCCTTTAGTAAGCCAAACATTAGTAGTGTATTTAGCGGTGGTTTTACCCATTACCTCTTGCCACGAATCGCGAATGCGGCTTTCGTCTAGCTTTGGTTTTAACTTTAAGTCAGAAACCATTTGGTCAAGTGCCTCTTTAATGGTTACCGAATTTTTGTTGCGCATAGGGCTAAAATAGCAAAGCGGTTAAAAATGACCGGTGTCTTGTATGGCTATCTATTCAATTCACAATAGCCTTTGCAAATACTGTTACTAAAAACAGGTATAGGATTTCGGACCACTTCTACATTCGTGGCATGGCAAAAACAGTTCGTATTGGTGTGTTCGGTGTGGGGCACCTTGGTAAAATTCACGTTAAACTGCTCAAAGAAATTTCCGGATTTAATGTGGTGGGGTTCTATGACCCCGATGATAAAAATGCACATAAAGCAGAAACTGATTTTGAAATCAAGCGTTTTGAATCAGCCAGAAAATTGATAGAGAGTTGCGATGCCATTGATATAGTATCGCCCACTACCACACATTTTCAAATAGCACGTGATGCAATAAAAAAAGGGAAACATATTTTTATAGAGAAACCTCTTTCATCTACACTCGATGAAGCGCAGGAGTTAGTTCAGTTAGTGGACGAGGCTCGGGTAAAAGCTATGGTGGGGCATGTGGAACGTTTTAACCCTGCCTTGCTTTCATTAAATAAAAAACACCTGAAGCCCATGTTTATTGAAGTTCACCGGTTAGCCGAGTTTAACCCCCGCGGAACAGATGTAAGTGTAGTGCTCGATTTAATGATTCACGATTTGGATATAATACTCAGTTTGGTAAAAGCAAACGTAAAGCGTATTTCAGCCAGTGGGGTGGCCATACTTTCAAAAAGCCCCGACATAGCTAATGCCCGTATTGAGTTTGATAACGGATGCGTTGCCAACGTTACAGCCAGTCGTATTTCGGTAAAAAGTATGCGTAAAATGCGCATTTTTCAACCAGGCGCTTATATCAGTATGGACTTTTTGAAGAAAAAAAGCGACCTTTTCAGAATTGAAGACGAAATGCCTTCTACTAATGGAGATGCCAACCATTTTGAACTCGACCTGCCCGACAACACCAAAAAATACATTACCTACGAAACAGCCGAAAAAAAAGATACAAACGCTATACAAATGGAGTTGGACCTCTTCCACAAGTCAATTACTCAAGATAAACCTGTGCCCGTTACGGTACTTGAAGGCTACAATGCCATGCACTTAGCACACCAAATTTTAGATAGAATTAATAAGCAGCTCGTAGTTAAAAAAGTGTAAGGCTTCCTTCTTCCGCGCATAATCATTTCGCCATAAAGTTTTTTGTTTATTCGCAATCTTTTTAAGGGAACTACGTTTGGTTGCCGTTATGAAACAACAGCACATTAATTTTTTGTTTACAACCTGTTTAAGTTGGGCTATAGCTGCTGGTTTGCTTTTAACTACCGGTTGCCAAATGCCTAACAACGGTATTCCGTTTTATCTTCAAATAGACACAGCAACTGTAGTTACTGCCCCAGATGAAGGAGCTAACACGCACAACATTACCGATGTGTGGGTAGAGGCGGGCTCCGATAATTTAGGAGCTTACGGAATTCCCATCAATTTTCCGGTATTGCAGAAAGGCGATGTGCGCTTTTTAATAAGTGCCGGCATAAAAGAGAGCGGGCAATCTGGTGTACGGATTGTATATCCTTTTTATCAACCCGATACGTTTACGCTTACGGCAGCACCTGAAGGCAGATATACTCATACGCCACAGTTTAGTTACAAAACAGCAGCGCAGTTTCCATTAGTTGACAACTTTGAGTTTGGAAGTTTGTTTGATACAAATCTTAAGAAAGTAGCTGAAGACCCCAACGGAAACTATTGCGGTAAAATAACCGCCACTACTGATTCGGCTGTTACATCTGTACAAGTAGGTGGTGGAATGAATTTACCCGAAGGGCAGGAAATTTGGCTGGAAGTAGATTACCGGTGCGAAATTCCATTTTATATTGGGTTTATGGCCAACTATGCCGGAAGTGTGGTACGTACACCGGTCATGTTTGTAACTGAAAAACCTGAGTGGAATAAGTTGTATGTAAAGATGAGCCAGTATGTAGGAGTTAGCCAGGCTAATAGCTACAATATTTATTTTGAAGCGCTGAGGCCGTTTGGCTCACCAGGAGGAAGTGTTTGGATTGACAATGTAAAGGTGGTGCATTTTTAAGCGCTGCATTAAACTTTAAGTAGTTGAAAAACCGTAATGCAATTATTGGCTGGTATGTGTTGTCAGATCTTATGGCATCTGCACTCACCTGGTATTGCCTTTATATTTTCCGGAGAGTTTACATTGACTATCAGCCCGGCACTTTTAGTTTATTAATGCCTCTGAGCGACCGTCAGTTTTGGGTGGCGCTATTCGTGTTACCCGTGTTTTGGCTGTTGTTTCATTATATCACCGGCACTTATACAGATTTATATAAAAAATCGCGGCTAAATGAACTTAGCAAAACTCTGGTGGTTTCGTTCGTAGGCACGGTAATCATTTTCTTTGCCCTTTTGCTCGATGATTTAGTGCGCAAGTATTTTGATTACTACCTTACCTTCTTTGCGCTTTTTGCGCTCCAGTTCCTATTTACGTTTGCAGGCAGGTACTTAATTTTAAGAGTAGTTAAGCAGAACCTGCACAAAGGCAAAGTTGGGTTTGCTACACTCATGATAGGCAGCAGCAGCAAAGCCAATGAGTTGTATGAAGAAATGAAGCAGCGGGAAGAATCATTTGGTTTTCAATTTACCGGCTACTTAGAGCTAAACGGAAATACTAAAAACACATTAACAACCGAGTTAAAAGAACTTGGAAAATTGGTTGATTTGGAAAGCGTACTCGATGCAAACTCTGCCATTGAGGAAGTAATTATTGCCATTGAGTCGAGTGAGCACCCGCAGTTAAATGACATCATCAACCGCTTGGCCGACCGCAACATTACCATCCGCATTATACCCGACATGTACGACATACTTTCGGGCACCGTAAAAATGAACCATGCTATAGGTGAAGCATTTATTGAAATCCCTCCACGGCTACTAAATGAGTGGGAGCGTATTACCAAAAGGTGGTTCGATGTGGTAGGCTCTATCGGTGCGCTGATGCTTACCTTGCCTATCACTATTCCTGTGATAATAAAAATATGGCTCACCGATAAACATTCGCCTTTTTACTCGCAGGAACGATTAGGACAGTATGGCAAACCCTTTCGCATTTATAAATTCAGAAGTATGTATGTGGGTGCTGAAAAAAGCGGGCCGCAACTTACCGATGAAAACGACCCTCGGATTACAACCATTGGGCGAACCATACGAAAATATCGTATTGACGAGCTTCCACAATTTGTGAATGTATTGAAAGGAGAAATGAGCATTGTTGGCCCCCGTGCCGAGCGTAAGTTTTTTGCTGACCAGATAGTAAAACAAGCGCCTTACTACCGGCATGTATTTAAAGTGCAGCCGGGTATTACATCACTGGGTATGGTAAAATACGGTTACGCTTCTACTGTTCAAGAAATGCTCAAGCGGTTGAAATACGACATAATATACATTGAGAACATGAGCATTATGCTCGACTTTAAAATTATGATTTACACCGTGCTCACCGTATTATACGGAAGAGGTAAATAGATGATAGCTTCAATTTTTCAAAACTCCATTTTGCTACATTCGCCCTTATGTGCGGCATAGCCGGTTTTGTTGACTTTGATAAACGCGGAAGCGTTGATTTGCTCCGCCAAATGAGCAATACCATTTTGCATCGCGGGCCCGATGACAGCGGCCACGAACTTTTCGAAACGCCAACAGCACAAGTCGGTTTAGGGTTCAGGCGTCTTTCTATCATAGAACTTTCTGCACTGGGGCATCAGCCCATGAAGTTTGAAGAAGCTGGACTTACCATCATATTTAACGGAGAGATTTACAACTATCAGGAGATACGAAAGGAGCTAGAAGCAGCGGGCTACAGTTTCAAATCACATTCCGATACAGAAGTAATTTTGAAGAGCTACGCGAAATGGGGGGCCGATTGTGTCAATCGTTTCATTGGCATGTTTGCTATTGCTATTTACGATGGCAACAAGCAGAAGGTGATTTTAATACGCGACCGTGCGGGTGTAAAGCCATTGTTCTATTATCAAGGCAACAATCTGCTTTTGTTCGGCAGCGAACTGAAAATCTTTCACGCGCATCCGCAGTTTGAAAAAAAGATTGACTACAGCGCGCTGTCGCTTTACTTTCAACGCGGATATATTTCTGCACCACATACCATTTTCGAGAACACATACAAGTTGTTACCTGGGCATTTATTTGAAATTGATTTAAGCAATCAGCAAACCACCACGAAAAAGTATTGGGACGTAACCGACTGTTACAATGCACCCAAACTCAACATATCGTATCAGGAAGCAAAAGAGGAAACCGAACGGTTAATGCTTTCGGCTTTTCAGTATAGAATGATTGCCGATGTGCCCGTGGGAGTTTTTTTGAGTGGAGGGTACGATTCAACTGCGGTTACTGCACTGCTACAAAAATACTCTTCGCAAAACATAAAGACCTTCACTATCGGTTTCGAAGATCCAAAGTTTAACGAAGCGCACCACGCAAAAAATGTTGCCGACTATTTAGGCACAGAGCACTACGAACACACCTGCACTTACAAAGATGCGCTCGATGTAGTAGAACAACTCCCCGACATTTACGATGAACCCTTTGGCGATACCAGTGCTATACCAACCACATTAGTAAGCCGCATTGCCCGCAAAAAAGTTACTGTGGCGCTAAGTGCCGATGGTGGCGATGAAATTTTTGCAGGTTATCCAAAATACTTTAACGCGGCAAAAAGAATCGGGCAGCTAAACAACATTCCTTCTTCGTTGCAACAATTGCTCGCTGGTTTCATTCCTGCGTCATTTAAAAATGATGTGGCGCAGCAAAATAAATGGAGTAAACTGAAAGATTATCTCGGCAACACCGATTCCGTTAAGCGTTTCGATATCATCTCACAGGCTTCTACTTTTTATGAAACGCAACAAATGCTGGCGAAAGAGATTAGCGAACTGCAAACCCCGTTTGATGAAGGCCACTTGCTGAACGAATCCAACGATATGCTTTCAAAGTTTCAGGCAACGGAATACAAAACTTATATGGCTGACGACATTCTGCAAAAAGTTGACCGTGCTACCATGAGCATTTCGCTTGAAGGCCGCGAGCCGTTCTTAGATCAGCGCATTATTGAGTTTGTAGCTAAACTTCCTACTACTTTTAAGTATAACAACGGCACAGCTAAGTACCTGCTCAAAGATATAGTGCATGATTACGTGCCCAGAGAAATTATGGAGCGACCGAAAATGGGTTTTGGTGTACCGGTTAAGCACTGGCTCAAAAACGAACTGAAAAATTTAATGCTTGATGTATTGAATGAAAGCACATTAACAAAACAGGACATTTTTAATACAGAGCGTGTGATAGATATGCGCGATAGATATTTAAAAGGCGAACAAGTGGAATTTCAACGGTTGAGTTATTTGTTTTTGTTTCAACTTTGGGCTAAGAAATGGGCGTAATTCAACGGCAAGGCATCAAAAACACAGTTAGCTCTTACCTGGGCATTCTGCTGGGCTTTGTTTCACTTATCGTTATTCAACCGCAGTTTCTGAAACCCGAAGAAATTGGCCTCGCTCGGGTACTGTTTGCCTTCTCTACGCTCATTGCCAGTTTTATTCCGATTGGAGTAAACAACATGACCATTAAATATTTTCCGGTTTTTAAAAATGAAAAGAACGGGCACAACGGATTTTTCGGGTTCGTGCTTTTGTTTCCACTGGTTGGTTTTATTGTTTCTGCTGTTGGTCTCGTTATCTTTAAAGAGTTCATTATAGCGCAATACCGCAGAGAGTCGCCTTTAATTCTCGACTACTACAACTACATTTTTCCGTTCAGTTTTTTCATTGCGTTCAGCACGGTAATTACCACCTACCTTATTTCACTTTTCAAAACCACCGTGCCTTCGTACCTGAACGATATTTATGTGCGTGTGGCTTATGTGGTTTTAATCTTGGCTTACTACTTTAAGTATTTAACGCTGCCGCAATTTATGGGGGCATACATCGGTATTTATGCGCTTCAGCTTTTGCTGCTCATTGTTTATCTGATAAAAGAAGACAAGCCATCACTCAGCATCAACTGGAGTTTTTACCGCAAACAGGGCTTGCGCGAAATGATTCTTTTTAGCTTACTGCTTTCACTGGCAAGTATTGCTGCCCTCGGTTTAAAAACACTCGACTCGGTTTTAATCGGAAAGTTTTTACCGCTTAGTTTTGTCGGCATCTACACGATAGCGTCTTTCATTCCCACGGTAATTGAAACTCCACTTAATGCTCTTGATAGAATTGTAACCGCTAAAGTGGCACATGCAGTAGTTGACAACAACATGGATGAAGTACGTGATGTGTACTACAAATCAGTAAAATATCTTTCGCTTATTGGCGGATTGTTGTTTGTGGGTATTAACTGCAACATTAGTTACTTGCTCGCGTTGGTAGGAAAAGATTATACGCAGGGTATAGAAGTGGTCTGGATAATTTCTACCGGTGCGTTTATCAATATGTTGGGCGGAGCAAACACTTCTATCATATTTTATTCTTCAAAGTACTGGCAGGGGGCGTTACTGTTGCTGCTTTTAGTTATCATCTCTTTTGCCTGCAACATGATTTTGATCCCCCGTTATGGAATCAACGGTGCTGCCATGAGCACAGCTATTTCTTCGCTGTTATACACCACCATCAAGTTTTCGATTGTGTATCGCAAATTCAAATTTCAACCATATAACAACGCTACGCTAAAAACAATTTTACTGGTAATGGTTTGTATTGGAGTTAACTTTCTGCTACCAGTTTTACATTCAAATGTGCTGAACATAGTTTTGCGGAGCATTGTATTAGGCGGCCTCTTCGTATTTGCTGTTTATGTCATGAAACTTGTTTCTGAGTTTCACCACCACTTGCCTTGGGAGAAGAGAAGGTAGAGTATTCTCTACACTATATTTGGCAACGCAGTTTCTTTTAAATTTGATCTGATAACAGCCTATGTATTTACTCAAACGTATATTCGGATTTTTATGGCTTTTGTGGAGCGCTATAGTTTTTATGGTGGTTATTTTTGTACTCACGCTTATCTACATGTTTGTGCTGGGTATTTTTGGCAAGAGATATTCCATGGCCTGTGTTTGGGTAAACTGCCGTGTAGCGTCTCCACTCATACTTACACTTATAGGCGTACGAGTAAAAGTAACCGGTAAAGAAAAAATTGACACTTCCAGAACTTATGTAGTAGTTGGTAATCACACTTCGCAGCTCGATATATTATGTACCGCCATAGCCTGTGTGCAACCTATACGTTTTTTAGCCAAAGCAGAAACGAAGTATATACCGATTTTTGGATACATGGTAAAAATGCTCGGCATTGTGGTAGATCGTAAAAGCAAGGAGAGTCGTGAGAAGTCGTACCGATATATGATAGAAGCAGTTAAAAAGGGCGAAACACTATTTCTGTACCCTGAGGGAACACGCAACCGTACAAATGAATCCGTAAAAGAATTTAAAGATGGGGCGTTTAAAGTGGCAGTATTGGCACAAGTGCCTATAGCAGTTCAAACTATAGTTGGCGCAAAAAAATTGAATCCTGTAGATGGTTTTCAGTTGTATCCAGGCAGGGTAGAAGTTCATTGGAGTACACCCATAGAAACAAACGGACTTACTGAGGCTGATATTCAAACTCTTAAACTTAAAGTGCGTAACGAAATGCTTAGTCATTTAACCCAACAGTAGTAAACGGCAGTATTTTTCTGAGCCTGCAACCTATCAAGTGAAATGTTCTGTTCAGAAATAGGTAGCACACATTTTTAACTCTTGCTATTTTTCGCCCGTATTAAAATGAACACAAATGATACTACTGGACGGAAAAAAATTAGCCGATGAACTAAAACAAGAAATAAAAACAGAAACCGAAGCACTGGTTAACGCAGGTAAAAAGCAACCGCACTTAGCGGCAATAATTGTTGGCAACGATGGAGGCAGTTTAACATACGTTGGGCACAAAGTTAAAGCATGCGATCAGGTAGGTTTCAAATCAACACTTCTTCATTTCGATGATGCCATTACCGAAGAGTTTTTATTAAATGAAGTGAACAAGTTGAATACTGATAAAGATGTAGATGGATTCATAGTTCAACTTCCACTACCTAAGCACATTAATGCCGACAAAGTAATTATGAGTATTGACCCGCAAAAAGATGTGGATGGCTTTCATCCGGTAAATGTAGGCAAGGTTACACTCGGGCTTCCGGCTTATGTCTCTGCAACACCACTGGGCATTACTAAAATTTTAGAACGCTATAATATTTCTACTGAAGGCAAACACTGTGTAGTTATTGGAAGAAGCAATATTGTAGGAAGACCAATGAGCATACTCATGAGCGGGCAAAACAAAACAGGTAATTGTACGGTAACGGTTTGTCATTCAAAAACAAAAAACCTGAAAGATGTTTGTCTCCAAGCTGATATAATAATTGCAGCGCTCGGTAGGCCCGAGTTTCTAACCGGTGATATGGTGAAAGAAGGAGCTGTAGTAGTTGATGTAGGCACCACCCGCGTAAACGATACCACCGCTAAAAGCGGTTGGCGTTTAAAGGGTGATGTTAAGTTCAATGAAGTATCACCCAAGTGTAGTGCTATTACACCGGTGCCGGGTGGTGTTGGCCCTATGACCGTAGTATCGCTGCTACTCAATACATTAAAGGCAGCCAAAAAAGAAGTGTAAAACATTAGCTATGCTAAATACATCCCGACCTCTCGTTTTTCTGTTTTGCAGTGTAATAATGCTTACAGCTTGTAATCAGAAACAAGAAAAGAACAACTCAACCAGCTCAACACCCGATGGCAAAATTGCTTACAGCGATTCTGCATCATCATCAGTAAAGGTGTTTGACGAAAACGGACGTGTATGTGTGCAGCAGAGCAATACTTACTATCAGCTGGTAGATGTGTACGAAGCGCAATCAAAGATTCCCTTGCTGCTTAAAATCAGAAAAACCGAGCTGTGCTTTGCTGATTCTGTAAACAAGCACAAAGTGTATGAAATAGAGGCTAACAGTGTGCTTGACACAAAAGAAGTAAAATGGCAAACCCAATTTGTAGCTACTGATATAGAGTTCAAAGACAACAGCCTGCTGGCAGTTCATGAAGGTATAGATGGCGAAGAAGATTTTCTGAAACGGATAAGTTTATTAACAGGAAAAGAGATTTTCAGTTGTTCGTATGGCGAACTGAAAGTGGCCATACCCAATGTGCGGCAAAAACGTTTTATCGGCTACACGTCTCAAAAGGCTGCTACCAACCCGGTAAAAGAGTTAAAAGAAGAAAATCTGTTGGGTGTAATTCGGTACAGTAACGGGCTTACTGATGTTCCTTCTCTATTTCTGAAGTTGAAGCGCTCTACTGTTGCGGCAAAAATCCCTGATTATACACCTGACATGGTGCTGGTGCCTGCTAATTCAAATACCAGCGCCATTGAAGACGGCAAACAGATAATATTGATGCGAGCCAACGAAAATTATTCGGCAAAAGATGTAGCCGACTTCTCTCTAAAACTTACCTTCTATTATGGTGACGATAACGAAACCACAGAAGTAACAATACCCGTTGTGAACGATAAATTCGATTTATCCAAAGCAAGTTTTGACAAAGACATTTTTGAATTGAGTGCTAAATAACTCAGAACTTCTCTGTAAACTCTTTGTTTACTATCCTGTTCTTGATAATAAAAAGCGGACGGCCTTTCACCTGAAAGAAAATGCGAAGCACATACTCGCCTATAATGCCGAGCGATACCAACTGTACACCGCTGAAAAGAATAATAGTAAACAGTAAACCCGTGAAACCCTCTATTACCGGTACATTAAAAATAAAGCGCTTTATAAGTGTGTAAACAAAATATACAAGTGCTACCATTATAGAGCCCAAACCAAGATTGGTAATAAAACGCACAGGCAACTCACTAAAATTAAAAATGCCGTTAAAGGCAAGCCCGATAAGTTTCATAAATGAGTACTTGGTTTCTCCCGCTGCGCGTTCAGGTCGGTCGTATTCAAAACCCGTTTGTTTAAAGCCCACCCAAGAGCGCAAGCCTCGCAGATACCGGCTTTCTTCGGGTAGTTGATTCATTACATCTACCACCCTTCTGCTTAATAAAGCAAAGTCGCCACTGTCTAAGGCCACTTCTACATTGCTCAATTTTTTTTGTAGCCGGTAGTAATAGTGATACAACTGTTTTTTTATCCAACTCTCTTTCCTGTTTTTGCGAACAGCATATACCACGTCATAGCCCTGCTTAAACAGTTCGTAAAATTCTGTAAGTAGCTCGGGTGGATCCTGCAAGTCGCCATCAATACACATTACTGCTTCCGTTCCCCGCGCTACTGAAAGCCCTGCTGTAAGAGCTAACTGATGACCAAAATTTCGAGAAAGGAAAACACAGTGATACCGTGTATCCTGTAATGCATTTACCTGCATTAACTGCGCTGTAGTATCACGTGAACCATCATCAACCATCACTACTTCTATTTGCAATTGGCTTGCATCTATCAATTTATTTAACCGCTCTACCAACAATGGAAAATTTTCCTGCTCGTTGTAAAGAGGAACCACTATGGATATTTGAGGAGTTTGTAATGTCATTTTAATTTCGTCTTTTTAAGCCGATACGCTATACGTAAAAATAGAATTGCGATTCTGGATATTTGTGTTTTTTATAAGCTATAAACCTTATATCCGGGCAATTCAACTTTCTTGCCCTGCAAGTAAATGTTTTTTGATTCATTGCTTAAACAAGTATCTGCCATATTTGGCACAAGCAAATATCCTGCTCCTTTAGTTTTACATTGCTCTATGTCGGTTACAGTAGCTACTTTGCTCATGCCGTATTGCGTAAATCCCCTTCTGTTCATTAAATACAACGAAACACACGTTGAGTAATCACCCATGCTTATCACCTTATCGGTAGGTAATACTCCGGCACTTAATAGTTGCTGTTCTGTATAATAATACAAGTTGAAATCATCATTCTTCGAAAACATCTCCATGTCAGCTTTTCGAAGTTCGTGTATTCTGTAGCCATGGTGAACCATTATACCCAGTAGTGCTATTAGCAAAAAGCGGAAAAAGGCTGATTGAAAAAGTGGAGTACTCCATTCTTTTATTCTGCGAAGAAAAGTAACGAGCACAGCCAAAGGAACAAAAGCTATACAAGCCAGATAGTAGTCGTGAATGTAGAACTGTTCGAAAAAAGAAAATACGTACAACGCGGATCCCAACAAACATAACACCATCCACAGTACGTACGCCATATTTTTTCGCGATATAAACAATATAGAAGCCGCTGCAAGAAGTGGTATAGTGTTCATAAAATCACGATACATGGTAAAGCGCAACCACTGGAACTGAAACTGCCCCCAAATTTCTTTTGTTCTTGCTTCGCTTACATTCCAAATGGGGCGAATGGCTGTGGTGAAATAAAAATTGCTGTTTACAGCATTATAATATTTGGCGTACGCTACCCAACAAACGGTTACTATAAGTGGTATCAAAACAAAGGCAGTAAGCTGAGGTGTGTTTTTCAGCCAATCGGGTTTATGATTTTTAAATGAGTAATAGCGCCACTGTACCAGGATGACAACAACTAAACTTGCAAAACCAATAAGGGCTGTAACTTTCAAAAGACCGCAGAACAAAAAGCAACATGCGCTTAGATAAAGCATGCGTACATTGTTGTAGTGTGTAAAATTCACGAAGCAGTAAAGCCCAATAAAACTAAACGACAACGCAGGAACATCCGGCAAAAAATTTAGCGCATACTCTACTATAACAGGTGATGTAAACATCATTAATGACAGCACAAGCCCGTAAAACTTATCAGTGAGTACCAAAGAGATAGTTTTGTACAAACAAAACAGCCCTGTATAAAAAATAAAAACTGAAATAAGCCGGATGAAGAACTCATGAACCCCAAAAATTTTATAAAGACAAGCCGCGGCATAGTATATTACAGGGAACTCAGAAACCATTTTGCCGTCATTGCCACTTAGTAAGCTGATTCTCGGTTCAAAAAAATTCATCGAAACATTATAATAGTTTAAGGCTATGCTTGCCCCATCGCACTGTCTCCAGTTATGATAACCATGTGGGCGCTCAAATAGTTCGGTGTGGTAGTCGTACATTACCGACATAGCTGCAACGGCAACTATAAAAGCTATAGAGTAGATATGCTCTTTTTTCATTTTGCTTTTGGATATACACCAAACTCAATTTTCCAGCTAAAAACAGGCACGGCACCCAAATTTCTTTTCTTTTCAATTTGCTGTGTATCGGGATTGTAAACTACCCGAGCTACATTTTTACGGTTAATTATATTTTGTGCATCTACTGAAATCTCCCAACTGTATTTCTTCTTGTTTCTGCGAAAACTTACGCTAAAGTCAACCCTGAAATAATCAGGTAGTTTTTCAGAAAAGGCTTTGCCTGTTTCGTAAACAGTTTCGTTGGCAGCACGCGATGCAACTAAATCTACCGGAGTATAACGCTGACCTCCACGCCAAATAATTTTTGCATTTACACCAATAATGTTGTTTTTCTTTTTGCCCACAACAAACTCTTTACCACCTAAAGCATTTAACACATAGTTTACATTGTAGGCAGTGCTTCGCCATTTTCCGTCAGCGGCTTTATATTCTGAGTTAAATAGTGAAGTGGTGAACATAAAAAAGTAGTGTTTCGAAAAATATTTTTCTAGAGTAAGTTCTAATCCGTAATTGTACCCGCTTCCGTTGCTGGTGAGTGTTTCACTAACAAACCCATCGTTATAGTTCAATATACTAAATGTATTGTTGGTGGAACTGTTTGCTACCGGCACATTAAATATGTATTGCGCATACACTTCGGCTTTTAATCTAAAATCGCGCAGAAACGAAAAGTTGTAACCGCCAACTACATGCAACGCCCGCGAAAAATCTAAGTTAAGGTTTTTACCACCTACCGTTACATAAGTAGATACTGCATCCATTCGGCTGTGAAGACCTGTGCCAAAACTAAGCGTGTGGTGTTCATTAATTTTATACTCAGCACTTAGGCGTGGTTCTATATACAGCTTATTATTTAAAAAACTGAAAGTAAGATGCACGCCACTGTTTAGCTGAAATTTTTCTGAGAATCTGCGTTTCCACTGTACATATCCTTGCAGTAAATGTGTGTGCCCTTCATTGTTTACAAGACGGTTAATTTGCTGTGTAACAAATGAATATTTGTCTCTTAGCAGTTTGTAGTTAACCCATGAATAAACTATGCCGGCACGTAATGAGTTCTTTGAGTTTAGTTTTGAATTAATAGCTGTGGTGGCGCGAAGTGTTTTGTACACAAATTTATCGTTCGAAAGATTAAAGTTACGAAACTGATAATCCAGCGAATCGTCAAAGTTGCTGTTGTCTGTGTAGCTGTAGCTTACAACTGTTTTAAGATAAGAACGAGTATCTTTAAGCAATAGCAAATGGGTAACACCTGCTACACCCATGGTTTGCTTTAACCCATACTCTACTTTGTCAGAAAAAGTTTTCCAGGTTGAGGTATCGCGCTTAGCCTTTTCGCCTAAGCTGCTCATGCCCCCCAAGCCAAAGACAGTAAAAGCTCCTGCTTTTTTTGAAGGAAAATAAAAGTTGAAACACATATCCTGATATTTGGGCGTAACGTTTCCCCCAATATCGAAACCCATTAACGCAAACAACTCCAAGGTTGAATAACGGTAGTTTAGCAAGTAAGATCCTTTATACTTTTTACTGAAGGGCCCTTCCATATTTAGTTCGGCACCAAGCACCCCTGCTTTAAGTGTAAACTCCCATTTGTTGCTGTTGCCCTTTCGTAAATTAAGATCAAATACTCCTGACAGCGCATTGCCATATTCAGCCGCAAAAGCGCCAGAAAAAAAATCTGTATTAGTGAGCATATTTGCTGAAAGAATACTTACTCCACCACCGGTAGAACCCTCACTTCCTGCAAAATGGTTCGGATTCGGAATTTCTATACCTTCTAAACGCCACAATAAACCACGCGGAGAATTGCCCCGCACAATTATCTGATTGTTCTCATCATCAGCAGTAACCACACCTGCAAAACTTTGTGCCATTCGTGCCGGGTCATTTTGCGTTCCGGCATACCTCGTCATTTCTTCTGCCGAAAAGCTGCGGGCACTTACCGGTGCAAAATCATTATTTGCCTTCGATTTATCTTTTTGATCAGTTACCACTACTTCCGTCATGTTGCTCACCGTTTCGTGCATTTCAATATTCAGAAAAGTTTCTCTGCCCGATGTAACCAATAGCTCACTAAAAATTTTTTCTTCATATCCTACGTAAGAAAAACGCAACGAAATTCTGCCCACGGTTGTTTTTTCCAGAATAAAACTACCGTCACTGTTACTTACCGCGCCTTGTGGAGGGTTCGTATTCAGAATAAAAATGTTTACACCACCGAGAGGTTGTTTGGTGTCATTATCCGTAATTTTGCCACGTATTGTGGCCGTAAGTTGTTGGCTAACCCCAGCGCGGCTAAGCACCATGAGAAAAAGCAGTAATGCAACTTGCCGCATAAGGAATTTGTCTTTCTTGCGTGAGCAATATAAATTTTTGAGAGAGATAAATACATTCGCGCCCCGTTTGAAACACCTTATTTACATACTAATCATAGGGTTTTTACTTACCACTCATGCTTGTAAACAGGCGTGCAGCGATGTTACCTGCTTTAACAACGGGGAGTGCAATAACCATACAGGCACATGCACATGCAGTGGGCGTTGGGGGGGTGTTTACTGCGATTCGCTTTGTAATACCGGTTATGAAGGAACCTATTGCAACATTGCCTCGCGTAACAAGTTTATGCGAGTTTGGAGTGCAACCACCACGGCCAACACCGGAAACAAAGTTGAACACCCACTCACCATTTCGGCAGGTACAACTATTGAAAAAATTATTATCAGTAATATGAATGGTGAAAACTTTGCATGCATAGGTACCATGACCGGGAAAGACAAGTTCGATATTGTTTCTCAATATGCTATGGGTAGTTATTCAGGTATTGTAAATGGTAGCGGACATTTAAGTGGCGATAAACTGATAGTAGATTTTCAAAAAGCAGGGATTTCATATTTTTCTAACTGCAATAAGTAGTATGCCTTCAATCCCCGTCATTTTTGCTGATAATGACATTGTAGTAGTTAACAAACCTGCGGGTATTACAGTAATACCCGACCGTATTCATACGGAAAGAGAAACAGTTCAAAAACTACTCGAGGAAAAATACGGAAAGTTGTATGTAGTTCACCGTATTGACCGCTTTACCAGCGGAGTACTTTGCTTTGCCCGTCACGAACAAGCCCACCGGTCTCTTTCTATTCAATTTCAAAATCACACGGTACAAAAATTCTATAAAGCCATTGTTTCAGGAAAGTTGAGTGAGCTACAAGGTGAGATAAATTTGCCTATAGCTGAAAATTTAGCAAACCCCGGCACCATGCTTATACATAAACGAGGAAAAGAAGCTCTTACCCTTTACAGAGTTGAAGAGCAATTCAAAAATGCAGCTTTACTAAATGTAGAGATAAAGACCGGGCGCACGCATCAAATTCGGGTGCACATGGCTTATATTGGTCATCCGCTGCTAGTTGACAATGTTTACAGTAAAAACGAAGCTTTTTATTTTTCGTCAATCAAGAAAAATTACAAAGCTACCGATGAAGAAGAGCGCCCAACTTTAGCACGGTTGTCGCTGCACGCATACAGTATTACATTTCTACACCCGGTAACCCAACAGCAAGTCACTTACACTGCTCAATTACCAAAAGATTTAGAAACTGTTTTAAAACTGCTTAGAAAGTATCAAAGCATTTGATTGCCCTCAAAAAATGCTTTTACCTTTGTAATAAGTATATCGGGAGCAGTTTTTACCTTTCTTGTTTTAGCATCTACAAAAATCAATTGCGTTTCACCTACATTGATGAGTACATTTTTTTCATTGAATATTTCGTAACGAAAAGTAATGAATCGGTGAGGCATTTCCGCCACTGAAGTTTTTATAGTAAGCAAGTCGTCATATAATGCCGGTTGAATATACTTAATGCTCATTCGGGTAATGGGCATCATGATTCCGGCATCTTCTAATTCTTTGTATGAAATTCCTAATGAACGTATTGCTTCAGAACGGGCCTGCTCGTAGTAGTAACCATAATTGCCATAGTACACGTAACCCATTTGGTCAGTGTCGCCATATCTAACACGGATTTGATGATGATAACTAAACATCTAAAGCGCAATTAGAGAATCAACTGTTTTTCCATTTATCTGGTTCCTGATACCATTTCAGCAAAGTAGATTTTTCTTTTGCCTTAATATAATCGTGTTTATGTGCTACTTCTAAAAGCGTAGCATAATCCGAAAGCGTAAAAAACTTGCATTCGGCTTGTTCAAAAGCAGTAATACTCTTTTGAAAACCATAGGTAAAAATTGCCCCTAGTCCTAATACTTCCGCTCCGGCACTTCGCAAGGCATCTACCGCCTTTAACGAACTGACGCCTGTAGAAATTAAATCTTCTATTAGAATTGTCCTTTGACCAATTTCCAGTTTACCCTCTATCATGTTTTCTAAACCATGGCTTTTTGCTTTATCGCGCACGTACACAAAAGGTTTGTTCAGTACATCGGCTACCAGCACACCATGCGGAATTCCTGCGGTGGCCACACCAGCTATTACATCACAATTTTTAAAATCTTCAGAAATAATATCTGCAAAGGCCGATTTTATGTAGGTGCGCACCTTGGGATACGAGAGTGTTTTACGGTTATCGCAGTAAATCGGGCTTTTTAAACCACTTGCCCAGGTAAACGGATTTTCAGGTTGTAGCACTACAGCTTTTATTTCAAGCAAGTATTCTGCAACTTCACGGGCAATTACATTGTTATATATCATAATGAAAGGCGATTACAAAATTTACTATAACGATTCACATGTTCTGCTAAGCAGTCATGCCCGACAAAGCAATAAAAATTTTGCTAAGGTTTTTGTTAGCGAAAAAGAAACAAATGATTTTTTCAATAATCCATCACCTTTGTTTGATGGTATTACCAATGTAGATGTTTTAGTAGTTACTCACCAGCCTCTGGAACTTATCTGTAAACTAATGCAAAGCACACAACTGGTAGTAGCCGGTGGCGGAATTGTGTGGAACGAAAAAAATGAGTTGTTGATGATTTATCGAAGAGGGAAATGGGACTTGCCTAAAGGCAAAATCGAGCTTCGAGAAAAAATTATTGAAGGTGCTGTTCGCGAAGTTGAAGAAGAAACCGGAGTAAAGATAAACACCGTAAAGAATGAGCCACTGCTAACCTATCACGCATATCGGCTAAAAGGAACTAACTGCCTAAAAGAGACTAGCTGGTTCGAAATGAAAGCACTAAGTGGTCAGCATCAACTTACCGCACAAACCGAAGAAGATATTGAAGAAGTGCGCTGGGTAGGTAAAAACGATTTGAAAAAATACTTTGAAGACTGCTACCCGTTGATAAAAGATTTGATATTGCCTTTTTCAGTTTAGCATTTACAATTTGGTATAAGTTACTTCTACCGTTACCTGAAACTTTGCATCAGTTGCTGAGTTGGCAATTACCACCCGTTCCGATTTTGCATTTTCGCGGTATATCTGCAACAAAAATCCATTGTTATTATACACGCCTTGAATCAATTTTTGGAAATACTTTTTAAAATTAAACCGATAACGGTAAACTGTTTCGCCATTTACGTTTTCTGCTGTTAGTACGCCTCCAAATCCCGAAAGAGCATCGTCATCTAAAGTCTGTGCTTGTCCGGCATCGTCAATTCTGAATAAGTCGAGTAATTCAGGAGCAACGTAAAACGTATCTGTCGGGTTCATACGTTGAGTAAAGATTATCTCCGCTTTATTAATGGCAATATTCTTAGGTAAACTATCAAGATCGGTGATAAATATTTTTCCCTTAGTTCCTGCGCCCGCTTGTATATACATCTGCTGTTCTCCGCCAGGGTTAGGGCTTACCACCGAAGCAGCTACAGGCGAACCTGTATAAACATTGTCGAAATGGTTAACCGACACACCCGAAACAGGTAAACGGAATATGAGTGAATCATCAGCGTTGGTGTGGTAGTAAAGTGTAATGCCACTTATCGAAGAAGCTAAATCAACGTTCACTATTCCATTTCCAACTGCCGAGGCAGAAGTTGTTATGTAAAACCCTTTGAATAGCTGTAAAAAATTTGTGTTGTCAGCCAACGATTGTGTGTCTGCATTTAAAATTTTTGCGCCAAAAGAATTGTTGAGTGTAATTCTCAGGTGAGCGGGTAAATTTCCCTGCAAATTTGTAGTTACACTGTCAGTTAAATTTGGTACCCAGTTATGTAAAGTGCCAACAGGAGGTATGGCTACAGAAAAAGCATCGTTTGTTTTATACTTAAAAGAATCTACCAGGCTTTGCGAAAGCTCATAAACTGAAACGGTAAGCGGCAGGTCACACTTTCCATATTTTGTAAGGTAACGCAAACTTAACACCACCGAATCAATAGTGGCTCCTGCTCCAAAGGTTACGTTGTTGGTTGTTAATCTGCATTGCGCATACAAACTGGCGTAACTATTTCCAAAATTTACATCCGAAATTGTTCCTAACACACCAGCCGAAACCCCATAAGATTCTAATGGATTTTGATACACCGTAAATGTTTTTGTGTGCAGGGTATCCTTAGAAACATTAAGGTTGTCGTCAGTGGTTAATAGATCGGTTTCTTCTATCAGTGGTTCTTTACACCCCTGTAAAAAAATGAAGCACCAGCAGAAAATTGCCGGTGCTATAAGTAAATTGAGCTTATTATTCAAGTTAGTTGTTGTTTCGGGTATTGGGCAAATAAAACAACAAACGCTTAGTTAGAAAGAATATTTTGGTAGAAAGCGTTGAGCAGTGGAAGCGGATCTTCTTCGTTATCCATCAACTTCATTGTCTTTTTTCCTTTTGACCGCTTTACATGGCTTTGAACTTTGTTGTCCAGTTCTTCTCCAATTACCAAAGCATCGGCAAACTGCGAACCGGCAATGTTTAAGCTGGTGTTGTCACCTTCTTTAAAATATTCAACATGTTTCTTCTGTATCTCTTCACTTATTGCCAGTTTAACCGTAAAGTCTTTCTTGAGTTTATCTTTAAACTCATTTCTGGCCACAGAATAAATAACCTTTGTGTTTGCAAAAATTGGGTCGTCTTTGTAGGTTGTTTTAATATACAGCGGTATTAGGCTGGTCATCCAGCCAAAACAGTGTATAATATCCGGCCCCCAACCAAATTTTCTGACAGTTTCAAGCACACCCTTACAGAAGAAAATCATACGGTCGCTGTTGTCTTCAAAAAACTTGTTGTTTTCGTCATGAAATACAAGTTTACGTTTAAAAAAGTCTTCATTGTCGAGAAAGTAAACCTGTAAACGAGCCCCGGGTAAAGAAGCTACTTTAATAACCAACGGATAATCTTCATCATTTATAATAACATTGATACCCGAGAGGCGAACTACCTCGTGCAAGCGGTGGCGTCTTTCGTTTATAGTTCCAAATTTAGGCATGAGTACACGAATTTCTACCCCTTTATCTTGCATGAACTTTGGTAGCTCGTTAGCAATTTTAGATGCTTCTGTTATGGCTAAATACGGATCCATTTCCTGAGTAACTATCAGGATTCTCTTTTTTTCCATATAGACTAAATGATTTTGTTTGGTGAGAAAATAAGCCGGTTTGCTAAAAAGCAAAGCGGGATGCAAAAATAACAACAAATTCGCGAAAAAACCCAATTTTAGCGCCTCTAAATCTGTTAATACATCTTATAAATGCAGGTTTTCTATACTAAAAGGGCTATTGCCCAATATTTAAATAAGAAGGTTTTAGAAGGTGAAACTGTAGGGTTTGTGCCTACTATGGGAGCCTTGCACGCTGGCCATATTTCATTGATTATGAAGAGCAGAAGGCAAGCAGATGTAACGGTATGCAGCATTTTTGTTAACCCCACCCAGTTCAATGATCCTAAGGATTTTGAAATGTATCCGGTTACAATTTCTGCCGATTTAGAGAAACTGGAAAAAGCGGGCTGCCATGCTGTATTTATTCCTACAGTAGGTGAAATGTATCCGGACGGATTAAAGAGCAAAAAGCCCTTGAACTTTGGTTTTTTAGCAGAAACCCTTGAAGGCGAGCATCGGCCAGGGCATTTTAACGGCATGGCTCAGATTGTAGAGATGTTGCTGCGCGTAGTTAAACCTCACCTGCTTTTTATGGGGCAGAAAGACTACCAACAGCAGTTGATAGTAGCAGAGTTAATCAAGAAACGGAAGTTGAAAACCAAACTTGTTACCTGCCCCACTATGCGCGAAAAAGACGGGCTGGCTATGAGCAGCCGCAATGTGCGGTTAGATAAAAAAGCTAGAGAACTATCAGTAGAAATTTCAAAAACACTAAAGCTGACCATTCAGTTGATTAAAAAAGTAGCGCCCAAACTAAATTCTGGTGAAAGCTATAAGACAGCCATAGAAGCTATTCGGCATAAAGCAGTAAGCAGATTAAAATCTATAAATGGAGTTGAAGTAGAATACCTGGAGATTCGTAATGCTTCATCTCTTCAAATTCCTATAAAAAAATCTGAAAAATTGGTGGTATTGATAGCTGTTCAAATAGATGGAGTAAGGTTGATAGATAATTTGATGGTTTAATCAACAAAAAAAGCCGCTCTGCTTAGAACGGCTTTTTGCTTTTTGTGTTTAACTTCTGACTATCTGATCAATGCAAACGAACCTTGCTTTTTTTCCACTTTAGTTCCTCCGTTTTCAGCTGGGCGTTCTACCACAATGTAGTAAACATAAGTGCCGGCAGGTTGGTCTTTGCCGCCAAATGCACCATTCCACGTTTCAGTTGAATTGTGCACAGCTTGCCCCCAGCGGTTATAAATTCTGAATTCTTGTACAGTATTTAACCCAAATGATACTATACCGTAACGATCGTTTTTGCCATCACCATTTGGTGTAAAGGCGTTAGGCATTACAAACCCGCTTGTTACAATAACAACTACTGAATCGAAGGCAGAACAACCTTCAATTTCGCCTTCGCTAACAGTAATGTAATATACAGTTGCCTGTTCTACACTGGCAGTTGGGTTTGCACAGTCGGTGCAGCTTAGACCTTCAACCGGAGACCAGTTGTAAGCAGGATTGTTGAAGTTTTGAATAGTAACAGCTATCCCGTTTTCAACGTTTGGTGCAGTTATGATAGTATCGGGGCTGGCCGAAACAAAAAGCTGAGCAGGTTGCTCCACAACAGCTGTAAGTGTATCGTTGCAGCCATATCCGTTACGCGTAACAATAGTATAAGTGCCAGCTGAAAGATTACTAAATACTGTATCACCCTGAAAAGCACCACCATTCAAAGAATATGTGTATGGAGTATTAGTAGAAGAAGTTGAAACAGTTATACTACCGTTGGTAGATCCAAAACAATTTGTTGAGTCGGTAGTTACGGTAAAGCTTTCGTTGGCTTGTCCGGCATTTACCGTAAAAGTACCGCTGATAGAGCAACCCAAAGAATCGGTAATTGTAAAGTTGTATGTACCCGATGGTGTATTTAAAAATACTGCGGTGGTATCTCCATTTGCCATTGGAACTGTGTCTGTTGCCAGTCCGGTAGCATCAATAATTACTCTACCTACAGTGCCACGCGGAGTCAGTAACCAAGTTCCGAAGCCCACAGTAGCGCAGTTTGGCTGATTTACTTGCGAGTTATAGCTAATAGGATTTGTTTGTTGTAAAATACCCGATGCGGTTGCTGAGCACCGGTTCGCGTCAGTTACTGTTACTAACACAATACCGGCCGGTAAATTTGATACCGTAGAAGATGTGGCTTGTGTGCTCCACACATAAGTATATGGCGCAGTGCCACCTGTAGGATTCGAAGCAGCAGATCCTGATGTGCTTCCGAAGCAAATTAGCTGACTGAAAGTAAGATTTGGTGTAAGCAATGTTGGTTGAGTAATAACGTATGTGGTAGATGCTGAACAATTTGCCTGATCGGTAATAGTAACTGAATAGCTACCGGGGGCTAAGTTACTAATGGTTGATCCGGTAGATGCTGCCCAAGAGAAGGTAATTGCTCCGGTTCCACCGGTAGCCGTTGCAGTTATAGAGCCATCTGCCTGCCCGTTGCAACTAACGTTGTTAATTGTAGGTGTTCCGAAAGAAACAGCACCTGGTGCTACCGGTACTGTGAATGTTGCAGCAGTAGTACAGCCGTTCGCATCAGTAACTGTAAGTGTATAGGGGCCTCCTGCTAAACCTGAAATAGAGTTTCCGGTTTGTGAGTTGCTCCAACTATAAGCTAAAGTGCCGGCACCACCGGTAGCTGTTACTGAAATAGAACCACCTGTTTGGCAATCGGCTTGAGTTATGGTTGGGGTTCCAATAATAATACCTGCGGGCTCGGTGATGTTATAAGATGCAGTAGCTGAGCAACCATTGGCATCTGTAACGGTAACAGAGTATGTGCCTGCATCAAGATTAGTAACGGTTGCGGTTGTTTCGCTGTTACTCCACATATAAGTCAGTGTTGCTGTGCTGGTGGCATTTACAGTGATAGATCCGTCCTCGTAACTATTGCATGTTACATTGGTAATGGTTGCCGGATTTACAGTTATACCTCCAGTGTTTTGTATAGTAAGTGTCCCTGCATCGCTGGCAGTGCATCCTCCATTATCGGTAACTGTAACGATATATGTTCCGGCTGCAACACCATCTAAAATCGAATCAATTTGCGCTGGTGTTGAGTTCCATGAAAAATTATAAGGATAAGCTCCACCGCTTACTGCTGCAACTAAAGTGCCCGAAGTGCCGCCTGTGCATGTAGATTGAGTTACATCAGCAACATTTACTACTAAAGGCACTGGTGATGTTAAAATCACGGTATCGTTTACAACACAACCCGATGCGTCAGATGCGGTAAAAATGTAAGTGCCTGCCGCAAGACCTGTGCGGGTTAGGTTCATGTTTCCATCGCTCCAACCATAAGTTACGGGAGCAACCCCACCAGTTACGTGGGCATAAACTGCGCCATCATTTCCTACGCAGCTGATTTGCTTAGATGAGTCAATGCCTGCATTAAGGCTTCCTCCCGGTGACACGGTAATTGTATCGGTTACTACTATAGGTGTACCACCAGAACAAGGTATGTATGTAGCTTGAGCCACATACTCCGTTGGTTGGTTAACACATGCCTGATAAGTGGCTCCCGTACCCACTTGTGAACCTCCACTCAACCATTCAACGCTTACAATAGAAGTTCCGCTTGGAGTAAACCGCCACGCGTCATTAGTTGCATTCCATACAGAATTGTTTCTGCCGGGAACGGTGTAAGCCACAGTTCCATTTGCGTTCTGTATTCCTTCAATAGCTAAACCACTGTTCCAATCAGTGCATGCGTCTTTGTCTTTAATGTAAATTTCAATTGCGTTTGTGGTTTCGTACAAAACAATCTGATGCGATGCTTCTCTTGTTTGCGAACAGTTGGATGAACTAACATCGCTGTTGTACATCGGTATGGCATCGTAAGAAACAATAAATGTTCTGCAGGGGTATGCACCAGTAATTTGATATCTCAAGCTACCACCTAAAGAAGGGTCAATGTCATGATATGGCCCCATGATAGAGTTGTTGCAATACTGGTCGTTTACAGGCAATGCGCCTAGCTGGCTTAAATCCCAGGCGCAAAAGTTATTCGCTTGAGATACATCAAACGAAACCAACCCATTGGCGCCAACTAAAAGTTGAGTGTATTGTTGATCAAAAAAACAAAATGTAAATGGTAGGTCTATTACGGTAGACCAAACATCGTCTTGATTCACGAGTATTGAAGTGCCCTGGTTAAAAGGAAATGGATTAAAAGCAATAGAATTTACGGTGTAAGTAGCTGCACTGCCGGTTTCGAAATAGGTGGCTGTAAGGTTAGCGCAATTAGTGCCGCATGGCAAAGTAACATTACTACCTGCATTTATGTCAGGGCAGCCGGATTGGGCTGAGCCTGTATAAGTTGACAGAATACATAAAATGGCGAAACCTACATGTAAAATGTTTTTCATTGTTGGGTTTATTTTTTAACCGGACGAAAATAAAAATTAGCCGCACAGTGGGTAGATGGGGTTGTATAGTATGCGACTATTGTTTACCATGACAGTGGGTATGCCCTAAATGCAAGGTTCCCTCTTAGAACTATACGAAAAGTTTTTTAGAGGCACAAAAAGTTGTGAACTCAAAAAAGTGAACACCTATAATGCGTATTTTGCGAGAAACGTATTCCTAGCCGGTAATTGCCTTAATGCCGGGTAGTTCTTTACCCTCAAAATACTCTAGCATAGCACCACCACCGGTAGATACATAACTTACTTTGTCGGTAAGATTGAATTTATTAACTGCCGCCACGCTATCGCCACCGCCAACCAAACTAAAAGCTCCTTTGGCAGTTGCTTCCGCTACTGTTTCTGCAATTGCTTTTGTGCCTGACTGAAATTTTTCCATTTCAAAAACCCCCATAGGGCCATTCCACAAAATGGTTCTGCTTGATAGTATAACCTGCGAAAAATCATAGATGGCGTTATTAGCTATGTCGAGACCTATCCAACCTTCAGGAACTTGATTGCTGTTAGAAGTGGAAGTGTTTGCGTTGGCATCGAACTTGTCTGCTATAACACTATCTATTGGTAAAAGCAGGTTTACATTTTTTGCTTTAGCTTTTTCAATTAATGTTAGAGCCAAGTCAAGTTTATCGTCTTCGCAAAGCGATGAGCCGATCTTACCGCCTTGTGCTTTAAAGAAAGTATAAGCCATGCCTCCGCCAATTAAAATATTGTTGGCTTTATCCAACAAATTTTCAATAATCAGAATTTTGTCAGACACTTTTGCCCCTCCCAGTATGGCCGTAAAAGGCTTTTCTCCTGATTTTAAAACCTTCTCTGCGCTTGCTACTTCGTTTGCCATCAGGTATCCAAACATTTTGTTGTTGTCTGAAAAGTAATTGGCAACAATAGTAGTTGAAGCGTGAGCGCGGTGTGCTGTACCAAATGCATCGTTCACGAACACATGGCCATGTTTCGAAAGTTTTTCGGCAAATGCTGCATCGCCTTTTTCTTCTTCTTTGTAAAAGCGAAGGTTTTCTAACAGCAACACTTCACCGGCATTTAATGAAGCGGAAATTGAGAATGCTTCTTCACTCACACAATCACTCACAAATTTTACATCAACTCCCAAAAGATCTGATGTTCTGGCTACCGCATGTTTTAAGGTGTGTTTTGCAAAATCAACGGTGCCGTCCTCTTTCAGTTTTTTTAGTGGCCTACCCAAGTGGCTCATCAAAACCACACTACCGCCATCGCTCAGAATTTTTTTAATAGTTGGTACCGCCCCACGTATGCGGCTATCGTCAGTAATATTGTGTTGTTTGTCAAGAGGAATGTTGAAATCAACACGAATTATGGCTCGCTTTCCCGAAAAATTTAACTGGTCAATTGTTTTGAGCGGCATTACAGATGTATTTAATGAACCGCGAAATAAAGTTTTGTTGTGAAACGAAAAACAACTTCGGTGTTACTTTGACTACTTGTACACCTTTCTTCGTAAAATAGCGTAGAGCCATATTACAAACAAACCACCGGCTATGCAATAGCCCATAAAGCTCCATTTATTTATTCCGTAAACAAACTTCATTTCTTCAGGGTAGTTTCCGAGCAGCGCTATGGATGAACCAATCATTAAAGCACAGATTATGTTTACTAAAGATTGGCGCGTACTTATGCTGTCCCACTTTTTTAGAGCATAACCGTAGCCCTGTAACTCAATTTCACTGTGCAGTTTGCCTTTTGAAATTTGCTGCATAATACCACGCAGTTCTACAGGAAAACTATTTAAAAAACCAGTGAGGTTGCTGAAGCGTTGCTGAGCCTCGGCTGCTAAATTTTCTGGTTTTAGCTGGTCGGTTAAAAGTTTTTGCCCGTAAGGGCGAATAAACTCGTATGTTTTAAAATTTGGATGTAGTTTTTTGCCAATACCTTCTAAAATGGCAAAAGCGCGAAAAATTAAAAACACACCACCGGGCACTGTAATGTGGTAGTCATACATTATTTTTTGTAACCTCTGTATTACATCCTGAATAGAGCTTTCGCTCACGTCTAAATGTGCGTAGTCTTCTATTAAATCGTTCAGGTCGTACACGAACTGACGCATGTCAGTAATGTTGTCTTCTACGGATAACTTCTTTAACTGATTGGCCATTTCGCGGGCATCAAAACGACTCATGGCAATAAAAATTCCGGCAAAGGCATATTTGTCTTTCTTCATTAACTGCCCTACCATTCCAAAGTCGAGAAGTATTATTCTGCCCTCAGGGTTTACCAATACATTGCCCGGGTGCGGGTCGCCATGAAAATAACCGTATTCAAAAATCTGTGACAAGTAAATGTCCATTCCTTTTTCTACTATGCGCGCGGGGCTGATATTCCATTCGCGCAGTTGGTCTATGTCTGTAATCTTACATCCCTTTACAAACTCCATTATTAAAACCCTGTTCGAAGAGTATTCCCTATAAGCTTTCGGCACATAAAAATCTGTGCGATGCTTATAAGTTGTGCGGAACCGTTCAATATTGCGGGCTTCGTTTTGATAGTCTAATTCTTTGGTAATTGCTCTCTCGAAAACACGTACTACCTCTTCACCGTTAAGCACTCCTTGCTTTTTCATGTAGCGATCCATTCTTCGAACCGCTTCTTTAATTATGCTCAGATCTTGTTCGATAATATCTGCCACATTTGGGCGTTGCACCTTTACAACAACTTCTTCACCGGTGCGCATTTTGGCTTTATACACCTGACCGATTGATGCCGAAGCCAATGGGGTTTGATCAAATTCTTCAAACAGATCTTCTAATTTTTTACCTGTTTCAGCTTCTATGATAATTTTTGCCTGTGTAAATGGTACAGGCGAAACCCGGTCTTGCAGTTTTTCAAATTCTTTAACCAGCCCTTCAGGAATAATGTCGGGGCGGTTGCTCAGTATCTGTGCTAACTTAATAAATGTGGGGCCTAACTCTTCGGCTGCCATTCGTACACGTTCAAAACGCGTGTACTCCATTACCGGCTTTTCATCGCGAAGCCATTTTATTCGCATACTTTCAGTAACCAAATTCCGCAAAGTAGAATTGGCAATAAAATCTTCGAAGCCGTATTTGATAAGTATGCCGAGAATTTCGCGGGTGCGGTTCAGATTCCGGAACGTTTGATCAAAAATCATTTCGGACTAAAAATAAAAATTGCCATCACAGAGTAGATAATTTATGGAAAACACGATTTATTACATCTTTTATCTAAACAAACATTTATGAAACGTATGCTTTTTCTGTTAACTGTTGCTTTAACTTTGGTTGCGTGCCACAACTCAGAAAGTTATTTTGACCAATTAAGGTCTGCTGAAACCAATACCATGGCAATGGGAGAGGAGTCGTTCAGAGATAATAGCATGGGTGCGCTTGCCGAAAAGAAAAGTGTGACGGACGGAAGACCAGCTACCGAACCAAGGCGAGTAATAGAAAAATTACCCGCACAAATTATTAAAAACGCTTCGGCAGAGTTTCAGGTAAAGGATATAGAGTTCAGCCACATGCGTATTGAAGCATTATTAAAACAGTATCAGGCGTATTTTGGTAACGATAATAAAACAAACAGCAGCTACCGGGTTGACTATAGTATGACTATACGAGTTCCTGCTGAAAAATTTGAAACCCTGCTGAACGAAGTAATGAAAGAGTCGGTTTATACGAACTACAAAAATGTTACAGCAGAAGATGTTACAGCCGAGTTTGTAGATGCTGAAGCACGACTTAAAACCAAGCAAGATGTGGAAGCGCGATACACTGCTATACTAAAGCAAGCCAACAAAGTTGGCGATATACTCGAAGTAGAAGAGAAGTTGCGATTAATTCGTGAAGAGATTGAAGCTACCGAAGGCAGATTGAAATTATTGAATGATCAGGTGAGTTACAGCACCATAATTCTTACAATTTACCAAAAACTGGATTACACACCAGAGCCCGAAATAGGGTTTGTTAGTAACCTGAAAGAAGCATTTGTGCGAGGCTGGCGCAGTTTGGTTGATTTCGCAATTGGTATTGTAAGAGTTTGGCCTTTTGTAATCATCTGGGTTATTGTTTTTGTGTTTGTTTACAGACGATGGATGAGAAAAAAATAAACAGAAATGTTTCTCGTAATTTGGGGAACATTTCTGTTTGTATAAGTTTCAAGCTAATCAGCTTTTCTTCTCGGTTTGGCATTGGGTGGTAATATACCACTTTTAGGTTTACTGGCTTTAGGTATTTGCGGTTGTTGTTTCCCTTTTTTAGCCTTTTTGTCAGGGAAACTATCGGCATAAGTAGGGCAAGCAATTTTATTGCTGTTGCATGAAGGCATTGCACTCATTAAACAGGCCGCTATTAAATACACAAACAATTTTTGGTACATGTAAAATCTTTTTTCTGTTTAACGTAAAAGTAAAATAATTGATACTGCTTTTGTGGTAACAAAGAATTCGCTTGTGTTGTTCTTTATTCACCAAACTAATTCTTATTTGCGCTGTGCACGCTGGAGAACTTCATATAAGTGATTATACCTACGCATTACCTGAAGAAAGAATTGCCAAGTATCCTTTGGCAGTTCGCCATGAAAGTAAGTTGCTGGTATGGAAAGGTAATTCTATAGCGCAGAGTAGTTTTCTGCATTTGCATGATTTTGTTCCAAATGGATCACTGATGGTTTTCAACAATACGAGAGTAATTCAAGCAAGATTACTGTTTACTACTTGCGCGGGAGCTACTGTAGAAGTATTTTGTTTAGAGCCGGAAACCGGTAGTGAACCATACAGCGCTATGCAACAACAAGGCAAAGTTCGGTGGCAGTGTTTGGTTGGCAGAGTTGCAAAGTGGAAAGAAAAGATGCTCACTCTGAAGCATGATGTTTTTCTGCTGAATGCAGAAATTATTTGCAGAAATGCAGATGTGTTTGTTGTTGAGTTTACCTGGCTACCGGAAAAGTTAACTTTTGCCGAGCTGCTTTCTAATTTGGGCAATATACCCATACCTCCGTACCTTAAGCGGAAAAGCGATTCTACAGACACGGCCAATTATCAAACCTTGTACGCCAAAACTGATGGTTCAGTGGCCGCACCTACAGCAGGGTTACATTTTACTCCGGTTGTTTTTAGTAATCTGGATAAACAAAATGTATCAGTTGCTGAAGTTACGTTGCATGTAGGTGCCGGTACGTTTAAACCGGTAAAAACAAAAACTATAGGCGAACATACTATGCATGCCGAGTGGTTCGAAACAAATTTGCGATTTATCGAAGCACTTCTGCATGGAGTAGAAACAAAACAAACCATTGTTGCGGTAGGCACTACTTCGTTGCGAACTATTGAAACGCTGTATTGGATGGGGGTTAAAGCGTTCAAAAATCATGAAGCCAGTCTAAATGAGTTAGAAGTTAGACAATGGGATATTTATGAAGTTGGTGAAGAAATTTCGGTAACTGATGCACTTGCTGCATTGATAAAATGGATGCAAAAAAACCAGCTGTATAAACTAATTGCCCAAACTCAAATCTTAATTGCCCCTTCGTATAAGTTAAAACTGACCCGAGCGCTGGTTACAAATTTTCATCAGCCTAATTCTACGTTGCTGCTTTTGGTGGCAGCAGTAGTTGGGGAGCAGTGGAGAGAAATTTACCGCTATGCACTCGAAAATGAATTTCGATTTTTGAGTTATGGCGATAGTAGTTTGTTGTTTGCTGAGTAAAACTTATTGACCGTTCGGCTTTTTGTTTGGATCTTCTTTTTCGTTCAACATTTTTTCGCGAAACCTGCGCTGCCCGCGAATGTTCATCCAAATTAAAAGGCAAAACATAGCACATAAGAACGGAAAATATACCCCGCTTGTAACTTGTTGAAGCGTAACCAGATTATAAACTGCAACTAACAGCGATGTTATTGCTGCTGCTATCCATGCTTTTTCGAAGTATTCTAAAATTTTCATGGGTCGAAGCTATAAAAGAGTTGCAAATACCGCTTGGTCGGTGTATCTCTGCACTGTTTTGAAAAAACTACCGTTGCCGTTATTAGTGGTTGCCGCACTTGCATCATGGCTTTGGCTGCCAAATTTGTTTGCCAAAGGCATGTTTATGGATGGGGTTTATAATGCCTTTTTTGCTCTTAATATTAAAAACGGCATTGGTTCATTGTGGGCACAGCAAACCATTTACCACTCACAACCTGCCTATTGGGATAACCCCCAATTCAGTTCACTTTTGCTGTCTTATTGGTTTGAGGTATTTGGAAATGCTTATTGGGTGGAAAGAGTTTATTCTCTTTTTACAGGTGTAATACAAATGTTGTTGTTGGTCTGCTTGTGGCGCAGCTATTTTCATAACAACAGCGCATTGAGAGTGAATTACTGGTTGCCTTGTTTGCTTTTTTTGTTCTCTCCAATTACCAGCTGGTGTTACTCTAATAATTTGATGGAAAACACCATGAGTGTATTTACCACAGGAGCAGTTCTTGCGTTTGTTATTTGGCTGCGTAAGGGCAAGTACATGGTGTTGATGGCAATTGCCGGTGGGGCTATCATTGTTCTTGCTACCATCACCAAAGGCCCTGTAGGTTTGTTTCCGTTAACGGTGCCGCTTTTCTTTATTCTTGATAAAAAAAGAAACCCTGTACAACTTATCATCTATTTTCTTTTTCAGTTTGGATCATTTATTATAAGTTTTTATACAGTTTTTTCTTCACCATCCGCCTGCAATTTTTTAGAAAATTATTTGCAACTGCAGTTATTTCCGGTGCTCAAAGAGAGAGTGCAAACGGGTAGCAACCACTTTATTATTTTTTATGAGTTACTCAGAGGAATACTGCCATTGCTTTTGGTAAGTGCAACAGGGTTTCTTGTTTTTAAAAAGAAAAATATGGCTGTGAGGGTGCCAATGGATGCAATTATTTTTATTGCTATTGGGCTTTCTGCATCAGTTCCCATTGCTTTCAGCGGAAGGCAACACCATTATTATCTATTGCCTTCGCTGCCCATGTTTGCTTTTGGGGTTGCTGTGATGGTTTATCCGTTTGCAAACTGGTTGCTGAACAAAACTGAAAAGGCAGTAAGTGGGAAATTTTCCTCTTACCTGAAAGTAGTTCTCGTTTTTCTTATATCCACAGCCGGTCTCATTTCACTTAACAACAGTGGCAGTTATGTGCGCGATGAGCTGCTGTTGAAAGACATGGAAGCTATTTGCCCAATTACAAACGGAGAAAAATTATTGAATGCAGACTACAGCTTTTTTCATGAATGGTCTATGCGCGGATATTTATACAGGTTCTATGGGCAAAAAATTTGTATGCCTGACGAAGGGGTAGTAACAAAGTATTTTTTTGCTAAGCCCGGCACAGCAGTTACTAACGCAGAAAATGTGTTTGCAGGAAAAACGTTCGACCTTTATAAGAAGAAACCATGATAGCCAACTCAGTAATAATGATTCGGCCAACAGCTTTTGGCTTTAATGCCGAAACTGCTACAACTAATTCGTTTCAAAGTTTGTCCGATTTGCCATCCTCAAAAATTCAGACCGAAGCCTTGCGCGAATTTGATGGGCTGGCAGATAAACTTACCGGTTGTGGAGTTGATGTTATTGTTTTTAACGACACAGTAACACCCATAAAGCCGGATGCTGTTTTTCCGAACAACTGGTTTAGCACACATGCAGATGGAACAGTTATTCTTTACCCTATGTACTCACCGGCCAGAAGAGCGGAAAGACGCACAGATATTATTGAACGATTACGTACAAGGTTTTTAATAAAACAGATAATTGACTTCACGCACTTTGAAGAACAACACAAATTTTTAGAAGGTACCGGAAGCATGGTGTTTGATCATAGCAACAGAAGAGTTTATGCCAACATTTCTCCACGTACATCTCTTGAATTGCTGAAGGCTATATCAGAAGAATTGAGTTATGAACCGGTTACTTTTAGAGCTACAGATAGCAAGGGAATAGACATTTACCATACAAATGTGGTTTTGAGTGTAAGTGATGGGTTGATAGTAGTGTGCCAAGATGCAGTAACAATAGAAAAGAGTTCGTTTAAACGAAAAATAGCGCAAACGGGCAAGCAAGTAGTTTACCTAAACTACCATCAGCTAACCAATTTTGCCGGTAATATGCTAATGCTTCAAAATCATAAAGAGCAAAAGATAATGGTGATGAGCGAGAGATCATACAACAGTTTAGGCAGGGAACAGATCTCCACTATCGAACACAACGCCTCAATTCTAACTGTTCCGTTAACGGTAATAGAGAAAATAGGAGGAGGAAGCGCCCGATGTATGCTGGCTGAAAATTTTTTACCGCGTGTTTAATTCATACACATACCAAAAACGGGTTCGATCTATCCAGCCATTGTAGTTAAAATATTTTATCCATTCGGGTAGTCCAGAATAAATAAGCTGGTGTGGTTGTGTTATTTGGTTTGCGTCATTTACATTTTCAGTTACAAACAACGAAATGCCTTTGGTTTTTTCAGGCAGTTCTTGCACTGAGTTAATCTTTATGATTTCAAGATTTGTTCGCTTATACCATTTTACATCTAACACGCGCAAGTAAGGGTTTTTATCAGTGTAGTATAGTGTAGCTCGTTGTGAATATTTAGTATAGATGGCTTCATAGAGCCCAATTGTATTATCGGCCGGACGAAACATCACTATTGCCAATAAGATAAAATTGACAAGCCAAAATCCTTTTTGAAACACTGACCAGCCAGGCAATTTTCGGCTTATCTCACTTTTCTCTAAGGCCGTTGAAAGTATAAATGGTAAAAAGTAAATTACAGGAAACAGAAATCTGATTTCTTTATGAGCAACTACCAGGTGAACCAATAAAAATGGTACGAGAATAAAAGTAAACGGATGCTTGGGTTTTTTTATTAAGAAAAAGAGCGTACCTGCCAGATACAGCAAACTGAAAGGTGGAATGCCTTGCAAAAAAACTTCCTTTAAATACCACCACCAGGGTTCAGTGCCAAATCCAGCTGCTTTGCCCAGTAAAATATTTTGATTGAAGTAATTCCAACAACTGAGTACCCAATCACCGTAGAGCCATTTATCTGCTAAAACTCCTAAGGCTATTGATAGAAGTACTCCAACGTTACAAAGGAGTAATCCAAACAGCTTTTCTTTTTTAATAAAGAGCAACCAAACTAAAAACCCTAAAATCAAAAAACCGGATTGGAACCGAAGTAGAAAAGATGTGCCAAGTAAAATGCCTATGAGTAAAAACCTCGAAAACCGGTTTGGAAAATAAAAAGCAAGACAAAAGCCTGCCATGAAAAATAAAGCTGACCAGTTTTCGGAGGAAAACCTGGCTGAATTATAGGCACTAAACCAAAGAAATAAACTGAGAGGCAAAAACCAGTTACCAAAGAATTCTTCACTAACCTCGTTTCGAAAAATGTTTATCATCAACAAGGTAATTCCGAATGAAAAAGTAACAGAAACCAGCCTAAGAAGAGTAGAAATTATAAATGGGTTTTCTATTCCAACAAACTCGAGCAAACTATACAGCCCCACAACAAAGGCGGGTTGAACAGCCGAGCGCATTTGGGTATTGTATTCCCACGGCATATTGGCAGCGTTGGACATGCCCAATTTTAGTGAGGCAAACTCAAGTATCTGAAAGTGCTCATCGAAATGGTGATACCCTTTGGAGAAAAATGCAGTTATCAATAAGACCGCAAATCCTATTGCCAATAGTTGTTTTTCTTTCAAGCGGTTCAATATTACCATTACAGGAAAGTGTTCTATGAGTAAAACAAAGAAATAAGGTTTTGTAACAGTGAAGTATTTGGCATAAAAAAAACCGCCTTCAATTTTCGAGGCGGTTTTTTTTGTGCCTATTGTAGGCTGAAACTACATTTTTGTAAGCCGTGAAGTGCCGGCAATATTTCCATTGTTGTCAATAGCTTTTAGCAAATAATCACCGGAAGGCAGATTGCTTATTGAAATTTCTATTTGAGTATGTGTTGCGCTTTTAACTTCGCTAGCCACTAAGGCACCTTTTAAATCGTACACTTCAAATGAATAGTTGCCGCTATTTTCCAGTCCGGAAACAACAAAACTGTTTACCACAGGGTTGGGGAATATTTTTAAAGAATTCTTGTTGATACTTACCACACTATTAGGGTTAGAGGTTGTAAGGTTTGCCTGATAGTATAATTGGGTTGATGTGTTAGCACTGTCATCAGTAGCGTAAATTACCACATTGGCCACTCCTGTTCCTGGAACTAAATGTGGCGAAAACTGAAACTTCATATCCATTGTATCGCCAGCCGCAACCTGCAGAGATTCATAATACGAAGTACTTAACAACAGGTCGTAACAGTTGTTGTTGTCGCAAAGTTTAAACTCCCAAGCTGGCGATGGAGCAATGTGTGACGTCATGCCCCACATAAATGTGGTTGCAGCTCCGGTATTATTAACAATATGAATATGCACATCAAACGGATCAAACTCATCAACAACATTTCCGTTGACAACGGCCGAATCATTAGGGGTGCAAATTATGGGCTGAGCATACAATGTCACAGCAAACACAGTAATTGAAAGTAGCGAAAAGAGTTTTTTCATTTTTGTTTTTGTAGTGTTAATTTAACTGCAAAAGTAAAAATGTCAATCTGATTGACACTATCAAATGGGTTGGCAGTTTTTTAAAAAATACTACTTTCATTGCCGCTTAATAAGACAACATTTCCACTAATTAATTTAAACATGAAAAACTTTACGCTTACAGTAGCCATACTACTCGGTATAATCACCGGAACCCTGGCTCAAACAACAGTTTACACTTATGACTTTACAAGTGCCAGTTTGCCAGCCGGATGGACAAACGTAGATAACACCGGAAATAATCCAACTGCCGGCATTTGGAAAAGAAGTACAAATTCGGCTTTTGCCGGCCCCACCGCTGCTACAGGATTTATGTGGTTGTTAAGTGACGCGCAGAACAATGATAATTTGGTTGAAAATGCAACACTTACCATGGAGCCGGTAAACTGCGTGGCGAATACAAAAGTTTTTCTTCAGTTTAACCAATCGTTCAACACGTATTTTGACCCCAATACGAACAGCCAGGGTAAAATAGAAGTAAGTAACAATGGCTCTAATTGGAACGAAGTATATACCATTAGCACCAATACAGATAACCCCGAGCTGGTAACAGTAGATATTAGCTCTTTTGCAGCAGGTCAGGCGTCTGTGTTAATCCGTTTTAACTTTACAGGAAACTGGGATGGTTACTGGGCAATAGATGATATTAAAGTGATAGAGCCTCCAGTGCTAGATGCTGCGGTGGTAGCAGTTGATTTGCCGAAGTACATTGGTACTTCTTCGCAAACTATATCAGGCACTGTTCAAAATATGGGTAGCACACCTATTACCAGCGTGCAGTTAAGTTACAGTATAAACGGAGGAACTCCTGTTTCACAAACCTTTAACGGCTGGCTGATTGATCCATTTCAAACTCAAAACTTTTCTTTTAGCACACCGGCAAGTTTCAATACAGTACAAACGTATGATGTAACAGTTACGGCAGTTAGCCCCAATGGTGGATCTGATGCTGTATCTGGAAATAATACAGGAACTGCCACATCAGTGGTGTTATCTGCTTTCCCGATAAAAAATGTTTTGCTAGAAGAATTTACAACTGCACCTTGTCAGTATTGTCCGGGTGGTTCTACACGTGTTGAATATATACTAGAGAACAACGAACGTGTTCACGCTGTTGGCATCCACTCTGGTTTTGGTACCGATGCTATGACAACTGCCGACCACTCTACACTTGCTTCTAATTATACTACGTCAGCTCCGGCATTAATGATTGACAGAGTATATTATGAAGCGGAAGAAGGCAACAATGTAGGTCTTTATAATTTTCCATACGATCGCTGGGAGCCGTACGCACAAGCCCGTAGAGACGAAATTACGCCTGTGTCAGTTGCCGGAAGCAGCACCTACAACAGTGGTACTCGTGAACTTAACGTTGATGTAACGGCTACATTTTATGGCGTTATAAATGAAGGATTTAGAGTAAACTGTTACATTGTAGAAGACAGTGTATCTGGCACCGGTAGCGGATACAATCAGGTGAATGCATACAATACTGATCAGTCTAGCAAAACCGGAAATGGCACAGCAGGGGCATACACCATTACTGTAAACAACAATACCGATTTAGAGCCTAGAATGAGAGTTTCCGGAACAGGTATAGGCACAGGAGCAGTAGTAACACACATAGTTGGAAACACCGTTACGCTCAGTGTGGCTAATACTGCCGCAGTTTCAGGGTCTGTTACATTTAAAAACGAATGGTTTGGAGCCGGCAGTACTATTGTAGGCTACAAACACCGCCATGTTGCGCGTTATATGTTTGGTGGCGCATGGGGTACTACTGGCACTATTCCTACCACTACAGCAGACGGAGTTGCATATACCAAACAGTACACCTATACTCTTCCTGCAGGTTGGAACGACCAACGCATTAAACTAATTGCACTTGTGCAGCACTTTAATGCTGCTGATAAGTATGACCGGGAAATTATGAACGCTATTGAGTTTGGTTTAAACGATGCCGATTCAACAGGCGTTAATCAACCTTCTGCTATAGCTCAGATAGCCCCTTCTATAAATGCAATTCGTTTGTATCCAAACCCGGCACAAAATTTTGTTTCTGTTGAATATGCAATTGGCCGCGAAACGAACTTTAGTATTGATGTTACAAATATTGTAGGGCAAAGCGTTACGACATTTGCTGCCGCAACACTTACTGAAGGAAGCTACAAAACACAGATAAATACTGCCGATTACAGCAACGGTATTTATTTTGTAACTCTACGCGAAAACGGAAAACCGGTTCAGACAATTAAATTTATTGTTAGCAAATAGTGGTAACATAGTATCTAAACGAAACGAGCCTGTGCTTTTTGCACGGGCTCGTTTCGTTTAGAGCTATGCTAAATCAGCTGCTGTTACTTCTTTGCTTTCTTTTCGTTTTTCTTGAGTGTTTCTTTGCTGAGTGTAAAGGCCACGCCTACGTTAAATCCTAAATAGCTAAACGGTCCTGAAGGTCTTAAATCTTCTTTCGGTTTATCTGGATCATAATTTTTAGTAGTTGGGTCTCCATCATCAGGTCGGTAAGCTCCATTGTTAGATTCATGAGTTAGTTTATCGCGAAACAAAAACTCGGTTCTATACTTGCCACGCTCTTCAACCTTGTCAACACCATCTGCCAGCCATTCTTCTACTTCTGTACTTTTAGCACGTGTACGCAGGTATTGTCCGTTTACTTCAGCAAAAATGCTCATAAAAGATAATGGCTGATACATGATGCCTACTGCACCATTAAAACCTACAGAAACAGTACCTTCTGTTTTTAGTTTAACGTGAGTATTAGTTCCTAAAAAGTATGGTTCTCCATTTAGCACATTCGCTAATCCAGTGCCGGGGCCATTTCCTGCAGTATCTGCTACATGAATATCAACTGTATGAGTAAGGGCTCCGTAAACAGGCAGCGTAACACCTGCGCGTGCGTAAGGGTAAACTTTCCAACCCGGTTTGGCGCCTTTTACAGTAATAGAAGGGGTAAGTGAAATTGCGAATGCATTTGTTTTTAGGGTTGCTTCTAAGCCAAAGCCGGGCACGTATGCGGGTGGAGAACCGGGTGTGGGAATAATAACCAACTGGTAGTCTTGCTTGCAGGAAACTGTAGCACTCTTTAAAAACGACACCCCCATTTCTACATTTAAGTAGTTGTTAATGTTGTAACCAAGCCCAAGAGTAAAGTTCAAGCCCTTGCCATAAGAGCCGTGTACTGTTTCGTAAGAGCGAACAGAATCGTGATTTGCGCGAGTAATATTGGCAAATGGAACGAGGGCATCATCGTAAGGGGTATAAGGGTCAACCTTAGGGCCGGCAAGTTCTTCGTTGTTTAAAAAGCCGGGCCAGCCATAACCGCCCGCTACCCGTAACGAAAATCCTTTTTGTGCCGATAGGGCTTGTATTGAAACCCAAAAAGTAATTAGTAAGAGTAAATTTCTTTGCATGTGTAAGGTGTTTATGTTTAGCTATGATACAAAAAACTATCTAGTTGGTGTATTTGTGGTTAGTAGATAAAGTGTAGGTTTGGCAAAATGAAAACCGCTTTCAGCCTTTTTTTACTGATGAGTAGCTATGTGCTTATGTCGCAACCTAAAGCGGAACTATCTAACCCAATAAAGCTTTCGGCTAAAACCAATAAGTTTAAAGTAATAGGCAAAAACAACGATGGCACAGTAGTTCGGTTATATGGCACAGAAGATGTTATACATGTGTATGACAGTGAGCTGAGATTAGTTACCTCTAAAACTATTTCATTTAAGAATAAAGACGGATTGCTACAGCATGTAATGCTTAATAAAACCGGAGCCGTAATTTTTTTTCTGCAACAAGACAGAAAGTATTCAGTGCTATATGCTCAGCCGGTAAATAGCAAGTTTATGGAAATAGGTGAACCCATATTAATTGATTCCATTCTTGACAGAAAGGAACTTGTAGCATCAAATCTTAGGTTTAAGTCTTCTGCCGACCAGTCTTCCTTGCTTATCTATTATCCCTTTTTTTCGTTTCAAAAAGTAGATCTCATCAAATTTATTTGTGTTGACAGAGGTCTAAAAACGCAGTACAATCAATTGGTGCCGGTCGGTAGAAGCGAAAGTGAGTTGGAAGGATCAAAAACACTAGTAGATAATCAGGGTAATGCGTTAATGATGTTAAAGCCGGACAATAAGAAAAATTTCAGCCAGTATGATGTATTGCGGCTTAGTAACAAAGGAGATTTTTCTAGCTACAGCATAAACACAGATAAACAGTTGTTTGGAGAACCCTGGTTCGAAGTTGATAATAAAAATGGTAACCTGATAATGAGCGCATTTTATGATGATAAGTTAAAGCCTGGAGAGGATGCGGCTAGCGGATTTCTGTTTGCCAGTTTCGACCCGGCTAATGGCACAGCTTTACATGTGGTGTATAGCTCGTTTTCCAAAAACTTTGTGTCAGATCTTACGGGAAGAGAGAACGTTACCAACACTTCGCTTTACACATTTAATATCCGTAAAGCTATTTTGAGAAACGATGGAGGAGCCTTGGTCATTGCTGAATCATTTATTAAAGATTCACGAGAGCAAGCAGTTCCTATTGGCATACAACCCGGCTATAATAGTTTTCGCACTTCCGATATTTTTCAGTTTAATGATATCATAGCTTTTTCGTTTAATCCGAAAGGCGAAGTAGAGTGGAATGCAACCATGCGCAAAAAGCAAGTTAGTGAAGACGATAACGGAGCATATTCCTCATTTTTAGTTGTGAACGAGAAAGATCAGTTGCACTTTGTTTATTTAGATGAGGCCAGTTGGTCGGGTGTGCTAAACGAGTATACACTTACGAGCACCGGTAGTAGTAACAGAAGAGTTATTTTAAGTCAGGAAGAAAAGGACCTGCTACTGATGCCTAAAATGGGCAAGCAAATTTCACCGACTGAAGCGGTGATTCCCAGTTATAAAAGTGGGGTAATGCAAATTCTGAAATTATCGTATTGATAAAAAATAACTATTGCTTTGCTCTCCTTTTTCAAATCAAATAACCCGCTTGTAGTTGTTCTTTACCTGCTTTATGTCGTTTTATTTCGCATTTATTTTTTTGTGGCAGGCATCAGCGTAGTTACAACTCCTGAGCACACTGAACCATTAAGCAGTTTTCTGTTTGTGTTACTACAAAGTTCAGGGGGTGCGGTGGCTGCAATTAGTATTATTGGCTCTGGGGTATTAAGTTTTGCTCAGGCACTGTTAGTCAATAACATTGTAAACAATAACAAAATTCTGCCACGTAAAAGTTATGTTGCAGGAGCACTGTTTCTTGTAGTTTCATCATTTTTTTTAGAGAGCCTTTATCTTTCAGCAGCGCAATGCTCTCTTACGTTTCTCATACTTTGCTCTGGTAAAATATTTTCACTTGTTAGAAAAGAAAAGTCGTATGGCGATGTATTTGATGTTGGGTTTTTAGTTTCTGTGGCCGCTCTCTTTTATTTCCCTTCTGTATTGTTTATTGTGTTTGCTTATTTCGGTATGGCTACTGTTCGCCCGTTTTTGTTGCGCGAGTGGGTGGCAGTAGCTGTCGGGTTTTCAGCGCCACTATTTTTAACCTTCACCTGCTATTTCTGGTCTGATATTCAAGGGCAAATGATGAGTGATATATTGAACAGAACCGATCTTGACTGGATGAATATGCCTGACTTTAATATTGCGAGGAAAGTATTGTTAAGTACATTGGGTGTTATACTATTAAGTTGTTTGATTTTTTTGCCGGGGGCACTCTACGCTTCGCTTATTCAGGTTCGAAAGTTTATAAATGTATTGGCTGTGTTTGTGCTAGTTGTGCTTGCTTCTGTCTTGCTGGCTTCCAGGGTTGAACTCACCCATTTTATTTTCCTGGGGCTACCACTAAGTATTTTTCTATCAGTAATTTTTGTTCACATTAAGAGAAATGTAATCGTTGAAGTAATTCATATAATTCTACTTTTGCTGGTGTTGAGCATGCAGTTTTTGCCTTATTTTCAAATCATATAAACCTTACTTAAAATGAAATTTGGAGTGGTTGTTTTTCCCGGTTCTAATTGCGATAAAGACATGTATCATGTGGTTAAAAATGTTATGGGTTGTAACGCCCGTTACATTTGGCATAAAGAAACCGACTTGAGCGAGTTTACCTCTGACGATTGTATAATTCTACCCGGAGGATTTAGTTATGGAGACTATTTACGCACCGGGGCTATTGCCCGATTTTCACCTGTTATGGAAAGCGTAATTCATTTTGCCAATAACGGTGGCAAGGTTTTGGGTGTGTGTAATGGTTTTCAGATTTTGTGCGAAAGCCACTTGCTGCCCGGGGCACTGCTGCGCAATGAAAGTATGAAGTATGAGTGCAGAAACATTTTCTTGAAACCACAAACCTTTAAAACGTTACTTACTTGTAAGATTGATGAAGATGCAGTTTTGAAAATTCCCATTGCACATGGCGAAGGCAGGTATTATTGCGATAAAGAAACTCTGAAGACACTTTATACTAACGGCCAAATACTATTTAAGTACTGTGATGTGGATGGCGAAATAACCAACGAAAGTAACCCGAACGGATCGTTAGATAATATAGCAGGTATTTGTAATGCAGGTAAAAATGTATTCGGAATGATGCCACACCCTGAGCGCGCTTCAGAAAAAGAGTTGTTTAACAGTGACGGGAAAATTCTTTTCGAATCACTGATAAGTAAAGTGTTGGAGATGACCGTGCTTTACAGTAGCTAACTATTGTAACTTTTATTCTCAGCTACTTTTTTAGTAATAACTGACAGTACCTAAAACAGATAATAACCTGTATTTTGAAGTTTCGAGGAATTGAAAACTAAATTTTAAGAGTAAGTGATTTTAAACAAAACGCAAATAACTGCCCACAGCCGTCAGGTGAAAAGTAAGCGGGTAGTATGGTGAAATTTACACTAGAATTAAGACCTTTGGCTGCCTATGAAATATTCCTCAAAACTTATTGCAAATGCGGTAGCAGAGTTTACCAAACTGCCTGGCATTGGAGAAAAAACAGCTCTCAGGTTAGTGCTCCACCTGATGAAACAGGACCAAGACAAGGTAAATTATTTTGGAGATGCAATAGTGCGTATGCGTAACGAGATTCGCTTTTGTAATACTTGCAATAATGTTTCTGATCATGAACTGTGCGAGATTTGCGGAAGTAATCACCGTGACCATTCGTTGGTATGTTTGGTAGAAAATATTCGCGATGTGATTGCCATAGAAAACACTAATATCTACAAAGGAACTTACCATGTGTTAGGCGGGGTTATTTCACCTATTGATGGCATAGGGCCCGAAAAACTTAACATTGATTCACTAGTCCACCGCATAAAGTCAGGCGAAACAAAAGAGGTTATCATGGCACTTTCACCGACTATCGAAGGAGACACAACTATTTTTTATATCAGCAAAAAACTCAAAGAGTTTCCGGTTACCATTTCAACTATTGCACGTGGTATTTCGTTTGGTGGCGAATTGGAGTATGCCGATGAAATGACGCTGGCACGTTCAATAGCCACTCGGTTACCTTACGAAAATGTTTTGGTCAAAAACAATAACTAGATGGGGAGTGCGTTATTGCAAACCATCCGTGCATATCCAATTTTTATTTTACAACTGAAATGAAACTTTCCATTGTTATAGTTAACTACAACGTGCGCCATTTTCTGGAGCAATGCCTTGTTGCAGTTACTCGGGCATGTGACGGAGTGCAAGCAGAGGTATTTGTAGTGGACAATGCTTCATCAGATGGTTCTGTAGAGATGCTTCGGGTTAAGTTTCCGGAGGTGAGTGTAATAGCAAATCTGTCAAATGTGGGATTTTCTAAGGCCAATAACCAGGCAATCGAGAAATCAACAGGAGAATATGTGTTGCTGCTTAACCCCGATACGGTAGTAGCTGAAGATACTTTTGTAAAGTGTATTGATTTTATGAATGCGCATTCCGATGCAGGGGCCTTAGGTGTGCGTATGCTTGACGGCAAAGGGCAGTTTCTTCCCGAAAGTAAACGGGGACTTCCTACGCCATCTGTTGCATTTTACAAAACATTTGGGCTTGCTAAAATTTTCCCCCAGTCAAAAACTTTTGGACGTTATCATCTCGGTTTTTTAAACCAACACGAAACGCACGAAGTAGAGGTGCTATCAGGTGCATACATGTTTGTGAGAAGAAATGTGCTCGACAAAATCGGCTTTTTAGATGAATCGTTTTTTATGTATGGCGAAGACATTGATTTAAGCTATCGCATAAATAAGGCTGGATACAAAAACTTTTACTTTGCCGGAACCACTATTATACACTACAAAGGCGAAAGTACTAAGAAAGGAAGCTTGAATTATGTGAAAGTATTTTACAGTGCTATGCTCATATTTTCCCGTAAACATTTTCAGGGAAACCAATCTGGTTTGTTTTCACTGCTTATAAATTTTGCCATTGTATTCCGGGGCTTGCTCACCTTGCTGGCAAATGTTTTTGCTTCTTCTTATTTGTTCATGGTAGATGTTTTGTTGAGTTTTACAGGAATTTACTTTATAAAAACTTATTGGGAGGACATGATTAAATACACGAAACACTTTTATCCCAGTGAGTTTCTATTTGTAGTAGTACCCCTGTATATACTGATTTGGGTGTCAGCAACATTTTTAAGCGGAGGATACGATAAACCGTTTCGTATTAGTCGTGTTTTCAGAGGAATTGTTTTGGGTACAGTTGTAATAGCCGTGTTGTATGCGTTTCTTCCGGATGCTTGGAGGTTTTCGCGAGCTATTATTTTGCTTGGCGCAGTGTGGACCGGGTTCGAAATGTTGCTTACACGATCAGTTTACAACCTAATAAAATTTCAATCGTTATGGATCGAAAGAGATGAAGAAGTAAGACTTTTGATTGCCGGAAAGAGTGAAGTAATACGTGCTGAAACTATACTGCGTAAGGTTGGATATTTAGAACCACCAACTTTGGTTGCTGAATTAAGCGAGTTGGGAAAAACTGTAGTTGTATCAGAGGCAAATGAGGTAGTTTTTTGTTCGTTCGATTTTAGGTTTAAAGACATAATTGCTCAAATTGAAGGTTGTAGCAATGGCATACATTTTAAAATTCTGAATGGAGGTAGCGAAGCGCTGATAGGAAGTAATTCGAAGAATAGTGCCGGTGATGTATATATAGCTGAGAAAACATACCAACTTTTTAAGCCGGAGAGCTTACGAAGTAAAAGAGTTTTTGATTTATTGTTTTCTGTTTTTTTGTTGTTGCTTCTACCAATAAGTGCATGGCTGATTAAAGACTTCAGAAAGTTTGTATCTAACTTAATAGAAGTGTTTACAGGTAGCAAGTCATGGGTTGGTTTTGCTAATGAACAGAACCTTAAGATGTTTAAACACAGCAAGACAGGAGTTTTGAATCCTGCCGACAGAGTTCAGGATTTTATTTTAAGTGATGATGAAATTCGTGAGGTTGAACTTATTTACGCCAAAAATTATTCACTAACAGATGATGTAAGTTTGGTGTTCAAAAACATTTCACTGTTGGGAAAATGAGGGTATTCATTCTAATTATCTTTACGGCATTAAGCGCAGGACTGAGTGCAGATAGCCCATATGGCAGTTATCTATCTACAAGAGCTTCATCAAAAATATTTGTGACTAAGAGTTTTTTAGGGCTATCAGTTAAGAAAAGCCGTATCATACCTCGCTACGAAATTCCGAAAGGCAGTGTATTTTGCCGGATGGAAGAGAGGCTCAAGAATAGCACTGGCCTTTGGCTTAAAATTGGTGTGAAATAATTTTAGCCAAAGCAACTTAAGTTTATAGGTGATACTGGACGTTCTTTCTACTGTTTAGACTTTTTCTTCCCGGGTTGTTTCAATTTATTCTATTGTTGAATTTTTGTTTTTGAAATATGTTTCAATTGCTTTCTCTCCAAATGAATAATACACAACTGGCGTTACAATCATATCTAAAAGTGTGCTGCTGATAAGTCCACCAAGAATAACAGTGGCAACCGGATAAAGAATTTCTTTTCCTGATGCCTGTGCATCTAAGGTTAGTGGAATGAGTGCCAGTGCTGCAACAAGGGCGGTCATTAAAACAGGAACTAACCTTTCCAATGAGCCGCGAATTATCATTTGCTTGCTGAATGTTTCACCTTCATGTTCCATCAAGTGGATGTAGTGCGAAATCATCATAATGCCATTACGTGATGCAATACCGGTGAGGGTGATAAAACCCACCATGGTTGCTACTGAAAATGTTCCGCCTGTAAGCAACACGGCAATTACACTTCCGATTAAAGCCAACGGAATGTTGAGCATGATTTGCAAAGTGATTTGTGTGGATTTGAAATGCGAATAGAGGACAAGAAAAATTCCGATAACGGAAAAGATGCTGAGAAAGAGAATGAGCTTGGATGCTGATTTTTGACTTTCAAACTGCCCACCATATTGCACGAAATACCCCTGCGGCAGTTTTACTTTTTGTGAAATGGTTTTTTGAATTTCCTGAACGGTTGTCCCTAAATCTCTGCCCTGCACATTGCAACTGATGGTAATTTTACGTTGCGTGTTTTCGTGTGTAATGGTGTTGATGCTTGCTGTGTTTTCAATGCTGGCGATTTGCTGTAAGGGAATAAGCGTTCCGTTGGGTGCATCAATCAAGGTGTTGCGGATGGCTTCAATGTTGGTGCGTTCTTCATCGGTAGTGCGAAGCAGAATGTCAAAGGTTTTGTTGCCATCTAAAATTTGACCTGTAACTTTTCCGTTGTAAAATACTTCTAAATCCTCAGCTACTTTACCCGCCTGCAAGCCGTAACGCTGTAATGCTTCGCGGTTTATCTTTATCAGTAGTTGCGGAACCATCACCTGTTTTTCTATCTGCACATCTACTACTCCGGGAATTGTTTTGATGGTTTCCGAAATCTGATTGGCGTTTGTGCGCAGGTCGGTTAAGTCGTTGCCATAAAGTTTTATAGCTACCTGTGCTCGAACACCGGATAACAAATGGTCAATGCGATGCGAGATAGGTTGTCCAACATTTACGGTAACACCTTTAAGAATATCTAATTTACTGCGTATGTCAGCAATAATTTCGTTACGGCTACGCTCTGAATTTTCTTTCAATTCGACTTCAATCTCCGAATTAGAAACAGGCTCAACGTGTTCATCAAGTTCAGCACGTCCCGTTCTGCGGCTTGCATATTTTACTTCCGGCACTTGCAACATGAGTTCTTCGGCCATGGTTCCAATCTTGTTGCTTTCCTCTAATGATGTTCCTGCGGGAGTGGAGAGATTGATAGTAAAAGAACCTTCGTTGAATGGCGGCAAAAATTCTGTGCCGAAAAATGGAACGATGCTGATAGATGCTATGATTAAAATGATAGCTGCACCTATAATTGTTTTTGGTCGCGCCAAGCCCCAATTAAGTAAGCGGGTATCAAGTTTTTTCAGCCGCCTTACAAGCCAACTTTCGTTTTCGTGATTTGAATTTCTCAAATATGCAATTGGCAATAGACAATAGGCAAGAAATACATTACCTCTACTTTTTGTTATCGCCCATTGCCAATGGGTTTGCTCATTGCCTGTTGCTTGTTGCTTATTGCCCAACAAATAGGAACATAAAACGGGTGTAACAGTGAGCGAAACAACAAGCGATGCTATAATGGAAGTAATGTAAGCAATGCCAAGCGGTGCAAAAATCCGTCCTTCCATGCCTTGCATGTAAAACAGAGGAAGAAACACAAGCACTACAATAATGGTGGCGTAAACAATAGAATTGCGGACTTCGCTGCTGGCATTGTAAATAACCTGCAACAGCGGTTTAGGTTTCTCCAACGTTTTGTTTTCGCGTATGCGCCTGAAAACATTTTCTACGTCCACAATGGCATCGTCCACCAATTCACCGATAGCGATTGCAAGCCCGCCAAGGGTAAGTGTGTTGATGCTGAAACCAAAGAGTTTGAAAATGATGGCGGTGATAACCAATGAAAGCGGAATGGCGGTAAGGGTAATTATGGTTGTTCTGAAATTGAGTAGAAACAAAAACAGGATAATAACAACCAGAATAAATCCATCGCGCAGAGCTTCTTCCACATTGGTAATTGCAGCTTCAATAAAATTTTTCTGTTGAAAAATTTTGGGGTTGAGTTTTACATCTTTCGGTAATGAAGGTTGTAGTTCCGCTAATGCTTTCTCCACTTCATCCGTCAGCGCAACAGTGCTGAACGCGGGTTGTTTTTCTACCGTAAGTATTACCGCAGGTTTGCCGTTGATGCTGGCATCGCCCCGTTTTTGTGCGGCACCAAATTTTACTTCAGCTACTTGTGATAGTAACACCGGAAGCCCTTCGCGATTAGCCACTACCGTGTTTTTTAAATCATCTAAGGAATAAGCACGCCCCACATTTCTAATTAATACTTCGCTGCCATATTGATTGTAAAATCCACCGGTAGTGTTTTGATTGGTAAGTTGCAATGCTTTGTCAATATCATCAATGGCAAGATTGAACTGCTTGAGTTTTGCAGAGGAAATCAAGACCTGATACTGTAATCGTTCACCACCAATAGGAATAACTTGCGAAATACCTTTGATGCTCATCAGTCGCCTGCGGATGGTAAAGTCTGCAAGTGTCCGCAACTCAGCAGGTGATGTGCTATCGGCAGAAATTCCCACCATCATAATTTGCCCCATTACTGAACTGATTGGACCCATGACAGGCGTAATGCCATTGGGCAACTGAACGGTTTGTAATTTCTCTGCAACTAACTGCCGCGCACGATATATATCTGTGTTCCAGTCAAACTCAACAAAAACCATCCCTATACCAATAGCCGAACTGCTGCGAACTATTTCTACACCTGGCGCACCGTTTAATGCAATTTCAACGGGCATTGATACTTGCGTTTCAATTTCTTCGGGAGCCATGCCGTTGGCTTCTAAAAAAATGGTAACACGCGGACGGTTGAGGTCGGGCAACACATCAACGGGCAAACTAATGATGGTGAAAACGCCATAGACTAAAAGCAGGGCGGCAAATGCCACTACAAAGAGGCGGTTTTCAAGGGAGAATTTTATGAGTTTGTTGAGCATGGTATTTTAATTAGCAATTGTCAATGAGCAATAAGCAAAAGGCAAGAGGCAATGGGCAACAGATAATGAGATGCATGGTGGTTGTTGTCAATATTTTTCAGGGTTATTAATCATGTGGTGCAGAAGTCTTCCAATTTCTTCCGATTTCGTTTTGAAATAGCTGCATTGACTTTCCGAAATATACTTACAGGATAAAGCGAACTCCAGCCATGTTTGAGTTTCTGCATTTTCCATATCGGCATCACTAACTTTGGAAACAAAGTGAGCAGAGTATTGGCGTTTTCTATAACTCTCCGAAAGGTTTGCACATACGCTTCTGCTGCTTCTTCTAACCTGGTCTGTTAATGAATACTTTTCTTCGGCAGAAAACTTTTTACTTACCTCAAAAATTTCCATGGCCAACTCAAATGCTAACTGATATACTTTCGTATCCTGAACTCTTTTTGCCGCCATATTCTATTTCTTCTTTTTGATTGGTTCTATCTTCATTGTCTATCACTTATTGCCAATTCGTCAATTGCTTGTTGCAAATTGCCCTTTGCCTATTGCTAATTGCCTTTTGAGTTACTTAACATCTAATATGAAATCTGCCGTATGTAATTTCCCGTTGGTTTGAAACTGCAACCACATTCTATAAACACCTGCCTTGGGTAGTGTGGTATGAGCGTGAATTGGAAATTCGTTGGCTTCAGGGTGAACGTGCAAGTAATCTTTGTCTTCCATGCCTACAATTACGATGTGTGCATTTGCACCCAGATATTTTTCCAATTCAGTTGCGTTAATTGGCTTTCCTTCCTTTTCAATGTTGATGATGAGATGACCTTCGTTGTTTGCTTTTAGTTCATTGCCGTTTACAAACTTTACTTCATAACCATCAATTTTTGAAACAAGTTTAGCAGCAGAATAACTTACCGGCTGTTTAGTTTTGCCCTTCACACTCACCTGAATTTTCTCTAACTGATGAGAACTTCCGCTTGGCTTGTAATCAGCATACAAATAATAGTTGCCACCGTTGGGAAAAGTTTCTGTAACGCTGTATGAGCCGTCTACCTGATATTCGGGGTGAATGTGGCTGAACCAACTTAAATCTTCACTCACAATTATCAGATGAATTTTCTTTTCATGCTCTACATCTAAAGGAACGGCAGCGGTTGCGTTGTCTTTATTCTTTGGCGTGAATGAAAGTGTTGCAGGTTTTCCCGCTTCAAGTGTTTGCAGTAAAGAAGAGAACTGCATTTGGAAATTGCCTTTTGCAGGAGCTTCATCCATGTGTTCCAAAGCCATTCCACACTTGGAGCATTTGTCGCCTTCTTTGCCTGTAACATCGGGGTGCATAGGGCAGGCGAAAATATGTTCGTGATGTTCCCCTTCAGCGTGATTATGTTCTTCGGTTTTAGTTGCTGAATTTTCTTTTGTGTTACTGTTATTGCACGATACAATGAATAGCGATGCAGCTATGACGCATATTGCTGTGGTTGTTTTGATTTGAATTCTCATTTTGAATTTTGTTTTTGATAGTTTGAAAATTATTGATTGAGGTAAATCATTTTAAGTTGATATGCAGCATTAACTACTACCCGCTCACCTTCTTCCACGCCTTTGATGATGCTGGTGTATGTGCCGTTGTTTTCACCCAGCTGCACATAACTTACTGTGTATTTTTCGGCAGCATCTTTAATGAACACTACGGGCTTACCGTTTATTTCGGTGATGGCAGAGTTGGGCAATGCAATTTGATTTGAATTTTCGGAAGCAAAAACACGGATGTTTACAAACTCACCGATTTTGAAATCATTGTCAGGATTGCTCAGTTCAAACAACACACGCTGCGATTGATTGGTGGTATTTATTTCCTGCGCCAGCGAAAGCAGTTTTACCTCGCTTGTTTTGTGACTGTCGTTAGCACACTCAATAGTAAACTTTGCACCTTGCTGCACTTTGTCGGCATCTTTATCAAACACCTGCGCTTCGGCATAAATCTGTGATAGGTTGGTAATGGTGAACAATGTTTCACCCGCATTTACTGTGGCACCTATTGATAATTTGAAGTTGGCAACAATGCCGCTGATGGGGGCATGAAGCACAATAGTTTTTCCGGTATTGCTGTTAAATAATTTCAGATTGGCTTCCGCTTTCTGAAAACGAGCGGTGGCTTCGTCCACATCGCGTTTGGCAGCAATGTCTTTAATAGAATTAAGGCGGTCAAATTCTTTTTTGGCGGCATCGTATTCGGCAGTCAGGTTATTTTTTTCTGCCAGTAAACTTACCTGCGATGCAGCATCAATATTTTGTTCAACAACGGCTAACTGTTGCCCTGCATTTACTTTTTCACCTACTCGTGCAGTCAACGAAATAATTTTCCCATTTTGCGGAGTAGTAACTAATGCCTGGCCGTTGCTGCTTGGAATAATGGTTCCGAAAAGTTTTGTGCTTTCGGTAAAAGTTCCGCCCTTCATTTTTTCGGTGAACACATCAAACAAAAACTGTGTTTCTTTAGGAACATTGAATGAGTTGGAAAAGTTATTGCCTGGCTTATTGCCGCCCTCATCATGCCCTTCGTGTGCTATGCTTTGTTCAATGGGCAATAAGCAATAGGCAATAAGTAATAAGCAAGAAGTAATCTGCCTTCCGGATTTTGTGTTTCTCCTTTGCAGTAAAACCCCTATTCCTAAACCAATAAGTAATGCGACAACAACTAACAAAATAGTTTGCCAATTGCTACTTACTGATTGCTCGTTAACTTCCTCATCATCTAACAATACTTTTCCGGCTTCAATGTTCGTGAGCAAAATCAAATCAGCACCCATTGAGCTATTGATGTTTACCGCAAGCGAATAATTTTTCTTTTCGGGGAAGGAAGTTTCAACGGTGTAAGCTCCTTCGCCTGTTTGCTTGGTGGTGAAAACAAGTTTACTGTCTTCTTGTGCTGTAATTTTCAGTTCGGCTTTGTTGATGGGTTTGTTGGTAGCGTATTCGCTCACGAATAGAGTGAGGTGCGCGGGTTCGCCAATGTGAATTGGTTCGTAGCGAATGAGCAACTCGTATTTGTCGGACACAGCTTCGGAAGAGAAATATTTTTGCTCTTGACCGGTTGCCGTTTGTTTTTCATCACCATGTGTGTGGTCGTCACCGCCACTTGCAAAGAGCAATGTGCAATTTGCCATGAGCAAAAAGAGCATTGCTGTTATTCTGATTGAAAGTTTGTTTTTCATTATTGACCGTTTATGTAGTTAATGTTTATGATGGATTGATTGAAAGCGCGAAGTGTTTCCAGATATTTAATTTGAATATTGTAAGCATCGGAAAGTGTTCGCAGATAAGCGATGTAATCGGTTTGCCCTGCGGCAAACATTCTGCCCGAAGCAGAAATTAAATCTTCTGCCTGTTTAAGCCCTGCGTTTTCGTAATAAGCAAGCGAGGTTTGAAATTTCATGGCATCGCTTTTTGCCTGTTGCAGTTTTGAGTTGAGGTTTTGCTGTTGCGCCAAAGTGTTTTGCTCAGTGATTTGCAAATTGGTTTTTGCTGCTTTAATGGCTGCGCTGTATTGCCAAAACCAAATAGGAATGTTGATGCCCGCCCTCAACCGCATTGGAATTTCTGTATTTTTCAAACCCTGGTTCATGTAGCCGAATGAAAATCCGGGCAATGCTTTGTTTCGTTCCAACTGCAATGACTTTTTTGCGATGGATTGCGTTTGTGTATAGTATTGAATGAAAGGAGTGCGGACAAGTGTTGCGCTGTCGGAAGTAATTCCGGTAACAAGAAATGTATTGCTGGTTTTTGCAAAAGGAATAGTTGTAATGCTGTCAGCAATACCTGTGTAAAGTTGCAATTGCTGTTGTGCAAGCGAGGCATCGGTTTGCGCCTGCAAATACTGATTATGCACTTCGCCATATTGGGTGGCAGCAAAAGTTTTTGCTACAAAGTCAATTTGCCCTACAGTGAATTGTCTTTCCGCAGCTTTTGCAATGTCGGCATAAATGCTGTCCTGTTTTTTCAGATGTTGCAGGGTTTGATTGGCAAACTGCAAATTGAGGTAAGCGGTTTTCACCTGCTGTTTTACTTCGGCTTCTGTGAGGGTTTTTCCTTTCTCGGCTAAAAGTGTTTGCTGTTTGGCAAGCTGCCCCTGCTTTACATACACCGTTGGAAATTCAAAGGACTGTAACACACCAACGGTCATAAATTCACCGGTGGGGCTCTCCAAAGTAATATCCGGGTTTGCAAGATTGAAACTTGTGCCCTGTAATTGCTTTTGCTGTTTTACCTGCAATGTAGCGGCATTGAGCAACGGACTTTTTTTCAGGGCAAAGTCAACAGCTTGCTGCTCGGTTAGCGTGGTTTGGGCATTTGCGCCTGTTGCCGCCATAAGGAGCGAAAGCAAAATTTGTAAGCGATTTGTTTTCTTCATTTCATTTTCAATTTCTAATAAATGCAATGCAATAAGCATAAGCCACCTGCACTTGGCAGACAGCATAAGGCAACATGCAAACAGAAGAACTGAATGCTATGCCAGTGAAATGGAAACGGGTGAACCTCTCAGCCCATTAGGCAGAGGTGTGTAACCAATATAAGGCGGTGGCTGGGCAGGAAAGCAAGCAAGTTGATTTACTACAGAAACAAATTGTAAGTTAAAAGCAGGAGCAGAAATAAATGCAAAGTCGGCATCAAATTGCGAAGGTGTATCAAGTTTGAAAGATGATGAACCAATGTAAGTTTCAAAATCGGGCGAATGAACAAAGTGAGGCGTGTGCCCGTGACCTTCGTGGTGCTCTCCGTTGTGATTGTGTGCAAAATGTTCTTGTTGATGGTGCTTGTCAGCTTCCTGTTTACTTGCGTGGTGGTGATGCGGAATAACCGAATGCGCAAACATCAGCAGATATGCTGAAAGTAAACTGAAGAATATGAGGCTCCTTTTACGCACCGGATACAAATGTAGGGTTTTAATCTATATTCAGCAGTGCAGCACTCAAAACAGGTAATTAATTTTACGGGTTAACTTATTTTTCATATTCGCTTGGTGAACAAGACAGTTCGGGCTCACCTTTTTTTATTCATAGTTAATCTGTTTTATGGTGCGGGTTTTACCGTTTCAAAAATGGTAATGCCTGAGTTTATTAAACCATTTAGCTTCATATTCATACGGGTTTCTGTGGCTACAGCCATGTTTTTTGTATTACATTTTTTTTGGCTCAGCGAAAAAGTGCAGCTGAAAGATTTTTTTATGCTGGCTGTTTGCGGATTATTTGGAGTAGTCATTAATCAGGAAATGTTTTTTCTGGGGTTGAATATCACTACGCCTATCAACGCAGCGCTTATTATGATAATGACACCCATTTTGGTGTTTGTTATTTCATTTTTTATGACGCACGAACAAGCTACATGGCATAAAATTGCCGGATTGATTCTTGGTTTAAGTGGCGCTTTGGTAATTCTCGCAGGCAGAGGGTTCAAATTTTCAGGTGAAACCTTGCTTGGAGATTTATTTATTCTTATCAACGCTACTTCGTACGCAGTGTACTTAGTTATTGTCCGCCCGCTTATGAAGAAGTACCACCCTCTAACTGTAGTTAAATGGGTTTTTTTCTTTGGCCTGTTTCCGGTTACGTTATTTGGCATAGGTCAGTTTAACCAAATAAGCTGGACCAACTTTACATGGCAAGCCTGGCTATGTGTTGCGTTTATTGTTATCTGCACCACATTTTTAGCATATCTGTTGAATATGCTCGCCTTACGCGAGGTAAACAGCAGTGTTGTAGGCGCATACATTTATCTGCAACCCATTCTGGCTACTATTATTTCCATAGCGGTTGGAAAAGATAATCTGACAAACGAGAAAATTGTGTCGGCAATTTTGATATTTACCGGTGTTTACCTCGTATCGTTTGCCGGCAAGCACAAAATGCCGGAAGATGAGTTGATAATACAAGAATAAATTCGAAGAAAAAGAGCACGTATGCTGAAATCAATGACAGGCTTTGGGAAAGCGAGTGGGCAAGTAGACGAGCGCACAGTGAACGTGGAAATTAAATCGCTCAACAGTCAAAAAGGTCTTGATCTTACTATTAAACTACCGAGTAAATACCGGGAGTACGAGTATGCTCTCCGCAACAAAGTTCAAAACAATTTACAACGAGGGAAAATTGATGTTTACATTACGCTGGAGCACAATACCGCTTCTAGCGAATTATCGTTAAACAACGAACTCATTAAGTCGTATTTCGAAGAGTTTAGGAAAATAGCCGTGGAAATTGGCGCTTCCACGGAAAACCTGTTTCCGACTATTTTAAAAATGCCTGATGTTATCGGAGAAAGCCACGAAGAGCCAAGTGAAAATGAGCTTAAGTGCATTGAAGAAATATTAGGAAAGGCCGTAAGAGAGGTAGAGTCCTTCAGAGTTGTTGAAGGTAAATCACTACTTGTTGAACTAAGCCTGCGGATTTCCAATATTCAAAACTACTCTGGTGAATTGATGAATGAAGATAAGCGCAGAGTAATGGAAATACGAGAGAGATTACAAAATAATCTGGAAATTTTTGTGCAGAAAGATAAGATAGATAAAAATCGTTTTGAGCAAGAGGTAATTTACTACATAGAAAAGTTGGATATTACTGAGGAACTTACCCGACTAAAGTCACACTGCGATTATTTTACAAACGTAGTAGAAGATAAAGACGATTTGAAAGGACGAAAACTGAATTTTATTGCACAGGAAATAGGCAGAGAAATAAACACAGTTGGAAGCAAAGCCAATGATGCAGTGATGCAGAAAATAGTAGTGAACATGAAAGATGAGTTAGAAAAAATTAAAGAACAGACTAATAATATTTTGTAGAGAAATTTTTAATCTCAATCAAAGCACCCAGATAAACATTTGTACAATGAGCGGACATTCATTTACCAGAGTACTAGTACCACCCAGAAAATTAGTTGTAATTACAGCCCCAAGCGGGTCAGGAAAGTCGTCTATAGTAAAGAAACTGTTGCAGCACAATCCATCACTTTCATTCTCCGTTTCATGCACAACACGCGAAAAACGAAGTGGAGAAGTAGAGGGTCATCACTACTATTTTATTTCTACCGATGATTTTAAACAAAAGGTGAATGACGGTAAGTTTGTTGAGTATGAAGAAGTTTATGCCGGAAAGTTTTACGGCACCCTTAAGACAGAAGTAGAAAGAATATGGAATACCCGTAAGGTGGTAGTTTTTGATATTGATGTAAAAGGGGCATTGAACCTTAAAAAACAGTTTGGTAACGACTGCCTTACCATTTTTATTTCACCACCATCTAAAGAGTCATTAATTAACCGGCTTAGAAACCGTGGCACCGAAAACGCAAGTAGCTTAAAAGCACGAATACACCGCAGTGAAGAAGAGTTAACTTATGCAGATAAGTTTGATACACAAGTGGTGAATCATGATTTTGATACTGCTTATATGCGTGTTAAAAACCACATCACCAATTTTTTGCAGCCACAAACTGTGCACGTACACTAATTTTGTTTTTAAAAAACTGCGGTTACTTTCAATGTAGAAATGGAAACACTCATTACCTCAGGCATAGAAGTACAGGTTGAAACAATATTTCAACCCTCTCATTCTAATGTAATGAAGAATGAATTTTTGTTTGCCTATCATATTACCCTGTTTAATCACAACAACTTTACAGTGCAGCTAAAGCGAAGAAACTGGAAAATAACAGATTCAAACTTTGATGTAAGGCATGTGGAAGGAGATGGAGTAGTTGGGCGTCAACCGGTTTTATACCCCGCAGATGTTTTTCAATATGTTTCTGCTTGTAATTTAGCTACAGCAATTGGCAAAATGGAGGGAACCTACATTTTTGAAAACAAGCAAACACGCCATGAGTTTGAAGTAGCAATACCGGAGTTTAAGCTAATAGCCCCGGTAATTCTCAATTAAGGGCGGATACGTCTTTTTGGTAAGGCATAAATACAAAACTGCCTGATGTTTCCTCTGCCACAAAAACACAAACAAACTCATTTGGATTTTTATACCCCTTAATAAAGTCTGGTGCTTTATCGTGCAATACTACACCCTTACTTACAAACTCTTCAAGATGCGATGCGTTAAAGCTCCAAGTGGTATCAAAGTCAGCGCGATTAATTACAGGTAATCCCAAATCAATATCGCTTTCGCCACGGGTAGCTATAAAAATAGGGTATTTGGTTACATCGTTTCGCAGCATACCAGCAGCTACCTGCTTAATAAAACCGAGGCAAACTTCTAAATCGGCCTGCAGTGTTTTAAAAATTTCTTCGTCAAGATTCATATACAATGCTAAAAGAAAACGTCAAACACTAAGGTGCAAGACGCTTTATTTTCCATGCGCCATTTTCTAACTCGTAAACAATTCGATCGTGCAGTCGGCTGGCTCTACCCTGCCAAAATTCGAAATAATGGGTTTTTAAAATGTAACCACCCCAATGTTCGGGCCGTTTTATTTCACCTGAATCTTGTAATGCGTAAAGCCTATCTTCCAGATATTCTCGACTTGGTATTTCTTCACTTTGCTCCGATACAACCGCGCTCAATTTACTTTCAAAGGGTCGGGATACAAAATATTTCTCTGACAAGTGCGGGTCAATCTTTTCAAGGGATCCTTCTATACGAATTTGCCTTTCCAACACATCCCAGAAAAAGAGTAATGCAGCGTGTGAGTTTTGCTCAATTTCTTTTCCTTTTCGGCTATGATAGTTTGAATAAAACACAAAACCATTTTCGTCAAATGCTTTAAGTAATACAATTCTGGACGATGGTTTGCCATCTTTTGTGGCCGTAGATAGTGCCATAGCATTTGGCTCAATAATTCCGCCATCACCTGCTTCCTGAAGCCACCATCCAAATTGTTCGAACGGGTTTGGAGAAATTTTGTTTTCCGTTAGCTCATGCTTAGTGTAGTTGCGCCTGTTGTTGTGCAGATCTTTAGAAGTAAACATGCTGTAAAACTAACAACAAAAACTGCCCGAAGATTGATTTCAATCACTCAATGGTTATAAAAAAAAGAGCCGCAGTTTCAGGCTACGGCTCTTTTTACTCTAAATGGTTAAATACTACTCTACTGAAAGTAACTTAACAGCTTTTTTGCGTCCGTTATCTTCAGAAACCTGAACCATGTAGGTTCCGGATTGTAAACTGCTTACATCCAATGAAATGGTATTAGCGCCTGATGTAACTTTAGTATTTACAGACCGAACTAGTCTTCCGGCAACATCATACAGGTTAATGGCAGCTAAGCCAGATTTGTCTGTGTTCATTGTCAATTGAACCAATGCTGAACTTGGATTCGGGAATAATGTAAAGTTGATTTGGTTCTCTAAGTCATTGATAGCATTTGCAGTATCACAAATCGAAGTCAGAACTGTAGTGCCGGATACTGGTGAAATGGTTTGGGTCGTAACATTTAGGGTTACCGGGTATAAGTTCATATTATAAAATGCTGATGTGTCGTTTATAGTTGTTGCAGTAGCTGCGTTTGATTCAGAAGCACAAGCAGTAGAACCCGTTTCATCTGGAGCAACCAACCAAACGTTATTGTAGGAGCCTCCAAATGAGTTGGTATATCCAACAAACAATGCACCGTTATTTGTAAAGTTTCCATTTTGAAAATACTCGTCACCCGTGCCTCCTGCGTTCTTTGATAATATGATGTTACCATTAGTGTCAATCAACATTACTTCTGCATCACCACCGGCACCAAAACTACTCGTGTGGCCGAGCAAAAGCATCATCCCCGATCCATCGGGAATTTGCTTAGCAGCACTTAACGATTCATTTTGAGGACCGCCAAAAGTTTTTGACCATTGAATAACCGGTGGGCCACTAGCCACTGACCATCTTGTTACCCACATTTCTGATTGTTGCCCTCCGCCCGGGTAGGTGTTCCCTATAAAATATACACTTTCGTCACCATCAGTACCGGCTACAATAGCGCGAAAATCATCTTCGCCAACATCGCCCGAAAGAAAGGTTGCCTGCATGTTTCCACCTGTATCAATAACCGCAAACATACCCTCGTTTGCACCAAAAATATTTGCTCCGCTGTTTCCGGCAACCACATAACCGTCATTATTTATTGAAATTACATCATAAACATTTTCGTTGATGTACTGCATACCCATTATCTTAGTCCACTTTTCGGCTCCGTTGGCATCAAGTAAAACTAGAAGAACGTCAGTCCTATTAGCTGTGGCACTGTCGCCACCTCGTGTAGAACCTGTAACTAAATAACCATTTGGGCCTTCGGCAATTTTCACAGCATAGTCGGTGCTGTCTGTACCAAAAGTCTTTGCCCATATTAAACCGCCATTGGTATCTACTTTAGCTACAAACATATCCATGCTTGATGAATAACTGTTTGAGCGACCAGCTAAAAGTAAATTTCCATCATTTGTAGATATGATAAAAGTACCCCAGTCAGTACTACTGCCTCCGTACTGTTTTACCCAAATAGGGTTACCGGAACCGTCTGTTTTTAAAACAAATGCATCGCCACTGGTTGCGCCATTGGCAAATGTAGTACCAACATAGTAATTGTTTCCGTTTGCATCAACGGCACCTGCGTTTGCGTAAGAGTCGCCACCCAAGTTAATTGTTTTTTGAAATTGCGCATTTCCGGTGAGTGAAACTCCGGAAATCATAATGGCAATCAGGCAAATAATTGTAAAATTTTTTCTCATGTGCTTTTTTGATTTTGTATTGGCTAAACTAAATTATTTCTCCAAAAAACTTGTAATAAATAGCTTAACACTAACAATATATGTGGGGTGTATAGGTTTCTTTAGGTATAAACATTGTACAATAGGTATAAACATTGTACAAAAGGATTGTTTTAAGACATATAAAATTTCAACTTAGCCCAAAAGATATTTGTATGAGATACTTTGTGCTTTTGCTTGTTGTATTTGGAATTACTTTGAAGGTAAGCGCCCAATATTGGTTCGCCTCTTATGCTCATCATGGTCGTGATATCAGTGCATCTGCTGTGTTACGTCCATATAACCTTCAGGTAGGAGGTGGTGTTGAGGTAGCAGAGCAGTTTGAAGATTTTTTGTTATCGTTTGATGGAGGCATATTATGGAACGTGTGGGGCACCGATACGCCAACCTCACGGGTAATGTGTATGGCATTTAAAGATTCGCTGAACGGATGCGGAGTTTGTTACATGGGTAAAATGGTAAGAACTACAGATGGCGGAAACGTTTGGAATAAAGTTCAAACGTTTAGCAACCGTAATTTTTTCAAAGTAATTTATGTTACTCCTCAGGTGCTGTTTATTGCCGGTGGTTCACAGACACTTGACACATCATCTATCTATAAAAGCAACGATGGGGGAATAAGTTGGATAAATGTCTACGACCAACCCGGGCAACGTCTTAAGTCAATTTGTTTTTTAGATACGTTAAACGGCTTTGCCGTTGGTGAGTCTTCAATAATATTAAAAACTACAAATGGCGGGCTTACGTGGCTTCCGGTTTCACCACCGGTAACCGACAGAAGTTTTAATGATATTGTGTTTCGAAATAATACAGACGGTTTCATTATTGGTGGTGTAAGAGATTCAATCAGAACTCTTCTAAGCACTTCTAATGCTGGCCAAAATTGGATAGTTGCAAAGGACGAAGACGGTGGAGCTTACAACGACATTACATTTATTGATTCGCTCGAAGGTTTTATAGTAGGTGACAGTGCAACCGTGTTACGTACTACAGATGGTGGGCAAAACTGGATGACGGATCCGGTTCCGAATATAGCTGCTGATCAACGGATAAACACAATAGCATTTCGTGATAGTAAACTGGGCGTAATGGGCGGTAACAATGGATTTGTTCAAGTCTATGCCATTGCATCAACACCCGTGGCCATTACGCTACCACATGCACCAATTGATACTAATAACGTAATGCTGTTGGGTAAAATCAATACATTTGGTATTCCTTCGCAGGTTTATTTTCTTGTATCTACTGACAGTACACTTCCATTTGCCTCAACAGCTACATGGGGAGGTATTTTTTCCAGTGATTCTTTGACTTACTATACTCAGCCTGTCTATAACCTTGACCCGGATTCAACATATTATTATTCCTTACGCGTAGTTGGTGTTCACGGAATTGTGAATGGAGATACACTTTCTTTTAAGCCTGCAATACCCGGTTATACTTTTCAAACACTTTGGCCAAGTAGTATAACACCGTACTCAGTTCAGCTAAACGGTATGGTTAGTAATTTCCCAGATACTGTTGAATTGTCGTTTGATTTCGGAACAACTGCTGCCATGCCATTTTCATTGCCTGCAACACCTTCCACTATTAGTGATACATCACAGAGTTATGTTACCGCACAAGTTCTTTCGCTGCAACCCTCCACCAATTACTATTTTAGGTTAAGAGGTGAAGCAAACGGAGTAGTTTACTTGGGTGTAACATACGTTTTTTCAACTGATAGTTTACCTCCGCATGTAAGCACATTGCCAGCTTTTGGGGTTTCTACTTCTACGGCAATTATAAATGGACTGGTTCGCTCTGGTAGTTATTTGCCCGACACTATTACGTTTGAATATGGCCTTAGTAATTCATTTGGAAATGAAGTTACGGCTACCCCACATGTAATAAATGATACGTTACAGCACTATGTAACAGCCTCTCTAAACAATCTTACACCCAATTCAGTTTATTACTATCGAGTAATAAGCCGTAACTCCATTGGGCAAAAGAGTACAGGTGACACTAAACTCTTTTATACTTCTGCCAGCACAATTCCTAACTGGGATTTTGAAGACTGGACTCATGTAGTAGAAGCAAACCCCCGAGGATGGTATTACTACGGCAATGCTGTTTCTGTTCCTTCCTACAACTCTACACAAGCCTTGCATTTGTTTGGTGATTCTAAGTTTGCCGGTGGAGTTGCGTTTACAGGTATGCTTTTTCCGGGTATGCCCTCAATGTGGGGCTCTCCATTCACGGCACGTCCCGATTCGCTTATTTTCTTTGCCAATCATAACATAGCTGTTGATGATACCGCATTTGAGTTACTTTCAATAAAACAGAACGGTATAGAAATTGGAACAGCCCCGTTTTTAATAGAGGGTAATACCAACGGTAGCTTTGTTCGTTATGCAGTGCCTATCAGCTACACCGCGCTCGGCAATCCGGATACAGTTATCATTGCTTTTGCAAGCAGTGTAAGATTGTTCAATAACTGGACTCCTTCTACCAACTGGTTGCAGGTAGATGATATTTCATTTAGCCAAACAGCGCAAACAGTTGTAAATGCTGATTTTGAAGTTTGGGATACAACCGAGTATGATACACCCGACTCTTGGTTTTCTAGCAGAGATAATCCTAAGGGTTTGTTAGACACAATTCCCGTAACCAAAACCACTGATGCCTACTCGGGTCAGTACGCGGTAAGGATGGAAAGCCTCTTGTTTCCTTACGGGTCATTTACAGGGTTTGTTATCAATAGTCAAGCAGAAGGCGGCTATCATCCCGGATTTCCGGTGGACAGAAAGTGGGAATCACTTACCGGCTACTTTAAGTACCAACCCGTAAATAATGACACTATGAATCTGACAGTAGTGATGTTTAAAGCTGGTCAGCAGATTGGGTTTGGCGGGCTAACCATTGATACGGCAGTTTCCGATTATACACCTTTCAGCGTGCCAATTTGGTATAACCAACCAAATGAAATGCCTGACAGCGCCATGATATTTTTACAGAACTGTAACTGGAATCCGCATGGCAATTCGGTGTTGTACGTAGATGCGTTGAGCATGAGTGGTTTTGATCCTGCTTTTACAAACGTACCGGTTGTGCCTTCGATTATGGCTGCCGGACTAACCATATACCCTAACCCTGCCGGTAACTACCTAAACATAAAAGCCGAGGGTATGGAGCAAAGTTACCAGATAGAAGTTTTTGATATTACAGGCAGCATGAAGTATTCAATCAGGCAAACAACCAATCATCATCAAATTGATTTAAGTGATTTTTCAACAGGTATTTATTTTGTTAAGGTAGGTGATGGTCAGAAGAGCATGAACGGGAAGTTTATTATAGCCAGATAGTTACACGTTAAATTATAGCACATGAAATTGAAGATGCTTTCAGTGGTTACATTTTTAATGCAAGCTACACTCAACTTTGCACAACCGTGGTATTTATCCTACGCACCTCATGGCCGCGATGTAAGCGCATCAGCAATGGTAAACCCCAGCCAAATTGTATTGGGGTCCGGTTTCGAAATTGCTGATCAGTTTGAAGAATTTTTTCGCTCAAACGATTACGGTTTAGGTTGGAATGTTACTTCCACAAACGTCAATACTTCGCAAGTAATGTCTATCGCATTTCACGATTCTATGACAGCTTACGGAGTATGCCGCCACGGTAAAATAGTAAGTACAGTAGATGGAGGTAATAGCTGGGCCAATAGAGATACATTTAAACAGCGCGACTTCTTTAAGCTGATTTTTGCTGATGCACAAACCTTGTTTGCAGTAGGCGGTTCTAGAACCGATGACTCGGCCACAATTGTTAAGAGCAGCAACGGAGGATTAAACTGGAACGTAGTTTACAATCAACCCGGAAACAAGCTGCGCTCAGTATATTTTTTCGACCCGCAGACTGGTATTGCTGTTGGCGACCAGGCACAAATACTCACAACCACCAATGGTGGCACCAACTGGAGTGTTGTAGCATCTCCTGTGTTAGGCAGACATTTTTATGATATAGAGTTTGTTGATGCCAATGTTGGTTTTATTGTGGGTGGGCTTGCAGACTCTTTGCAAACCGTTTTAAAAACTACCAATGGTGGCGTTAATTGGGCTGTGGTGTATGATGGTGTTGGTGGCTTTTTACGTGACATAGAATTTGTAAACTCTGCCATTGGCTATATAGCAGGAGATAGCGCAACCGTAAGAAAAACCACAGACGGTGGACAAAGCTGGGTTACCGAGTTGTTGCCAAACACAAACCCCGATCAGCACATTAATACAATTTCTTTTTACAACAACAATTATGGGCTTGTAGCGGGTAATGGAGGCTATATATGTATATATGCCAACACCACTCCCCCTGAGGCCATTACGCTAAGTTCAATGCCTATAGATACAACCAATGTTACTCTTATAGGCAGTGTAAACACAAAAGGTATTCCCGGACAATGTGATTTTATAGTAAGCACCGATAGCATGTTGAGTTTTGCTCAATCTCAATATGTGCATAACGGTATGGGGTCTTTGGTAACTGACTCTGCTACGTTGTTTTCTGTAAACGTTAATAACCTAAGCCCCGATACCACCTACTTTTTTTGCTGCCGTACCACCACACTGGCGGGTGTAAGCTATGGAGATACTTTATCGTTTCGACCACAACTTCCCGGTTACACTTTCCAAACGTATAACCCCACTGTGGTTAATGATACAACAGCCACATTTGCAGGTGGCGTAAACAAACTAACCGGTAGCGTCAATATTAGTTTTGATTATGGAACTTCACCGGCTATGAGCAGTTCAGTGGTGGGGAACCCCGCCATAGTAAGCGACTCACTCAACCATAACATTACTGCAACTGTTTACGGACTACAACCACATGTGCTGTACTATTGCCGTATGAGAGGTACCGATGGTATTAAAACCTATGTGGGCGCTCCATTTACTTTTTTTACAGGTAACCCGTATTCCAGTTTGCAAACATTAGCTGCCACCAACGTAACCAACACATCGGCTGTGTTAAACGGCTTTATTGAAGGAGCTACAGTAAACATGAACCTGTATTTTAATTATGGGCCCAACCCCAACATGAACCTGAATGCACAGGCTGTTCCGTCATCTGTTTCCGATACACTTTACCATGCTGTTAGTTTGCCGCTGCAAAATTTACTGCCTAACACCATGTACTATTTTCAAATAAAAGGCACCGTTAATAATGCTGCGTTTACCGGCAGCACCGTTAGCTTTTTTACAGGCAATCCTAATTTTGCTTTAAATACTTTGCAGGCAACCAGTGTAACAGGAAACACAGCCGTGCTGCAAGGCGAAATAAATAAACAGCCCGGGGTTACTAACCTTTGGTTTGAGTACGGGCCCACCAATAGTTTGGGTTTAATTGCTCAGGCAACTCCTTCAGTTGTTAGCGATACCTTGTATCATGCAGTATCTTCTGTTATTTCGGGGCTATCGCCTTTTAGTAACTATTACTACAGGTTAGTTGGGCAACTTGGCGGCACATTACTCTATGGATCTGTAAATAGTTTTCAAACTATTAGCCCCACTTCAAACTTTCAATCTACCGGGGCTACGGATGTAAATACAAACTCTGCCACATTAAACGGGCGCGTTCATTACCTCACCAGTAGTTATTCAATGAGTTTTGATTACGGAACCGATACAACAGCATATACGAACATAGCCGCAACACCGGCTACTGTTAGCGATACCGGTTTGTATAATTTAATTGCCAATGTTACGGGTTTGCAAACTAACACGGTGTACTACTGCCGTTTAAAAGGCGAAAGTGGTGGCACAACCCGCTATGGCGATTGGGTTTCATTTTTTACCGGAAACGAAATTCCTAACTGGGATTTTCAGTTCTGGACGCACGATACCGTTATGATACCGTTTGACTGGGGTTTTGTTTCTGACGGATTTAGCCGTGTGCCGGGGCATACAGGTAACTATGGTTTACATATTTCGGGCAGCAATTTTGGGCTTAAAGGCATGGTAGGTGACGGACTTTTTGGAGGGCAGGTGTTTAATGCCCGACCCGATTCGTTTTCAGTGTATCTGCAACACAACATAGTACCTGGCGATACAGCCGCCCTTGCATTATTTATGAGTAACAGTAACGGTATAGTTGCTCAAAATTTTTTCATGATTACAGGCAATACATCCGGAGGGTATCAGCACTACACGTTCCCAATTACGTATGAAAATGGTCAAATGCCGGATAGTTTGGCAATTGCTATGGTTCCTTCTATCCGTCTTTTTGCGGGGTTGCCCATTATTAACCCCAACTCTTTAACTGTTGACGACATGTCGTTTATTCCCAACAACGCAACTATTGTAAATGGCGATTTTGAGAACTGGTTTAGTTTTGAATACGATAATCCGGAGAGTTGGTATTTCCCCAAATTTTTGCAGATACAACCAACGGATACCTGCCACCCAAGTTTTCAAAAGAAATTTTACAACGCACCGGACGATTACGCGTTGCAGTTAACTACAGTTACCAGAAACAATTATAAGTTAGCTTTTGGTATAGCTACTGATCCTTCGATATTCAAAACTACATACTCCGGTTTTCCGGTTAGTACCAGATACCAAACATTTAATGGCGAGTACCAGTTTATGCCCGACAATAACGACACGCTCAACATTGATGTTTCGTTTTTTAAACAACAACAGTATGTGGGTTACGCCTCATTCCAGGCAACTTCGGCTACTTCGGGGTTTACTCCTTTTTCATCTGTTATTTATTATGTAAACAACCTAACTCCTGATACTGCTACCCTCAGCATTAACTTTAACCATAAAACTTTAATTGGCAACCCTACTGCCTTGGTAGATAAGTTGAGTTTGCGCGGCTATTTAGCGCTCAATTTGCCCACACTTACTGCTGAAGACCTGAAAGTGTACCCGAACCCAACCCCTGATTGGCTGACCGTAGAATTTCCGGGTGTATTAGGTGATGAAGGCACCATACAGTTGTATAGCCTAAACGGTCAGTTGCAATCAGAACTGCCGGTTTCTTTGGGCGATACAAAAACGCAGTTCAGTTTGGAAAGCTTGCCAGCCGGTGTGTATTTACTGCGCTTTACCTCAGGTGTTACCACGCTAAACAAAAAAATTGTAGTAATAAAATAGTGCTTTGCCTCAAGGATTAGTAGGCGGGCTAAGCAACAGTTTTTATGGCCGCATGAGTTTACCTGTTTCCTTTGAGCCGTTTATGTAAAGTCTGTATGCATAAGAGCCGGTAGCCCATGTTTCAATACCGGGTATTTGCATAGTGTGCAGCCCTTTGCTGTAGTATTCGTTGCTGGTTGATGCTACCCGTTTACCTATAAAATCATACACTTCTAGTTGCACCGTGCAATCAGTTGGCAGACTTAGGAAAATAAATGCCTTACCGTTATCGTAACGCAACTGGTGAAGCTTCTGAACGGTTTTTACATCTTCTACTCCTAAAGAAGTACAGTCGAAGCCAAGAGAAAGTTTAGAATAAGCACCGCCAAGAATGGTGTCAGAAGTAAGCTCGGTCATGCACAGCCAATCTTGCAATACAGTTGAATATACTTGTCGGAAATCGGTGGTAAATTTCAAATTGCCAAATACATCAAGGTCAGACATATTTACATCCGTGCCAACAAAACCATTGCCATTTACAGCTGGGCCAAAAAGCATGAGTGGTGCCGCAGTGCCATGGTCGGTGCCCATAGAACCGTTGTCATTTACCCGTCTGCCAAATTCCGAAAAGGTCATGGTGAGTACGTTCTGATCTTTACTGCCAGCCTGCAAATCGTCATAAAATGCTTTCACCGAGTCGCTAAACTCTACCAATAAATCGGGGTGGCGGGTATCTTGCTGTGCATGTGTATCGAAACCATCGAGCGTAAGCATATAAATTTTGGTTTGCAAACCTCCTTTTATCAATCTCGAAACCAAACTGAGAGCTTCACCCAAACCTGGGGGAAACGACACTGAATTGCTGCCGGCATTGAAGGCTACCTGTATGGCTTGCGACTGAAAATATGTGCTGTTAATCATGCTTTTCATAAAGTCAAGCTGATCTTCATAGTAGCAAGGTGCATTGCCTCCCACTGTATAAAGCGAACCGGTTTGTGCAATTTGGTAGAGCGACACCGGGTCAATTACATTCATGGCCATGTTAATGTTGTTTTCATTAAAGAACAACAGGTTGCCGTCTCCGCCTATTTGTATAGCAAGAGGATCTGTAGGAGGACTGGTAATAAAATTCGGATTTTGGTTCCATAAGTATCTTCCGAGCCATCCTGACTTTTCGCCAGTTCCAGATTGTGCAGAATCCCAAATGTCGGTAGATGTAAAGTGTGATAAGTCAGGGTTTTGGTAACCCACATTCTGAATCACTTTCATTTTACCGTTATCCCACATGCTTTTGAGAGATGTAGCATAGTCGGGCACAGAATATTTGTTGTTGAGTGTCAACAAATCTGATGTGGCAATTTTCAAATTAGGTCTGTAGTTAGCATAAGTGCCATAGTCAAACACCGGTACAAATGTATTTAACCCATCATTGCCACCCTTTAGCCGGATAATAACCAGCACACGGTCACCGGCACCGGTGAGTGCCTGCTGAATAGCCGGTGAGGCTAGCAAACTGCTTAATGGCAAACTGGAAAATGCCAGTGTGCCGGCACTTATAAATCCAAGATTCTTTATGAAGTCTCGCCTGCCAATGCCTTGTTTGTGGTGTTCGTCATGCGCGCAGCCATCATGCAAGCAACTGCCTTCGGGAAGATTTTTGTTACTACTCATAGTAGTTGTATTAAGTGATTTATTCAGTTACATTAATTGATATTCAGGCCGTCTTACAATCCAAAGCATAAGGTTGTAAACCTGCTCCGGAACATATTGGAACTGCAGATTCCATAAGCCTAAGTCGAAATAATTTTGTGGCACACTGGCTTTTAGGGCTGTGGTGGCTTGTGTATAACCGGAGCCATTTTCTAAACCCTTTGGAATAAAATGATCGGTAATTTTTCTGGCTACCTGTGCCACATCATTCGAGTTGCCCGAAACATCAATGGCTAACTGCCTGAGTTTTTGTTTGTCTAAAGTGGTGAGTACATAACCAAAATACTGGCTGAGCATATCCCAGCGCTTGGTTATAGCGGTGCTGTTTATCCAGGAGCGGTTGCCGTTCCACCCCGATACATCAATAGGGTTAAACAACTGCTGCCCCATATCTACAGTAAGGTAACCGGCTAATTGCAGCACAGTGGTATCGAATCCATAGTTGCTTTCTTTGATAGTTGATATCAAAATATCAACCGGGCTTTTTATTTGAACGCTGATAGCATCATTTTCAAAAAAGTGTTCGCTTTTAAAAAGTTCGAGCAGCACCGGTTTAATTTCAAAGTTGCTGTTGCGAAAAGTTTGAGCCATACCATCAATTATCTGCTGGTTAGGCACCGGATGAACAAAGTAGGTGTATATTTTTGAGCAGATAAACTGCGATACTTCGGTATCACGCTCCTGAAAAATTAAATCGTGCATACCGTCAAAATCGTAATTGCCGGTTTGTCCAAACACCGTTTTTGAGCCATTGTCAAAATGGCTGGCATTAAAAGTTATGGCACCACATTCGTCCGTAAAGTTTACCCAGCCGGTAAGGGCGCGTGCCGCTTCGGTAATGTCTTGCTGAGTATAGCCGTTGTTTACCCCTAGAGTGAAAAGTTCCAGTAGTTCACGCGCATAGTTTTCATTCGGAAAAATTTTGTAGTTGAACCGACCGTCTAAGAACGAAAGCATGGCAGGGGTTTTACCCATAGCTTTCAGAAATGTTTTAAAATTTCCAAAGGCGTTTTGTTGAAGCAGTTTGTGATACTCGTACATGTAACTGGGACACTGGTAGTCAACAAAGCGGGTAACAAAATGGTTATGCCAGAATAGCGCAAACTTTTCGCGGGTGGCGGTTACAAGCATTTCGTTCAGCCATTCAAAGTACCATTCCTGGTATTGCAGAGCTATCTCGGTGGTAAAGTTAGAGTAGTTGGTGTAGCTCCAGTTATACCAAGCCGGTGCATTGGGCAGCGGTGCGCTTTGAGCTGCGTTAATCAAGTTGTCAATCAACTGACCCGGGGTAAGCAACAGGCCTGCTTGTATTTCGCTGTAGTTTGCACCAAACGCTAAACGTCTGTAAACATGTGCTACCCGTAAACTGTTCCACGGTTTACTTACACCGGGAACATAAGCTGCAAGCGTACCGCCTGCACAATTCTGTGCCATATTATTTGTTTATTCAGTTATGCTATAATAAACCATTTTATGGCTATTGGCAAGTAGTTGTTGAGTGATTTTAGTTACATGTGTTGATACCATACCTGACTGAACAGAAAATTTTGATTAATAACGCAGTAATGGATATTACATCTATATAACTTTTGCCTCCAGCTCGTTTTTTTTGCTTACCATTAACTCTATCATTCACCAAGTCTGAAATTTTTGCGCATGACCACACCTTTTCCTACGTCTGCTTTCAAAATAATAACTGCTTGCTTTTTGTTTTTTACCACGAATACATTTGCACAGAGTTCAACCACCGCATCCTATACAACAGAAACCGGCAGCAACAAAAAAGCAGATGCCAATTGGTGGAAAAAGACCACCGTTTACCAGATTTATCCGCGCTCATGGAAAGATACCAATGGCGATGGTATAGGAGATATTCAAGGCATTATTAATCAACTCGATTACCTGAAAGAACTGGGTTACGAAACCATCTGGATTTCGCCTTTCACGCAAAGCCCGCAGAGAGATTTTGGTTACGACATCAGCGACTACCGCACCATATCACCGCAGTATGGCACTATGGAACTGTTTGACAAGTTGGTTCAGGAAGTGCACCGTAGAGGAATGAAACTGGTGTTCGATTTGGTAATGAACCACACATCAGACCAGCACGCGTGGTTTAAAGAATCGGCCAGTTCGCGCAATAATCCGAAAGCCGATTGGTATATCTGGAAAGACGGAAAAGGGAAAGACGGAACAAAACGCCCCAATAACTGGCGGGCCATGTCGGGTAACTGGGCTTGGACTTACAGTGCTGAAAGAAAGCAATTTTACTACAATGCCTTTTTGCCGTTTCAGCCTGACCTGAATTACAAGAACCCCGCGGTAAAGCAGGCCATGTTTGATGTGGCGCGCTACTGGTTAAATAAGGGCGTGGACGGATTCCGCCTCGATATTATCAGCGCTATCTATGAAGATTCGTTGCTGCGAAACAATCCCTTCAGTTTCAGAATTACACCTTCCGATAAATCGCTCACCATTTTTTTTCAGCATGTAAAAAACAACTTTCTGCAAGAGCCCAGCTTTGGGTTTTCAACGGAACTAAGAAGCGTTATTGATGAGTTCGACAAACCCGAAAGAGTTTTAATAGGCGAGTCGCACGGTGATGAACACCTGATACACCGGTTTTGCCAAGACAACGGTAAGAACGGGCTGCACCTGGTTTTTCTATTCAAAGCAGTTTCCACTCCGTTTAAAGCCAGAAAGTATAACAAGATGACAGCTACGTTTGAAAAGTATTTTGCCGAGCCGCTGATGCCTACTTTAGTTTTCTCGAATCACGATAGAACACGCACTATTACCCGCTTGGGCGGCAGCGTTGAAAAAAGAAAACTGCAAACGCTGTTTCAGTTTTCGGCACGTGGCGTTCCCATTACCTATTTTGGTGAAGAAATAGGCATACCCCGTGTTAGAATTCCATTGAAGCAAGGGAAAGATGCCATTGCCATTCAAAACAACAAGCTGCCACAGTTTATGGTTGACCTGGCAAAAGAAAACCTGAACCGCGATGAATGCCGCACGCCTATGCTTTGGGACAGCAGTTCCAATGCAGGGTTTTGCCCCGATACAACCACCCCCTGGCTGCCGGTGGCTAAAAACTTTAAAGAGATAAACGTAGAGAAGCAGCTTGGCGAATCTTCATCGCTCTTGAATTTTTACAAGAAAGTCATTCACTTTCGCAATCAAACTCCCGCATGGCGCGAGGGCAGCATGGAAATTGCTCAGAATTTATGCTCTCGAAAAGTGCTGGCGTATTACCGCCAGGCAGCAGATAAAAAATATCTCGTGCTGCTGAATATGTCGAACTCGCGGGTTAAAAATATTTCAGTAGCCGGTGATGTTATTATTTCTACCCACCCTGCCATTAACAAAACTGAACTTATGCCTTATGAAGGCAGAGTGATTGTTTGCCGGTAGGAGAGTAGCACAAACCGGGCAAAAAAGTGAGCCAAGCAGCAGAGGCCGTTTGGCAACTGCTTACTTAGTAATACTGAGCATATAAGCTGCCACCTCTAACCGTTTCTCTTCCGACAGGTAATCTTGCGGAGGCATTTCGGGGAAGTCTTGTCTTTTGCGTGACGGCTTAGCAATGTAGTCGGCAATGCCCTTCGGGTTGTTTTTATACAAAGCCTGAATGGTCATTACCGGTGGGCCTATCATACGCATATTAAACGAATGGCAGCCGCTGCATATACCGTAGTAAAGCAGCTTGCCTCTGTCGGCTGTTTTGGTATCTCTGTCGGGTGCCGGCTCGGGCAGCATGTAAGAAATAATATTTCCGGTACCGGTTGACTGGCATTGGCCGTAGTTCTTGAGGCCAACGGTAACATAGTTGCCTTTGTTGCTTATACAGCTACCTGTTCCTCCGCCTACGGCAACTATATCAATGCCTGATGCCGTAACAAGATTGGCCGCTTTGTAAGCTTTTAGCAATTCAATTGGTTTAGTGCCGTTGTTGCTCATTATGTTGTCGAGTATTACTAAGCGATCGGGGTTGGGTTCCGATTCGGGGTCTTTGGTTATGTGCGCTATAAAGTTCAAATCAGTAACCACAATACCTGCATTTTCATTTCCGGTGATAATGTTGTTTTCAATAGTAACCTCATCGGCAGCCATAACTATTACACCGGTGCCTCTGGGCAAGCTGGCCACAATAGAGCCGGGCTCACCGAAATTGTCAATGTTGTTGTTGAGCACAAAGTTATTGCGGATAATTACATCGAAACAGGTTTTAATAGGCAGACCCGGGGTTACAAAGGCCAGAATACCACCGGTATTGTTGTGCACGTAGTTGCCTTCTACCAAAGCATGGCGGGTGTTTTCAATTTCTATACCTGCTACACTGCTGTGCACTTCGTTGTACAGCACGTCAATATTGTCGCACATGCCTACATAAATGGCGGCATCTTCTATACCCGATAAAATATTGTGCGATATAAGTCCGTTGGTGCCGAACTCAGGAAATATGCCATACACCCCTGTATTTATTACCAGGTTATTGCGGATAACGAAATTGTTACCTGCCTGACCCATAATACCATTGCCTTTGTAATTGGTAATTTTGAAATTTTCAATTACAATGTTATTACCCGAATACAGAATGGCATCGTTGCGCGTTTTTTCGCCTTCCAGTACCGGCCGCTGGCCTTCGCGCACTATGCCTTGCAGAAAAATATTGTTCTTGTCTATGTAAACGGTTTCTTTGTAGGTGCCCGGGTAAACGCGGATAATATCGCCCGGCTGGGCTTTGTTTACTGCATCCTGAATCAGTTGCCCGTCTTTTACTTCAATTACATTTCTGTTTTCAGTTTGCTGAGCCCCCGAAGCATTTTTGTTGGCCGCACCTTTAAAATAGTCAACTGCCGGGGGTGGCGGCACGTGGCTTTGTTGCTTAACCGATACAAAATAACCTGCTCCGAAAATAAGTGCAGCAATAAGCAGAAAGCCCAGCGTTTTAAAAATCATTTTCATGGTATGGGTACTATTATTTTAGTTCAGAAGGAATAATGTCAGGTTTTTGAGGAATAAAACTTTCATCGGTAAGAGTATGTAAAAAATCGGTAAGGCGGTCTAGTTCTTGTTCGGTAAGGTTGGGTTCCCAAATATGCCAGTGTAAGCTCAGTTTTTGGTCAGGCGGCACAGCATGGCCACGGCCGCTGTTGTAAAATTTTACTACATCGCGTAGGGTGGCAAATTTGCCGGAGTGCATATAGGGGGCGGTTTGCGCAATGTTGCGCAGGGTAGGCACTTTAAAACCACCGCGCATACTGGGGTCGTTAAATGTTTTTTCGGCACCAATATCAAATGGCAAATCGGGTGGCTCGGGGGTGCCCAGCACGGCTATTTGTTGATTGGTAAACAAAGGCGGTGTGTGGCATTCGGCACAGCGTGCCACAAACGAACGGAAAATATTCAGCCCTTCAATTTCATTTGGTTTCAGGGCATCATGAAATCCGTGGGCGTATAAATCGTACCGGCTGTTGAGCGATATTAATGACGATTCAAAAGCTGCGAGCGCTGTATAAATTTCAGGCAACTGAATATCGCCTTCTGCTTTTTGAGGAAACGCCTGTGCAAACAACTGGCGGTACTCTTCTATAGAGTTAAGTGTTTTTAAAAGCTTATCGGGTGTGGTGTTCATTTCATTTTCGGCATACAGCGGCCCTTTCATCTGCTCTTCGAGCGTAGTAGCCCGTGCATCCCAAAAAAACGATTTCAGAAAAGCCACATTCCATAAAGTAGGTGCAGCGCGGTTTAGTGGTGTGCCGTTAAACCCGTGGCTTCGCGCCAAGCCATCACTAAACCCTTTTTGCGGGCTATGACAACTCGAACACGAAAGTTTGTTGTTGCCCGACAAGGCCGGGTCGAAAAATAAATAACGACCCAGATCTATTTGCTGAGGCGAAAAACCATCGCGCATTTCGGGCAGTCCGGTTTGTAAACCACCCACACCGGCATTGTGCAGTGACGGATACTGCTGATACAGCGTGCGGCATTTACACGTATTGTCGGCCGTAAGTTCAAAACCGGGCGGGCAATGTTCTGCCAGCGTTACTGCAGGCTGTTCGGTTTTTTTACAACTGCTTGCGCCAAGCACAGCACACCACAAAAATATTTTAAGGAGTAGTTTCAATGGAGTTGATGTAAGCAATTATATCGGTAACGGTTTTTGAATCGGTAATGCCCGAGGCTATTTGCTGCATTTGTGCACCATACTTATCATGGGCATGTAAGCCGCGTATCCCCTTTTGAAAATTAGTAAACTGGCGTTGCAGATACCAGTCATCTATGCCTGTCAGTTTGGGTGAAAGTAAACTTTGGTTGCCCACGGCATTGGTTCCGTGGCAGGCGCTGCAGGCCATATTGTAGTAGTCTTTCCCTTTTTCTACATCACCGGTTATAGTGGCTGTAGGCTTGGCGTGGCCAAGTGTTTTAATATATGCCAACACATCTGCTATTTGCTGATCATTGGCAAGTGTTTTAGCCATGGGGGCCATTTGTGCGCCCAACTTATCATCGGCATGTGCGCCTCTTATTCCCTTTTTAAAATTATTCAACTGGCCGGCAGCGTACCACGTATCTACACCCGTCAGGCGCGGAGCGTTCATAGCCTGCAAACCTTCGGCCTGCGCTCCGTGGCAAGCCACACAAGTAGCAAACACTTGCTTGCCTTTTTGTGCATCACCGGTTATAGCTGGTGTTATAGTTGGTTCTGCTTGAGTTGTTTCTTTTTGTTTGGGCTGCTGGCAGGCAGTTAAAAAAAACACGGCTGGTAATGTAAATACAACTGCGTGTTTTATTATTCTGATAGAAAGCATAGGTAATAGCTGCGGGGTGAAGCGCAAGGTGGTTAGGTTAATTGTTTCGCGAATGTAAAAATTGGTGGTGGCAGCAAAAGAAACGCAGAAAAAAAACGAATCAATAGTAAGTGCCAGTTACCAAAAACTTATAGCAACTGACGCTAATCATAGTTTTTGCCGCCATAGTATTTGCCTATTTGCCGGCTAACAGCAGCAAATGGAAAAGGTACAAATATTGGCACCGGCAGGGTCGTATGAATCGCTGAGGGCTGCGCTGAAAGCAAAAGCCGATGCGGTATATTTTGGTATTGAGCAGTTGAACATGCGGGCACGTTCAACCAACAATTTTACCATAGATGACCTGGGCAAAATTAAAGAGATATGCGCAGCCGAAAACGTAAAAACCTACCTTACGCTCAACACCGTTATTTACGACCATGATGTAACGCTGATGAAGCGCATTATACGGGCAGCAAAAGAAAACAACATAGATGCCATTATTGCTTCAGACCATGCCGTGCTGGCTTATGCTCAGCAGGTGGGCATGCCGGTGCACATTTCAACACAAGCTAATGTAAGTAATGTAGAAACCGTGCGGTTTTACTCTGCCTATGCCGATACCGTGGTGCTGGCCCGTGAACTTACCCTGCGGCAGGTAGCCGATATAGTAAAACAGATTAAGCGGCAGCAAATAAAAGGTCCATCGGGCCGGTTAGTAAAAATTGAAGTATTTGCTCATGGGGCGCTGTGCATGGCGGTGTCGGGCAAGTGCTATTTGAGTTTACACTCGCACAATGCTTCGGCCAATCGCGGGGCCTGTATTCAAAACTGCCGAAGAGAATACCTGGTAAAAGACAAAGAAGGCGAGGTGGAACTGGAAATAGACAACGAATACATTATGTCGTCAAAAGACTTGTGCACCATTGATTTTATAGATAAGCTGATAGAAGCCGGTGTAAGCATTTTGAAAATAGAAGGCCGAGGCCGCCCGGCTGACTATGTGTTTACCACCACCCAATGCTATAAAGAAGCTGTTGCCGGTTATTACAACGGCACCTTTGGAAACAAACAGCAGATAGAGGCTTGGAAAAATGAGCTGGCTACGGTATTTAACCGAGGCTTCTGGGGCGGTTATTTTTTGGGTAAAACTATGGGCGAGTGGACCGATGAAGCCGGCTCAAAAGCCACCAAAAAGAAAATTTACATTGGCAAAGGAGTAAAGTATTACAGCCGGCAGAAAGCCGGTGAGTTTGTGGTAGAAACCAATCAACTGCTGGTGGGCAACCAGATACTAATCACCGGCCCCACCACCGGCATTATACAAACCACGGTAACCGAACTGCGGCTGCCACACGGGGCCGTGCATTCAGTGAGCAAAGGCGATGTTTTCTCTATGCCGCTCACCGAAAAAATTCGCCCGTCTGACAAGCTATACAAAGTAATAGATGATAGAAATAACCCAACAGCGGAATAAATGTATTGGCTGCAATGCTTGTGTAGAAGCCGCCCCGGTGCGCTGGCAAATGTCGAGACGCGATGGCAAAAGCGTTTTGCTTACAGGCAAACTGAAACGAAATATTTATACAGCAGTGGTAAGCAACGATGAATACGAAGCAAACCTGAAAGCCGCTGCCAACTGCCCGGTGAAAATAATACACGTAAAGCGGCTGTAAACGCACCAGCGGCTGAGTAAAAACAACCCGCCCATAACCTGTTCGGCAGTTCGCTGAACGTTGCCTGAGTTCCACCCATAGAAAGTTTGTCCAATATTGGGTAGGCCGTCAATTCGTTTTTTATGTTCTATAACTTATCTTACAGCCCCCTTTGCCCAGTGTGCCATGCGCCAATGTAACATACCTGTAAACGGCAGTAAGCTTTGTATCGAAGAAGTGCAGATAGCATCGCTTACCATTATGGGCCTGTGCGAAAAAAAAATAGTAACCATTACCGGCTTTCAGCTTTGGGAAGTAAAACACCTGCGCTGCTCCGTATATGCCAAACTGGGTGTTACCAATGCCAAAGAGTTGCTTTACTGCCACGAAACCTTCGGATTTACCCGTACCGGCCTGTTTAACGGGCAGCCCCTGTTTACACGGGCGCAGCAAGCCAAACTGCTGGCGCTGGCGCCTTACCTGCACCTCGAAAACCCGGCCATAGTTTAACAACTATAGTAGCAACCAAAGTTGGCCACCATGCCATGGGCAGTGGTTACGTTTGCCCTGCGTTCTTTCAGGTAATGGTTATGCAACATAGTGTTCCGGCTGCTGCCAATATTGGCTTCACAAAAAAACTTTACTCCGTAAAGACAACACACAGCCCCCTCACTACCGGTTTCGGTGAACCCACGGAAAGTATTCGTGAATCCACCACCGCTCTTGGTGAACCCACAGAAAGTATTCGTGAACCCACCACCGCTTTCGGTGAACCCACGGAGAGTATTCGTGAACCCACCACCGTTTTTGGTGAACCCACGGAGAGTATTCGTGAACCCACCACCGCTTTCGGTGAACCCACGGAAAGTATTCGTGAACCCACCACCGCTTTCGGTGAACCCACGGAGAGTATTCGTGAACCCACCACCGGCTCTGGTGAACCCACGGAAAACATTCGTGAACCCACCGAAAACAAAACCGCGTGCAGCCCCACTGCCCTACAGCCGCTTTGCATTATTTTTTTAACCAGTTAAAACAAAATTATTATGGCAACCACAAGAGACTACATCCCCAACCGCATGGGCGACTTTGCCACCTGGCAAGCCAACTTAGTAACCAAAGTAGCAGCAGCCCCCGCCAGTTGGGGCCTGCCCGCACCCAAAGTTACCGAACTGCAGGCCAAGCAAACTGCCTACCTGCTGCTTTACAACAAAATAACCGACCCCAACACCAAAACCAAAGGAGCCGTAGAACAACATGCCGATGGCCGCAAAACGTACGAAAAATACCTGCGGGGTTTTGTAAAAGAGTTTTTGGTCAACAACAGTGCTATCAGCATTGAAGAAAAAATAAGCCTGGGTATAAACCCCGGTACCAATGCCGGTAGCAGCCGTCCGGCTATTGACGAAGAACCACTGCTGCAACTACGCGCCCGCGGTGCCCTGCAAATAGTGGTACAGGTGCGCACCGAAACCGACAGCACCCGCCCCAGCATTCACCCCTTGGCCGATGGAGTAGAAATTCGCTACACCTTTGGCAGCACACCACCCGCAGGGGTAGCCGAATGCCGCGAAGTGTTTTTTAGCACCAAAGCCCGCTTTAAAAAAACAATGAGTGCCGATGTAGAAGGCAAAAGCATTTACATGTATGCCCGCTGGAGCAACACCACCGATGACACCAAAAACAGCGGCTGGAGCCAAGTGGAAAGTGTGGTGGTGCGTTAAACCGGTACGCCCGCAAACACCTACTAGATAAACCGGCAAGGCTGCCCCACAAGGGCGGCCTGTTTTTTTAGTAGAAGGCAGCAGCTACCCCTGGCATCTGTTGACTAAAAAAGCCACCCTTATGTAGGCAATAATATACGGCAGGGCAGGTGGCAAAACAGGCTCCCCGGTGCGCATCTTGTTTAAGATTACATACGAGTATTGAGAATCAACCTGTTTTATGTAAAAATTCAAAGTAGTTTGCTATCTTTGATAGTTGGTAAGGTGTTTGTATTTAGTATGACCAAAGTCAGGTATTATTTTGGTGATGGTGGCCAATACTACCCTGCCGGAAACAAAAAAGAACAGAAATAAATTGTAAAAAATTCAAGAACAACAACAATGAAGACTATCAACTTACGGCAACATGTAAATCCCTTTTGCCTATTGGTACTAATAGTGTTGGGCACAGCCGGCATTCTTAGTGCCCAAAGCGGAGTAAAAATTGCTGCAACCAGCGGAACCGCTGACCCTTCGTCTATGCTTGACATAGAGTCAACCAATAAAGGGATGTTAATACCCAGAATGACGGAAGCACAGAGAAACGCTATTGCCTCACCGGCCACCGGTTTATTGGTTTTTCAAACAGATAACTCAGCGGCATTTTATTATTACAACGGCTCGGGCTGGGTTTCTCTTTCTACAGGAGCTACCTTATCAGGCACACCCAATACAGTAGCCAAATTTACATCGGCAACTAATGTGGGTAACTCTATAATTACATCAGACGCAACTAATGTTGGTATAGGCACTACCGGTATTGGGCAAGTGGGCAATGTTCAAATATCAACAGGTGGAGCATCGCCAATAAGTAATAGGTTGCAATACGGCACCGATGGCAGTGGATGGAAATTTGCCATATCAAAGAATCAAGCAGGAACGATAACCGACCAATTGGTGGTGCAGGATAATGGTTTGTTTCAGGTAACTAACCTTGCCGGCACCGGCTTTCGTCCTGTTTTTGCAGATGCCACCGGAACGTTAACTTCCTCATTAACTGGTACCGTAGTACAAATGAGGGCTATACAAACCAGAACGCAGGCCACCTACACGGCTCCTACTTCCGGTACAGGAACACAAGTAACACCGCTTGACATGGTTATTACTCCCCGTAAGGCAGGCAATGCCATGGTATTGCAGTGGGTTTTAAACGGAGAAATGCATCATGATTGCGTGTATGTGGTAACAAGAAACGGCACCATTCTTACAAATGCCGTAAACGGTTCAAACAACAGATGGTCTGGAGTAGCAGGTCATCCATTCGATAATGATCAAAACTCCACACAGTCAAATGTAGTTATTAGTATTACTGATTTTAATACCCTTTCTACTGCATCAACTTATGCTGTATGCGTACGTAGTTCATCGGGCTCAGTGTACACATTGGCTTTAAACAGAACTTTGGGATCTACCGGTGCAGATGCATTCGAAGCAACTTTGTCAACTTGTACAGCAACTGAAATTCAACAATAAAGCACAACTCGCGAAAAAGATTGTTTAAGCACTGTAGAAATAGTTAAACGCTTTAAATCAGAAATTATGAACACACAATTCTTTTGTTGCCGTTTTAAGCACTTGCTTGGCACAGCAAAATATTTGTTTTTTTTATTGGTAATTTTTAATGCTCACCTTGTTTATGGGCAAATGGAAGTAACCATAGATGGCAGCGGTGGCAATAATGTGGTTATATCAGTTCCGTCCGGTACTTTCTTTAGTGCAGGGGGCAACGTAACCTTTCAAAACGGCACGGCAGGTTTTGCCAATGACGGTACTGTAGAAGTAGGTGGCAACTGGAACCTGAATACCGCAACCGGTGGATTGATTACAGCGAATACAGGTACGGTGGTATTGAACGGAACCGCTGCCACGCAGACAATTGGAGGCACTAACTCAACTACTTTTAATAACCTGACATTAGGAGGCACATCGCTTAAAAGTTTAGGATTAAATGCCACAGTAACAGCAGTACTTAACCTTGCAGACCGTGAACTTGCTACCAATGGATTTCTGCTTGATGTTACTAATGCAGCGGTTGGTGCAATTACAAGAACAACCGGCTATATAAGCAGCACTGTAGGGGGGTATGTTCGCAGAGCCACCAACAGCACCGGCACTTATTTGTTTCCTGTAGGTAACCCCGGTGGAAGTTTATTCAGGCCGCTGGAAATAGCTCCTGCTACGAATACATCAAACACATACAGAGTTCGGCTTAGTACCACTGCCACCAGCGATGGGTATAATCTTGCTTCTTTTGACAATGTTATTTGCTCGGTTAATTCTGCTTTTTACCATCAGGTTCTTCAAACTAATTCGCAGAACGCAACTCTCACCATGTATTTCAGTAGTGCCATTGACGGAAATATGAACCTGATGGCACACTGGGAAGGAACTCCTTTATGGACCAACATGTTACCGGTTTCTGCCAATTTTGGATCTTACTATAATGGATTAACAAACAGAATAATCAGTAATAACTGGAACAATTTTACATCGCCAGCCTTTGCTCTAGCTAAAGTGGTGCCGCAAGGTAGTATAACAGCACCGGCATCTATTTGTAATGCCAACGTTTTTCTTACATGGACAGCAAGTAATGGAACAGGTCCATTTACTGTCAACTACACAAGCCCGGCAGCTCAGTCGGCCACTGGTGTAGCCTCAGGCGTATCTTTTAGCGCAGTTCCGTTTACCCCTACAGCTAATACTACGTATACACTTACAACTGTCACAGATGTTAATGGATGCTCTCGTACATCAGGTTTTACCGTACCAAGTGCTACTGTTGTGGTTAACACACCCAACGGTTCTTTGTCGGGCACCACTGTTTGTGCTGACGGTGGTGTAAATGGTCAATTAGTATGGACAGCTACCAGCGGTGTAGCACCATTTTCAATTGACTACACTGCACCGGTTACTGCTAATCACCCAGCGTACACATCTACAGCCACTGGTGTATCAAGCGGTACAGGGTTTAATGTGTTTTATCCGCCTATTCAAACGGAGAACGGTTATTTTTCTACAAAAGTTACAGGTAATGACGGATGCTCGCGAACTTTTACAAGCAATACGGCAAGTATTACATTAACTGATTTAGCCGCTTCTTTTAATCTTGACGATTTCTCAACCGGATCAATTCCAGGATACAATTTAGCAGGGTCTTATAACGGGCAAAATACTTGGGGTGTGGCAGCAAATAATGGAGCTACATACTCTTCTACCGGTTGGCCTCAATGTCTGAGTTTTGGTTGGGGTACACCTTCTCTTAATACTGGTACTGCTGCAGTATCTAACCCACTGGTAATTGATTTAACCACGCAATCAGATGGCCTTTCAAAAAGCACAAATCTGGCACTCGGTCAGGTAACTTATACTGGCACAGCCCAGTTTTCATACATGGTCGGTGGCACCATGACAAGTAATTCAGCCACCTTATTGCAGGTACGTTGTAGAGTTGTTACCACTTACGTTGGTAGTGGATCTGCAAAACCAATTCAGTACATACCCCTCAAGAATGCTTGCCTGATAAAAGCTGATGCTAACTTTAAGGTTCAAATTTTTATGGAGGTAAAAGCTCCGGCTAACCTTCAGTTTAATCCTTCAAATTTTTATTTTGCAGGGAACTGGTATCCTGCTATTAAATTCTTTGATGATGTACATTGCCCAAACAACTATCAGATATTTACATCCCTGCCTACTTCTAATGGGTCTACAACAACAAGTTTTGTTCAAGTGGGTAATTTAAGTCCCCTTCCTACTGCAGGGTCTAATTCGCCCATTTGTGCCGGCTCAGCATTAAGCCTTACCAGCTCAATTGGAAGTTTAAATGCTTGCTCAAATTCTTTACTCTATGCTTGGACGGGCCCCAATAGCTTTACTTCAACTACTGCAAGCCCTACCATTGCTGCGGCAACAACTGCGGCTGCGGGCGATTACTTTGTAAATGTATTAAGTAGTTCAAACCGGGTGTGCTATTCTAGAAAACAAACAAACGTTATTGTTTACCCTACCCCTACCGTAGCAGCCGGTAGCGATGGCACTGCTTGTGCGGGCACAGCATATACGCTTGCCGGCTCATCGGTAGGTGGAGGAGCCAGCACCGGGGCATGGAGTATTGTATCAGTAACGGGAACCTGCAGCAGCAGTGCCACCCAGTTGAGCAACACTACACCAACCGCTACGCCAAGCGCAGTAACATTAACACCTACTGCCGGCACATCAGGCACTATTGTATTGCAATTAAACACTGACGATCCTGCGGGCCCATGCGGAGTAGTAAGTGACGATGTAACCATCACCGTTAACCAAAACGCCACGGCCCCTACCGGCATTTCAGCTACGCCTACCGTAATTGAATGTTTAGGCAGCAGCGCGGTGGTAGCCGTTACGGGTGGCTCGTTAGGCACAGGCGGCAGTTGGAAACTATACAGTGGCAGTTGTGGCGGCACTTTAGTAGCCAGCAACCTAACCGGCTCGTTTACGGTAAACCCCACTACCAGCACTCATTATTATATACGTGCCGAAGCTTGCAACACCACTACTTGTCAGGATGTAATAGTGTCGGCCAATACGCCCACCGTACTGGTAGGCGCTACCAATACCAAAGCCTGCACGTTTAACGGCACCATACCCGGTGATAAGTTTTTGGTAAACTCATCAAACGAAGCGTTTGCCAGCTTAGATGAAGGCACACTTAACCTGGGCACCGTAACAGTAGATGTAACCAAACATGCCACAGTGCCTACACAAGCCGGCTCAAACCAGTGCGATGCACCACCGCCAAGCTCGGGTCCTGTAGGTGGCGATGAATTGTATCTGCCAAGAGAGTTTGACATTACCACGTCTAACTCATTTGCCGGCACCGTTAATGTATCGCTTTATTTCACGGCAGCTGAACTTACCCAATTGATTAATGCCACCAACGCTGCCTCCTCGCTGTATCAAACCTGCTGGGGCATAGTAAACAGCTATACCGACTTAATGCTTACCGTTCACCATAGCGACAACACCTACCAGTTAATACACCAGGGCAGCGGATTAACTATAACTCCGGGCGCAGGACCTGGCGGTTCATACAAAGCTACCTTCCAGGTAAACAAATTCAGCACCTTTAAATTTCACGGGCAAGGCGGCATTAATGGCAACAACGGTCTGCCGGTAGAAATGGTATTCTTTGAAGCCAATCAGGTTAATAACGCTTACATCCGGTTAGATTGGGCTACTGCACTCGAAATAAACAACGATGGTTTTGAAGTAGAAAGAAGCTTAGACGGCCAGTTATGGACCAACATAGGCTGGGTGGACGGCAACAACAACTCCACCGTTCAAATCAACTATGGTTTCAGCGATTACAACGTGCAGAAAGATGTGCGCTACTACTACCGTTTAAAACAAATGGATAATGACGGGCAGTATGAATACACGGATGTGGCTACGGCTAAGATTACAGGACAGTCAACCTTTGCCGTTATGAATTTTGTGCCTAATCCAACAGCCGCATCTACCCGCTTAGTAATTACCTCAGATGTAGAGCAGTCAATTACGGTAGATGTGTATGATGTAATAGGTCAGAAAATGATGGGTGGTGCGTATGATATTACCAAAGGCACCAACCAAATTGACTTTGACCTGCGCAAGTTTGCTGCCGGCCCCTACACAGCTATTGTTTCGGCAGGCAATGAAACATTCAGCAGAAAGATAGTGTTAACCAGATAAGCAACACAACACCTTAAACGCGAAAGGGAAGCCGTCCAGCTTCCCTTTCGCGTTTAAAACATGGCCTGTTTTAAGCTGACGGTAAAGATTTTTTGTTTAGCGCACTACCAGTTTAAACTCTTTAGTAGAACCCACAATACCTGCCGGATAGTTTTGACCGGTTACAAAAGTTGTAGAGCCGGCTTCAAACGATACCTTGAACCGAATAACATCAAACGCATCGGCAGAGTCAGGCACGGTAAAACTACCGGTATAAGTATATAAGTTTACGCGGGGGTCAAGCGTATTTAACTGGTTAAAAAATAGGGTATCGGGGTAGGTAGCCACATGCGATGAACTGTTGGTGGTATCCATATCATACATTCCCTTAATCCAGTTAATGGGTCTGTCGGTAGTAAATTTAATTTCTATAGGCACCACATCGCCCGGAAAAGGCCGGGTTACAGAACTATCAGGGGCCACCAATGCGATAGGCTCAAGTGGCTCGCCCGCTACATCTTTTTTACAACTGCTCATAATTAATATGCCGGAGAAAACTGCTGCGGCAAAAACTGAAAATATCGTCTTGTTCATTGTTTGTATTAAATGGTTTGTATGTAAGTCCCTTTTAGGTGGTTTAGGGGTTTATAAAAACTTCAACATAGCATCCACCAATGTTTGATTCATTTTGCCGAAAGGTGGCGTTAGCAAATCGGTAGGCGAGTTCCAAACAGAAACTACGGGCTTTTCGTTGCTGAACTCTTTAAAGCCCCAATGTCCGTGGCTTTTTCCAATACCTGAATTATTAACACCGCCAAAAGGCAAACCCGGGTGGCTGTTTTGAATCAGGGACTCATTGATGCCCACAGCTCCCGAAGTGGTATGGTTGATGATGTAATTTTGGTTTTTTCGTTTGCTGCTATAGATATACAGAGCCAGCGGCTTTTCGTTTTTGTTGATGTAAGCAATTACTTCATTAATGTCGGTATATGTTAGCACCGGCAACAGTGGGCCAAATATTTCTTCCTGCATTAATGCCATATCGAAAGTAATATTGGTCAGTACAGTAGGAGCAAAATAATTATCTGCAGCATCGGTTTGCCCACCATCTTCTACCACAGCACCTTTGGCAACTGCATCGTCAAACAGCCGTTTGACACGACCAAAATGCTTGGCATTTACTATGCGGCAGTAGGCATCAGTATTTTGTGCGTTGCCGCCAAATGCTTTGTGAGTTTGCTCTTTCATTTGTTGAACAAATTCATCTTTCTTGCTGGCATGCACGTAAATGTAGTCGCTGGCAATACAAGTTTGCCCGCTGTTTAAATACTTAGCCCAAATAAGATTGCGGGCAGCTTTTTTCAAATTGGCTGTTTCGTCAATAATAGTGGGCGATTTGCCCCCTAGCTCAAGTGTAACAGCGGTCAGCGTTTCGCTGGCTTTCTTCATAATCAATTTGCCTACAGCGGGGCTTCCGGTAAAATGTATATGGTCAAAGCGCAAATCCATAAGTTGTTGCGACACCGTGTGGTCGCCAGTAATAACAGCTACTTCGTTTTCAGCAAACACTTCTTTTACAACAGCCGAAACTATGTCACCGGTGTGTGGTGTAAACTCGCTGGGTTTAATAATCACCGCATTGCCCGCCCCCACTGCGGCAATCATATTTTTTAACGGAATCTGAAAAGGATAATTCCAGGGAGTAAGAATAAGCACACGCCCTTTGGGCTCGTAAACTATTTTTGCGCTGCTTCCAATAAATGTAAGAGGTGTTTCTACTTCTTCGGTAGCTGCCCAATCATATAATTTGTTTTTATACAAACGCGCTTCAGCCACCACCGGGTAAATTTCACTAAAATCGGTTTGCAGCGGCCCCTTCTTAAAATCGGCAAACATGGCCTGCTGAATTTTTTTGCGGTTGGCTAACACCACCTTCTCAAGTTTTGCAATTTTTTTCAGGCGATCGTCAATGCTGCTGTTTTTAAGTGACAACAAGTTTTTTTGCTGAGCATCGTAAATGCGTAGTATCTCTTCAAGTTTTGTGTTTGCACTGATAGGAATACCCGGTGCAGTAGTAGCCGTAGCTTGCATATAAAGTCAGTTTTAATTCAAATTAATTTGCAAAACACGAATTACACTAAATTTTCCGAATTATTTCCACCTTGCGCTTATGGAACAAAATAGCAGTGGACTTCAGCGCACCCTCACCCCCCTCATGCTTTGGGGTTTAGGAGTTGGTTACGTAATAAGCGGCATGTATTTCGGGTGGAATATAGGGCTTGATAAGGGCGGAACCGTAGGGTTGGGGGTAGCCACCTTGTTTATTTTGATTATGTATATCACCTTTTCACTTTCATACAGTGAACTGGCTTGTGCTATACCCAAAGCAGGTGGAGTTTTCGATTACGTAAACCGTGCATTTGGGCAAGACTTGGGCTTTGTTGCCGGCATGGCGCAGTGGATAGAATTTGTATTTGCACCACCCGCCATTGCATTGGGTATAGGCGCATATTTTCATTTGTTGTTTCCGGAAGTAGATGCACTTGTGTTTGCCATTATTGCGTACTTTATTTTTACAGGCATCAACATTTTAGGCGTAAAAATATCAGCCACTTTTGAGTTGATAATTACCATTGTGGCTGTTGGTGAGCTGAGTTTGTTTGCAGCGCTTACACTTCCTCATTTTCAGGTTCAAAATCTGCAAACCAATCCTTTCCCTCATGGTGTGGCGGGCATTTTTGCCGCTATCCCCTTTGCTATCTGGTTCTTTTTAGGAATGGAAGGATTAGCTAACGTGGCTGAAGAAACTATAGAACCGCAGAAAAACATCACTAAAGGTTTTGGATACAGCATGGGAACACTCGGCCTGTTAGCTGCATTAACATTCTGTTCTGCAGTGGGTGTGGGCGGTTGGGAGAAAGTTGTGTACGACAAAGCCGGTAGCGTTTCCGATTCTCCTTTGCCCATGGCACTAGGGCAAATTACCGGTGAGAGTGGCTTTATGTATCACATGCTGGTAAGTGTTGGTTTGTTTGGTTTTGTAGCATCGTTCAACGGATTGCTTTTGGCAGCAGGTCGCTGTACGTATGAGTTCGGAAGAGCAAAACATTTCCCGGCTGTGTTTGGTAGAGTTCATCCGCGTTTTCATACCCCGCACTGGGCATTGGTGCTGAATATGGTAATCGGCATTGCCGCTTTGTTTACAGGCCGCACGGGCGACATTATTACCATTTCGGTGTTTGGAGCTATTTGCCTTTACATTTTTTCGTGTTTGGCAGTTTTGCGTTTAAGAAAAACAGAGCCTAACATGCATCGTCCCTTTCATGTGCCGCTTTATCCTTTGTTTCCGTTAATTGCTCTCAGCATTGCGTTGGTGGCTTTGGTAGCCATGACTTATTACAACTTGATGCTCGGTGCGGTTTTCTTTGGAGTGCTTGCACTTAGTTATGCATTGTTTAAAGTAACGGCAAGTTCTTAATACAAATTTATTTTTCCGAATCATTCGCATATTCGCACATTACAAACAGCATATCCACTATGGACAAAAAACAAATTCTCGATTACGTAAAAAACCATCCATCTAACAAAGTAAAACTGGCCGTTACTGATATTGATGGCATACTGCGTGGTAAATACATTTCTGTAGATAAGTTTTTGAGTGTGGCAGAAAGTAATTTTGGCTTTTGTGATGTGGTGTTTGGGTGGGATAGCTGTGATGTGGCTTATGATAATGCTAACTACACCGGCTGGCATACCGGCTATCCGGATGCGAAAGCAAAAATTGATTTAAGCACCTTCCGAAAAATTCCTTGGGAGAATGATGTGCCGTTTTTTCTTGGCGAGTTTATTGATGGTAAAGACATGCCGTTGAGTGTTTGCCCGCGTCAGTTGCTCCGGCAGATAATTTCAGAAGCAGATAATAAAGGATTTGCTCCTGTTTTTTCGCAGGAGTTTGAATGGTTCAATTTTCAGGAAACACCCGATTCGCTCAACGATAAAGGTTTCAGAAATTTAAAGCCACTTACTCCGGGTATGTTCGGTTATTCGATTCTTCGCAGCACTTTGAAGAACAATTTCTTTACCGATTTGTTTGACCTGATGCAGAAATTCGATGTGCCAATCGAAGGGCTTCACACAGAAACAGGCCCCGGAGTTTATGAAGCAGCTATTGCTTATGGCAATATTTTAGAATCAGCAGACCGGGCTGTATTGTTTAAGAGTTCAGCAAAGGAAATTGCCTACAAGCACGGCATCGTTGCCACATTCATGGCAAAGATTTCTGAAAATCTTCCGGGTTGTTCGGGCCACGTGCACCAAAGTTTGTGGGATAAGAAAAAGTCGAAGAATCTTTTTCATGATGATAAAGACAAAAACAAAATGAGCGATTTGTTTAAAAGTTATTTGGCAGGTCAGCTTTATTGTTTGCCGCATATTTTACCAATGGTAGCGCCCACTATAAATTCATACAAAAGATTGGTGGAAGGTGCATGGGCACCCACCACCGTTACTTGGAGCGTAGATAACCGCACTGTAGCGTTAAGAGCGCTACCCGGTGGCAGCAAATCATCGCGCTTAGAAACAAGAGTAGTTGGCAGCGATACCAATCCGTACTTAGCAATGGCTGCCTGTTTAGCTGCGGGCTTATACGGCATAAACAAAGGCATGAAATTGAAACAACCGGCCACACTTGGTAACGGATACCGTGATGAAAGCAACGGACGTTTTCCGAAAAGTTTAGATGAGGCATCGCGCATCATGCGCGAGTCAAAAGTGGCGAACGAATTGTTTGGTGAAAAATTTGTTCAACACTTTACACAAACACGTGATTGGGAATGGCGTCAGTTTAGCCGTGTGGTTACTGACTGGGAAACGAAAAGATATTTCGAAATTATTTAGCGTCTGTAAGAAGCAATGGTTGAAAAAATAAAAACACGGCAAAGCAAAAACCTGAAGAGTAAGTTCAGGTTTGTAGTGCTGAATGATGAAACTTTCGAAGAAAAGTTTTCACTCATTCTTACACGTACAAACGTGTGGGTGTTTTTAAGTGTAGTGGTATTTGCGCTAATGTTTCTTACTACAGCAGCAATTATTTACACACCACTTAAGTATTATATCCCCGGTTTTGGAGATTACAATTACCGAAGCCAGATTTTACAACTGCGCTTTCAGACAGACTCTATTGAAAACGCTATGGCAGGTAGAGAAGCATGGCTGCAAAACGTAATAGATGTTGCCAACGGAAAAATAGATACTACGCGCCCGGCTAAGCAAAGCGGTACAATTGACAAGAACGCCTTGAATCTTAATGAAGTAAAGCCGGAGGAGAAAGAATTGCGCAATGAAGTTGAAGAAGATGAAAATTTTTCATTAACCACCAAAAGAAACAACGCTGCGGTAGATGAGATAAAGTCAATGCACCTGATAAAGCCGGTAGAAGGTTATGTAACCGAAGCATACAATCCGCAAAAACAACATTTTGGCTTAGATATAGCAGCCAAAACGGATGAGCCTGTAAAATCTGTATTAGATGGAAAAGTTATTGCAGCGGATTATACACTTGAGTCGGGTTACGTAATTTCTGTTCAACATGCCAATAACCTGGTAAGCCAATACAAGCACAACAGCAGACTGCTTAAGAAGGCAGGCACTGTGGTTAAAGCCGGTGAGGTAATAGCGGTAGTTGGTAGCACCGGTGAAACAAGCAGTGGCCCGCATTTGCATTTTGAACTTTGGCACGAGGGAAAAAGCTTGAACCCGGAAGACTATGTTGTGTTCTGAAATTACCGTATTTCTACCTTAGTTTAAGAGCAACAGGAACTCTTTTCTTTAGAGTGGTATTTCGTATATTGCACCCATTAATCAACTAAAATCTGAACCATGTTCGCAAAAAACAAAGCTGACGATGCCAATGCAGCATTACGTGTGATGAACCAGTTTGGAAACGGAACCATAATAGCCGGTGATGTAAGCACCGAAGGCGATGTACGTATTGACGGTAAAATAAATGGCAATGTTCAGTCAAAATCTAAAGTGGTGGTAGGTAGTACAGGAGTTATTGAAGGAAATGTACTGTGCCAAAACGCCTACATAGATGGCCGTGTGAGCGGAAGTATAGAAGTTTCGGAATTACTTATTCTTAGCAAAACTGCCTTGGTAACAGGTGATATAAAAATCAAGAAGTTGGTAGTAGAAGAAGGGGCTCGTTTCAATGGCAAATGCACCATGGGTATGAGTAGTACACCTACTCATGACAAAGAAGAGCAACCGGTGGCACGTCCAAAATTTCCAGCGGCTACATAACTAACAGCAAATTGAGTTTATCTTTACTGGCCAACGCAAATACGTTGGCTTTTTTTATGCAGCAAATTGATGACAAGCAAAGGCGGGCTAACAATTATCTTCGGTATTCGGGGGTTGGTTTTCAGATTGCAGCTATAATCGGTCTGGGAGTTTTTATAGGTTATAGGTTAGATATATGGATAAATACATCGCAGCCGTATTTTACACTCTTGTTCGCGTTAATTTTTATTCCGCTTGGTCTTTATTCCGGACTGAAAGAAATTGTTGGGAAAAAGAAGTAGAACGAATCGTGCTATTTACAATCACACGCAAATTCATTTCCTAAATCTATACAGGTTACAATTTTCCAGTCGGTTTCGCATTGAGCAACAATTATTCGCAAACTTTGGTGGTCGTGGCTCATGCCTTCGTATGCAAATTTCGGACATGGCTGGCTATCAGGCTGACTCTTAGCCGGATTAATGTTGTTGGTGGAAACAATTTCTTCCACCTCACTTTCTTCAACATATCGGCATCGCATTCGGCATTGCGCGTGCTTAGTGTACACTAACTTGTGCCCCCACACTTTACCTGTTGCCTTGTATTTATCTCTAGAACTTTGTTGTTGGTTATTGTTTGGTTCGCAGGCAACAAAAAGAATGCAAAGCGGTAAAAGAAAAACAGCAGATAAACGTTTAATCATTTTCTCAGAATTCTATTTTCGTCCGTAAACATACAATCATGAACTTTATCATCAAACTTTTATTAAACGCCATAGCCGTAGTGCTTACAGCATATATATTACCCGGTGTGCACCTTGAAAGCTTTTGGTATGCTTTATTAGTTGCGGCACTGCTTTCGGTATTAAATGTTTCAGTAAAACCAATACTTATTGTACTTACCATTCCCGCCACTATTTTTTCACTCGGCTTGTTTCTGCTTGTTATAAATGCGTTTATGATAGAAATAGCCGCCTGGGTATTAAAGCCGGGCTTCGATGTTGCTACATTTTGGCAAGCATTGTTTTTTAGCTTGCTACTTTCGCTCATCAACAGCATTTTTGAGCGCCTGACTGTTAAAGCGAAACATCGCGAAGATAATATGCAGGTTTTTGACAAGGACGGAAAAAGAATACTTTAAGCCATTCAATTAATGCAATACCCATGTTCCGATTTTTTCTGATTGGTATATTATTTTTTGCTGCCTTACTTGCAAATGCACAGCATACAGAACGTTGCGCCACCAACACTAAGTTGCAACAGATTTTTGCAGCAGATCCGGACGTCATTCAACGATTTTGGCAAAACGAAAATCAATTACAACAAATCATTGCTTCTAATTCTGATGGTGAAAGAAATATCATCATAACCATTCCGGTAGTATTTCATATTATTCATAGCGGTCAGCCGGTTGGTACAGGGTTGAACCTTTCGGTTGCGCAAATTCAGTCGCAGGTAGATGTTTTGAATGAATGTTTTCGGATGCGAAATACAGATACTGCTTTAATACCTTCGTGGTTTCAAGATAGAAAAGCAGATGTACAAATAGAATTTTGCTTAGCCACATACGACCCTAATGGTACGCTGGCCGCCACTCCGGGAATTACCCGCCACAATTATTCCAATACCAGCAACTTCGATACAAACATAAAGCCCGCCACTCAATGGGACCCTTCCAAGTATCTCAACTTCTGGACCACTACACTTACCAACGGCATACTTGGCTATGGAACCATTCCCGGTTTGTTTCCTATGAATCAGGATGGTGTAGTGCTTGATTACCGCAGAGTAGGTAAAGCGCCTGACAACCCAAATGCAGGTGTAAATGACCGCGGCAGAACAGCCGTGCATGAAGTAGGCCATTGGCTCGGGCTGTATCATACTTTTCAGGATAGTTGTGCCGGCATGACACCCCAAACATGCAACTTGCAAGGTGATTTTATTTGCGACACACCTCCGGAGAAAGAAGCCACTTACGGCTCACCGAATTTATTGCAGAATACTTGCAGCGAAACTCCGGTGGACGAGAAAGATATGTGGATGAACTACATGGATTATGTGGATGACAACCAAATGCACATGTTTACCAAAGACCAACACGCACGTATGCATGCCACACTTCTCGGTTTTCGTTCCGGTATTCTATCAAGTTTAGGATGTACCAACACGGCTGATATTTTTAATTATAGTGGTTCAGTGATAGATGCTTCTACTAATACAGGTGTGGCTTCTGCCAAGGTGTTGTTTGATGGGCAACAAGACTTTGAGACAGTTACAGATGCTAATGGAAATTTTACAATAAACAGTTTAATAGCCGGTAAATACGATGTGTATGCAGGTAAGTGGGGCTATCGAACAAAACTTTTTTCGGTACATACACAATACCAGTTTGGTGTGCCCTCTATTCAAATTCCTATTGAGAGTCACCATTATTACGATGACTTTCTTTTTGATTTTAACTGGAGTAATACAAGTGCATCATCAAGCGGCTTCTTTACAAGAGGAACTCCTTTTGGTACCAATTACAACGGAAGTTTTGCGGCTCCATATCTCGATATAGACGATGATTTTGGAGATAAATGCTTTGTAACCGGAAACGCAAACACTACCGATGCCGATAACGATGACGTAGATAACGGCAATGTGAACTTGTTTTCGCCAGAGTTCGATTTAACGGGATACATAGATCCGTATGTTAGATATTATCGTTGGTTTTTTGATGGGGCTATCAATTCTAACACTCCGGACGATGCCCTAACGGTGAAGTTAAATAATGGTTCGCAACAAGTAACTATTGAAACAGTTTCTACCACTGCCAATGAATGGACGCAAAAGCAGTTTCGAATCAGCGATTTTATTACGCCAACCGCAAACATGCGTTTTATTGTAGAGGTAAGCGATTTTAGTTCCGGAAATCCAAACATAGTAGAAGGAGCACTCGATAAATTTGAAGTAATAGAATCTGCTGCGCTAAGTGCAGGTAACATAGAAGATCTGCAGTTTTCTGTTTACCCTAATCCTGCTTCTGCAATTGTAAGCGTGCAGTTTGAGTCAATTGCACACGCTGAGTTGAGTATTGTAAACATGCTTGGCGAAGTTGTGTGTACGCGTAAAATTGCCAATACTTACAGTGGGGTGGTTTCGCTGGACTTAAGCCAATACCCAAATGGTATTTACCTTCTGGCTATGCAAAACGAGAGTTCTAAAAAAGTGCAAAAAATTTCTCTACAGCACTAAACAACATTTCGGTTTAGGTGTCTGTGCTTTAGTTGGCACTTAAATTGAAAATTGCCTATTACTAAACTTATAGTTATGCAGAAAACAATCGTGTTTCTTTTTGTGGCTTTTACTTTTGCTTCTTGCAAAAACCTTGTGCCTTATACCGATGCTATGAAAAAAAAATATAGCTGGGGTGAAAACGAAATAAAGCGTATTCAGTTTTACCTGAGCCGCGAAGTTGTTTTGCAACGGCAAATAACTAACGGTTCTACAGAAATTGTCCAGGGGAAAATAAAAACAGTTAAGGGAAAGAAAGTGGATGAGATAATTATTCCGGCCGGCACCAAAGGAGTAGTAACCGATATCCCCCGGCAAGATAAACTGTTAGTGAGTTTCGAAGTAGGCGATGATCACTATTTAAGCTTTGGGGTTAACCCGAATGCAACCGAAAAATACATGCTGCTGGCAAGCGACTGGAAAAATGAGATGGGACGTGTACATTATGCTGGCAACGAGTACTATACCGATCCGGATAGTAAGTATGCTTATCTATTAGTTGACTTGCGTAAGGTTGAAGATATGCAGATAAAACAACGAATAGCCAAAGGCCGGAAAGTTGAATGAGTTATTCATGGCTAAAGTTTTCAAATTAGCGCTACTAAATGAAGAACAGTTTCGCAGCAACAATTTTTGTCTTAATTATGTTTGCTTTTTTCTCTTGTAAGAAAGATGTAAACAATCCTGATGATAAGTGGGTGGGTACTTACTTGGGAAATTTTCATCAGGTGGCAGGCTGTTACGGTTGTGTTCCTTACCTCGACTCAATATTTACCGGTTTGTTTTATGTGCAAATGTTACAGACAGATACAATTGAAATAAAAAGACTGTACGATAGTTACGTTTGGCATTTTGCGGTGAATGATAGCAATGAGTACAGCCGATGGGGTTGTTGTACCGTGGGTGAATCGTTTTCGTTTCACGAGCCCGATAGTTTGATTTTTTATTACAGCAATGGTGGCAGTGGTGGATATTTTCGTGAAACTTTTGAAGGAAAAAAGTAAAGCAAAAACGAATGAAAATCATTTGTATTGGGCGTAATTACTCTGAACACGCCAAAGAACTAAAGAGCGAAGTGCCTGAAAAACCGGTTGTATTTTTAAAGCCTCAAACGGCATTGTTAAAAGGCAACAAACCGTTTTACTATCCCGAATGGACTACTGATTTGCATTATGAAACAGAACTGGTTTTGAAAGTGTGCAAGCAGGGGAAATATATTGATGAAAAGTTTGCTCGAAAATATTTTGAGGAAGTAACCGTAGGTATAGATTTTACAGCACGTGATTTGCAGTCGCAGCAAAAAGCAAAAGGATTGCCCTGGGAAATTGCCAAAGCGTTTGATAACTCGGCTGTGGTAGGTGAGTTTAGAAAAGCTGATAGTACCGGCAACTTTGCCTTTTCCATGAACCTCAACGGCACAGAGGTTCAAAAAGGCAACACGGGCGATATGATTTTTGCTTTCGAGAAGATAATTGCCTACGCTTCGAAGTTCTTCACTCTGCAGACGGGCGATTTAATTTTTACAGGAACCCCAGCAGGGGTAGGTCCTGTAAAAATTGGTGACCGCTTAGAAGGATTTCTTGCCACCGAAAAGGTTTTCGATATTGAAGTTAAGTAACCGAATAAGATCTACTGCTTCGAGTCAGCAAGTGATTTTGATATTACCTCGGCAACTTTTTTTGCTCCGTTTTCATTAAAATGGCAGTCATCATAAAATACAGAAGTATCTTTGGCTAATTGGTTAGCCAGATCAACGAACTTTACTCCCGGTTTGTTAACGCTAAAAATTTTTAAACGTTCGTTATAATCTGACATCGCCTTGTTCAAAACACGCGATGAGTAGTAAGCGCAATTGTTGCGCTCCTGAAAATTTCCAACGCCACCCATCCAGAGCAATGAATTTTCATAGCTATTCATTGAATCTTTATAAAGAGTACCCTGACTAACTAAAACAAGCTCTAAGTTTTGTTTTTGTGACTCCTTGTATATCAAATCAAGATTTTGCTCAAACTCTTTTAAAGCGTTAGCGAGGGCAGGAATAGAGTCTATTACTTTAGAAGTATTCATTCTGTAGTTGCGCCAACGTTTTAGTGTTTCTCCTCTGTCGTCTTGAATATTTTTCCATTCAACACCACTTGTTTGATGTAAGGTGTTTTGCAGTAACTGAAACAAGTTGAGTTTGCGCCACCATACATTTTGATGTTTGTTTGAAAGAAAAATTGCGTTCACCAACGAGTCTTCTACAGCTTTTGTAAATTCGAAATTGTTTTCAAATAGTGTATCGCGGCTTAGTCGTATCATCAAATCATTCAGCCCCACCATCATTATAACACCATTTATTTTGCCCAACTGTGGTGTATAATACTTCAGGTGTAAATAGTTCTCTCGTGTAGTACAGCCACTTTTACCAATATTGCCAAACATTAAATGTTGGTTTGTGCTTTGAAGCATACTGCTCCATGTTTCATTATCGTCAAGGTAAAGGCACTCGGTAGTGCTGCCGCCAATGCATAAATATTTTTTTCGCGAATCGGTTCGAAACTCTTCTCCCCGAAAACCCTGACTATTTATGGTGAACTTTGATTCACTGGAAATACCATAGAAAATAGTTGAATCCGGATGAAATGTATGTGAAAGATTTGGTTGCCAGACATGCAGTTTGTATGTTGGTGGCAAAAGAAAGTGCAATACAAGTTCAGCTGTAAAGAGAGAAAGCAGCACTGATAATAGCACCAGTGCTGCTTTCTGAATCTTGTTTTTGTATTTCATCCGCTAATTTGCTAGCCGACACATCCGCTAATCATAAATTTCCTCTCAACTCCTGTTCGCGCTCTATTGACTCGAACAAAGCTTTAAAATTTCCTTTCCCGAAACTTTTTGCTCCACACCTTTGAATAATTTCATAGAAAACTGTGGGCCTATCTTCCACCGGTTTAGTAAAAAGTTGAAGTAAATAACCTTCATCGTCACGGTCAACGAGTATGTTTAGCTTTTTAATGGCTTCTACATCTTCGTTTATTTTGCCCACTCTATCCCAAACATCATCGTAATAATTTTCGGGAACGTAAAGAAATTCTACGCCCCTTGCTCTTAGTTCAGTTACGGTAGAAATGATATCATCAGTAGCCACCGCAATATGCTGGCATCCGGCTCCTTTATAGAACTCAATGTACTCTTCAATTTGGCTTTTCTTTTTTCCTTCAGCAGGTTCGTTTATCGGAAACTTAATATAACCGTTTCCATTACTTACCACCTTGCTCATTAACGCTGAGTACTCTGTTGAAATATCTTTATCGTCAAAAGTCAGCAGAAGTTTAAACCCCATTACCTCTTCGTAGAATTTAACCCACTCGTTCATGTGCCCAAGTTCAACATTGCCCACGCAGTGGTCAACGTACTTTAGCCCTACCGGTTTAACCGGTACCGTAGCTTTCTTATCTACAAAGCCGGGTAAAAATGCACCTTTATAGTTTTTTCGCTCTACAAATTTATGTATGGTTTCTCCATACGTTTTAATTGCGCTTATAACCACTTCACCGTGCTCATCTTTATAAACTGTTGGCTCCATTGTGGCTATACCGCCACGCTTGGTTGTTTCTGCAAAACTCTTCCGCGCATCATCTACCCAAAGAGCTAACACTTTTACACCATCGCCATGTTGTAATACATGTTTCGAAACTTCATGGTCGGGTGAAAGTGCAGTGGTTAGCACCAAGCGAATTTTGCCTTGTTGCAACACATAACTGGCTTTATCGCGCACACCGGTTTCCGGACCTGCATAAGCTATTAATTCGTACCCCCACGCACTTTGGTAATAGTATGCGCTCTGTTTTGCATTACCACAATAAAATTCAATGTGGTCGGTGCCATTCAGCGGCAGAAAATCCTCCGCTGTTTTGTTCTTATTTTTTTCGACTGTTAAACTTTCCATTGTTTCTGTTTTAAGTTATTCAACCCATGAGCGATAATAGCTACCATCTTCAATTTTCAAAGCATCTTCAGTAATGCAAAGAGGTTTAAATGTATCTACCATTACAGCTAACTCTTTTGTTTCTTCTTTTCCAATAGATTTTTCTACTGCGCCCGGATGAGGGCCATGCGGAATACCTATAGGATGTAATGTCATCATGCCTCGCTCAACATGTTTACGGCTCATAAAGTCTCCATCAACATAGTAAAGTAGCTCATCGCTATCTACATTGCTATGGTGATACGGTGCAGGAATTGCCTGTGGGTGATAGTCATACTTGCGCGGCACAAATGAACAAATTACAAAGTTATGTGCCTCGAATGTTTGATGAATAGGTGGTGGCAAATGTACCCGCCCTGTAATGGGTTCAAAATCGTGTATCGAAAAAATGTACGGGTAGTGATTGCCATCCCAACCAATGGCTCCAAAAGGATGTGCGGCATAGTGATAAGGATGTAGAAAACCTTGTTTTTTAATATACACAAGAAAGTCGCCTTTTCTGTCAGTAGTGGATAAATTTTGAGGTGCCCTGATATCCCGTTCGCAGAATGGAGAATGCTCCAGCAACTGGCCGTATTCGTTGCGGTATCGTTTTGGGTACTGAATAGGGGAGAAAGACTCTACAATAAACAGGCGGTTGTTCTTGTTGGAAAACTCCATTTGATAAATAGTACCGCGCGGGATTACAATGTAATCACCATAGCCAAATTTCAACTCTCCGAATATTGATTTCATTACACCGCTGCCTTCGTGAACAAATATCACTTCATCTGCATCGCTGTTTTTATAATAATACCCCTTAGTAGATTTTTGAGGTGCCGCCAACACTACGTGTACATCATTGTTTACTAGAACCGGAACTCTCGATTTTAGATAGTCTTCTGTTGGTTGTATCTTGAACCCTTTGTAGCAACGGTTTTGCATATTGTTGCTTAAAGCAATTTTTGGATTTACGTCAATGGGTTCATCTATCTTCTTTACCAGAGTTGGCGGATGACAGTGGTATATGAGTGAGTACACACTGTGAAAACCTTCTGTGCTTACAAGTTCTTCGCTGTATAGCCCACCCTTTGGTTTTTTGAACTGGGTGTGGCGTTTATGTGGAATTTTACCACGTTTTTGATAGTGAGGCATAGAATACGTTTAGTGATTAAAATTAAAAGTTTGGTGGCATAGTGAATTGCCAAACTTACTTCAAACCTATCCGAAATTTTGTATAGTAGAAACTGAGTTTAATTAGTAAAGCCTACTCATACTCGCTGCCTTGAGGTTTACCCGCATTTACCTGGCTAAACTTACCACAGTCCATCTCAATGTTTAGTTTTTCTTCGGGTTCTGCAAAGCGGCTATTGGGGCTAATCTCATTTTTGAAGTGGAGACTATCTGAGTAAACTTTTGCAAAAAAATTTGCCCAAACAGGTAGTGCTGTGCTAGCGCCTTGCCCGTTTTCCATACTATGAAACCGAACATACCTATCATCGCAACCCGTCCAGCTGCCGGCAATTAAATCAGGCGTGCAGCCTATAAACCAACCGTCTGAATAGTTTTGGGTGGTTCCTGTTTTGCCAAGCATATCACCGGGTAGTTTCCAACGGTACCGAAGGCGAGCTGCTGTGCCGCCAGAGATAACACTACGAAGCATCTCTACCATTACGTAAGTGGTTTGTTCATCGAGTGCCTCGTTTTTGTTAGCCACAAAGTCCTGCAATACGTTTCCATTGCGATCTTCAATACGAGTAATAAAGAGGGGTTCAACATGCGTGCCGCTGTTAGCATAAGTGGTGTATGCACCTACCATTTCGAACAGCGATATATCAGCAGAGCCAAGACAGATAGACGGTTGTTCCGGCACTTCGCTTTTTACACCCATAGTTTTCACTAAACTAACCACTGCCTGCGGTCCAATTTCATGCATGAGATATGCAGTAACCGAGTTGATTGAATTGGCTAAAGCTTTACGCAATGTTAGTGTGCCACCGTATTTCCCATCGCTATTACGAGGCGTCCAATCTTGTAATAGACCAAAGCGTGGATCGCTTGCCTCGAAAGTTACCGGTTGATTAGGAACTGAAAAACATGGAGAATATCCTTTATCACGAATTGCTACTGTATAAACAAAAGGCTTGAATGTAGAACCGATCTGCCGCTTGGTGTTGATGTTTACATGGTCGTACTTAAAGTATTTGTAATTGACACCGCCCACCCATGCGCGAACAAAACCTGATTGAGGGTCAACGGCCAGAAAACCATTTTGCAAAATCATTCGGTGATAGCGGATAGAATCATAAGGACTCATCACCGTATCTTTTTCTCCACCATCATAACTGAAAATTTTCATGGCAATTGGTGTCTTCATTACCTTTTCAATTTCAGCTTCGCTCTTGCCTTGCTTCTTCATTTCTTTGTAGCGGTCGCTGTGTGTGTAGATAGCCTTCCACTCTCCAGGAAAATCTTTCCAGGGGTCTTTACCCTTCCAGAAGTTAAAAAATTTGGTTTGTGTTGTCTTTAGGTGCTCGTACTGTGCCTCCTCGGCATAGCGCTGCAAGCGCGAATCAATGGTGGTGTAAATGCGCAAGCCGTCTTTGTACACATTATATTCCTTGCCATCGGGTTTCTTATGTGTTTTGCACCAATCCTTCATCCACAAGCGCAGATATTCGCGAAAGTATGGCGCACTGCCTTCGTTTTGCGTATCAGGATTAAAGTTGAGAACAATCTTTTTCTTGCTGATAGAATCGTATTGTTTTTCGGTAATAAACTTGTAACGCATTAACTGGTGAAGCACCACATTTCTGCGATTGGTAGATGCTTCGGTGCGCGAGCGCGGGTTGTATTGTGACGGTGCTTTAAGCATACCTACTAACACAGCGGCTTCTTCGATTTTTAATGAATCAACGGGTTTGCCGAAATAAACGTAAGAGGCGGATTTAATTCCAAATGCATTATCGCTAAATGGCACAGTGTTCAGATACATGGCCATTATTTCTTCCTTGGTATAAGCACGCTCCAGTTTTACGGCTATAATCCATTCTTTGAGTTTGCGAAAAACAAGCTCTAGTTTGTTGAGGCGCTCACGCGGAAAAAGATTTTTTGCCAACTGCTGTGTAATGGTGCTTCCTCCACCACCTCCATCGCTGCCTGCTAAACCCTTTAATACACGTAACAAAGCGCGAAGGTCAACGCCCGTGTGATTGAAGTAGCGAATGTCCTCAGTGGCTAGCAGTGCATTTTTTAAATTGGCGTTTATGTTTTCAAAGCCAATGTTGCTGCGGTTTTCTAAATAAAATCTTCCTATTACCTGTGCATCGGTAGAAATTACTTCTGTGGAAAGAGCGCTGTTGGGATTTTCTAACTCCTGAAACGAAGGCATGTAGCCCATGAATCCTTTGGCTATTAACCAAAATAATGCTGCCACAAACAGTAATCCTCCAACGAAAATAGACCAGAAGCTGAAATAAAGTTTTTTGTTCTTCACGCGGTGAATTTAAAAAACGAGGAATAGGAGGGAGAGAACTCGGATGTCTTTACCGCAAAAAAAAAGCCCCCCTAAGCGGGAAGCCCTTTTACTCTTTCTATGATGTGTGTGTTAGTCTATTTGGATGTTTCCTTTCACATTGTTGCTGTAAACGTTTCCGTAGATTATGTCGCTGTTGTATTCAGAGTTAGCGCTTTGAATGTAGATTCCTACAGCTGCGCTGTTCATAATGTTGCTGTTGCGTATAACTATGTTGCTTGAGCCACCGTTATCGTTTACTACACTAATCATAGCTGCTCCGTTGCCTGTTCCGAAACCACCTCCGCTTATGTTGCAGTATTGTATTGTGTTTTCGTCAGAGTTTGAAGAACGAAAGCGTATGCTTTTCCAAATACCTGTGCCGTTGTAAACCGAGACAATGTTAATGGGTTGCGATTGAGTGCCTACGGCATAAAAAGAGCCGTGACCGGCCACCCCGTCAATTACTATTTCAGCGTTGTTATCCATAGCTACACGGCTTCCTGCTGCAATAGTAAAGGTGTTACCTACTGTTACTTTGCCACTCAATAAGAAAGATTCAGAAAGTTTTTTCAAGTTAATAGGCAGAGTAATCAGGTTGTCGCCATTAGCGTTTAGCTTTATATACTCTTTACCGTTGTTTGAATATTGATTGGTGTTTTCGATGTTGGCAGCATCGGTAATGTGCATGTTAACAGGAAAAGCTGAGTTGGTGAATATGTTGTTGTCTGCAAAACCAACCAGTTTAGAACCTTCAGCTACTACTATACCATCAGTTCCGCTGGCTGTAATTTCGCTATTGCTGATTTCAACCTGAGCAGATTTACCCGCCTGACCTACTATGATGTTACCTGTTCCGAAGTTGTTAGCAGCACCACCGTGTTCAACCTTTACATGGCTCAATACATTTTTGGCGTTGTTGCTAAGAATGGTGATTCCCTTCCAAGCCGAACGTTTGCCTGATTTAGAAGTAAAGTAGATTAGGTTTCCGTCTTCACCTATGGCTGTTATGCTCCCATTTTCGCCAATTTCTAAACCTGCACCATCGGCAAACATTACCGTAACACCGGGTTTAATGGTAAGGTTAGATTCAACGCGAACGTTTTGGTTAACCATATAGTCAACACCATTTACCTGATCTTGCCAGATAGTAGTGCTGTTTATAGAAGTTTCGTTTATCGTTTGTGCCTGACTGTCGTTTTTTCTGTCTATAGCCAGATTGGTGTTACCCAGATCCTCGTTTTTGCTGCAAGAGCTAAACAAAGCCAATCCAAGAGCTGCCACTGAAAGTTTTGTAAAAGTTGAAGTCGGTTTCATAATACAAATGTTTAGTTGTGCCTGGTATTACGCAACATTCCCCCAAAAGGTTACGATTGGAGCAAAAAAACTGCTCAATTGCATTCAATATGAGATAGATAGTATGGTCATTCCTTCCCCCCACCCTCCGGCTTTTTCGGTCGGATCCGGCTATCCGCTTCTACCCTCACCATTTCTGCCATGTTTTTAACTGCCTCATAAACTTCCGTTTTCGGCTCAGCCAAATATTTTCTCATCTCTGTATTTCTACATTCGCACACTAATTTTTTCAGAATGAATCAAGTGAAAAGTCTGACTATGCTGGCGGAGAAACTTAGAACCTCGGAAAAATTGAACGAGGTCATAGAATCTGCTTCAATTAAAAATCCGTGGTTTACTCATCCATTTATACATCATGCCCTTGACTCACTGTTTCTGCAAATGCTCAACAAACAAAAACTCAACGCGTGGCTTTCAACCTATACACTTACACCCGTAAAAACAACAGTGGCTCTCATATTTGCCGGTAATATTCCGTTGGTCGGCTTTCATGATTTTTTGTGCTGTTATATATCCGGGTGTTCTATAAAAATTAAACTTTCATCTAAAGATGATGAGTTGTTCTTGTTTTTGTTGCAGCTACTCTTCGAAATTGACCCGGAGGCAAAAAGCAGAATACAAATAGTTGATTCACTGAAAAACTATGATGCAGTAATTGCCACCGGAAGCGATAATACCAACCGCTATTTTGAATACTACTTTCGCCAGCATCCAAAAATTTTACGTAAAAGCAGAAACGCAGTAGCAGTATTGAATGGCGAAGAAACGCATCACGATTTAGTGAATTTGGCACATGATGTATTTACCTACTTTGGATTTGGCTGCCGCAATGTTTCAAAAATTTATATACCCGTTGACTTTGACATAAAACGCCTTTTCCCGGCATTTGAAGAAAACTACAAATGGCTGCATGCACACACTAAGTACATGAGCAACTATGACTATCAGCGCACCATATTGCTACTCAATAAAACCATTCATCTGGCAAATGAGTTTGTAATGTTGCTCGAGCATCAGTCCATTTCGTCACCCATTGCCACACTACACTACGAGTTTTGGCATGATGAGCGCATTCTCGAATCTCAGCTAAAACATAACTCTGATAAAATTCAGTGTATAGTATCAGCCAACCCGGAAAAGTGGAATTTTACTTCTTCAGTAGGTTTTGGCGATGCACAAAAGCCCGGATTAGCTGATTATGCCGATGGCATAGATACGTTAGCATTTCTGCAAAACCTGCAATAAAAAGGCGGAACCTTCAACTGATTCCGCCTTTTAACTATGTAAATTTCTTCTTACCACTTTTTGCCTCTGGGGGCAGCATGTACTCCGTTGCTGCGTTGTTCCATTTGCCTAGGGGCACTTTGTTGAAAATTGCGCGGCTGTTCTGTGTTTTTCATTTCATTTCGTGGCTGGTGTTGAGGTTGGTTAAATTGCCGGGGTTGCTCCATCGGTCGCATTTCCTGGCGCGGCTGCTCACGATAATTGTTTCGCGGTTGTTCCGCTGGGGCTGCGTTGGTTTTGGGTTCATTCCATTGTTGCGCAGGAGTGTTCGAATTCATTTCGCGCTGCGTATTTCGGTTATAATCACGGCCGCTGTTATTATTATTTTGGTTGGGCTGCTCGTTCCAATTGTTGTTTTGCGGAACCGGCTGTTGGGTTCCTTTTACAGGTTGGTTATTGCCCCAGTTGGCAGGTGGTGCGCTGTTCCATTCATTGTTTTTTTGAACCGGCTGTACTTGTTCTTTTACAAATGGTTTAGTGGTTTGCGGAGCAGCTTTTTGCCCACTTGCATCATTCGGGGTATCAAATACCCAAGGATTGGCCAGTGGTTGTGCTAAAGTGCCGTTAGTTTTATCCCACTTGTTTATCTCAGTTGGCTTTTGATTTTCTTTTACGGCATTGCCGGTTTGCGAGTTGTTTAACGAACCACCTGGCGATGCCACCACCACATTGCCTGTTTTGCCATCGTAAGGTGTTGCAGTGTTTGTTTTTACGCTTACTCCGTTGTTAGTTGGCAGGTTGCCGGGTTTGGCGGTATTAATCGGCCGCTGAATTCCCTCTCTCGGAATTTCAACTTCAGTAATAGTACCTGCCGGCTTGTTAACAGGAGTTCCTTTAGCCACAGTTTGAAAATTGTTTACAGCAGGAGGGTTAGCGACAGGTGGGGTTGTGTTGTTCTTTCGATGGTGGTAGTAGGGATTATACCAGTTTCCATAACCATAAGCGCTGTTCCAGCCATCGTAATAGCCGTTGTTGTAGCCATTCCAGTAACCGTTGTTATAGCCGTTTCCACAACTCCAGTTATAATTATTGTAGTAGTTGTAATTTCCTCCACAAAATCCTCCGTTGTTATATCCCCAACTATTGTAATTGCAATGGTTGTTCCAAACATTGTTGCTCCATCCCCAGTTATTCCAGTTGTTATGCGAACAACTGTTCCACCCCCAGTTATAACTCCAGTATGGGTCATAGTATGGATCGTAAACAACTATGGTACGTGTTCTGTTCCATCCCCACCAATTATAACTATACCATGGGTTGTATGAAACTGTTACGTAAGTGTTATTCCAACTGTTCCAGTTATTAAAACCATAGTAATAAGAGGGTGTAAACCAGTAACTGTAATAGTTTACACCATAATTAGGTCTGTAATAGCGATAAAGCCGAGTTGTGTAGAAATACGAATCGTAATCTTCATCGTAATATCCACCATCGGTATAGGTGTAATCGGTGTAATTATGTTGTGATGAATAAGTATCGCGCGGATCATACTTATATGCAGGGCTTTCAGACGCATTGCCATAGCCATCGGTATAATCGGAAGCAGAATTGTTTGGCTGTGTGCTTTGCTGTTTATTTTGTTTTGCCGGATCGTTAGCAGGGTCGTAATAGGTGTCGTCCTGAGCAAGCAAAGTATTGGCCGCAAACAAAAAAAACAGCGCATAGGTAAAAGCTAAATCAGAAGTGTATTTCATATGACTTGTTTTATCATTAAACAAAAGTAAAGTATCAAAGTTTAACCGTGCATGATTTTGATATTTTCGCGCGCACTTTAACACACTAACTAAACATCGTACCAACATTTGTTATGGCAAAAGAGATTACATCAAGACTTAACGATTATTCACAATGGTATAACGACCTGGTTATAAAAAGCGGAATGGCCGACCACAGCAGCGTTAGAGGTTGTATGGTTATAAAACCCTACGGTTTTGCCATTTGGGAAAAAATGCAAGCTGCGCTCGACAAAATGTTTAAAGACACCGGCCACGTAAACGCTTATTTTCCACTACTTATTCCTAAAAGTTTTTTGAGTAAAGAAGCATCACACATAGATGGTTTTGCCAAAGAGTGTGCTGTGGTTACACATTACCGCTTAATAAACGACCCCAATGGCAAAGGAGTAATAGTTGATCCGGAGGCCAAGTTGGAGGAGGAGTTGATCATTCGCCCAACTTCTGAAACCATTATCTGGAATACCTACAAAAACTGGATTCAAAGCTACCGCGACTTGCCCTTACTAATTAATCAGTGGGCTAATGTTATGCGTTGGGAAATGCGCACACGTTTGTTTCTACGCACCGCAGAATTTCTTTGGCAGGAAGGGCACACAGCACACAGTACCGAAGTCGAAGCTATTGAGGAAACAGAGAGAATGTTAGGCGTGTATGCCGATTTTGTTGAAAATTTTTTGGCATTGCCTGTTATAAAAGGAAAGAAAACTGCCAACGAACGATTTGCAGGAGCAATTGATACCTACTGTATTGAAGCTATGATGCAAGACGGGCAAGCTTTGCAAGCGGGTACTTCCCATTATCTAGGCCAAAATTTTGCGAAGGCTTTTGACGTAAAATTTTTGAACAAAGAAAGCAAGCAGGAGTTTGTGTATGCCACATCGTGGGGTGTTTCTACGCGGTTGATTGGTGCGCTTATTATGGCACATAGTGATGATGAAGGCTTGGTGCTGCCTCCTAAACTTGCTCCTTTGCAAGTGGTAATTGTACCCATAGGTAAAGCAGACGATTCACAGAAGATATTCGATAAATTTGAACCGGTTATTAAAGAGTTGAAAGCAAAAGGTATATCGGTAAAGTTTGATGATGATGACACTAAACGACCGGGTTTTAAGTTTGCTGAGTATGAGTTAAAAGGAGTACCGGTGCGTTTAGCTATGGGTATGCGTGATTACGAGGCGGGAACGGTTGAGGTAGCTAGAAGAGATACGAAAGAGAAGTCTGTTCAACAGTTTGAAGGCGTAGCAGCATACATCGAGAAATTGCTGGAAGAAATTCAGCAAAACATTTTTACCCGCGCTAAAACATTCCGCGATTCTCATATTCGGGAAGTAAATACCTGGGATGAATTTTTGAAAGCTATTGAAGAGCCAGGTTTTATTTCTGCACATTGGGACGGCACCCCGACCACTGAAGAGAAGATTAAAGAACTCACTAAAGCAACTATTCGCTGTATTCCGTTAAATAACAAAACAGAGAAGGGAAACTGTGTTTACTCAGGTGCAGTAAGCAAAGAACGCGTGATTTTTGCAAGAGCGTATTAGTTGGTTTTGATAATTACAAACCTTATACGAGTTTAGCATCAAATAAATCGCTATGTCGGTTCATAAAGAAATTAAGCGTGTTACCACGCATACTTTGCAGGAATTTAAAGATGAGGGCATTAAAATATCTATGCTTACTGCATACGATTTTTCAATGGCACGCATAATTGACAGTGCCGGCATTGATGTAATACTTGTGGGCGATTCGGCCTCGAATGTAATGGCCGGGCACGAAACAACTTTGCCTATTACTCTGGATCAAATGATTTATCATGCATCATCGGTTGTGCGCGGTGTGCAAAGAGCACTTGTTGTGGTTGATTTACCTTTTGGTAATTATCAGGGCAACTCCCGATTAGCACTTGAGTCGGCTATTAGAATTATGAAAGAAGCCGGAGCACATGCCGTAAAACTAGAGGGAGGTAGCGAAATTAGGGAAAGTGTGGAGCGAATTCTTACAGCCGGAATTCCCGTAATGGGGCATTTGGGTTTAACCCCGCAGAGTATTTACAAGTTTGGTACATATACGGTACGCGCCAAAGAGGAAGCCGAAGCCAAGAAACTTATTGAAGATGCGCTCTTGTTGCAAAAAAGCGGTTGCTTTGCTATAGTGCTTGAAAAAATACCTGCTAAACTAGCTACTGCTGTTTCTAAGAAGTTACAGATACCAACCATAGGTATAGGCGCAGGAGGCGGAACAGATGGGCAAGTATTAGTATGTCACGATATGCTGGGAATAACAAAAGAGTTTAAGCCACGATTTTTGCGGAGGTACCTGAACATGTATGATGAGGTACAGAATGCCGTTAAACAATATGTAGATGATATAAAGAGTAAGAACTTTCCAAACAAAGACGAGCAGTATTAGTTAAACATGATTACTTCTTGTTCTTGCTGTCTTCCCAATCTGCAGTTTTTTTAGCCAAGTCCTGAGCAAATTTTTTCATTTCCTCTTTTGCCATTTGGTTGCCGGTAGCTTTTACGTACGAGTCTGTCATACTTAAAAGTGTTTGAAAAAATTGCGAGTGCATTTCATCGGTAGTCATTTCATTGGTCCATAAATCAATACGAAGTGTTTCTCGCTGCACCGCATCCCAAATAGAAATCATGATGCTTTTGCAGTCACGTAATTCGTTATTCTGTGAATCAGTTGCCAGCCATTTTATGTCTAGGGGTACGTTTTTGTCGTTTAAGCCAACTTTAAACCTAATCTCCGATGTTTTTGTAACCATATCTTATTTGTTTTTCCAAACTTTTATCAAATCAATCAATTCTTCCTGAATACTTCGTGTCATATCCTGCTCGTACCATGCGTGTATGTTGCGTACACTGTCGCGATAGTTAAAGTCAGGATTCTGCATGCCCTCTAATACTATTTTGTGCAATGTTAGCGGACGCGGTCCCCAGGTTCCCAGTTCATGCAAATTGCTCTTTTTGAAGCATACTAATTTGGGTATTGAGTCAGTGCCTGCTGTTTGATAACGCTCCATCACTTCTTTGTTTGAGTCGCGAAGAAGAATTTTGAACTCAATTTTGTCAGTGGCAGAAGCGGTTAAATGTAGTGCCGGTGTACCCCAACTGGCATCACCACACCAAGGCTCGCTTATTACCAGCCATATCCAGTCTTCGTTAAGTTCCGATAGTTGATTGTAAAGTTTTTGTGACAGGGTCATGTTTTGTTCCACTTTGATCATCCGCTCCAGGTTACTACGGGTGTAGCGAAACGTGTTGTCGGCAGAGTAAACTCCTGTGCGGGGAATTTTTTCACTTATAATATTGTTCACTAGCTCTTTATATTCAGAGTATGACAATGCACTTTGCAGTAAACTGTGCGTAATTGGGGCGCTCATTCCGCGCGAAACAAAAAAAGTTTTTCGAATGAAAATCTAAATACCCTTCAGATGATCTTGCCCGCAGTTAACTTCAATTTCAAATTTTCCATTTGCCTTCAAATTTACTTTGTATAAACATACGTTTACGTGGTGAAACGTATCCATTTCGCTTAAAGGCAAGTTGGTAAGTGTGCACATAAACGCACGAATAAACCTGCCATGAGTAGCAATCAGAACCTTTTTGTAGTTGGTAGAAAGCAAGTGTTTCAAAAATACATTTTGCCGCTGTTGTAATTCATAGGGACTTTCGGCTGTGGTTGAAGCGCGTGCATGAATATCTCCGGCTTTCCACTTTGAAAGTAGCTGTTGAAACTGTTTATCGCTTTCTAGTGTTCCGGCAGTACCTTCAAAATTGCCCCAGCTAATTTCATCCAGTTCCGGAAAAATGTGTTGTGGAATTCCTTGAGTGATAAATGGAGCGGCAGTTTCGTGAGTTCGTATTAATGAAGAGGTGTAAACTATTTCAAATGGTATATGTTTATAGGCTTGGTAAAAAGCGGCTGACTGCCTTCGCCCTTTGTCATTAAGCGAAAGATTAACTCCTTTTCCTTGAACAATACCTTTAGCGTTATGATCAGTTTGCCCATGCCGAATGATGTAAAGTTCCTTTTCTATCATGTTATGCGGTTGAGGTAAAAGTATAGTTTTGGCTCAAACACAAAACCCGAATGAAAGGGCATACTACATTAGAGTTGTTTTTTGAAGAATGCTTGAACAGAAGTTTACCCATTGCAATTTATAGGCTACCAAATACACGGAATACCTATGTGGTAGCGCAGAGAACATCTTCAACACGCACGTTTAGAAATCAAAAGATTACAACAAAAGGTTTTTTGTTTGCCCCATTTGTTAGTAACAAGAAAGCTAAGCCTATTTTAATTAGCCCTGATATTTTTTGTGAAGAAAAGAAGTTGTCTTCGGAAATTTTGACTAAGATAACAGGCAATAGAGAGAACCCATCTTTAAAGTTTTCTGAATCCAGAACAATTCAATCTACGCGAAAGGAATTTGAAGACTTGATAAGTGATATTAAAACTGAAATTGCACAAAAGCGATACAGTAAAATTGTAGCAGCACGTGTTACGTTAAAGAACAGAAGTAGGCGATTTAGTGCTGTTAAGTTCTACAGAGCGTTGTGCAGAGAGTATCCCAGTGCTTTTATTTCGGTTGTGTTCTCGCCATTACATGGGCTGTGGATAGGAGCTACCCCTGAAGTTTTGCTAAACGAGAGCAATACTTCACTTCAAACGTTTTCTTTGGCAGGAACCAAAACAAATGCTAGAGTAAAATGGAGTAATAAAGAGTATAAAGAACAAGAATTTGTAACTGCCTATCTTGAAAAGGCACTAAAGAAAGTAACCAATAAAAAGATATCAATCAGAGGTCCAAAGACCGTAAAAGCCGGAAATCTTTATCATCTGCTCACAACTTTTGTTGTAGATAACTTCAGTAAGGCTGATTGGAAAAAAGTAGCTGAGTCACTTCACCCTACACCCGCTGTTGCAGGTATTCCTAAAACAAAAGCCGTGAAGTTTATTTCTAAAAAAGAGAAATCATCTCGGGAGTTTTATAGCGGTTACTTAGGGCCGATAAATATTCACAATCAGGTAAACTTGTTTGTAAACATCAGATGTATGCGAGTGTATGACAGCAAACTGGCACTTTTTACGGGTTGTGGCATTACATTAGACTCAGATGCTGCTAAAGAGTGGAGAGAAACCGAAGCTAAAACTCAAACACTTACTCGTGTTCTAGATAAATTACATTGACTTTACTCTATAATTAGTTTGCCGCTCTTAAGTTTTTGTTTTTTGTTGCCAAGGCTAAACAAATACATACCTGTGCTAATTTGGCTCACATCTACAGACACTGAACTTCCTGTCCATTGCTTTTGCAGTAATGTTCGGCCACTTAAATCGTAGATCTGCAGAAAACTTACTTCATGCTCGCTATCTACCTTTATTTGTAATGTGCCGTTTACTGGGTTGGGGTAAATTGTGGCATTATTTACCGACATGTCATTTATGGATGTAGTAAGTATTGTGTCTACAGACCAATGATGTTCAATGCTCAAGGTGTCAAGAATTATTTTTGCGTGATATACACTTTGGTTGTTCAAGGTGTCTATAAACCAATTCTCTTCTACTTGCGACTGATGCACTATGTTTTTAAAATTCTGAAAACTGCCATACATTGACGAATCGCCCACCACTAATGCCCACGTTTGTCCTCGGGTTTTTGAGCAAAAAGTAACGGTGTCATCACCCAAGCAACTCCTGCGAACAGCCACAAAATTTTTACCCTGCCTGCCTTGTAGCCAATTGCTATCGGTTACTACTTCGTCAAATAAATTTTGCTGCCAGTGAATTTCGACATCGGTAATGTTATAACCTAGTATTGCTAACCGTGGTTCGGGTCGGTACATCAGAAGTGCGAGGTTTTTCTTTTGTTCAACATAAGGCAGGTTGTCATTCAAATTGTTGCCGCTACTGCTGTTCCAGTTGTGAGGTGAATCTCCGGAAGCAAGCAACACTGCGGCAGTTCCTACAGCAGCAACACACGGTTGCTCTTGGTAGCCCACATAACCAGGCCAAAAATTTTGAATGCTTGACAGTGAAATTTCGTTGTGCTTAAAAACAGCAACGTCTTGTTCGCAAATTACACTACTATGGCTCATGTAGCTGAGCGAACCGGCCAGTTGGGGGAAGTCTTGAACCGGTAATCCGGAAAACGGTGCCAGTAAACTGAAATCAACATGCCCCCACAGATTGCTGTCAGATAGTAGTTGAGCTGTTTGTAGTACTACAGAGGGGTGAAAATACGCACCGCTACTCCATTGGAAAATAGTTTTGTCAATTGCGCTCATAGTGCTGTGAATTGAGTTAAAACTATCTATTGGGTGGCCTATATGATAATGGGTGTCAGCAGTTGAATGCCACGAATCAATAATGCTATCAACCGGTAAAGAACTTGTGGCCAAAAAACCACCTGCATGAGATGCGGTAGAAGGTTGCTGCCCGAAACCCGTAAGTAAGAATATAAGATGGTTGTGATTTTGATTGTACGCACTGGTATATTTCCCGAAATAATTTCTGCCGGCTGCCGGAAAAAAAACACCGCTTGAAGTAGTAACTGCAAGCAAGTCTTTGAGCAAACGTGAAGCAGCGTCAGTGGCTAGTTGTTTTATTTCTAGGTCTTGTGCAAAGTCGGCTAAATTCAGCAACCCGCTTAAAGCATAGGGCGCATACACCGAAGAGAAAAACTCGTAAAACCCATATTGATTTTTTAACCGGAGGTAATGCCGAAGCCGTTCATTGAGATTAGTGTCAACAGGGCGTCCATATTTTTCGTGCAGAAGCCAGTCGCTACTCATCCACATTATCATGTGGTTTTCGCTCCAATAACCACGGGTTACTTCATTTTTAGTAAGCCAGAAAGGAACCGAGTCGAGTACTGGTAGTATGAGTGTATCGTATTGACCACTACTGAAAAATAAAACTCGTATGAGTTTTACAATAGCAAAATCAGCTACCTCACCGGTCGGAATACCTGCCAGTAGCGAGTTAAGCTCAGACGAATCTACCGGCACAGATTGGTACGCCTGAATGGTAATGGCATCGTTGTCGAAGTTAGCAAGTGCTGTTGCTATATAATTGGTTCTTCGCTGTTCATACGCAGCATTGTTAGCTGTTGCAGGTAAAACTATACAAGCAAAAAAAATAACTGCAAGTAAAATCTGTTTCATAGAACAAAGATATTGTATGAAGATAGAAATGATTAGAGCTGTACAAAGTCGCATGCTGTATGGTGGATATTTATACATTTAGAACCCATATTTATTGGAACTGATGGAGATAGCTTACCTGTTTATAGGATTAATTGTTGGTGTTGTAGTAGCATACTTGTTTTTGAAGAGTAAAAGCGAGAGTGTTTTAAGCGCAGCTACAGAGAAAAGTAAAATGCTGGAGCAAAGTTTGGCCGAACAGAAAGCGGAGAGCAGAGTTTTGTTGTCAGATGCTGATAGAAAGTTACACGAAGAGCGGATTCGATACGAGGAGTTGACTTCTCTGTCGGCTTCTGCAAAAACCGAAAACGACAACCTTAAACAAAAACTTGCCGAGCAAAAAAACGAGTTAGAGCAGTTAAATCAAAAATTTACTAAAGAGTTTGAAAACCTTGCCAATAGAATTTTAGATGAAAAGAGCCAGAAGTTTACGGAGCAAAACAGAACCAATCTGGACGTTATACTCAATCCATTTAAAGACAAACTAAAAGAATTTGAACAGAAAGTTGATCAAACGTACAAGCATGAGTCAGCAGAGCGCATTACGCTAAAAACCGAAATAAAAAACCTGATTGATTTAAATAAACAGATAAGTGAAGAGGCCAACCAATTAGCAACAGCTTTAAAGGGCGATAACAAACAGCAGGGCAATTGGGGTGAAATGGTACTTGAAAAAATTCTTGAACGAAGTGGATTGAAGGAAGGTGACGAGTACAAAATGGAAGTTGCCACAACGAATGTAGAAGGCGATCGTATTCGCCCTGATGCGGTCATATTTTTACCCGACAACAAACACATAATAGTTGATTCAAAGGTTTCATTAGTGGCTTATAACGCTTGTGTAAATGCTGCTAACGAAGAGGATCGGATGAAGTTTTTAAAAGCCCACGTAGAGTCGCTGAGGAGTCATATAAAACTTTTGAGCGATAAAAAGTATCAAACAGCTGCCGGTTTAGAGTCACCGGATTTTGTTTTGCTGTTTGTGCCTATTGAGTCGTCATTTAGTTTAGCAGTACAGGGCGATACTGAGCTTTTTAATTTTGCCTGGGACAAAAAAATAGTAATTGTAAGCCCGTCAACATTGCTTGCTACTCTGCGTACCATTGCTTCTATTTGGAAACAAGAACGGCAAACAAGAAATGCACTAGACATTGCTGAAGAGGGAGGTAAACTGTATGATAAGTTTGTGGGTTTTTATGAAGACCTGGTAAAGGTGGGCAAGAAAATGGATGATGCCAAAGGCGATTATGTAGAAGCTATGAAGAAGTTGTATGAAGGTACAGGAAATCTTGTTCGCAGGGCCGAGAAAATGAAAGAACTTGGTGCAAAAACAAGCAAACAATTACCACAAAGTTTAATTGACAGAGCTAAAGACTAATGTTTTCACTTATCATATATATTCTTATTGCTGCTGCCGGCTTTATGATGGGCTACATTTATAAGAAGTCGTTTACTACAGCCGAATTTTTTAACCCCGAGCCCAAGAATGCATTACGCAATTTTATGGTTGTGTTTATTCTGGCAGTATTGGTTACTTATGGCCTATCATGGTGGACATTGCAATCCCTCCATAGTTATACTATTCCTGATGAAAGTTCAATGAATTACAACAACACAAAGTCAATCATGATTTTTATGTTGAACCTTTTCTTTTTTCTGCTGGTGGTTTTCTGTAATTTGTATTCACAAGCGCTAAAAAAAATTGCATGGATACCGTATTTGCTTTCGTTCGGATTCTACGCAGTATTTATTTTGAAAGATGCTTACTATATTTCGAGCTACTATGTGGTTTGGCAAAAATCGCTTCAGATTCTAAAAGGAGACCTACCTGAATTTACCAGTTTGGCATGGATTAAGACGGCACTTGGTTTTTTGGCAACCGCTTTTAATGCCGGAATGATTTGGTGGGGACTAAGGAAATAACAACGCATTCCAAATATCCCAGCTTTTTTCTGCCTGAAGTTGTAGCATCTCTGCACCATTTTGTGTTTTGCACCCGGCATTTCTTCCAAATTTTAAAAACAAAGTTTCAGCCGGGTTGTATATAAGGTCAAACAAAATATCGTTGGCGGTAAGTTTGTTGTACGGAATTTCCGGGCATTGTGTTTCGTCAGGATACATTCCCAAAGGGGTTGTGTTTACGAACAAATTTTGCTCTTTCATATAAGTAGCAATGTTGGAATATGCAATGGTATGTGCAAATGTCTTACGTGAAACTACTTTAAAGGGTATTTGTAGTTTATTCAATACGTATTGAACAGCTTTTGATGAACCACCGGCTCCTAACACAAATGCTTGCGTGTTATTATTTATAATAAATTTTGAGAGCGAAATTTCAAAACCGTAGATATCTGTATTAAACCCCCTCAGTTTGCCGCTTTCGATTGTTATGCAGTTTACAGCACCTACTGCTTTTGCTTCGGCTGAAACCTCATATAAAAAGGCAAGAACAGACTCCTTGTAGGGAATGGTAACATTCAGGCCTACTAAGTCAGGATTTGATTTTAAAAGCGCGGGCAATTGCTCAATTGATTTCAACTCAAACAAATGATATGCACAGCCTTCAATGTTTTCGCGTTGAAACTTGTCTTCAAAATATTCTTTGGAGAAGGAATGAGAGAGTGAAGAGCCAATCAATCCAAAACTTTTCATGCTTGTTTGTTTGCAAACTTTGCTTTTGCCATTTGCCATACTATAGGCAACACAGAAACAAAGATGATCCCAAGCACTACAAATTCAAAGTTCTTCTTTACCGGTTCGTAGTTGCCGAACAGGTAACCCAATGACGAAATACCTGCTACCCAAAGCACTGCACCGGCTACACAGAAAAAAATGTATCGGCTGTAAACCATGCTACCAGCACCGGCCACAAATGGAGCCACTGTTCGTACAATTGGAACAAACCTTGCCATGATCACCGTTTTGCCTCCGTGCTTGGCGTAGAACTCTTCTGTTTGTGTAAGGTAGTCGCGTTTAAAAAACAGAATTTTTTCACGCGATTTTATATAGCCACTAAAATATTTTCCTACGAAATAATTAACGTTATCACCGAGTAGAGCTGCGGTAATTAGTAGCGGTATAAGTATGGTTAAATCTAGCTTACCTGTAGCCGCAGCAAGAGCACCGGCTGCAAACAGTAGTGAGTCACCGGGTAATAGCGGCATGATAATAAAACCGGTTTCCACAAAAACTATCAGGAAAAGGATGGCATAAGTGAGTGTCCCGTAATTGGTTAAAATTTCTGCGAGATGTTTGTCCAGGTGCAGAAAAAAGTCAAGAGCTATTTTGATAAATTCCATAACGGACAAATATATCTTTTGAAATACATCGCGATATAAAATTTACCGATTTGCAATTTTGCAGGTGTTGTATCGTTTATAAGCAACCCGTTAAAGTGAGTTTGAATTCTACATTTACACCGCAATTAACTGTTCATGTCCGCTTCTGATACCGATAATAAGCGTCTGCCCTCGCTAAAAGAAATTCAACACGCTTTAAAGATTTATCGCTTCATTTTGCCTTACAAATGGCAGTTTATACTTGGTATGCTTTGCCTGGTAATAAGCACTGGGGTGGTTAGTTTTATTCCGGGCGGCTTCGGGCAATTGATTGATGCTGCTTCACCTGCCAAAGAAGTCATTGTAAAAATTGGAGCTGCCGTTAAATCCGATTTAACTGCCGATGAAAAAATTAAGCAGATAACCGAGTTAGTGGGTAGCTACAGCTCTGAGATTTCACCCGAGAAACTGAAAGAGATAGGTGTTATACTCGGCTTAGTTCTCCTGATACAGGCCGTGCTTTCCTTTTTCCGCATTTATCTGTTTGAATATGTAAGCCAGAACGCAATGAGTGCTATACGTAGAGCGCTTTACGAAAAAATCATAACGCTACCCATTCATTTTTTTGAAGAAAACAGAGTAGGCAATCTCACCTCGCGCATCAGCAGTGATGTGTCGCAGTTGCAGGATGCACTTACCAATCAACTCGCATTTTTTGTAAGACAACTTGTTTTGCCCATTGTATGTATACCTTTTGTGTTTGCCATTTCATGGAAATTGACCTTCATCATTCTCGGACTTCTGCCGGTATTAGTTATAGCTGCAGTTTTGTTTGGAAAATTTATTCGTAAAATTTCGCGTAAAGCACAAGATGAACTAGCGGAGAGTAACACCATTGTAGAGGAAACATTTCAGGCTGTAGATGTAGTAAAAGCATTTACTAACGAAGCGTATGAAACTCGCAGGTATGCAAAAATTAACCAGCGTGTAGCTGATATAGGAATGTTTGCTGCCAAGTATCGCGCAGGTTTTGTGTCGTTCATCATATTCGCCATGTTTGGTGCCATAGTATTTATAGTGTATGCGGGCTTAAACGAAGTAGCATCTGGCACTATGACTATGGGCCAGTTGATTCAATTTTTTTTACTCACCATGTTTATTGGCAGTTCATTGGCGGGGTTAAGTGAAAGCTACAGTGTGTTGCAAAAAACCATTGGTGCATCTGAGCGTATCAACGAAATACTTGGTGAAAATTCAGAAACAAAAACTGCCGATGAGAACCTTTCTACTTCTCTAAGTGGTGAGGTAGAATTCAAAAACGTGCACTTCGCCTATCCATCACGCAAGGACATAAACCTGTTTAATGACCTTTCGTTTAAAGTACAGGCAGGGCAGAAAATTGCTTTAGTTGGCCCTAGTGGCTCCGGAAAATCAACTATCATAAAACTTTTGTGCGGATTATATCCGTTCGAAGGAGGCTGCATTTTAATTGACGGTAAGAACGTGAAGGATTATAACATAACTGCCCTGCGTAAAAACTTTGGAACCGTTCCACAGGATACCATTTTGTTTGGCGGTACCATCCGCGAAAACATTGCTTACGGAAAAACCGATGCTACTGAAGAAGAGATAATAGATGCAGCACGCAAGGCAAATGCCTTCAACTTTGTCGATTCATTCCCTGACAAGATGAATACACTTGTAGGTGAACGAGGCGTGAAAATTTCGGGCGGTCAAAAACAGCGTATTGCTATAGCCCGTGCTATACTGCGCAATCCTAAAATTTTGATACTAGACGAAGCTACCTCTGCGCTAGATTCAGAAAGCGAACGACTGGTGAAAGAAGCTTTAGATGAATTGATGAAGAACCGCACAACATTTATTATTGCTCATCGTTTATCAACCATTCGCAAAGCCGATGTTATTCTGGTAATCAATAAAGGCAAAATTGTTGAACAGGGTACACATGATGAACTGAGCAAGATGGACAACGGCCTTTACAGTAATTTGTTGAAGTTGCAATACGATTTAGAGTAACACTTTATGAAAATATCGGCCTCTATTTATTCAAACAGCCAAAAGTCGCTCGAAGAATTAGTGCGCGAATTAGATGCGCATAGCATTGACATGCTGCATGTGGACTGTGCCGATAACAAAAAGGTGTTTGATGATATTGCTTCCATCCGCAAGTTTTCTCACACGCCCATCGACCTTCATATTATTTCTTCTGAGCCCGAAAAATATTTCCCCCAAATTGAAGAGTTGCAGATAGAATACGTAAGCTTTCAATACGAGAACCTGAAACAGATTCCTGTATTGCCTTCATCATCAAAAACAAAATTCGGTTTATCGGTTATCTCACCTACTCCGGTAGAAGTTTTCGAACAGGCAAAAAACAGTTTCGATTTTATTATGTTGATGAGCACTGTGCCCGGGCAAAGTGGCGGAACATTTAACCGTGATAGTTTTCAAAAAATTATTGATTTCAAACAGCGTTTTCCTAAAACAAAAATTCATGTAGATGGGGGCGTAAATGATGAGATTGCTTACATACTGCGTTTGCTGGGTGTCAATACTATTGTATCGGGTAGTTATCTCATGCAGCACGAATCATTAGGAGCGGGCATGTTACGTTTTCATCAATCGCCTAACGGGCATAAAAGTTTTTCGGTAGCTGAGTTTGCTATGCCTGTTCAACTTCTTCCGGTTCTCAAAAAACCAGAACTGAGTTTTCTGCAAGTGCTACAAACCATTGAAAAATTTGCGCTCGGTTTTGTTTTAATTACTGATGAAGAAGGCAAACTGCAAGGCGTAGTTAGTAATGCCGATGTGCGCAGAGGGCTGCTTAAAAATTCCGACAATCTGAATGGAGTTTCCGTAAATAGCATCATCAATAACAAGCCCATCAGCATTACAGAAACAGCCACAGTAGGCGATATAGTTCGCCTGCTGAATGAGCTAAACTTTATTGTTCTATTTTTACCCATAACAGACGAGAAAAACATTTTGAAAGGAGCGGTTTTGCTCAATAATTTAACCCGTGTTTAATGATAGTCCATCTCAATGAAAGTATTTCGAAAGAACAGGCACAGCAACTCGCAGAAAAGTATCAGAGCATTCTGTTTGAAAATGGAAAGCTGGTTTTGGTTACTCCGTCAAAGTTGAAAACTGCTGATGAAGAACTAAAGAAAGCTGCCGATGAAATTTTTGTAACAGAAACTGATATTCAGCTGGCGGGCAAGAATTATCTGTCAGGTAAACGAACCATTGATTTAGGCGGAGTTCAAATTGGTGGCAACACCAGTAACACTGTTGTAATCACCGGGCCTTGCAGCGTAGAAAGCGAAGAACAAATTGAAAGTGCTGCCAAACTTTGCGTGGAGTTAGGTGTAAAAATTCTTCGCGCGGGTGCATATAAGCCGCGAACTTCTCCATATACATTTCAGGGCTTGGGTTTAGAAGGGTTGAAACTGCTCGATAAAATACGTAGTAAATACGATTTAAAAATTATTACCGAAGTGCGCGACAGCACACATGCCGATGAAGTAATTGAATATGCCGATATTATTCAGATTGGTGCCAAGAGTATGTACGACCATGGCATACTTCGTAAGTGCGGTAAAACACGCAAACCTGTTTTGTTGAAACGCGGTTTTGGAACCACGCTTCAAGAGTTTGTGCAGGGTGCTGAGTTTGTATTAAGCGGAGGAAATCCGAATGTAATGTTGTGCGAGCGTGGCATACGAACCTTTGAAACCAAAACACGTTTTACTTTGGATCTTTGCGGAGTGGCATGGCTGAAAGAAAATACAAATCTTCCTGTAGTTCTAGATCCAAGCCACGCCATCGGATATGCTTATGGTGTTCCTGATTTGTCTCGCGCTTGTGTGGCCATGGGTATTGACGGCTTACTGATTGAAAGCCACCCGAACCCTAAAGTAGCTAAGAGCGATGCCGACCAGCAACTGAATTTTGAAGAATTCAGGAAACTATATGCAAGTTTAAAAACCGTGGCAAGCGCGGTAGGTTACAGCGTGGTGTAAACAATCTCAAATGAAACGAGTTCTCATCATTGCCTACTACTGGCCGCCCAGCGGTGGCTCAGGTGTGCAGCGATGGGTTAAGTTCGTAAAACATCTGCGTAATTTTGGGTGGGAGCCTGTTATCTACACTCCTGAGAGTCCGTTTGTAACTGAACATGACAAAACCCTGCTGAAAGAAATACCCGTAGGCGTGGAAGTGCTGAAACTTCCTGTTTTAGAAATCACGAAGTTTTTTGGAGCACCTACAGCCTCTAACCAATCTGGTGTTTCGCCAACTTTATACAGTAAGTTTAAAAAGCTGTTGGGAAGTTTTGTGCGCGGTAACTTTTTTATCCCTGACCCGCGAGTGTTGTGGGTATCGCCATCAGTAAAATTTCTTTCAGAGTATTTATCCAAGTATAAAATAGATGCTATTGTTTCTACAGGCCCGCCTAACAGTATGCATTTGATTGCATTGGGCATTAAAGAGAAGTTTAACATTCCATGGCTGGCAGATTTTCGTGATCCTTGGATGGAAGTATTGAAGTTTCATGACTTTAATATTTCAGCGCTTGCTATGAAACGCCACGAACAACTTTTTGAACGTGTATTAAAAAACGCAGACAGCATTGTAACCGCTCACCCGAGCGTGAAAGAAAAATTCAGTAAGCAAACTACTGCTCCTGTTACTGCTATTACCAACGGTTACGATGAAGAGGAATTGCAGCAAACCGCACCTGCTAACACGAATGCTTCTAAATTCAATATTGTATTTGTAGGCATACTTTACGATGCGCTCAATTCAACTACCTTTTGGGAGGCCATTGCTGAATTGAATAAAGAAAACACGCTGTTTAGTGATAAGTTGCACCTGATTTTTACAGGTAAGGTAAAAGAAGCGGCCATGCGAGATTTAGAAAGTTTCGGGCTGTTACGGCAATCTGAGTTTACCGGATATGTAAATCATAACATAGCAATCAGCTATGAAAAAGCGGCTGATATATTACTCTTGTTTACTCCTGATGGAGAAGAGTTTAAATACATTATCCCAGGAAAGTTGTTTGAATATCTGGGCGTGCAAAAACCAGTACTTTGCGTAGCCCCCGAAGAAAATGACTCAGCACAAATTGTATTAGCCACCAAAGGGGGCGAAGTAGTCAGCCCTACTGATAAAACGGCTATTAAATCAACCCTGTTAAGAATGTTTGGGGCGTTTCAAAAGGGAGAATTGAAAGTTTCTTCCTCTGCATTTGAGCAATACGAACGCAAAAATCTTACTGCCCGCCTGGTTGAAGTTTTGGCGGCTATTTCAAGTAAATAGAACGACAAACCGCTCTACTTATATGGCACGCAAGATGTCGGGAGTAAAGTAAAAAGTTCGCGCCCCAAAAACTTTGTTCATATTCGCGGGCAACTGGTAATGAGGGCTTTTTTACTCAACACATACGATTTTTTTCACGGAAAGAAGTGGTTATTATATGCCACAACGGTGGTGCTTTTTGTTCTGCTGGGTTTCATCGCATCAAGAACAAAAATTGAGGAAGACATAACACGCGTGTTGCCGAATGGTGGGCAAGTGCAGCAGATAAATGATTTGCTGAAGCAATCGCGGTTTGCTGATAAAATAATGGTGAAACTGAAACCGAAAGGTGATGCAACACCCGAAGACCTGATAGCTGCCGCTGATGTACTTGTTGAACAATGGCGTTTACGCACAGATGTTACAGAGATTAAGTGCCGAGTTGATGAAGAGTCAACGCTTGACATTTACAACACGGTTTACAATAATCTTCCTTTTTATTTAGACTCTAGCGACTACGCGAAGGTTGATTCGTTAATTACTCCGCAGGCAATAGCCGATAAAACGGTTTCTAATTACACCGCGCTTACATCTGCTTCGGGGTTGGTAATGAAAAAACTGATTGCCGATGACCCGTTGGGTATTACTCCGCTGGTATTGAAAAAAATGCAGCAACTGCAAATAGATGAGCAGTATGAATTGTATGATGGATACATGTTGAGTAAAGACCAACGTAGTTTGTTTCTTTTTATCACTCCAAAATTTTCTGCCAACCAAACTTCGGAGAATGAAAATTTGATTGAAGCATTAGATAGCGCAGGTCGAAATTTATTGCAACAGCATAATATCGTTATGTTGTATTACGGTGGTCCAGCAGTAGGTGTGTGCAATGCAATACAATTAAAAAGAGATACGATTCTCACACTCAGCATTACCATCGTATCTCTGTTAGTTTTTACACTTTTCTTTTTTAGAAAAAAGCGCGTGCCTTTTGTTATGATGATGCCGGTGGCTTTCGGTGCATTACTGGCGTTGGCTGTTATTGCTCTTATAAAAGGCAATATTTCAAGCATAGCCGTTGGTGCTGGAAGTATTGTTTTGGGTATTGCTATCAATTACTCCATTCACTTTTTCAGCCACTTCAAGCATTGTGGTTCTGTAAAGCAAACCATCAGCGATTTGCTTTTGCCTATGACCATTGGCAGTTTTACTACAGTGGGTTCTTTCTTTGCGCTTACGCTTTTGCAGTCGCAGGTATTGAACGATTTCGGAATGTTTGCAGGATTCAGTTTGATGGGCGCTACCATTTTCGCACTTGTATTTCTCCCTCACTTTTTATCGGATGAAAAACAGACAGTTGAAATTCATCAGCCAAATTGGTTAGAAAAATTACTCTCGATACGTTTCAAACACCAAGGTAAGGTATTCCTGGTTATACTACTGTTGACGTTCTTCTTCTATCGTCAGGCAGGTAAAGTGAACTTCGACAGCGATATGAACCATTTCAGCTTCATGACTGAAGAGTTGCAAAAGGCACAAGTAGAAATGGATGTAATGCAGGATGAAGTTTCGAAAACTGTTTACGTAGCTACTTCCGCTGATTCACTTAATCAGACACTAGAGAAAAACGAAGCGCTGCTGACTGTGTTAAAAGCTGCACAGCAAAACGGAGAGGTAAAGAAATATTCATCCATCAATTGGTTTGTTCCGTCACGCAGTACGCAGTTGGTTAAATGGAAACAATGGAACGAGTACTGGACAGAGGAGAAGAAACAACAAGTGCTTTCGTTGTTGAAAAGCGAAGGGGCAAAGTTGAAATTTAGGCCCGAAGCATTTTCAAATTTCGAAGCATTGTTGAACAAACCATTCACATGGTTTAGCGAAGATGATTTTGAGGTGCTGAAAAAATCATTTGGCAGCGAGATGGTTTTTATTGACAGCAACCGTGCTGTTGTTATGAATGCCGTGAAAGTGAACAAAATTTCACGACCCGAACTTTACGCGCGCCTACAAAAAGGTGGTGCTATAATTCTCGATAAACAAATTATCACCAACTCATTTGTCGAAACGCTGTATGCCGATTTCAATCACATACTGATTTACACAGCGCTACTGGTTTTTGTTTCGCTGATGATAAGCTACGGCAGGTTAGAGTTAACGCTCATTACTTTTCTGCCAATGCTCATTACCTGGATTTGGATTTTGGGCATTATGGCCTTGTGCGGCTTGCAGTTTAATCTCATCAACATTATTATCTCTACTTTCATTTTCGGTTTAGGAGATGACTTCAGCATTTTTACTACCGATGGATTAATGAAAAAATATGCTGAAGGAAAAGAGACACTTACTTCGCATAAGGTTTCTATTTTTCTGTGTGCGGCTACTACCATTATCGGCTTAGGTGCGTTGATTTTTGCGCAGCACCCCGCATTAAAATCCATTGCGCTTATCTCCATCATTGGAATTTTTTGCGTGTTGTTTATAGGGCAAACAGTGCAGCCGTTTCTGTTCAACTTCTTTATTCAAAGCAGAAAGGAAAGAGGTTTGCCGCCTTATACTTTTCCCACTTTCATACTCACATTTATTGCGTTTACTTACTACACTTCAGTTTCGCTTTTGGTGTCGCTGGTTGGGTATATTCTTCTGTATCTCGTTCCCTATCCTAATATCAAAAAGCGGAAACTTTTTTTCCATCACTTAGTTTGTTGGGCTTTGCGGGTGCTTACCTACATGATGGCTAACGTTTCTAAGAAACATATTGGCAGAGAGAATATGGACTTCTCTAAACCAGCTATCATCATTGCCAATCACGCTTCATTCCTCGATATTCTGGTAACGGTGATGCAGCATCCGAAGCTCATTTTGCTCACGAATAAGTGGGTGTATTACTCACCTGTGTTTGGTAAAGTGGTGCAATTGGCAGATTACTATCCGGTGATGGAAGGCGTTGATCCGGGAGTGGAGAAATTTGCAGAGATTGTAAAAGACGGTTACAGCATTGTTATTTTCCCTGAGGGCACCCGCACACCTGATGGCAAATTGAAACGCTTTCATAAAGGAGCGTTTTACTTAGCAGAACAATTAAGCATGGACATAGTGCCCATGCTACTCCACGGCACAGGTGATACTATCCGCAAAGGTGATTTTATGGTAATGAATGCGTTTATGACCATGAAATTTTTGCCACGCATTTCAGCAGCCGACAAAAACTTTGGAGAAGGTTATACCGAGCGCAGTAAAAAAATTTCGCGCTTGTTTAAAACCGAATACGAAAAACTGAGGGAGGAAAGCGAAATACCTCGCTATTTTCGTCAACGCCTGCGTATGAATTATATGTATAAGGGTACTGAACTGGAATGGCTCGCGCTAAAGGAAGGCAGAAACGAAAAATTCTACAATCAATTAGAAGCAGTTTTACCTCAGCAAGGACAGATAACAGAAATAGGTTGCGGTTACGGGTTCGCTGCTTATATGATATACTTCTGTGGCTGGAAAAGAACCGTAACCGGTATTGATGCTGATGAAACTAAAGTAGATGTAGCCAAGAATTGTTTTTCGAAGAGTGAACAGATAAATTTCGTATGCGGAGATGCGTTGAGTATAGAATTGCCGGTAAGTGATGTGTTTGTGATTAATGAAAGGAATTTGCCGCTTACTTTAGAAAGTAAAACCCAATTGCTGCAAATTTGCAAAGCCCGATTGACAACAACAGGTAAAGTGGTTTTAATAAATGCTGGCCAAACTATTTCTGAATTGTAGTTATGCTTCTGGAAAGATGTTTCAGAAAAATTGAAACAAATGCTATTATTGCAGAAAAACTGAAACAAATGCTATTATTGCAGAAAAACTGAAACAATGCCTAAAGCATACATTTTGATGGCTGATATTGTAGGAAGCAGCAAAAAAAACAGCAGGTCCTTAATCAAAGAGTTTAAGCAGGTGGTTACCGAAGTAAAGAAACGGAACAGAGGAAAATTTTTGTCGCCTATTACCATTACACTTGGTGACGAATTTCAAGCCGTTGTAAAATCTCTTGAAATTGCCGTAGATATCATACTCTCTATTGAAGAGATATCTATTAAACAGAATGCAAATTTCAAGTTACGGTATGTGGTTGAATACGGAATGGTAGATACCAGCATTAATTCACAAATCGCGTACGAAATGCTGGGTCCCGGACTGACAAAAGCCCGCGCGCATTTAATCCTATTGAAAAAAGAAAAGGAAAAACGAGTGGCGTTTTTTTTACAGAACGAACAACAAAGCGGTTTAATTGAAAATTTGTTTTTTGTATTTTTATCTATAGCCGATGGCTGGAAAAAAGCCGATTACTACTTGATTAAAGCATTTTTAGAAAATCAATTTTATAGCAGAGTGGCAGACGAGTTAAAAATGAATAGGTCGCAGGTTTGGAAGAGAGAAAAAACACTGATGATACGCGAATACTTTTCCTTAAAAAAATCTATTCAGTACGTTTCAAGCACCAGCAAATGAATAACTACCTCAAGTTTCTGCTAATACTTGCGGCAGGAGAAATAGCAGCGTCAATAATTTTTTACTTTGTCAGAAAGTTCTTTGAAGTAAAAAGTGCAGACAAGAAAAGAGCGTTTGTTGGCGGGGTGATTGAGCGGACAGTTCTGTTTTTTGGATTAGCCATTGATGTTTCACAAGTAATTATCATGTTCGGCACGCTGAAAATTGGAACTATGTTTTCTGCCACAAAAGGGGACAAGAAAACAAACGAATACTTTTTAACCGGTAATTTGATTTCAGTTTTACTGGTATTGCTTTATTATTTCGCTTACACAAAATTTTAACTGTAGGCACACCAAAGTTTGCTTCAATAATTCCACATATCGTGTTCCATTTCAAAAATCTGTTGCTTCACTCTTTCACTTTCTAATTGCGCGTCAATGCCTGTGGCGTATTCTGCAACAGCGCGGTCGTGCACATTGCTTTCCTTGTAGATGTAGCTTTCAAACTTTCGCATTTGAAACAAATCGTCCCAACTATAATGCGGCCAGTCGTTTTGCGGATTAAACACTTCTTCTTTAGCGAGCAAATTTCGTAATGAAGTAAAAGGCACCCAATACATAGTCATGTCACCTCTGTAGTTTCCATTGGCATCAAAGTCTTCCATAACAGGTGCTATACCAATAATGCGCACCTGCATGGTGGAAGTTTGTGTGTCGAAAAACCAAACTTCTTTAACTCGAAACTTTGTAATTCTGTTCCATTGCAAATCATTATGAACAATCACTTGTTCTTCGGTTTCGCCATCTACAATACTTATCTGGAACGAAGTATCGTCTTTTACGCCAATACGGTTTACTTCGGCAGATGATAGCTTACGTTTAAACTGGTCTGCGTTTTCTACTGAGGCATCATACACACTCACTTCCCCTTTCTTTGCAGCCTCGTGTAGAATTTGAGCGAGTGGCCGTTGCGGATAAGCAAACGCTTTGTTCATTTTAAAACGTGTATCAATTACCCGCCAGATGTTTTTACTCCACATTACATCGCGCTCACTGATGTGGTCGTATTCAATGGGCTGCATATCGGCCCGGTCGCGTTGTTGCCAGGGAAGATTGTCGGGTTGGGCAAATAGCTGAGTAAAGTAAATTATATAAAGAGAGAACGCGAGCAGGTATTTCATGAGGCACGTATTAGTTTAAAAAGGTGAGGGTGGGCGTTCCTCGCCACGCCCTCAATAATTAAACGCTGGCGGCTTTTGAAATATTGTGTTGCCGGTTGATGAACTGCCTTTAGTATGTATTTTAGTCGGCAGAATGGAACACGCTCAGTATTTTGCAGCAGAATTTTTTACCGATGTAGTTCGTTATTTTGTTTTTGCGGGCACACCGTTTTTGTTGCTGTATGTTTTATTCAGAAACAAAGCGGTGCGGTTTAAAATTCAACAGAAGTTCCCGGAAAACAAACACATACTGCGCGAAATAGGGTTCTCGCTTTTATCCATGTTCATTTTCACCATTGTGGGCACCTCAGTTTTTTACCTGCAACAAAACGGCTACACAAAAATTTACACTGATATAAATGAGCATTCTATCGCTTACTTTGTTTTGTCTGTATTTGCATTCATCATTATTCACGACACTTATTTTTACTGGAGCCACCGTTTCATGCACCTTAAAAAAGTGTATCCGCACGTTCATCTCATTCATCATAAAAGCCATAACCCTACACCTTGGGCAACGTTTGCCTTTCATCCGATAGAAGCTATTATGCAAGTGCTTATTCTTCCCATTATGGTTTTTGCCATACCGCTTCATCCGTTGGCAATTTTTATTTGGAGTATGTATCAACTTGTTTTGAATGTGGGCGGGCATACGGGGTTCGAAATTTTCGGCAGCGGGTTTACTAAACGGATATATACTAAATGGAGCAATACTGCTACGCATCATAACATGCACCACAAGTATGTAAACTGTAACTACAGTTTGTATTTCAATTGGTGGGACCAATTGATGGGTACTAACCACGAGTGTTATCATGAAGAGTTTGAAGCAGGAATAAAAAGGAGGCAAAACTCTGCCGGTCAGGAAACATGATGCGCGTTAGAGTTTGTTACTGTTTACTTCTGCTTTTTGTTTTAGCTAACCGTTCGTTTTCGCAACATCTAACCGACTACGTTAATCCACTTATCGGTACCAGAGGTTTGTTTTTGTATGGGCGCACAACTCCCTTTGTAACTCAGCCATTCGGTATGACACACTGGACGCCTGTTACCCGCAAAGCACGAATTGCTGTACCTCTTTACAATCACTTTGATACAGGCATTCGTGGGTTTCGTGCCACACATAAGCCCGCTATGTGGATGGGCGACTACGGCCACGTAACGTTCAAGCCCGTTGTTGGCAAGATAAGTTCCAAGGTTTTAAAGCGCACGTACTACTTCAATCACGGTGCTGAAACTTCCAAGCCTCATTACTACTCGGTTGAACTTCGCACACAAAAGCTGTCGATTATAAAAACTGAAATGACTGCTACCTCGCGCTGCGGAGTAATGAAGTTCCATTTTCCTAAAAATGAAATACCTTCAATCTTCATTGAAGCAAGTGAACTTCCTGATTCAAACGGTTGGGTAAAAGTTATTCCAGAGCAAAGAGAAGTTATCGGGTGGAATAAGGACAGGCAATCCGCACACCTTGGTCCGCCTCTGCCAAATTTCAAAGGTTACTTCGTTATTCTATTCAGTGAAGCGTTTGAAAAATGGGGAACGTACACTGATGAAAATCTGAATAAAGACGGCACAGAACAAACCGCCAATAGATGTGGTGCTTGGATTGGTTTTGCAAAGAACACAGGTACGGTAGAGGTGCGTGTTGCTACTTCTTTTATTAGCATAGAACAAGCTCGCGAAAATTTACATAAGGAAATTGACGGTAAAGATTTTGATGCTGTAATGAGTGAAACGCAACAGCAATGGAACAAATACTTAAGGCGAATAGAACTAACCGATGCTACTAAAAGGCAGAAAAGTATTTTCTATTCAGCTATGTACCACACATTATTGTTTCCAAGACAGTTTTCAGAGTACGGAAAATATTACAGTGCATTTGATGATAAAGTTCACACCGGTGTTTCATATAATGATTACTCGCTTTGGGATACATACCGCGCGCAACATCCTCTTTTAATACTTACCGCACCCGAACATGTGCCGGGTATGGTTCAATCATTAATTCAAAATTATGAAGAGGGGGGATACATGCCCAAATGGCCAAATCCAACTTACACAGGAATTATGATTGGCACACATGCCGATGCCATAATAGCCGATGCGGTGGTAAAAGGCATGAGAGGTTTCAATTTGCAGAAAGCATACGATGCTTGTATGAAAGACGCTATGGTGGCATCCGGAAATGACAGTGCAAATCGGTGGGCTGACCGTGCGCCTTTTACTTTTATTGAAGCACGTGCAGGGTTGCATTGGGTTAAAAAACTTGGCTATGTGCCGGTTGATAAAACCAACGAGTCTGTTTCTAATACCTTGGAAGGTGCGTACGATGATTTTTGTGTGGCACAAGTAGCAAAAGCGGTTGGTAGAACAAATGAATATGATTTGTTGATGAAGCGAAGCAAGAATTACGTGAACGTTTATAATCCTGCAACAGGAATGATGGCCCCGCGAAAAGCAGATGGTAGTTGGGAGAAAAACACGCGCCTTGGTTTTACGGAAGGAAGCCCGTGGACATATTTGTTTGGTGTGCAGCATGACATACCGGGCTTGATTAAACTGATGGGTGGTAGCGATAGTTTTATCAAAAAGTTGAACCAAAATTTTAGAGGGGCACATTACATACACATGAATGAGCCGGGGCACCACTATACCTATCTGTATAACTATGTAGGTAAACCCTGGCGAACACAGTATTTGGTTTGGCTCAATAGAACATTTCTGTATCGCAACAATGCCGATGGCATGGATGGCGATGATGACTGCGGACAAATGAGTGCCTGGTATGTTTTCAGCGCACTGGGTTTTTATCCGGTTACACCCGGCACCGATGTGTACGCCATAGGTACTCCGCTTTTTAAAAAGGCAATTATCTATTTCAATCCCGAAAATAGAGAGCAGAAATTTGAAATTGTTGCCAACCATGCTTCAGGCAGAAACAAATACATACAGTCAGCCGCCCTCAACGGAAATAAACTTCCCGAGCTATTTTTACACCATGCGGATATTGTAAACGGAGGAAAACTGGAATTTGAAATGGGCACAAAGCCGAAGAAGAGTTGGTAGTTCGTCTTCTTCTAAAAGAGTTTATTTTCGGAAGACACACATGAAGTATCTTTTATCCTGCTTTTTCATTTTGTTTATTTCAGAAACTAATGCTCAGCAATTCACTAAGCCGCAACTACGCGAAATGTTTTTGCCCGCTACAGAACGAAAGGGTGCATTAGACACACTCTTGATAAAGTTAGAAAGTATTAAAAAAAAATCTCCCGCAGAGCAAAGCTATTTGGGAATTTGCAATGGTCTTTGTTGCCAGCACGTAGAAGGTAACTGGTCAAAGTTAATGTATGTAGTTAAAGCCAAAAACCTCTTAAACGAAGCGGTTGAACGCGATAGCAAAGATCCCGAGTTGCGTTTTATGCGCTTAATGCTTGAACATTTTCTTCCTTCGTTTTTGGGCTTAAACAAACACATAGCCGATGACTTAAGTGTAATTTTCGGCAACCCGAAATTTATTGACGAAAGCCCAACACTAAAAAGGAAAGTAATTGACTTTTTATTGTGGAGCAAAAGATGCAATACTGAACAAACCCGGCTACTCGAAAAAGAATTAATAGACTTAAACAAGCTTACAGCCGATGAGGCAAACAAAAAAAATCAATAGAATAAAATAACATTACCGCCATGACCCGTCAACAGTATCTGCAGATTCTAGCTACGCTTGCAGCAGGAAGCGTGCTTCCACAAAATTTATTAGCTGAATTAGTTAACACTGGAGAATTACAAAGAAGCCAGTTCGGAAAAGATTTTGTGTGGGGAACCGCCACTGCTTCATACCAAATAGAAGGGGCATGGAATGCGGATGGTAAAGGAGAAAGCATTTGGGACCATTTCACACATTACCATAAGGGCAAAATTAAAACTCGCGAAAACGGAGATGTAGCATGCGATTTTTACAATCGTTATGAAAACGACATTGAGCTAATGCGAAAAATGAACATACCTGCGTCTAGATTTTCTATTGCGTGGCCACGTATATTGCCTCAAGGAACCGGTGCTGTAAACCAAAAAGGGGTAGATTTTTATCACCGCGTAATTGACAAGTGTTTGAAAGAAAATGTAACCCCCTGGATTACCTGCTACCATTGGGATTTACCTCAGGCTCTTGAGAAAAAAGGCGGTTGGGCAAACAGAGATTCTATAAAATGGTTCGAGGAATATGTAGATATTATTTCGCGCGCTTATGGCGATAAAGTGAAGAACTGGATGGTGTTTAACGAACCTATGGCTTTTGTGCCGCTGGGCTACTTAATAGGAATGCACGCCCCGGGCCACATCAACTTCGGAAAATTTTATAGAGCAGTTCACAACGTAGTTATGTGCCATGGTGCCGGTGGTAGAGTTTTGAAAGCAAACGTAAAAAACAGCCTAGTAGGATCTACTTTTTCGTGTAGCCACGTTGATGCCAAAAACGATAAACCCGCCAATGTAAAAGCAGCACGCAGAGCCGATGCGTTTATTAACCGTTTGTTTATTGATCCGGTAATGGGGCTTGGTTACCCCAAAGCAGATTTTCCGGCATGTAAGCATATTGAAAAACACATGCAGCCCGGTGATGAAGAAAAAATGAAGTTCGATTTTGACTTTATTGGGCTTCAGAATTACACACGCATGGTAGTGTATAATTTGGGGTTGATTCCCATTGTTCGGTTCAATCAACGGCAACCCAAGCGGAACGGAAACCCCATTACTGAAATGAATTGGGAAGTTTACCCTGAAGGTATATATAAGTTACTTAAAAAATTTAGTGCATATAAAAACATGCCACCATTGATAGTAACCGAAAACGGTGCAGCGTTTAAAGATGTAAATCAGAATGGAGAAATTAACGACACGCAGAGGTTACAGTTTATTCAGGATTATCTGAAACAAGTGTTGCGTGCCAAGCAGGAAGGTGTAAACGTAAACGGATATTTCGTTTGGAGTTTTATGGACAACTTCGAGTGGGCAGAAGGTTACCGCCCTAGGTTTGGTATTGTAGGAGTTGATTTCGAAACTCAGAAAAGAACCGTGAAAACCAGCGGCAAATGGTTTAGCGAATTTTTAAAACAATAATTTTGATGTGAATTCCAAATTCATTCAAACTAATGGTATTAAACTGCACTATGTTGAACAGGGTAACGGAGCGTTGGTAATTCTGTTGCATGGGTTTCCAGAGTTTTGGTACGGTTGGAAAAATCAACTGCCTGTTTTATCGGAAAAATACAGAGTGGTGGCTCCTGATATGCGCGGCTATAATTTGAGCCACAAACCACAGGGAGTATTTAACTATAATATTGACGTGCTTGCCAAAGATATTGCCGACTTCATCCGTGCCCTTGGCGAAAAACAAGCTATAGTGGTAGGGCACGATTGGGGTGCTGCCGTAGCTTGGGCAGTAGCTGCCCTGCACCCAGAAGTGGTTAAAAAATTAGCCATACTTAATGTGCCGCATCCGGCTAACATGCAACAAGCCTTTAAGAAGTTCAACTTAGCTCAGTGGCGAAAAAGCTGGTACATTTTCTTTTTTCAGCTACCTTTTTTACCTGAGAAGATGGTGGCAAGAGAAGATTTTTTCAGAAAAACTTTTAGAGCTATGTGCGTGCGGAAAAATGTTTTCAACGAAACCGATTTTGCAAAATACCGAGAAGCATATGCACAGCCCGGTATGATTAAAGCAGCCCTCAATTATTACCGTGCAGCTTTCCGAAGCGTGGCGGCACCTGTTGTTCTGCCAAAAATTAAAGCCCCCGTGCTTATGCTTTGGGGCGAGCAGGATAAAGCCCTCGGAAAAGAACTTACCTACAACACCAACCGTTTTTGTGAAGGCAGCTTTGAAATTCAATACGACCCTACCAGCGGGCATTTTATACAACACGAAAATCCGCAATGGGTAAACCAAAACTTGCTGAAGTTTTTCGAAAGCCGTATGGATGCATAGAACGGGTGTTTTGTGTGAATTTTACTCAAAATCACCATTCTGCAATCGAATTTGCGCTTTAACCCATAATTCTATATTTGCCTTCCATTTTTAAAAAATCACCCTCAAAATGCAGAATTTAAAAGGAGTTATTAAGGTATTTACCATCATTCTTGTACTCGTTTGCTTGTTCCAGTTGTCGTTTACGTTTTTAGCTCGTAGTGTCGAAAGCAAAGCAGATGCGTATGCCAACAATTTGGTTAAGGTTACTGAACCGGCTGGCTTGTCGCCAATTCAAAAAGTGCTGTTTCAGGACAGTGTAGAACTGGTTAAGAAAACCTTTCGCAGAAACTATCTCGATTCTGTGGCCGGAGCTCCAATAATTGATGTATGGGGGTTGAAAGATTTTTACACCTATAAGTTTTGCAGCGATCACGCACTCAGTTTAGGGCTCGACCTTAAGGGGGGTATGAGTCTTACCATGGAAATTTCTGAGGATGATGTGCTTCGCAGAATTGCGTACAACAACAAGAGTGAGCTGTTTAATAAAGCCATAAACAATGCAAAAGAAAAGCAGAAAGACGATCAACGCGATTTCCTGACAATATTTAAAAGTGAGTTCGAAGCGCTTGACAAAAGCGCAAAGTTGGCAGCTGTTTTTGCACCTATTGAAAGCTACCAGGGTAAGTTGACTATCAATTCTTCTAATGAAGAAGTAGTGAATGTACTACGTAAAGATTTTGATGCAGCCATTAAGAATACTTTTCAAGTATTAAAAACCCGTATTGACCAGTTTGGTGTGGCTTCTCCAAACATTTCATTGCAAGAAAATACCGGTCGTATTATCCTTGAACTACCTGGTGTTGACGATCCGGCTCGTATCCGTAAACTTTTACAGCAAACTGCACAGCTTGAGTTTTGGGATACATACGAAACAGGTGAAGTACTCAACTATCTTGGCGATGCTAATACAGCACTTCGCGATGCTGAAGCGGCTCTAAAACAGTCTGCTGACACTGTCGTGACCGAAGCAGTTGACTCAACAAAATCTGCTGGATCTGAACTTTTTAGCGATTCGACTTTAACAGCAGCTACTGATAGCGTGGCCAAGACCAAGAAAGATTCAGCAAATACCAACTCGAACCCACTTTGGGAGCTGCTGTACCCTAACCTTACTCAAGACGGTAAAAGTGCAGGTGAAGGACCAATGGTTGGTCGTGCAATGGGTAAGGATACCGCCAAGATTAACCGTTTGTTAAGCAAAGATATAGTTAAGGCTTCATTACCTCGTGATTTGAAGCTGCTTTGGGGAGCACACTCGTTGAGTAAAGAGGCTAATGTTTATGGGCTATATGCTATTAAGAAAAACCCCGCTTCAACAGAAGCACCGCTTGGTGGCGATGTAATTACTGATGCATACCAATCGTTTGACCAATATGGTATTCCGGAAGTTGACCTTACTATGAATGCAATGGGTTCTGCTAAATGGGAGCAAATGACCGATGCTGCCGTTAATGGCAACATTGGAGGAAAGAGCATAAAAAAATGTATTGCCATTGTGCTTGATAACCGTGTATTTTCTGCCCCTCGGGTACAACAAAAAATTTCCGGAGGTCGCTCAAACATTACGGGTATAAACGAGCTTGAAGAAGCAATTGACTTGGCTAACATTCTAAAGAGTGGTAAACTAGAAGCTAAAACTGTTGTAATTGAAGAACAAATTATTGGACCATCGTTGGGTAAAGAATCTATACGTGCCGGCTTACTTTCGCTCCTGATTGGCTTTGGTATGGTGTTCTTGTTTATGGTGCTTTACTATAACCGTTCTGGTGTTATTGCCAACATAGCCATGTTCCTTAATCTCTTTATTCTTGTTTGTGCCTTAATTTCTATCGGGGCTTCATTTACACTACCTGCTATGGCAGGTATACTGCTTACTTTAGCTATGGCAGTAGACGCTAACGTTATTATAAACGAGCGTGTGCGTGAAGAAATAGCCCGTGGCAAAGGCCTTCGTTTAGCTGTAGAAGAGGGTTATAAACACTCCTATAATGCCATTGTTGACGGTAACCTTACTACTATGGTGGTAGGTATCGCACTTATGATTTTTGGATTAGGTGCCATACAAGGTTTTGGCCGCGTGTTAGTTTATGGCTTGTTTACCTCCATGTTTACCGCGGTGTTGGTTTCGCGAGTTATCTTCGACTACGCCTTTGATAAAAACTGGACTATCAATTTTGGTAACAAGGTAACCAACAACCTTTTCAAAGGAACCAATATTGACTTTTTAGGAAAACGGAAAATTACTTACATAGTATCTTCTATCATATTTGTTGTTTCGTTTGGTTCTATATTTTTCTATGGCTTCGATTTAGGAGTTGACTTTAAAGGTGGAAGAAGCTACGTAATTCAGTTTGATAAAGACGTTACTACCGAGGAAGTTTCAAAAGCTTTAGAATCTGCTTTAGAAGGTGCACCTCAGGTAAAAACTTACGGAAGCAACAATCAGGTTTCGGTTACTACAGCTTATTTAGTAGATATTAACGGTGCCGACAGCACGGTTGAAGCTAAAGTATACGAAGGTGCTAAAACACTTTTTACCACAGCACCAACATTGGAAGATTTTAGAGTTAAGAACATAAAAAGTTCGGTGAAAATTGGTGCATCTATAGCCGATGACATCCGCAGCAGTGCATTTTATGCAGTGTTTTTCAGCTTGGCGGGTGTGTTCCTTTATATTTTTGTTCGCTTTAGAAAATGGCAATATGCCGTAGGTGCTATTTTCTCACTAATCCACGACCCGGTTTTGGTGTTAGGCGTGTTCTCACTTCTCCGCCACATACTGCCATTCTCTCTGGAAATAGACCAAAACGTAATTGCTGCTATACTCACCCTTATCGGTTACTCCGTAAACGATACCGTGGTGGTGTTTGACCGTATTCGTGAAACTATTGGTTTGCATCCTACACGCACACTTTCTCAAAATGTAAACGATTCTATTAACCAAACTTTAAGCAGAACAATTATGACTGTAATGACTGTGTTCTTGGTGGCACTTATTTTATTCATATTTGGCGGAACACCTATTCGCGGGTTCTCTTTTGCTTTAATTATCGGCTTACTAATTGGTACCTACTCCTCTATTTTTGTAGCATCTCCGGTAATGGTTGATTTAACTAACCGTTTCGGCAAAAAATAGTAACGTAGAATCAATGAAAAAAGGCTGCCTTAATAAAGGTGGCCTTTTTGTTTTTGGGAATAGCCGTGAAATAAGAGAAGAAAGCAATAGATAACCTTTGTCAGCTTAAATGTGATAGCGGTGAGATGTGATAAATATTAAGCAAAACGCAGTAAGTGCATGAGCAGTGGTTGCTATTCTACGTTTTAGTTTACACTGTTTGATTTTTTATTTAGAAATTTTTCAATTAACGGCACTATAAATTCATTTTCCTTGAAATCAGAAGGTAGTGTTGTTATCTCACCTATGTATTCACCATGTCCTCCGGGGATAATTGCCAACTTACAGTTTGGAATCAGTTTAGACATAGCCACAACATGTTCTGAAGTCGCAACATCTTGGTCGCCATTAATAAGTAACACTGGAGCCTTAATTGATTTTATAAAATCATCTGGAAAGTCTTCAAAATGTATCATACGGGCAGCACACTTTTGGTACATATTTATAAGCTTTGAGCTATCTGGGTTTACTTCTAGAAATGCGCTTTTGTACTGTTGTGGCATTTGAGCAAATGTTCCGTTTTTCATAAACTCCCAAAACTGAGTAAATGTTCCATTACGCTTTAGTAGGATAGAAGCTGCAATCACCTTAATGCAAATTTCCGGATGTCGGATGGCTATTTGTAGAGCCGTATTGCCGCCATTGCTAAAACCCAGGATATCAGCTTGACTAATATCTAAGTTTTTGAGTAGCATGGCTACATCGTCTGCGTCTTGCTCAAAAGAAATGGGTGCATTACGGTCGTTTGTTCGTCCATGTGCCTGAAGTTCTACACAAATCAATTGCCTGTTCTTGAATAAAGGAATTACCCTGCCAAAAGTTGTTTGTATGGTTGACCCGCCACCGTGTATTAGTACAAGAGGCTTTCCTTCTCCGTAAATTTCGTAGTACATTTTAATGCCGTTAACATCTGAATAGCCATTTTTGAAATTCAAACTGCTGTTAACTGGTTTTGCCATAGGTTGATCTGTGTTGTTCGGTTTATTGTTGCAGGAAGCTAAAGAAAAAAGAACAAGTAATACACAAGTAACTGTCGGCTTCACTTTAAATTATCTCTCTTTTGGTTTTAACAGATATGATGAACTCTTAATGTTTACATCCTGATGTAGTTTGCAAACTCTTTAACCGGTTGATGGGAGTAATCTGTTTATCTACTAACGGATAAGCGTTAAACTGCCTCTCTTTCTTACGCTGTCGTTATTCAGGTCGGTTACTTCTGCAACATATACATACACTCCAGGGAGTTGTTGTGTTCCTTTGTAGTTGCCATCCCAACCTGCTTGCTGATTGGCGCTTTCAAAAACTAACTCGCCCCAACGATTGAAAATTTTCAGGTTGAAGTTCTTAATTCCATTTCCATAAACAACGAACACATCATTGTTTCCATCACCATTCGGTGAGAAAACATTTGGAATAAACAACGATTGATTGTCTTCAGTGAATATTCGTACATCGCCTTCTACGGTACACCCGCTATTGTAGGTGATGATTAAGTGATAGTTAATTTCCGGGAGGGCAGGAGTTGCAAACGGGTTAGCGCAATTCGTACAGCTTAAACCCGCGACCGGTGTCCATTGGTAATTACTGATGTTGTTAGTTGAATAAGGACCAAAAACGGGTTGTAATTCTACACTCTCTCCTGATTGCAGCGTTGAGTCTGCTGGCAAAATAGTAAGTGTAGCGGGTTGCGGTTGCGAAATGATAACGCTAAATGTGGTGTCGCAACCATAATTATCTCGCACCGTTACTGTATGGTTTCCGGCTGCAAGATTATAGAAGTCGTTGTTATTACTCATACTGCCACCATCTATGCTATATTGATACGGAGCGTTATCAATCGTTAGTCCTTCTACAAAAATATGCCCATCACTGTATTGACTTCCGTAGCAGCTTATGCTGTCCGCATGTATTTGATAGGTGTTAAACGGTGCAGCTGCCACCACAATGTTTTGAGAAACGGTGCAACCATTTTCGTCTTCTGCTTCCACAGTATAACTACCGGCTGCAACACCGGTAAAGTTGCCGCTGATGTTGCTTTGTAAAATATTTCCTGCTTGTAAAAGAGAAACTGTAACAACTCCTGTGCCGCCACTAATGCTGCTGTTTACAATACCATCTGTGCTTGTTGCACAGCGTGTGCGGCTGTCTGTTACATTAAGATTAATTGCAGCCGGTTCTGTTACCACATAACTTGCCGTGCTTGTGCAGCCGTCTTTATCAGAAACCGTAAAAGCATAATTCCCTGCCGGTAAATTTGAAGCATCTTCTGTGTTCTGTGCTGGACTTGTATTCCATGTATAGTTGTAAGGCGTGGTTCCGCTGCTGATGGTAACATTGATTGCGCCATTGTTTTCGCCATTACATTTCACATTCATGATTGTATCTAAGGCAATAACAACTGTATAAGTTGTTTGATTTACCGAGCCGTTGGCTATGGCGGTGCAGTTTTTACTATCGGTAACAGTAACATCATATTGACCGGCAGATAAATCAATAACCGATGAATCAATAGAATTCACAGGGCTCCATGTATAACTATAGCCCGGACTACCTCCGGTAACTTGTGCCAACGCAGTGCCGTTGTTTGCCGTGCAAACAGTATGGGTAGTTGTTACAGTTACTTGTGGCATCTGATTTACAACTATGGTCATTGTTACAGATGAATTAGTGCATTGACCTGCATCAGGCGTAAATGTATAGGTGGTGGTAGCGGTATTATTGATTGCAGGCGACCAAGTGCCTGTAATTCCATTGTTCGATGTTGTTGGTAAAGGAGTTAACGCAGTGCCGGAACAAATTTCACCTGCTTGTGTAAACACAGGAATAATGCTTGAACTTACCACTACCGTCATAGTAGTTGAGTTGGCGCATTGACCTGCATCAGGTGTGAACGAATAAGTAGTAGTTGTTGTGTTGTTAGCTGCAGGCGACCATGAACCGGTTATTCCTTCATTAGAAACTGTAGGTAGTGTAAGTGAACTATTCGAACAAATTGGTCCGGGGTTGGTAAAAGTAGGAACAATACCTGTTGAAATGGTAACAGTTGACGTTGCGGTGTTGGTGCATCCATTAGCATCTGTTCCTGTTACTGTATAAGTAGTTGTGCTTGCCGGTGAAACACTTTTCGGATTTCCGCTGCCAAGCCCACCTGACCAACTGTACGTGCTGCCACCCGTTGCAGTAAGTGTTGCTGATTGTCCGCTGCAAATAACCGGGCTGTTTACTGCAATGGCGGGGCTTAAGTTTACGGTTACAGACATGGTTGTTGACCCCGCGCATTGACCTGCGCCAGGAGTAAATGTATAAGTGGTGGTGGCAGTATTATTAATAACAGGCGACCAAGTACCGGTAATTCCATTGTTCGATGTTGTTGGTAAAGGGTTTAACGCAGCACCCGAACAAATTGCTGCTACTTGTGTAAACGTGGGAACAATGCTTGAACTCACCACTACCGTCATAGTAGTTGAGTTGGCACATTGACCTGCATCGGGTGTGAACGAGTAAGTAGTAGTTGTTGTGTTATTCACTGCAGGTGACCATGAACCGGTTATTCCTTCATTAGAAACGGTAGGTAATGCAAATGAACCATTCGTGCATACCGGCCCCGGATTTGTAAAAGTTGGAACAACACCTGTTGAAATGGTAACAGTTGACGTTGCTGTGTTAGTGCACCCATTAGCATCGGTTCCGGTTACTGTATAAGTAGTTGTGCTTGCCGGTGAAACACTTTTCGGATTTCCGTTCCCAAGTCCGCCTGACCAACTGTATGTGCTGCCACCCGTTGCAGTAAGTGTTGCTGATTGTCCGCTGCAAATTGTTGGGCTGTTTACGGCAATAGTAGGGTTCGTGTTTACTACCACAGTTATAGTAGTTGTGTTGGCACACTGCCCTGCGTTAGGTGTAAAAGTGTAAGTTGTGGTAGCGGTATTATTAATTGCAGGAGACCACACACCGCTTATTCCATTGTTAGAAACTGCGGGTAGCGAAAATGCGCTATTCGCACATACTGGTCCCGGATTAGTAAAAGTTGGAGTAACACTTGCTGTAGTTGTAACAGTAGAAGTTGCTGTGTTGGAACAGCCGTTCACATCTGTTCCGGTTACTGTGTAAGTAGTTGTGCTTGCCGGTGAAACACTTTTCGGATTTCCGCTGCCAAGCCCGCCTGACCAACTGTATGTGCTGCCGCCTGTTGCAGTAAGTGTTGCTGATTGTCCGCTGCAAATGGTTGGGCTGTTTACGGCAATGGTTGGTTTCGGATTTACCACAATAATCATGGTAGTAGAATCCGCACATTGCCCGGAGGCAGGCGTAAATTTATATGTAGTAGAACCCACCGAAGCAGTGCTCACAACAGCAGGCAACCATGTGCCGGTAATGGCCGGTACATTTGTAGAACTAGTGGGCAAAGTTCCGGGTGTGCTGCCAACGCAGTAAGGTCCTAACTGAGCAAATGTAGGGGTTATAGGCGTAGGATTTGTTTGAATGCCATTGTTAAACTGAATGGAGTAATTACAATTAGAACCTTGATAGCCATCTACGCCCCAATAGTAAGTATCACCAACCGTTAAACCATTCAAAGTAATGGTATAACAGCCCGAACCATTATTTGTATAAGAACTTGTATATCCGCCACCGTTGGACAGGGTTATACTGCCACACCCATTACATATCTGCTTAACGGTTAAAACTTTGCTTGCCGGATTGCCACAAGTTTTAAAAATATAAATCTGGGTGCCATAAAAGCCGCAGGTTCCGGAGCAGACCGTAAATTGTAACGAAGTGCTTCCCGCAACAAATTTATAGTAACCTATGTTTTCAACCGTTAAGCCGGTTGAAATACCGTCTAACCAATGTCCGCCACCGGGCACCGGAGGGAAATTTGCCGTGCTGCCTGTGTAAGTTCCGTTTGTAATAATAAGCGATGCGCTATCGCATACCGGATTGGCATTTACTAATGCCGGATTTGTTCCACCGCATTGCCCAAATACAGTGCTTACGCTGATTAAAGAAAAAACAAGGATAGCACTCATAACCACCCGGATATTTTCCAATAGTCTTACAAATTCGTGATGGCTCATTGTGCCGGTTTATAATTTAAGCCGCGAACAAACAAAAAAAATACAGGTAAAGAAATGACTGGTTATTCGAGAGACTAGTTGCAACCCGGTATATATATCACACATTTTCCACCAAAGCCAAACACGAAATTTTTCTGAATCAAAACGTACGTTTAAAACAAAGTACTCTATTCTGTGGCTTGGCTCCGATTTAATTTTCTAACCACTTCTGCATTTGATGGCAGGTTTTCATAGAGTCGTCAACACGTATAAAGTTTTTGCTCTTATGAAGTTTAAGCCACTGCTCTAACTGTCGTTGCTGTTTTTCGGCTTTTGCTGCTGCCTGAATTTTTGCGTAATCTTGTTCTAAACTTGCTTTATGCGGTTGAGTTTCACTCTTTAACCAAATAATGCGAAATCCTTCTTTCATTTCTCCGGTACGATCTTGTGATGGAAACGAGAGCACTTCTGAATACTCACCTACTTTCATGCGATCAATGGTAAAAATTAACGTGCCGTCAATATCTGCTTTCTCAAAATATGTATTTCCCGATTTTGTATTCGTCATTAACCCACCAATAGATTTCGATTGCTCATCTTCAGAATATTGATTAACAGCTTCGCGCCAACTGAGAGAATCTACCTGCAACTGATGTAGTATGCTATCCATACGATCACGCACAATGGTCAAGTCGCTTTTATTTGTTTTTGGTTTAATAAGTATGTGGCGTAGTTTCAGCTTATCTCCACGTTTTTCATCTACAATTATTAAATGATAGCCAAACGGGGTTTCCACCACATCACTTATTTCGCCTTCTTTAAGTTTATATGCCACAGCTTCGAATTCCGGTACAAGTTCGCCACGCTCTATTGTACCTAAACTTCCACCATCGCGGTACGAGCCGGGGTCTTCAGAATACTGAATGGCTTTGATTGAAAAATCAGCACCTTTAATAATCTCTTCTCTGATATCTTGAATTTTCTTTTTCGCAAATTCTTTGGCATACGAACTCAGTTTGGGAAACATGACAAGTTGCCCTAGCTCCAATTCAGAGTTAAAATACGGAACACTGTCCTTCGGAATTTTTTCAAAAAAATCTTTTACCTCTGCCGGAGTTACTTTTAATCCCGAAAATGCCTTTGCTCTCATTTTATCGGCAATCAATTGCTTCTCGATATCCTCTTGAAAGTCATCTTTTAACTCTAGGATGCTTTTGCCATAGTATTCTTCTAATTTTTCTTTTGAGCCAAACACAGAGATAAAATATTTTACCCTTCGGTCTAGTTCGCTTTCAACTTCTTCGGGGCTGGTAACTACACTGTCGAGTATGGCTTGCGATAAAAAAAGTTTCTCCAGCAACAGATTGTCGAAAATCATACACTTGGCATCCGGAGGTAAACTTTCTCCCTGATTTTGATTGGCCATTTGTTGGTATTGCGCCTCCACATCAGATAGCAATATAATGTTGTCTCCTACCACGGCCAACACTTTGTCCACTTGAGTAGTTTGGGCAGAAAGTGTGACCACTGTAAAAAGAAACAGTGCTGTAAAAAAAACGACTGATAGTTTATTCATTTCAAAAGCCTGATTTAAACTGTTTTGGTACTGAAAAATTTTCTGCCAAAACAATTTTTTGTGGCGGTTCAAATGTAGGAAAGTAGGGTAAAGAGGAAAGTCAATGACTCGAACCGAACAGTTTCATAGCACTAATTAACATCGCAACTTCTCTGCCATTCAAATTTTCAGTCATCAATTCTATTATTTTTGAAAACATACCTTCTACAATGAATTTCGAACACTCAGCCAAAGCCAAAGTAATGATGCAGCGCGTTCAACAATTTATGAACGAGCATATTTTTCCTCTCGAAGATGCATACCTTAAACAAGCTCATCATTCTAATCCAGATTTTAAGACTTGGACAACTGATCCACGTATCGAAGAACTTAAAGATAAGGCAAAAGCCAATGGGCTATGGAATTTATTCCTTCCTCCAATAAGCGGATTGAGCAATTTGGAGTATGCTCCGCTGGCAGAAATTACCGGCCAATCTTTACTTGCACCTGAGGTGTTTAATTGCAATGCTCCTGACACCGGCAATATGGAAGTGCTTTGGAAGTATGGCAGTGAAGAACAGAAAGAGCAATGGTTGAAACCATTATTGGATGGAAAAATCCGTTCTGCATTTTGTATGACGGAGCCCGATGTTGCCAGCAGCGATGCTACTAACATGGAAGCTACCATCACCACCGATGGCGATGAAATAATTCTGAACGGAACCAAATGGTGGAGCACCGGCATTGGCCACCCGAGTTGCAAGGTGGCAATTTTTATGGGCTTGAGCGATGCCAATGCGCATAAATATTTACGCCACTCTATGGTACTCGTGCCTCTTGATACAGCTGGTGTAACTATTGAAAGAATGTTACCTGTTTATGGCGGCTACGATCCTCCGTACGGTCATGGCGAAGTAACTTTCAAGAATGTTCGATTACCCAAAACAGCAGTAATAGCAGGCCTTGGAAAGGGGTTCGAAATTGCACAAGGGCGCTTAGGTCCGGGCAGAATTCACCATTGCATGAGGCAGATAGGTGTAGCAGAGCGCGCACTCAAACTAATGATTGAAAGAGGCACCCAGCGTGTGGCTTTTGGCAAACCGCTTATAAACCTTGGCGGCAACCGCGATATAATTGCCAATGCACGGATTGATATTGAACAGGCACGTTTGCTTGTTTTAAAAACTGCTTTTTTGATTGATACCGTTGGTGCTATGGGTGCGCTCAGTGAGGTAAGTCAGATAAAAGTAGTAGCTCCTAATCTTGCTTGCAGAATTTTAGACCAGGCCATACAAATGCACGGAGGCAAAGGCATGAGCAACGACACTCCGCTTGCAGCCATGTATGCGTATGCCCGCATTCTCCGCTTAGCCGATGGCCCCGATGAAGTGCACCGCGGTGTAGTGGCAAAGCTGGAGTTGATGAAATACAAGAACCACTCCTAACCTCCCCTAAAGGGGAGGAGTAAACAGCCAAGAAGAATGAGTTCTACATTAATAGATACGCCCAAAGAAGTCCGCGAAGAAGACAAACTCGATGAGAATGTAATTGCTGAATTTGTAAAGAAGCATTATGCTGATGCTAAAGGCAAATTACACATCAAACAATTTCGTGGAGGCGCCTCTAACCTTACTTATCAATTAGATTTCGAAAACGTATCGCTCATACTTCGTACTTCTCCAAAAGGAACAAAAGCAAAGGGTGCACATGATATGGCACGCGAGTTCAACATTATGCAAAAGTTGAAACCCGTTTACCCGGATGTGCCGCAGATGATTGCACTCTGCAAAGATGAAGGCGTAATTGGCCGAGATTTTTATGTAATGGAAAAAATATCCGGAATCATTCCTCGCGCTAATCTTCCCAAAGAATTATTACTGGGCAAAATCGAAGTGCAAACCCTTTGCACCCGTGTAATTGACAAACTGATTGAACTGCACAGCGTTGATATTCACAAAACTGGATTGAATGAATTGGGGAAAGGTGCGGGTTACTGCATGCGACAAATAGACGGCTGGACAGAACGTTACAAAAAAGCAAAGACATGGAATGTTCCCTCGTGCAGTTATGTAATAGATTACCTAAAAGCCAATATTCCTTCGGAAGAACAATCGTGTTTCATTCATAACGATTTCCGTTTCGATAATGTAGTGTTGGATGCCGCTAATCCCACGAAAGTTATTGGCGTGCTCGACTGGGAAATGGCTACCGTTGGCGATCCGCTGATGGACTTAGGCAATTCGCTGGCGTATTGGGTGCAAGCCGATGATGATTTCGTAGCGCGTCAAACGCGAAGGCAACCCACCCACTTAGACGGTATGTTTACAAGGAAAGAAGTGGTGGAGTATTACTGCAGCAAAATGAGTTTCCGTGCGGAAGATTTCACCTTCTATGAAGTGTATGGCATTTTCCGTCTGGCAGTTATCATGCAGCAAATATATTACCGCTACCACCACGGGCAAACCACTAACCCGGCTTTTAAGAACTTCTGGTTTCTGGTAAACTACATGAATTGGCGTTGTAAGAAGATTATCAAGACAAGCAGATAGCTCAGGGTTGTATGAAATAACTTTCAAGTTCTGAAATAACATCACCGGACTCCGAAGAATACCAATTCTTAGTTTTTACAAGACCTATGTTCTTGCAGAAGTAGCTAAGTGTTTGCCTTGGGTTTGAATTTGGTAGTGGAGGTGAAGTGGTTAAGTAATAGAAATCGAGAACTGATTCCAGACAATGATAAGTACCCGCTGGAACTGTTATTAATGTATCAAGCACTCCGCTTTTGTAAACTCTGTGGTCAAAACCGTTATCTGTCAGATAAGATGAGATAGTATCGTCAGCAATGTCAGATAAAGGAAATCTATCCCCATTACTAAACAGTATTGTTCCTGAGCTATCACCCAACCACCAATCATTGGCTAACCCCTGCCTTGATAAACTTCGGAATTGGTAGTAAGTAACGCTGCCTATTACAGTATCGTCTGTAATTCTGAGTGTGTCAAATGAAATGTCTATTGTATAATTTGGATGAGGACCATTTTGTGTTGTTACCTTATAAACCCAAAAATTTCCAACTTTCATCGGAAAGAAAAAATCTGCCGGGGCTTGCTGCGGAGGAGTAGGGTTATCTTTGTTACATGAGTAAAGCATCCACGTAATTACAGAGAACAGCAGGATATATTTCATTGAAATGTTTGCGCTAAAACGATGGCCTCAACATCTTATTGTTCGCAGATTTGCGTTTGCGATATCGGATGTCTTCCTTCCTAAAGAGTAGAAACCTACTTCTTACTCCTCGCAATTATCTCCGTAGTGCTGAACCCTTTCAGGTAAGGAATTGTTTTTACTGTGCCTCCGCGTTCTTCAACAAAATCACTTCCTACAATTTCTTCCTTTTTCCAATCCCCTCCTTTTACTAATACATCGGGTTGTAAAAAGTGAATCAGGTTTTCGGGTGTATCTTCCGTAAAAAGCACAACAGCATCTACGCATTGAATAGCAGCAAGCAAAACCGCGCGGCTCTGCTCATCGTTCACAGGACGGCTTTCTCCTTTCAGTCGTTTTACAGAGGCATCTGCGTTAAGCGCTACAATTAATCTATCACCCAATGCAGCACAGCCGGTGAGCAAATGTATATGCCCCGCATGAAGAATATCGAAACAGCCGTTGGTGAAAACAATTTTATCGCCCAGCAAACGCCAAAACTGTACGCGTTTCAGCAACTCATCGGGAGTATATATTTTCTGCTGTATAGAATCGGGCAGTTCCACAGTTACAAAGTAAGTTTTAGTAAATAGAAAAGCAACAGGCGGGTGTGCCTAACCGAAACGCCTATTCCTCTAACGCTGGTTCGCGGTTTAATATTGCGAGAAGTATCAGAGAAATTACTCCACCCACCATTACGGAAGCTGTTTGCATAGTCCACTGCACCAAGCCCCAAGAGATAGCAGCGCTGCCCACCACACCGTAAAGTGCCAGAATTATCTGCATAAAAATGGGAAACAACCCAAGACCACCCGGAGTCAACGAAAAAGCTATTCCGCTAAAAAATAAACACATTCCTGCTGCAAGCAATGACAACTCAGCCGTTTCCGGAAACATACGAAACCCGATATAGGGCATAATGAAATAACAACCCCAAATAGCAACTGTATGAAACAAAAACAGAAGTGGGCTTTCTACATCTTTGATAGAAATTACTCCGCGTAACAAACCGGCAATACGCTCTTTAGCCCCTACCACCATGTTTTCGAAGCCTTTCGCACGAATTTGAACACCAATAAAAATGATAAGCACCAACATAGCAGCACCTGTTACTCCGTATTTCACCAGCGGGCTGATTTGGTTTTTAGTAATTATATCGCCAAACGTAGCTTGCGAGTTTTTTACAATCTGCTCATAGAGCAAAAAGAATTTATCGTGTTCTGCTACAATTAAAATGAGCACTACAATACCTAAACAAACTACATCTACCAAACGTTCCAAAACCATCGTGCCAATAGCTTTATCAACCGGAACGTTTTCATAACGCGCCAAAGCGCCACAACGACTTACTTCGCCCAAACGCGGGAAAAACAGGTTTAGGAAATACATCATCATTACACTTAGGAATGTGTTAAGCGCTCCGGGGTTGTGGCCAAGTGGACGCAAAAGCAATCGCCATCTTTCACTTCGAAAATAATTGCTGGCTAACCCAATAACAGGAGGAAGAGCCACCCAGAAATAGTTGGCACGTTTTACATCTTCCACTACATGCACTTTATCGCTTTCGCTCATTTGCCCAACAAACCAATAAACCAAGCCCACCCCAATACCGAGTGAAATGGCGAGTTTGATGAAATTGCCTAGATGTTTTTTCATTCTGTGCAGAGAAAATACTAAGGAGTAATTTGGTTAGATGCGTTTACATGCACCGTAACAGGGTGGTGCTTTTTGTATTCCTCCATGGTTACCATGCAATAGGAGATAACTATGATAATATCGCCTACTGATACTTTGCGGGCAGCCGGTCCATTTAAGCAAATGGTGCCAGAGCCACGTTCACCTTTAATAACATACGTTTCTAAACGTTCACCATTGTTGATGTTTACTATCTGCACCTTTTCATGCTCTACCAAATTTGCCGCTTCCATCAAACTTTCATCAATAGTGATGCTACCTATATAGTTGAGGTCGGCCTGTGTTACAGTAACACGATGCAGTTTGCTTTTATATACCGTTATCATCATAGCGCGCGAATGTAAATTAAATTCGAAATGACCATGTAGCTTGTTAAACCGCTACTTCTGCCGCTATATGTGGATGTGGGTGGTAGTTGTGCAGGGTAAAATCTTCGAATTTGAATTCAAAGATGTTTTTTACAGATGGATTTATTTCCATTGCTGGAAGCGGCCGACATTCACGCGTAAGCTGGAGTTTTGCCTGATCTATATGGTTAGAATATAAATGAACATCGCCAAACGTGTGAACAAAATCACCTAATCCTAAATTGCAAACTTGTGCAATCATCATAGTAAGCAAAGCGTACGAAGCAATATTGAACGGCACACCAAGAAACACATCCGCACTTCGCTGATAAAGCTGGCAACTCAATTTACCATCCAGCACATAAAACTGAAACAGCGAATGGCACGGAGGAAGTGCCATACTATCAATATAAGGTACGTTCCATGCGCTTACAATAAGCCTGCGCGATGTTGGGTTTTTTTGAATTTGGTGAATAAGGGTTTCTATTTGATCAACAAATTTTCCATCGGTAGTTTCCCAATGCCGCCACTGTGCACCGTAAACAGGGCCAAGTTCACCCCATTTTTTTGCAAACGAATCATCCGCAGCAATTTTTTGTGCGAATGTTTTTATGTCTTCTCCGTTAAACTCACTACATTTCTTAAATTTTTCATAAGGCCAATCATCCCAAATACGCACCCCATTTTTACATAAATATTGAATGTTGGTTTCTCCTTTCAAAAACCATAGCAACTCGTGGATTATTGCTTTAGTAAAAAGTTTTTTAGTGGTTAAAAGCGGAAAACCCTCCTGAAGATTAAATCTCATTTGATAGCCGAAGCAACTGAAGGTTCCGGTTCCTGTCCGGTCGTCTTTCCAAATTCCTTTATCAATGATATGTCGAAGTAGATCGTGATACTGCTGCATGTGCACGAAAATAAAATTATGACCTTACATCAGTTTCTGAATATACACGCTTTGTGGACAGAACAGACTACAATCATGTATATAGTGGTAAGAATTTAAGTTTTTAGGGTTGTAATATCTTGTTCAGTTGTTTACTTTTGCCAATAATTCAATCATCAAAAAAATCAACCATGAAAAAATTATTTTTTGCAGCACTTTGCGCTGGTATGTTAATGTCTTTTAATTCTTGTAAAAAATGCGGCTACTGCAAGTATGCTAATGGCTCTACCGATGCTGCCGTTTGCAGAAATACTACATTTGGCGCACTTGGGTTAGATAATTACAAAGAAGCAGAAACTAATTGCCAGGCAGCAGGTGGAACCTGGATTGTAAACTAATCCATTTTCTTCCAATTGACTTACAAAGAGGTTGTCTCGGTTATTGGGGCCACCTCTTTGTGTTTTATACCTAAAGCAGATTACATATTTTAGTTTAACAAATAACAACTACGGCAAAATAAGATTAGGTTACCTTCGTTTATCTAAAAACAACCCATGAAACTACCATTTGTTTCATTAGCCATTGTTGTGTTCATGGCTTTTTCTTTGTCAGTATCTGCTCAGGATGATGAATTACCACCGCCCAGCAGTAAGCCTCGCAATACCGAGGAAGTTAAAACAGATGAACGAAAACCACCAAACCCTAATGAATTTGAAGGGTTTAAAAAGCGGAGGAAAATTGATTTCAGTAAGTTTATCATAGAACCCAACTTTAATCTTTCAATAGGGCAAGGGCGAATAGATGCCGGATTATCGCCCTATGTGGGTTATAAGATTTGGGAACCTAAGAGCCCTAAAGCAAAGGGAGTAAATAACGGTTTGTTTGCAGGTGCAGGTATTACTTATTTTTATACCGGATTTACAAATATTGACATAGTGGGCGGGAATGGAGCCAGATTAGGAAGTGCCAAAGCGCATTTTCACACATATGGAGGAGGCGTGTTTTTGCAATACAATATTTGGAGAGGTCTGTTTGCCCGTGTGCGTTTCGAAGTTTTACATAGAGATTTAGCTGACTTAAACAGTCAACCTGTACCCAAAAATCCAAATAACCTGAGTGAAGGGTTTTATTTTTCCAGAATTCAGAAAACAATACCCTCGTTGTTGATTGGTGTTGGTTATAACCTATTACAGAGCAAAAATTTCTTTATGCCAATTATGGTTTCATATAACGTGTTGCATACGGTAACCGACAAAACCTATTCCATTTACCCGCGCGGTGTTGTGGTGCAGTTGGGCTTCATCAACCTGTTTTAATCAGCATAATCAATATCCACCGAAAATTTTTCCGGAAACTTAGCTGGTATGTTTCGGTAGAAATCCATTATCTCTTTCATGTCCTTTTGCATGTCACCGCTAGGGTAAACTAACTTACCTACACCTGCTACTTTGTTTTTATAATCAAGATAGCCCAACGCCACCGGAACCTTTGCTCCGACAGCTACATGGTAAAAACCTGTTTTCCATTTTGTACGTATCGAGCGGGTACCTTCCGGTGTAACCATTACTACTAGTTCTTTTTTTCCGTTAAACAAATCAATCATGGCATCTGTCATGCTTCTCCTCTCTTCACCTTCTTTTTTTGGTGAACGATCAATGGCAATTGCGCCTAATGGTCCAAAAATCAGATTAAACGGAAATCTCATCCACTCTTTCTTTACAGTGTAGCGAACAGGAATGTTCATTAAATAGAAAGCAGCTCGTGCAAAAACTAAATCCCAGTTGCTGGTGTGTGGGGCGGCAATCATCACACACCTTTCGAAACCTCCGCCCACATGGTCTTTGAACTGCCAGCCAAAAACCCAAAAAACAATTTTCGAAATAAGTTTACCCATAACGTTGTTTTAATCAAATTGAAACTCTACTGCCTGACGTACAAATACCGATGCAATTTTAAATGAAGATGCCGCAAAAAGAATTTTTGGATTGCCATTACGCTCAACATAGTAATACAAATCGTTTACAATTTTTGTCAATACAGTAATTTGTTCTTCATCCAGGTAGGAGGTAAGTTTTGAAGCAAAGGTTAACTCATCATCTACTAATTTTTCGCTTTTACCAAGCGATGATATCAAGCAGCACTCTCGTAAAAAAAACAATGCATATTTTAAAAATACCTTTTGGTTCTCTCGACCTGTTTTAGAAATATCATCTATCCATTCTTGTAAACTCAAAACATTAGATCCGGAGTTTTTTTGCTTCAAGTTAAAGCAAGCTAGTAACCAATTGCGTAAAAGTTGATCGTTGACATTATCATCTCCCTCAGCATAATTTAATGCAACATTAAAGTTCCCATCGCATATACGCGCTAATCTTCCGGCAGTGCTTTCTGTTGTTTCAAAGCGCGATAGCAGTTCATTCTTAATATCCGCATCTTCTATTGCGTTTATTTTTACAATTTGTGTTCTCGAAAGAACAGTGTTGAGCATTAATTCGCTGTTTTCAACAATTAATATAAACAAGGTGTTGGATGGTGGTTCTTCTAAAATTTTCAGAAGTATGTTGCCTTCATAGCCAAGATATTCTGCCAGCCAGATAATTTGAATTTTGTAGCTATCTTCAAAAGTTTTTAAAGAAAGCTGGCGAATTACATTTCTACACTCATCAGCGGTAATATTTCCTTGTTTGTTTTCAGCACCAATATGCTGCAGCCATTCGTGGTAATTTAAATACGGGTTTGCAATTACAGCAGTTCTCCATTCGGTTATGTAATCGGTACTTACAGGTGGTGACTTAGCTCCGTCTTTTCTAATAACGGGAAATGTAAAGTGCACATCCGGATGAATCATTTTTTCATTGCGCTGGCATGCCGGGCATTCGCCACATGAATCTGTATCTGATTTTTTAATGCATAATAAGTATTGGGAAATTGCAAGAGCAAGTGCCAGATTCCCGTTACCTTCAGGCCCCATCAACATTAATGCATGGGGCATTTTGCCTGAATTAACCATTGCTGCCAACTTGCCTTTTATGACATGTTGCCCAATTACATTTTTAAACTGCATCGGTATCAATCATTTTTAAAACATCTTCAGAAAGAGGGTCAACAGCTGAGCCGAATATTTTTATGAGCACACCGTTTCCGCTAATCAGATATTTTTGAAAATTCCATCTTACTTCACTATCGCGGTAACCGTTTAGCTCTTTTTTCATCAAGTAGTTATACAATGGGTGGGGGTTGTTTCCAAGAATGTTAACCTTTTGGGTGAGTAGAAAAGTTACACCAAAGTTAACTTCACAAAATTGCAGAATTTCATTTTCGGTTCCAGGCTCCTGATCACCGAAATCGTTACATGGCAACCCCAACACTACGATCTTGTGAGAGAAATTTTCGTGCAATTCCTGCAACTGTCTGTATTGTGGTGTATAGCCGCAAGCACTTGCAGTGTTTACCAGCAATATTTTTTTTCCCTTAAACTTTGAAAGTGAAAATTCTTTCCCGTTAATGTCAGTTAACGTAAAATCATGAGCTGTCATGCCGTGAAAATAGAATTTTATAAAGGTAGTTGTGGGGGTTTTTACATTTGTTGAAATGAAATTGGCGCATATAGTTAATCCTGTAAAGGTGGCGGACACAAATCAGCTTTACGTGGCGCAGCCTATCACTTTTGAAAGTATTCGAGTGGCTAAACAGTTTGCCGAAAACCAACAAAGTGTAGAATTGTTTGCTGTTGGTTACTCAGAGGATATAGAAATTGTACCCGCATATTTTACGGTTTTGCCTAATTTAAGCCGATCGGTGCTAGATATTTTTCAATTCTCGCCTCCCAGAAAGTATCCTTTAATTACAGATGTTCTTAGCTCGCTATATAATAACACAGATGCCGACTATTTGATTTTTACAAATATGGACATTGCATTAATGCCACAGTTTTACTTAGCAGTTAAAGAACTACTCACTGATGGTGCCGATGTGTTATTGATTAATAGACGGGGAATTTCAACTAGTTATGCCAGTGTAAAGCAGCTACCTTTGATGTATTCAGATTTTGGGAAACCGCATCCGGGTTTTGATTGTTTTGTTTTTAAACGCGATTTGTTTCCTCAATTAATTCTTGAAAATGTTTGTGTTGGAGTTTCGTTTAGTGAGGTGGCGTTGGTTCATAATTTTATTGCGTTTGCCAAACAATTGAAGTTGGTGGACAACCTGCACCTTACTTTTCACTTGGGTGCCGAAGTAATGCCTCCACTTTTGCCGCAATACTATAAGCATAACCGAAACGAATACGAACAAAAAATATATCCACGATTAAAACCACATCTCAATATAAGCAAGTACCCATACGCCACCTTGCCGCTTCACAAGCGGTTGGCGAAATGGATGCTGAATCCTGTGTTCAGAACTCATCAGGTAGCTGAAATGGAAGGAAAAAGTTTTTTAAGAAGATGGAAATATAAAATAGATGGATGGCGCTTTGAGTGGCTCAATAGAATCAGATAACAATCTTAGTCTCCATAGTTTTCAATACATCTTTTTTAGCAGCCATTATTTTTTTTAGTAGCCATTTACTGGTTTTGGTCGTTTTGTCTAGCTGTATGGTGGTTTGGTTTCCCTGTAAATGAATAGCTGCATTTCGCAATTTTTTCGTTTCAAGCAGATAAATTGCTTTTTGTAGTAAATACTCGTAACCAAAACCAAACTCAATTTTTTTTGTTTTGCTAAACCCCAATGATGAGTTGTAGTTGTGTGCTGTCTTGTTGTTACCTTTAACCTTGGCATACACGGTCTGCATATTAAATAATAGAAAAAACACATCTAGCATAGCCAGCGAAGCCATAACCGGCACATCAGAGTTCAAAAAATTATCATCATAAACAAACAAACCGGTGTAGGCAGTTTTGTTCTCCCAATCAATAGAAGAAATATTAATAAGCCCTACATAGTTGCCGTTTTTTTGAATCAGAAAAAAGAAATTTTGTTCGTTGTCAATGGAGCTAAACCATTCGCGTTGCATGGTTTTGGTTATTTCGCCTTTGTAAAACATAAAACGCGAAATCTTAGGGTCGTTACGCCATGTTCTCACCATCTCAGTATGCTTTTTTTGCATCCTTTCCAGGGTAACACCATAGCGCGTAATCTTCATGCAACAAGTATGTAAATTGTTTTTGAGTGAAAAAAATTTTGCGTATTCTGCAACTGAAATAAACCTGATGATAAATTGGGAACTGAAATCTTTCGAAGAGTTGACCCTACTCCAGTTATACGATGCCCTAAAGTTACGACAGCAGGTATTTATTGTAGAGCAGAACTGCCCGTATATAGATAATGATGGCAAAGATTTGTATAGCCATCATTTATTCGGATATTTTAACCACCAACTGGCCGTTTATGCTCGTATCGTACAACCCGGCATTAGTTATTCTGAGCCATCTATTGGCAGAGTAATAAGTAGTAGAACACAAAGGCGATTAGGATTCGGGAAACTACTAATGCAAAGAGCTATTGATGAAACTGAAAAGCTTTATGGAAAAACCCCCATTAAAATAGGCGCACAGGCCTATTTAAAGCGGTTTTATGAGCAGTTTGGCTTTATTGATCAAAATGAACCCTACTTCGAAGACGGCATAAGCCACATAATAATGATCAGAGTATAGTTTTTCTTAAAAAATTAAACTATAGGTTGCGTAAACTCGTTATAGGTATTACATTGTTGTGGATTGGAGAGAAATTTTATTTTCGCGGTTCGCTAAAAAGCGACCCCCCACTTTTTAAAACTACGGAGGACATACATGAGACAGCTAAAAATTTCAAAATCAATTACCAACCGCGAAAGCCAATCTATAGAGAAGTATCTTCAAGAGATTGGTAAAGAAGACCTTTTAACACCTGAGGAGGAGGTGCAGTTAGCGCGGAGGATTCGTGCTGGAGACCAAACAGCCCTTGAAAAGTTAACCCGAGCCAACCTTCGCTTTGTGGTGTCGGTTGCCAAGCAGTACCAAAACAACTCCTTGTCTCTTAATGATCTTATTAACGAAGGAAATTTGGGATTGGTGAAAGCCGCGCAAAAGTTTGATGAAACCCGTGGTTTCAAGTTCATTTCTTATGCCGTATGGTGGATTCGCCAGAGCATTATTCAAGCATTAGCCGAACATTCACGAATGGTTCGTTTACCCCTTAATAAGGTAGGGTCATTAACTAAAATAAACAAGGTGTTTTCGGAACTTGAACAAAAGTTTCAACGTGAACCTACTCCTGAAGAAGTAGCAATGGTTTTAGAAATTACTGTAGAGGAAGTAGAAGCAACGTTAGGCATTGCAGCTCGTCACGTTTCTATGGATGCGCCATTTACTGATGGAGAGTCTAATGCGTTGATAGACGTGTTAGAAAATTTCAATGCTGAACAAACCGATAAACATCTCGATTACAAAGATTCGTTACGGATTGAAACTGAGAGAACTCTGGCTTCGCTAACTGAACGCGAAAAAGAAGTCATTAAACTGTTTTTTGGTATTGGTGTTGAACATCCAATGACTCTGGAAGACATTGGCGAACAACTTGGTATTACACGTGAAAGAATACGTCAAATTAAAGATAAGGCCATAACAAAACTTAGAACTCAAAGCCGCAGCAAGTCTTTAAAGGCATATTTGGGCCAATAAAAACAGTAAAAGTAATTGTAAAGCCGCTTTGATTTTCAGAGCGGCTTTTTTGTGAGTTGTTTGGTTTTAAAAAAGTATATTGGAAACTTAATATCGCAATATGAAGAAAATTTACAACCTAAGAAACTTATACCTTATACTTGTTTTATGCTTAACAACAGCTAGTGTATATGCCCAACTCGGCAAGTTGGATACATTGTATTATGGCGGAAAGGGGGTTGATTTTAAATGCACAGGCGGAGTGGTGCTTCCCGACTCATCGGTAATTATTACCGGTAAGTTTCCGTTTGTAAACGAACGTCTTATTAATGGTATAGCCAAGCTCACTAAAGATGGTGAAATTGATTATTCATTTAACGTAGGTAGCGGGGCCGATGAACACGTAAACGTTGTGATACGCCAACCGGATGGAAAACTTATCATAGGTGGTGACTTTGTTACATTTAACGGGCAGTTAAAAAACAGAATTACAAGATTGAATTCTGATGGTAGCTTAGACGGCTCGTTTACATCAGGTACCGGTGTAGATGGGTCAGTGTACGCCATATACCTTCAAAGTGATGGTAAAATAGTTTTAGGTGGCGACTTTTTGACATTTAACGGTGATAGCGTTGGCGGAATTGTCCGGCTTAACTCAGATGGCACACACGATTTTAGCTTTTCCAGCAACATTGGCTTCGATGGACCTGTTTACAGTGTTGATCGTTACGCCAATAAAAACTTCATAATCGGTGGATTGTTTAACACATATAACGATTCGGCAGTCGGCTGTCTTGCACGACTAGATTCTAATGGAATATTTGATAATACATTTAATGTAGGTGGAGCAGGAGCCAATAATATTATTACCAATGCCACAATACTACCAAATGGAAAAATTATTGCTGCAGGTTTTTTTGGTAATTACAATGGCACACCGGCTACCCGGGTTGCTCGAATCAATGCAGATGGTAGTTTGGATAATACATTTGTAACGGGGGCTGGCTTTAATAACAACGTAAATGAACTGGTAGTTCAGCCTGATGGTAAAATTCTTTTTACCGGAAATTTTACTCAGTATAAGGGGGCTAATATCAACCGTATTGTTCGCATTGATACAACAGGCAACAGAGACATGACATTTGCTCCGGGTTCCGGGGCTAACTTCAGTTGTAATGCGGTGTTCTTAAATGCTGATGGTAAAATTTACCTTGGAGGAACCTTTATTCAAATAGATAGCTTTGCACGCATTCGCTTTGCACGACTATTAAATGACGGCAAAGTTGACCAAAGTTTTTGGTTAGATTCAAAACTCAATGGGCAGGTAAACAGTATTGCCTTTCAAAGCAGCGGTAAAGCAATTATCGGAGGCGGGTTTAACAAGTACAATACAGTTTCAGCAAATCGAATTGCCCGCTTGAATCTGGATGGTTCATTAGACAGCACTTTTCTTTCTTCAGTTGCCTCGAACAATGCGGTACGATCAGTAGTAGTCTTACCTGACGATAAAATTTTAGTTGGTGGAGATTTTACATCTTATAGTGGCGTTACTGTAGGTTGTTTAGTAAAACTAAACGCAGATGGATCCAGAGACACATCGTTTATACCTGGTGCCGGGGCAAATAACTCTATATATAGTATTACTCCATTAAGCAACGGAAAAATTTTAATAACCGGGAGCTTTACTCAGTATGGCAGTACTCCTATCAATCGTATTGCACGTTTAAATAGTAACGGCACGCTTGATAACAGTTTTATTGTGGGAACCGGCTTCCCGGCATTAGCTAGAGAGGCAGCCATACAGGCCGATGGAAAAATTATTGTGGTAGGTTCTTTTACAACATACGATGGGGCTACGGCTAACAGGATTGTTCGCCTCGACACTACCGGGGTGCGAGATGTTACATTTACAACCGGTACCGGAGCTAATAACGTGTTAAATGCCATAGCGTTACAACCTGATGGTAAAGCTATCATTGGCGGTACATTAACAGCCTATAATGGAGTAACTGCCAACCGCATTGCACGTTTGAATACTGATGGAACGCACGATAATACCTATATAGCATCATGCGGTACGCAGATAAATGAAATTTTCCCTGTATTTGGATCTTCATTTTTTCAGGGAGGAATGTTGGTTGCCGGCACTTTTACAACCGTGAACGGTGAGGCCAGAAACAGGATAGTATTGTTAGACAATACAGGAAATATTGACAGTATAAACTACTTCATAGGTGATGGAGCTGAATCCACAGTAAACGTAATGGCCGACAACAAGTATGAACGGAAGCTGTTTGTTGGCGGAGATTTCAGGGCATTTCAGAACCACATTGCCAATCGGTTAGCCACACTTCAGAACGGATACATACGTGTAGAGAATTTGGACAATGCACTTTGCCCGGGCGGCTCTACAAAGATTTATTTTCGCAAAGACGAAACATTTTTTGGGAATAATGTATTCACTGTTCAGATATCAGATTCAGCGGGTAGTTTTACTAACGGTGTTAATATAGGCAGTCAAAATTCTGTTGATATTGGAGCTGACTCAATCAGCATTTTAATTCCAGCTAATACTCCAAATGGTTCGGGTTACCGATTCAGAATTGTTTCTTCAAACCCTAACGACACCAGCAACATTACGTTTCCAGTTGAAATTTCTTCTTCAGCAACCGCCACCATTACAACTAATGACCCAACTTCATTTTGTGAAGGCGGTAGTGCTACACTTATTGCAAGCAATGGCGACCAATTTCTTTGGAGCAATGGAGAAACAACGCAAGCCATTACCGTAACCAACAGCTCCTCGTACTCCACCACTGTAACCACTGCCGGATGTGCCGCTGTTTCTAACACAATTAATGTTACTGTGAGTCCTTCACCGGACTCTTCCATTTCCATAATTTCTACCACTATTTGTAATGGCGGAACTGCAACACTTCAAGCGGCATCAAGCCTCAGTTATTTGTGGAGCACGAACGAAACTGATTCAGTAATACAAGTAACCCAGTCAGGATCTTACACTGTAACAGTAAGCAATGGTATGTGCTACGCAGATTCAACCATTGCCGTAAACCTTAGCAGTTCGGCAAACCTGATTACTGCACTTAACCCTACCGTGTTTTGCCAGGGCGACTCAACAGTTCTTACCTCACAACCGGGTTTAAGTTATAGTTGGAGTACGGGGGCTACTACTCAAAGCATTACAGTTACATCACAAGGAAATTTTGATGTAACTGTAAATGATGGAACCTGCACAGACACCTCAGCTGTAATTTCTATTACTATGAATTCATTACCCAATGTTCAGATAGCACAACTTAGTGAAATCTGCATTAATATTTCACCTCAAGTTGTTCTCACAGCCGGTAGCCCTTCTGGGGGTGTGTATTCAGGATCTGTATTTATTTCAAACGATACACTTTATGCGTTTAACGCATGGAGCAGTTCTATGGACAGTATTTACATCATCTACACATACACTGACAACAACTCCTGCACTACTGCCGATACTGCTCTGCAAGTGCTTGATATTTGTGGAAGTGTTGAAGAAGTATATAGCAATTTCTTAATCGTGCCTAACCCGGCTCATACTCATGTTACTGTTTCTTCAACCGGTAAAGCAATACCAAACTTAACCATATTTAATGTGCTTGGTGAACAGGTGTATGCACAGCCTAACGTAAAAAGTAGCTCTACAACTATAGATGTAGGGGGCTTCAGGTCAGGTTTATACATTGTTTTAATAGGCGAAACTAAAATGAGATTTATGAAGGCAGATTAAACATAGTAACCTGCAAAATAAAAATGGCTGCTAATTAGGCAGCCATTTTTATTTTGCGTGCCCATTGGTCTCATAGTTCAATGGATAGAACGAGGGTTTCCTAAACTCTAAATGCAGGTTCGATTCCTGCTGAGACTACTACATAAATCTTCGGATATAATCCATTGGTTTTTGTAACTGTAGCTTAAGAGTAAATGAAAACTTCTTATACCACTTATCAATACCATTTAACTTCTGGTTATCAGAAATATTTTTTGTTGTAACCAGTGGCAGATGAATTTCTACCATATCGCGAAGTATAATGGCACTTAAACCAAACTCAGCAGCAAACTGCGGTTTGCCTAAATCGTTTACAATAAAAGCAGCATTCACAAAAGGGTTAATTGGGAAAAAACGATGAGTGGATGAGGTAAGATTAAGTGCCATCAAAAATTTATTGGTAGCTCCAAATGTGGTAAACGAACGAAAAGCCGCATCTGTTTTTGCTATTTGCCGGTTTAAATACTTGTCGCGTCCGTTGCGGTCAATAAAATTTTCGTCAAACATATAGTCTCGTTGTAGCCAGTAAGCAAAAGTATTTGTAGTAGCATTGCTCAAATAAAATTTAGGATTGGGGGAAGAAATATCTGAGTTGTTTTTTGTATTAAGTATAAAACCTCCTGCAAAAAATCTAATTCTGAAACCTTCATCTTGTCGTTTGTAACTTACAAGAAAATTTGCTTCAGTAGAAAGGTTGGCAAAAGTATTGCCTTGCTGAAATCGTACGTTAAGTGAAAAAGGATTTAGCGCTGATTTCTTCTCTATTAAATATTTCAACTCATTTACATAATATCGTTGTGTTCCTTTTTTATCATCAAAATTTATCCAGTCGAGCCAAACAACTACACTGCGCATATTGATTGAATGCGTGTAAGGGCTGCGAGCTTCTTTTTTCTTAAACTCTACGTGTATGTATGGCTCCAACTTATTGAATAAAAGCGGCTGTGGGAAAAGAATATAACTGAAACGTTTTCCATTTACACCAATTTTTAATTCGCGAACTTTGTTCTCAGGGAAAAAACTGTAGCTCAGTTTAGCAATACCTATAAATTGTTTACTACCCGTGCCAATTGCCGGCACCACCAAGTATTTGAATTTACGCGAGGGAATGAACGGTGAGTATAGAGCAAGCCCCACTTGTGTTTTATCATAGTTGTTCCACGCAAAATATGGAGCAAAATATACCTGCGTGCGATTTTCGTTTTCAATACTTCCTAAGAATTGAAAACGTAACTTTTCAAAAAAGTGCGTTTGTTTATTTAAGAAGTAGGTATTGTTTCTTCGATTTAGTTCAGGCAGTTTCATCAAAGGGTCAATCTGAATTTTATCTGCTCCGGTTGTGTTAAGTTGTATTGTTTTTGTTCCTGTAAAGCCTTCTATCCAAGTAGTATTTAACACAGAATCGCGCTTTAGTGCAGATACTGAAACAGGCGATGTAACATTGCCTACATTCTTTATTGTAAATGTTGAGTTGTTGTTGAGTGTTACCTGTTTTTTCCCAATTTTATAATCTAGTTTCTTATCGGTCGCTATCATATCATCAAACAGCCAGCTTAGATCCTTTCCGGTTTCAGATTCAAAAATTAAACGTAAATCTTGTGGCTGGGGGTGTTTGTATTTCCACTGACTGAAATATTTTTTCATTATCCGATCTAATTCATCTGTGCCTAAGTATGATTCTAAATAATTGAAAAGCATCATGCCCTTTCCATATACCATTAACCCATAATTTATTTCTGTAAATTTTTCAGCACTTAAACCCATGGGTTGATCGAGATTTTCTCGAGCCATAGTTTGGTAACCGGCATCCATTATATGTTTATGCGGGTATTTATCAAGATCAAAAAACTTAGATACACCGTTAGGTATGCCTCCTACTGCTTTTGCCTTAGGGTACTTTGCTCGGATATAGCGCTCTTCGTAGTAAGAGTTTATTCCTTCGTCCATCCAGGCATGTGCGCGCTCGTTGGTTCCCAACATGCCGTAAAACCAATTGTGCCCTACTTCATGTGTTATGATAACATCTAAGTTGAATGCAGATTTCACACCGCCAATTACAGTTACGTTCGGATACTCCATACCACCGCCAGCACTTAATGCTCCATCAACTGCTGTTATTTGATTGTAGGGGTACTCGCCCACATACTTGCTGTAGTGAACTATAGCATCACGGAGATATTCATCGGCTTTGCTCCAATATTTCGCATTTGCATCTGTAAAGAGCGCCCACGTAATCACTTTGCTTTTACTCTCCGGCAATGTTGCTTCGCCTTTCAGCACATGAAAGCGTTTGTCGGCAAACCATGCAAAATCATGAATGTTCTTTTGGGTGTAACGAAGAGTTTTAGTATCAGCAGATGAAACAGGAAATTTTTGCAACGAATAATTTTCAAATACTTCAATTTTTTTAGTGATTGCTGCCAGAGAGTCCATCCATTTAATTTCTGAGTAGGTTTGTAAGTCGCCAGTAGCGCCTACTACATAATTTTGAGGCAGTGTAACACTTACATCATACGAACCAAATTCGCTGTAAAACTCTCCCTGATCTAAATACACCATCGGATGCCATCCGTCTTTATCGTACACTGCTGGTTTAGGGTACCATTGAGAAATCTGATATGCTTGTCCAACATGGCCCATTCGCGAAAAAGCGCCTGGAATTTTTACCCTGAACGGAGTAGTTATGCGTGCCTGTTCACCACTCTTTAAAGGTGTATTTAATGTCAATTTTACTATCTCAAGCGAAGTTTCATCGTAATCCCATTCACAGGCTTCGGCATTAACTTTAAAATCAAGATGATCTATAAAGCCTTTGTCAGTTTGTTTACTGAACCGGAAACCGGTTTCACCGTTTTCTAAGAGATGTTTTGCAAAAGCCGTACTATTATCGCGGTAGGCGTTTGGCCACAGGTGAAACAAAATGTAGTTAAGAGTGCTTGGCGAGTTGTTCTTATAATTAATGGAAACAAAACCATCGAGCGTGTGAAGGGTATCGTTGAGTGTTACATCAATTTTATAATCGCATTGCTGCTGCCAGTAGTTATTCTGCCCATAGCTTAAACATGAGAAAGTAACTATAATGTAACTTAGAATATACTTCATGAAACTATCTGTAAGAGCTTCTGTTTTTCACCCAACTGCTTCTTCCGCTACCGGTAGTTATTGTGGTGTTTTTAGGTGCCCGGGCTTTCTGTTGGCTGTTTAATACATGCTGGGATAACAGAGCGGCAATTTCCATTTCATCAGGAACTTCAGTTTTTAAGTATTCGGGTTTGTAGTTTTTGTTTACAAAGTTGGTATCGAACTTTCCTGAAATAAAATCAGGATGCTGCAGCACAAACTTGCCGAAAGCAAGTGTGTTTTTTACACCCGTAATTTTGTAATCGTGAATGGCTCGGAGCAAACGGTCAATAGCTTCGGTTCTATCTTTGCCATATCCCACAAGTTTGGCCAACATGGGGTCGTAGTAGATCGGAATGTTCATTCCTTCTTCGTACCCATCATCTACACGTACGCCAGGGCCTTCGGGTTTTTGATATTGTGCTAAAGTTCCAATATCAGGTAAAAAATTATTGAGTGGGTCTTCAGCATATACCCGTAACTCAATAGCATGACCGTGTATCTTTAAGTCATCTTGAGTAAAGTTGATTTTTTCACCCCTTGCAATCTTAATTTGTTCTTTCACTAAATCTACTCCTGTTATCATTTCAGTAACAGGGTGCTCCACCTGCAGACGAGTGTTCATTTCAAGAAAATAGAAATTTAACTCTTCATCAACCAAGAACTCAACTGTGCCTGCGCCTATGTAGGCACAACTCTTACCCACTTTTACTGCTGCTTCACCAATGGCTTTACGCTTGTCTTGGCTCAAACAGCTACTTGGGGCTTCTTCTACTACCTTTTGGTGTCTGCGTTGTACTGAGCACTCACGCTCAAAAAGGTAAACAATATTGCCATAGTTATCTCCAAGAATTTGAACTTCAATATGCTTAGGTGAAGCCACGTATTTTTCAATAAATACCGAACCATCTCCAAACGCACTTATAGCTTCACTTTGCGCACGCTGCATTTGCTCTTCTAACTCTTCTAATGCATTTACTACGCGCATACCTTTGCCTCCGCCACCAGCACTGGCTTTTATTAAAATTGGAAAGCCAATTTTCTGAGCCAGTTTTTTTGCTTCGGCTACATCTGTAATTGCTCCATCGCTGCCAGGCACCATAGGAATGTTGAATTTTTTTGCGGCATCCTTTGCTGCCAACTTGCTTCCCATTATTTCAATTGCTTCTGGTGTTGGACCTATAAAGGTTATTCCATTTTCTTCAACCAGTTTAGCAAAAGTTGCGTTCTCGCTCAAAAATCCATACCCCGGGTGAATTCCATCAACACCCAATGCCCTAGCTGCTTCTACAATTTTGTCGCCCCTTAAATAGGATTCTTTTGAAACTGCAGGCCCAATACAAACAGCCTCATCTGCATAACGTACATGTGGCGACTTTCTGTCTGCTTCAGAGTAAACTGCTACAGTTTTAATACCCATTTCGCGCGCGCTTTTCATTATACGGAGCGCAATTTCGCCCCGGTTGGCTACCAGTATTTTTTTCATTCGAACAAACATGCAAAAAATAGCTATAAATCTTTGGTTACTGATTTGTAATGTTGTTGTGTTATCTGCAAAAAATATGTTGGTTAGCACCGTGGAAGAATTACTTCAAAAACAAACGCGGATTGCTAAGCCGGAATGGTTAAAAATCAAACTGCCCGGTGGTGCTGAATTCAGTGATGTAAAGCAAAACATACTGAAAAACAAATTGCACACCATCTGTGAAAGTGGGAAATGCCCAAACCAAACAGAGTGCTGGGGGGCGGGAACTGCTACACTCATGATACTAGGCAATACTTGTACACGCTCATGCATGTTTTGCAGTGTAGAAACCGGCAATCCCGAAGTGGTGGATATTACAGAACCAATACGAGTAGCTGAGAGTGTAAAGATGATGGGGCTAAAGCATGTAGTTATTACCTCCGTTGACCGAGATGACCTGACAGATGGCGGATCAAAAATCTGGGCGGCTACTGTCAGAGCTATACGGAAGCACAATCCGGGTGTAACGCTAGAAACATTAATTCCGGATTTTAAGGGAGTAAAAGAGAACGTGCAACGAGTTATTGACGTAAAACCCGAAGTAGTTTCTCATAATCTGGAAACAGTTAAACGCTTAACCCGTGAAGTACGTGTTCAGGCAAAATATGAACGTAGTTTGGATGTATTGTTGCAACTAAAAAATGGCGGAATAGAAAGAACTAAGAGCGGCATTATGCTTGGCTTAGGAGAAACAGAAGAAGAGTTATTCGAAGCTATGGACGACTTACGAAACGCACAAGTTGACATACTTACTTTAGGTCAATATCTGCAACCTACAAAAAAGCATTTGCAAGTTGATAAGTATGTATCTCCCAATGAGTTTAACAGATATAGAGAAATTGCACTTGCAAAAGGTTTCCGTTTTGTAGAAAGCGGACCAATGGTTAGGAGTAGTTACCATGCCGAAAAGCATGTGGTGTAAAAAACAAAAGGCGAAGAAAGTCTCCGCCTTTTGTTTTTTATTTTTTGGGGTTACTTCCCCATCCAATTGCAAGACTTACTGCTTTTTTCCAACCTTCATATAACTTAGCCCGCATGGGTGCTAACATTTTAGGTTTAAACTGCGTATCAACTCTCCACTGCTTAGCAATGTTTGGTTTCTTGTAAAAACCAACAGCTATACCTGCTAAATAAGCAGCACCCAATGCGGTGGTTTCAGTTACTTGAGGTCTTTCTACCGGCACGTTCAGCATGTCGCACTGAAACTGCATTAAAAAATTATTGGCGCAAGCACCGCCATCAACTCGTAGCGATTTGAGCTTAATTCCAGAGTCCTGCTCCATGGCACTCAACACATCTTTTGTTTGGTACGCCAACGATTCAAGCGTAGCACGTACTAAGTGCGACTTTGAAGTTCCTCTCGTTAAGCCAAACACAGCACCTCGGGCATCCATATTCCAGTAAGGCGCTCCCAAACCTGCAAAAGCAGGAACAACATAAACACCATCCGAGCTTTCTACTGATGTAGCATGATATTCCGATTCGGGTGCGGTGTCTATTACTTTTAATCCATCACGCAACCATTGCACGGCAGCTCCTGCTATAAAAATGCTTCCTTCTAAGGCGTATTCTACTTTGCCCCCCACGCCCCAGGCAATAGTGGTTATCAAACCATTTTTTGATTTTACCATTTTGTTTCCGGTATGCATCAACATAAAACAACCGGTGCCGTAAGTGTTTTTAGCCATACCGGCACTAAAACACGTTTGCCCAAAAAGTGCAGCTTGTTGATCGCCAGCTATCCCGGCAATGGGAATTTCAACGTCAAAAATTCCTCTATGTGTAAAACCATATATGCGGCTACTATCTGTTACATAGGGCAACATGAGTGAAGGTATGTTCATGGCACTCAATAACTTGGCATCCCATTTTAAGGTTTTTATATTGAATAACATGGTTCGTGACGCATTGCTATAATCAGTTATGTGCAAGCTACCATCGGTTAATTTCCATACCAACCACGAATCTATTGTGCCAAAAAGCAATTCACCATTTTCTGCGCGTTTACGGGCTCCTTTTACATTGTCAAGTATCCATTGAATTTTAGTGCCACTGAAATAAGCATCTACCACCAAACCTGTATTTTCGCGTACATATTTTTCAAAATCTTTTTTCTTTTTCAAAGAAGCGCAGATTTCAGAGGTTCTTCGGTCTTGCCAAACTATGGCATTGTGAATTGGGGCTCCTGTTTTTTTATCCCACACTACGGTTGTTTCGCGTTGGTTAGTAATACCGATGGACGCAATCTGGCTTGGTGAAATACCAGCCATCCGAATTGCTTCGCGAGCAGTGTAAATTTGTGAGTTCCAAATTTCTTCAGGATCATGCTCAACCCACCCCGGTTTCGGAAAATTTTGTGAGAATTCTTTTTGCGACATCGCCACTATGTTTCCTTGGTCATCAAAAATGATGGAACGCGAACTGGTAGTACCTTGGTCTAAAGCCAACACGTACTTTCTGTTATCTGCCATGAGTTTGGTTTGAGTAACGGAATTTTAAAGCGACTTAGTTTCGACAACTAAAATATAAAGAGTTCAATTTAATGTATCTATCTTGTTAAATTATTTTTTAGACGGCAATAAAATTGTTTTCAATATATTGATAATAAGCAATTTGCGTAAAATGTTGTTTGGGCTTATGAGTTTCTAAAAACCTTTTTTCTAAGTGGTTGTGTGTGTCATTAGCCATCATTTTTGTGGCGTGCCTGTATATTCCCCTTTGTTTTCACGTCTACTTTTTATTGGAATAATTTACTCAGATACTAATCAAGGTCATTACTTATGTTAGGGTCCTTTTGCTATGATCGTGTCTTAATTTTGTTTTATGAAACGTATATTTTTCCCCTTATTTTTTACAGGTTCTATTGCCTTTATTCTGGTTAACATGGTTAGTTGCCGTGCCGATAAGAAAGACGATAAAAAAATAGTTCCTCCTATTGATTCTACCACCCAAGTGTTGGGTTATGGATTACTCGAAAAATTACCGGGAATCTGGAGCGGAAGTGTTAGCTCAACCACCTCGCTCGGTGGTTTTACTAACTGGACTCTTGACTTTCGACCAATCTCTGCTTCGCAGGTTTCGGGTAAAAGCGAACTCGATACCCTCAACGATATTTTTCTTTCTTTTTTTATTGTAAAACATGGCGGGGCTTACAAAATGGCATTCAGAAATGGAGGTAGTTGGTCAGGAAATAAACGTATTACCTACGAAGTTTTAGACAGCGTTTATGAGAGCAGCAACTATTCCTTTTACAGGTTTGTTGATTTTGTACGTGGCAAAGAGAAAACCTTTTACGAAATAGAATTTAAAAATGACAGCATGTATCAGCGAGCTTATACCAATAAGTATAATGCAGTTCCGTCAGCTGTGCTACACATGGCGTGGGGCAGTAAACGTACCGATGCAACCAGTGCTGCCCCTGCTATTAACCAGTTTAACTTTCCACGGAAGACTATGATAAAAGATTTTACAGATGCATTTGAAGGACATTCGGAAAGTGTTTGGTATTCTTTTAACGGTGACCCTTATGCCGAAGCGGATCAGCCGTATTTAGGTGTGGCAAACGTCAGCTATTCGTTTCATAACAGTCTGAGCGTAGATCCCAATAAAAATGTTTTTCTGCTACTAACTACAAAGCCGCTTTTTAATGGAGCTACTTACGACCCCACTGCGCTCAACTTTATATCGCGATATGTAACCGTGAGTGCTACTAACCCGGATTACACTTTCACGTATTTCCACCCGGGCGCATATTACTTGTACGGACTTTACGATAAAGACGGAAATGGCCTTTTTAACAGTGGCGACTATATCAGTTATTCTACCAACTCATTTAGTGTAGGTAATAAAGGAACCGGAAGCGCATCAACACAAATAAACTTCGTGATACCTTAGGCATGAGGAATAAAGATTTATCGTTAGTATGTTCTTCAATTCGCTACTTTCCTTATATGAAGTTTTGCTTTATTATCTCTATACTGTTTACCTCAATTTATATAGCAAAGTCACAAAGTGCTGAAGTAATAGCTGAGGTCAAAAAGAATGATCTCAAAGTTGTAAAGCAAAAAGGGAAGTACGGTCTTAAGAATACATCCATCATACTTATGCCTGCCATTTACGACTCGGTAACGCTGGCAGTGTTTAATGTTGAATTGATAAACGACAAAAACCTGCTGGAGAAAAAAACAGGAACAAATTCTTATCTCTATTTTTGGCAAAACGGATTATTCAGCGTTTGTCAACTACCAAAAGGCAATCTTTTAGTAGCAGGCGTACAGCAGTTTGTTCCCTGTAAGCGAATAGGTGCTGCCAAAGATATTTACAAGGCAAACAGCAAATGGGGTTTTGTGGGCTATAATGCCGTGTATGATTCTATACGAGTTTTGCTAACTGATAGTATTGAACTAGATGTTGAAGCATATAAAGCAGCAGATGGTATATTGGATGTAAAAGCATATTCATCTTATGCTAAGTATGTAACAGGCTATTACGAATGTAAAAAAGGTAACTGTTTGTATCTAATAGATGATAACTTTACTATTAACGATATTCAAAAAGCAGCTTCAGTTTGTTCAACCGGATATTTTATACGTAGCCCTTTGCTGGTGTTTACCAATACTTCCAATCCATTGCATTACACTTATCAGTTGGTTACAGAAAGAAAGTTAACTGTGCCTTATGATACAATTGTTTACTTGAGCAAACAGGATCGCATTGCGGGTGTAAACAAACAAGACGGAACAGTTGAAGTATATACCCCCGGTGGCCATAAAATCAATACCATTCTATTCACTGGAATAGCTTCACTTGCTGAGCAAATGGATGAGCAATTAAATACTGAAAAGGCAGCGGCTTTAAAAAAAGAAGAAGATAAAAAGCGCCTTGAAGAACAAGAGAAGCAAAACCGGATTACGGTTAGTAACAAAAATTATAAATGGCTGAAAACGGTAGAGGTAACCCGTGGCAACAATACACAATATATGGGGCTGTGTACTGGCAGCGGGCAGGTTATGTTGCCCGATTGTGCCAACGATATTCACTTTGTAAACACCCGCTTTGCAACCGGTAACCAAGACCTTATTTGTCGCAAGCTAGATAACGAACCTACTGAGTGCCTTCCTGCACATGTCCCTTTGGTAGCTGCTCTACACTACACCGAAGCAATGAAACAGATGCCGGAAATGTTTTATTCGCCAGCCATCTTTGCCAATGTGCCTCTCTACTATACAAATAAAACCGGTACCGGGGTTTCTTATTACAATCTGCGAATCGAAATGGATTTTGACTACAAACAACACCGCATTCTTGATTTTAAATGCCCCCTATGCCAGGGCGAGGGTCAAATTTTTGAAAAAAAAGTAACCGTTATTGACACCACCATAAACACCCACTTGGTAAAAACCGGAGAAACTGTTATCACCAAAAAAAGTTACTCGAGTAACGAGCGTGTGAGGTCTGATGGTTCTACTTATGTACCAACCTACAACACCCGGTTAGACAACTATGGCTATAAAACCGACACTGTAATTACAAAACACACTTACGACAGCTACAGAAAATGCCCTTTGTGCAAAGGTAAAGCAGGTCAATTTTCTACCACTATTGAGTGGGCACCTGATTTGCGAGGATTCACGATAAGAAAAGAACCGGAATACCAACCATTTAGGTTTAAGTATTAGTAAACTACCTTTTTTGCAACATTAACCGTGAGTCTTGCCAGTTTTAGTTTTAGTTTTAGTTTTGTTCACCAATGAAACATCTCGTTATATTGTTATTTGGTATTCTCTTCGGTTTTACCACAAAAGCAAATTACTTAGATTCTACAGCTACTTGGTATAGGTTTGATATAGGTGTATGGAATGGAAATGTTACTTATTATTTCAGAACTATCTATTTCGATGGCGATACTGTAATTGGAGGTAAAACATATTTTAAGCAATATGAATTGACGGTTGACTCCGCCATTCTAGTTAACCCTCCAGGACCAACTACTGTAACTACTTATGGTCCGAGGTACTTCCGTTCAATTAGGGAAGATTCAAACAAAATGTTTTGGGCATTTAATGAGTGGGGTGCAACAGAGTATTTGTCAGAAGATTTTTCGCTGGGCATGGGTGATACAACCTTGGGCGGATGTATAATTACCAATGTAGATTCGTTTTGGTTTAATGGAGCGTGGCGAAAGAAATTTTTGCCCGATTGGCCGGCAGACTATACTTATGCAGAGGGCATTGGCGAAACACGACCATGCGGTATGATTTATGAGGGGGCGCAACAGTTGTGCGCTTTTGTAATGAACAACGATACTTTTAAAAATGACACAACCTGCTCAATAGCTCAATATGCAGCACCCCGGAAAGTATTAACCGGAATAAGCACTTTAGAAAGCAAAAATGCTTTTGAGCTTTCACCAAATCCTTCGAGTAGTTTCACAGAGTTAAATACATACCTGAAAGGAGATTTAGAAATATATGATGTGCTTGGTAATAAGCACTGTCAGTTTAAGGTTAATGCAGGAAGAACAAGAATAGATACGTCAACATTCAAAACAGGCCTTTATTTTTTTGTAATGCACCATACTTCAGGGAGAGTTTTAACCAGAAGTTTGTTGAAGATTAACTAGTTAGCGCAAAGAATTTTGATCTGGCGACATGCGGGTAGTAATTGTTGCGTACATGGATACAACATAGATGTTTTGTAATCAAGCATCTAACAATTTCTCAATTTTAGGAAGTGAGAGTATATAGGTAGTGAGGAGTTGAGGTTAAATCACCAGAGTCTAAATTGTATCTGTTTCATAAAGATTTTATTACTCCTCATTAGCTAGCCAACATAAGTTGGCATTGCTGAAAACATCAACCTATTTAACAAACCCTCTGTTACTAACCTTACCTTCAGCAATCATCTGCAGTATGTATGTGCCTTTAGGTAAATAATCAACTGGAACACGAAGAGAAACATTTCCTGATGGAATAAATACACTCTCGCTGGAACAGATTTCGCCATGCAAATTCAAAATGTTTATTACGGCATTTTGAGGTGTTGCGCTGCAGAATTTCAGATTCAAAAGCGCTGCTACAGGGTTAGGAAACAATTCCAAATCTGTAATGGAGTTAATCTCATTAAGCCCTACTGTAAATGAACTTGAGAATTGATAGCCGCTATACTGTGAACTAAGGTCTGCATAAACTTTAACTATATAAGGTCCGGCAGTCAACCCATTTACATTAAGCACAATGCCCGACTGGCCGTTTCCATAAGCTGAATTAATGTAAGTGGTTCCGGTGGCATCATATAATGCTATGGCTATATAATTATTGTTGGTGTTACTTATAGGTAATGAAAGATTACCGTTTGCCGATAAAACAATTTTGTAATAATCAGCCGCATCATAACCGCCTCCATGGTTGCGGTGCATTAGGTGACCTGTGTTGGTGTTGTTTAAGTTAATCAGCACTGCTTGTGCAGGTGTGCCATTGGGTTCAACATCATTAGAATAACTGGTGGGCAGAAACGAATACCAAAGACGATAACCGCAATATTGTGTACCAAGATCAATGCTCACCTTAATATAGTATGTGCCGGCAGCAAGTGCAGTGGTAGTCAGCTGTACCCCCGGCTGACCAGTACCGGTTAAATTATTTACGAGTGTGGTGCCGTCACTGTCGAGCAAAAGGATATTGATAGCGCCCCCGAGGTCATTATTAATATCCATAGTAATATCACCATCCACCGGAATAGAAATTATATAATAATCCTCCCCATCATAAGTGCCACAGGGAAAATAATAGCCAATGTGTCCTTTTGCAGTATCACCTAGTGTAAGCGATATAGCTGTAGCGGCACTTGCATTGGGTTCTATATCATTAGGTATGGTTGGCGAGCTGAACGAATTAGTAAGAGTGTAATTAGATACATCGCTTCCAATTACGAAAATGTAGTAATGCCCGGCAGCCAATTGATAGGTTACAGAACTAAAGTTACCATTGGAATTACTGGTTACCACTCCTGAAAATACCGAGCATGAATCTGCTACATATGCACCGGTGTAAGTAGTAGAATTAGAGATGCAGGTAAGTGTAATATTACCATCCTGCGGAATAGTTAGTTCATAATAATCATAATCGTTAAGCGTAACACCGCCCGATACACTACCATTCAGAGCAATTGGCTCCGCACCGGCTTTGGTATCATTTGAAGGTTCGTTATCGGCATACGAGAAATTCATTACAATTAAAGCAAGCAGAAGAATGTAAATTTTTTTCATGTTGTGAGATTTATATTTAGTGATTTGCGTTTACCTGACGAATCTACCTAATAAATGTAAAAAATTTGATGAGTTAATCCCACGTCCTGCAATCTTTAAACTTAGATTGCTTTTGATTTTGGAACTACTTACTCAACATCATACTCTTCTTCTTATACAAATCGCGGAACCAAGGGTCGTAGAGGTCTTTAATAAAGCGGATGGCTTCACCGGTTGATTTCATTTCTGGCCCCAACTCGCGGCTAACACCGGGGAACTTGTCAAAGCTGAACACCGGTTCTTTTACCGCATAACCAATCAAGCGTTTGAAGTAAGTGAAGTCTTTAATCTTATTTACGCCCAACATAATTTTGGTAGCGTAGTTCAAGTAAGGAACGCCATACGCTTTGCAGATAAACGGAGTGGTGCGGCTGGCGCGCGGGTTCGCTTCTATTACGTACACCTTCTCGTTCTTGATGGCAAACTGAATATTTATCAGCCCTCGAATTTCAAGTGCCTTGGCAATTCTGCGGGTGTAGTCGCGCATGTCGTGCTGCACTTTTTCGCTGAGGTTATAGGGTGGCAGCATGGCATTGCTATCGCCACTGTGAATGCCCGCAGGTTCTACGTGCTCCATTACACCCATTATCTCTACCTGTTCGCCATCGTAAATAGCATCAATCTCGGCTTCTTCGGCACGGTCCAGAAAATGGTCAATAAGAATATTGTTATCGGGGAAAAATTTCAGAATGCTAACTACACTTTTAGTCAATTCTTCATCATTAATGACAATACGCATGCGCTGCCCGCCCAATACATAACTCGGACGAACCAACACAGGGTAGCCAACCCGGTGCGCCACTTCCAACGCTTCTTCAGCATTTTTTGCTGCGCCATAATCAGGATACGGAATATCTAATTGCTTCAACATATCGCTAAAACGCTCGCGGTCTTCGGCAATATCCATGGCATCGTAACTGCTGCCTATTATTTTTATTCCGAGTTCATGTAAGTTTTTCGAAAGCTTTAAAGCGGTTTGTCCGCCCAATTGCACCACCACACCTTCGGGCTTTTCGTGGTCAATGAGTTCGCGGAGGTGTTCCCAAAACACTGGCTCGAAATAAAGTTTGTCGGCAATATCCGGGTCGGTAGAAACTGTTTCGGGGTTGCAGTTCATCATAATGGCTTCGTAACCCGCTTCTTTTATGGCCAGCACACCGTGCACACAGCAGTAATCAAACTCAATTCCCTGGCCAATTCTGTTTGGACCCGAACCGAGCACAATTACTTTTTTCTTCGCACTTACTTTGCTTTCGTTTGTTTCAAGCGCGGTAGTAGTAGATGTTTTTTCGAAAGAAGAATAGTAGTAAGGGGTAAGCGCTTCAAACTCTGCTGCACAAGTATCTACCAGTTTGTAAATTCTGCGGATGCCGAGTTGCTTGGTGCGGTAGTTGTAAACTTCGTCCTCAGTGGTTTTAGTAAGATACGCCAACTGCAAATCGCTGTAGCCCTTTTCTTTTAAATCCTGCATTTCACCGGCAGTAATGCTGGCAAGTTCGCGCTTACGAAACACACGTTCTACATCAACCAATTCCATTATTTGATTAAGAAACCAGGGATCAATTTTGGTAATGTCCTGAATGGTTTTTAAAGGCACTCCAAGTTTCAGTGCATCGTAAATGCGGAAAAGTCTATCCCAGGATGCGTTTTTGATTCCCTGCAACATGTCCTCGGGATTTTGCCACTGCTTACCATCGGCCCCCAAACCAATTCTGTTGTTCTCTAAACTTTGACAGGCCTTTTGCAATGCTTCCTGAAAACTTCTGCCAATACCCATCACTTCTCCCACAGCTTTCATTTGCAAGCCGAGCGTATCATCGCAGCCGGCAAACTTGTCGAAGTTCCAGCGAGGTATTTTTACGATTACGTAATCGAGTGCCGGTTCAAAGAAGGCGGAAGTAGTTTTGGTGATTTGATTTTTCAGTTCATCGAGCGTGTAACCAATCGCCAACTTCGCGGCAATCTTCGCAATCGGATAACCGGTTGCTTTACTTGCCAATGCAGACGAGCGCGACACACGCGGATTCATTTCAATGGAGATAATATCTTCAGTAACGGGGTCAACCGAAAACTGAATATTACAACCACCGGCAAAACCCGGTAAATCGCAAATCATTGTTTTGGCATAATCGCGCATACGCTGGTAAACGGTATCGCTCAGTGTCATAGCAGGTGCCACTGTTATTGAATCGCCTGTGTGAATTCCCATCGGGTCGAAATTCTCTACAGTGCATATCACTACAAAGTTGCCCGCTATATCTTTCATTACCTCCAACTCAAATTCTTTCCAACCCAACACGGCTTTCTCCACCAGTACTTCATGCACCGGTGATGCTTCTAATCCGCGTTTTAATTTTTCATCAAACTCTTCTTTGGTATGTACAAAACTTCCTCCCGTTCCTCCCAAGGTAAACGAAGGGCGAATCACCAATGGAAAACCTGTTTTTTGTGCGGCCTCTTTTCCTTCTAAGAAAGAGTTGCAGGTAATACCCGGAGCCACGCCAATACCCAACTCAATCATCCACTTGCGGTATTCTTCACGATCTTCGGTTTTAGTAATCGCTTTGGCATCTGCTCCCAACACTTTCACATCATACTTCTCCCAAATTTTCAACTCATTGGCTTCCATGTACAAGTTCAATGCGGTTTGTCCCCCCATAGTTGGCAACACCGAGTCAATTACATGCCCGCGCTTTTTCTGTTCTTCCAGAATCTTCACTATGCTTTCAATAGAAATAGGTTCCAGGTAAACATTATCGGCCACTACCGGGTCGGTCATAATGGTAGCGGGATTGCTGTTTAACAGCGTTACTTCAATTCCCTCTTCGCGAAGAGAACGTGCGGCTTGCGAGCCGGAATAATCAAATTCGCAAGCTTGCCCTATAATGATGGGTCCCGAGCCGATGATTAAAGTGTGTTTAATCGAAGAATTCTTTGGCATGTTTTGATGGCGGATTTCGAATTTCGGATTTCGAAATGAAACCGATTGTGTGCCCGCGGTCGGGGTGCGAATATAAGAATGCGCAGTGATTGGAGAACCACAGGCAAAATTTGTTTCGGGCTATTGTGGGTACTTATAACTTAGATAAGCGCAACAGTTTTTCATATTTGCTTTTTATTTTTCAAAAGTTACTCTCGCATTAGTAATGTCTCCTTTGTCGCGTAAAATTGTTGGTACATGGCTGCTGGTTGGTTGCGCAATGGTTTTTTTTCAAGTAATAGTTGGTGGTGTAACCCGTCTGACTGAGTCGGGTTTGTCTATTACTGAGTGGAAGCCTGTAAAGGGTATTGTGCCTCCTCTGAACGATGCTGAGTGGAATGCGGAGTTTGAGCTTTACAAAAACATGACTCAGTATAAAACCATGAACGAAGGCATGACGGTAGATGAGTTTAAATGGATTTATTTCTGGGAGTATTTTCACCGATTTTGGGCCCGGTTCATGGGCTTTGTGTTCATTATACCATTTTCGTTTTTTGTGTGGAAAGGCTGGTTTGATAAATCACTGCAACGTAAAATTGCTGTGTTGTTTTTGTGGGGAGGAGCCATTGGGGTTTATGGTTGGATAATGGTAAAAAGCGGTCTTACGGGAGTATATGTTCCACCAGTGCATTTAAGCATTCACCTGCTGTTGGCACTAGGTCTGTTTGCGTATCTAATTTACATGACGCTTTCGGTGTTTCGTTCTGATTTCGTATTTCAGATTTCCGATCTCGGGCTGAAAAAACACCGGACATTCGCCTACGCCATCTTAGCTATTTTGTTTCTACAAATTTTTTTTGGGGGAATTGTTTCTGGTGCTAAGGCAGGACTTGCAGCCAATACATGGCCTGATATGAACGGAGAAATGATTCCGAAAGCGCTGTGGCAGTTAACGCCAACAACAGTAGGATTTACCACTTACAATGCGCAAGATTTTTGGGGGAGAATTTTTATTCAGTTCATACATCGGCTTACTGCCTATACTTTAGTGGTGCTTGTTATTCTATTTTTCTTTAAAACTAGAGCGATTTCTTCCGATAAGTTTTTTTTAGCCGGAGTAAACTTGTTGCCTGTTGCCGTATTGTTACAAGCGGCAATAGGAATAGTTACTGTGTTGAATTGTGTTGGAAATATTCCAGTGGCTTATGGTGTTTTACACCAGGCGGGCGCCATGTTGCTTATAGCAAATACTGTTTTTGTTATTTTTCATTTGCGGAACAGCAATCAGTAAATATTTCTGAATGAAAGAGAAACTATCCTCAGCCAAGTCGTTTTTTACCACGGTGGTAATTGTAGCCTCGCTGGGTTATTTTGTAGATATATATGACCTTATTCTCTTTAGCGTAGTGCGCATTGCCAGTTTGCGCGATTTAGGTTACACACAAAGTGAAATTGAAAAATTTGGTTTGCTGTTGCTAAATGTTCAAATGATTGGTATGCTGATTGGAGGTGTTTTGTTTGGTGTGCTGGGGGATAAAAAGGGCCGCTTATCTGTCCTCTTCGGCTCAATTATACTTTACTCTCTTGCAAATTTGATGAATGCTTTTGCACAAAATGTAACCCAGTATGCAGTGTTTAGGTTTATTGCAGGTATAGGTTTGGCAGGTGAGTTAGGTGCAGGTATTACATTGGTGGCCGAATCAATGCCAAAGGAAAAACGCGGATATGGCACCATGATAGTTTCAACTATTGGTGTAAGTGGAGCATTGGTGGCTGTGTTGGTTTATAAAGTGTTTCAGGACTGGCGGTTGTGTTATGTCATTGGCGGTGTATTGGGCCTGGCACTACTGATTCTTCGCATAGGTGTTTACGAATCAGGTATGTTCTCGAAATTAGTAGAAACGAATAAAGAAAGAGGAAACTTCTTTCATCTGTTTGCAAGCAAGGAAATTTTTTTGAAGTATGTTCGCTGTATCTTGCTTGGCATACCTTGCTGGTATTTGATGGGCATACTAGTTACCCTTGCTCCTGAATTTGTAAAAGAGTTAAACATCCAAACATCTTTAGAACCAAAAGATATGGCGGGCTATGCAGTGCTGTTTGCCTATTCAGGAATTACTATTGGTGACTTTGCCTGCGGTACATTGAGCCAGGTGCTAAACAGCCGAAAAAAATCACTCTTAGTTTTTACACTGTTAACGGCTGTAGGCTTTACTGCTTTCTTTCTTAGCAACGGACTGAGCGGAAAGTTTTTCTTTCCACTCTATCTGTTTATGGGAATTGGAACAGGTATTTGGGCTGTAGTAGTAACCAATGCCGCTGAACAATTTGGTACAAACTTGCGGGCCACAGTTGCTACTTCTGTTCCAAATTTTATTAGGGGATCGTTAGTGCTAATCTCTTTGCTATTTACCTATCTACAAAGTTATTTCAGTAAGTTGCACAGTGCCGAAATTGTTGCAGCAGTTGTTATTGTGCTGCCTCTGTTATCCTTGTATTATACCGATGAAACATTTGGTAAAGATTTAGATTATACCGAGTAAAAGAAAAACGCCCGATGTGTTTCACCGGGCGTTTAAAAAAGTTGTTATTAGTTTACGCAGTTGGCTTGTCTTTACGCATACTGTTTATCCCTTTTATAACAAGGAATAGTACGAACGCAATAATCACAAAGTTGAAACTCATCTGAATAAAGTTGCCATACTTTACTTCAGCTTCACCCACCTTTAACGATAACGTAGAAAAATTAACTCCGCCCATAAGTATTCCTACTAATGGCATAATAATGTCGCCAACCATGGAGTCAACTATTTTTTGAAAGGCACCGCCAATTACAACTCCTACAGCCAAATCTATTACGCTGCCTTTCATGGCAAACTCTTTAAACTCTGATACCATTCCCATAATTTTTAAAATTTAGTTTGTGAATAAATATAAAGTGAAGATAGGCGAAGAATTTTTTGTTGCAAAAAGGAAGGCAGCCAGTTTTGCACATTAAAAAACCACACCGTATAAGGCTCAAATTTTTTCGTAAAAATTTTCCTCAATCCAACCTATTTTGCCGTCTATCAAACGTATTTTGTTCCAACTACCAACTGCATCTAAAATTTGGAACTTTATGCCTTCATGAATTGTAAAAAGGTTATTGCCATTTTCATCAGGAGCGCTTTTTACCACTACGTTTTTTACTAGTAATATTCCATATCCTGAATTGTCTTCTGCGCTGGTTTGCTTTACAGCTAGCGTTACAAACACAAGTGAAAACATTAAAGCTATGGCGCTAAATATTAAAACGAAAGTTTTTCGAAGAATAAAAAAAAAGAGGGCAATACTTAGCAATGCCAGCCAAACAGTGCCTATCGCCAACCAACTCCAGCCGGCAGATGTACGAGCTAACGAAAAATTTTTGAATGCAGAAGTAATGGCCAATTGAGGAACCGGCACAAGTTTGTCGGTGGTTTTTAGTTGTGCAAGCTTTAAGTTATGAGCTACATCTTCATCGTCAGGCATAAGTTTTTGTGCGCGCTCGTAGTTTAATATAGCCTTTCCTATAACCTTGAGTTTATAGTAGCAGTTACCAAGGTTATAGTAAACATCGGCTGTTTGGTAGCCCTGATTCAATATTTTTTCGTATGATAATGCTGCTTGCTCAAACTGACCGACCTTGTATTGAGTATTTGCCTGTGTATATAGTTGATCAGGTGTTTGAGAATATGCCACCGACCAGCAGCCACCAATCATGGTAATGAAAAGAGTAAGTGTATGTATGCACGCCTTTAATAAACGCGCAGGACATGACAAATGATAAACTACTAACGTTAATTTGTAACTCATGCTTTTACTTCGTCTTCTAAATCAGCCATCAGATTCATGGCTAAATCATAATTGCTTTTCATTTCACTTCCCTCGCCTATAGGTGCATACAGCGCTAATTCGCAGGTTTCGAGCAGAGATTTGAGTTTAGATATAGTATCATGCTTTGCATTTTTTGAAAGCAATTTTTCTTCCACATTGTCTTTAGATAACTCAGCCATATCTATACTCAGCTTGTCGCCTAAGTAACCCCAAATAGCTCTCGATACTTCATCATAAAAATTCTTTTTATCGGATTTTGCTAGATGTTTTTCGGCAATACTCAATCTTTTTTTAGCAAGTTTAAGCGCCTTCCTTCGTTTTGTGCCAATTACATCTGCAGCCATGTTTTCATTTCGCCTTTTAGCTGCCAGTAAACCAATAAAAAGCAAAAACGGAGCTGAGTAAGCAGTTACGAATCCGGCCGATCCAAAGAACTTACTTTCTTTTTCAAACAATGGCTTATTGGTTTTTATATAACGAATGTCTTGACCAAGCAAAGTAACTTCTTCTTGACCACTCCCTGTTGCAGCTACTGCAGCATTCATATTCTTTGAAGGCTCTCCGGCTACTTTTACGGTAAATTCAGGAGAGTTAGTGGTAAAATATTTAGCGCTGCCCGGGTCGAACCACGAAAAAGACTTTGTTTCTATTTTGTATTCGCCAGGTTGGCGTGGAATAACAAGGTAATCGTACTGCTTTGTTCCGCTCATTCCATCAGCAGTGTTTGTTATACTTTCTTTTGTTTTAGGGTCATACACTTCAAACTCATCCGGAAAGGTTAGTTCAGGAGCATCAACAAATTTTAAATTACCCGTTCCTGATATTTTTAGAGTGTAGGTAATTGGCTCATCTGTTTTTGCCTCTTTGTTGCTGAGCGATGTTTCAAACTTATAGTTGCCCACAGCACCGGCAAAATCGGCTGGCTTACCATTTTCGGGAAGGTCTTTAATATTTACAGAAACTGCAGATGTTTTTAGTGTAAGCGGCACTTGTTGTGCACGCCCCATATTGAAAAAATCATCGAAAACACTACGCGACCTTGATCGTATTTGAACTTGAGCAACCGTTGAAATTTCGCAACCTGCTACAGGCAATGCACCTGCCCGCTGAGGATACAAATTGTATTTTAAAATTTCTATGGTGTTGTATTGTTTGCCGTTAATATTTTCAATTTGTGGCTTGCGGTTTGGCGATAGCTCTACCTCCTGACTCCAAAACCCGTCAAATGCCGGAGCCTTAACTACATTGAAACCTGAGAGATTTTGCCGGAAATACAATTTATACGATGCCGTTAGCATTTCGCCTTTATAAGCTGAACTTTTGCTAACTACTAATTTCATATACACATCATCTTTCAACTCTTTTTCCAAATCACCACTAGATTGTTGAGGTTCTTCTTCTTCGTAGCCGCCATTAAAAAACGGGTCATCAAAGGGGTCAAAAGGGTTACGCTGTCGTCTTTGTTGTTGTTGTGCTACAGCGGCAGTCACCTGAACCGTAAGTTCATTGCTTTCCATATTGGTGCCACTCACCACTACACTGCCTTTGCTTATTTTAAAGTTGCCTTCTTTTTTTGGGCGAAGAATGTAGCTGTAAGTTACACTCTGTGTTACATTACCGTTTACCCACTGCATACTGGTTGAAGTGTTGGGTCCGCCCAATAATTGGAAATCATTTAAAGTAGGGGGCTTTATGCTGGTAGCGTTTCCGTTCTCTACTGTGTAGCTAAGCTGAAAGTTTGAGTTAAGCGGAACTGACTTGGGGGCAGAGGCGTAAAACTTAACTTGAGCCCGCAACTGATGGCAGCTGATGACAAACAACAATACAAATACAGTAGCAATAATTTGCTTCGAGTAATTGCCGGTTGAAAATTGCAAAAGGGCTGTTTGTTTGCTTTTCATTTCGCGGCTAATATAAAAGCCGTAAACGCATAGGCGTAACGGAAGAGCAAAGCGTTAATTTTTTTTAGCAAACTGTATTAATAAAGCCCAATATCGAAATGAATATAGAAGTCATTGGGTTGATTGCAGAATTCAATTTTGCCGTTTTGCCAGAAGTACTGTTTTACAGGCTGTTCTTCGGGTATCATTGCCATCATAGCTGCCAAACGAATTTGATTGGACAAGTTAGAAAAAGAACGGTGAACCACACGGTGATGAATCAATAGAGCGTCTCCGGCTTTCACCGGTACGGTTTCCATCATTTGTTCTTCAATCTTGTTCTGTTCAGGTTTCCATTCAAACGGAATGTCTTTTCCGCGTATAGCTGAATATATGTTATGACTGCCTTTATAAAACTGCAAAGCTCCGTTTTTGACATCTACATCAGTAAGGGGACACCAAAATGAAAATGAATGCGCATTAGTTTCATCACACAAACTCCAGTCCTGATGTATGCCCATCTCGCTTCCTTCTCCGGCATATTTGGTAGCATAGCAACCTAACACAGGTTTGTAGTTAACTGATAATTTTTGTGCTTTGGGCAGTAGCACTTTACAAACTTCGTCATGTGAAGTTTGCTTGTAAGCAGTATTTCTACTCCAGTTGGTTACGTGAAATCCTTTTTCGAAGCCGGTATCAAGTTTAGAGAAAACTGATGTAAGATATTCGCATTCTTCTTTAGATATAAAATCAGGCACTATGGCAAACCCGTTGCGTAAAAAAGCATCTTCTAATACTTTGTTATAAAATACTTGACGCATAAAGCTGTTTAAACTTTTCGAAATTTATTTGTGGATCAGTGTACGTATAAGAACGCAGTAATAATGAATTTTTGGGCGGCTGAGAGTAGTCAAAAAAATTATTGGTTACTAAAAAATCTTCAGGCAGTTGATAAAAGTCAATGGCGTTTTTTTCTTTATCTCGATAGTAGTGGCAGGCGGAAGTTTCTTTCGGTATAAACGCCAGCACTACGGCAGTTCGGGTTTTGTGCGACAGATTAGGTTGCGAATCGTGAACCAGCCGGTGGTCAAATACTAATACATCACCAACTTGCATTTTAATGGGCATCATAAATTTTTCTTCTAGTTGAGCTCCGTATGATTCGTAAGGAAATGGAATATTCATTCCGCGCTCATGGTAAAAGTATTTGCAGCTTTTGGGTAATACCCGAAAACATCCGTTGAGTACGTTTGTATTTACTAGTGGTATCCAAACGCTGAGCGATAAAAATTTGCTTTCATCAACTAGGCTCCAGTCCTGATGAACACCGAATGAGCTTTTTTTGCCTACTGGTTTTATTGCTAACGTGCCAAGAGTGTATTTCATGTCTTGGAGAATTTCAGTTGACCAGGGGGCTACCAGTTTGCCTATTTGTTCATGAATTTTTGTTCTAAGATTTAAGTCGGAAAGTAAATTGGCTAAAACGAAATTTTCACTTGTATGCATGTTTAATCCGGAAACAAATTCCTGTAATGATAACAACAGTTCATGAGGCAGTATGTTTTTAATTACAACATAGCCATCAGTAGCAAATTGATGTTCGTTTGCCTTGTTTAGCAATACACTTCTCATGAGGCGTCAAGTTCAGATAAAAAATTTTCAATGGTCACTTTTCGTATCGAGTCGTGGTAGAGGTTATTGTGTTCAGCTACAGTTTCGGCCGGGTAATCATTTATCAAAACTTGTTCAGGAGTAAACGTTTCAAAAAATTTTTGATCAACCGTATAGCGTTTCCATTCCGGGTTCAACTCGTTTCCGTCATTTCTGTAATGATACACTGAAGCACCTTTAGGAATTACCACACCGCCAACGGCTAGCCGGGTTTTAGTTGAAACATTTGGCTTGCTGTAATGCAATGTTCTGCCATGATATAAAATCAGTTCGCCTTGTTTAGGATACAAGGGCGTTGATTTGCTTTCCAGCGCTGTTTCATAATTGCGAAAAAAATTGAGGTATGGTGTGCCTCTGAGTTGTTTGAAATGCAGATGAGATTTTTTAACCATAAAAAAATTGCCGTTGCTATCATCTACTTGCTGCAGTGGTACCCAAAAATTTATTGATTCTGTTGTACGTTCATCTACAAAATCCCAGTCCTGATGCATTCCAACATAATTGTCGGTGCGAGGTAGTTTTACAAGAAAATTAGAGAATAGAATTTCAAAATCGCTTAAGTAACTCAACAGTATTGGTTCAATTAACTTGCTGATGCTGCTCGATACTTTGCTTCTGTAATTGGTATCGTTTATCATCATAGTGGAGTAAAACCCGGATCTACTCCACTGTAAGTTAAATTCGTTGTAAAGATTTGTAATGCTACGGCTGGCTATTTCGTTTATGCTGTCTAGTCTTACATAGCCATTTTGACGAAACCACTCAGCAGTTTGCTGGTTATTAAACTTTATTTCGAATAAATTTGCCACTGCCTACAAACAAAAGAATTTTATGAAAACCATTTCTGTAACAAATGAGTCGCCTGTAAGACACTCCTATATAAGTAATGATGAAGTTGCTGAAAAAGTGCACCAATACGGCTACGCTGTTGTTCCATTTTTGAATGAAAAGCAATTAGCAGACTTACGCAAGTTATATGATGATAATCATAACATAAGCAAGCCCGGATTTTTCTTCAGCATTTTTAATAATGATTGGGAGTACAGGCAGAAAGTTACTGTGGTGTCAAGCCAAATAATTCGGCCATCACTGGAGAATAACTTTACAAAGCAAAAAGTAGGTTACAGCGGATTTGTAGTAAGAGGACCCAAAGATGAAGGTGAGTTTTTTATTCATCAGGATCCTTCGTTTGTTGATGAAACACAATTTTCGCCACTTCATGTTTGGTGCCCTCTATATGATATTGAACTAGATTATGCACCGGTTTGTGTGGTGCCTTCATCGCATACATTAGCTTATTTACACCGCGCTAACTCTATACCGGCCCCTTTTAACGCCATTCGCGATGAGGTTAGGAAGTATCTGCAACCTATAACCGTTAAAGCAGGTGAAGCAATTTTTTTAGATCCTCGGCTTATTCATAACTCATTACCTAATAAGCGTGATATATCGCGACCGGTTTTGCTGATCCAAATATTTCCGGAAGAGGCAAGTTACGAAACCCCATATTTACGTGATGGTAAACTTGAGTTGTATTCTTTACCTGAAGACTATTTTGTTCGAAATCCGAATTTTTATGCAAATGTTGATGCTCAGCCGGCATTAGGTACTCTAAAGTCGCAAACTGATGTTCAGTTTTCGGATATTACATTAGAGCAGTTTCTTGCTTTTTGCCAACAGCACCAAATTAAATCAAACCCATTGTTAACTGAAAATTACATCTCAGCTACTTCACTAACTGATATATAGTTTTTGTATCAGCTTTTTGGAAACAGGGAAACACTTTATCTGCAATCAGGGAAGAAGCTTCCAAATGAAAATTTATGCGTCAATTTTTAACAGACAATTCACTACATCAAAAACTTATGACTAACGGCTTTGTAAAAGGCCCGTCAGTTACAGAGGATATACTTGTTCAACTACAGGAAGAGTTCGGAAAAAGAAACAACAGATACTCTTCCGGTACGCAGGCTTTTCAAAGCACTAACATGTTTCCTTACTCTTTTGAGCAGCAAGAGGATTATCAAGTAATAATTAATGCACTTGCTCCTTACTTGGAAAAGAATTTTTTTAATGCCAAAGTTATCTTACCTAATTTTCTGCTTAAACGTGCCGATGTAAAAGTGGGCGATTTACACTTACATCAAGATTGGAGTTATGTAGATGAAGAAAAGTTTTGTTCTCTCAATATCTGGATTCCGCTTGTTGATGTTGGTACAAACAATGGAACAATTCATTTTGTAAAGAGCACGCATTTGGCAGATAAGAGAGTTAGAGGGCGTAACATTTGGTGGGCGTATTATGATATTAGAGAGCATATTGTGGCCCAGTCTTGTGTTCCTGTAAATTTGAAAGCTGGTGAATCTGTTATTCATTTCAACAGTATCTTACATTATACTTCCACCAATCTTTCATCAAGTAATCGCCCGGCTATTTCTTTAGTTATCACTATGAAGGAAGCAGATGCTATGGTTTACTTTGGGAAAGAAGAAAAAATCTACAGGGCACGGGTGCCCGATAATTTTTATATGAAACACGGAGTATTCTGCAGCGACTTTGAGCAAGGGCTAAACGCAGAATTTCAAGCACTTGAGTCTGACTATAAAATGCAAGGAATAGAACCGTTGAAACCTTTCTTTAATTACGGAACTTAATGCACTTTATTTCTAACCATTCGGCATAGTAAAATTCCGGTTTGCCACCAAAAGTGTCGATGTCGTTTTTTACTTCAAACTCTTTACGAATGGTAATATCATCGGCAAACTTTAGCGGGCGTATGTATTCTATAGTAAAACCGCAAAACCGAAGTTGACGAATTAAAACATCTAGTGCCATTACGTTGTAGCAATAGGCATTGTTTACCTTTTCTACTACTTCCTGTACGCGCTCATTAAATGCTTCATCATTTGTTTGCTTGAAAAAAAAATCTTTGATGTAAACAAACCCACCAAACTTCAAAATTTTCCAAACACCCTTCAACACAGTGCTAACGTCATTACTGTGCCCCAACGACTCAAGAAAATAAACGCCATCGTATGTTTCCGATGGAAACAAACGTTCGAGTTCATGAAAGTCGCCATTTGTAATTGTAACACAGTCATTCAGCTTTGAATCATTCACACGAGCTGCTGCCTGTAATGCCTGTGTCTGCGATATAGTTAACGCATCAATCTTTACGGAAACCTGATTTGCAAAAAAACATGCCGGTGCCGCAAACCCGCAACCGGCATCCACCAGTTTCATTCCTGCTTTTATGTTGATGCTTTGTAAAATATAAGTTAACAACGAGTTAGTATCAGCAGGCCTGAATGCCTGAATAACCTCACCGTACACTGAATTATATCTCTCATTCCATTCATCGTAGTAGTCAGCTACTTGTTTTGGTTTACTCATGTTCCTTTTTTTTCAATTATCCAATTTAACTTAGGGAAAAGAGGTCCTGAAAACTTACCCTGATATTCAATTTCACCATTGCTTAACGAGTTTTGCTCTATTTTAATAGTTACTGCATCCTCGAAACTAAACAAAACATCGCCCTTTGAATTTGTAAAATAAGCCGAAACACTAAAGATTCCATGATTAAAAAATACGGGAGGAAAAATACAGGTAGCAGTGAATTTACCTGAGCCTGAAATTCTTGCAGAAGAAACAGATTGACTGTTGAATGAATCGGCACTCAAGAAAACCGATTGCATATTGTATGTCAATACAAAAGTAACAGCAACCGGATTCGAAGAAAAATTCTCGAATTCACACTCCATCTTAATGGAGTCTTTCATGGTAATAGCGGAGTTGAGTTTCTGATCAGGATACACCCTAACCTTATGCAACTGAATTGATTCTGACTTGGCATTGTTGAATACACGCTCGCTGATTAAAGCAGGGGCGTTCTTATTCTGCTGTGCCGATAGTGATTTTAGAACATGCTCTTCTATATACCGCTCCACTAAATGCGAAGTTTGGCCAACTTCCAGCAAAGTTCCTTTCTCGAGCAAAATACACTGTGTGCAAATATGCTGTACTGAAGCTAAATCGTGACTTGCAATTAAAATGGTTTTTCCCTGAGCAGCTATTTCGCGGATACGTTTTATACACTTTGCTGAAAAAGCGGCATCGCCTACTGATATAACTTCATCGAGTAGCAGTATGTCAGAGTTTAGGTGAGTACATACAGAAAAAGCTAACCTTAAAAACATACCTGACGAAAAGTGCTTAACCTGCCCGTGAATAAAGTCTCCGAGTTCGCTGAACTCTACAATTGAGGATAGTTTTTCATCTACTTCTTTTTGTTTCATACCCAACAGAGAACCACTGAGGTATATATTTTCTATCCCTGTTAAATCAGGGTGAAAACCGGTTCCTATCTCGAGTATTGATACTACCTTTCCGCAAAATTGCATATTGCCTTCAGTAGGTTCTGTTACTCCTGCCAATAGTTTTAGAAGAGTGCTTTTGCCGGCACCGTTAGCACCAATAATTCCAGCAATTTCGCCTTCGTATATTTCAAAACTAACGTTCCTTAACGCCCAAAAGTCTTGGTATGCCGACTTGTTTTTTAGCCCCAACGTTTCATAAATATTTTCGCGTAATGTACTTTGATGGAAAGCAGAACTTACGTACTGCTTTCCTAAATTTTGTACAACTATAGCCGGTATAGTTGATCTCACGAAGCTGATTTGTTTTGATTGGCCGGCAAGTCGCTAATTGTATAAGGGTAATGAAAAATTGGTGTTTCCTCAGCGGCTTGCATATTTAACGAGTCTAAATTCTGTATGGTGTAACGCAGAAAAAAATCTGTATCTACTTTGTAGCGACACATTTTTTCTTGCGGTTCAAATTTTTTTACGAAGTGAATTGCTTCTGCCTCACAAGGAATATAAATAGCAGTAGCAGCTAATCGCGCATGTGGGGCTGTGTTAGGATTTGAAGCGTGTATGAGACGATGATCCCAAATTAACGCTTCGCCTGCTTTGAGCGGTACAGGAAAAAGCTTCTGGCGTAGCTCGGTGGTTACATTTTCAAATTTCCACGAGAGCCCCGGCCCTCTGGCGGTATTTCCCCATAAATGGCTTTGTTCAACAAACTGCAAGCATCCTTTTTGTTCATCGGTATCGGTTAACGCTACCCAAACAGCAACAGATCTAAACTGCGGCTCATTAACGTATGTCCAGTCTTGATGCAGTGGGAAGTTACCTTCAAGGCCAGGTTCTTTTATCATAAAATTTCCGTAAAGCATTCTGTAATCGACAAATAGTTGATTTGACTTTTTTGAAAACGCTGAGGAGATGGCATCATTTACTTCCTTACGAAATTGATAGTTGTTTGAAGCTAATGAGAAATGAAGCCCTGCACGTTTTTGAAAATTTTGACGTTGCAGATAAAATTCAGTGAGAGCTGATACAGTGAGTTGGTCAAGGAAAGTAACTTTTACCCATCCGTGTTCGCTCAGGTTTTTTTCAAGCGTTTCATCCAGCAATACTTTTCTCATGGTGGGCTATAAAATTTTGCAAATCGGCTTCTGTAATGGGCGCGTGCTTGTACGCCACAGTAGATTTTTTGAATAAATGAATGGGCGGCTTGGTTACATCAATATTCATAAAATATTCAGGCGATGCCTCAAACACATCCAAGGCATTTTTTTCAGCATTTAAAAAATATACCAAAGAAGGAGCCGCTTTTGGTTTTAGTATAGCCTGAATGGCAATTCGCGGTTGACTGGTTTTATTTTCAGAAGAGAAATGAAGAATGCTATCGTCAATGACAGCTACTTCACCGGCCTGTAATTGAAGTGGCTGCATGTATTTTTCTTTTAGTTGAGCAGTAATGTTTTCGAAAATCCACGGCACATTGGGTCCGCGGAATAAATGAAAGTTATCATGCGTACCGGGAACCACTTCCAGAGTACCGTTCTCGCGCGATACGTTTTGCAATGGAATCCAAAGTGAAACAGAGCGAAATTTTGTTTCGTCAACAAAAGTCCAGTTTTGGTGCACGGGAACTTCACCTTTGTCTTTTTCTTTACTGAACATATTCAACACAATAGGCTCGTATTCGTCTAGGTATTTTTCCCATTTGTGGCTGAGCAATTCGTTCAGTCTTTTAAAAATAAACTCTTTGCGCGCTGTATCGCTATCAAAAAAGCTTAGCTCGTACGTATTGTTTCGTTTGCCAATAGATTGCGCCATTGGTGCTGCATATGTAAAGTAGAAATTTCTCAGTTGCTCTATTTCATCCTGACTTAAAAGCGGAAAGGTAACATAGCCTTGATTTTGAAATTCTGCCTCCATGGAGGCGTCTTTAAAAACGTTTTTCATAGGTAGTATTTATACGGTGTCCGAAATCTGTTTTTCTATACTTCTAAAATAAAACAATCCACTTACGAGTAATAAAACGGGTAGCATTATTGCAGGAACAAAAAAAGTAAATGAAAACTCAGCACCAAACAAGCACCATCTGAAGCCTTCTGCTACAAAAGCTACCGGGTTTGCACCTATAACCCAACTAAATTGCTGAGGCACAATAGAAAGCGGGTAAAAAACAGGGGTAAGCCAAATGCCAAATCCGATTAAGTAAGGAATAATATGATAAAAATCACGGTAACGAACCGAAAGCGCGGCTAACCAAAGCGAAACTGACAGGCCTGTTAGCATGATGAAAACTGCAAAAAACGGCAATGCAAGTAATGATAACTTATAAGTTAGTCCGGCTATCGGAATGGCTATGATTAGCACCACCAGCGAGATAAAAAAGTCAATAAACCCAACAATAATTTTTGAGAGAGGCAATACAATTTTTGGAAATGAAAGCCGCTGTATCAGTTGGCGCGAATCAGTTAAAGATGACCCTCCGGCTGACACTATATAGCTGAAAAAATTCCAGACTATTAATCCAGAAAAGGCGAACAGTGCGTACGGATACGATTGTTCGGGTAGCTTTAGCCAGTTTGAAATAACCAAAGTAAACAATGCAACACCGGCCACCGGTTGAAACAAAACCCATATAACACCCAGCATACTTTGAGCGTATTTTACCTGTATATCGCGCTTGGCCAGCGTAAAAATTAAATCTGTTTTTTGTAAAACGCTATATAGATACAAAGAGGCTGATTCACTTGTACCCGCTTTTATATGTTTTATTTCCTTCAAAAAAATGTTTGTTTGGTCAAATCTAAATTAAACACTGAGCCGGACTACCATTCGGCTCGCAAATTAGTGACACTTGCAAAGTTGGAGTATTATCATTTTTGGATTCAATGAAGAGAAAACAGTAAAAGCTGTAATAGAGTCAGCATCTAAGTTGCTGAAGTGTATTAGTAATGATCAAGGTGAACTTATTGTGGTAGATGATGGAAGTACGGATAACTCAATAAACGAAATCAACCTCGCCTTAAATGATTTTCCCGGATTAAAGGTTATCGAGCATCAAAAAAATAAAGGCATTGGAGCTGCTTTACTTAGCGGATACTCGAGCGCAAGTGCCGAAAATATTTGTGCCATACCAGCAGACGGACAGTTTGATTTGTTTCAACTTAAAGAGAATGCTACGGTAGAGTCCAACACCATTATATCTTTCTATAGGCACAAGAATGATATTTATAGCCCGTTCAGAAAGTTTCTTTCTGCGTGTAATAGGTTTCTGTTGCGTTTTTTTATGGGAGTAAATGTGAGAGATATTAACTGGGTAAAAGTTTACAAACGCGATAACCTTAAGGCATTGAACCTGGTGCTAGGTAGTTCATTAGTAGAGAGTGAAATATGTATAAAATTAATAAAGAATGGTATAAGGTTAGTAGAGTTACCCACTATATATTCACCACGAAAGTTTGGAACACCCAAAGGTGCTTCGGTTAAAATTATACTGACCGCTCTGGCAGAATTACCCAAACTATTTATCGAAACTGTTTTATTTAAACCCACAAAATGAATATCGGTATTGTAGGATATGGTTACTGGGGGCCGAAAATTGCCCGTAATGTATTGCAGCATAAAGACTGTGAGCTAAAGGCTGTGGCAGACATAGACCCTGCCAAATTAGAGTATGCTAGTGAATCGTTGCAGGGTGTTTTTACCACGCTAAATGCTGAGCAGCTCTTTACTTCACCTGACATAGATTCGGTTGTTATAAGTTCATATTCATCTACTCATTACCAGTTAACAAAACGAGCATTGCAGTGCGGTAAAAATGTATTGGTTGAAAAACCTTTATCTACTACCCGCAGAGAAAGTGAAGAACTTTTAGAATTGGCACAACGACAAGGCGTAACCCTAATGGTTGATCATACATACTTGTATTCTAATGCCGTTTTAGAAATTAAAAAGCTATTAGCCACAGAGAGTTTCGAAAAGTTAAGGGTAATAGAGTCGAACAGAAGCAATTTCGGGTTTATGCGAAGCGATTTAAATGTGCTCTATGATTTAGCTACGCATGATGTTTCTATTATTACATATCTGCTAGAGAAACTTCCTGTAAGTGTTAGAGCTACAGGGTTTAAATTACATGGCAACCTAGAGCAGATTGCTCAACTTTATCTTACGTACGAAGAAGGCTGTCAGGCATCGGTGTATTGTTCGTGGGTTTCACCACACAAAATTAGAAGAATGAATTTTGTGAGTGAGCATAATACTATCTGCTTCGATGATTTAAATGCTGATAATAAAGTTGAGATTTTCGAAAACCAAATTTATTGGACCGCACCAACCGACAAAAATGGTTTGTTGGACGCCAGCGTACACAAAACAAGTTTATATATAAAGTTTGACGAACCGTTGTATAAAATGATTGGCGATTTTAAAAACGCAGTTGTTTTGAAATCAGCACCACGCTCAAATATGTTTTTGGCTACTGATGTAATTCGCATACTCGAAAAGGCATGTGAGAGTATGACTTTGGGGGGGAAAGAAATTTTAATTTGAAATAAAATCTGTTGCACGTACTTTATGGTTGTATTAGGAATAAACGGTGGAGTGCGTTTGGGTTATCAGGATATATCAGCCGTGCTGGCCATTGACGGAAAAATAGTAGCCGCGGTTGAAGAAGAACGGCTAAACAGGGTAAAACATTCCCCCGCGCAACTTCCTTTTTTATCGGTTAAGGAAGTGTTGCGAATAGCCGGGTTAAAGTTTGAGGATATAAACATAGTAGCTACTCACGGTGAAACATGGGGCAACGAATTTCCAGAAAGATTACGCGAGTACTTTAAATTCAATTTTGGCTTTTGCCCAAAGTTGCAGATATACCACCACCATACTTGCCATGCGGCATCTGCATATTATGCATCTGGATTTAGCGAAAGTATGATTGTATCATTAGATAGCTCCGGTGATGGAGTCTCGGTTCAATTAGCAATAGGAAAAGAAGGAAAAATTACTGTGCTGAAGAGAATAATGAGGCCTGATAGTTTTGGTATTTTTTATTCGATGGTAACGCAGTTTTGTGGTTTTGCTAGAGATTCCGATGAGTATAAGCTAATGGGGCTAGCAAGTTATGGCAACCGCAACAAGTTTGATTTTTCAGAAGTAGTTCAGTACAATAATGGTGAGTTAAAGTTAAATCACGCGTACATTACAACAATAACACCCGGGCAGCCCCAGCCAACCAAGCAAGAAAAACTGTATAGCAAGAAGTTTGAAGCAGAATTTGGTGAACCAAGAATTTACGGCACATCAATGAGTAATATCTATAAAGATGTGGCTGCCTCTGCCCAAGCTCATATCGAAAAGTTACTTACAGAAATGATAAGCGACTTCAGCCGTGAAACAGGGTTAAAAAATATTTGCCTTGCTGGCGGTGTAGCATTGAACTGTGCCGCGAATCAAAAAATAGGAAACCTGCCCTGTATCGAGAACATATTTGTTCAACCGGCCTCAAGCGATGCCGGAATCTCGTTAGGAGCTGCATATCTGGCAACTGTTGATGAGGGAATAAAATCTAGCCCTACTAACCATACATTTCTCGGAGGTGCTCTTTGTAACGATGAAGTAAGAACGTGTTTAAGTAACTTGAACCTTAAGTTTTCTGACTTAACTGATTCAGCTGAATTTGCCGCTAAACTTATTGCTGAAGGGAAAGTAATTGGCTGGGTAAATGGTAATATGGAGTTCGGTCCCCGATCACTCGGCAACAGAAGCATATTGGCCAATCCGGCAAATTCCGAAATTCAAAGTGTTGTGAATCAAAAGATAAAATTCCGCGAAGGATTTAGACCATTTTGCCCCTCGGTTATTGAAGAAGACTCGTCTGCATTTTTTAATGGCAAACCTGCTAGTTCGCCATATATGACCATTAATTTTTCAGCCACAGAGTATGCACAACAGAGAGTGCCCGGAGTTATTCATGTTGACGGAACAGCACGGATTCAAACTGTAAACAAACAAGAGTCTCCTCTGTTTTACACTTTACTTAGCAATTTAAAAACACTCACCGGAAATGGAGTAGTGTTGAACACAAGTTTTAACCGTAACACAGAACCTATTGTTAACTCGCCCATAGATGCTGTTTCTACATTTTTTGGCAGCGGACTCGATCATTTAATTATTGGAAACTTTTTACTGAGCAAAACTTAAGTAACACTAACATGAAAAGTATAGGGGTAATTGGAATTGGGAAATTGGGATTGTGTTTTGCGCTAAACCTTGAGAAGTGCGGCTACAAAGTGGTAGGTGTTGATACAAATTCAGACTATATAACATCGCTTAATAACAAAACATTTTGCTCACATGAACCTAAAGTAAATGAGTTGTTGAATTCGGCAGTAAATTTCTGTGCCAGTACAAAAATATCAGACTTGATTACCGAAGATTTTGACTTGTTGTTTGTTTGCGTTGCAACTCCATCAGATGTGCACGGGGGGTATGAACATTCGCAAATTGAGCGAGTGGCAGAACAAATTAAAACGTTTGGTGAACGAAGTAAGCCCATACATCTTGTAATAGTTTGCACAGTTACCCCGGGCTTTAGCAATAAACTTTCTATGTCGTTAAGTGAATTGAATTACACTGTTAGCTATAATCCGGAGTTTATTGCACAAGGAAATATTATACATAATCAACTACACCCTGATCAGATTTTAATTGGTGAAGCGGATAAAAATGCAGGAGATATGATTGAGGAGATATATAAAAACATGTGTAGAAACACTCCGGCTGTACATAGAATGGACAGGCTTAGTGCTGAGATAACAAAATTAGCCACCAATTGTTTTCTTACAACCAAAATTGCCTTTGCTAATTCTATTGGTGATTTAGCCACCGCGGCTGGAGCTGATGCAGAAAAGATACTGGCTGCTGTAGGGGCTGACTCAAGAATAGGAGATAAGTATTTAAAGTATGGCTTTGGATTTGGCGGGCCTTGTTTGCCAAGAGATAACAGAGCATTGGGCTACTTTGCTCAAACACAGAACTTCGATCTTCCCCTGGGCAAATCAACTGACGAACTAAATAAACAGCACCTACAGTTTCAATTGCAACAGTACTTAACAATGTATAGTCCTGCTGAAACAATAGACATAGGGAGCGTAGCTTTTAAAAAAGGATCTGTAATGCTTGACGAGTCGCAAAAGCTTTTACTCGCTGTTGAGTTGGTCAAAGCAGGCCGAAAAGTTTTGATCACCGATAAACAAGTTGTAATAGATGAAGTAAACCGCTTGTACCCGAATTTGTTTCAAACAAAGGTAGATTAGGTCTAACTTTTTATGCCGGAAATTCAAAATAGTTCCGTTCGGTTTCCCAAAGTTGTACTCGTAAATCATAGCTGGCGCCTAAACGAGCACGAATCAGGTTGTAAATTACCACCACCATGTTTTCTCCTGTGGGGTTTAGGTCTCTAAATTCGGGGCAATCTAAATTCAGGTTTCTGTGATCAAAACGATCGTGTACCTCCTGCTGAATAATTGTTTTTAGCTCTTGCAAGTCAATTACGTATCCGGTTTCAGGATTTATTTCTCCTGTTACACGCACATCTAATCGGTAGTTGTGTCCGTGATAATTTTCATTGGCGCATAGGCCAAACACATCTTTGTTTTTTTCTGTGCTCCAATCTTTTCTGTAAAGTTTATGGGCTGCATTGAAAGTTATTTTCCTGTAAACGGCTACTCGCATCTTGTTTGGTTGTTTTAATACCTGGCCAGTTCACCGGTGCTAGTTGTGTACTGAAGTCGCCTTGGTTCACGAAACTACAAACGTTTTGGTTTTAACCAGCTTCTGGTACACTAGAGTCCACTTTTCTGAAAGCGATAGTGATGCATAAACACCTTTTTATTGCCTGTTGCCTGTGGATAACAGCCTGTTTTCTCCACAATTATTAAAATAATGAATTTTATTCCCACAAAATTACACCAATGAAAACCATGAGTTGCTATTGGTAAAATTGAGTTGTTTGGTTTGTTGAAAAATAAAAATGCCCTATTTTGTATCATTTAGTGGTTTTTTGTGGGAATAATGTTTTCTTCGCCATAGATTTTAAAGACAACCAAATGCTTTTTCGCGGAGATTACGAATGCACAATGGATGACAAGGGGCGTATAAAAATGCCTACTGCCTTGCGCAAGCTGTTTGCTGCAGAAAATGAAACCCGGTTTGTGCTGGTGAAAGACCTGCAGGATTGCCTTGCTATTTATCCGTTGAAAAATTGGATGGAGATAGAAGCGCGGATAGACAAGTTGAACCCATTCAATATGAATCACCAACGGTTTATTGATTTGGTGACCACCGGTTGGACAGAAGTGGAAATAGATAGTGCTGATCGTTTTTTGGTAAGCACATCACTGCGCAAGTTTATTGGCAATGGGAAAGATATTCTGCTCAAAGGCAAGCAGAAGAAGATTCAAATATGGGATGAAAAGAAGTATGGCAAAATGAATGAAGCTAATCGCAATGAAGCAGAGCAGCTTTCTTCAGAAGTGTCAAGATATTTAGATGAGTTAGGAGAAGGAGAAAAGTAAACCGGATAGCAGATGAAGGAGGGCAAATCCGAAAGCCGAAATCTGAATCCTGAAGTGGTTTATCACACCAGCGTTCTTTTACATGAGAGTATTGGGGGGCTCAACATAAAGCCAGCCGGCATTTATGTTGACGCAACTTTTGGCGGAGGCGGGCACTCAAAAGAAATTTTGAAGCACTTGAATAAAAACGGAAGGATAATTGCATTTGATCAGGATGAGGATGCTCGGCAAAATGTTTTGAATGACGAGCGATTCGAATTGGTGAAGGCAAACTTCAGTGAGCTGAAACGATTTCTGAGGTTACATCAGGTGGAAAAGGTGGATGGAGTGCTGGCTGATCTTGGCGTTTCGAGTTGGCAGTTTGATACAGCAGAGAGAGGTTTTAGTTATCGCTTTGATGGTCCGCTGGATATGCGTATGAATAAACAAGGCGATAAAACTGCTGCTGATGTGTTGAATGAAATGAGTGTTGGCGATTTGCAAAAAATGTTCAGTACGTATGGCGAATTGCGAAACGCAAAAACCTTAGCAAACGCAATTGCGGAGGCAAGAGCGCAGAGGCAGTTTACGATGATAGCTGATTTGATAAGTGTTTGTGAAGCAAACAGAATAGGCGAAAAGCACAAATATCTCGCGCAGGTTTTTCAGTCGCTGAGAATTGAAGTGAATGATGAGCTAGGTGTACTGAAAACTTTGTTAGAGCAAAGTGCTGATGTGTTGAATAACGGAGGGCGGTTAGCGGTTATTACATTTCACTCACTCGAAGATCGGTTAGTGAAAAACTATATGAAGTATGGGAGTTTTGGTAATGAACCCGTGAAAGATTTCTACGGAAACTTTGAAAGCAAATTTAAGCTGATAACGAAAAAACCAGTAGAGGCAAGTGTTCAAGAGCAAAAAGATAACAGCAGAAGCAGAAGCGCGAAATTGAGGGTAGCAGAAAAGATATAAAAATGGAAGAGCAAAACATAAATGAAACAGTTGAACAAACATCGGAGAAACAATCCCCGAAAGGTTTTGCATCGCTGTTGGGTAAACTCGATGCAGCCGGTGAAAACGGGTTGAAGCAGGTTTTTTTCAATATGCCGTTTGTGTCTTTTCTGGTTGTGCTTGCTGCTTTGCATATAGCCAATAATCACATGGCTGAGAATTATGCGCGCAGAATTACTAAAACAGAAAAAGAAGTAAAGCAGTTACGTTGGCAATACATGACAACTACTTCGGGTCTGATGCAAAAAAGCAAACAGAGCGAAGTGGCAAAATTGGTGAACACACAGGGGTTGAAGGAACTGAGGATTCCCCCTTATAAAATAGAGGTAAAAGAATAAAGATGCTGAATAAAGTGAATGCTCATCGCCTGAAAAATTTCCGACAAAAAGCGGATCCGATGAGCAGCCACCGAAATTCGGGACTGTAAACTATTGCATAAAACGCACTATGTCGGCAAACAAAAAACGCGAAATTCTACTGAGGGCTTACCTGGGTTTTGCGTTTATTTTCTTATTGGGCATTGCTATTATCGGTCGTGCGTTTTATATACAAACCACGCAAGGTGAGTATTACCGTTCACTGGCTGATTCGCTTACAATTTTTCCGAAAACAATTTTAGCCGAGCGTGGAAATATTTACAGTGAAGATGGCCGCTTGTTGGCTACTACGCTCCCTACATTCGACATTCGTATTGATTTTAAAACCACCTACTCGCATCCTAAAATTTTTAAAGAAAATGTGGACAGCTTTTCGCTATTGCTATCACAAATGTTTCCTGAAAAAAACGCACAGCAGTACAAGAATGAATTAGTGCGCGAACGCAAAAAGAAAAGCCGTTACTATCTGCTCAAGCGCAACGTTACCTACAATCAAGTGAATGAAATGAAACAGTGGCCCATGTTTCGTGATGGACAATACAAGGGCGGCATTATTGCAGTGCAGGAAGACAAACGCTTGAACCCGTTTGTGCAACTGGCAAAACGAAGCATTGGTTCTATTAATGACCATGGGGGTGTATTTGGCATAGAGAAGCAATTTGACTCAATTTTGAAGGGCAAAGAAGGGACAGTAATGGTTCAGAAAATTGCCGGAGGAGTAACAGTGCCACTCGATAGTAAAGAGGAAATAGCCCCTCAACCTGGTCGTGATGTGTACACAACACTTAATATTGAGTTGCAAGATGTGGCAGAAGATGCATTGATGCGCGCACTGCAACATCACGCTGCTGACCATGGCTGCGTTGTGTTGATGGAGGTAAAGACAGGAAAGATTAAAGCTATGGCAAATCTGGGATTGATTAAAGATTCAACCTACGGAGAAATACAAAACTATGCTGTAGGTGAGGCATCAGAGCCGGGTTCTACATTTAAGCTGGCAGCTTATGCAAGTATGATTGAAGATGGATTGATCACCAGTAAGTCAAAAGTTTTTGTGGGCGATGGTCACTACAAAGTTTACACAAAAACAATTGCCGACCATGATAAACCAGAAACAGAAGAAATTACAGTACAGCGGGCCTTCGAAGAATCTTCAAATGTAGCAGTTGCATCATTAGCGGATAAACACTATTCAGCTTTTAAAAGTAAATTCTACCAACATCTGGTTGATTTTGGGTTTGCCCAAAAAATAGATGTTGAGTTGCCGGGTTCAGCAAATCCTGTATTGCGCGAGCCCAAAAACTGGAGTGGTGTTTCCGCGGCTTATTTGGCGCACGGCTACGAGTTGGCAATTACTCCGTTGCATACACTTATGTTTTACAACGCAATTGCCAACGGTGGAGTAATGGTGCAGCCACATATTGTTGATCGCGTAAAAGAATACAACACTACTATTGATTCTACTCATACAGTAACGCTGAACGGAAAAATATGTAGTGAGAAAACTGTTGAACAATTGAAAAAAATGCTAGTGGGTGTGGTTGAAAACGGAACAGCCACCAATTTAAAAACCGACTACCTGCATGTAGCAGGTAAAACAGGAACTGCAGTTGTTTCACAAGGTAAAGGCGGTTACAATAGTGCAGGAAAGAAAGTTTACCGTGCTTCGTTTTGCGGCTACTTCCCCGCAGAAAATCCGCAATACAGCATGATTGTGATGATTAACTCGCCAAGTGCAAATGGTTACTATGGAAACGTGGTTGCAGGTTCAATTTTTAAAGAAGTAGCCGACAAGGTTTACTCGCTTAATCTGAACATGCATAAAGCGGTGAATGAACAACTGGCGCAGCAAAACAAGTTGCCCTTAATTAATAAAGGAAGTGCAGCTGACATAAAAAATGTTTACACTTTTCTGAAAACGAAAGTGGACGATGTGGAAACCGAATGGGCTACCACTTCTACCAACGGAGGCAAGATTCTGTTAGCTGAAAACGATATAAACAATCTGGTAGTACCCGATGTAGTTGGAATGAGCTTGAAGGACGCGCTCTTCTTGCTTGAGTCAGCTGAAATGAAAGTAGGTGTAACAGGTAGAGGAAATGTGGTTAGCCAAAGTGTTAGAGCCGGAGAGAAGAAAGTGAAGGGTATGAGTATTCAAATTGAATTAAGATGAAGCAGCGATTAGTCATACTGGGGGCAGGCGAAAGTGGATTCGGAACAGCTGTTCTAGGTTTAAAGCAGGGGTATGAGGTATTTGTAAGCGATGGCGGAAAGATTAAAGACATCTACAAAAAGCAACTGAACGATTGGAAAATTGAATTCGAAGAAGGAAAACATACCGAAGAAAAAATTCTAAATGCAGATGTAGTGATGAAGAGCCCCGGCATTCCTGAGAAGGCAGAAATGGTAAAGAAGATTCGTAAACAAGGAGTAAAAATTGTTAGCGAAATAGAGTTTGGTTCTTGGTTCACCAACGCACAAATAGTTGGTATTACCGGAGCAAACGGAAAGACTACTACAACCGCATTGATTTACCACATCATGAAAAACGGTGGATTGAATGTTGGGCTTGGTGGAAACATAGGGCAGAGTTTTGCTTATCAAGTGGCCACCGAAAACTTCGATTACTATGTGTTAGAGATTTCAAGTTTTCAATTGGATGATATTGAAAAATTTTGCCCCCATGTGGCGGTGCTCACCAATATAACGCCTGACCATTTAGACCGATACAATTACGAGTTACAGAATTATGTCACTTCGAAATTCAGTATAACTAAGAATCAGACGGAGAAAGATTTTTTCATCTACTGTGCTGATGATGAAATTACAATGAGCAATTTGGATAAGTACCAAACCGCAGCACACAAAATCCCTTTTGCATACGATAAAGAATTTGCAGAAGGTGGATTTGTAAAAAACGACAACCTGATTATTAACATAAACCAAAACCAATTCACTATGAGTATTCAAGAACTCGGACTAAGTGGGCGTCATAACGTCTACAACTCGTTAGCCGCTGGGATAGTAGCTAATGTTTACGGACTGCGTAAAGAGCAGATTCGCGAAAGTTTATCAGATTTTAAATCGTTGGAACATCGGATGGAGAGCGTGGCAAAGGTACGCAACATTGAGTTTATCAACGATAGCAAAGCTACCAACGTAAACAGCTCGTGGTATGCGCTGGAGTCTATGACCAAACCGGTTATCTGGATTGCCGGAGGTATTGACAAAGGAAACGACTACAGTGTAATGGAGCAACTGGTAAAGAAAAAAGTGAAAGGAATGATTTGCCTTGGTGTTGACAACACCAAACTTCATTCTGCCTTCGGAAAAATGGTAGACATTATGGTAAACGTAACCAACATGCACGATGCAGTTCGTATGGCATATCAATTAGGAAACCCAGGCGACTGTGTGTTGCTTTCTCCGGCTTGCGCTTCGTTCGATTTGTTTGAGAACTACGAAGACAGAGGAAAGAAATTTAAAGAAGCGGTGATACAGTTGTAAGAGTAAACGACTAAACCTTAACTCATGCTCTATTATCTCTTTCGGTTTTTAGATGCGCAATTCGACTTCCCAGGTTCGGGCCTCTTTAACTTTATTTCGTTTAGAGCTGCTGCGGCTGTGTTGTTGTCGCTGTTTATTTCATTGATTTATGGCAACCGCCTTATAGCCATACTTCGTAGAAAACAAATCGGAGAAACTATTCGTGAGTTAGGCTTAGATGGAGAGAATACTAAAAAAGGAACGCCAACTATGGGTGGGTTGATAATACTCGGATCTATCCTTATACCCACTCTTCTTTTTGCAAAACTCGAAAATATCTACATCATTCTGATGCTGATTACTACAGTGTGGCTCGGGTTAATTGGTTTTGCCGATGACTACATCAAAGTGTTTAAGAAAGATAAAAAGGGTTTGGCCGGAACGTTTAAGATAATTGGGCAGATTGGCTTGGGTATTATTGTAGGTACAACGCTTTATTTCAACAAAAACGTTGTTACAAAAGAAGAAGTACCTGCCGGTGAAGTTTACAAATACAACAGTGATATTATTTCTAAAGTAACTGACGATAATGGTAGAGTGCATTATATGCGCACAGAGAAAGCACCAACCACTACCATCCCATTTGTAAAGAATCACGAAATAGACTACTCTATTGTAATCTGCGCTTTTAATGAGGCATGGTGCAAATACGCATGGCTAATTTTTATTCCCGTTGTTATTTTCATTATAACAGCAGTTAGTAATGGCGCTAACCTTACAGATGGAATTGATGGCCTGGCTACAGGTACATCAGCCATTATTGGTATTACATTACTCATCTTTGCTTACGTGTCGGGTAACATCATTTTTGCCGATTACCTCGACATTATGTATATACCCAATGCAGGTGAACTTGTAATTTTTATTGCAGCGTTTGTGGGTGCGTGTATCGGATTTTTGTGGTACAATGCGTATCCGGCCCAAGTTTTCATGGGCGATACCGGCTCGCTTGCGCTTGGTGGAATTATTGCCACGCTCGCCATCATTGTTCGTAAGGAGTTATTGATCCCTGTTATGTGCGGAATTTTTGTGATGGAGAATTTAAGCGTGGTGATGCAGGTCAGTTACTTTAAGTACACCAAGAAAAAATTTGGGGAAGGCAAAAGGATTTTTTTAATGAGTCCGCTTCACCACCATTATCAAAAACTTGGCTGGCACGAGAGCAAAATTGTTTCACGTTTTTGGATTGTTGGTATTCTGCTCGCGATATTAACCTTGGTTACATTGAAGATTCGTTAAGATGATAACGCTTCAAGACATACTAAAGAATGTGCCTGCTCTCGAAACTATCGGCTCAACAGATGTAGAAGTTTTATCGCTGCAAATGGATAGCCGAAAAGTAAAACAAGGCGATTGCTTTGTGGCTGTAAAAGGAACTGTGAGCGATGGGCATAGTTTCATTTCGAAATGTATTGAACAGGGAGCGAGCACAATTCTGTGTGAAGTGCTGCCTTCTGAAATAAATCCGAACGTTACTTACATAAGAGTGCAGAATTCTTCCAGGTCACTTGGAACAATGGCGAGTAACTTCTACTGCAATCCATCTTCCCAAATGAAAGTGGTAGGTGTTACCGGTACGAATGGAAAAACATCTACGGTTACGTTGTTGTTTCGTTTGTTTACAAAGTTAGGAAAGAAGGTGGGGTTGCTTTCAACAGTGCAGAACCAAATCAATGAAGAAATAATACCAAGCACACATACCACACCTGATGCAATTGCGCTGAATGCTTTGATGAAACAAATGGTTGATGCCGGCTGTGAATATTGTTTCATGGAAGTTAGTTCGCATGCAGTAGAACAAAACAGAATTGAAGGCTTGAAGTTTCAAGGTGCTGTGTTTACCAACATTACGCACGACCATCTTGATTATCATAAAACATTTGAAAACTATCTAAAAGCTAAGAAGCGCTTTTTTGATGAGTTGCCTTCAACAGCTTTTGCCCTTACAAACGCTGATGACAGAAACGGCAACGTGATGCTTCAAAATACAAAGGCTACAAAAAATACTTACTCGCTTAAAACTCCCAGCGATTTTAAATGTAAAGTAATGGAGAATAATGTTGGCGGTCTGCAATTGGAGTTAGATGGAGTAGAAATGCATACACGGTTAATTGGTGATTTCAATGCGTATAATCTTACTGCTGTTTATGCGGTTGCCAGATTGCTAGGTGTAGAAAAACAAGAAGCTCTTACAGTGCTTTCATCTCTTGCTCCACCGGAAGGAAGATTTGATCAGATTATTTCAGCCAAAGAAAAAATCGTTGGCATTGTTGATTATGCTCACACTCCTGATGCGCTCAAGAATGTATTGCAAACAATTCAGGCGGTACGCAACGGAAACGAAAGTGTGATTACGGTGGTGGGCTGTGGTGGCGACCGCGATGCTGCCAAGCGCCCGATTATGGCGGAGATTGCTTGCAAGTTTTCCAATCAGGTAATTCTTACTTCTGATAACCCACGCAGTGAAGATCCGGATGAAATTCTTCGTCAGATGAATACAGGGGTTCCGGTTACTGATAAGAGAAAAGTGTTAACGATAACAGACAGAAGAGAGGCGATTAAAACTGCAGTAACACTTGCCAGGAAAAGTGATATCATTTTGTTGGCGGGAAAGGGGCACGAAAAATATCAGGAGATAAAAGGAGTGAAAAGTCATTTTGATGATAAGGAAGAATTGAGCAGGATGTTTGCCGAAATGGGAAAGTAATTTCAAACTAGTTGTATGAACAAAACAATAGAAACCGGTTGGTCGTATTTGAAAGGAGACAAAAGTATTTGGCTGGTAGTACTCATGCTTTTTGGTATTTCTATGCTGGCTGTTTACAGTGCTACCGGCACACTCGCATACGCGAAAGAAGTTGACAGTAGCTATTACCTTATTAAGCAAATTTCACTTGCGGTGTTTGGCATATTGCTCATGTTCGGAACACACATGATAGACTACAAATATTATTCGCGCATTGCACAAATTTTGTGGTTAGTATCAATTCCGCTTTTGATTTACACTATGTTTTTCACCCAATCGCTCAACGATGCAAACCGATGGATTACCTTGCCCGTAGTGGGGTTAACTTTTCAAACTTCTGACTTGGCAAAACTTGCACTTATTATGTTTTTAGCACGGCAACTTTCTCTCAAGCAAGACCAAATTTCAGATTTTAAGGAAGCATTCATTCCTATTTTACTCCCTATTGTAATTACATGTTTGCTTATTGCTCCTGAAAACCTTTCAACGTCAGTTATTTTATTCTGCACTTCGGTGTTTATAATGTTTATTGGCAGAATAGCCATGAAGCACATAGCCATGTTGTTTGGCGTTAGTATGCTTGTAGGTGCAGTTTTCTTCGCGCTGCTTTTTCTTTTACCCGATACAATGCTTAAAGGCAGAATGCAAACATGGAAAAACCGTATTGAAAATTTTACACAACACCGCGATGTTGATGATGAAGATTATCAGGTACAGCAAGCCAAAATTGCGATTGCAAAAGGTGGTTTTTTAAAATTGAACCCCGGAGGGAGCGATCAGCGTAATTTCCTGCCACAGGCATACAACGATTTTATTTATGTCATTATTATTGAAGAGTACGGCCTAGTTGGCGGTGCTATGATTGTGTTTTTGTATCTCTTCTTTTTATACCGATGCATTCGTATTGTTATTACAGCCCCCAAAGCTTTTGGAGCATTGCTTGCTGTTGGTTTAGGAATTGCCCTTGTTACACAAGCTATGATAAACATGGCCGTGGCGGTTAATCTGTTGCCGGTAACAGGGGTTACGCTTCCGTTGGTGAGTATGGGTGGTAGTTCTGTTATCTTTACATCAATAGCATTTGGTATTATTCTTTCGGTATCACGAAATATTGAAGAAGAAAAAGCATTAGAGACGGCATGAGTAACCTGCGTGTTATCATTTCTGGAGGCGGCACCGGTGGGCACATTTTTCCTGCCATCGCTATTGCCAACGCGATTAAGAAAAAAAATCCTTCAGCCGAAATTTTATTTGTAGGTGCCAACGGCCGCATGGAAATGGAAAAAGTTCCGCAGGCGGGTTATGAGATTAAGGGACTCAACATTGCCGGTTTTCAGCGCGGCAGTATTATTAAGAATCTTGCTCTTCCATTTAAAGTTATCGGCAGTATGCTTTCAGCTTACAGTATTGTAAAAAGGTTTAAACCCGATGTTGCTATAGGTGTAGGCGGGTACGCTAGCGGGCCACTTTTACGAGCAGCAAGTTTTTGTGGAGTGCCTACGGTTATACAAGAACAAAACTCGTATGCCGGAGTTACCAATAAAATTCTTTCGAAGAATGCCAAGATTATTTGCACTGCGTATGAAGGTATGGAGAAAGTTTTCCCGAAAGAAAAAATTGTGCTCACCGGTAATCCCGTTCGTTCTGAGATTGCAAATATGAACAGCAACCGCGATGAAGCACTGAAGTATTTTAGTTTAGATGCGAGTAAAAAAACAATTCTGATAATTGGCGGAAGCTTAGGTGCAAAAACACTCAACAAAAGTGTAGAAGCAGCCCTCGAAAGAATCAAAGAAAGTGATGCTCAACTATTGTGGCAAACCGGTAAAGTTTACTTTGAAGAATGCAGTAAAATTTCGAAAGGGATTTCCAATTTGCACGCAAGAATGTTTATAGATAGAATGGACTACGCTTACACATGTGCTGATGTAATTGTGTCACGTGCCGGTGCTCTTTCAATTTCTGAACTGCAAATAATAGGTAAACCGGTAATTCTTGTTCCATCACTCAATGTAGCTGAAGACCATCAGACACACAACGCCATGGCTTTGGTAAACAGAAAAGCAGCTATAATGATTAACGATGAAGAAGCAAGGCTAAATTTGATAGGCACTGCTTTTGATTTGCTGCAAGATGAAAACGCACAAAAAGTACTTAGCTCTAACATAAAGCAGATGGCTATACCGAATGCAGCGGAACGTATTGTAGAAGAAATTTTCAAAGTTTGTGGGCGATGAAAAATCTGAGAGAGATTAAGAAAATTTATTTTCTGGGTATTGGAGGTATTGGTATGAGTGCGCTGGCGCGTTACTTTAAATCGCTGGGCGCAGATGTGAGTGGATATGATAAAACCCAAACCACCCTCACCGATGAATTAGAGCGTGAGGGGATTCAATTAATTTTTGAAGATGACTTGAATTTGTATCCAAAAGAAGTTGACATGGTGGTTTACACACCTGCTATTCCGAAAGACCATAAGGGGTTTAATTTCTATAAAGACAATAATTATGAACTCCGCAAACGCAGCGAGGTGCTCGGTATTATTTCAGCAGACAGATTTACAATTGCGGTAGCTGGCTCGCATGGCAAAACAACGGTCAGTTCTATGATTGCCCACATACTTACGCAATCGGGTTTTGGCTGCTCTGCTTTTTTGGGCGGAATTGCCGTGAACTACAATTCCAACTTTCTGCAAGGACAAAACGATGTGGTGGTGATTGAAGCTGATGAGTTCGACCGTTCATTTCATCGCCTTTCACCTGATATGGCGGTGATTACCGCTGTAGATACCGACCACCTGGATATTTACGGCACCAAAGAAAAAATTGACGAAGCATTTATTGAGTTCACCAATAAAATTGCGGAGGAGGGTTTTTTGGCAGTGAAAGCAAACCAAAGCATTAACGACAAACTTCCCGTGCTCGATAAAGCCTTCTACTCTTTAAACGATACCGAAGCCGATGTGTACTGCAGTAAGTATTGGGTAGTTGATGGCGGCTACTTGTTTAATGTAAGTTACTACGGTAAAGAAATAATGGGTCTTCGGCTAAACATTGGGGGCTTTCATAACATTGAAAATGCCATAGCTGCAATTTGTATTGCCAAAGAGTTGAAGATTACTGATGAGCACATTAAAGCTGCGCTTGCCTCTTTCAAAGGTATCAAGCGCAGGTTCGAAAAAGTATTGGAGAATGATCAAGTGATTTTTATTGACGACTACGCACATCACCCCGAAGAAATTCGTGTGTTTGTAGAAAGTATTCGAGAAATTTATCCGAAGAAGAAAATTACGGCTGTGTTTCAGCCGCATTTGTTTTCGCGCACAAAAGATTTGGCAACAGAGTTTGCTCAGCAATTGAGCAAAGTAGATGAAGTAGTTCTTCTTGATATTTACCCCGCGCGAGAATTGCCAGTTGAAGGAGTTACTTCCGATTTAATTTTCAATCACCTCAAATGTCCCGAAAAAACACTTCTTAAAAAAGAAGAGCTGCTTGATTTTGTGAAGAGTAAAAACTTCGAAGTAATTGTAACTATCGGTGCCGGTGATATTGATAAGTATCTGAAGCCAATTGCAGACTTGCTCAAGTAATGAGCGATTACTTTTTCTTCTTCTTTTCCTTTTCTTCTGCCAAATAAGCTTTCAGTTCTTCTACTGAAAAGCCATCCTCTTTTGCCCGTTTTTCTATTTGTTTCTTTTTGTAAAGAATATGAGGTTGTTCTGCCATTCTATACGTTTGCCATTCTGAAGCATACATTTTCAACAAAAGATTTCGCTGATTTTCGTTTACCCTTTTCAACTCTTCTTTTAATTCGTAATACTTTTCATCGGTTACTGTGTCATGCTTCACCAATGTTTCTTTCTTAACTGAATCTTCATTTATGGTGTTGGAATTGGTTTGAGCCAAAATTGCCGTTGCAGACAATAAACAAACCCCCATCAGGCAATAAAGTTTTTTCATTCCGGTCATTTGCGTGCTAAATAATACTCTTGATTCAAATTTCCGACAATTTTACACTGTCTTTCTTAGTGTCCATTCTATTGCCATTCCACAATTTCTGTCAACAACTGAGCGTTTAGTTTACAGGGATGTGCACCACATTTGGCTCACACTAAGCGGATGAAAAAATTCTGGCACATACTCAAAAAAATCCTGACGATACTTTCGGTGTTGTCGTTTGCCGCCTTGTTTGTAGTGGTGCTTACTTCTGCCATTCAAAAGCAGAATGAACTTGTTTGCCAAAACCTGACCGTGAAGATTGATTATGACTCCGGCCTCGCGTTTTTGAGCGAGAACGAAATAAAGGAGCGCATCAATTTCCTGAGCGGAGAAAGTGTTACCGGTAAGCAACTTTCGAAAATTGATTTTAAAACACTGGAAATAGAAGTTGAAAAAAATCCATTCGTAGCAGAAGCCGAAATGTATGTGGATCAACAACAGAATTTGTTGGTGGAGATTACCCAGAAACGTCCAATTCTTCGGATACTGAACAGGGATGGTGTGGGCTATTACTTGAGCGAAAAGAATGAACGCATACCGCTGTGCGATAAATTTACACCGCACGTTGCTGTAGCTCTTGGCAATGTTGTAACCGGAAAGGACAACAAACGCGATAGCATAGTGCAGAACGCTCTTTTTGAACTAACGAATTTTATACAAAAAGATACATTTCTTAATGCACTGGTAGATCAGATTTATGTAACCGAGGGCGGTGAAATGGAGTTGATACCCAGAATTAGCGGGCATACAATTCTTTTTGGCAAAGCGGGTGAGAACACCGCCCAAAAGTTTGAGCAATTGAAAGTGTTTTATAACGAAGGCATGAAGAAGGTGGGCTGGTATAAATACAAAACAATAGACCTGAGGTTTGCCAATCAGGTAGTTTGCATTAAAAACGACACAACAACATTCAACTAAAAAATACCACCTCTCAACTCAACTACCATGGCTCTTCAACACACAAAAGAAAACCCCATAATCGTAGGGCTCGACATCGGAACTACAAAAATTGCCTGCATTGTTGCACAACGCGATCAATTCGGCAAACTGAAAACTATTGGGTTAGGCAAAACTCAATCGCATGGGGTAACCCGTGGCGAGGTGAGTAATATTAAACTTACCACTGACGCAATAATGGAGGCAGTTACAATGGCCGAACGAGAGAGCGGCCATAAAATTAAATCTGTGTATGTAGGTATTGCCGGCCAGCATATTTCAAGCAAACAAAGCCGCGATATTTATACACTCAATAATCCGGAAGATGAAATTACACGCGAAGACTTGCGAATGATGTGCGAAAACATGAGACGGATAGCATTAGAGCCGGGAGAAAGAATAATCACTGTACTTCCACAAGAGTTTACGGTTGACAACAATCACAACATTATTGATCCTGTGGGCATGTGCGGAAGCCGCTTAGAAGCAAATTTTCACATCATTACCGGTAAAGTTACTGCAGCTCAAAATATCAAAAAATGTGTAGAAAAAGCCGGACTGAAAATGGCAGGTTTATTCCTAGAGCCACTTGCCTCATCGGCTGCAGTACTACATCAAGATGAATTAGAAGCAGGTGTTGTGTTAGTGGACATTGGTGGAGGAACCACCGATGTTGCCATCTTTAAAAACAAAATCATTCGCCATACAGCGGTAATACCCTTTGCGGGCAATATCATTACTGAAGATATAATGGAGGGCTGCAAGTTACTGAAACCACAGGCTGAGAAATTGAAAACCAATTTTGGAAGCGCCCTACCCAGTGAAACTCACGAACACGAAATAATTTCAATTCCGGGTATTGCCGGGCACAATCGAAAAGAAATTTCCATGCGCACTTTAGCTCATATAATTAATGCGCGTATGGAAGAAATTTTTGCTCAGGTATATTTTGAAATTAAGAGTTCAGGATATGCCAATTCATTGAATGCAGGTATTGTGGTTACAGGAGGTGGATCTCAACTCAAGCATCTGAAGCAACTAATTGAATATACCACAGGCCTTTCTGCACGTATTGGTTACCCTACTTCGTTTCTACAAAAAACCAACAAGGTAGAAATGCAGCATCCTATGTTTTCTACCGGTCTGGGCTTGGTGTTAGAAGGTTACAAGGAATACGCTGACATGAAAGAAGAACAGCGTAAAGATTACTACGAAGAGTTGTATGCTGCGGCTCCTGTTGTAAACGTAAGTCTCGAAACTCCGGTAACTGAAACAGGCCTACAGCAAGAAGAGGAACAAGAAACAACTGAAGCGGGAACACCACCAAGAACTGAGAAACCGAAAAACTTTCTGGAGTCTATGACTACCGTTTTTAAAAAATGGTTTGAAGATGAACGGGTGAACGGTGATTTTGAGTAGCTGTATAGATTGTATGCTTTTTTTTACACAGCACATCTTGTAGTATATAAATGCGAGTTAAAAAATTAGGCAAGCAAGCCGTATAAAAACACATTTGCTTTCATAAACGACACACATAATTTTTCACTTCTGCGTTAGGTTTTTCTCTGAAAACCGGCAGAGCAAAAAACAAAGAGTATGGAACCACTTTTTCAATTCGACTTACCAAAAGAGCAATCATCTATCATTAAAGTTTTTGGTGTAGGCGGTGGCGGGAGTAATGCAGTAAACCACATGTTTGATCAGGGTATTGCCGGTGTAAACTTTGTGGTGCTTAATACTGATGCGCAGGCGTTAGAAATGAGCCGTATTCCAAACAAAATTCAACTCGGCCCAGATTCTACTCAGGGCCTTGGCGCAGGTGCTAAACCCGAAGTAGGCGCCAAAGCTGCAGAAGAATCTATAGCAGAAATTAAAGAGTTGCTGTCGAAAAACACTAAAATGGTTTTTATAACTGCTGGTATGGGTGGCGGTACAGGAACTGGTGCCGCACCGGTGGTAGCCCGTATAGCCCGCGAAATGGGTGTACTTACTGTAGGCATTGTTACAACACCTTTTTGGTTTGAAGGTAAAAACAGATACAACCACGCGCTCGAAGGCATTGAGAAATTGCGCGATCACGTAGATACTCTACTTATTATTAACAATGATAAAATACGCGAGATGTATGGCAACCTGAAACGAAGTGAGGCGTTTGGCCATGCCAATAACATTCTTACTACGGCCGCAAAAGCAATTTCAGAAATTATTACCGTACCAGGCGAAATTAATGTTGACTTTGCCGATGTGCAAACCGTTATGAAAAATGGGGGCTCTGCCATCATGGGTTGCGCAACTGCTGAAGGTGAAGGCCGTGCATTACTTGCAGCACAAGGAGCTATGAACTCTCCGTTATTGAACGACAACGATATAAGCGGGGCAAAGAAAGTTTTAGTGAACATTACAACCGGCACCATGCAGGTAACTATGGATGAAATTGGTGCTATTATGGAGTATGTGCAAGAAGCTGCCGGCAGTACAGATATTATTCTCGGTGCTTGCGATGACCTCTCCATTGGTGAAAAGCTTTCAGTTACAATTATTGCTACCGGGTTCGAAGTGGGTAAAAAAGCAAAGCCATACAAAGAACAGAAGAATGTAACTGTGTATGAATTAACTGACAAGAATGAGGTAAAAGTTGTTTCGTCTTTCCCTTCAATTGAAGAGGTAAAAGAAGAAACACCGGCAGTTACTGTGAATGTAGAAGAACCAAAAGTAGATGAACAACCCGTAGCTGTTGTTACACCACAGCCCGATTACACATTGTTTACTGAGCCGGTAGAAGAAATCACTGCTGAAACAGTGAGCGTAGAGTTTGATATTACCCGCGATGAACAACACCTTGATGAAGTAGTAATCAACGAAGAGGCAGTAACTGAAGAGGTGGCCGAAGTAAAAGGGGATGTATTAGGCACTCCGGTAGTAGAAACTACCACAGAAGAATTTATAACATACACTAAACGCACTTACGAAACTGAAGAAACACAACAAGATCAAGTAACAGCGTTGGAAGACCGGAAGAAGAAATTAGCTGGTATGAGCTACCGTTTTAATAATAAACAAAACGTAAATGAGCTGGAAAACGAACCTGCTTACAAGCGCAAGGGGTTAGAGTTAGGCAATGAAGTTAACTACTCAGCTCAGAATGACCTGTCGCGGTTTAGTATAGGTACCGACAATCACAATAGCCCTGAAATAAAGAAGAACTCATTTCTTCATGATAATGTTGATTAATTCAAAATTTTGATTTAAAACTTATATAAGACTCTCTCCTTTGTTAGTGTGTCAAAAATTCCCGGACATCCCCGTCCGGGTTTTTTTATGTAAAGTGATGAATGATTCGGGCTAAGTAATTACCATGCAACTTTCCTGTACTTGCAGGTATGCCAAAGGTTGTTTATACACCATATTTGTTGAAAAAACACTACGTCTTTACCATCATAAACTCATTCATTAGCTGTAACAAACGTTAGATAAGTTATGAAAAAGAATATAGCAGTAATTACAGGGGGGCAGGCCAGCGAAAGAGGCATATCTCTTAAGAGCGCAGATGTAGTTTGCAAGCACCTCAATAAAGAGAAGTACAATGTGTTTAAGATTGTTATTGATGGTAACGATTGGGTGGTTGAACGCGATAATCCTGTAAAGCTTTTTATAGATAAAAACGATTTTACGTTTACTATCGAAGGTCACAAAATCAGCTTCGATGCGGTGTTTATGGCGCTGCACGGCACACCTGCCGAAGACGGAAAACTACAGGGCTACTTTGATTTATTAAATATACCCTATAATGCATGTGGAGTTTTGCAAGCGGCTCTAACTTTTGACAAAATACGGTGTAAGGAATTTTTGGCTCAACATGGCGTAAAGACAGGCAACGCAGAAATTCTTTATCAAATGCCTCCCGCTAACTATCAGTTGCCATTTTCATTCCCGGTTTTTGTAAAGCCAAATAAAAACGGTAGTAGTTATGGTGCTGCAAAAGTTGATAAGCAAGAAGACTTGCTGGCGGCTATCAAAAACGGGTTTAATTACGATAATGAAGTGTTGATAGAAGAATACCTAAAAGGTACAGAGGTAACATGTGGAGTAGTAACCATAGGGGGGCAAATTAAAGCTATGCCATTAACTGAAATTCGAAGTAAGGGTGAGTTCTTTGACTATAAAGCCAAGTACGAAGGCAACTCAGTAGAAGTAACACCGGCAGAAATTGACGATCAGTTGTCGCGAACAATACAAACAACCTCTATCTCTATTTACCGCCAACTTGGCTTTAAAGGCATGTGCCGAATAGACTACATAATCATTGGGAGAGATTACTATATGCTTGAAGTTAATTCTATACCAGGGTTAAGTGAAGAAAGTATAGTGCCTCAGCAAGCTCGATCTATGGGAATTTCTCTTGAAGAACTTTTCGGAACATCAATAGAAGAATGCTTAAAAAAATAGGGAAAAGTTTGGGCTACTTCTCAGTACATTTATACCCCTGTTTTTCATATTCATCAATGGTCATTTTTAAACCATCGGTGCCATCGGGAAAATCTTTTGAACACAACTCGCGTACATCACTATTGCCAAAATCGCAGGTGTAGCATTTTTTGCAGGAAGAAAACGCTACCGACATAAAAGCAAACATAAGAAGTACTATTGTAGATTTGGTCATTGGTCTTGTTTGTGTTCAAAACAAATTTGAAAGAAAGAATTGTATTTCCAAACTTAGCCGCATGACTAAACTACGTTTTTGGGCACTGTGTATGATACTACTGTTGCAGGTCTTTTGCAGTAAAGCTCAAACAGATATTGAAATAGACGGAAATCTTACGTTTATTAAACTTGGTAACGGATTAAGTGCTGTTGTTAGCACCAATCCTCAGGGAACTACTGTAGATGTAGCATGCTATGTAAAAACGGGTAGTATGTTTGATCCTGATTCACTGAGTGGAGTGTCAAACATTTTGCAACACATCATAGCCAACAAAATATCTTCTAATCTAGCGGGAAAAGAAGTTCTCAATCTTAGCAATTCAGGCTTTGTATCGTATAGCACAACAGAACATGCTGTTTATAAATTTTCTGTATTACCCGCTCATGTTAACACATTGTTGAGCTTGCTATCCCAAAATCTGTTCTTCGCCTCAATTTCTAATTCAGATCTGCAAACGGCTGTTTTAAAGGTTAAGCAAGATCTGCAAACCGATTCAACTAATTATCGTACCGTTTTCGACCACAAAATTTTAAAAACAGTTTTCAGAAAAGATTTTGAAAAACTAATACCAAGCGGTAGTGTGGCTGATTTCGTAAACATTACTGAAAAGAGTATTCGTGATTTCTATCTCCGATACTATGTACCAAACAACACTCTGCTGGCCGTGAACGGAAATATCACTTATGCAGAAATGAACAAGCAATTGCAGGGAGAAATAAATGATGTAATTAAAAGCGATTTTGACCCCGAATCAGTAACAAAGATTGTAGATATGCACCCCATGCTTTACACATCTCACTTTGTGTATGATGCAGATGTAACTCAACCAGAGTTTAATATTTGCTGGCAGTTTCCGGGAGCTATGACTAACACAGAAAGCAGTTATGCGGCTTATTTACTCAGTGCCATGTTAAATGATAAGAACAACTTTATTCAGGCTAAAGCACGTAAATTAGGGTGTAAAAAATTTGTTGCGCAATATGAAGTGCGGAATTTCAGTGCTATGCTTCGAATTATACTTCAACCCGACAAAAGTCAGCTGATACCAACCCTCGAATTGGTAACTAATGAAATGGGCCGTTTAGAAAAAACTCTGCTAAACGAGAGTATGATTAACGCTGGTAAACTTCAGTTTAAAAAAGAATGGACTCAGTTGGAAAACACTCCCGACTATCCCGAATGGATAGTACGATACTGGGCGTATAAAGATGATTCGTATTTCAGCGGTCTGCTCGATACAGTTATGGGAGTACGTGAAGATGAACTTAAAAAATTTGTGATAGACTACCTCAACATCCAGCCACATGTTGTTGGTTTACTGATAAGTAAAGCAGACCGTGAGTCATTGAAGGTAGATTCACTTTTCACTGATGTAAACGAGTTAGTGAGCAACTATGTTTTTAAGTTTCGCCACAATATTTGCGATATTGAAGGGGCCGAAAACTTTGTAATGCAACGAAACATTTTACAGTTTTTAAAAGCCAATAAAGACGTAAATATACAGGTGAACGGGTTGGCAGATGAAGGAGAGTTTAATCAGGTAGCTGACGATTCAGTGTTAGCGTTTATTGACTCATTACCCAACTTCAGAAAAACAATGCCCGAGAAAGTAAAGAAAGGTTATTTGAAACCTGAAATGATGCGAGCAGTAAAGTTGCTCAAGTATTTTTATGAAAATGGAATTGACCCAGAACGGCTTTCAGGTACCTGTATGAAATTTTCTTCTTCTAATTCAACCGAAGCTGCAGACAATATGAAGTGCAGTGTTACCCTGGATAAAATGCGGAAAGCACCCTCCGTATATGAGTTTCATTACGGTAAAAAAAAGCAGTAATGGAAGAGTTTCGCCTATTTCTATTATTGCACTCTACATTATAACACCATGAATTCAAAAACACCCAAGGAATCAACAATTATTATGACCGAGATTGTATTGCCTAACGATACAAATACGCTTGGCAATTTACGCGGAGGTAAAATTTTACATTGGATGGATATAGCATCGGCAATTGCAGCCGGTAAGCATGCCAATGCGGTGGTGGTTACTGCATCAGTAGATAATGTATCGTTTGAAAACCCTATTAAGTTAGGCGATGTGGTAACAATTACTGCCAAGGTTACCCGTGTTTTTAATACCAGTATGGAAACGCATATTCAAGTTTGGGCCGAAAACCTTCCCTCCCAAACACGCTATAAATGCAATGAGGCCTATTACACTTTTGTTACCCTTGATAGTAACGGAAAACCTAAGAAAAGCACATTACTTACACCTGAAACCGAAGAAGAAAGAAAGTCTTTTGACTCTGCATTGACACGTAGAGAACTTCGTCTGGTTTTGGCAGGCAGATTAAAAATGACTGACAGTAAAGAGTTGAAAAAACTTTTTGTTGTTGATTAACCAGTGAAATGATTTTTCATTTCAACGTAAAATCAATAGAATGAAATTTGCACTTATCGGTTATGGCAAAATGGGAAAGGAAATTGAGAAAGTAATCCTCGAAAACCCCTCTGATGAGGTTGTACTGAAAATTACTGATGATAACTTACAAGAGTTTTCGTTAGAGAATCTTAAAAAAGCCGATGTGGCAATCGAGTTTACACAACCTGAAGTGGCGGTGGAGAATATTTACAAATGCTTTGAAGCCGGTGTGCCTGTGGTAGTAGGAACCACCGCATGGCTCGATAAGTTAGATGATGTAAAAGAACAGTGTAATAAAACTAAAAGCACACTTTTCTTTTCGCCCAACTACAGCATTGGGGTAAACATATTTTGGGAGTTAAACAGAAAGCTAGCCCGAATAATGAATAGCCAACCTGGGTATGAAGTGAGAATGGAAGAAATACACCACACCGAGAAAAAAGACGCACCTAGCGGTACTGCTGTAAAAACAGCTGAAATTATTTTAGCTGAACTTGAAAGAAAGAAGAAATGGTGCTTGCAGACACCTGACCACAGTACTGACAGTGCTGAAATCCCAATAATTGCAAAAAGAGAGCCCCATGTGCCCGGCACTCATACCGTTACTTATAAGTCTTCGGTTGACTTACTCGAAGTTAAACACGAAGCAGTTAGCCGAAGAGGATTTGCCGAAGGAGCTGTGATGGCAGCCCGTTTTGTATTAGGCAAAAAAGGCGTATTTGAAATGAAAGACTTACTTGCTTCACTTTAGGGCGGGGTAATCTTATTTCTTTGAAATAATATTTTCATCGCTCAAACGTATCTCATCAACTAATAGTTATGGTATTACTCGCTCTTGTTCTCGTTTACATGCTCGGCATACGCATTGGCACTTATGGTATTTTTAAAAAAATGGGTGTAGAGCCATGGAAAGCATTTGTGCCATTTATGTGCAGTGATGAGTGGCAAAAAATTATAAAGCGCCCGCTTTGGTGGAAATGGATGATGCTTATACCTGGTGTAAACCTGTTTTATGTTGCCAGCCAGTTAACAGAAATGAGTACCGCATTCAAGCGATATAGTTTTCTCGAGCATTTTGCAGCAGTAATGTTTGCGTTCATTTATTTTCCTTTTTTAGGTTTTGCTCCAAACGAAAAATTTATTGGTGTAGGAGGCGTTAAAGAAGGGCAGCCACCTTTGCAACGGTCCGCAATAAGGGAATGGGCAGACGCCATAGTGTTTGCCGTTGTGGCTGCAACCCTAATAAGAATTTTTGTTGCCGAAGCATACATGATCCCTACTCCATCCATGGAAAAAACTTTGCTCGTTGGAGATTTTCTTTTTGTTTCCAAATTTCATTATGGGGCAAGAGTTCCCAATACACCGCTTGCCCTACCGTTTGTACACCACACATTACCGGTTTTCAATACCAAGAGCTATACGGAGTTAATAAAGTTGCCTTATAAAACACTTCCGGGTTTTCAGAAAGTGAAGCGAAATGATATGGTGGTGTTTAATTTTCCTGCGGGCGATTCTGTAGTGCTCGAAAATCAGGCACCTTCCTATTATGATATTGTTCGCTATACGGCTTTTAGTAACCGCGTTGATTACACAACAGCACGCAACCTACTTTGGAGCGACCCGAACACACATATTGTAGCTCGCCCGGTTGACAAACGCGAAAACTACATTAAGCGCTGTGTAGGGGTTGGTGGCGATAAATTAGAAGTGCGTGATGGCGTACTGCTTATCAATGATGTTCCTGCCTACCACCCCGAAAATCTTTATACGCCATATATGGTTGTGTTTAAAGAAGGAATGATTCCAAGTCAGGAAGTAATTCTTGATTTAGAAATGGAGAATATTAGTAATCGTGTGGGAGCATTACCGGCTAATCATTTTATTGTATTGCTTACTAAACCAAATATGGAAAAACTGCAGGCCATGAACATTACTACCACGCTCAAACCGTTTTATTATGGCAAAGGTGAACTGCAAGAACCTATCGAAAACATTTTTCCGAATGATACCGCACGATATAAGTGGAACGTAGATAATTTTGGGCCGGTAAAAATTCCAAACAAAGGTTGGACAATTACACTCACAGATTCGCTTTACAAGCAGTATGAGCGTGCCATTCGAGTGTATGAAGGCAATGATGTACAGCAGCGGAACGGAAAATTTTTTGTCAACGGTCAGGAAACCAGTACATACACTTTTAAGATGGACTACTACTGGATGATGGGCGATAACCGTCACAACTCTCAGGACAGTCGCTATTGGGGTTTTGTGCCCGAAGACCATATTGTAGGTAAGGCATGGTTCATTTGGATGAGTTATGCCAAAGATGGAGAAAATCTGTTGAAGAAGATTCGATGGAGCCGGTTGTTCTCGTCTATACATGGGCGCTGGGCACCTGACGAAAAAAAGTTTACCGAATAACTGCCGGACCCATAACCGGTGTGCCATCTATAAAGAAGCGAACCTGGTCGCTGCCTTTTACATACATTTTTCCATCGCGCACATCAACTCCTGATTGTTGGCTCATCATATCGCCCAGAGATTGGGTTGGTTGGTTAATATCACTGTTTGTAAGCCGTCTGTTAGTATTGCATATACTGCTCAGTTTAAATTCATCGTAACTTATTTCTACCTTTTGAGGTAATGCGCTATTGCTGCTTACCGCCAGATTTACTTCGGCACTATAACCATCATACACCACTACCTTGTTAACAAAAAACGTGCGTTCATTGTATTGCAAACGAACCTCGTACTTACCCGTAGGCAAATGAGGGGCGTAGTAGTATCCGTGCTCGTTAGTGGTCACCACCAGTTTATCCATTTTATTTTCGAAGATAACTTCTGTATTAGGCACTGCCTTACCTGTTTCTTTATCTGTAACTCTGCCAATAATTTCACCTGTCGAAACGGCTCTTGCTGAAACAGCGAAGTATGTGAACAGCAAAAGAAAAAGCAAGTTTTTCATGGTCTATTAGTTTTGCATCCGAAAATTAGTGCAAAACTTCGGGTTTCTAAATTTTTTAAAAGTAGTTAAACAACTATTGCTTCTGCATGAACCTACATAACAAACGTTACTTTCGATGTATAAAATTAAATCATGAAAAGTCAATTCAAATATTTCTTTGTTTCATTTTTCCTTATCAGTGTTTTATCAGCAGGGCTTAGCGCTGCCGAAAAAGGCAAAAGTCAGGTGGTAAACATTAAAACATCAGCCATTTGCGGCTCATGCAAAGCACGAATAGAGAGAGCCGTAAAGGCAGTGGATGGAGTGGAAGAAGCCCTGCTGAACTTGCACAACAAAAAACTGAAAGTGAAGTTTGATCCGCTAAAAACAGATGCCGGTAAAATACGCACTACCGTGTCAAACACCGGATACGATGCCGATGAGATAAAGAAAAACGAAGAAGCCTTTAACAAACTGCCCGAATGCTGCCAAAGACCTATGGAGGGTGACATGCATCATTAATCAGTTGGCTGAAAAAAACTGATTTTGCGTAGTAAATTGCTTTATGTTAAACACAAGGATGGATATAACAGGCAATTGCACCCGTTCGTTTTTTTATCGAAATGTTGAAGTGCTTTCATACGGCACCTTCTAAAATAATATTCACTATGCCGGGATCGAGTAGTGTACTCGTATCACCCAAATTAGAGGTATCGCCTTCGGCAATTTTTCTGAGTATTCTGCGCATAATTTTGCCGCTACGTGTTTTTGGTAACCCCGGTACCAACTGAATTTTATCCGGTCGGGCAAAAGCTCCAATTTTTTCCGCTACAATCTTTTTTATCTCTTGGTGTAATGTCTCCACATCTTCTACCTGGCTACTGCATATCACAAAAGCGTATATACCTTGCCCTTTTATGTCGTGAGGAAATCCAACAACAGCTGTTTCAATTACCAGTTCGTGTTCATCAATGGCGTCTTCTACTTCACCGGTACCAACGCGGTGTCCTGATACATTAATTACATCATCTACTCGACCCGTTATGCGGTAATAGCCATCTGCATCTCTTCGGCAGCCATCGCCTGTAAAATAATAATTTGGGTATGTGGCAAAGTATGTTTGCTGAAAGCGTGGATGGTTGCCATATACGCTACGTGCCATACCAGGCCATGGAAACTTAATACATAAATTGCCCTCTACATAACTACCCTCTATTTCTTCTCCCTTTTCGTTTAGCAACACCGGTTGAACACCAGGTACTGGCAAAGTGGCAAAAGCCGGTTTAAGAGGGGTGACGTTTGCTATTGGGGAAATAAGCACACCACCTGTTTCTGTCTGCCACCAGGTATCCACTATGGGGCATTTTTCTTTGCCAGCATTCTTATTGTACCAATGCCATGCTTCTTCGTTGATAGGCTCACCAACTGAACCAAGCACCCGCAATGATGAAAGATTTTTGTTCCTGAAAACTTCATAGCCATACGTTTGCAGCGAGCGGATGGCTGTAGGTGCAGTGTAAAAAATATTTACTTGGTGTTTGTCAATCACATCCCAAAAGCGCCCGTGGTCCGGGTAGGTGGGTATGCCTTCAAACATAACTGTAGTTGCGCCATTCAGCAACGGGCCATAAACCAAGTACGAATGACCTGTTACCCAACCCACATCTGCAGTACAGAAAAATATCTCCTGCTCGCGGTAGTTAAACACGTTTAAAAAAGTATAACCTATATATACCATGTAGCCCGCTGTAGTATGCAGCACCCCTTTGGGCTTTCCGGTACTGCCGCTGGTGTAAAGAATAAACAAAGGGTCTTCGGCATCCATTGCCTCTGCACAATGCTCTACTGAAGTATTGGAAACAACATCGGTCCACCAGATATCTCTGCCTGCTTTCATTTCTATATCACTCCCTCTATGATTATACACCACACAATTTTTTATTGAGGGTGTATTAAGCATTGCTTCGTCAGCTATATTTTTTAACTCAATTTTTTTCTCCCCCCTAAAAAAGGCATCTGCAGTAATCAGTAAAGAACATCCGCTGTCGTTTATCCTATCAATAAGAGAGGTGGATGAAAAACCGGCAAACACCACCGAATGTATAGCCCCAATTCTAGTGCAAGCCAACATGGCAACTGCTGCTTCGGGCACCATTGGCATATAGATGCAAACACGATGGCCTCGTTGTACGCCAAGATTTTTAAGGGCATTTGAAAAACGACATACTTCATTATGCAATTGATAATATGTTAGGGTTCGGAAGTCTTCATCCGGATTGTTTGGTTCCCAAATGATGGCTGTTTGATGACCCCGTTTTTCGAGGTGCCGGTCTAAACAATTCTCACTTAAATTACATTCAGCACCATTAAACCATTTTATACTCGGTTCCCTGAAATTCCATTCTAGAACAGAGTTCCATTTTTTCTTCCATAGAAAACTGTCAGCTACTTCAGCCCAAAAAATTTCAGGATAATCTACACTGCGCTTGTATTCGCTCAAATATTGTTCAAAGTTGGTAATTTGAATCATGTTGCTTGTTGTTGTAAAACCAAAATAACCATGTTGACCGTAAAGTAAAAACACAACACTTGCAGTTGCCACTACAAGTAATATGTTTAGCGCATGAGTATTTTAAACCGAAATCAATTTTGGCTGGCTGTAAAGTTTGCGGTTTTTATGCTTATGACATGGATTATTGTTTCGCGCATTTTCTTCAATAACGATTTTCAACTACAGTGGAGTTATTTTTTACTGCATCTGCATTCGGAGAAGTACATGCTTTTGTTGATTGCCATGTTACTCATGCCGGTAAATTGGTTGTTAGAAACATTGAAGTGGAGATTGTTGTTAAACAAAAATTCTTCTTTTCTCAACCTGTTAAAATCTGTGTTGGCGGGCGTTACGTTGGGTTTTGTAACACCAGCCCGCAGTGGCGAGTTTGTAGGTCGTGTCATGTACCTGAACGATAACGACAAAACCAAAATATTTTATCTGAGCAGTATTGGAGGCATGGCACAAACAACCGCTACATTAATGGCCGGTACTTTTTTCCTGATGCAGTGGTCTGTTGATACTTTTACTTGGGGACTATGTTTCGGTGCAGCGGTTTCGTTTCTGTTTTTCTATTTCCGCTTCAATTTGCTCAATCGTATGTTGTGGAAGGTTCCGTTTTTGCAGAAAAATAGTTTGGTGATTGAGAATGAGAACCTGCCATCGGCAAACCTTTCATGGCAGGTGTTACTTGTATCGCTGATACGTTATGGGGTTTATATTGTTCAGTATGTTTTCATGTTTTCGTTTTTTGGTGTAGAGCAAAATGGGTCAACATTATTGGTGTACAGTGGTGTTTGGCTGGTGCTTCAAACAGTTTCTCCGTTAATGCCATTGTTCGATGTTAGCTATCGCGGGGCAACAGCTTTGTTCGTATTTGGCAAGTTAGGGGTTAACAGTATTGCTATTGTTACAGCTACGTCTGCCGTATGGTTACTCAATTTGTGTTTGCCTGCCGTAGTTGGCTATTTATTTATTTTGCGAAAGAGAATGTAAGCTGTATGATTTTTACCGATGAATACTTTATGAAAATGGCTTTGAAAGAAGCCTTGTATGCCTATGAGGAAGATGAAGTGCCCGTAGGAGCTATAGTGGTAGCCAACAACAAAATAATTGGAAAAGGCTACAACCAAACTGAAAAACTAAAAGACGTAACAGCCCATGCCGAAATGATTGCTATAACCGCGGCAGCTAATTATCTGGGGTCTAAGTTTCTGGAGGACTGCACTTTGTATGTTACCCTTGAACCCTGCCTGATGTGTGCATCGGCTATTGGTTGGGCTCGAGTTGCACGATTGGTGTACGGAGCTTACGACCCTAAAGCAGGTTATTCGTTAGTTAAAGGAAGGGTGCTTCACCCCAAAACTGAAATTACCGCAGGTGTAATGGAAAATGAATGCTCAGTTTTAATGACAGATTTTTTTAGGGCTAAGCGCAAGTAGTGCTTCGCGTATTAAATTTTCGATTTGCTAATTGATTTTACATTCGCCTCGCTAAACCTTTAATCTTAAAATTTAAAAATCAGATACTATGGCTTTTACACTCCCTGCACTTCCTTATGCCAACAATGCGTTGGAACCACACATTGATGCCCACACTATGGAAATTCACCACGGTAAACATCACAATGCATACGTAACTAATTTAAACGCGGCATTGGCAGGTACCGAAAATGAGGGCAAACCGCTTGAAGAATTAATGGCAAACATCTCTAAACTGCCGGCAGCAATTAGAAACAATGGTGGCGGCCATTGGAACCACACTTTTTTCTGGAATATCATGGCCCCTAACGCAGGAGGCAATCCTACAGGTGCGCTGGGTGATGCTATTAATGCAACTTTTGGTTCATACGATAATTTTAAAGCAGAGTTCGCTAAGGCAGCAACTACACGCTTTGGCTCAGGTTGGGCTTGGTTGTGCGTATGCCATGGAAAGTTAGCTATTTGCTCTACACCTAACCAAGACAATCCGTTAATGGATATTGCAGAATGTAAAGGCACTCCGGTACTTGGTTTAGATGTGTGGGAGCATGCCTACTACTTAAACTATCAAAACCGCAGACCAGACTATATTACCGCTTTCTTCAACCTCATTAACTGGGAACAGGCCAACAAGAACTTTGCTTCAGCAAAATAGTTTACAGAAGTATCCGTTAATCTTATTGCGCGTTGGTTACGCGCTATCAGTTTTACCGGAGGGGTAAATTTTTACCATACTTTCGCACGGTCAATAAACAATGAAGAAGAAAATAAAGATTCACAAAGAGGGGCATAAGATACTTTTTGTGTCAGGTGTAGCTCTACTGCTTACCAATGTGATTATTGCTTTAGTATTTAGACAGAAAGAGGTGTACTACATAACAGGTGCAGTATCCCTGATAATACTGGTTGCATTTGCCTCGTTTTTTCGCATTCCTTACCGTAATTTTTTTACCGGTAGCAACCAAATTGTAGCACCAGCCGATGGCAGGGTAGTAGTAATAGAAGAAGTGCACGAAGGAGAGTATTTTAACGATAAGCGCATACAGGTGTCAATTTTTATGAGCCCGGCTAACGTGCATGTAAACCGAACTCCAATTAGCGGGGTGGTAAAATATCAGAAGTATCATCCGGGTAAATATCTAGTGGCTTGGCATCCTAAATCGAGTGAAAAGAACGAACGTAATACGATTGTGCTGGAGCATGATGAGTCAGACGCTGAAATTTTAATACGCCAGATAGCCGGTAAACTTGCCCGAAAAATAAAGTGGTACCTGAGCGAAGGCGATGAAGTTGAGCAAAATGCCGAGCTAGGGTTTATTAAATTTGGGTCACGGGTTGACCTTTTCTTGCCTGTAGGCACAAAAATAGAGGTTGATTTGAAACAAAAAGTTAAAGGAGGCATTACAGTTATTGGAACTCTGATTGAAGATTAATTTTACCCCCACAAAAAAATAAAACATGAAAAAAGTAATTATTGCTCTGTGCTGTGTTTTTGCTACCGGCACAATTTTAAACGCTCAAACTGCGGCCACAGCAGCAGCTACCAGCAGTCGTCAAACTGTACATACAATGCAAGCCGATAAAGATCCTAAACCGGCAGCTTCCTATACAGTTGAAGAATCTAAAACAGCCGCTCCTGCCTGCTGCAAAAAAGATGGTGCTAAGTCAAAAGCTTGTTGTGCTGGTCACGGTGAAACTAATAGCTCACACGCTTCCGGCAAGTCATGCAGCGATGGCGCTAAAGCAACACCGGCTTCCTGCTCTAAGTCTGCCACACACTCGTGCAGCCATGCCAGCGATACTAAAAAGGCAGAGTAAGCAAGTATTGCCTTATACATAAACAAAATTGCCCCCGATAGTTTGGGGGCAATTTTGTTTATAGTATACTTCTTATTACTCCAACACAAGCTTTTTACATGTATTACCCAACCGTACGTAATACATGCCTCGGGCGAGGTCGCTAAGTATTATTTCAGTTTTTTCTGAAACCGGAATAGTTTCAAACATCTTTTTGCCTGCAACCGAAAATATCTCCACAGGTAAATGCTTAACACCGGCTGTAGGTACATTCAAAACAAAAGAACCGGACGAAGGGTTCGGATAAATTTCGAAAGTCTGTTGAGTGGAAGTTATGCTGATATCGCTGGTATTTATCAACCACGATTGGCCGTCTAAATTCCATTCGGGTTTTGTTTCGGGGTTAATTCCTGAGTCGTAAATTAAATGATGCAGCGCAGTAACCGTAATATCTGTTTGACTGGGTGTAGCCAAAAGTATAGATTCATTTACACAGGTAGAGTCAAAAGTGTTGTTTGCATGGCAGTTGTATGTACCGGGGTCTGCAGATGTGAGTTGCTGATGTGCCACCGAACTGCCTGCTGCAATCCACCAAATGTGCCTTTCAGCATCAGAACTGCCACCATGGAAAAACGAATTGCCTCCGTGGTCGGTAATAATCAAAATCAACCAATCTTCGCTGGCATAGTTAGGCCTTGCATATAGAGCATTTAGCACCCGGCCAATGGCGCTGTCAACATCCTGAATAGCACTTATGTAAAGAGGGTTAGATGCTGAAAAAGTAGTGGTATGTCCTGTTAAATCTACTTTGTCGAAATAGGTAAACAATAAATCAATATCGGGGTTTTGCAGTTCAATTATGGCAGAATCGGCTGTTGGCCAGTTGCTGCCATCGGCCACTTTCACTGTTTTACTCCAGGCAGCATTGTTGATTTCGTCAATCAATGGATCCCATTCAGCCACTATCGAGCTGTTCAGGCTGGGTTTTATCTGTTTGGCTAATGTTGGCAGAGGTGCGTAAGTAGTAAACTGTTTACCTGCAAAGGTATTGTCTGTAACCCCGTGTTTGTTCCAGTTTACCCCTGTAAGTATAGTTGACCAACTTGGGCCGCTCCAGGTAATGCCCGTGTGCCACGAGTCAAACGTGTATGTGGCGTTGCTTAACAGGCCGTCTATGTAGGGAGTATTTGCCTGCTGAAAGGCATCGGCACGCACGCCATCAATTCCCAGTAACAAGACTTTGCGGTTTTGAGAACTGAAACTATTCAGCACTATCAAATAGAAAGCCGTAGAGAGTAGAATTCTTTTCATGAGTTTACGTTGTAAAACGAATGTAATCGGATAAATAAATACTGAGTAATCGCTTTTGTGCTTTTCTATATTCGCCCTTCAAAATTTTTAAACATGAAAAGAGTACTGGGGGCTATAATTCTGATGATACTGTTTGGTGCATGTAATCCTAAACAGAGTTGGAAACGAAATGCTATTGATACGGCTGAAAAAAAACTGATGGAGGCTGCTAAAGCCGGTAACGTAGATACCACAGCCGTGCGTGCTTTGCTTGCCGAGTATGAAGCATATTCCGCCACTTACCCCAACGATACATTGGGCGCGGCATACTTATTTAAAGCGGCAGATTTTTACCGGTATATGCAACAACCACTGAACAGCATTGCCGTGTACGAAAAAATTTATGAGCGATACCCTACCATAGCCAAACACCCCTTTGCTTTGTTTTTGCAAGGGTTCATATACGAAAATGAGGTGGGCAATCCACATGCTGCTAAAGTGATGTATGAAAAGTTCTTAGATAAATACCCTAACCACATAATGGCCAAAGACGTTCGCACCACCTTAGATAATTTGGGCAAAACACCCGAGCAACTGGTGGAAGAATTTCAAAAAAAATTACAGCAAGATTCCTTAAGTCAGTCAGCTTCTAAGTAGGGTTAGTCGGTATAAACTACAATACGGTTCCACACACTTTTCTTGTTTTTGCCATTGGCGCCATCTACCTTAATATATATGGGCAGCGGGTCTCTTATTTTCTTGATTTCGCGCAGTGCTTCGCTGGGCAGAGTGTCGCCTGATACGGTGTAGTTTTTTCCTTCTTTTTCAAAGAGTGCAATGGTTACACTCTTTACCTCCAGCTGTTTCATATTAACCTCGTTATCGTACATGGTTACAAAAGGCTTATTTTCTACAATCAAATGCTTGGGGTAAGGGCGGTTGCGTTCTAGCAAAATCTTGTCGTTCAGCTTCACCAAATTTACTTTCGGGTTATTTATTACCGGGTAAAGTTTCTCAGGCACCCGTATCAAAAACTGTTTTTGAAACAACATAATTCTTGAACCCGAAGTGCTGATTACAATAACGCGTAGGGTGGCGGTGTCTAAAGCACCGTACTTGCTGCTGTTGGGTTTTATTACAAGCACACTGTCATTTTGTGTGGCCAACCCCTTTTCAAAAAGAAACTGAGAGATTTTATACTCGGGCGAAACGCGGATTTTAAACTCATATTCACGTAAGTTATCCAGCGTGTCTATCTTAGGCTTTAGCCAAATTTCGCTGCGGTTGTTCATAGGAATAAAAATTTCCCCGTTTATCTTCTGGCTGAAACTGTTTTCGGCCAGCAGGAAAAAAGCAACAGAACAAACTATATGAACAATTCTTATCATAAACGCTTCACCAATTCTTAAACGCAAAATAGGCAAACAGGTTTACCAGCACATATTTTTTATGCCTACACCATGTTGAATTGTCCTAGTAAGTGTATTTTTGGTGGTTATGTTATTGCGAAGCCCCATGGCCGGTCTGCTGCACCGCAGGTAAAAACACAATAAGTTCCTTGCCCTTGTTAAACACCTTGTTATTTTCGTCCGGTTACAACACACTATGGTCATATACTTTCAAATTTACCTCTTCATAGCTTTTACCGCTATGGCGGCTTATTTCGCCTGGCTGGGTTATCGCAGGGTTTATACCAACATTATGCTGGGCAAACCCGAAACACTGACTGATAATCAGCCGGAGCGCATTAAAAATGTGTTCTTGGTAGCATTCGGGCAAAAGAAAATGTTTAAAAACATGATACCCGCAGTGTTGCACTTCTTTATCTACTTTGGCTTTATTATTACCCAAATTGAATTAATAGAAGTTTTTCTTGACGGTGCATTGGGCAAACACCGTTTTATTTATCACGCAGTAGAGCACATAGCCCCGCTTCGCGGCCTTTACGTGTTCACCATTTCGTTTATTGAAATTGCTTCGCTGTTTGTATTTGTAGCTACGGTAGCTTTTCTATACCGCAGGTTTATTAAAAAAGTACCACGCCTCAACAAGCCCGAAATGAAAGGGTTTCCCATTCAAGATGCGGCCACCATACTTTTGGCAGAAATATATTTGCTCACCTGTATTTTTAGTATGAACACAGCCGATATGGCTATGCACCATGGTGAATATGGTTTTGCGGTTAGCGGCTTGCTCATGCACTTCTTTACCGGTTGGCATCCTTCTTCGCTTTACATCATTGAGCGCCTGGGTTGGTGGGGGCACTACGCAGGCGTGTTAGCTCTGATAGTTTACCTGCCGTACTCTAAACACCTGCACATAATACTTGCATTCTTTAATACCTACTTTGCCCGTTTATATCCCAAAGGTTATATCAGCAACATGCCCGAAATAACCAAAGAGATTAAGCTGATGATGAACCCCGATGCAGCACCACCTGCCGAAGCGAGCACTGAGCCGGTAAAATTCGGAGCCAAAGATGTATTTGATTTAAGCTGGAAAAATTTGTTAGACGCATACACCTGCACAGAGTGCGGAAGATGTACTGCCGCCTGCCCGGCCAATCAAACCGGCAAACTGCTTTCGCCCCGTAAAATTATGATGAATACGCGCGACCGGCTTGAAGAAGTAGGCAGTGCTATAGCCGATAATAAAGGTATTTGGAAAGACGATGGGAAAAACCTGATAGAAAACGGATACATCAGTATTGAAGAACTGCGCGCCTGCACCACCTGCAACGCCTGCGTGGAAGAATGTCCGGTAATGATTTCACCGCTCGACATTATAGTTCAGTTACGCAGAAACCTGGTGATGGAAGAAAGTAACGCCCCGGCCGAATGGACCGGCATGTTTACCAATATGGAAAACAACGGTGCGCCATGGCAATTTAGCCAGCAAGACAGATTAAATTGGAAGAACGGATAAAATTTAAGCCCCGATACCATGACAGTAAAAACATACGCTGAATATGCCGCCAGTGGCGAAACCCCCGAAATACTTTTTTGGGTGGGCTGTGCCGGCAGTTTCGATCAGCGGGCGCAAAAAGTAACTCGCTCGTTTGTAAAAATTCTTAATCATCTTAACATCAAGTTTGCCGTACTGGGCTCCGAAGAAAGCTGTACGGGCGACCCGGCAAAGCGTGCCGGCAACGAATTTGTATTTCAGATGCTGGCTTTGCAGAATATTGAGGTCATGAACAACTATGGAGTAAAAAAGATAGTTACTACCTGCCCGCATTGTTTCAATATTTTAAAAAACGAATACCCTTCATTAGGTGGTAACTATGATGTAATTCACCATGCCACCTACCTGCAAACTCTGATTGATGAAGGCAAAATAAAATTAGCGGAGGGGGGATCGTTTAAAGGCAAGAAAATAACCTATCACGATTCGTGCTACTTAGGAAGAGCCAATGAAATTTATGAAGCTCCGCGTAAAGTGCTTGAACAACTCGATGCCGAATTGGTTGAAATGAAGAGTTGCCGTACCAAGGGTTTATGCTGCGGTGCCGGAGGAGCGCAAATGTTTAAAGAAGATGAGCCGGGCACAAAACGCATTAACATTGCCAGAACCGAAGAAGCTTTGGAAACGGATGCCCATATTGTAGCTGCAGCTTGTCCGTTTTGCAATACCATGATTACGGATGGAGTAAAGTCAAAAGATATGCAACACCAGTTAAAAGTATTTGACATAGCTGAGCTACTCGCTGCCGGCCAGGGCTTAGAAACAATAAGTATTTAAAAATTGACAGTAATAGTTTTACTGCCTTACAGCCACTAAAATCAAAGTATGATTAAGAAAGTATTCTCTTTATTGCTAACCATGTTTGTATTTGCCGGCTTAACGGCCCAGTCATTCGGTACCTCTACCGGTAGCAGACCGGCCAACAGCGGCAGCGGCCACCAACAAGGTACCCAAACAGTACAAGAAAAAGCCGCACTTAATCCGGGTGCCCCCCAGGGTCAAACAAGCCCCACCATGACCCCCGAAGAGCGCGAGTTGGCGAGAAAACAGATGGCCAGCCAAGGACAAAAACCTGCGCCAAGACAACACACGCCCGAAGAGATAGCCGCCCGCAACGCGCAACGCGAACAACGAATAAAGGGTGATACCAGCCACAGAAAAGATAAACATTTCGATGATGCGGGTTTTGAGCAGTTCAAAAGAGCGTTTATTAATACACTTTGGAAAACCTACCCAGGGTGGGCTTCCTCGGTTGGGTTTCACCGCCTCGACTCGGTATTAACTGTGCCCGATGCGCAAGCCATGGCTAACGAAAAGGCTGTGTTAGATAAACTGCAACTAAAACTAAAACAGTTCTCGTTTGATACGCTTAGCCCTTTCAACAAGGCCGACTACCGCATGATCGAAAACTTTATAGCTAATCAAAAATTTCAACTCAACGAGTTTAAGAGTTTTGAATGGAACCCCTCTAACTACAACGTAGGCGGAAACATAGACGATGCGTTGAGCTATAAACAAATTTCGCTCGATAAACGCTTACAAAACATAGTTGACAAGCTCAGCAAGGTGCCGGCTTATTTCGAAGCGGCCAAGCAGAATATCAAAAACCCTACTAAGGAGCACACCGAGTTAGCCATAGCACAGAACAAAGGTTCACTTTATATTTTTAAAACCGTATTACCCGATTCACTGGCAAAATCTACACTGAGCGAAGCGGATAAAACAACCTTCAAAGCAAAATTGAAAACAGCCCACCAAGCCGTAGAAAACTTTATCAGTTATTTAGAAAAGACGGTGCTGCCTACCGCTAAGCGCGACTTTAGAATTGGCTCTGCACTCTACGAAAAGAAATTTGCTCTTGATATTAACTCTGCCTATACAGCCGCACAGATGCTTGAAAAAGCCACTGCCCGTAAAACTGTACTGCATGAAGAAATGGGCAAAATTGCCGATTCGCTTTGGGTTCAGTATAAGGGCACGGCCGCTAAACCAACTAGTAACCTTGAAAAGATTAAAGCCATTATTGACACCCTCAGCAGCAAGCATTGCAAGCGAGAAGATTTTCTGAACACCATAGAACGCCAACTGCCTGAGCTAACTGCTTTTGTAAACCAAAAACAAATTTTGAAGTTAGACCCAAGTAAACCATTGAAAGTGCGGGTTACCCCCGGCTATATGGATGGTGTTGCCGGTGCTTCACTCAGTTCCCCCGGCCCTTATGACGAAAACGGCACATCGTGGTATAACGTAACACCGCTGAACAGCTACAGCGCAGCAGAAGCCGAAAGCTACTTGCGAGAGTACAACGATTGGGTGCTGCAGATTTTAAACATTCACGAAGCCATTCCCGGACACTACGTGCAGGCGGTATATTCTAACGCCTCGCCTGATTTGGTAAAAGCCATATTAGGCAATGGTGCTACCATTGAAGGTTGGGCTTGCTACGTAGAGCGTATGATGATAGAACAGGGCTATAAGAGCTCTCCGGAAATGCGGTTGTTCTACTACAAGTGGAACCTGCGCGAAGTCTGCAATTTTATACTCGACTACCACGTGCACTGCAACAAATGGACCGAAGCACAGGTAACTGATTTGCTGGTAAACGAAGCTTTTCAGCAAACCACCGAAGCCAAAGAAAAATACCAAAGGGCTACCCTTTCGCAGGTGCAGTTGACCAGCTACTTTACCGGGCTTACCGAAATTTATGAACTGCGCGAAGACATCCGCAAAAAGCAGGGAGCAGCTTTCAACCTCAAAAAATTCCATGAAGAATTTTTGTCGTTCGGTTCGGCACCTGTCAAAGAAATTGCCCCGCTTATGTTTACCCCCAAGCCCAAGGCGGTTGCTAACCAGCAGGGGCAAAACCGCGGAGGGCAGAACAGGCCGCAAGGCCAGGGGGGCAACAGGCCAACCTCTAACGGCCCCGGCAATGCAGATGCTATACAAAACCAGCCCGGCAAAAAATAATTTTTAGCCAACACACAATAAATTTTCCATGCAGCGTTTAACGGTATAATTCACCCACAGGAGATGGAGATAACAGCGAAGGAATTAGCCCTATTACTCAATGCCCGTTTGGAGGGAAACCCCGAAACGAGAGTAAAAAAGCTCGCTAAAATTGAAGAAGCAGATGCCGAAGCATTCTGTTTTTTGGGCAACCCCAAATACTTTCATTATGCGCAAACTGCCAAGGCGGGTATTTTGCTTTGCGATGAAACACTTGAATACAACGCAGCGAATATCGGTGCTGCGCTACGTGTTAAAGATCCGTATCAGGCGTTTCAACAACTCATGGAGGCGTATGCTGCCATGAACAGCAGCAACAAAAAAGCAAGTATTGAACCCCATTCGCATATAGGCAAACAAAGCAGCTATGGCGAAAACTTTCACCTCGGAAACTTCAGTTACATTGGCGATAACGTAACTATTGGCCATAACGTAACTATTTACCCCAACTGTTTTGTGGGCGATAATGCCACTATAGGCAGCGGAACCATATTGTATGCTAACGTATCGGTGTACCACCACTGCCAAATTGGAGAACACAACATACTTCATTCGGGGTGTGTAATAGGCAGCGATGGCTTTGGTTTTGCCCCGCAGCAAGACGGCACCTACAAAAAAATTCCGCAAACCGGCAATGTGGTTACCGGCAACCATGTAGAGGTGGGCGCTAACACCTGTATAGACAGAGCCGTGATGGGTTCCACCAAAATAGGCCACGGGGTAAAGCTCGATAACCTGATACAAATTGCCCACAATGTAGAACTGGGCGACAATACCGTTATAGCCGCACAGGCGGGTATTTCGGGCTCTTCGAAATTTGGTAAAAATGTAATGATAGGAGGGCAGGCAGGTGTTACCGGCCACCTGACCATTGCCGAAGGGGTAAAAATACAGGCTCAGGCGGCCGTTATTCGCGATGTTACCGAAAAGGGCAAAGGTATTTCGGGCGCACCGGCTGTTGATGCCCGCGAGCACTACCGCATTTTAGCTTCTATGAAAATTTTGCCGCAGTTGATACAACGTGTAAAAGACTTAGAGAAAAAACTTGAAAAGGGACTTGACTGACTGATGAGGAGCGTGTATTTCGGGTTATCTCTTGTAACGTAAAATAATAGTTTAGCCACCTTTTTGAAATAGTTAATGACTCATTCTCTACAACAAACTATCAAACAAGAAACCACCCTGACCGGTGTTGGTTTACATACCGGTCAAAACGTTACGGTTAAGTTTCTTCCCGCACCTGCCCACCACGGTATTAAGTTTCAACGAACCGATTTGCCGGGCGAACCTCTCATTAATGCCGATTGCGACCTGGTAACCACTGTGCAGCGCGGCACTACATTAGAAAAAGGCCCTGCTACGGTGGCTACGGTAGAGCACCTGATGAGTGCCCTAATAGGTTTGCAAATTGATAACTGCCTGGTGCAGGTCAATGGTGTTGAAATTCCGATTATGGACGGCAGCGCCAAACACTTTGTTGAAGCGCTCGAAAAAGCCGGCATACAAGAACAAACCGAAGAGCGCGATATTTTTGAACTGCGCCAGAATATACATTACGTAGATAAAGAAAGCGGGGTAGAATACCTGGCTATGCCCAGCAACCGCTATAAGGTAACCGCCTTAATAGATTACAAGAGCGAAGTGTTAGGCCAGCAACATGCCACGCTCGACAAAGTAACTGACTTTAGAAAAGAAATAGCGCCCAGCCGCACCTTCTGTTTTCTTCATGAACTGGAAATGCTCTACGAAGCAGGGCTTATACGCGGGGGCGATTTAAATAACGCCATTATAGTAGTGGACAAACCGGTGAGCGAAGAAGAGCGCGTAAAACTGGCGGCTTTGTTTAACAAGCCCGATATAAAAGTAGTAGAAGAGGGCATTTTGAATAATGTTGACCTGAACCACCACAACGAACCGGCCCGCCATAAGTTGTTAGACGTGGTGGGCGATTTGGGCCTTATAGGCACACCTATTAACGCCAATATTATAGCCACTAAACCCGGGCACAAACACAATGTAGAGTTTGCCAAAGTGCTTAAACAGCACATTAAGCAAGAGCGCATGAAAGACCCGGCTCCTGAATACAACCCCAACAAGCCGCCCATTTACGATGCTACCGGTATTGAAAAAATACTTCCGCACCGCTACCCGTTTTTAATGATTGATAAAATTATTTCGCTTACAGATACCGAAGTGGTAGGGGTAAAAGGAGTAACCATGAACGAAGAGTTTTTCCGGGGTCATTTTCCGGGCAACCCTATTATGCCGGGGGTGCTGCAGTTAGAAGCCATGGCACAAACCGGTGGCATATTGGTACTTAGCCAGGTGCCCGACCCGCAAAACTACGACACCTACTTTATTAAGATTGATAAAGTAAAGTTCCGAAATCATGTAGTGCCGGGCGATACTGTTTTGTTTAAAATGGAACTGCTTTCGCCTATGCGCAGAGGCATTATAGAAATGCGCGGCAGCGCTTTTGTAGGCAATAAATTAGTAAGTGAAGCCGAGTTGATGGCAAAAATTCAACGAAAAGAAGGAAAATAATTAGCCGATAACCTGATGCGTAAACCCCAAAACTCAAAATAGCCCTACCTGTTGTGATACCACTTGTGCATCTGCTCAATGGCTAGTTAACTCACCTACTTATTTATCATGAACCAACCCTTTTCATACATACATCCGCAGGCAGAAGTAGCCGATAATGTAGTAGTAGAGCCCTTTGTTACCATTTCGAAAGATGTGGTGATTGGCGAAGGCACCTGGATAGGCCCGCACGTTACTATTATGGAAGGGGCGCGTATTGGTAAAAACTGCAAGATTTTCCCCGGCTCGGTTATTAGTGCTATTCCACAGGATTTAAAATACAAAGGCGAAAAATCAACCGTAGTAATTGGCGATAACGTAACCATTCGCGAATACGTTACGGTAAACAAAGGCACCGAAGCCGCCATGAAAACCGTAATAGGCAACAACACTTTGCTGATGGCTTACGTACACATAGCGCACGATTGCATAATAGGCAACAACTGTGTGCTGGCCAACAACGCCAACCTGGCCGGCCATGTAGAAGTGGGCGACTTTACCATACTGGGCGGCTCTACCAACTTTCAGCAGTTTGTAAAAATTGGCCGCCATGTTATTGTCAGCGGGGGGTGTTTGGTCAACAAAGATATTCCCCCTTTTGTACGCGCTGCCCGCCACCCTACTACGTATGCCGGTGTAAACTCTATAGGTTTGCGCAGGCGCGGCTACACCACTGAGCAAATTAACCAGATATTAGACGTGTACCGTATTCTTTACATACGCGGTTTCAATACCAGCACGGCTCTCAAGTATATTGAGGCCGATATTGCCAGCAGCTCAGAAAAAGATGAAATAGTCAATTTTACCCGCGAGAGTGTGCGCGGTATTATGAAGGGCTTTAAGAGTACCAGTGAAGAGTAACCGGTTAAAGACCTTGGCCGCCTACCGGTTCACTTGGGTAGTTCAACAACTAATTTCACCCCTTATCTTGATAGAGAGTAATTCATACACTACATTATTTTAGCCACAAAAAACAAAGCAGCATATATGTGCGGAATAGTAGCATACATTGGTCATCGTGAAGCATACCCCATATTAATCAAAGGACTTAAGCGGTTAGAATACCGCGGTTACGACAGCGCGGGCATTGCCCTGCTCAATGGCGGCATGAGCATTTACAAATGCAAAGGCAAAGTGGCCGACCTCGAAAACGTTACGCAGGGTAAAAAGATGGACGGTGGTTTGGGTATGGGCCATACCCGCTGGGCTACCCATGGCGAACCCAACGATGCCAACTCGCACCCGCACGTATCGCAAAGTGGCGATATTGCCATTATTCACAACGGCATTATTGAAAACTATGCTTCGCTCAAAGAAGAGTTGATGAACCGCGGCCATCAGTTCAACAGCGATACCGACACCGAAGTGCTGGCACACCTCATAGAAGACGTGCAGCAACACACCCACACCAGTTTAGACGAAGCCGTGCGGCTGGCCTTACACGAAGTAGTAGGCGCTTATGCCATAGTTATTATTTCTAAAAACGACCCGGCCAAGCTCATAGGTGCCCGCAAAGGTTCGCCTTTGGTAGTAGGCATTGGTGCCGATGGCGAATATTTTATGGCCAGCGATGCCACCCCTATAATTGAGTACACCAAAAATGTAACTTACCTCAACGATAACGAAATAGCTTCGGTTATTGACGGCAAACTATCTATAAAAACACTGGGCAACGTAGAACAAATACCCTACATACAAACCCTTGAAATGAACTTAGAAACCATTGAGAAAGGTGGCTACGAACATTTCATGCTCAAAGAAATTCACGAGCAGCCCCGCAGCATTTACGATTCGCTGCGCGGCCGGTTTGACCCGGTGGCCGGCAGCTTTGCCATGCGCAGTTTAAAAGAGCACGAGGGCAAAATCAAAAACCTGAAACGCATAGTTATAGTAGGCTGCGGCACCTCGTGGCATGCCGGCCTGGTAGGCGAGTACCTGTTCGAAGACATAGCCCGCATACCGGTAGAGGTAGAGTATGCCTCTGAGTTCAGATACCGCAACCCCGTTATTGGCGAAGACGATTTGGTAATTGCCATATCGCAGAGTGGCGAAACAGCCGATACATTGGCCGCCATTGAATTAGCCAAAGAAAAAGGCGCCACCATTTTTGGCTTGTGCAATGTGGTGGGCTCGTCTATTCCGCGCACCTCGCATGCCGGGGCATATACCCATGCCGGACCCGAAATTGGCGTGGCCAGCACCAAAGCATTTACAGCACAGGTGTCTATTCTTACCCTCTGGGCTTTCGGCTTTGCCGAAATACGCGGAAAAGCTACCAAAAACGACCTGCGCACCGCCTTTGCCGAACTGGAAGCTATACCCGGTAAAGTGCAAAAAACTCTCTTATGCGAAGAGCAGGTAAAAGAAATTTCGGCCATTATTAAAGATGCCGGTAATGTATTGTACCTGGGCAGAGGGTACCAGTTTCCGGTAGCCCTCGAAGGCGCGCTGAAACTCAAAGAAATTTCGTACATACATGCCGAGGGCTACCCGGCTGCCGAAATGAAACACGGCCCCATAGCCCTGATAGACGAAAACATGCCGGTGGTAGTAATAGCCACTAAAAACAGTATTTACGAAAAAGTAATCAGCAATATACAGGAAGTAAAAGCGCGCAAAGGCAAAATTATAGCTATAGTTACTGAAGGCGATGATAAAGTACGCAAAATGGCCGACTATGTTATTGAAGTGCCCGAAACTAAAGAGTTTTTAGAGCCCCTGCTAACTACTATTCCTATGCAGTTGCTCTCGTACCATGTGGCCGTTATGCGCGGCTGCAATGTGGATCAGCCGCGTAATTTGGCTAAAAGTGTAACGGTAGAGTAAGGGTTTAGTTACCATTACCTATATTTACCACACGCTCTAATTATACCATACCCTTATGAAAATTACACTGCCCTACACCATTGAAAGCGGACAAGGCGAAAAGATAATTTTCAAAGAAATTATCAGCGAACCCGATGGCGACAAAGTGATTATAGAAGGTTACTGCTCACCCAATGCCGGTCCGGCTATGCACGTTCATTATAAACAAGACGAAGGGCTAACCGTTGTGAAAGGTAAAATGGGCTGCCAGACTTTAGGACAAGAGCCTGTATATTACCGCGAAGGTCAAGAAGTAGTATTTCTTCGTAACACACCCCATCGGTTTTGGAACGCAGGTAACGATGAACTCATAATTAGCAGTTGGATAAAGCCGGCCAACAGCATTATCTTCTTCTTGTCAACATTATACGCGGCACAAAAAAAATCAGGCTCTTCGCGGCCGGAGGTATTTGATGCTGCTTATCTTATGGTTCGTTACAAGAATGAATACGGATTACCCGAGTTACCCGCGTTCGTTAAGAATGTAATAATGCCCATTACTTATACCCTTGGTACCTTCACAGGAAAGTATAAGCACTTTACTGATGCACCGGAATCGTTGAAATAAATTGAACGGCCACTCTCCGGGCATTACACCCTATTCCTATTGCCAACTTCGGCTTAGCAGGGGTAGTGAACACTAACATACCGGTTCAGGTCAGTAGCCCGGCAGGTACACCGCGCTTTTGATGCTACTTAGCCGGCCGGCTGATTAACCACCGCCCCCTACCATACCTTATGCCGGGTACCTTTACTCCGCTGCTGCTACAGACCTTTGCCACTCAGGGGCATACCTACCTGTTTGTACTCCAGCTATTCACAGGCTGTTTTTACCCCCCGGTAGCAAGCCGTGGGGGTATCACCAAAACAACAGAATAACTATTCAGATAAAAAGAGTAATTATTTATACTTTACAAATTGTAATCTATAATTTACAAATAACAATCTATTTTATATAAATAACTACTTAAAGTTTTAAAGTAATTATTTGCATAATTCAGATATTAATTTATATATTATAAATAATAAACCATAAGTTTAGAATTATTACTCTACAATAATAAATAGTTATTCATAACCAAAATTTAATTAGTTTTACACCCACATTGAATAGTTAAAGCTAAAAACTGCGTTATGCCGGCCGATTTTATACCTCGCAAGAACCTTGACTTTGCCACTTTTCAGCACAACTTAGTAAACCAGGTAGTAGCCCATGCCGCTGCCTGGGGTATTAGCGCGGGCAGTGTAGCCGAACTGGTAGCCGCTTCGGGCAAATACACCCACCACTACAACGCTATTAGCAACAAAGGCGAGCGCACTATGGCACACGTGGCGGGGCACAACCAAGAGCGCAAAAATTTCGAGAAAACACTGCGCCAGTTTGTAAACGCATACATACGCGGCAACACCCAAATTAACGAAGAGCAAATGGCCGGTATGATGCTTCGGCACAGGCGCAAAAAGCGCACCGTGCGCGAGTATATACACCACGCCCCCGAAGTATGGATACAAGTAAAAGGCGGTATGGTGGTAAAAATTTATTGCCGGCAGGTGAACACCGCAGGCAAGGCAGCGGTACACCCCGAAGCCGATGGCATTGAACTGCGCTACTCACTGGGCACAGCAGCCACCCGTGCTGCACAAGCCACAGAGGTGCTGTTTACCAAAAAAGCCAAAAACAAAATTCAACTGCCCCTTACCCAGCAAGGTAAAAAACTATACCTGTTTGCCCGCTGGCTGAACCTAACCACCCCTGACCGCTCCAGCCCGTGGAGCGAAGTGCAGGAGGCAATGGTTTTTTAACAACATAAAAAACAGGCACAACAGATAACAACCGGCCGGCAGCCCGGTATGCTAACCACCGATTTTTATTTTTGCCCCCGTTCATTACTTATGGAAGAATTAGAAGTAGAAAAAAAAGATTACGCCACCATACAACTAAAGCCGCGTGGTCCGGTTACTATTACCGGCAACTTTGAAATAATACTCGAAGACGGCACCCTGCTCGAAAAGCGCGAAAAAGTATCTATCTGCCGCTGCGGCATGAGCCAAAAAATGCCTATTTGCGATGGCGCTCACAAAGCCCTGGCAGCAGTACTGTAAGTTTTTATTCATGCACCACCCTCCACAAAATACAGGTAATACAAAACGCTGGCTCAGGCGCATAGGCGTGGCGGGCTTTGTTTTCTTTTTGGCCAAAGGCCTGGTGTGGGTTGGTGTGGCTGTATGGGCCGGCAAAACATTATTCGATTAAACCAACAAAACAAAACAGATACAGTGAAAACCATTCAAACATGGCTCGATGCATACGGAGAGAGCCACCAAAACCCCACCAACAAAACCATTCACTGGATATGCGTGCCGCTTATCTTCTTTAGCATTACCGGTTTTTTCTACAGCGTAAAACTGCCGTTGAGTATAGGCGGTATGCCGCTGAACCTGGCCTACTTCATGCTGGCGGCTGTTACTGTTTATTATCTGCTGCTGTCGCGCACACTCTGGATAGGCATGCTTGCGTTTGCTCTGTTGTGCGCAGCAGTGTGTGGTGTTTTAGAAACCACCTTACCTTTTCCGCTTTGGGCGTTCTGCCTCGGTGTTTTTGTGCTGGCCTGGGTAGTTCAGTTCTACGGCCACCATGTAGAAGGCAAAAAACCATCCTTTGCTGACGACCTGCAGTTTCTGCTCATAGGCCCCGCCTGGCTCATGAGCTTTGTTTACAAAAAATTAGGCATTAGCTACTAAGCCCTTACTTACGGCACAGTGTTTGAAAACACTGCCTTACTTAAAACATAAACTACACACATGAAAAAAACAGCCCTGTTCTCTGCCCTGGTTTTGCTGCTTACGCTTACCGCCATGCACCGCCCCGAAAGCCCAACCCGCACCATAGTGAATAAATGCCTCAGCGCCATTAACGCCCACAAAACCTGCACCTACACCATGCGCAGCGAAGAGAGGCTGGTGGGCAAAAGCGGCCTGCGCGATGGCAATATTTTTACCAAAATAAATGTAACGCCCCGCAAAATTTATTTAAAGATGGTAACCGACCCCAACAAAGGCACCGAAATACTATACCTCGAAGGCCAAAACGAAAACAAAGCCATAGTGAACGCTGGCAAAATGGTACCTACCTTAAAACTAAAAACCACCAACTCGCTGCTAACCAAAGACCAGCACCACACGGCTGTAACTTCGGGCTTTACCATGGTGGCAAAAATTATGGGCGAAGCCGTAAAGAAAGCCGATGCCCAGGGCAAATTCGATGAAGTGTTTAAATACGTGGGCGATGTAACCTGGAACGGCCGCGCCTGCTACAAAATAGTAATCGAAGACCCTACTTATGCCTATGTAAACTACACCGCCAAAAAAGGCGAGAACATGTATAGCGTAGCGCTCAAACATTTAATACCCGAATACAGTATGGTAGAAACCAGCGGGGTTAAAAACTTTGAAGAAGACCTGGGCGGCAGAACCTTGAAAATACCTAATAACTACGCCAAAAAAACCGTCATGTATATTGATAAGGAAAACAACTTTCCTATAGTGCAGGAAATGAGCGATGACAAAGGAGTGTTTGAACGCTACTCGTTTTCTAACTTAGTAGTAAACCCCACCTTTAAAGCCGATGAGTTTACCGAAGACTTTTCGGAGTATGGTTTTTAATGCAAACGGGCTGTGGCCAACAGGTAAGTAGCCAAAAACAAAAAAGCCTCCGGAGTTTCCGGGGGCTTTTTTGTGTATATGCGCTGGAGTGGCTGCCGGCAAATAATAAAGAGCCGGGGGCCATTACACTTTTAAAAAACCCAACTCATATACCATGGGTTGCAGTTTTTCGGTGAGGGCATCGTAGGCGGCTTTAAAGGCAGCGAAACTCACCGGTGGCAGGTCGCCACTTTTGTTGCGGGCTTCGAGGGCTTTGCGTATTTGATACCAGCCGGCATCACTTCGGTTTAGTTTAAGTTCATCGCGCACGGTGCGGGTATCGGTGTGGGCAAAGTAGGCCTGCCATAGTTTTTTGCCTTCGGCTAAAACCGCCTGCGCTTCCGCGCTAAACGGGCTGTTGTCATTGCGAGGAAGCCCCGCTTTGGGGGCTGACGAAGCAACCTCGTCTTTGCTTTTGGTGGGGGATTGCTTCGCTCGCAAAGCCTCGCTCGCAATGACATCCTCTTTATTTATGACAGGCAGGTTTGCTATATACCTTACCATAAAATCGCTCTCGAACCTATCGGGTGCGCCTACCTCGGCTTCGGTAAAGGGTATAAAGTGGTTGACTATGCTCCACTTTTTGTTGTTCCACTCTAAATCGTTGGCACCGGCAGTAAGGTTGCTGCCGTTAAACAGCATCCATATTAAGCAGTCGCTTTTAAATTCTTCTCTTAAAGGTTTTGTAGGTTGTAAGAACTGGTCGCGATTATTAATCCACGTTGGTTTGATAATTCTACGCATAGTAAAAACAATTACAGCTTGCCATAAATTTTCCGGAGTGACATAGAAACCATTTCCGGTACTGAATACTGATGATGTAATTGCCGTTTGCTTTGTTGCATTTTGTATGTCATTACTATTACAATACATATAACCAATTGCATCGGTAAACCATGATGTTACTTTGGCGTGATTCTCTTGTGGACTAATTGCATTTTTAAGAGGAATGTTTGTGCTGTCAGTTTTTATTCGAGGCATCCAGCCACTCAAAAAGGTTTTACTCGGTATATTATAGAAGCGTTTTTCACCAATTGGTTCTACATCTTTATTCAAAACTTCAACTGAAATTTCAGTAATAGGAGTTCTAGTTTTTGCTTTTTGGTCTGTCTTCCAAACTAAAAAACCAATTGGAAACTCACCTTTTAAACCATCGAATGCTTTACTGTGAACAATAAAGCCATCTAAATATTTTGCATTCCAAACTTCCCTAAACTTTTCAAAGTTGGGTGCATTCACATATTTCAATGAGCTAAACATCGCTATTGTAGCATTTGGAATTTCATTGGTGATTCTAGCTAAAAATTGTGTGTATAATTCTCGCGCTGCAAAACCATACTCTTGCATATTGCTTCCAACTCTTGTAGTAGCTACATCCGTTTTTCCTTCATTACCTTGTGAGTTTGCCGCCTCCGCATAAGGCGGGTTCATCAGCACCAAAAGTTTTTTGCCTTTGGCAATGGCATCGCGCAGTGCTTGGGGTAGTTTGTTGGTAAGGGTGTAGTCTATGGTTCCATCATCAGTTATATCATCATTCAAATAATCGTATTGAAAGCGCGTGGCGGCCACACAGGTTTTGGTGGCGCGCATTACATCTATATCAGCGGCATCGAGGGTACTCATAAACACATTGCGGGGGTTGCTGTGTTTAACTTCGAGGTTGCCCACGCCACAGCACATATCCCACACTATGTATTCGCGCTGCCAGTTGTTGCCCAGGGTTTCGGTGAGTTTGTCGTAGGCCTTGTCCACCACATTAAGCGGGGTGTAATACGCGCCTTTAAAGCTGCGCTCGTCAATGGGTATTAAACTGTCGCGCCTTTCTAATAAATAATCGCGGTAGGTTTCTTTGGGCGGGCGGTGGTAAATAGCCCAAAACTGGCGGTAGCCCTCTTTGTTGCCCAGCTCGTACAGTTTGCCACCCAGCATAAACACGGGCTGGTTGTTGCGGTGCAATAACTCGGCAGGTAAATTTTGGTGGGTGGCTACGGTGCCATCGCTCATTACATCGGCAAAAAAGAGGAGTGCGTAATCTTCTTCTTTTACCTCTTTTATTTCGCGGCCTATCATGGCTACCCATTTATCAAAAACCTGCTTCAGGTTATCGGGGGTTATTTGCGTGCGTATAATATCGCCTTTGGCAATGGCAGCTTTTACGGTGCTTATAAATTCGTCTTCGTGGGTTTCTATTTTAAAACTTACAAAGTGGGTGCCTATGTGGGCGCTTATGGCATCGAGGGCTTCTTGCGTATAGCTGCTGGCGCTTTTGCCCCACTTAATGGTTTTTTTTTCTAAGAAGGGTATTACATCGGCACTTTTCATAATAGCCGCTTTGCGGGTGTCTATTACACACAAAAAGGGCGGCACGGCTTCGCCTTTGTTAAGCGCCTGCTGCACATAGTGCATCAGTTGGGTAAACATGGCGTAGGTAGAATGAGAGTAGCCGTCTTTGGCCTCAAACCATATTTCTTTGGTTTGTATATCAATCAGGTTTTTGCTGTAGCCTTTTAAGCCCAGGGCTTTTATGTAAGCGTCTTTAACGTCTTCTTCGGTGCGGGCGTTTTGCAGTTTGGCGTAGAGCGTCATGCAACAAAACAAATAATCAATTTACAATAAACAATTATTGCCCACTCCGAAAAAACTATTGCCCGGTTAGCGCGTATGCGCAGAGCAATTAAATGCAGCCCCCCCGGGCAGATGCGCTTTGGAGGAAAAAGGGCGTTGGTTTTTTTAAAACACATCTAATACAATAATTTCTGCCCTTGTGGGGGTGTAGTTCCACCAATAACAGAAAGCAGTCAAACAAAAAAGCCCACGCATTTGCGGGGGCTTTTTTGTTCTGTGAATTGCAGTTTAAAATCTGCTGATAATTTCATCGGCAAACTGGCTGCATTTAATTTCAGTAGCACCGTCCATGAGGCGGGCAAAGTCGTAAGTTACGCGCTTGTTAGCTATAGCACTTTCCAGTCCTTTGTGAATCAACTCAGCGGCTTTTTCCCAACCCAGGTATTCAAACATCATAGCTCCTGAAAGAATAACAGAGCCCGGGTTTACCTTATCGAGGTTGGCATACTTAGGGGCAGTGCCGTGCGTAGCTTCAAAAATAGCGTGGCCGGTTACATAGTTAATGTTGGCACCCGGTGCTATACCTATACCGCCAATTTGTGCAGCCAAAGCATCGCTCAGGTAGTCGCCATTCAGGTTCAGGGTAGCTATTACATCAAAATCTTCGGGGCGGGTAAGTACCTGTTGCAGCGTAATGTCAGCAATCGAATCTTTAATAATCACCTTGCCGGCCACTTCAGCCGCTTTCATTTCGGCATTGGCAGCGGTTTCGCCCTGTGCTTTCTTGGTTTTCTCCCAGGTGTTCCAGGTATAAGTGCTGTCGGCAAATTCTGTTTCGGCTAACTGATAACCCCAATCGCGGAAACCGCCCTCGGTAAACTTCATAATGTTGCCTTTGTGTACCAGGGTTACACTCTTTTGGCGGTGCTTAATAGCATACTCAATAGCCGAGCGTATCAAACGCTGCGAACCAATTTTGGAAACGGGTTTAATACCAATACCTACACAGGTTTCGGGGTCAGTATCTTTCAGGCGGGCGGCTTTCAGATATTCTTTTCCTTTCTTCTTATCGCTAAAGCGAATCTTCCCGAAATCTTTCTCAAACGTCTTCTTCAAAAACTTCAACACCTTCAATGCCTCCTCACTGCCGCCTGCGTATTCAATGCCGGCATAAATATCTTCCGTGTTCTCACGAAAAATCACCATTGAAACTTTTTCAGGGTGCTTTACCGGTGACGGAGTGCCCGTGTAGTAACGCACCGGGCGCAGGCACACATATAAATCGAGAATCTGACGAAGCGCCACATTCAGCGAACGGATACCGCCACCCACAGGCGTAGTCAGCGGCCCTTTAATACCTACTAAATATTCGCGGAACGCATCCAGTGTGGCATCGGGCAGCCAGTTACCGGTTTTATTAAACGCCTTTTCGCCCGCCAGCACTTCTTTCCACTCTATTTTCTTTTTGCCCTTGTAAGCTTTTTCTACGGCTGCATCCAGCACGCGCACAGAAGCTTTCCATATATCCGGCCCGGTGCCGTCACCTTCTATAAACGGAATAATAGGTTGGTCGGGAACTTTCAATTTGCCTCTGCTAATCGTAATTTTTTCTGCCATTGTATTTTAATTTTAGTATAAGCAAACCAACGTTTTTTTTCGAATAAACCAAATGACTAACCCGTGGGCTACGCCTGCCTGTTATCATATATAAATACAGGGTTGGGCGCGCACGTTTTGTGTTTTGCTTACCGGTTGGCGCGCCACGCGCGTATAACGCTTAGTCTTTTTTGCTCATAAAAAAAAGTGCCGTTGTTTGTATAACCACCTTACCGGTCAGCCACATTCCATTTTTACCCCGAAGGGGGGCAACCTGTTGGTAGAAAATAAAAACGCAAAAACCACTACCCCGAGGGGGTGGAACTTGTATTTTAATGCGGTTGTTGCCCTGATAACTATCGGTATTATAGCCAACTACCCTTACACCACATTCACCTCCGGTGTTATATCCACACCAAACTTCTCCTTTACCGATTGTTTTATATCCATAGCCAGCTTCCATATTTCATTACCCGAAGCATGGCCGTAGTTGACCAATACCAACGCTTGCGATTTATGCGAGCCGGTATTGCCCACCACTTTACCTTTCCAGCCGCACTGCTCTATCAGCCAGCCCGCAGGTATTTTATAAGTATTGTCTTTCTGCACATAACTCGGCATTACCGGATACCTGGCCACCAGCTCTTGAAACTTTTCCTGGCCCACACTTGGGTTTTTAAAAAACGAACCCGCATTGCCCAACATTGCCGGGTCAGGCAATTTGCTTTGTCTTATTTTAATTACCGCATTACTCACATCTCTGATAGTGGGTTCATACACTCTCGTTTCGCTCAAGGTGTTTTTAATATCGCCATAATCGGTTGTAAGCCGATACACCGCACCCGCACTGTTCATTTTTGTAAGCCGGAAAGAGACTGAAGTAATAAAGTATTTATCCTTCAACTGATTTTTGAAAACACTTTCGCGGTAACCAAAGGCGCAGTCACTTAAGTTAAATTGGCGCAATTCGCCTGTTTGCATATCCAGTGCTTCCAGTTGCTCAAACACATCTTTTATCTCCACGCCATACGCGCCTATGTTTTGCATAGGCGCTGCCCCTACCAGCCCCGGTATAAGCGACAAGTTTTCGATGCCTGCATAGTTCTGCTCAATGCACCACATCACCAACCTGTGCCACACTTCCCCCGATGCCGCCTTTACCACCACCTGGTTTTCAGTTTCAGCCACTACTTCTATACCAAGCAAAGCATTCTTTACCACCAACCCGTCAAAATCCTGTGTAAACAGAATATTGCTTCCACCGCCCAACACCAATTTTTTGTGTTGCTTATAAACTTCTGTTTGTGTCAACTCCGTAAACTGCTGAACAGAGTTTACCTCCACAAAAAACTTAGCTACAGCACCAATGCCGAAGGTGTTATAAGAAGTAAGTAGTTTACTTTGTTGTATTTCCATTGGCTAATCAGCTGGTTACTTCATCTGTTAATTCTATTCAATCCTGCTTTTGCTTTCTGGTCTAATCCGTTTTTATACTCATGGTTTTCGAAACTGAGGCAAAGTTGATAATAGGTTTTAGCTTTTTCTTTATCGCCCCTTGCTTCATAAATTTTACCGCATTCAAAAGCCGAGTTGGCAGCAAAATAACGCGGTAAATCTTTTCCGCGTTCTATGGCTTTTGCATACAAGGCAAGTGCAAGGTCTTGTTTATTCCACTCGTCATAAATACGGGCAAAGCGGTATAAATATTCAGTTTGTTCCTCAGCCGACTTAAAACTCTCTTCGCTGAACTTGTTCATTTCATGGCTGGCTTGCTCATAATAGCCACCGTCAAAAAGCAACCGCGCACGCAGTAAACTTACATTCGGCTTAGCTCCGGTGGCTGCTTCGCGCTGTGCCTGTTTATCGGCCTCTACCATGGTAGCGCCAAGGTTTTCGGCCTTGTTTATAAAATGATAATAGTTCACCGTATCGCCTTTCAGTAAATAGCACCACGCAATTTTCTGAAACGATGACTTAATATGGTTTTCGCCCTTATAGGTAACCACAAACTGCTTAAAGTTTAGCTCGGCATCGGTATCTAATTTATTTAACCGCGCCAGACCATACAGGTAGTTTAAAAACGGAAAGGTGGTAAACGAAGATGCCGGCTGAGTGCTAAGCAGGGTAACTACATCACTGGTGTGTTTTCCGTACACACCTATATGCGCACAGGCATACACCGACATTAAATCATCTTTCTTCGGAAACCCGTTTTCTCTTAAAACCTTCCACGCAGCATCGCTTTGGCTCTGCAAATGAAAGAGCAGAAAGGCATAATAAATAACTGTTTCGTGATGAAACACAAAGTCGTTTTTTTGACCGTACTCTGTTAGCTCGCGCAGGTAGCCAATGCCTTTATCTATGTTGCCTTCGAGCCCAAGCAGATTAACACCCCATTTATATTTATCGGGCACGCTGCCTATAAGTGCATACAGTACCCCCAACGATTTTTTGTTGGGTCTAAAATCAGGGAAACGTTTCTGGTTTTCTTCCAATGCTTTAAATGCCTTGCGTATGTCGAAGATGGCAGTTAAGTAATCGCCAAACTTTATTTCGGTAGCAGCCCATTGTATGCTTACCTCTGCTTGTGTAAACAAATAGTAAGGCGATGACTGGTCGCCTTCGGTTAGCTGCACCAGGCGCACTTCCTTGTTTTTTTTTAGCTCATCGTACCTTGCACGGGTATCGCTGGTGTATATGCTTAAAAAGTCAATATAGTTTTCAATATAAACCGGTATCAGGTTGTCGGGGTTTTTTTTCTGTTCACTATTCAGCAGCACTTCTCCTTCGTTTAATCTTAGTGCAACTATAGAATGGTATGCTTTTCGGCAGTTGTCGTTAAAGTCGAAACTTTGTGCGTGGGTTTGCAACAAAGCAGAAACAAAAATTCCTGCCAGCACGGCTGACAGGAATTTTTTAGGAAGGTTAAAATGCTTCGAGAATCTCAGCATAACTTGTTAATGGTAACCAATACTAGCCTTTGGTTTCTTCATCCCAGGCTACTAATATACGTCCGCAGTGTTCGCAAGTAAGTAAACGCTTACGTTGACGTATTTCTACCTGCCGCTGAGGAGGTATTTTTGCATAGCATCCACCGCAGGCATCGCGCAGAACAGCTACCACCGCCAAGCCGTTTTTATACGCGCCACGTATGCGCTGATAAGATTTAAGCAGTCTTTCTTCTACTTTTTTGGCTTGTTTATCAGAGCTTTTTTGTAACTCTTTTTCTTCAGCATCTGTTTCTTCAATTATCTTCTCCAGTTCTTTCTTTTTGTTCTTCAGGTTTTTCTCACGCTCTTTAATTACTTTTTGAGTTTCTTCTACGGCCACACCTTTTGCCGCAATTTTAGCTGTAGCGTCAGCAATCTTTTTTTCTGCTAACTGTATTTCCAGCTTTTGCAATTCAATTTCTTTTGAAAGTGCATCGTATTCGCGGTTGTTCTTTACGCTGTTTTGCTGCTTTTCGTACCGGGTAATCAACTCCTTAGCCATTGTTTTGGCTGTTTTGCGGTTGTTGATTTCTTCTTCCAGTTCATGAACCTCACCTTCGCTGTTAGCCAAACGGGTATTCAGCCCTTCAATTTCGTCTTCCAGATCTTTTACTTCTATTGGAAGTTCTCCCTTCAAAATCTGGATTTTGTCGATTTTAGTATCAATCTGCTGGAGGTCCCAAAGCAGATGCAATTTTTCTTCAACGGTAAGTTCTTTTGCTGCTGATTTTGCTGCCATGTTTTAAATGTATTTAATCGGATTGGTGTTAACCCTTGAAATAAGGGCGGCAATTATAGGAAAATTTTCCAAAAGCCGTTGTTGAATCAATTCTTTGGTAAATTGCTCACTTTCGTAGTGCCCCACATCGGCTACCACTATCTTTTGATCGGCATCAAAAAAATCGTGGTATTTAAAGTCAGCAGTTACAAATACATCGGCTTCTTGAGCTATGGCATGGGGCAGCAGAAACCTGCCGGCTCCCCCGCATACTGCCACTCTTTTTACCGGTTTGCCTAGTAGTTGGGTGTGCCGCACTACATCGGTTTTAAGATTTTTTTTCAATGATTTTAAGAACACAGACTCGGCTATGGAGGGGGTCAGGTTACCTACCATACCGCTTCCTACATGTTGAAAAGTGTTATCGAGAGCAACTATATCAAAGGCTACTTCTTCGTAAGGGTGTGATGCCAGCAGGGCTGCTATTACTTTTTGTTCTGCCACAGCCGGAAAAATAGTTTCGAACCTAATTTCTTCGGCTTTTTCAAGCACCCCTTTTTTGCCCACTACCGGGTTCGACTTTTCGTTGCCCCTGAAGGTTCCGGTGCCCGGTACACTAAAACCGGTTTCACTGTAGTTGCCAATGTGCCCGGCACCGGCATCAAACACGGCTTTTGAAACCCGTTGAAAATCGGCTACAGGTATAAACGTGTACAGCTTTTTGAGTAGTTGTTTTTTGGGTAGCAAAATTTCGCAATCGGTTAAGCCCAGCCGTTCGCATATTTTGGCGTTAACACCATGAAACACATTATCTAAATTGGTATGAATGGCATAGATGCCGATATTGTTTTTTATAGCTTTAATAACTGTGCGCTCTACATAGTTTTTTCCGTTCAGCTTTTTTAATCCGCCAAATACTATGGGGTGGTGAGCCACCACCAGTTGGCATTTTTCACGTATGGCTTCGTCTATCACCTCCTCGGTAGCATCTAAAGTAATCAGCACTTTTTTTACCGTTGAATGAACATCGCCCACTATCAAACCACAGTTATCATACGATTCCTGATAAGCTAAAGGAGCCAGTGTTTCTAAGTAGGAGGTAAGGTCTTTTATTTTCATAAATAGAATTTGTGATTCAAAGAAATAATTTTGGCAGAAACAGAAGCGTTATCAATTTACTCTCTAAAATTTTTCTTTACCCTTTATCGCTGTTGTATGGTGCCGGTGTTTGGCTGCGCAATTACCTGTATGATAAAAAAGTCTTTAAGTCAGTCCGTTTCGACTTTCCGGTAATAAGCATTGGAAATCTGTCAGCCGGGGGCACAGGTAAAACACCACATATAGAGTATCTGCTTCGCCATTTGCAGTACACATATAAAGTAGCTACACTCAGCCGTGGTTACGGCAGAGCATCGCACGGGTTTTTGTTAGCATCTTCTACAACCTCTGCTTTACAAATAGGCGATGAGCCAAGGCAGTTTAAGAAGAAGTTTCCGGAGGTGGCAGTGGCTGTGGGCGAAGACCGCGTACTGGCACTTCCAAGAATTTTGCACGAACAGCCCGATACGGAAGTAATACTTTTAGATGATGCGTTTCAGCACCGTGCTATTAGGGCGGGGCTTTGTGTACTGCTTACAGAGCATGATAATTTATTTACCCGCGATGAACTACTGCCCGCAGGTTGGCTGCGCGAACATAAACACAACTATCACCGTGCCGACATAATAGTTGTAACCAAGTGCCCTGAATCATTAAGTAAGTCGGAGCAACAAAATATACTGGCTGAACTGAAACCATTCGCATACCAGAAAGTTTATTTCAGCCGAATAACTTATTCGCCTCTGTATTCTTTTTACAATCCGAATTTTAGAATTGAGTTAGATAAGAGTACCGATGTATTGCTGGTGTGCGGTATTGCCCGAAATAAAGCGTTGAAAACATACCTTGAGTCTAGAGTGCAAAACCTGTATGTGCGCGAGTATAAAGATCACCACCGGTTCGACCTGTTTGATTTAGATGCCATACGCGAAACATTCAAAAACCTGGGCAACTCAAAAAAGATTATTGTTACCACCGAAAAGGATGCTGCACGATTAGAAGAGTTCACTGAGTGGCTGGTGCTGAATAAGCTTGATTTGTTTGTTCTGCCTATTGCCGTTGAATTCTTAGATAATGATGCGGACATGTTTAACGCGGATATGGTGCAGTACATCGAGCATATAAAATCAAAATTATCACAGTAGTTATGAAGAGCTTATTAGATAAAATTGAAGAGACAAAAGTATTTCTGAGTTCAAAAGTCAATAACAATTATCCGTTCGGAATAATATTAGGATCCGGCCTTGGCAATCTGACTAATGAAATATCGGAACATGTAAAAATTCCTTATTCAGAAATCCCGAATTTTCCTGTATCAACGGTTCAGGGCCATAGCGGTAGTTTAATTTTTGGCGAATTAGGCGGCAAGAACATTGTTGCCATGAGTGGGCGTTTTCATTATTATGAGGGCTACAGTATGCAGGAAGTAACATTTCCTGTTCGGGTAATGAAAGCTTTAGGGGTGCATACGCTGCTGGTATCAAATGCCTCCGGTGGTATGAATCCGGCATTTGAAGTTGGCGATTTAATGATTTTAACCGACCATATTTATCTGCAACCGGAGCATCCACTACGAGGAAAGAACTACGAAGAACTTGGCCCTCGTTTTCCGAACATGAATAACGCTTACAACCCTATGTTAGTTAAAAAGGCATTAGCCATAGCTGTGGAGAATGACATTACATGCCATACGGGTATTTATGTAGGTGTGCAAGGCCCAACTTTTGAAACACCTGCCGAATACAAAATGTTTCATATAATAGGTGGCGATGTGGTAGGTATGAGCACTACCCCCGAAGTTGTTGTGGCCAGGCATGGCGGCATGGAGGTGTTTGCCATTTCTGTGGTCAGCGATATGGGTTACCCTCCCGAAAAAGCCGATAAAGTAACTCACGACTTTGTTTTGAAAAAAGCTGCTGAAGCTGAACCTAAAATGACCAAGATAATTGTGGAATTACTAAGGCAGATTTAACCGGCTATGACAATAGCAAGTTTACCAGATAATCTACACCTACTGTTGCTTTCTCGTTGATGAATTTGAGGTTCGGAATACGAGGCAGTGACAAATCGTTTGGATCTATTAGCCATTTGTTGGCTTCGTATTTGGTGTAGTGCAACAACCCTGCAGCCGGATATACGACTAAAGAAGTGCCCACTACTATTAATATATCAGCATGGCTTACCACTTGCGCTGCGCGTTCTATTTCCGGAACTGCTTCGCCAAACCAAACTATATGCGGACGAAGTTGCGAGCCTTGTTCACATTTATCGGCCGGGGTCAAATCTTTGTGCCATTCGTAAACTAAATTTTCATCGGCAGTGCTTCGAACCTTCAGTAGTTCTCCATGCAAATGAATAATACATGAGGAGCCGCCTCGTTCGTGCAGGTTATCTACATTTTGTGTAACCACAGTTACATCATACTTCTGCTCCAATTCTGCTAGTGCTTTGTGTGCCCGGTTAGGCTCACATTCCAGCATTTGTTTTCTGCGTTGGTTGTAAAAATCAAGAACTAATTTTTGGTTACGTGCCCACCCTTCCGGTGAAGCTACGTCTTCAATGCGGTGTTCTTCCCACAAACCTCCTGAGTCGCGAAAGGTTTTAATACCGCTTTCAGCGCTTATTCCTGCCCCGGTAAGTACTACAATCCTCTTTCTCATACTACACGTTTTATCAGCTTTAACTGGTGCGAGTATTTTTTTGTATCAGTATTGTAAATGCCAAAATGGTCGAGTTTGTCAATTCTAACTTTTCCGCTGGCGTGTATAATACGTTGATCTTTCAGCACCATGCCCACATGTATAATTTTACCTTCGGTGTTGCCAAAGAAAGCAAGATCTCCCGGTTGGGCTTCTTCAATAAAGTTTAATACAGTGCCTTGCTCTGCCTGCTGATAAGCATCGCGTTTAAGCTCAATTTTGGCAAAACGGAAAACCACCTGCATAAAACCTGAGCAATCTATACCAAGTGGCGAACGCCCACCCCATAAGTATGGTGAGTTAAGGTAACGCATAGCCACCCGCTCAAGAAGAGAAATGTTTTTGCTTTCATGTTGTACCGACTGACCGTGATAGATAAACTTCTCTTTACCTATTTTTAAGTTCATGCCATCGAAAAAGGGCAATACACTACCAATGGCAACCGGTATGGATTGGTGGCTATTGCTAACACTTCCAATTAAATCAAGGGAAAGGCCACTATCATCATCAATAATTGCGGAAAAATCTTTTTGTGAAATTTCGTGGTATTGATTTTCGTCTATCCACCCTTCATAGTTATCATGCGCACAACGTACCTTCAGCCAGTTGTTTTGTTGTAAGATTACTTCGTAGCAGTCACCAAACAGCAGTTGAGAAACCATCTCGCTGCGGTGGCTACCCTCATTTCGTAGAGGAATGCTGCTCAGTAAAGCAATGCCATAAATCATATCACTAAACTAGTTATGAATAGCATATTGGTCTTGTCTTATTGTGAATTTATCTCTACACATTTTTTGTGGATTCCATTATTTGCCTCAAATATTATGTTTGTATAAATGCAAAAAGAATGATGGTATTGCAACGAAGCCTCAGTTTTTTATGTCTAAACTTTTATAGTAGTAGTAAATTGATATTTTCATTTTAGTTAACTTAAGCATATCCCCTAAAACATAGTTCCTTGATGAAATTTTTACGTGTTGCGTTCTTGGCCTTTCTTCTGGCGCCAGTTTGTAATTTGTATAGCCAGATTACTTGTGATTTTAGTTTAGCTGACTCATCGGGCTGCGCTCCGTTTATCATACTAGCAACGGCATCAGAAACTAGTTCAGCGCCTGTGGTGGCTCGTCAGTGGACAGTAACAGGTCCGGGTCCGGCAAACTGCAACTTTACCTCACCTAATGGGCTGAATCCTACACTATCATTTGCGGCTTCATGTGCAGGAAACTACTGCGTTAGACTCTGGAGCAGAAATGCCAATGGTGACACATGCAGTATTACTAAGTGTGTGATTGTGGTTTCAGCTAAACCAACCGTCAATTTTAGTTTCACCCCCGCACTTTTAGAAGGCTGCCAACCCTTTTGTTTTACCTACAATAATAATTCTACACCAGGTTCCGGTGTTATTTCATCAGTTGAAGTTGATGAGGGTTGCGGAACTGCCAGCTACTTTCCTCCTTCTACTTTCCCTCACACAAAGTGCTACTTGGCATGCCCTGCCGGTTGTGTGGATATTGGTGTTACCGTGTTTAACAGTCTAGGATGTTTCGAGGATACCGTGTACAACTGTGCAGTAAATATTATTCAACCTCCTACGGCATTTTTTGTAGCAGACACGGCCGTGGCTAACTGCGCTACCGGCCCTCTCACCGTAAATTTTATAGCCAATGCCAACAGCAACCCTTCGTTTCAGTATAATTGGTACATAGACGGAGTGCACGCTGCTACCGATACAGGAGTAACTTATACGCATACATTCCCTATCAATAATCAGAGCTGCTACGATGTTACGCTGGTTGTTATACACCCTTCGGGCTGCTCCGATACTTTTACCCGTGATGATTTTATTTGTGTACGAACCATTCCTCAAATTTCGTACACGCAAACTCTCAGCACAATTTGTGTAAACAGTCAAGAGCCCGCAACCGTTGTATTCACGAATACCACCCCCGGATTAACCGATTTGCGATGGACACTAACCCCCGGAAGTTTTCCGGTTACTACTGCTCCAACAGCAAGCTATACCATTAATACACCTGGTACCTATACTATGAGTGCGTTTGGTTCATTTGGACCCGGATGCTCTAACACAAACACCCAACAGGTAATAGTGGCTTCACAAAAACCGGTTGCCAGTTTTACTGCATCTGATAGCTTTAGTTGTAAGATTCCGGTTACAGTAACTTATAACGCAGCTACATGTGCGGGTTGTACTTATGCTTGGAGTTTTCCGGGGGGCACACCTAATACGGGACCTAACTCAAATGTTGCCAGCACCACTTATTCAAGTTTTGGAGATCGTTCGGTTCAGTTGATTGTAACCGGGTCAGGAGGTACTTGTAGCGATACCCTTTACAAGAATAATTACATTCAGGTTAGAAAGCTTAATCCAAAAATGGGCTTCGATAAATCAAAGGCATGCGCCCCTTTTTGTGTAACTTTTGATGACATTACCAACTACACCGTTATACCACCTTCAAACCCTATTGCATCGGTCTGTTGGAGTTTTCCGAACAGTGTTATTCCGGGTGGCTGTCAGGATACAATTAAACGTTGCTTTACAGTGCCTGGGTGTTATGATGTAAGGTTAAAAATTACCACTACTACCGGTTGTGTAGATAGCGTAACCTTGAATGATACAATCTGTGCTGGTACACCTCCTGTTTGCTCGGTTACTGCATCCCCTACAACTATGTGTTTCGAAGCCGACACCGTAGAGTTTTCAGTTTCCTGCGACAGTTTCGATTTTGTAAAAGTAATATGGGGAGATGGTACGGGTGATCAAATTTTTTATTCACCTGATTTCGAACACATTTATCAGGATACCGGATTAATGATTACTCAGATAATTACCTTTCGGGACAGCTGTATTGGCGATACACTTTTGCAGCCAATTACTGTTTACCCACCTATTGCTGATTTTGAAGACTCATCGGGTTGTTTGACCGGTGATACAGTCTTTTTTATTAATCAGTCAAAGGGTGCAACAAGTTTTGTTTGGAATTTTTTGTGTGATGGTACTACGAGTACAGCAACCAACCCATGGAAAGTTTTCCCTCCTTGCGATACATGCACTATCGTACTTACAGCGTTTAATAGCTCATCCGGATGCCAGCATGAAAAAGAAATAAGTATAAATACATCCTGTCAGGGAGTTAGTTTCAGCCCGGCAGATACAGCATTTTGTGCAGGGGCAACGGTGCAGTATTGCAATACTTCATCATCGCAAGACCCAACCTTTACTCGGTGGGATTTTAACTGCGTTGGTGGCTTTATTCCGGTTGGTGGTGCTGCCACCTGTGTTCCATGGTTTTTTTCAACGCCTGGTGTTTTTACAGTGGGAATGCGTAACAGAGACTCGCAAGGTTGTATTGATACCGTATTTGGAACAGCAAGAGTTTGTAAAGTTGATGCAGATTTTACAACCAATAATGTTTGCTTCCCTGAGCCTTATTGTTTTTTTGACGCCTCTATTGATACCAACTGTGGTGTTACACAATGGGTATGGAATTTTGGCGATGGTACACCTGCAGACAGCACACAGAACCCGTGCCATGCTTATGCCGCACCGGGCTCGTATCAGGTAACTCTTGTAGCAAAGAATGATTATAACTGCCAAAGTACAATTACCAAATCTATCATCGTATCAGCTCCGGTTAACTTATCGTATTCTGTAGATACCATTATGTGCCCGGGGTCAACCCAATGTATTGTCAATAACTCAACGGGCCCAGCCTTACAATTCGATTGGGATATACCTAACGCAAACTTTATCAACGGAACCGATTCAAGTTCATTCTTTCCTTGCTTTTCTGTTACTATTCCGGGAGATTATTTGGCATACGTAAATATCACATCTAACTCTTTATGTACTGTTGTTGATTCATTTCCTATGAGAATAGGATACCCGGTAGCTCAGGGAACTGTGGATGTAGATACAATAAATTGTCCCGAGCCTCCACAACTTTTAAATTTTGTGAGCACCTCGCTTTATGCCGATGGGGGTGTAACATGGGATTTTGGAGATAACTCCGGCTCAGCACTACCAACAGCCATAAACACATACAGTGCTCCAGGTACGTATTACGTTTCATTAATAGCTCGATCTAATGACGGGTGTTCGGACACGTCTGCCATAGACACCATTTTAGTCCGTGGACCATACGGTGATTTTACATTCGCTCCTCTTCCGGGTATTTGTGCCTGTAAGGATACGGTAGATTTTACAGTGAGTACTTACAATGCCAGTAAGTTTACACTCATATACGGTTGTAATGCAGGTTTTGAAGTGGTAGATCCTATTACACCTATTGGAACTTTAGCAAACCCAACAATAAACACCGTACGAGTTCCTTTCTGTATTACCTGCAATGCCAACCCCCAGCTAATTTTTGCCGATGTTACAGGTTGCGAGGTGTTACGTGAAAAATCGACACCACTCTTAGTTGATTCACCGGTAGTTAACTTTACCTTCAATAACTATGGAGTATGTGTAAACGGCACAGTTTGTTTTCAGGATGCTACTACGTACACTCTACCCGACTCTCAGTCCTATACCATACATAGGGAATGGACATTTGGAGATGGTTCCGGTGTTGTTGATACCACCGCTAACCCTTGCCATTACTATTCACAGCCCGGTGGTTACCAAACCATTTTAAGAATTTGGAGTAATCTAGGTTGTGTAGATTCTATTACCAGTGTAGTGGTAGTGGTGCCTGAGTTTCCAATAGCTGCCTATACCCAAGACGATACATTAGTTTGTGCTAACTCACCAACATGTTTTCATGACAGCAGTTGGATTTATCCATTAACATCGGCCGATTACTGGGTTTGGGATTTTGGTGATGGGGAAATAGATACAACAAACACACCCGATATTTGCCACAGTTATAGCGCAGGTGGACTTTATAGGGTTACTATGTGCGTATATGACAGTGTCGGCTGCCCTGATTGCGATTCAAGCAAAGTAATACGAGTGGTAGATAACCCCATAGCTGATGCAGGCGGTGACCAATTTGTCTGTTATGGCTATCCTACACAGCTACAAGGATCAGGAAGCACAAATTGCTTATGGAGTCCATCAGGTTTAGTTTCTGACCCTAATATATGTAACCCCACTATAAATATTACCGTTGACACAACACTGGTTCTTATTGTAAGCGATACTTACGGCTGCAGCGATACTGACACTGTTGCACTCTCAACAGCCCAAGTTTTTGCCGGTTTTAGTGTAGGAAGCAGTTTCTGTACTGAAAATAATGTTTGCATTACAGATCAAACCACAAACAACAATGGAACACTTACTTCGTGGATCTACGACTATGGCGATGCAACACCGCCAATATCTGGTTCGAACCCGAATCCATGTAGATTTTATACCACTTCCGGAGTCTTTACAATTTTACAAACAGTAACTGATGACAATGGTTGCTTCGATACTGCCTCTCATTCGGTGTTGATACATGCCAGCCCTACAGCCGCGTTTAGTTTAAATGATACGGTGATTTGTGCTTCAGAACCTATTTGTATCACCGACTTATCAACCGGTTCTGCTTCGCCAATAAGCAATTGGCAATGGAGCTACGGCCCTAATCAAGGAAGTTCCACCTCTTCAACACCGGGGTGCCATTTCTTTACTCCGCCATACAATTCTAACTACAGTGTAGAACTGGAAATTACCGACCAAAATGGGTGTCACGATTCCACTCAGGTTCTCGTTACAATCAACGAAAACCCGGTGGCTAATTTCAGTTGGAGTACATCATGTGAAGACGAGGTAATGCCATTGGCCAGTACCAGTACACCTGGTGATGCAATCATAAGTGCTTGTGAATGGTTGATTTGGGTTGGAGCACCAGTTCCAACTATTGACACAAACTGCAACACTACATTTGATTTTGACCCCGGCTACCACGATGTGCAGTTAGTGGTTGCTGACCTGAATGGTTGTACTGACACGGTGGTTAAGACAGTGTTTACCGATTCGCTTTCACAGTTAGTAATTTACCCGGGAGACACTACCATGTGCTTAGGCACTTCGCTCGACTACACTGTAGATGGTGTTTTCGATAATATAACTTGGACACCGAATGTTTGGATTAGCGACCCTAATTCACCGAGCGTAACTGTTAACCCGTTAGCTTCAATAACGTATGTGGTAACTGCTGTTAATGGAGTTTGTAGCTCTGCAAGTGATACGTTCACTGTTCGCGTAATTCAACCAATTCCTATTGAGGTAGATGCTACCCCCGACCAAATCGTTTTAGGATTGAGTTCAAACCTTACATCTCAATACCCGGGTCAAATTGATAGTATTATTTGGACACCAAGCGAAACGCTCGACTGTAGCAATTGTCCGAATCCAATAGCTATACCTAGTGCTACTACTACATATACTGCCACAATTTACTATGGCATGGACGGCATCGTTTGCCAAAATAGCGCGTCAGTTACTATCGAAGTGCTAAACAACTGCAATGGCAGCATAATATTTGTGCCCAATACATTTACCCCCAATGGTGATGGATTAAACGATGTATTTATGATACGTGGAATGGCTGCTACTCGAATTAATTATTTCCGGGTGTTTGACCGGTGGGGTAAGTTAGTGTTTGAAACAACTAACGGTGAGCCAAATGAGCCGCGCTGGGGTTGGGATGGAAACGATAGAAACGGAGAGAAACTAAATCCGGCAGTATTCGTTTATACATACGAAATCGAGTGTATAAACAATGAAACTGTATCTGGAAGTGGCAACATTACTTTAGTAAGATAAAAGATGACTATGATTAAAAGAATTTTACAAATGGCTGTAATCTTGCTTTTGTTTGTGGAAACAAAAGCTCAGGATGTACACCTATCTCAGTACAATGCATCGCCTCTCATGTTAAACCCTGCTTTGGCCGGAATGAATGCATGTGACTATCGTATTTACGCTAATTTCAGAACACAGTGGCTAACAGTTTCTACCGGAAATACATACCGGACATTTGCTGGTGGTGCCGATATGGCTATTGGCAAAGTAACCAAGTACAACAGCTTTGCAGGATTAGGCCTATCATTTTTCAGCGATCAGGCAGGCGATTTAAATTTTAATTCGAACAGAGTAGATCTTTCTTTTGCCTATCATTTTATGTTAAACAGAAAGGGAACCATGCAGATTTCTGCGGGTATTCAAGGTTCTTTTAATCATCGAAGCATAAACCCATCAAAAGCAACTTTTGATTCACAGTACGATCAAATTAATGGAACGGTGGATCCTAACGGAATTCGGGAAAGTTTTGGAAGAACACGTGTAATGTACGGTGATGCAGGTTTTGGGTTACTATACAGCGCCTTGACCAAAAAAGAAACCAATTTATACATAGGTTTTGCTCTTGCGCATCTTAACCAGCCCAAAATTTCATTTTACCCAAATACACAAAACTCATCTACTACGGGTAATGAAAGACTGAGCATGAAGATAACACTACACGGAGGAGCGGCTGTGCCGGTTGGCAAACGTTTAACCATTATGCCCAATTTTTTGGTTTTGGTACAAGGTGCAGCCTATCAGTTTAATGTTGGGTGCAACTTCAAAACAGCACTGGGTAGCAACACAAAATCAATGAAAACAGCGCTGCATTTTGGTGTTCAGTATAGAGGATTGCTCGATGCTGTAATTGTTAGTACCCGTATAGATGTAAAGGGCTTTAGCTGCGGATTGAGTTATGACATAAATATTTCGAAACTCCTACCAGCATCGAACTCAGTAGGCGCTCCCGAAATTTCGTTAATGTATCAGGGATGTGCAAGCAAGAAGCCAAAGCCGGGGCATTGTCCTGCAATGTTTTAAGAGAAACTTGCGCGAACCAATAATTGTTCAAGTAAATTAATCTGTGAAAGTTCTAAGGAACGTTTTCATAAATTTAAAAACAACTGCTTCTATTTTATGGTAGCAAGTTTTGAATTACGATGAAAAAGCTTTTTATAAATTCAATTTTACTTCACCTAACAGAGTAGAGTTGCAGTTGAATTTGCTGATGTCAGCATTCTTATTCTTGCCTTTGTTTATCAAATCCATATTGCTGAAAGTAATTTGTCCGTTATTACTAATGCAAATCTTTTGATCTTCTTTTAAACTTCCATCAGGGTTATAGTAGTTGGGGTTCACGGCACCGTCAAACACAACATCAGGCACTTTGTCGCCAAACATGGCGGCAAACATTTTTCCAAACAACACATTTTGATCTGTAGCACCACTTCCGCGCATTATCTTGTTATCATGAAAGTAAATTCCACCACAGTACGGGTCATAAATGCTGTCCTTAAAAGGGCGTGCTAGTGCTAGATAACTAACAATGGCAGCACTAACAGTATTGTGACCGGATATCTCGTTATTAAACACTTCGCATTGATTAGTAGCCATAACTATAATGCCTGTACCTGCAGGAATTTCACCAACCGTGGTTCCTTTAACTCCAAAGTTGGGTACATTATTGTTGGTTATTTTATTGTTGAATACGCGACAACGGCTTCCGTTTTTTACAGGCAGGTCGGGTAAGTCAAATATTAAAACACCACCAGTATTGTTAGTAGAGATGTTGTCGTACACGTCAGCATCAGTACTATTTTCGATTTCAATTCCAGCTACATTATCATGAACGTTATTCTTTCGAACTATAATATTTTTCGACTGACCAACATAAATGCCAGCATCAGCCGAACCAAACACTTCGCAGTTTTCAATCAAAACATTTGTACACGCTACAGGGTAAGTGCCATACGATCCGTTTTTTGTGTCATGCAATGATGTCCAACCGGTTTTTATTCTTCGAAATGTAACGTTAGTTGCATCTTGAATTTTTATACAATCACCCTTTGCATCGAGTACACAAAAATCCTCGAGCACAATACCGTCTGCTGTTATTCGAAGACCCTCAGCCCCATCTTTTTGCCCTTTAAAAGATAGTATTGTTTTGTCCATACCCTTACCCTTTATGGTTATGTTTTTTACACCATCTAAAATTAATGAACGGTTTAGTGTAAACGTTCCCTCGGGTAACTCTATAACTTCACCCTCTTTGGCATTAATAAATTTTTCTTGAAGTTGTTTTTCAAATTCAGCATCTACTTTAGGAGCAGGAGAATTATTGCAGGAAACAATACTTATAGCCGCTGTAATAACTAAAAACAAAGTATTTTTCATTGTATGGAGGTTCATTTTTGTGCGCCAAATATAGTATTGCAACTTTCACGAGCCTTTTTCATTAGTGCAGTTCTTACATAAAAAAACCGCCTCAAATTAGTTTTGAGACGGCTTCCTGAAAAATTATTGTGATTATACTACTTCTTTTTAGGAGCAGTTCCGGTAGTTGAGAAGCAATAGGCTACGTTACCAGGTAATACAATACCCCATTCTGTACCCGGAGTAAGTGGTGTAGAAGGTATGAACTTGTAAACACCGGGTGCTACTTTGGTAAATTCAGCTTTGATATCATCGCGCTGAACCGACTTACCTTTGCCGCCACCAAACATGGATGCACCAACTGAAGCTGATTGCGCTAACTCTAATTCACGAGTATCTCTTGAAACAATAACTTTAGTAATGTACAAATATCCTTCAGGATCTGTTTCAGCATCATTTAATTTGATAATGAAACTTGCCTCAGCCGGATCTATTTTAACAGGCGAGTTGCCTCCAAGGATATTTAAGAAAGTAACTACGCTTGCGCCATAGCTAAATCCTTTAGATTTTGATTTTACTTCAATTGTAGGTTTCTCTAAACGGCCAAGAGATCCGTCAGCTTTAACCAGCATTGGCGTGTTTTTAAAATCTGGAATTTGTGCATCCTGAGCAAACAGGAATCCGGCAGAGATAATTGCCGTTACGAGTAACATGGTCTTTTTCATAATGTTGTTTTTTTTGGTTTAGTTAAACAAATGTAGTAGCTGGTTTTCAAAAACAAAGCCAATAAGTAAGAAATTATTAGTTCACGGAATTTTTTGCATTTCTTCACATAAACAAAAATGCCTTCCGATTTTTCGAAAGGCATTCTCTTTGTCAACTTCTTGTTGTGTTAGTCAATAATTTTTCCTGTCTTTTTAGAAACACGAACAGTTTTTCCTTTTTCTTCTTTGCGGCCAACCCGGGTAGCTTTACCATCTGAGATCAATTGCACATTCGAAACATGAATTGAACCTGGGGTTTTTACAATACCCCCATTTGGATTCTTAGCGTTTGGTTTAGTGTGCTTACTGTTAAGGTTAACGCCATCTACAAATACACGGCTTTTAGCACGGTCAACATCTATTACACGTCCTTTTTTGCCTTTATCGTCACCGGCAATTACTATAACCTCATCATTCTTCTTTACATGAAATTTCATCTGATTTCTTTTTGTTTTTCTAACGGTTAATTATTACAGCACTTCAGGGGCTAATGAAATAATTTTCATAAACTGTTTATCGCGAAGTTCGCGGGCTACCGGTCCGAAAATACGAGTTCCTCTTGGCTCATCCTGAGCGTTTAGCAATACCACAGCATTATCATCAAAACGAATGTAAGATCCATCCTTTCTGCGAACAGCTTTGGTAGTACGAACCACCACGGCAGTTGATACTGTTCCTTTTTTAGCTCCTCCTGTCGGTATAGCTTTTTTAATACTCACAATTACTTTATCGCCTATGCTGGCATATCTGCGCTTAGAACCTCCTAATACGCGAATAACCAATACTTCTTTCGCACCGCTGTTGTCGGCTACGTTGGCTCTTGATTCTTGCTGTAACATGTTATGTTAGGTTAATGGTTATTGACAAGTTATTCAACTTGACTATTATAATTACTACTTGGCTTTTTCTACTATTTCTACTAATCTCCAACGTTTAGTTTTGCTTAAAGGTCGAGTTTCGCTAATCTTAACGGTGTCACCTTGTTTGGCATCATTCTTTTCGTCATGTGCTTTAAAACTCTTGGTTGTTTTTACAAACTTACCATAGATAGGGTGTTTCATTTTTCTTTCAATAGAAACAGTAATGGTTTTATCCATTTTATCGCTGGTTACGATACCAATTCTTTCTTTTCTTAGATTTCTTTCCATGGCTATTAAGCTTTGTTGCGTTTTGTCAATTCGGTTTTCAAACGAGCAATATCTTTGCGTTTTGCACGAATGCTCAACGGATTATCCAGCGGGGTTACAGCATGGTTAAATTCCATGCGTTTTAATTCAGCAGAATCAGCAGCAATTTTTGCCACTAAGTCTTCGGTAACATATTGCTTAATATCTTCCTGATTTAATTTTTTGTTAGCTCCCATTGTAATTGGTATTAACTATTTATGCAATTATGCTTCAACAGCATCTCTGCGGGTAATAAATTTTGTTTTAACCCCCATTTTGTGAGCCGCCAGCATCATTGCTTCTGCTGCTACTTCACGGCTTACTCCATCTACTTCAAATATAATTCTGCCTGCTTGAATTGGTGCTTCCCAACCTTCCGGGTTACCTTTACCTTTACCCATACGTACTTCTAACGGTTTGCGGGTAATTGGTTTATCAGGAAATATGCGAATCCAAACTTTTCCTTCACGTTTCATGAAACGAGTAAAGGCAACACGAGCAGCCTCTATCTGCTTATTGCTTATTTTGCCGCTTTCGAGTGATTTAAGTGCGTATGTTCCAAAAGCAATTTCATGACCGCGCTGTGTTGTTTCAGCAACACGACCTTTTTGGGTTTTTCTGAACTTGGTCCGTTTAGGTAATAACATTTCTATACAGATTTACTTGCTTAAAAAATTAGTTGTTGTTTTCTTTTCTAGGACGCCTGCCTCCGCTAAGATTTCCTTTGGGTTGACGTTTTTCTTCTTTTTGCTCTACAGCCAAAGCACCGGTAAGGTCACGCTTGCCATAAACTTCGCCACGACAAACCCACACCTTAATACCAATTTTGCCATACGCTGTTTGAGCTTCTGAAATGGCATAATCAATATCAGCTCTCCACGTATGAAGTGGTGTTCTGCCCTGTTTATATTCTTCGGTACGGGCAATTTCTGCTCCGCCAATACGTCCACCCACTCGAACTTTAATTCCTTCTGCACCCATACGCATAGCTGAAGCAATAGCCATTTTAACTGCTCTGCGGTAGTTAATACGAGCTTCTAATTGCTTTGCAATGGTTTCGCCTACAATAGCTGCCTCTAGTTCAGGTCTGCGGATTTCTGCAATATTTATCTGAACATCTTTTCCTGTCAGTTTTTTCAATTCTTCTTTTAAGCGGTCAACTTCAGTACCACCGCGACCAATAATTATTCCTGGGCGGCTGGTGTGAATAGTTACCGTTACTCTTTTCATAGTGCGCTCAATAACAATACGCGAAATACCGCCCTTGTTTATACGGGCATTCAGATACTTGCGTATTTTCTCATCTTCCACTAGTTTTTGAGCGGCATCTTTGCCACCATACCAGTTGCTGTCCCAGCCACGTACTATTCCGAGGCGGTTAGAAATCGGACTTGTTTTTTGACCCATTTTGGTGTGTTTTGTTACCCTATTTTATTTTAAGGGACGGCAAAAATAGATTTTAGGACGAGAGTTGCAAATGTGGTGGAAAAGAAATTGATACGCATCAGTTAATAGACTCTTGAATTTGCAAAGTGGCCTGTGTAGCCCGAAAATGTAGCAAATTGGCGAAAAAATGTATTAGCGTGATAATAGAACAATTATCATTGCCGCCTCAAATTAAATGCAACTTATGGCCACTTTTAACCGCGAACAACTCTTAGATGACCTTAAAAACTGGAGATCTATCGTAAAGAAGTATCAAGTGCCAAGCACTAAGGACGCGGTAATTCAACTGGCGAACAGTTTTGCTTTTTATGTTGCTTTACTTGTGTTACAATTTTATTTGTATGATAAGTCTGTTTGGCTTTCTGCGTTGGTGGCTATACTTAACGGGTTTATCTTAGGTCGAATTTTTATTATTCAGCACGATTGTGGGCATAGTTCTTTTACAAGAAGCCGAATTGCTAACGACATTATTGGAACTGTGTGTAGCGTTTGTACTCTAATTCCGTATAAGTATTGGGCCAAAAATCACAGTTTTCATCATGCTCACAACGGGCAATTAGAATTTACCGATATTGGTGATATTGAGTGTTTAACCACAGAAACCTATGCTGCACTCAGCTGGAAACAGAAGTTGTGGTACCGCATTTATCGAAATCCGTTTTATCTATTCACTATAGGCGGTTTTATATATGTTGTAATCTATAATCGCTTTGCCTTTTTAAATACTGATTATTTTAAGAAGGTGCGAAAAAATGTAGCCCTTAGTAATGTGTTGTTTTTGGTGTTGTATGCTGGGTTAGCATACCTTTTAAGCCCGGGTAGATTTTTGGTAGTGCAGTTTATCAATCTGCTTTTTTTTGGAACGTATGCTCTCTGGTTTTTTTACATCCAGCATCAATATGAGCATGTTTATAAAAGTGGAAAAGAAAATTGGGATTATGTGGTTGCAGCTATGAAAGGAAGTACCTATTATAAGCTACCTTGGATAGGGCATTGGCTAACCGGTAATATTGGCTATCATCACATACACCATCTTTCGCCCGCTATTCCGAATTACAACTTAGCACGAGTTCACCGAGAGAATCCGGTTTTTGAGAAACATACAAACACCATTACTTTTTGGCAGAGCTTAAAAACGGTGCAAGCCAACTTATGGGATGCCGGACAGCAAAAAATGATCTCGTTCCGGGAATACAGCCGCAACAAGAAACGCACGTAGTATTTGCGCCAACACTTCTCCGGTGAATGGAAAGTTGAAGTAATGTAATTATCAACTTTCGTTAAGGGGTAATGTTATCTTATAATTGGTGAAACTACCCTTGCAACTTCATAATTAAGAATTGGACAATGCTTCTTTTTTCATCGCTTTTGCCAGTTCTTCACCCAAGTAGCTTTCAATAAAGCCATGGGCAATGTAAATTAAGGGGGTCATAAGCAAAGCCATTAAGAATTTATATAGATAGCCAACTGAGCCTACTGCTAGTATTAAGGGTATATTCCACTGTTGCTCGGGTTTGCCAATTTTTGAAAAATAGAAAGCGTAAAACAACACCACAAATGTATCTATTAACTGAGATACTACGGTTGATCCGGTGCTGCGTAGCCATATTTTGCCTTCTCCCGTTTTGCGTTTTACCCAATGAAAAACAGTAACATCTACAAACTGTCCTATGATAAATGCCAGAATAGAGCCCACTATAATGTTGGTGCCTTGACCGAAGACAGCATCGTAAGCGTTTTCATAGTTCATTTCCTTTCCGAATTCAGAAGTGTAAATCCACCACGGGGCAGGGGATGTATTCATAGCCAAAGTTAGCATTACAAAAGCGTAAGCTATCATACATGCTCCCAGTATGGATAGAAACCTTACGCCTTTGGGTCCAAAATATTCATTGATTATATCGGTCATAATAAACACAAAAGGCCACAGTATAATGCCGCACGTTAAGCTAAACCCCTCTATACGCTCACCAAAAATGTTGAATATAAATGTAGAAATGCCAAGGGTGTTTTCTAGTGAAAATATTTTCACCCCCATAAATTCGGCTACTAATGCATTAGTAAGAAAAAACGCTGCAAGGCCAATAAACAGGCGATTGGCTTTGTTGTTTAGCACCTGCATAAAGTAATTTTAGTTTGTAAGAAGAGAAAGTAGTGTAGCTAACTTCTCTTTCAGATTTTTTCGTTCCACTATAAAGTCAAGAAATCCGTTTTCTAATTGAAACTCTGATGTTTGAAATCCTTCAGGGAGTTTTTTCTTGATCGTTTCTTCAATTACGCGTGGGCCTGCAAAACCTATGAGCGCCCCCGGCTCAGCAATATTGAAGTCGCCTAACATAGCAAACGAAGCGGTAACGCCACCGGTAGTAGGGTTGGTCATTAGGCTGAAATAAGGAATTTTTGCGTCTGCCAGTTGATTAAGTTTAGCTGAAGTTTTGGCCATTTGCATAAGTGAAAATGCGCTTTCCTGCATTCTTGCTCCACCACTTTTTGATATAATAATCAGAGGCGTTTTGTGCTGTATGCAGTAGTCTATTGCGCGGGCAATTTTCTCACCCATTACCGATCCCATACTCCCCGCTACAAAGCGAAAATCCATAGCTGCAACAGTAAGATGGAAATCATTACAAGTGCCCGTTGCTACACGCATGGCTTCGTGCAATCCGGTTTTATCAATGGTTTCTTCTATTCTATCCTGATAGGGTTTAAGATCTACGAAATGCAATACATCTTTAGGCACTAAATCATCGAAAAGTTCAGTAAATTTTTCTCCGTCAAAAATCAGTTTGAAATAATCGGCTGCATCTATTTTTTCATGATAACCACACTCTGGGCATACGCTGAGATTATCTGTAAACTTATTTGCCAGCATAGTGGCTTTACAGTTTCCACACTTATGCCATACTCCTTCAGGAGTTTCCTTTTTTTCTTCGGTAGAGGTATGTACTCCCTTACGGAATCGTTTCCACCAGGGAACTTTTTCATCAGTCATGTTTACCTGTGTTGGTTTAACACTGTCTAAAGTGAAAAGGTAATGTCTATGCTATGGTAACTTCTTTACAAAGGTAAACATCCTGAATTGCGTTCAGCAATGCAACACCCTCTTTTAGCGGACGTTGAAATGCTTTTCTTCCGCTTATTAGCCCCATACCTCCTGCTCGCTTGTTTACTATGGCCGTTGCCACCGCTTCAGCTAAGTCAGTAGCACCACTTGATGCGCCACCACTGTTTATTAACCCCACGCGACCCATGTAGCAGTTAGCTACCTGATAACGACAAAGATCAATAGGGTGGTCAGTAGTTAACTCACTGTAAACTTTTTTATGGGTTTTACCAAAGTTGATGGCTGTGTAGCCCCCGTTGTTTTCGGGCAATTTTTGTTTAATGATGTCGGCTTGGATGGTAACTCCCAAATGATTAGCTTGACCGGTTAGGTCGGCAGATACATGATAATCTTTCTCTGCTGTTTTAAACGCTGAATTACGGGTGTAGCACCACAAAATTGTAGCCATACCTAACTCATGAGCGTATTCAAATGCCTTTGCAACCTCTACAATCTGGCGCTTAGATTCTTCGCTACCAAAGTAAATGGTGGCCCCTACTGCGGCAGCTCCCATGTTCCAGGCATCTTTAATAGTTCCAAACATTATTTGGTCGAACGAGTTAGGGTAACTTATAAACTCGTTGTGATTAATTTTAACCACAAACGGTATTTTGTGAGCGTATTTACGTGCTACTATACCAAGCACACCGTAGGTTGTGGCCACAGCGTTGCAACCTCCTTCAATAGCGAGTTTAATAATATTTTCAGGGTCAAACATGGGCACGTTAGGTGCAAATGATGCACCTGCGCTGTGTTCTATGCCCTGGTCAACAGGTAGTATTGAAACATACCCCGTGCCACCTAAGCGGCCACTGTCAGCAATTAGTGAAAGGTTTCTAAGCGTTTGAATATTTCGGTTGCTGTCTTTCCAAATAGTATCTATAAACTTCTTACTGGGTAAGTGAAGTTGTTCTTTGCTGATTGTCTTACATTGGTGGTTAAGAAGATAACTGGCTTTTTCTTCTCCAAGTAATTTTTCGATGTCTTCGCGTTTCATGCTAATTTTTTAAAGAGGGGGCTAATGTAAAATGAATTGTATAAGAGCGAACTTTTTTGTTGTTCGTATCACTTCAAGCCGCTGAAACAATCTTCGAAGCAGACTAACTATTTATTTGCCCCTATAGAGCAGGGTCAATGTTTGGCGAAACCTACCCAAACATTTATTTACCTAAAATAGTCTAGAAGGTGTTGGAGTATGTTCTCGGGCTCAGCCATTCTGCCATCGCCAACTAGTCCGCTGGCGAGTTCGCCATTTTCTACAGGAATAAGAATGTTTCCATAACTCATCAGTAAGTCTACATTGTGGATTACGGCTTTGTGTTTCCACATGTCTAAATCCATAGCAGGGGCAAAAAATACGGGGCATTTTGCAGAGAGATACACAGCGAGTAGCATATTATCGCAAAAACCGTTAGCCATTTTAGCTAAAGTGTTTGCTGAAGCTGGTGCAATAACCATAGCATCTGCCCATAAACCAAGATCTACGTGGTTATTCCAGTTGCCGTGTTCGGTTGTAAAATCTTCAATCACCGGATTTTTGCTAAGAGTTGATAGGGTAAGTGGCGTAATAAACTGAGAAGCCGAAGCAGTGAGAATAACTTTCACTTCTGCTCCGGCTTTTACTAACTGGCGAACCAATATGGCTGATTTATATGCGGCTATTGAACCACAAACACCCAACACTATTTTTTTGCCTTTTAATTTGCTCATAGAGCAAAATTTAGTTGGCTGCTGGCTCTTCTATTTCGCGCACCAAAATTTCGTTGTTCTGAAATTCTTTAGTAGCTAAAATAGTGGCATGGGGTAATTTTTCGTAAAACTTCGAAATTTCAATTTGTTCACGGTTTTCATGAATCTCTTCTAAGTTATCAGTGCTAGATGCAAAATCTTCGAGTTTTGAGTGTAGTTCTTCTTTAATGTCTTTTGCTATTTGGTTAGCTCTTCGGCTAATTGTATAGATAGACTGATACACGTTGCCTGATTTACGCGCCATAGCTTCCAAATTCTGGGTTTCAATTAGCGGGTTAATTTGGCTCATCTTAATTTTTTTAACCTTATCCATTAGATTTTAATTTTTTAATCTGTTCGTTTGAATGATTGAAAATTCGTTCTGCCTCTTTTCCGTAACGGCTTTGTGGAAAACGGTCGACAAAGGTATAATAAGTTTTCACAGTTTGCTGTAACCACGGAAGTTTATCCTTACTCTTTTTCTCTTCGCTAATCAGATAATTGTTTTTTACCACCAAAAAGTGCCCCTTCTCTACCCATTTGTTTACCGTTTCAGTTTCTTTTTTGTCGACTAGTGATGGCAATTGAGCCTTTGCTTCGCTAAACGCTATGTTTAAGCAGCGTTCGCGGTCTTCGAGCGGGGCTATTTCTGCCCATTCAAAAGCTGCATGCACCGCCATAAAATGCGATTGTTGTTCGTTTTTGCGTGCATCCTCTAGAAATTTACTTCCTGCAAACTTGTATTTAAAATCGTTGAAACTGGCAATTACATTATTAAAACGCTCTGCTTTTTTTGATGGAATTGAGTTCTGAGCGTATTTGTATCTCGACTTTACCACCATGTAGCTCACCTTTTCACTTTCTTCTATATCTGGAAAATTGACTAAAATGCTTTCATACGATGCCGCTGCTGCTTTGTAGTTTTCGGTTTTATAGTAAAGTTCGGCAGCATTTAGTGCTTTTTTCTCCAACTTTTTCCGAAGTTTTGTAACTGCTGCGTTACTTTCGTTTAAGTACTTACTATCTGGAAACATGCTAAAGAAAAATTGGTAGGCATCCAGTGCTTTATAGGTGTAAGTTTGATCGAGGTCGGGTTTAGGTGATAACATCAGGTAACTTTTGGCCTGCATGTATAGGCACTCTTCAGCCCAAGCACCGTTAGGATAGAGGTCGTAAAAATTTTTGAAATGATAAGCAGAAATCATGTAGTCTCCCTGCATGTAGTTAGCGTTGCAATACATGTAGTAGAACTCTTCAGTACTTTCGCGGCCTTTCATCAAGCCTATGAGTTCTTCTAAGACTGGGATGCACTTGAAATACTCTTTCTTGTTGTACCAATAGGTAGCTTTGGTTTTTTTGTATTGAAGATCATTTGACTTCAATACTTTTTCTGGTGTTTCGCAGCCGGATATAAACAGCCAAACAACAAGCATAGTAGAAGCCGCAAGCGATAAAACCGGTAACCTGAAATTTTTCATTGGCGGGCGAAGATATCTTTGATTTCGGCTTTAGGAAATTGTGTTGTTTAAACGTTTTGCCGTTAAAATATTTTGTGAAGCCTGTATTTGATTCAAAACTATTATTGAACCATGTTACTTGTTCATCTATTTATAGCTTCTCTTTTTGCTGCCAACACTGTTCGGGTAGTTTCGCTTCAGCAATTGATGCAAATAACGCAGCAAGAAAACAACACCCTTTACGTGATAAATTTTTGGGCAACCTGGTGTAAACCATGTGTAGAAGAAATGCCCTGCTTTGAATCTGCTAACCAAAAATGGAGAGACCAAAATGTGAAAGTGGTTTTTGTAAGCTTAAATTCTGTAAAGGAAAAGGCGGCAGTAGATAAGTTCATAGCCAAACGAGGTATCGAAACGGAAGTGCTTTTGTTAGATGCGGGCAACCCTAACAACTGGATTGACCAGATTGAAAAAGAATGGACCGGCTCAATACCTGCAACTTTATTTTTCAAAAACGGCAAGAAGGTTTTATTTCACGAAGGCGAAATCACTGGCGCGCAACTGGATACCATTATTCAACTCAAAAAATAAATACTATGAAACAAACGATTGTGCTATTCTCTTTTTTATTAACGCTTACTGCATTTAAACACCAAGGGTACCATGTGGGTGAAATAGCTGATGATTTTCAACTTAAAAACATTGATGGCAAACTGGTGTCAATGGCCAACTATAAAGAGGCCAAAGGGTTTATTATCATTTTCACCTGTAACCATTGTCCGTTTTCGAAGAAGTATGAAAACAGGATAAATGCTTTGAACAAGAAATATGAAAAAGCAGGGTTCCCTGTATTAGCCATTAACCCAAATGATGCAGAGCAATATACGGACGATAATTTTGAAAACATGAAGAAGCGTGCTAAAGAGAAAAAATTCACTTTCCCATATTTACATGATGAAACGCAGCAGGTTGCCCATGTTTTTGGGGCCACCAAAACACCCGATGTTTTTATTCTGCAGCGAGAAGGTAAAGATTTGATAGTAAAATATACAGGAGCCATTGATAACAATAGTGATGACGAGAAAGCAGTTACAGAAAAGTATGCTGAGAATGCTGTTGATGCATTACTGCAAGGCAAACCTGTAGAAGTAAGCTTTACCAAAGCTGTTGGCTGTTCTATCAAATGGAAGAAATAGTAACTTGTTTAAAGACCAAACCCGTGTTATGAAGCCGATAACTGCCTTAGTTGTTATTGTTTTACTTGCGTCAGGATGTAAAAAAAATTTACCCCCGGTTCAGTTGTTAGCGGGCGAAAATGCGAAAAGTTGGAAACGCTACCAGTACCAAAGTGGCACAAACACTCCTATGCTTTTGAATGATTGTTTTCAAGACGATGTTTGGACATTTTTTGCTGATGGCAATTTGAAAATTGATTTAAGCGGAACAAACTGTGGAGGGTTTGGGGTGGTAACAGGCAATACGGTTAGCGGTACGTGGAGTTTTAATAGCATGAGTGATACGGTGAGTTGGCAATACAGTAGCGGAAGTATGTTACATGCCTTTAAAATTGTAACACTTAGTAAAGACGAGTTGGTGGTGCATCAGCGGGTTGACTCTGCCGGGAATACAAATACTCCGAGTAGCACAATTGATATGTATAACTACTTTTTGGCTAGGTAATTATTATGCTGCATACAGATACAATAGTCGCATTGGCAACGCCACAAGGTACCGGTGCCATAGGGGTAATACGCCTTTCCGGCAATGATGCTATTACTATTTGCAACAGAGTTTTCAAAGGAAAAAATCTGACAAAGCAGCTATCGCACACCATTCATTACGGGCATATAGTTGATCAAAATAAAGAGGTGGATGAGGTGATGGTTTCTCTTTTTCGAGCACCAAAGAGTTTTACCACTGAAGATGTTGTAGAAATTAGCTGCCACGGATCGCCCTTTGTTGCTGAACATATATTGCAGCTACTTGTTAAGAACGGTGCAAGAACTGCCCAAGCCGGGGAGTTTACACTAAGGGCTTTTATGAACGGCCGTATTGATTTAACACAAGCAGAAGCTGTAGCCGATTTGATTGCGAGTGATTCTGCCGCAAGCCACGAAGTAGCACTTAAGCAAATGCGCGGAGGGTTTGCCAACGATTTAAAGAGACTCCGACAACAATTGATAGACTATGCAGCGCTTATTGAGTTGGAGTTAGATTTTGGTGAAGAAGATGTAGAGTTTGCCAACCGTGAAAAGCTTATAGGATTAATTACCGAAGTAGAGAGTAGAATTACTCCACTCATTCAGTCGTTCACTTTTGGTAATGTGATTAAACATGGCGTAAACACAGTAATAGCAGGAAGACCTAACGCGGGCAAATCTACTTTACTTAACGCATTGCTTAACGAGGAACGAGCTATTGTGAGCGATATACCCGGCACTACACGCGATACCATAGAGGAGGTGATAAGTATAAATGGAGTTCAGTTTAGATTTATTGATACAGCCGGTATAAGAGACACCGAAGATGTAATTGAAAAAAAAGGGGTAGAGAAAACTTTAGAAAAGTTGAAGAAAAGTTCTGTTTACATATACCTGTTTGATGTGAACACCTTAAAACCGGAAGAACTTTTTCACGACATGCAACAACTTAATCTCACCGGTTTTAGAGGAATAATCTGTGCGAATAAAATTGACAAGGCATCATGGAAAGACACCGCACCATTTTACGCAATGTTAAAGTCGAAATTTGGGAATTTAGATTTGCAAAAACAGTTGTTGTTTATTTCGTCTAATACTCATTTTAATTTGAACCTGTTAAAAGATCAACTTTACTCATTAGCGGTACAGTCTGAAGTTCGAACCCCGAAATCAGAAGTTATTACAAATCTTCGCCATTATGAAGCACTAGTAAAAACCAATGAAGCATTAGCCAAAGCTAAGTATGGCTTGCAGCAAAAACGCAGCGGTGAGTTAGTAGCATTTGATTTGCGCGAGGCGTTAGAGCAACTTGGTAGTATTACGGGTGAAGTGAGCAACGAAGAACTGCTTGGATCTATTTTTTCGCGCTTTTGTATAGGTAAATAATAAAGTATGACACAAGAACAACTAAGCATTTCATTACAAATTAGGCAGGTAGGTATTGCAGAGGGCATATCATATTTGATTTTACTTTTTGTGGCCATGCCTCTAAAGTATATATGGCACATGCCTGAAGTAGTTCGCTACACAGGTTGGGTACATGGTGTTTTGTTCATGTTGTTTATGTATATGATTTGGCTAGGCAGAATGAAACTTAACTGGACTGTGCGCGACATGGTAGCAGCGTTTGCTGCATCCTTTTTGCCATTTGGAACTTTCTGGCTTGATAGAAAACTAGTTAAAGCTGAGAAGTAAACCTGTAAAATGCTTAATTATTGAGTAGTGAATTGTTGTGCTTCATACTTTTCTTCTCTCAATAACTTGTAACCATCTGGCATTCGGTTTGTTCCAAAAACAAAAGTGTAGCGGCAATAAAATTCTTCATCTACTTCATACACTTTCAAATGCGAGCTGCCCGGCTCAGGAATAATGGCATGAATAAGGCTGGCGGTAATGGGAACCAGGTTAAGAACCAATGAAATTCTATCGGAAGAAGAAATATTTGCGGGGGTGGAATGAACAAGGCGGTGATCATATATTATTGCTTCGCCTTTTTGCAATGGCAGATATTTCATTACATCGAAATTGCAAGGCAACCCGGATGCTGCCGATGGAATGTTTGAACCGCGATAAGTAAAATGCCAGCGGTGGCTGCCTTCTATGATATGATACGCACCATTGGTTTTGTCAACATCTACTAACGGCAACCATACATTCAACGATGAACACTTATGCTCATCGGTAAAAGTCCAGTCTTGATGTGGAGGTACGGTGTTGTTACTAGAGCCTTTAGCTTTGAAATAAAAATTAGCTCCTGTTATGCGGTAGTCTTTTAATAACAAAACCAGAGATGGTTGCAGTTTTTCTTTCAATAACTGATAAACTTTCTTTTTTAAATTGTAAGAAGGAGAGCAGAGGGTAAACGGAAATGGATGTTCGCTTCGAATTTGCTCAAACTCTTGCTGTAACTCGTGCACTTGTTCGAGATTTAAGAGCTGCGCTGTTACATATCCAATTTGTTCTAACTGGTTTTGATGTTCAAGTTTCAGAAACTCCATACTTTACTATTATCCGGTTACTAAACTGTATAATCGGCTCAAAATACCTTGTGGTTTGCCGAACATGCGCTCTTTGAATTCTGTTTCTGAGTAGTACTTGTGCTCGAAGGGGAAAGAATCTATTTTTTTATAGTTGTTTAAGTCGCCCATCCAGTTTTGCATACCGAGATAATAAGCCGGATCAACTTCATACACGTCTGCTTGAACATTTCCGTTTTCTTCTATAAATGTGTAGTGATATGGCTTTGCTTCTTGAGGAAGCATAATTAACTGAATAGCTAAACGCATTTTGCCTGAACTGTTTAGGGCAGAGTAGTGGATTACGCTATCATCTAGAATTATTGCATAACCCGCTTTTACATCTATGTATGTAAGATAGTTTTGCGTAATCAAGTCATCAACATTTTTAAACGACCGGTTAGCATAACTGCCTCTTGGACCACGAAAAAATTTGTGTGAACCGTCAACAAATGCCAGTGTGCCATTTGCTTTATTCGTGTCAACTAGAGGGCACCAAATGGATACGGATGTGTACTTAGATTCATCAACCACCGCCCAATTTTGATGTACCGGAACAAAACCTTTCCCCGGCTCTTTGCATACAAAGTTGGCAATTATTGGCTGGCAATTGTCAAGTACGCTTTTTGCCTTTGACAAAAACATGGAAGTGATTTTTTCAAAAATCTTTTTCCGGGTTTCGTTTTCGGCATTCAAGACACTAAACTCAGCATAGGTTGCATCATAGTTCTCTACCCGTTTATTGTTGTTCTCGTAGTAAGCAGTCATTTCTTGTACTTCTTCTGCGTTTAAAAAGGGTATAACTACATATCCTTTTTCATCAAAAACTTGTTGCAGTTTGGGGTTCAAAAACATTTTTCTCATAAGCTTTTTAGTTTTTAATTGTCCAACGGTGCAGTGGTTTTACACTGCCCGGGTATCGGTGTTTAAAAAGAGAGTTGCTGTTGTTCTCATCGAGGCAAATTTCAAAGCGCAGCACATCTGTTTTTTTTAATTGTATATTCTGTTTTTCGGTAAGAACAAAAACGTTAAGCGTAAAAATTCCTTTGTTAAAAAACCAGGATGGTATATGACAGGTAATTTTTGTTTCTGTGTTTCCGTTCACTTGTTTTTCAATGGTTGCTGCTTCAAGTGTGCAGGTTGCAAAAAGCGGGGAGTCGTACCGATCATGAATCTGAAACGCTACATCTTCATTACCGGTAGCATTTTGCAAAACTGCCGAAATCTCTATTGGTTCGCTATTAAAAATTTTGTTTGTTCCATTTGTATTAGCGCCTTTAATACTTGCGCTTTTCAATATTACTGCTGTGCCGGGAATTTCCTGATTGATTAGAACATGATTATTGTCGGCTATTGACTTTGATGTATTCATAAAGCTGCTTTCAGCATATTGCTCTACAACTTCATGTGCACCTTCGGCAATCCATTCGCCATGCTCGAGGTGCAGAATGCGGCTGCAAAGCTTGCTTATGCCCAACAAATTATGTGATACTATGATGAATGATTTTTTTCCATTCTGTTCTTTTACGTAGTCATTAACTTTATTCTGAAATTCAGCATCGCCCACCCCCAGTACTTCATCAAAAATCAAAATGTCGGCTCCTATTTGAGTTACTACAGCAAATGCCAAACGCAGATACATACCTGCACTGTAATTCTTTACCGGTTCGTCAATAAATTTTTCGATACCGCTGAAATCAATAATTTGTTGAACGCAGCCATCAATTTGTTTTTTCGATAAACCATACAATTGGGCAGCTAAAAAAATATTATCGCGCCCGGTAAGCTCCGGATGAAATCCGGCACCAACATCCAGTACCGCAGCCGATTTTGCATAAAAATCAATATGACCTTTATCGGGCCGTGTAATACCACTTAGAATGCGTAGTAATGTTGATTTGCCAGCACCGTTTTTACCGATAATACCAAGAGTTTCTCCCTTTAAAAGTTTAAAGGAAATACTTTTTAGTGCGTAAAACGAAGTTCCCTTTTTTTTCTCTGGTAGAAAAAAATCTACTACTGCTTCTTTTAAATTATCCGCTTTGCTTTCATTTAACTGAAAACATTTGGAAATATTCTGAACATCTAAAACAACTTTGTTCATGTTAATGAGATAGACGGTTGCAAATATAATTTGTTGCCGTAGTGTTTGGGGTTGGTGTTGCCAATTCTCTATGGCCACTTCCTACTCCCAAATCTGCTGTTATCTTCGCCACAAATAAACAAACAATATGCTCAACTTAGCTCTATTATTACTCGCCTTAGCTGCCGGCATTTACTTATTAATAAAAGCCAATTCACTTTTTCTGGGAAAAATATTTGCAGCGCTCATTTGGCTTCAAATTTTTCTGTCGTTAGCCGGTATTGGCGTGCTAGCCTACAAAGGTGTAATGCACAAACTTTACCCGGGCTGCGGCACTAAAAAAGAGTGTCGTGCTGAAAAGCAAGTAATCATCAGAGATGGAGTGGAGAGCGTTCATGGTATGCATAGTTGTTCTATGCAACGTTGCCACAAAGAGGGTGACAGCGTGGTGTTAGATAAAGCCACGTGCGAAAAAATGGTGGGTAAACAACTTTGCGATTCTTTGAGTAAAGAGAGAGGACGTTGTATTTTTAGTAGAGAGGAGTGTGCCAAAGTTTGTTCAGCTACCGGTGCACCATGCGGTGATGATAAGGCAGGCACTGCCTGTGTAAAAAAGTGCGAAGGGCAAGAAAAGAAATGTTGTAAAAAGTAACAAAGGCTAAGTGAGTTATACAGATTTTGACATTTACCTTCGACCAACAACCTTTATTGATTCAGATAACCCTAAGGTAATTGAGTATGCCCGGCTGAAAACCTCTGAAACCAAAACTGACCAGCAGAAAGTTATTGACCTTTACTACGCTGTTCGTGATGGAATTCTTTACGACCCATATCATCTTGTTTTAAATCCAAACGATATTTCGGCCAGCAAAACTTTAGCCAGAGGCAGTGGCTATTGCATTGAAAAATCGTTGCTGCTTTGTGCGCTTGGTAGAATATGCCGTATTCCATCACGGTTGGGCTTTTCGATAGTGCAGAATCATATTTCTACAAAAAAGTTTGTAGCCATGCTTCGTACCGACAAGTTTGTTTTTCACGGATACAACGAATTTTGGATAAATAACAAGTGGGTTAAATGCACTCCGGCCTTTAATAAAAGTTTATGTGAGAAGTTTGGTACTAACGCACTTGAGTTTGATGGCAAACACGATTCAATTTTTCAGGAGTATAACGGGGGCAAAAAGTATATGAATTACCTGTATGAGTATGGTCAGTTCGATGATTTTCCATTTGACCTTTTTGTGGCCGAGTTAAAAAAACACTACCCACATTTATTTAAACATGAAAACTACGATCTGCAAGGCTGGGCAAAACATACCGAGTAGAGCCCTCGCTATGGGCAGGCTAGATCAAAGTTGATTTTAAAGCGGGAAAGTATTACAAGCCATTAAAGGAAATGCCCACCGCAAACTCATTGGCTTTAGGCCCTTTGCCTTTCTTGAAAACATCGAGAACACCGTAGTAGGCAGTAATATTAAAACTGCTATACCCAATACGAATCATTGGGCCAAAGCGGAACAGATTAAAATCTGGGAAACGTCTTTGAACATCCACCTTTACCACATTGTTGATTTTTGTGCGCTGCTTGGTGTGTGCATCAACTCTAATACCCCCCTTTATGCCAATAGCAAATTTCCAAACGTTATCAAACTTATCGGGGTTGGTTTTAATTCGCAATTCAACCGGAATGTCAACGTATTGTAAAGTTAGTTTGTTGATTTTGTAATTGTCGGGGTTTGCCAGAGCTTGCAAAGAAGTGCCTGTAGAGTCTTCAACCAAGCCGTGGCGGCTGTAAATATTGGAGCAACTATAACCAATACCCGGAGCCACACTCACACGTGATTTTTTTATACGAAAGTCCCAACTGAAGTAAATGTTTACCCCGCGTGAATGCCAGCGCGGGTTAAGGTCTCCACCCACAATACGCGGGTCACTGTTTTTATAAATCCAGTTGCTGAATACAAAGTCAAAGGCAAACCGGTCTTTAGAAAACTTCTGGTATTTTTTTTCAACCTCGTTTCGTTTGGCTTCTCTGGCTTGCTTAGCGGCCTGTTCTTCGGCTGTAAGTACCTTAACTTTTTTAGTGGCTTTTACCGAATCTGCTTCTTCGGCAAATGCCGCAACGGTGGTTAACAGTAAAAAGGCAAGCAACAATTTTTTCATCAATATTTTTTTTCTGAACGAGCGGCTAATGTAATTATTGTGAGCAAAGCACAATTTACTAACGAAAGCGTGTTTTGTCTAACAAGTTTTTGCATTTGCTAAACGCATCATGATAGAATCACAAAGAGTTGTTTTTTTCAAAACATTTCTATTTTGGTTCTGCGTTAAATCAAGCTATATGAAAAAAATGTTTCTATCCGTAATGGCGTTGGCTGTTGCCTTATCTGCTATTTCTCAGGATTCACATAAGGTGTTTTCGAGTAAAACCATTATTTGGTATGGAGTTGACTTTACACAGGCAAAAGTTATTGGATTGCCTGACGAGTCACCAACAAAAATTATTGGTGAGTATTTTAAGGCATGGAACGATGTTACTATTGACATTGATTTGGCCAAAGTGTTCCAAAAAGACGCAGCATATAAAGACCCGAACGGGGTGCTCAACCAAAGCAAAGCGCGCGAATCGTCCACTCTACGTGGAACTGAAGATGTGGATCTTACAGCAGAACAAATTGCCGCTCGGGTAAAGGAAATTCCTGTGGGGCAAAAGAAAGCCGGTCTTGCCGTTGTTTTTATTGTGCAAAGCATTAATAAAACTGCCGATGCTGCAGTTGTTCACGTAACATTCTTTGACGTAGCTACGCGCGATGTGCTTTGGTCTAAAAAAATGACCGGAAAACCGAGTGGGGGGAATGCAAAATCGGCTTGGGGCGGAGCGGTGAAAGATATTCTTAATCAAATAGAGAAGAAAGAGTTTAAAGCTTGGAAAAAAGAAGCAGACTACTAGAGTTAAATTATTCTACAAAAGAAAAAGGCGGGCATAGACCCGCTTTTTTTTGTGCTGGTACGCTTTTATACAAGTGAATAGAACTAACGGTTTATTGTTTTGAAGGCTTCGGCAATAAAGAACCGAGTAATTTGTGTAAAACGCGCAAAACCAGATCAGAAATTGACAACGAGTTTTGCATTTATTCTTCTAGATGAAAGATAGTTGGGTACTGCATATTGAGTATTGCTGATATCGCGCACCCAGAGGTAAGAAACCGTATTGGTAATTCCGAAGATGTTGAACACTTCGAGCGAAAGCCAAACACTTTTTAGGCCTTGATTAAATCGGTTTTTGTTTTTTGCCCAAACCGGATTCCAAAGTTGACCGCTAAAGCCAATATCAACCCTTTTGTAACTCGGCATTTTTAGCACGTCTTTGTACTTATCGCGCCCCGGTGGTCCAAACGGTAAGCCGGTACCAAACACCATGCTTAAGTGAACTTTTATGAATTTAAACTTTGGAATGTAGTCCTGAAAAAACATAGCAAAATTTACCAGCTGATCGGTAGGGCGTGGAATATAACCCGGGTAGATAACAGCACTATCGGTAATGCGCGAAATATTGCGCTGGCTGTAAGCAATTTGTTTTCCTGTGCTATCGTAGTAAGCGGTGTATTTATCTCCCAAAATATCTTCACGGGTGTTCATTATACTCATGCTAATCCAACTTTCGGCACCTTCTACTAATTCGCCATTTAGCCGTAAATCTATGCCGGTGGCATAACCCTTGGATAAGTTTTGCCCCATATAGCGAATCAGCACGTTGTCGTATTTATAAGGAACTAAATCCCACAGATACTTATAATATACTTCTGTAGTAAAACTGAAATTTCGTTTCCAGGCTTTAAATGCATAATTCATACCCAGCACTGCATGTAAGCTTTTCTGTGAGCGCAAATTGGTATTTACTTTTCCGTCCAGGTTTCGCATTTCTCGGTAAAAAGGTGGTTGATAATAGGTGCCTACTGCAGCGGTAAAAACCATGTCTGGTTTAATGTTGGGCTTATAACTGAGTTGGGCACGCGGTGTAATGATGAATTCTTTGTTTACGTCCCAATAAGAAAAGCGTACGCCATAGTTGAAAGTAACTTTTGCGCTATCGCCCATTTTCCAACTGTTTTGCACAAAACCCGAAATGCGATTTGATCGTAAATCAAAATGGCTTCGCAATACACCATCAATACCTATTCCTGTTTTTACGGGCATATAGTAGGTGTTGGTGTCAATAACAACCGGTGTATTAAAATCTGTAGTGTAGTTATATGAAAGTGAATGTCCGGCACTGTCTAAGCGTTTCCATTCATGCAACTTATCAGTAATCGCTTCGCGTTTGTAGTCAAGCCCCCAACTTAACTCACTACGCGAGTTTTTTACATCCTTAAACCAACTGCCACGGGTGCCGGCATAATAAATATCTGTATTCAAATTGTTGCGCGCCCAATCGTGTAGGCCGCCAACACCCAGGTTGTATAGTACTTCACCAAAATTTTCTTTTCCTACATCACTTTCTACCTGGCTTAGATAATATTCTCCTAAAATGTCATAAGCTTCTTTTTCGCGGTTCATGTAATGTGAACCCAGTAATTTGAAACGGAGGTTGTCATTGGGCATATAGCTGAGCGAAACCCCGTTCATCAATGTTTGATATTGGTCGCTTTCCTGTCCATCGAAATATATAGTAAGCCGCTTTACATCGGTTAATAACCCGAAAGTTGTTTCACGGTTTACCGGTTTAAATACAAAACGATTTCGCGAGTAGTTGCTGATAAGTTCTAAACCAAATTTTTCGTTTTTGGTAGTGTAGGTTGCAAAAAGTTGTGCGTCTAAATAATTAGGGCTGTACTCGCCTTTTGTCTCCAGTGATTTTAAAACATATTGGCTTAGCCTCTGGCGTACGCCCACTAAAAATGTAAAACGTTTTGATTTGTCGCAGCCTTCCAGATGTCCGCCTACCCCCAACAAACTTCCGTAGATACTTCCAGCAAAATTTTTAGGCCGCTTGTAAGTTACATCGAGCACAGAACTCATCTTATCGCCATAGCGGGCCTGAAAACCTCCGGAAGTAAACTTTACATTCCCCACTAAATTTCCATTTACAAAACTTAAACCTTCCTGCTGCCCATTGCGAATTAAAAAAGGACGATATACTTCGAAATCGTTAACGTAAACCAGATTCTCATCAAAATTTCCTCCGCGTACAGAATATGCCGATGACAATTCGTTGGTTTTCGAAACACCCAAACCCTGAAACTGAAGGTTAGATTCAAAACTTTCGTTTACCGAAGCCAAAAAAGTTTGATTTTTTACTTCCACCGTACTGGTAGTGCCATCTTTTCGTTCGCCTACAATATTTACCGTTTGCTTAGTATTTATTTTTTCCTGAACGGTAACGTGTATAGTTACAATCTCGTTTTCGCCTATTGTTAGTCGTCCGCGGTAAGGTTGAATATTTAACGATGAAAAGACTAGTGTTATTTTTTTATCGGCAGGCACCTTTAACTCAAACAAGCCGTTTTTATCGGTAAGAGCTGTAAACTTTTGATCTTCTTCTACCACCACCGAAACAAAATCTACAGCCTTGCCAAGTGAATCTTTTACATCGCCCTTTACAATTCCTGTTTTTTGAGCTGAACAAAACAACGAGCAGAAAAGGAGTGATAAAATGAAAGTAAAATGGCGAAACATCAGCTGGCTAAACGGCAACAGGAAAACTTTATTTTGTATGCCGTGAAAATAAATAAGCAAATGAGAGAGTATAGAAATAGGATTTCTACTACTTGTAAGTAACACTTTTTGCCGCTTCAACTACTTGGGCAATAGAAGGCATGTAGGCTTCTACTAAGTTTGGAGCATAATGCATACTGGCATCGGCTCCACAAACCCTGCGAATAGGCGCATCTAAATAATCAAAAGCATATCGCTGCACTTGAAAAGTAATTTCACTGGCTATAGATGTAAATGGCCAGCTTTCGTCTATAATAATTAGCCGGTTAGTTTTCTTTACAGAACGGATAATTGTTTCTGCATCTAGCGGGCGAATAGTCATTAAGTCAATTACTTCTGCACTTACGCCTTCTTTCTCTAACTCTTCAGCAGCTTTCAACGCTATTTTCATCATCTTGTTATAAGAAACCAAAGTAACATCGGTACCTTCGCGCTTAACAGCACACTTCCCAATTGGTAAAATGTAGTCTTCCTCAGGCACTTCGCCAAGGTCGCTGTACATTACTTCGCTTTCCATAAACATTACCGGGTCATTATCGCGAATGGCAGCTTTCAATAACCCTTTCGCATCATAAGGGTTCGATGGCGAAACAACTTTTAAACCCGGTACACTTGCCAGCATATTGGTAAGCATTTGCGAATGTTGTGCCCCTAGCTGTCCGGCAGCGCCTTGCGGCCCCCTGAAAACAATAGGGTTGCCAAATTCACCCGCACTCATTGAAAGCATTTTGGCAGATCCGTTAATAATTTGGTCAAAAGCTAGAATGGCAAAATTCCAGGTCATAAATTCTACTATAGGACGTGTGCCGTTCATGGCTGCTCCTACGGCTATGCCGGCAAATCCCAACTCAGCTATGGGGGTGTCAATAACACGTTTTGGTCCAAATTCAGCTAACATTCCCTGGCTTACTTTATAGGCACCATCGTATTCGGCTACTTCTTCGCCCATTAAAAATACTGATGGATCTCTGCGCATTTCTTCGCTCATAGCTTCACGCAATGCTTCTCTGAACCGTATTTTTCTCATGCTTAATTTTTATTGATACAATGGTAAAACAATAATCAACTAAATGTAGTTGATGTTTTTCATAGAGCAGAAATTGTAGGGCGTGAAATTACCCCCTGTTTCTGACCGTTACCCACCGGCTGCTGCTGCCGGTGGGCGCTTTTTCATAATTGACTAAATACAATTTCTTTACACCACTAATAATTACTGATGGGGAAAGTACGTACTCGACTTTTGTTGCTTGTGTTTACATTGCAGTTGGCTGTGCCCAGGTTTCTGTTCGCTACCACAGAAGACACTTCTATTTGTTATCTGCGAGATAATGATGGTAGAATAAGAGAGCATAATGTTGATTTCATAAACATGGATCTTACTTTAAAGTTTGATACCAGGTTAAAGAAGGTGATAGGAAATGTGAAGTATGACTTTAAGCCTATTCAATTTGTTACCGACACACTTTTTTTGAACGCTCCGGAAATTAATATCAGCAAAGTATTGCTGAACGGATTACCAACCCTGTTTGCTGCTGATAGCAATGGATTAACCATCCGTTTTGCAAAATCTCTTGATTGGAACAAACAGTACAAGTTAGAAGTTGTGTATGAAGCCACTCCGAACCGTGGACTTTACTTTATAGGTTGGGACGTAGCCGCTTTTGATAAGTCGAAACTAAACGAGCGATTTTATACACGCCAACAGATTTGGACACAAGGCCAGGGCATAGACAACCGGCACTGGATACCTTGTTATGATGATGTAAATGATAAAATGCTTGTACAAACCACCATTACTTTCGACTCTGCTTATACCGTCATATCAAACGGAGAATTAAAATCAAAAGCAATTAATAAAGACGGAACCGCAACTTGGAAGTATGCTATGAATAAACCCATGGTGCCTTATCTGATTATGTTGGCTATTGATAAGTACGACTACAAAGATTTCCGAAGTAAAAACGGTATGGTTAGCCGTCAGTACTATTACCGAGGTTTTCCCGAAACTGTAGCCCCAACCTATGCTTACAGTGCTGAAATGATGGATTGGTTGGTTTCAGAATTAGAAGTGCCCTACCCTTGGAAAGTTTATAGCAATACTCCTGTGCAGGATTTTATGTACGGGGCCATGGAAAACACAACAGCAACAATTTTTGGCGATTTTTCGTTGTGTGATGCGCGTATGTACCTCGATAGATGGTATCTGGGCACCAATGCACATGAACTAACACACCAATGGTTTGGCGACTACATCACCGAGTACAGCGGAACTCACCACTGGCTTCACGAGAGTTTTGCAACTTACTACGCAAAACAATTTGTGCGCAAAGCCTTAGGTGAAGATAAGTACGAGTGGGAAAAACGGAACGAGCAAAATCAGGCAATAAGTGCAGATAAAGGCAACCGTTTTCCGGTAGCACACACCCACGGTGGTTCTTCGCGACATTACCCCAAAGGCAGTGCAGTCATTGATATGATTCGTTATGTAGTGGGCGATTCGGTGTATAAAAAGTCAGTAACGGCATACTTAAAAAAACACGCCTATGCTAATGTTGTAAGCGATGATTTTAAACGCACTTTCATGGAAACTGCCGGTGTAAACCTCGATTGGTTTTTTGATCAGTGGATTTACAGAGCAGGTTTCCCGAGGTATGAAGTAACAACCGAGAGATTTAGTCAACGCATAGGTTTTTATGTAGCACAAGTACAAGATACCGATGAGTTAACCTCGTATTTTAAAATGCCGCTTGTTTTCGAAGTTCATTTTACTGACGGTTCTAAAGTAGCCGATAGATTTTGGCTAAGCCGGGCTAACGACACGGTGTATCTTCCTATTCCCGTAGGTAAAGAAATAGCATTTACTCTTTTTGATCCGGCATCAAATGTTTTAAAAGAAGTCAACTTTCCCAAGTCTTACAAAGAACTGGCGGCTCAGGCAGAATATGCGCCACACATCATTGACAGATACGATGCGCTCGTTGCCCTGCGCGATTCGGTCTCTACGGCAAAAGATAACCTGTTGAACAAACTGTTTAACGCCAATGGATTTTATGCTTTACAAGACGAAATTTTATTGCAACTATCCAAGACTACCAACAATGCTTTTGCTTCAATAATTAAACAGGCGCTGCAAAGCAAAGATGCGGCTATCCGAAAAAGCGCCATTGAAAACATAATTGAGTTGCCAGATGATGTGTTGCCGGTTGCAGAGAAAATACTTGCTGACTCTTCGTACATAAATATTGAAAACATGCTACGTAAACTTTGTCTTAATTTTCCGGACAAGAAGCAGCAGTATTTAGAGCTAACGAAAGATATTGTTGGGCTTAACTATAATGTGCGCGTGCTATGGCTCGAGTTACAGTGTCAGGACTTAGACAAAACTGCTTTAGCCGATAATGTTTTTATTAAACAGTTAGCTGAACTTGCATCAAACAGGTACGAGTTTCGTACGCGTGTGCGGGCTTTCGAAGCGTTAGAGCGTATTGGCTATTGCGATGAAGCAGTAGTAAACTACTTGCTGAACGCGGCCGTTTATACTAACGGACGTTTGGCAAATCCGGCTGCGAAATGTTTACGTTCGTTTATTCGCAAAGGCAACTACGAGCAAATGATTATGGGCATTTATTCGTTAGGAGCCTGGAGCGAACACGATAGACGGATAATAGATGCAATATTTGCTCGTAAGTAACATGCACAAAATCATGACAAGAGAATCTATCAGCGTTTTCGACATTTTTAAAATAGGAATAGGCCCTAGTAGTTCGCACACGCTTGGACCTTGGCGGGCCGCAGAAAGATTTTTGAAAGAAATTTCTACCCGTATTTCTCTTGAGAACATTGCTTCAATAAAAATTTACCTCTATGGTTCTTTAGCTAAAACCGGTAAAGGCCACGGAACAGATGTGGCCATTTTACTCGGCTTATGTGGCGAAGACCCGGTTACATTCAACCCCACTTTACTACGGTCAACTGTTGCCGGTATTAAAGCCGAAAGGAAAATCAACTTACTTAAAACTCATGTAGTAACCTTCAACTTTGACGAGGATTTAATTTTTCTAAAATCAGAATCATTGCCTTTTCACCCAAATGGTATAAAATTTTCTGCCACCACAACAAACGGTGATACTGCGGACGAAATTTTCTATTCCATTGGAGGGGGCTTTGTAGTGAAGGAAGGGGAGAACATGGCAGGTAAAAAACAAGTATCACTAAAGTACGATGTGCATGATGCCGATGAACTGTTGCAGAATTGTATGCGAGCCGGCTTGAGCATAGCTCAACTAGTTATGGAAAACGAAAAAGCCTGGCGAAGCGAAAAAGCTACAGTAGAAGGAGTAATGAAACTTTGGTGTGTAATGCAAGAGTGTATTTACCGGGGTTGTTATAATTCAGGCATTTTACCGGGCGGCTTAAACGTAGCCCGCAGAGCAGCAAAAATGAACACGCAATTGCTGCAAGGCAAACAACCAAAAAGTTTTACCGAGTGGACAGAAGCAATTAGGGCATCCGATAAATCGTTTACTACAATTATGAATTGGATAAGCTGTTTTGCGCTGGCTGTAAACGAAGAGAACGCTTCATACGGCAGAGTGGTTACAGCACCTACCAATGGCGCGGCAGGAGTTATACCCGCTGTACTCATGTATAGCAGTTTGTTTGCGGGTTATTCATCAGAAAAAAAGATTGTGGAGTTTGTTCTTACTGCTGCTGAGTTGGGTTCACTGTTTAAAAAGGGGTCAACTATTTCGGCAGCTATGGGAGGGTGTCAGGCAGAAATTGGTGTGTCGAGCGCAATGGCAGCAGGTGCGCTTACTGCCTGTGCCGGTGGTAGCACCGCTCAGATATTGCAGGCAGCCGAAATTGCTATGGAGCATCATTTGGGTATGACCTGTGACCCTATTGGCGGCTTAGTGCAAATTCCTTGTATAGAACGCAATACGATGGGAGCCATCAAAGCTATTACAGCATCTCAACTTGCTTTGCAGGCCGATGCCGACTTAATGAAAGTGAGTTTAGATAATGTAATAAAAACAATGTGGGAAACCGCCAAGGACATGAACACAAAGTATAAAGAAACTGCTGATGGCGGATTGGCTACCAATATCTCTATCAACTTGCCTGAGTGCTGACGGCTATATGCCCGTTACAATAAATTCTGTTCTCCTGTTTTTGGCTTTTCCATCTGCCGTAGTATTGTCGGCTATGGGTTTACTAGATGAGTAGCCTTTATAGCTTATTCTATCAGCAGCAATACCTTTAGACGTAAGGGCATGGTAAACACTTTTAGCGCGGTTTTCAGAAAGTGTTTTATTCTTCTCTTCGCTTCCGCTGTTATCGGTATGTCCTCCTATTTCAATTTTTAAGGTGGGATTTTTATTCATCAATTTAGCTACTACATCTAACTCAGTATTCGATTCGGTTTTTAAATCAAATTTCTCCGGATCAAAAAACAAGTTGTGAAGTACAACTTTTTCGCCCACCTTAATTTTGTTGAGAGGAATATCTACCACGTAAGGCTCGCCTTCCTTCACTTCTTTCAATGAAATGTGTTTCGAGAAAAACAGGTACCCGTCTTTCAACACTTCTACAGCATAGTTTTTACCCGATGGAAGTGTAGATAAAAACATACCGTTTACTTTGTCAGAAGTAGCAGAGGTAAAAAGATGGCCGGTTTCTAAATCATAAATCTGAATACTTGCTGCTATCACATCACGGGTTTCGTTGTCAAACACATTCCCTTTTATGTAAGAGGTAAAACCTGGGCGCAGGTTAGCAGGCATGCTAAACGAATAAATATCCATTTGCCCCCGGGTATCTTTTTGTTCGCTTGCAAAGTATGCGGTAGCACCATCGGCTGTAACAAAAATTCCTAACTCATCACCGGCAGTGTTTATAGGGTAACCTAAGTTTTGCGGCTTCCCAAATGTGCCGTCTGCTTGTCGGTAGCTCACATAAATATCGTACCCCCCCATTCCCGGTAAACCATCACTCGAAAAATAAAGAGTGCCACCATCGGGGTGTAAATAGGGTCGCATTTCATTGAACTGAGTGTTAATGTTTCTTCCCAAATTTTGTGGTTCGCTCCACGAGCCATCGTCTTTCAATAACGAAATCCAGATGTCGCTTCCGCCTTCGCCTGTCGCTTTTACACCGGAGAAATAAAGAGCGCGTCCATCGGCACTAATACAAGGTTGAGTTTCGTAACCCGGTGTATTAATAGGCGAACCCATATTGTTGGGGCGCTCCCAACGGTCACCCACTCTGCGGCTCATGTATATGTCTGCTCGGCCAATACCATCGGGCCGGTCGGCACTGGTAAAAAACAAGTACTTGCCGCTTGGCGAAATGCTTTGTGCCCCTTCAATGTACTGTTCCGTGTTTATAGCTTCACCAATGCTATGAGCCTGTGCAAACCCGGCACTGGTTTGTAAACTCATATAAATATCTTCATCCTGATACCTCCCTTGACCCGTGTGGCGGGTAAAGCACAAATACTTGCCATCTGCCGTGAGTGAGGGCATGCTCTCATCATCGGCAGTATTAATGCCATCACCCAAATTTATAGGTGTAAAGTCAACAGGGTTTTTTACAGCTTCCACGGCAAAATCGCAGTCGAGTAAAAATTTCTCAGCTTTTAATCTCTGCTCTGCTGCTTTCTTTTCTGTATTTAAAAACAACTGCAAATGGGTTTTAGCAGCAGCGTAATCTGCTTTATGCATGAGGCAGCGCGCAATATGAAAGTCAATATCGGGCATATAGTTGGCTTGCAGCAATTTTACTTTTTCAAATGCCTTTTGTGCCTCGCTATGGTTGTTCAGATACTCTAAATTTATTTGCCCGATTAAAGCCCACGCATCAATAAAATTGTCTTTTTCTTTTGTGGCTTCGTGTAACAGCGAATCGGCTAGCCAGAGCTTACCAAAAGCATAATCGTGGTCAGCACGGTCAAAAAGTTCTTTCGCTTTGCCTTTTGCATTGTCTTTGGTAGTAACCTGTGCCAATGAAATACAAGGTATAAGTAGTAGTAAAATAACTTTATTCATGTACGGAAATTTCGTTGGTGTTGTTAAGTGCGCTACGCTTAGTTGGGCGAAGTGTTTTTCACCGGCATATTCGACAAGTTCAGGTAGCATTCGTTCGTTTAAAACAAATGTAACAACCATGCCAACCCTGCATATTTGGCTTTTACACAACAAATGTGGAAGGGTACCACTGAAAGGGCGGTGCAAGTATTTAACAGAAATTTGTTTCTGGTGTTTTTTTCGCTTTGTTTTACAAGAGTTAAAATGAACTAAATGGAAAAACTCCTAACTTTTACCTTGCTCTCAGCCGCATTAGTTTCCTGTAACCTGGGTGCCTTAAACGGAGAAAACAAACAGAACGAAACTTACGGACCCAACCAGCGAAACAAACTGGATATGTATTTTCCATTGCATCACGACAGCACCACAGCAGTGGTTGTATTAATACATGGTGGCGCTTGGGTTGCAGGAAATAAAACTGATTGGGCAGCCGACTTTATAAATATGATTAAAGACCAGGGCTTTGCTGTAGCAGCTATTAACTACAGGTATGCCGATGGAGATTTTCGCCATCAAATGCAAGATGTGCAAATGTCTATAAACTATATCAACTCAAAAGCCGGTGAATGGAAAATAGGCGAAAACCGTTTTGCACTAATTGGGGCTAGTGCAGGAGCACATTTATCACTTTTATACACACATGGTTTCGACTCATTAAATGTTGTAAAAGCTGCTGTTTCAATGGCCGGTCCTACTGATATGAGCGACTCTGTTTTTCATCAGTATGCAAACAACTATTTTTTGGGCTATGTATTTCCGCAGTTTCTTGGCGCCACCTGGCAAGCCAACCCGCAGGTGTACCGCCAGGCAAGCCCTGTTAACTATCACCGGCCAACACCTACTTTACTCTTGCATGGCAGCGTAGATAATCTAGTGCCGCCATCGCATAGCCAAATGATGTTTGATACGCTTCACGCTTACAGCATTACAGCCGATACCACCTTTTTCAGCACGGCCGGCCACGATGTTTTAGGGCCAAACGGTATCTACAAAAATCAACTCTATAATGAAGTTAAAAACTGGCTGGTGCAGTATTTGCATTAGTAAAACAACGGGCAGGTCGGCAGGTAGTAATGTTAGTCAACTTCATTGGTCAATTCAACACACTTTAAAAACTCGCCACTTATTCGCTATCAAAATCTGATTATCCTTGACCTCAGTAGAAACCATATAGGTTTTTTAAACTCATAAGGTTGGTTTGAAAAAACGATGAATACCGAAGCACAACAGCATTTTCCTGAAATAGAAAACCTCGAGCTGCTAGCCCGTCAGGTGGTAGAGGGATTTATTATCGGCTTACACAAGTCGCCCTTTCATGGCTTTTCGGTAGAGTTTGCCGAACACCGGTTGTATAACCCCGGTGAATCCACTAAACACCTCGATTGGAAAGTACTGGCTCGCACAGGTAAAATGTTTGTAAAACGATTTGAAGAAGAAACCAATCTGCGCTGCCAGATTGTGGTAGATGCGTCCTCTTCTATGTATTTTCCGCAAGATGCTGACGCCAAAATCAACAAACTTAAATTCTCCATTATTTCAGCAGCGGCCTTGGTTAACCTGCTAAAACGTCAACGCGATGCAGCAGGTCTAAGTGTTTTTACCGATGAAGTTATTTTTCATACCGATGCCAGAAGCAGCACAAAACATCACCAGATGCTGTTTGCGCAGTTAGAAAGTTTACTTGCCCAAAAACCATTGAATATTAAAACCAACGCAGCTAAATGCTTAAATGAAATTGCCGAAGCGGTGCACAAACGGAGTATGGTTATCATATTCAGCGATATGTTTTCTCACATGGATAAAGAAACCCGTGACGAACTTTTTTCGGCTCTGCAACATTTAAAGTACAATAAGCATGAGGTCATTCTTTTTCATGTGGTTGATAAAAAGAAAGAACTGGATTTTCAGTTCGAGAACCGCCCCTATGAGTTTATAGATATGGAATCAGGCGAAAAAATAAAGCTGCACGCCCGTGAGGTAAAAAACTTTTATGTAGAGCAAATGCAGAAGTTTGAAATTAGTTTGAAATTACGGTGTGCGCAATACAAAATTGATTTTGTAGAAGCAGATATCAATAAAGATTTCAGGCAGATACTATTGCCGTTTTTGACTAAGCGCGGCAAAATGATGTAGCTGTTGCCCTAACAATTTTATCTTAGCCGCATAATCACACCTTATGAGCAAACCACTGGTAGGTATAATAATGGGCAGCGAAAGCGATTTAAAAATCATGAACGAAGCTTCTGAAATACTTGGCTTGCTCGGTGTTGAATTCGAGTTAACCGTTGTAAGCGCACACCGTACTCCGCAGCGCATGATAGATTATGCGGCAAGTGCCCGTGAGCGCGGACTCAAAGTTATTATTGCAGGTGCAGGCGGTGCGGCACATTTGCCGGGGATGGTGGCTTCAGTTACTACACTGCCGATTATAGGCGTTCCTGTAAAATCTTCCAATTCTATTGACGGCTGGGATTCGGTTCTCTCCATTCTTCAAATGCCTGGTGGTGTGCCGGTGGCAACCGTGGCGCTAAACGGAGCAAAGAACGCGGGCATTCTCGCGGCTCAGATAATTGGTACTGCCGACCAGGGCGTAGCCGCTAAATTGGCCGACTACAAAACCCAAATGCGCGAAAAGGTTGACAACAGCATTCGCGAGATAAAAATTGCCGGCTACCGCAATGAGTTCGACTTATAAACCGCCACTTTCCTCATTTTTTTAAAAAAATTGAATCTGAACAAGTTCTCTTTTTCGGGAATGCGGTTTGCCTTCCAGTTCGCGTAATTCGCAACTAAATTGTATTGCACAATTCCCAAATTCACGTTTCTTCGTCCGCATAATTTTACAGAGAGAAAATGGAATACAATTTTGGCGATATAGAGCAGAAGTGGAAAAAATTTTGGGACGAGAAAGAAGTTTACAAAGTATCTGAAGATTTAACCAAGCCCAAATACTACGTGCTGGATATGTTTCCGTACCCCAGTGGTGCGGGCTTGCATGTCGGGCATCCGCTGGGTTATGTGGCCAGCGATATTTATGCGCGCTACAAACGTTTAAAGGGTTTCAATGTATTACATCCTATGGGTTACGATGCATTCGGTTTGCCTGCCGAGCAATACGCTATTGAAACAGGTACACACCCGGCACTTACTACCCAAAAAGCCATAGCTCGCTACCGCGAGCAAATGGATAAAATTGGTTTCAGTTTTGATTGGAGTCGCGAAATAAAAACCTGTAACCCCGATTACTATAAATGGACACAATGGATTTTCTTACAACTGTTCAACAGTTGGTACAACCGCGAAAAAAATAAAGCAGAAAGCATAGAAACTCTTATTGCCGGTTTCGAAAAATATGGATGCACCGTAGAGAGGAAGCAATTTGATGGTAATCTTCATCACGCCTTTAGTGCCCACAACTGGAACTCATTTTCTAAACGCCAGAAAGAGCGAATTTTACAAAAGTATCGTTTGGCATTTCGTAGCTATACAGAAGTAAACTGGTGCGAAACATTGGGGTGTGTATTAGCCAACGATGAAGTAAAAGACGGAAAAAGCGAGCGGGGTGGCTACCCGGTTACCCGTAAAAAAATGCGCCAGTGGAGCTTGCGTATTACCGAGTATGCCGACCGTTTGTTAGAAGGCCTTAATCGCATTGACTGGAGCGAAAGTTTAAAAGATCAGCAACGAAACTGGATTGGCAAAAGCGAAGGTTGCTTGCTCGAGTTTCGTGTGGCCGATTTAGGCTTGCGCATAAACAGGCAGTTTGCTATCGAAGTATTTACTACCCGTATTGATACCTTGTTTGGCGTCACTTTCTTGGTCATAGCGCCTGAACATTCATTTATAAATGAGCTAACCACCAAGAAGCAACGCGCTGAAATGGATGCCTACTTGGCGTACGTAAAAAGCCGAACAGATGTAGAGCGCCAGCAAGAGAAAAAAATAACAGGCTGCTTTACGGGTTCCTATGCGGTGCACCCGTTTACTGGTTGCCAAATTCCCATCTGGACAGCTGAGTATGTGCTGGCCGGTTATGGTACAGGGGCAATTATGGCGGTGCCTGCCGATGACGAACGCGATAAAAAATTTGCCGAAAAATTTGATTTACCCGTTATACAAATCATTGACAAAAGCATGCACCCTAATGCAACTATCGAACACAAGGTGGGCATCATGATCAACAGTGAATTTTTAAACGGAATGGAAGTTGTAGATGCTATCCAAGAAATGACCAGGCGCGTAGAAGAAATGCAGATAGGTAAACGCCAGATAAATTACAAACTGCGCGATGCCAGTTACAGTCGTCAGCGTTACTGGGGCGAACCGTTTCCTATCACATACCGGGTCTATGACGAACCCGACTCTCCTTTTGCAGAGGATGATTTTAATAAAGAAGCAGATATTCCTGAACCGGTGAACGTTGACCTTCTGCCCTTAGAACTGCCTGCCGTTGATTCATTTAAGCCCACCGGTGACGGCCGTTCTCCATTAGCCAACAACACCGTATGGGTAAACAATAACTACGAAACCGACACCATGCCCGGCTATGCCGGAAGCAGTTGGTATTGGTTTCGCTACATGGACCCTCAAAACCCCAATGCCTTTGCCGGTAAAGCAGCATTAGACTACTGGCAAAACGTGGACATTTATTTTGGCGGAGCAGAACATGCCGTAGGGCATTTGTTGTACAGCCGCTTTTGGCATAAAGTACTCTTTGATTTGGGCTACGTAAATACCGAGGAGCCGTTTAGTAAATTGGTAAACCAGGGGATGATTACAGGTCAGTCAGCATTTATTTACCAAGAACCCGGAACCAACATTTTTATCGATGCCTCGTTAAAGGCTAACTACATCAAACAAGGTAAAGAGTTACGCGAGGTAAGAGTTAATACAAAATACGTTTCGCTAAAAGACGAATTAGATATTAATGCATTTGTGGCCGATAGAGCAGAGTATAAAGATTATGAGTTTAAGCCCGATGCTAACTCGTTTATCTGCCACAGAGAGGTAGAAAAAATGTCCAAGTCAAAATATAATGTTGTAAACCCCGATGATGTTATTGCGCAGTACGGTGCCGATTGTTTTAGGATGTTTGAAATGTTCTTAGGTCCTATTGAGCAGAGCAAACCCTGGGACGATAAAGGCATTAGCGGAGTAAGTAACTTTCTGCGCAAGTTCTGGCGCTTGTTTTATGATGATAAAGGTTGGAAAGTAACCGATGCAGAACCCACTCATGCAGAATACAAAGTGCTGAACAAAACACTCAAAAAAATTGCTGAGGATATAGAACGGCTGAGCTTCAATACAGGTGTTTCGGCATTTATGATTGCTACTAACGAACTGCAATCTATCGGCTGCAACAAGCGCAAAGTGCTTCAGCCGCTGCTGGTTGCCTTAGCTCCGTTTGCCCCGTTTATTACAGAAGAGTTGTGGAGCAAACTCGGTAACGAAGGAAGCATACACCAGTCAACTTACCCCGTGGTGGACGAAAAATATTTAATAGAAAGTTCACACACGTACGCTGTTTCTATCAACGGTAAAGTGCGCGCAGAAATAAATCTGCCGCTTGATGTTTCGCAGGATGATGCCAAAGCGGCTGTATTGGCTTTAGAAAAAGTACAGATATGGACACAAGGTGCCGACCCCAAGAAATTCATCTTTGTAAAAGGCAAGATTATTAACGTGGTGGTGTAAACCTTCTCGGTATGTATCAAAAATGGTTGGTCAGGTTCTTGACTGCAACAGGTTTGTTTCTGTTGCTGGTGTTCTTGTGCCGCAACTCTGTTCTGCAATACGCTTTCAAACGCGTACAGCAAAAGTCTTTGGAGAAATATCAGGTAGCGCTCAGCACTTCATCGGTTAAGTTCAATGGTATCAGTAATGTGGTGCTGCAAAACCTGACGGTGGTTCCGCAAAATGCCGATACGCTTTTGCAGGTGCGCGGCTTGTCGCTTAATCTTTCGCTGATTGATTTACTCACTGCAAAAATCGGTTTCAATGAAATAAGTATTGATACTGCTTTTGTAACCGTTTACAATTTACCGCAGCGCAGCAATCTTGCTTTTCTGCAAAACAGAAAGCGCGATACAACAGTTACCGCAAGCAGCACAACCGATGAAAGTTTCAAAAACACCGCAGAAGGTTACAAGTCAAAGCTGCTCCGCGTTTTCAATACTGCTTTTCACGCATCGGATATTCATGTGCTGTATCGTGACAGCACAAGTGTAGAGCAACTGTTTCTTCCTGCTGCCGATTACGATTTAGAGAATCTTTCTGCGGTGCTCATCAATAGGCAGAACAACGATGTGATGCAGTTGAAAGCAAAAGTGCTGAGCAAAAATGCTTCTTACAACTTCGAAATTTATCATCAGGGGAAGGCAAGGCCTTACTTTCCGTTTCTAAACAAAGAAGACGGTATCCGATGCAGGTTCAGTCGCCTGTGGGGCAATTTGAGTTTTGAAAACAAGGGGAGCGAACTGATAGTAACTACCGCTGTAAACACCGATGATTTTTTATTGGGGCACTGGCGGTTGGCAAAAGATGATGTGGTGTTAGCACATGCCGGCTTTGAGGGCAAATTAAAAGTGAGCCAATCTAAAGTAGAACTTGATTCGGCAAGTTCGGTTTTAATCAACTATGTAAAAGCAAATCTGTTTTTGGCGTTCAGTCAAAAACCTACACCGGTTTTTACTTTGCATATAAGCATGCCCGAAACAGTGAGCGATACGTTCTTTCATTCGCTGCCGCAGGGGATGTTCAGTACGCTCAAAGGAATTTCGTGTAGTGGCACAATGCAATATAATTTGTTGTTTAGTATCCCCACCCAACAACCCGACTCACTCATTTTTGTCTCAGATTTAATACGGAAAAATTTTTCTATACGACATTTCGGCAGTGAAAACTATGCGCGAATCAACGGTCCGTTTATTTATGAAGCATTCGATAAGGACAGGTTTATGAGAAACATAAACGTGTCTCCCGAAAACCCTTCGTTCACAGCACTTGGCAGAATCAGTCCTCTTTTAGTGAAGTCCGTTTTACAGAGCGAAGACCCATCGTTTATGCAACATCGAGGTTTTTTAACGGAAGCATTTCGTGAGAGTATAATCAAGAACTACAAGGAAAAACGCTTTGCACGTGGCGGCAGCACTATCAGTATGCAATTGGTAAAGAACGTTTTTTTAAACCGAAATAAAACTGTTTCGCGTAAAGCAGAAGAAGCGTTAATTGTTTACCTCATAGAAAACCTCGGATTAGTGAGTAAAGAGCGCATGCTCGAAATTTATCTGAATGTAATTGAGTGGGGGCCTAATGTCTATGGTATTGCAGAAGCATCGCGTTTCTATTTTAGCAAAGCACCCGGTGAACTGAACTTGAAAGAGAGTATATTTCTGGCGGGCATTATTCCCGCACCTAAGTATTTCAAATATCAATTTGATATAGAAGGAAACATGCGCAGCTACATGAACGGCTACTTCAAAATACTGAGCGGGCGAATGGCATACAAAGGATTGATTAGTGCTACTGATACGGTTGGGCTTACAGCCGATGTAAAACTAACAGGGCCTGCATTGAGAATGATTGTGCCTGATGCTGATTCGGTGCCTTTACAGTTTCCTGAACCGTTGGAGTAATTAGACCCTCTTATTGATAAAGAGATTACGCTAACCGCTTTATTTGAGCAGTGTTTGTAGTTTCATGGCTAAGCCCATATCACCTTTCACTTTTATTTTTCCACTCATAAAAGCTGTCATAGGATTTACGGAACCATTGGTCATGCCAATAAAATCGTCTTGAGCTACGCTGATGGTGCAATCTGCTTCTTTGTCTTCGGTAGAGACGGTATTGCTTTCACCGGTGCCGTCAATAAAAATTTTGTTATCGCCAAAATCAAACTTTAATGTTTTGCCGAGAGCCGGTGCTTTAGTTGCGCTGGCGGTTAATCCTTGCAGAATATTTTCAAATGCCATTTGTTGTTTATTTAGTTTAGTGAATAATTTTTCTGGCGGTCAAACTACCGGTTTCATTTTTAATTACGCAGAAATAAATTCCTGTGGGCATAGTTTCCATGGAGATACTAAAACGCGTGCTGCTTATTTTTTCTTGCCACACTAACTGCCCTACGGTGTTATACAACAGGCAGTTGTAGCCTAAGGCATTTTCGCTTACCGTCACTTCTACCCATTTATTGGAAACTACGCGAAAAGAGAAATCAGCACGAGATTCTGTTTCTGCACTTGTGCCCAAGCAAGCAGGATATGCTATGTATGTATCAGTAGATACTGCGGTGCAAAAATTAGCATCTGCAATTTGCACAGAATAGTACCCCGATTGATTTACGTAGCAAAATCTTGTGGTGGCATTGCTTATCAGTTGCCCGTTTAAAAACCACTGATATGAAACACCTTGCAGCAACGGAGTTGCCAGATTGCAGAAGTTTTGTTGAACTATGGGTGAAACAAGAGGAGGGGAGCAAGGATCATCCACTACACCTTCCTGAAATATGTTTACGTAATCGCCACCGGTAAGGTCAATAGTGCAACTGCTGGCTGCTGTATCGGTATTTTCTGTTACCGAAAAAATTACCATGGCATCGCCCGTGTGCGGAAGCGCGGGAGAAAGAATCTGAATCCAGTTGCAGGTAAGCAAATTCCATGGGGCGCAATTGTTTTCAGCATCTACATAAAAGGAATCAACAGCAGCTGCTGAACTGAAATAGAGATTAGTTTGTGGAATAATGTACGTACACGGAGTGCTGATATTCACCAATACGTTATCTGAAGCAGTACATTCGTTAGCATCAGTAACGGAAACAGAATACAAGGTAACAACAGATGGTGATGCACTAGGGTTCGCGTCTGTTGCAGAACTCAAACTTGTCGAAGGAGCCCACACGTAAGAATAAGGATAGTTGCCATTTGTTGCAGTAGGATTTCCGCCAAGCAGAATAGTGTCGCCTGTTGTAATAGTGGTGTCAGATCCTGCATTAGCCACAGGATTTGGAAAGAAAGAAGTGGTGACCGGAGTTTGTGCACTTACACTGGCATTGCATCCACCGGGGTTTGTAACGGTTACATTAAAAGCAGCAGCGTAGTTCACCGCAATTGATTGTGTTGTATCGCCCGTACTCCATACATAGCTACTGCCTTGGGTAGCTGTAAGAATAATGCTGTTGCCCTGGCAAAATGTGGTGCTGTCATTACTGCTTATCTGTACCAACGGATTTGTAGAAACGGTTGTGTTTTGCTGCACAATTCCCGTGCATCCGTTTTTAGTAATGGTGTATGTAATTATGTGTGTGCCTTCCCCGGCAATAACCGGTGAAAATACGTTGCCAGAAATACCGTTGCCCGAAAATACGCCTCCTGAAGGTGTAGCGCTCAACGTTGCGTTACTGCTGGCTAAGCAATAAGCATTGCTTAAGTCCGAGATAACAGGTTGAGGAGTTTGGTTCACTGTTAAAATAAATGGATGGCTGCTTATACTTCCACAGGCATTAGAAGCAGTAACGGTGAATGTGTTTGTTGTAGCTGCTATTATCTGTGTGCCTGATGTTCCATTGCTCCACATAAAATTGCACCCACTGCAGGGATTGGTAACTGTAAGTGTAACAAGTTGTCCGCTGCAAATTGTGTCAATTCCGCTGATGACCGGTTTTACGGGATTGGTGCAGGGTGTAGTTACACAAATTGTAAAGGCTGTAGTTGTTGGTGGGGTAGAACTTCCTGAGTAGTCGTAAATGCGAACGTGATAGGTGTTGCCTGCGGTTAAGCCTGTTGCCATCAATACTTCTGTAGAGCCTTCACCGCCACCATTATCAGCACAGTCTATAGAGGTGCCGGGGCAGCCACTTCGCAATTCAATAACTGCATCCAATCCGCCTGATGGAATTACTGTAATGTTATGTGCCGATGAAGTAGCCACAAAAGTGTACCATACATCGTTTGCATTGTTTGAGGTGTAGCCATCACATAGGGTAGGTGCTGTAGATTGTGTAGCTCCGCTTACATCACCGGTAGTAACAATACCGCACGAGTTTCCATACACTGTTAAGGAAGTGGCGTTACCACAATAGTCGTTATCGGGCTGTGCAGGTGCAGGCGCACTGCAGTTGCCGGTATTGAAATAGCTAAACCACGTATTCCATGGAATACTGCCGGGGCAATTGGTGTTAGTTCCGGGCATACTGTTATGCCCACAGATACCCGGTGAAGTTATGTTTTGATTGGTTGGTATGTTATAGAGGTTGCAGAAGTAACAACTCATTTGTGCCGAAGCCTGAAGCATAGCTGTGCTGTTCCATAATCCCGGGTTCGCAATGGTAGCTTCATGCTCAACACCGATGCTCCGTCCGTTGTTATATGGGTACCCTGAAGCACCACAGTGCCAGGCTGTATTTGCAACCGGTACCACTTGATAAATAGTGCCGGCATTGTTTACTACAAAATGCGCGCTTGCCTGAGCGTTGCAATTTTGAAACCAGCTTACAGCCCCGGCTGCAGTGCCTGTTCCTATCCAATGATTTACGTATGTATCTATACTGTGATTTCGTGATATACTGTAGTTGCAATTAGTAAAACTCGATACGGCCGGGCTATAATCAGCACTCCGCGAGCCGTCAGTTCCGTTTAAAAATGAAATTGATAAATAATTGTGCTTAGGCAAAGTAATCTCTTCGCCCCATAGCGTTACGCTGTGTACTCCATCTTTTACTATGCTGTAATACCTGTTTGCTTGTATGGTTCTAAGTTCTTCATTAATAAGGCCCGATATTTTTTTAGTTGCTTCATACCAGTCTTCTATACCCTGCTTATGTTCTGTTTTTTCTTCGTTGTATTTTTTCAAGAGTGCAGCTGCACCACGTATATTTTCACGGGCGTCATCTTTTAATATTTCATCAGAAACGCGCAGTATATGAGCAGCTTCGCTCAGTGTATTGCAATAATTGTTTTGCACTAAATGCATAATTCCCCAGCCCTTATCAATAGAAGGTCCAATCTGGGTAAAGTTGTTTTCTACCTGACCTATGGCTTTCAATAACTCAACCGGCACACCAAATTCAACAGAAGCTTCCAGAAAATATTTTTCAATTGTTGAAACGGCCGGGTGGGGTTTATCAAGGTAGCGTGCCCACAATTGATGAGCATCGTTTTTTTGTTCATCATGCAAATGGTTATATACCAAGCCCAACTCAGTCGACAGGTTGCTCTGCAAGTACAAATCGCCATGTATGTATCTATAGCTAATTTTGCTTTGAGAACATAGACTACACGCATTACACCACAATACAAGGGCAATGCAGTATTTAACCAGAGTTGGTCGGTGAATAGTATAAACTTGTGATTGGGTAAATTGTAAGCTCATAAGTTAAGGCCACACTCTTTTTCGCTTTTCTCCCACCACCATCTTCCCGAACGTATATCTTCTCCTTTTTCTACCGGCTTAGTGCATGGAGCACAACCAATACTTATGTAGCCCTGTTCGTGCAATGTATTAACAGGAACTTTATGTATTGTCAGGTAGCTATTTACTTGTTCCAGAGTCCAGTCTGAAAGCGGATTGAATTTGATAACGTTGTAAGTATTGTTCCAGCTAAGTTTTTTTAATGAGCTGCGATGCTTGCTTTGTGAAGTTCGCATACCGCTAATCCAGACTTTTGCACCGTCCATGGCACGTTGCATAGGCAGCATTTTTCGAACCTTGCAGCATTCTCTGCGCTGCTCTTCGTTATTGTAGAAACAATTAATGCCATATTGTTTTACCAAGTGCTCTACATCTTCATGCCCCGGGAAAAAGATATCTATTTTGTTGCCATATTTCTGTTGAGTTAGTTGTAGAAGTTGATAGGTTTCGGTAAACAGCCTACCGGTATCTACTGTAAAAACTCGAATTGATAAACGGTTGGTAAAAATAATGTCGGCTAATACTTGCGCTTCTTGCCCCAAGCTTGTTGAAAATACCACACCACCCGGAAACTTTTCAGTAAAATACCTCAAAGCATCGGCTATTTCCAATGCCTTTATTTCTTCTTCTATTTTGCTAACATCCATTTGGTCAGCAAGTAACAAAATTTATGCTTCTTAAAATAGAGTAAACTATCAAGAAGTTATGTGGTAGGTTACACAGCCTTACGGCATATTAAAAGTGATTGGCAAATACCTAAACCGCTGTGTGTTTCAACTATTTCCAGACCAGCTGTTTTTATCATTTTTTCCATATCATCGTATGAATACATGCGACTATTACCGTTAGCTACCGCTGTGAAATAGAGTGATGTAAGCTGAACTACAAACGAAGCTGCCGGAAATCTTTGCCGGTTGGTAAGTGGTTCAAGAATGTAAACACGAGTATTTGCATCCATAACTTCTACACACTTTTTAAGAATCGAAATAATTTCTTTTTCAGAAAAACAATCCAGAAACTGGCTCATCCAAATAGCTCCTGCGCCAGAGGGTAGTTGCGATTTTTCATCCAACATATCAGCCGCATGAAAACTTATGCGACTGTTATTTGATTGGGTTCCAATGTTTGCCTTGGCAAGATTTAACTGACCTGGTAAATCAACAATAGTAACCGTTGTATCTTTGTGATAGTTTACGCACCGTATGGCAAACTTACCGGTGTTTCCTCCAATATCAAGTACATGTGTAGCGCCACTCTTAAATACTATAGGCAGTACCTTGTCAAAAGCATCATCGGAGTAAAAGTGGTCAAATGCAAACCAACTTTTCTGTATCTGATCAGGTAGCAGTGAAAGACCCTCATAGATAGTTGGCCAGTCCCCAAATTCTTTTAGCCCGCTTGGTTGCCCTTTAATAACTGACGATTCTAAGTGATGAAGCGGACGATAACACACATCGTTTACAAAGTCAAAATTGACGCGGGTCATTTCATCGTTTAAAAAAAAGTAACCGGTACTGCTAAGCACATAGCGCCCGTTGTTGTCATGTATTAACCCACCTTGTATGCCGCCATCAATCAGCACACGTAGGCCATAGTTATTCACCGGCAGTTTCTCGGCAAGTTCTTCGATCGTTATACCGGCATCGCAAGCGTCTTCAATCAATGGTAATATACCCAAGTTGCGCAAGGCAAGAGCCGTTTTAAAAATTACAGGACCAAAGGCTATGTATTGAGCTTTTTCTTTTGCCTGTGCTGCTGATAAAACTTTTGAGTCTAAGAATGATTTACGTTTAGGCTTCTTTTCAACTAGTGTTTCCATATTAACTTTAAAAATGTAAAAGGCGCGAATTAAGCAACCGGGTGATTCTATGTAACTGACAACCATCAAAACGGTAGTTGTGTTTTCGTATATTTTGCTTTTTCAAAAATTACGAGACGCTGGTGATATATTCGTTATTTAGAAACGATTTTATGACAACTAAAAGCACCGCTGCCATTGTTCTCTTTTCTATGTTGGTAGCCATTGGCCTTTGCGAAGTGTTTGGCGAAGCATGGGAAGACCACCTGCGGTTTAATATATACAATAGTGTACTACAACAACCGGTTCCATCTACGTATCATGTATATACCGATAGCTGCGGCATACCTTACATTGAGTACGAAAGTTCGGGTAAAATAAAGCCGGGGAAAAGATATATGCCAACCACAATTGCCATATATGGTTTACAGTATTTAGAAGAGTATAGGGCAAACAAAAACATATCAATGGAGAAGAAATTTTTGCATTGCGCTGAATGGTTGTTAAACAATTTGACGGTTCGTCATAACTATGCTCTTTACGAATTTACCTGGCAGCAGCCATACTACCCACTTGTAAAGACACCCTGGCGCTCAGGGCTCTCATCTGGTCATGCAATTGATTTGTTTATCAGCGCTCATCAACTTACAGGCAACGAAAAATATTTTAATAGCGCCAAACTATTGCTTAATGGTTTTTATGTTTCTATTCAAGACGGGGGATTTACCTATAAGCAAGACAATGGCTGGTGGTTCGAAGAATACGCTGATACCGGATTACTGACACCTCACGTAATTAACGGACACATCTATGCTATGTTGGGGGTTTACAACTTATGGCAGACAACAAAAAGCGATTCCGCAAAATTTGTTTATGACCGCGGTTTAGCCGCATTAAAATTTAACCTTCAGAATTATGATGCAGGTGATGGCTGGTCATATTACGATAGATTTAAAAAGAAGTCGGATAAGCAATATCAGCAAACCATGGTTGACTTAATGAAATTGCTGTATAATACTACAGGCGATAAAATCTTTTACAGCTATTATAAAAAATGGAAATCTCCGTTAGATGAAATCTATTTTGTAACAGTGATAAAAGAAAAAAACAGAACGGGGCTGCTTCTATTGTTAATGTTGTTTGTTGCATCTACATCCATTGCTTTGGCCTTGTACAAAGCTTATTGTCAAAAATATCTTCAGCATCCAACGTGTAACAGGTAGCCTTCTCTTGTCAAGCAAGAAGTTTGTAAAACATTTGCACTTACATTATTCCTAACTCTTCAGAGGCACTAAAATTTTCTTCATTCATTTTATACCGCAGCCAGTAGTTAAGCGTGCTCAGGTAGTTTGATTTGGCTGAATTGGTTTTCAGAAAATTGAGCCAGAGCAGCGCAATAGAAAGTTCAGCCACATAAAACGCAATATCTCTCGAAGCAGCTACCAATGCTTCTTGAGATTTTATACTATCAATAAAACCGAACAGCGCTTTTACTTTTTTATGTAAAACATCTTTCTGCGCTGCTAACTCGGGCGTGGTTACATCTGCAAGCACTTGAGCCGTAAAATCTTTAAAAGCTATCAGTCCGTTTTCTTTTTCGGCTGCGCGCAGCATATCCAGCGAAAGCACATTGGTAGTTCCTTCCCAAATACTCAGCGTTTGCACATCGCGCAGCATTACCGGTATGCCGCTGTCTTCCAAATAGCCAATACCCCCAAAAGTTTCAATATGTTCCGATGCATACTGAATAGATTGCTTGGCAGTAAAAAGTTTTGCCACCGGAGTTAGAAAACGCAGCAGCGATTTTTCGGTTTCAGTGGCCGTGTGGCATTCTTCTTTGCCAAGTAACCGTGCTAAGGATAGCGCAAGAATAGTATTGCTCTGGTAAGCTATTTCCATTTCGCGCAAAGTTTTACGGTGCAGCGGGTGCTGCTCAATTTTTTGTCCGAATGCTTCGCGCGCAGAACTATATGCCTTGCTCAGTGAGTATGCCCTTCGCATATATGAAACGGCACTGATGGTATTGTAAACTCGTGTAATGTTGAACAGCGTAGCAATAGTTTTTACACCCTTTCCTTTTTCGCCCACCAATTTTGCTTTTGCGCCCGTGAGCATTAACTGTGCTGTGGGCAAAGCACGAGTGCCGAGCTTATCTTTCAATGCTTCTACTTCAATACCGTTCAGTGTGCCGTCTTCATTTCGTATAGGCAAATAAAACAGCGACAGAGGCGCACGTTTACCCGCCACCGGTTGTTCGGTAGAAGCCAGCGTAAACGCCATATTAGCGGTAATAGCAGAGGTAAACCATTTGTGCCCGCGCAGTAGGTAATCATTTCCATCAGGTGTGGCAAAAGTCATAGAGCGCGAAACATCCGAGCCACCGGTGCGCTCGGTCATCCATTGCCCGCTGGTTTTAAAGGTTGCGAGATATCGCGAAGTAAGCCCCTTGTAAGGCCCTGTTTTTAAATATTCATTTCCGTATACTTCTATCAACCGTGCAGCGCCATCGCTCATTGCTAACGGACAAGAGTAAATTGCCGAAGATGCGGTGTAGAGATACAATTTTACAAACTGATATAAGCGCGAAAACTCACCGTATTTTCTTTCGTATCCTATGGCCACCAAACCATCTTCGGCAGCTACCTTTTCCAGGTTCAACCAACCTTGCGAAACTTTTATTTCATCTACCCGCTTGCCCCATGCATCAAACTGAATCAACTGCGGCTTGTTTACTTCGGCATCGCGTGCCCATACCAAAAATTCATCGGCAACGCGCTTGCCGAATTGAGTGAGGTCGGGAGTGATTTCTTTTAAAGCATCGGCAGGGAAAAATGTTTGCAGATAGTCTTGCAAAAAAACATCATCAGTAAATTCATTATTCAGTGTTGGTATGGGCTGCGTAAAATTGGAGTAAGGTGTAGGATTGCTCATAAAAAATATTTACAGATGTTGGCTTGCTTTGTCTTTTTGAAAAGTGTAGTAACGGGCAAATTTAATAACGGGAACTTAATGTGGAGCTATACATTTTTTCAAGCGGGTAGTGCGATTAGGTTAAAACAGGATGTCAGTTAACTTGAAATTGTTCGTACAACAAGATTGCTTTATCCTTGCTCTTAAAGAATAAATCCATGGAAAATATCAAAGTTGTTTTTGCAATAGTTGTTTTTGTTTTGCTTTTGGGTATATGGGGCTGCAAGAAGAAAGACACTCAAAAAGTAACAGTTCAGTTTATCAATGCTTCTATGCATACGCCTTATCTTGAGTTTTTTTTGCAAGGCAGTAAGCAGGCAGAATTTATCGGCTATAATATTTGCTCTAACTCCAACACCGCAGATCTTGAAACCGGTGAGCCACTTGTAATTGAAATTAAAGACCCTGCCACCGGCACTACGGTGGCTTCGGGCAGTTACACTAATTGGAAACCCAACTGGCACTATACCTTTGTAATGTATGATGACTACCCGGTTCGTAAAACAACTTTGCTGAGCGATTCAACCGAATGGCCTGCTGCCGGAAAGTTTAAACTTCGTTTTATGAATTTTAGCCCCGGAGCACCAGCGCTCGATTTGTTTTTTGGCACCGATACCGTTGGTTTCAACAAAACTTATTTTGCTACTGATAGCACCCATGCCATTGATAGTGTAAGAACCCTGAACGCAGCCACATTTACAGTTACTTTAAAAAATCATGCTACCGGACAAACTTGCATCACACTTCCGAACATGGGTATTGCCGATAACCGAATATTAGATGTTTATGCCTCCGGTATTTTTTCTGACTCACTCAATTTTCCGCTGCAACTGGGCTGGGCGGCACATTGAGTTTTATTTCGAAAACACCGAACGCCCTTTCATTTAGCATAACACGGCTTAACTAGTGGCACGGCTGTGTTCTTGCGCTAGTAGGGGTTCATTTCAATATTTCATTTTAGATTATTGTATAACCGGTTGCTTTGCCCACACCTTCCATTGCAATCAATTTTTTTTCTACCATATCTTTCAATGCTTTCTTCACTGTGGGCAACGCCATATTTAGTTTACGAGAAATTTCTCCGGAACTGCAACCCGCATGATGTTGTATGTAAAGCAATATTTTTTTCTCACGCGCTGAAGTGCTTTCGGGCGCGCGGCTCTCCTCCAGTTTTTTCAATAACTGGTTTTGTATGTTTTGCATACAGTCAATAAAAAATTTCAACCAGTCGGTTACAACTTCATTGGGGCGCTGACGCTGTGCTTGCATCAGCACGCGGTAGTATTCGTTCTTTCTGTTTTCTATTTCGTGTTCGAAACTTACATACTGAATCCACGAATAGCCCTGCTTCAACAACAGCAAAGTGGTAAGCAAACGGCTCAATCTTCCGTTGCCATCCTGAAACGGATGTATGCTCAGAAAGTCGTAAACGAACAAAGCAGTTTTAATCAGCGGAATGGTTTCTGTATCTGCATGAAACCAATCTACTAACTGGCGCATAGCATCCTGTGTAGGTATGCCCGGCTCAGTAGTTTTAAAAATAAGTTGCTTAGTGCCATCGGGCAAAGTGGCTTCCACCGCATTGCTCACTTGTTTGTATTCGCCTTTGTGCCACTCATCCTTCTCGGCATATTTCATCAGCAGTTTGTGCAGTGCCTTTACGCTGTTCTCCGAAACATCTATCCCCGAAAAGTTTTCACCTATGGTATCGAGCACTTCAAAATAACCCGCTACTTCCTGTTCATCGCGCTCATCCATCTTTGCCACCGAAAGTTTGTCGAGCAGCACTTCTACTTCATGGTCGGTCATTTTAGAACCTTCAATACGGGTAGAAGCACCCACGCTGCGCACAGTAGCTATGCTTTTCAATTGCTTGAGCGTAGCGCCTTCGCGTTTTTCAATAGCCGCCCACGAAGCATCAAAGCGGTCTATCTTGCTCAACTCTGCCAGCAATTTCATGCTGAGTTCTAATCGAAAAGTATGTATGTTGGCGAGCATTTTATACGTATTTATACGCAAATATACGAATCAAGATACGTAAAGCAAGTTTTATATCCGCATTTATACGTAAATATACAAATCAGCTACTCATGAATTTTGTTGTCTTCCTCTGTTTGTCACGTGCGGGCGCTCGTGCCAGTTGGTGAACTTTATTCAATGAAAATAATTTCACAAACCACATTGTCTATTTTATGAGGGTGCTTTGCAAGCAATTCTGAATAAAGAGTATAGAATTTATCTCGCAAAGAACTGGAATTTAGATTACCTCTCATTATGTAGGGCAAGCCAATTGGCCAGTTAAGTGTTGTTTTAAACAACTTATAGTTTTTCTTAAGCCAGCTTAATTCATCATAGCCATCATCATTCATTTCCATCAATGCACTTATAAATTGAGATTCATTGTCAAATGTCATAACTTTAAATTTTCGGTACGACAACTCTTAGCTTAGTGGTCGACTGAACTGTTGTGGGTGGGGGGTAATGGCTGGGCTGCATCCACGCAGGCAGTAGATGACGAAGGTGCAGATTTCACCATCATTACTGCTATCTCACCTAAGATTTTATCTAAATTGTCAATCGTTAAATCAATATTTGGAAGGTTCAGTTGAGGTAACACGCCTATACATAGCGATGCTTTTATCCAAAGCGAACAAACTTTATAAGTCGTACATTCTGTACAGTTTCCTATTTCGTCTAACTCAAAACTAACAGCATCCAGGTCGCCTTTAGAAGATAAAACCTGCGCTATTTCATTATAATGAGGACAGCAGTTAGCGGCCATATTGACTTTTTAATTTACATGCAATATATATTATCTTACCCACTGGTTCGAAGTTCGTTTAATCAAAAGATAAGAACGCTTAACTTATTGTTGGCTGCATTGTTGTACCTGTTGGTAACGCCATCAAATTCTGCTATAGAAGATTGCGTTTTTTTTTGCATGCAAATATTTATCCTTGCTCTTAAATAAAGGTTATGCAAAAAAGTTACTGCTTATTTTTAGTCGTGCTGATGTTTATTTCTGCCTGTAAAAAAGACGGATCGAATTCAACGTGCGACAAACCTACTCCTCTATTCAAAATTGATGATAAAAATGTGAATGTAGAGATACAGTATGGACCTGCTAACTCTGCGTTTGAAGTAGAGTATGGAGCAACGGGTTTCACACAAGGTAGTGGTACCACACTAACTCTTAGCAGCTATAATTTTTCTTTTGTTGTAACCGTGTATGGCAACTACGATGTTTACGTGCGCAGAAAGTGTGACGGAAACAACTCTGACTGGGTAAAAAGTAGCATTAATGTAGATGGCACCTCTTATAGTTGTCGGGCACCCTCTTCACTCAATTTCAACCTGAGTATTTTTCCACCGCAATTTGAGTGGTACGGTTGGAGCGCCAACTTTTACGATGTAGAATATGGCCCTACCGGTTTTCAGATTGGCAATGGAACGCGCATACGTACTAACAATTCATACATTACCGAAGCTATTCTTCACATGGGCATTACCTACGATTTTTATGTGCGTGCTAACTGTGGCGGCAGCAAATTCAGCACATGGAGTGGGCCTCAAAGTATTTATGCTTCGCAAGACTTAAACGTAAGTGTGCCATGCACCACACCCACCAATTTGTATGCTTATAAGATAAATACGCATGAAATTAACTATACATCAACCGGACACGGCAACATTAGTTACGAAATTTCATTTTCTACCTCCAGCAGCGTAAACACCGGAAACATAATAGAAACAAGCTCCGCTAACGGTACAGTAGGCAATCCCGGTGGATTTAGCGGCACCTACTATTTTTGGATACGCGGAAAATGCGACAACGGCTCGTTTACTTCATGGGCGGTATCACAGGTGCAGTAGCATAGCTGATATTACGACTAAATGTGCGGTTAACGTGTGTGGGTTTCGTGTTTTTAGAAACCCAAAAACTTTATATCAAAGAAAGGGGCTTTAACTTCGATGTTTATTATTTAATATTCGTTATTCATCATTCTGTATTACATGCTTCTTCTGTATTGGCCACCCACTTCAAACAGCGCATGAGTAATTTTAAAGAAGGTGCAGTGCTTAACGGTTTGCATTCTTTTTAACTCTTTTGAGCAGTTCTGCCTTTACAACTTTCCATTCTTTTACATTGCCCTCATTAGCATCTTTCAACCCTTTCCCTATTCTCACTTTCGCTGTAATCTCTTCCCAACTAACACGTTCTTTTGTATTAGTAAAAGAGTTGAGGCGCTCGTCAAGAATCTTTTTGGTTTTATCTGAAAGTTTACTTTTCATAAAACTTGAATAGCGATTCCCATTTTTTAATGTAGCAATTTTTGCAAAGCAAAATCGCGAACAATTATCCTTAGGTAAGCCACCACATATTTCTTTCTAAAATTAGCACAGCGGTAATTGAGTAATTGCCACACCAGGTATTTGCAGGGGCGGTGTGTGGCGCGCTCATCGGCAAGTGTTTCAAAAAAATTAAACGCTTCGTCAACAAATTTCTTGGCAGTGGCGGGTAATCCTTCTCCTTCAATATATAAGGCAATATGAGCAACCCCTTCAACAGCAGGTTCAAGTATGGTTACTTTTTTTTGCCCATTTATCAATCAGTTTGTAGGCAAGTTTTTTTCCTTCTTTTAAAGAAAGTTTGCGAACAGGAGTAGTTTTTGAAGCCGCTTTTTTCAGTAATGATTCATACTCCTCCTGCGGCACCACTACATACTTTTTCCGTTCTATAGTTAGCGTATTCATACAGTTATATTTTTAGCCAAGATAAACAATGTTCTGCTACATGCTTCTGCGGTATTGCCCACCCACCTCAAACAGCGCATGAGTAATTTCTCCGAGGGTGCAGTGCTTAACGGTTTCCATCAGCTCGGCAAATAGGTTGCCGTTGCTAACGGCTACGTGCTGCAGTTGCTTCAGCGCTTCGGCACTTTTACCGGAGTGGCGCTGCTTAAAAGCATTCAGCGCGTTTATCTGAAATTCTTTTTCGTCAGTGGTGGAGCGGATAACTTCTGAAGGAATAATAGTTGGCGAGCCATTCTTGCTCAAAAAAGTATTAACGCCCACAATGGGGTATTCACCGGTGTGCTTCTGGTGCTCGTAATACAAACTCTCCTCCTGTATTTTGTTGCGCTGATACATGCGCTCCATAGCGCCCAGCACGCCACCGCGCTCGGTAATGCGCTTAAACTCGGTGAGCACCGCTTCTTCCACCAGGTCGGTGAGTTCTTCAATTAAAAACGAACCCTGATTCGGATTTTCATTTTTCGCAGTTCCTAATTCGCGATTGATGATAAGCTGAATCGCCATAGCCCTGCGCACACTTTCTTCTGTGGGAGTTGTTATGGCTTCGTCATACGCGTTGGTGTGAAGTGAATTGCAGTTGTCGTAAATGGCATAAAGCGCCTGCAGCGTGGTGCGTATATCGTTGAAATCAATCTCCTGCGCGTGCAAACTGCGCCCGCTGGTTTGTATATGATACTTCAGCTTTTGCGAACGCTCGTTGGCTTTGTATTTCTGTTTCATGGCCTTGGCCCAAATTCTGCGCGCCACGCGGCCAATCACCGAATACTCGGGGTCCATACCGTTGCTGAAAAAGAACGAAAGGTTCGGAGCAAAATCATCCACCTTCATGCCGCGGCTCAGGTAATATTCCACGTAAGTAAAACCGTTGGCGAGCGTAAACGCCAGCTGCGAAATTGGATTGGCGCCCGCTTCGGCAATGTGATAACCGCTGATGCTCACCGAATAAAAATTGCGCACGTTCTGCTGAATAAAATATTCCTGCACATCGCCCATCAGCTTCAACGAAAACTCAGTGCTGAAAATGCAGGTGTTCTGCGCCTGGTCTTCTTTCAAAATATCTGCCTGCACCGTCCCGCGAACAGATGAAAGCGCTTTAGCTTTTAGTTGCTCGTAAATTTCTTTCGATAAAAAATCATTGCCACTTCTTCCAAGTAATTTTAAACCTAAACCGTTGTTGCCTTTTGGAAGTTCTCCATTGTATTGCGGATTGCGGATTTTCGATTTCGAATTTGAATCCGCAATCGGCAATTCGAAATCCGAAATATTGATTTTGTTCTCTGCAATATATTTTTCACACTCCTGATCAATAGCGGCATTCATAAAGAAAGCGAGAATGATAGGAGCCGGTCCGTTGATGGTCATGCTCACCGAAGTTTTCGGATTGCACAAATCGAAACCGCTATAAAGTTTTTTCGCGTCATCCACCGTGGCAATGCTCACACCGCTGTTGCCCACCTTGCCATAAATATCGGGGCGGTGGTCGGGGTCTTCGCCATAAAGCGTAACGCTGTCGAACGCGGTGCTCAACCGGTGCGCGGGCTGGTCGAGCGATACATAATGAAAACGCTTGTTGGTGCGCTCCGGTCCGCCCTCACCGGCAAACATACGCGTAGGGTCTTCGCC
>CAZTNA010000002.1:0-212539 GCA_964615305.1 uncultured Chitinophaga sp.
ACGGAACAAATGGCACTAATGGGGCAACAGGAGCCACTGGTTCAACTGGTGCTAATGGAACAAATGGCACGAATGGCACCAATGGTGTAGACGGAGCTACGGGTGCAACAGGCCCATCAGGTGCAGATGGCACGAATGGAACAAACGGCACCAACGGAACTAACGGAACAAACGGTGTTGACGGGGCTACTGGTGCAACCGGAGCAGATGGCACCAACGGAACAAATGGCACTAATGGGGCAACAGGAGCCACTGGTTCAACTGGTGCTAACGGAACAAATGGCACGAATGGAGCTACTGGTGCAACAGGGCCTTCCGGTGACCCGGCAAGTGATGACCAACAACTTTCTTACAACTCATCTACCTATTGGCTATATCTCCAAAACAGCGATAGTGTTTTCTTGGGCAACTTAAGTTGCGACTCATGCGCGGGTAGTAGCAGCTCAGTAAACGTTAGCGACAGCGCATGGAGTTTGTTGGGCAATGCAGGCACCGATTCTGCTGTTAATTTCATTGGCACTACAGATGAGCAACCGTTGATGTTCAGAACAAATAACCTGCAACGTTTAAAAATTCGGTTAGATGGTGGTATTGAACCTTACATGGATGATGATGCTATAGCAATAGGTCAATCTGCTTTGTTTAATGGTTATTCACCTTTCGATGATTACGGACAGGCAATTGCTATTGGTAAAAATGCACTCTTAAATTACATAGGTAACAACGGGCCAAGTTTGGCAATAGGACACAACGCCCTGAAGCTTACAACTTTCGGAGAGGGTAATGTGGGCATAGGTAATGAAGCATTGCGTAGCAACACTTCTGGCTACAACAACGTTGGTGTCGGTTTCTACTCCTTGTCGGGAAATACCACAGGCGATGAAAATACCGCAGTTGGTAGATCAGCCATGTCTAATAACATTACCGGAGACCGAAACACAGTTATTGGTTGGGAAGCAAATGTTTCTACCGGCAATCTGAGCAATGCTACAGCCATTGGTGCTAATGCCATAGTAGCTCAATCCAATTCTATGGTGTTAGGTAATAACGTTTTTGTGGGTATAGGAACTTCTACTCCGCAACAGAGATTACATGTAAAAGGACAGGTGCGTATAGACACAGTACTACACGCCACCGATGCCGACAGTATTCTTACCATTGATGCCAGTGGGGTAGTGCGCAAGCGCACAGCCGCCAGTTTAGCAGGTGGTGGCGGTGGAGCTCAAACTCTTTCTTTTAACGATGCCACTCACGAACTAACCATCAGCGGGGGTAATACTATTACCATAGCTGACCTCAGTTGCGATTCATGTGCCGGTGGCGGTGGCGGAAGTGATTGGGCGCTCACAGGTAACCCAGGCACCGACTCTACTCTCAATTTCATCGGCACTACAGACTCCATTCCTTTTATTATCAAAACAGCAAACTCTGAAACTGCCAAATTTGGTGTAATCCAGAATACTGCCTTTGGCTCAAATTCGTTGGCATTAGGTGTAGGTTCATTTGCTGTAGGTGGTGGTTGGGCTATCGGTTATGGTTCTTTTTCAGCAAAGGGAGAAGCCCAGGGATTTGGCTCAGTTTCTTTGGGTGGGATCGCTTCGGGGGACTATTCTTTATCAGCTAACGGAGGCAATGCCAGTGGCGAGCGTAGCGCGGCATTTGGTTTTGGAACTCAGGCTACATTCCGCTACATGACTGTCGTGGGCAAAATGAATATTACCGATTACGATACCGTCCGTATTGAGCGGCCTTTGTTTGTAGTGGGTAATGGTGGATTAGACGGGGCAGGTGACCCAATATATAGAAATGCCCTAACTGTATTAGGAGATACCAGAAACAGTGGTGTTACAGGTATTGGTTTTGTAGGTATTAATACAGCTAATCCGTTAAGCTCATTACATGTAAACGGAGACCTTCGGATAGAAACTGTTTTACACGCCACCGATGCCGACAGTATTCTTACCATTGATGCTAACGGTGTAGTTCGTATGAGAACAGCCGCTAGTTTAGCCGGTGGTGGCGGTTCAGCATGGAACCTTACCGGCAACCCTGGCACTGATACTACTGTAAACTTTATTGGTACCACCGATAACACCGACCTGCTGTTTAAAGTAAACGGCCAAAGTGCGGGGCGGTTAAATGCTGATAATAGCAACACTGCTTTTGGTGTAGGAACTCCTGATTTTGATGGCACCCAATCTTACAACACAGCCATAGGAACCAGCTCTCTTTCTGCAATAACCATAGGTACCGATAACACTGCTGTGGGTGCAGAAGCAGGAACAAACAATACAGAAGGTTCTTCTAATACGGCTGTAGGTTCAATTGCTCTAAGAAACAATACTACCGGTTCTGACAATACAGCACTTGGAACAAGCGCTTTACAGTCGAACGTAGATGCAAGCAATAACACTGCCGTGGGTGCCGGAAGTTTGTTGAACAACACAGCATCTTACAATACTGCTGTGGGAGCTTATTCAATGGCGCAAAATACTGCCGGTGAAGCGAATGCCGCGTTTGGTTATAATGCTCTCCAAAACAATAGCTCCGGTGTTAGTAATGTGGCTATGGGTGCCGGTGCTTTGAATACGAACGATGTTGGTTCCTCTAACGTGGGTATTGGAGTAGAAGCACTTTACAGTAACCTGAGTGGAGGAGGTAACGTAGCGGTTGGCGCTTACACGTTGTCTACAAATGAGGATGGAACCGGTAACGTAGCAGTGGGAAGTTCAGCTCTCGGCTCTAACTTAGATGGCAACAACAATATTGGTATTGGTGAAAGCGCACTGTATGGCAACATTAGTGGAAGCCGTAACATAGGTATTGGCTCTGAAGCCATGTCGGAAACTGTAACGGGTAACGACAACATAGGTATTGGGCACAGCGCATTACAAGATGGTCCCGATGCCGGTGCATACAACATAGGCATTGGTTACGCAGCCATGGAATATCGTGATGGCGGTTCTGATAACGTAGCTGTTGGTTCTTTTGCATTGCAATCTAACTCAGCAAGCAGAAACGTAGCTGTTGGTTATGGAGCTCTATCCGATAACGCAAATGGAGATGAACAGGTTGCTATTGGTGCAAATGCCCTGCATAGTGATGAGAGTGGTAACGGTAAGAACGTAGCCGTTGGTACAGAAGCATTGTATAGCAATGAAGAAGGCCTCGAAAATACTGCCATAGGTTATGGTGTAATGTTTCAAAATGAGTATGGAGAACGCAACACCGCCCTTGGTGCTTTTGCATTACAGAATAGTGATGGTTACGATAACACGGCTATTGGCCGTGGTGCGTTGGGTAGTGTAATAGGCGCCAGCAACAACACAGCTATTGGTTCAAACGCTGATGTAAGTAGCTCTAGCATTAGCAACTCTATAGCCATTGGTGCCGATGCAGTGGTTGCTCAATCTAACTCAATGGTGTTAGGTGACACTAATGATATCATTAAAGTTGGTATCGGAACAGGCGAGCCTTCAGCCAGATTGCACATCAAAGCATCCTCACCCTATACCGGCTTCCGCTTAGTAGATGGAAGCCAGGGTGCCAGTAAAGTATTAACCAGCGATGCGGATGGTAACGCTTCATGGGTAAGTGCAGGCAGCGGTACCGGTGATTGGGCGTATGCAGGTAATGCAGTTAACTCAACTGACTTCCTCGGAACCACTAACACCGAAGACCTTCGCTTTAAAGTTAACTCAGTAGGTGCGGGGCATATTAACTCAACAGATGGTAACACTTCCTTAGGTTATACATCTATGCAGGGGGGAACAGGAACTAACCGGAACACTGCCATTGGTGCTAGTACCCTCAATTTTAATATTAGCGGCAACGCCAATACAGCTATTGGTTATGAAGCCCTCACTTTCAACTTCACCGGGCACAGTAATGTAGCTATTGGTGCCGGAGCACTTAAGACAGTGTCCTCAAGAAGCAATTTAGTGGCGGTGGGTGATAGCGCGCTCCGTGCAAACACAACCGGTACTCAAAACGTTGCGGTGGGTTCAAAGGCCTTGGAAAAAAATACAACAGCTTCTTTCAACTCTGCTTTTGGTGCAAACGCCCTCAACAGCAATACTACCGGTCAGCAAAACTCTGCTTTTGGATGGAATGCATTGGGCGCACAAACAAACTCGGGTAACAACTCAGCATTTGGTTACACCGCGTTAGGATTTAATACCACAGGTACTTACAATACTGCCATGGGTGCTTCAACCCTTAACCTCAACACCACAGGAGCTAACAACGCTGCGTTTGGTGCAGGAGCACTAAACCTTAACACAACGGGAGGTGCCAATACCGCAGTTGGTAGAAGTGCTATGGCCAATACCAACACGGGTAGCAATAACACTGCTATCGGTAGTCAGGCATTACTTGGTTTCTATAGCAGCGGAGGTGGTAATGCTTCTTACAACAATACAGCTGTTGGCGTAAATGCCCTTTCCAACATGTTTACAGGAAACAACAACATAGCAGTTGGCATGAACGCTTTGCAAAATCCTCTAAATGCAACCTACAGCATAGCTATAGGCATTGAAGCATTACAGGGTTATGGCGATGGTACAGGAAATATTGGTATTGGTTATAGAAGTTTAAAAGGTAGTGGGGTAGCTATGCTTTATAACACTGCCATAGGAACTTCCTCTATGAGTAGCTCTTCTTTAAGTGGTAACTACAATACAGCGCTGGGGGCTTCTTCATTATTAGATAATACAAGCGGTAGAGCCAATGTGGCTATTGGTTACAGTGCGTTAAGCTCTAACACAACCGGCAGCGGTAATACTGCCCTTGGCGACTCCGCTAATGTAGCTTCAGGAAATCTTGATAATGCAACAGCTATTGGCCATAAGGCATTGGTGGCAGCCTCCAACACTATTGTACTCGGCTCTATCAACGGAGTTAACGGTGCCACTGCCGATACCAAAGTAGGTATCGGAACCACTGCACCTTCTACTACTTTACACGTGGTAAGCACAGCAGGGGCAGGTACCGGTTTCCGTTTGGTAGATGGTTCAGAAGGTGCTAACAAAGTACTGACCAGCGATGCCAACGGTAATGCTAGCTGGGTTGTTTCTGCTGGTGCAAGCGGCTGGAACCTTACCGGCAATTCAGGTACCAACCCAAGTACCGATTTTGTAGGAACTACCGATGGCAGTTCTCTGAATTTCCGGGTAAAAAATGTAAAAGCAGGTAGAATAGAGTTTGATGACTTTATAAGCGGTAGTTATGGCAATGCTTACTACGGTATTCGTGCAGGTAACACAGGTGGCGGCTATGTAAACACGGCTGTAGGTGCCGATGCATTGAGTTATAACAGCAGCGGCAACAACAACACCGCAGTGGGTGGTGCTGCCCTTTTGCAAACCAGTACCGGCAGTCAAAACTCTGCGCTGGGTCAGGGAGCCTTGCAAGGAAACGGGGCGGGCGCTAACAATACAGCCGTTGGGTACAGTGCCTTTAATAATAATACCAGTGGCAGTAATAACACAGCGTTAGGGGCACAAACTTCAGTAGCAGTGGGCAACCTTACCAACGCCACCGCTATTGGCAACCGCGCGCAGGTAGGTGCCTCTAACAGCATGGTACTCGGCTCTATCAACGGTGTTAACGGTGCCACTGCCGATACTAAAGTAGGTGTTGGAACCACAGCCCCTGTCAGCAAACTGAACGTAAAAGGCGATGTGGGCTTAAATGATGGTGCTACAGTTTCTACCAACGATGCGGTTACCATTCTTTTGGTAAACAGAACAGGCGCGGCTTCAGTAGCTGGTGATATTGTAATTGCCGACCCGGCTAACGACAACTCTTTTGTAACTACCACTGCTGCCGGTAATACCGCGGTTATAGGTGTAGTGTACGAAAGCGGTATTGCAGACGGAGCAGCTTGCAGAGTAGCTGTAGCCGGTGTGGTAAACGTAACGGCCAACGGCACTATTCTCCGCGGCCAGCACTGTATTACCAGCACTATTGCAGGTGCAGCCGGTGCTGTAGGCGTTCCGGGTGCCGGTACCAGTATTGGTGTTTGGCTAACTGCTCCGGCATCGGGCAATTTGGGTAAAGTATTGTTGAAGTAAATTAGTTGATACCATAAAATCATAGACATGAAATTGTCCATTGAAACACATAAACCATTTAACCATTCGGTTATGAAAAATCTACAAACTGCGGGCTTGTTTTTTAAAGCCCCCTTTAGGGGGTTGGGGGTTTTCTTATTGCTTGCTTTAAGCGTACACCTGTATGCACAGGTAGAACTCAACTCTACCGGCTCAGGCAATGCCTACTTGCTGAGCTACCCCGGTGTGTTTAGTTACACCAACGGCATATCGTTTACGTTTAAAGCCAATTTCGCTAATACAGCTTCGGCTACAATCAACGTAAACGGCTTGGGTGCTACAACCATTAAAAAACATCAGGGCACCAACCTGGCTGCCGATGATATTAAAAACGGACAGGTAGTTACCCTCGTTTACGATGGCACCAACTTTCAAATGACCAGCGGCTTGGGCAATGCACCAAGCGGTGGGGGTGGGGGGCAGACTTTAAGTATTAGTAATGATACCCTTTCTATATCGGGTGGTAACTCGGTAGTGTTGCCCGGTGGCGGCAACCCTGCCTGGGAACTTACAGGCAACACCGGCACCGACTCGGCCGTCAACTTCATAGGCACTACCGATGCCCAACCGCTTATGGTAAAAATCAATAACAACCACCGCCTTAAAATACGCCTCGATGGTGGTATAGAGCCGTCTATGAGTTATCCGGCCATTGCCATAGGGCCTAACGCTTTGGCTAACGGGTATTTTCCCCTTGACAACTATGGAGATGCTATAGCCATAGGTAGAGAGGCATTGAGAAGTTATGTAGGGTACTATGGCCCCAGTATAGCCATTGGTCAACGAGCGCTTTTTTTAACCACCGAAGGTATAGCTAATACAGCAGTAGGTCATAAGGCGTTTATGAGCAATACGCTCGGAGAATTTAATACAGGGTTAGGTTTTCAGGCAGGATACTCCAGTGATTCTGGCTCTTACAATACAGCCATTGGATCAAATACTCTTGGTTCTAACTCTTCCGGTTCGTACCACACGGCTTTGGGCTATAATGCGAATGTGGGTTCTTATAACCTTACCAACGCCACTGCTATTGGCAGCCGGGCGCAGGTAGGTGCCTCTAACAGCATGGTGCTAGGCTCTATAAACGGAGTAAACAGCGCCACCGCTTCTACCAAAGTGGGTATAGGCACTACAACACCTACTACCACTTTACATGTAGTAAGCACTGCCGGTGCAGGCACCGGTTTCCGTTTGGTAGATGGCTCACAAGGGGCTAATAAAGTACTTACCTCAGATGCTAGCGGTAACGCCACCTGGCAAGCACCGGGCGGTGGAGGGGGTGGCGGCAACCCTGCCTGGGAACTTACCGGCAACTCCGGCACCGATACAGCCAATAATTTTATAGGCACCTCAGATAATATGAACCTGCGGTTTAAAACCAACGGCAAAAAGCACATGGAGCTAACCACTCGCGGGCATTTAGAATTAAGCGATGCGGCAAATGCAGTAATGATTGGCCGAGGTGCGGGAATGAACTTAACGGGTATTGGAACCTACAACATAGGTGCTGTGGCCATTGGCGATAGCGCTTTGGCCTACGGAGCTAGCCAGGTAACTACCGGATCGGTAGCTATTGGGCAAAATGCCTTAAAGGTTTACCAAACCGAAACCGACCAATCGGTAGCAATAGGTACAGGGGCACTGAGTTCTTTACCCAATGGAACCAATACAGCCATAGGCACCCATAGCATGACCAACACCGTTGCCGGTAACTACAACACCGCGGTAGGGCACGCTACTTTAGCGTCTAATACATCCGGTGAAAAAAACGTGGCTATTGGGCATGCTGCTTTGGGGTCAAATAATGTGGGGTCCGATAACACCGCCATTGGTTATTCTGCCATGGGAAATAATTTGTCAGGTCACGGTCATATAGCCATTGGCAGAAATGCGCTCAGCGGTTTTACAGGTACCGGTAGCCACAATGCTAATATTGCTATTGGTAATGAGACCTTGACCAATTATGATATGAATGATGATTACGGCTTCGGAAATAATATAGCTATTGGAGGTGGCGTTATGAACTTAATAGGCGAAAACAGCGCAGACGGTAACGTTTCTGTCGGTTTTGGCAGCGTAGGAGTAGCAACAAGCGCTTTTTCCAATACCTCAGTGGGAACTGTGACTCTTGCAGAGTTAGATAGCGGCAACTTAAATGTTGCGTTGGGTTACGGGGCTCTATATAACATGAATACCGGAAGTTCAAACACAGGTGTTGGCTCAAATACAAACATACAAGATGGGTTAACTAATGCCACTGCAATAGGAGCATACGCTTATGTGGCTGACTCTAACAGCATGGTGCTGGGCTCTATAAACGGAGTAAACAGTGCCACCGCTTCTACCAAAGTGGGTATAGGCACTACAGCACCTACTACTAAACTTCACATTGCAGCAGAGGATGGTGCCTACACCGGCTTCCGTTTGGTAGATGGTAATGAGGCAACAGGCAGGGTGCTTACATCCGATGCCGATGGTAACGCCACCTGGGTAGATGCCGGAGGAGGTGGGGGTGCAGGTTGGGCGCTCACAGGTAATTCTGTATCAGGTTCCGAGTTTATTGGTACTACCAATAGTGAGGAACTTCGCTTTAAAGTTGACGGCCAGCAGCGTCTCAAACTTCGCCTCGATGGTGGTATAGTACCGTCTATGAGTTATGATGCTATTGCCATAGGCATAAATGCCCTTGCCAATGGTTACTCACCTTTCGATAGTTACGGGCAAGCCATTGCCATAGGCAGAAATGCGCTGGCAAGTTATATTGGTGATGATGGTCCTAGTATAGCCATTGGTGAAAATGCTCTTGAACTAACCACTACCGGTACTGCAAACGTAGCGGTGGGCAATTATGCATTACAGGACAACACCACCGGGGGCGATAACACAGGTCTGGGTGCAGGGGTGTTGTACGATAATACCACCGGCTCACAAAATACAGCTATAGGCAGGGGAGCGCTTTTCGCAAACACCACCGGTAACCATAACACCGCGCTGGGTTTTAATGCAAACGTAAGTTCGGTTAACTTAACTAACGCAACAGCCATAGGCGACAGGGCAGAAGTGGGCGCATCTAACAGCATGGTGCTGGGCTCTATTAACGGAACAAACGGTGCTACCGCCTCTGCCAAAGTAGGTATAGGCACCACTACACCTTCTACTACTTTACATATAGTAAGCACTGCCGGTGCAGGCACCGGTTTCCGTTTGGTAGATGGCTCACAAGGGGCTAATAAAGTACTTACCTCAGATGCTAACGGTAACGCCACCTGGCAAACACCGGGCGGTGGCGGTGGCAGCGGTTGGAACCTTACGGGCAACTCCGGCACCGATACAGCCAATAATTTTATTGGTACCACCGATGCAAAGGCGCTCATATTTAAAGTAAACAGCCAAAAATCCGGGTACGTTAGTTTCGCTCCATCGGGTAATACCTCTTTCGGATACAGGGCACTTGTAGCGGATACTGGTAACAGTAACACAGCTTATGGTTATAAGGCTATGGAAGCGAATACTTCCGGTTATGTAAACGCTGCCTTCGGAAATAATTCTCTGAATCATAATACCTCCGGTCAAGTAAATACTGCTGTAGGAGCCGGGACCTTACTTAGCAATACTACCGGTGGTTATAATACAGCAGTAGGCGGATTTGCGCTCTCTAACAATTCAACCGGCTATAACAATACGGCCATAGGAAGTAGCTCGAATGTTGCCACAGGTGCCTTGTATCAGGCAACGGCTATAGGTTACGGTGCTGTTGTAGCCCAATCCTACTCTATGGTTTTAGGTGACACTACCAATATAAAAGTAGGTATAGGCACCGGAGAACCATCGGCATCGTTGCACATAGATGGCACTTTCCGTTTACAGGGCAACGGTGCAGCTGCCGGCAGGGCGCTTATTTCCGATGCTAATGGCAATGGTACCTGGCAGCCGATTAGCGGTGGTGGCGGGACTTCTACCGCCTGGGATTTAAGCGGCAACTCCGGCACCGATACAGCCAATAATTTTATTGGTACCACCGATGATGTAGATGTGCTTTTTAAAACCAACAACCTTAGTGCCGGGCGGCTCAACTTTTCTAATTCCAACACCGCCTTTGGAGTTAATACGCCCGACTTTACAAGTGCCGCGTATAACAATACTGCTCTTGGCGGCTATTCTCTGAAAGGGTTGACCAATGGTGCGCAAAACACAGCCGTAGGAACTGCCGCGCTCACCGCTACCAATGCCGGCTCTTACAATACTTCCATGGGTGCTTACAGCATGTATTTGAATAGCACCGGCTCCGCCAACGTGGCGGTGGGTTCAGATGCCATGCTTTCCAACTCTACGGGTAATGCCAACACAGCGGTAGGGCATTCAGCTCTTTATGGTAACACTACCCCCGGCCAGATTGTAGCTATTGGCGACTCTGCCTTGTTTAATAATGCAGGCACAAGAAACACAGCGGTGGGCTCTAATGCCCTGTTTAGTAATTTAGAAAACCACGATAACACAGCCGTGGGCTACGAGGCGCTGTACAATAACAATTATGCCGATGGCTCTATGGCCAACGGCAATACGGCTATAGGTAGTCAGGCGCTTTACTCTAACTTTATTGGTAGCACCAATACCGCCATAGGGGCAAATAGTTTGTTTTTTAACACCACCGGAGGTGCAAACACAGCTATGGGTGCAAATGCTTTAGTCGGCAACGAAGATGGCAACAATAACGTGGCTATGGGCTACAACGCCATGGCCAACTGCACCACCAATGTGGAGCAAAATGTGGCGGTAGGTTCAGGAGCGCTTCAATACACCAGCGTTAACTATCTTACAGCCGTGGGCTTTCACGCGTTGCAAAACAACACAGGCGGAGTGTCTAATACAGCTATCGGCTACAGCGCTATGCGGGGAAACATTTATGGCGATAACAATACTGCTGTTGGTAACGAAGCGTTGGTGAGTAACCAATACGGCAGCAACAACGTGGCAATAGGGCAAAACACTCTGGCATCAAATGGTTCTGGCGAAAACAATACCGCTGTGGGTACCGGAGCCCTTTATTCAAACATAAGCAACAATAACGTAGCCGTAGGTAAAAATGCTCTTCAAAACAACACCACCGGCACCTACAACACAGCCATTGGCGCAGGCACAGCCAGCACTACTTCTACCGGTAACCACAACTTGTTTGCGGGTCACTCTACTATGAGTATATCAGACGGCAGCGGAATGACCGTCCTCGGATCGGGGGCTCTTGTTGGTTTCGGAGGCACAGATAATATCACTTTGATTGGCCATGGGGCTTTTTATGCTACCGACAACTCTATTCGCCTCGGCAATAGTTTGGTTACTACCGTAGAAGGCCCGGTAGCATACACCTTCCCATCTGATGGCCGCTTTAAAACTAATGTAAGCGCTGCCGATGTAAAGGGGCTCGATTTCATCACCAAACTTCGCCCCGTTAACTACAACTTTGATACCCGTAAATACGAAGAATATATAACCAGAAATGCCCCGGACAGCATACGCAGAAAACATCTGGCGCAGGATTTCACTAAATCAACCGCTATTCGCCAAACCGGCTTTATAGCACAGGAAGTAGAAAAGGCCGCCAAAGAAACCGGCTTCGACTTTGCCAGCGGGCTGCACACTCCTAAAAACGAAAACGAATACTACAGCGTGGCCTACAGCCAGTTTGTGGTGCCATTAGTAAAAGCTGTGCAGGAACTTAACGCCAAAGTAGAAGCTCTGGAAAAAGAAAACACCGCCCTGAAAGCCGAAAAGGAAAGCAAGGTGCTGGGCTACCAAACCACTTACAACCGCACCAACCCGGTTACTGTAGATGATTTGCAAAACCAGATTAACGAACTCAAAAAACTTTTAGATAAAAAGGCAGATAGTAAATAGCAGGTAAAGAGGTTGTGTAACCTCCAGGTTATTGCCCGGAAACTGGCGAAAGAAAGTTATAAGGGCTTCACGAAAAGTATTCGTGAACCCACGGAAGGTAGTGGTGAAGCCACGGAAAGTAATGGTGAACCCACGGAAAGTAGTGGTGAACCCACGGAAAGTAGTGGTGAGCCCACGGAAAGTAATCGTGAGCCCACGGAAGGTAGTGGTGAACCCACGGAAAGTAGTGGTGAGCCCACGGAAGGTAGTGGTGAACCCACGGAAAGTATTCGTGAACCCACGGAAAGTAGTGGTGAACCCACGGAAGGTAGTGGTGAAGCCACGGAAAGTAATGGTGAACCCACGGAAAGTAGTGGTGAACCCACGGAAATCAGGAAGAGTGTAGTTATGAGTAATAAAGGAACCCAAAACAGTGTATTTTAATTAAAAACAGCGCTCCGTATGACAAACACATTGCTCACCCTGTTAGCAGTTGCCTTCACCGCAGGCACCGCCTTGGCCGTAGGCGATACGGCTACCACCACCTTACCACAGGCGGCCAAACCCGTATCGGTAACCAAAGCCGATAAGCTTTTCGAAAACCAGCGTTATGCTGCTGCTCTTGAATCGTACTACAAGGCATGGCAGGCCAACCCCGCTAACCCCAACATTAGTTTCAAATTAGGTTTGTGCCACCATTACCTGTTGCAAAAGCCCGAACTTTGTGCCCAACTATTTACCACCGGCCTGCAAACCACCGACCCTAAATACAATTTCTACAGCCCTAAAGAGCTAAAGGCAAGTGACGATGCCCTCTACTATTTGGGTAAAACCTACCTGACCCGAAACATAACCGATAGCGCCATTATTTGCCTGGCTCAATACCAAAACAAACTTCGCGATAACCTGCCCTTAGATGCGGGCCGTCAATTAGTTATGTGCCTTAACTACAACCAACTAACTAACCAGCCGCGGCAGCTTAAAATTACCCCGCTATCTAATCAGGTGAACGGCAGTTTTAACGAAGGAAACCCCGTGCTGAGCATAGATGGCAAAATACTGTTCTTTAGCAGCCGCAGGCCGGGTGCAGGCGAAAAGGAAGATGTGCAACTGGGCGATAACGACATCTACGTTTCTTACCGCAATGAAAAAGGAGAGTTCAGCCCCGCCATGCCTTTCGATAATAACAGCAACTTAGATGAAGAGCCGCTTTACATCAATCTGGATGGCAACAAACTCTATATCCGTCAACAGCAAAAAAACGGCACGGGCGACATTCTCTTTGCCGAACGCCTGGAAACCACCTGGGGCAAACCCCAAAAACTAAAGGGCGTAAACTCCGGTGCCGATGAGGCCGGTATTGCCTTTAGTGCCGATGGCAACTATATGGTAGTAAGCAGCAACCGCCCGGGAGGCTTTGGCGGCTACGATTTATATGTGGCCAAAAAGAAAGGCAGCAGTTGGGGCGGCCTGCAAAACATGGGGGGCAAAATAAACACCGAATTAGACGAACTGAACCCCCACATGCACCCCACCGAAAACCGGCTGTACTTCAGCAGCAATGGCAACACAGAATACGGCATGGGCGGTTTTGATGTGCTATTTACCCAGCGCGATAGCGCCAACACCTGGAGTGCCCCTTTTACCATGGGCTACCCCGTAAACACCGGCAGCAACGAACTGGCGTACTATGTTACCGCTAATGGTGGCGCGTATTACTCGGCACTCAGCGAGCAGGGCGACTTTAATCTTTTCGAAATTAAAGTGGGCGAATTTGAAAAGAAACTCGAAGACAAAATTGTTACCGTAGTTGGAACCGAAACCGTTACCGAAGTGCAACTGCTGGAAGTAGAAAAAGAAAAACTGGTAGAGGTGGACAAAGAAGTAGAAGTTACCAAAATTGAAGAAGTAGAAAAAGAAGTAGAAAAAAATGTAGGCTACGTAGCAGCCGAAGATGCCAAAAACCTCGATAAAGTAGTAGCAGTAGAAGAAAAAGAAGTAGCCGTGGAAACCGTAGTAGAAACCGAGAAACTGGTTTACACCAACAAAACCGACAGAGAAATTGACAGCATTAACCAGGCAAACAACGTAGTGAAACCAAACCCTGATGCAGCACCATCTGACAATAGCACGGTATTCCATGCCACTGATACCAAAGCCGAAGATGTAAAGAACGCCCCTGTATCTAACCTTACCGATGCCCCTGTAATGATGTTTCCTGATGGAAATGAGAAAGCAGAAAATGCAACAGGCAATACGCAACAGGCAACCGGCAATACGCAACAGGCAACCGGCAATACGCAACAGGCAACAGGCAATACGCAGCAGGCAACAGGCAATACGCAACAGGCAACAGGCAATACGCAACAGGCAACTGAAACAGCCATCAACAACATAGAAGTAAAAGAAATAGAGGCACCAAAGGAGATAGAAGCACCGGCAACGACCAACGACAAACCACTAACGACCAACGAAACCCCGGCTGCTACAACTGAAAACAGTAAACTGGAAACCGTAAACTCAACAAACGACAAACCACTAACTACAAACGAAACCCCGGCTGTTTCAAATCCGCCATCCGCCATCCGCCATCCGCAATTCAAAACAGTTGCTCCTTCAATTACCGAAGACAAAAACCTTATACGCCCCAAAGTGGTGTTAGTGCCTGCAGGCACACCGCTCGAAACCATTGCGCAAACCTTTGATGTTTCAGTGAAAGATATAAAGCAATGGAATAAATCTATCGGCAACAGCATTGATAAAGAAATGCCGTTGGTAGTGGGCTACGAATACAACAACGAAGTAAAAGACCTGTTGGCAGCCGAGCAGCTAAAAATAGCCGGAGTGGACCCTTACGACCGCGAAGCCGTTATCAGCAACATCAAGAAATACTACGAAGACAAAATGAACACCGCCAACTCTACCATTTTTAAAAACCTCTACTTCGGGTTCAACAGCAATACTATAGATATGTCATCCACCGAGTTGAGCATACTGGTTAACTTTCTTAAAGAACATAAAGACATTAAGATTGAATGTGTAGGCCATACGGATAATGTAGGTGCCTGGGAAACCAACTTTTGGGTAAGCCGCGAGCGTGCCCGCACCATCTACCAATACCTGATGGATATGGGTGTAAGCAGCAGCCGCATAATCTTTAACGGCAAAGGCAGTACCGAACCTGTTGCGAGCAACTATACACAACAAGGCCGTGCAAAGAACCGGAGAGTAGAGATTAAGTTGATTAAGTAATGTTTTAGTGTCATTGCGAGCCCGCGCATTTCAGCAGTTCGAAGCAATCTGTATTTTTGTATTAAGTTCATGTACCGTTCAGCTTTGGCATAATTTTTAATCTTAGCACACAAACTCTCTGACTTGAAACACATCATTACCACCACATTAGTTTTTCTATCTCTTATCGTTTTCTCTCAACGCGAGGAACGCAAAATACCCTCTACACATACAGGCGCTGTTACTTCACTGGCCGTTAACTTCGATGGCTCCCGGGCGCTTACAGGCGGCACCGATGCCCGCGCTAACCTCTGGAACACCGCTACCGGTGCCAAGGTAAAAGGCTTTGGTGCGCAGGAAAAAGAAATTACCGATGTAGAGTTTAACAGTGACGAGTCGCTCTTTGCTACTGCCAGCCGCAATATGACCATAGTAATATGGGATGGCGCTACCCAAAAACCCAAAAAGATAATGAAAGAAACTGCCGAAGTTCTTTCTATTGATTTTTACCCGTTCAACAATAACCTTATTTCTATTGATGCTGCCGGTGCCGTAAAATTATGGGATGCCAACGGAGGCAAAGTACTCAACGAAAACTACCTGCCGCTTGACGAAAAAAACTTAACCACCGCTTCGGTTATGTTTAGCCATGATGGCAAACACATAGGCGTACACGCCAACAACAAACTGTACCTCTTTAACCACAGCAACCAAAAACTGGTGGCTACCTTTCAGGCCGCTGCCAACAAACTCAGCAAGCAAAGTTTCGACATAAGCCCCGATGGCAAATTCATGGCCTATAAAAACATGAGTGATGAACTGGTTATGGTCAATGCCGAAACCGGTGCCGTAACCCAAACCCTACCCGGTGATTTTAAGCACGAAAGCTTTTTGAGTTTTGCCAACAACTCTCAACTTCTTTTTCTGGGCACCGATAACGGCAAAGTGCAGATATACAACGTAGCCGCCAAGCGGGTGGCAAAAGAATTTATAGCACATGATGGGGTAGCAGTAGATGGCGGACTTAGCTTAAATGGCAAAGTGCTGGTTACTACCGGCACGGATCTTTCGCTCAAACGTTGGGATGTAAGCGATTTTGCTTTCAACTTCTGTCAGGAACCCGATGCCTGCTCGCACAACGTAGCCATTAGCAGCTTAATGGTCAATGACGAAAACCAAAACGGATTGTTAGATGCCGGTGAAAAAGCCAGCGTAAATGTTACGGTAAAAAACAACGATGCTACCGTGCTGTATGATGTTATACTTAAACTAACACCCAGCGCAGCATTAGACGGCCTCGAATTTCCTGCCGAAGTTTTTGCCGGCAACATCATGGGGGGTACTTCTAAAACCATTACCGTTCCATTGACTACTACCGCTAAACTTACCCAGGGCAGCACATCAGTAGCGGTAGATGTTACCTGCATGGGGGCCAAAATGGCTTCTAAAAACATAACACTTCAGGCGGGCAGCAGCGCCAATGCCGGTGTGGCGGTAAAGTCGTTTCAGTTTTTCTCCCCATCGGGCAAAGCCACCAAAGGCGAACCTATTACCGTGCTGGTTACTATCGAAAACATTACGCGCGTATTGGCCGAAAACGTTACGCTTAGTTTCAAACTACCGGTGGGCGTTTCAGCTATTGATAAAGTAAAAGAAACACTGCCTAAACTTGCCCCGGCCGAAAGAGCCAATATCAGCATTCAGGTTTCTACCAATGCCGATTTTAATGCCGATACCATTTCACTAGGCTTAGAACTTACCGGAGTTAGCTATACCAATGCAAACGATTTAAAACTCTCTTTACCTATCAATAAACAAATTTACACCACCGGTGACCTACTGGCACTTGCCGAAAAAGGTTCCGGAGCCAAAACACAAACGGCACAGGCCATTGACTTTGGCGATGGAGTAGCTATTGAAAAAATACGTTACGTAGTACTCACCATAGGTATTAATACCTACGAAGGCAGTTGGCCTAAACTAGGCAATGCCGTAAACGATGCCAAAGCTACTGCCGAAGAGTTGCAAAAAAATTATGGCTTTACCGTTAACCGCTCGCTTTACGACAAACAAGCCACCCGCGAAAACATTATTAAAGAGTTTGAGTGGCTGGTTGATAACCTGAACGAAGGCGACAACCTCTTGATTTTCTACTCCGGCCACGGTGAGTTTAAAGAAGCGCTCGACAAAGGGTTTTGGGTGCCTTGCGATGCCACTACCAACTCTACCTCTAACCTAATATCAAATGCCGATATACAAACCTTCCTGGCGTCTATACCGGCTAAGCACACCCTGATGATTAGCGATGCCTGCTTCAGCGGTGATATTTTCCGCGGTGGCGAAAACGTGAGCAAAGAAAACAACGATAAATACTACCAACGGGCTAATTCACTCATAAGCCGCGAGGCTATAACCTCAGGCGGTATTGAACCGGTAATGGACGGTGGTAAAGACGGCCACTCTATTTTTACCTACTACATGCTCAAAGCGCTCCGCGAAAACCAAAACAAATTCGTAGATGCCGGTCAGTTATTTGAGGCTATTAAAATTCCGATTGTAAACAATAGCGATCAGGCTCCAAAATACTCACACATAAAAAATACAGGCGATGAAGGCGGTGAGTTTATATTCTTTAAGAAAACGTTAAAGTAGATTACCAGGGTAAATAGATTTGCCTTTGCAGAAAAAATCCGGCCGGGCGGATGCATGAAGCAATCTTCGGTTTTGTGAAGTACAAATTACAACTATGAAGATGGCTTCAGCATTTACTCGTATATTTTTCAGGAAAATGCTTCGCTATGGCATTTGATTGATTCTTTCTGAAAACAGCATTGAAACGAGAATAAGCAGATGCTTACTTCTTTTTCTTTTCCTGCTTGTCTATTTCGAGCGCCTCTTGCAAACTGGCGGGTTCTTTTTTGCCAAAGTACTTCGGGTTTTTATTCCATTCGTACACTCTTTGGCCATCTATGTATTTAGATACAAACGCATCTTTAATTCCCATTTTACGTACGTCAGCCACAAAACTCTTGGCTATTTCTTCGTCAGGAAAATAACTGATAATGTATCGGTTCATACCATCTACATCTTCGTAGCCAATAAAGCGCGGCTCTGCAAAATATTTGTTGATGTTAAACTCTTTGTATAAGCCAATCTGCACTTTGTAAACTGTACCGCTTTGCGGAGCATTGTTTAACCCTGCGGGGGCGGGTACCTGTTGCCCGTTGGTTGTTTCGTCAGCCGGTGATGAACTGCCGGCAGGAGTAAATCCGTTAGCAGCATTGTATCCCTTTAGCATTAAATTTTCTTCGTTGCATTTAATCAACTGTTTATCAAAATCGGCAATTTTATTGTCGAGTTCTGCCTGGTGCGTGGAGGAATACGCCAGGTCATCTTTTAAACGTTTAATCTCCGCTTCGTTACTGTCGAGGGTGTTATGCAGGTCTTCCATTTTTGCCTTATAACCTTCTAAATCTTTTCCGTAAGCGCTAAGTTCTGCCTTTAGTCTTTTGCGTTCTTCTTTCGAAAGTTCTTGAGCAAATACAAAAGTAAAGGCAAATGCAGATAACACTGCTGAGGTAATAATTCTTTTCATCTTTTGTGGAGGTGTGTTCCGGTCAAATGTATCAGAAGCATACACAAAAGCAAAAGGAAGGTTCTGTAATTGTTGAATTTCTAATTCATTTGCGAGGCAAAAAAGCAACTATGCATATCATTGAAAACGAGTTTCTGCGCGTGGCTGCACGCAATTACGGTGCGGAACTTACTTCTATATTTTATAAGCTCACTAATACAGAACAGTTGTGGCAGGCCGATAAAAATTTTTGGGGCTGGCACGCTCCGGTGTTGTTTCCGGTGGTAGGCCGCTGCCTGAACGATGAAATTATTGTTGATGGAAAGAAATACGCGATGCAAAAGCACGGCTTTGCGCGGAAGAGTAATTTTAATCTGCTGGAGTTAAGCAACACCAAAATGGTATTCTCGCTTTTATATAGCGGTGATACGCTTCGTGTGTATCCCTATCAGTTTGAGTTGCTGATTGCCTATTCACTGCACGAAAATCAACTCAAAGTTTCGTACGAAGTAATAAACCGCGATCAAAAGCCCATGTGGTTTCAATTAGGCGGCCACCCGGCTTTCGCAGTTCCTTTTAATACGCAGCAGGAAACTTACAGCGATTACTACTTAGAGTTTTCTGAAAAAGAAAATGCTGAGCGCCACTATATAGATGGCGATGGTTTTTTTGACGGCAGAAAAGAAACAGTATTGGATAACAGCAGCAGCATTGCGCTTCGCAACGATTTGTTTAAGGATGATGCACTTATCTTTAAAGATTTGCAATCGCGCAAGGTGTGTATAAAGTGTAAGCACCATGCCAATTCGCTTACAGTAAATTTCGATGGCTTTCCGTATTTAGGTGTGTGGGCAAAAGTAAACGCCCCTTATGTATGTATTGAACCCTGGCTCGGTTGTGCCGACACGGCCGGCAAAACTCAGGAACTGAAAGATAGGGAAGGAGTGCTGATGCTTGAGCCGGGCGAAGTAATTAACCCTCATTTTGTTATCACCGTTACTTAAATAAACTACGTCTATGAATTGGTTAATACTGGTATTGGCAGGGTTGTTTGAAACCGCGTTTGCCTTTTGCTTAGGCAAAGCCAAACTGTCATCAGGTAATGAAATGTATGTGTGGTATGCAGGTTTTACTCTATCGCTATTGGTAAGTATGGCGCTGCTGGTAAAAGCTGCTCAAACTTTACCTATGGGCACTGCCTATGCCGTTTGGACAGGTATAGGTGCCGCAGGTACCGTACTGCTCGGTATTTTGGTGTTTAAAGAGCCCGCCACCGCTTGGCGTTTGTTCTTTCTTTTTACTCTCATAGGTTCTATAGCAGGTCTTAAGTTTGTGTCGGGCTAATGCAGGTTTTTTGTAATGTCAAATTTCTGTTTTGTTTATTATCTCATCGCACTACATTTGCAGTTCTTAATTAGTATTCTATGAATTTCGGAACTACAACTTTACTTCAACCCGAGCTAGATATTGAAGTTGACACACTGCTCGAAAACAAATTGATTGTTCACAACGATAACTACAACACCTTTGAATGGGTTATTGAAACGCTCGTAAAAGTTTGCAAGCATAACAAAGAGCAAGCAGAGCAATGTTCCTACATCATACACCATAAAGGTAAATACGCAGTTAAGCATGGCAACTACGAAACACTAAAGCCCATGAAAGAGGCCATTGCCGAAAGGGGTATAAATGTCACCATTGAGTAGCGTTCAAGTGTAGAAAGTTTCAATCCAACGTTCACTCTCTAAAATCCAATATCACGAATGGGGCAATATTTTAACCAGGAACACGAAATGTTTCGTCAGACTGTTCGCGATTTTGTTACCAAAGAAGTTACTCCGCACATTGACCAATGGGAAGAAGAAGAAAAACTTCCCCGCAGTATTTTTACCCGCATGGGCGAACTTGGTTTTTTGGGTATTAACTTCCCCGAGCAGTATGGAGGTACCAATAACGATTTTTGGTACACAGTAGTTTATCTCGAAGAATTAGCCAGAGGCGGCTTTGCAGGTCTTTCTGCTGCTGTTAGTGTTCATCAATACATGGCCACTAACCACATACTTAACGCAGGCAGCGAATTTTTGAAAGAAAAATACCTAAAGCCAAGTATTGAAGGTAAATTTGTAGGCAGCATAGCTATTTCAGAGCCGGGTGCCGGCAGCGATGTAGCTAACTTACGCTGTACCGCAAAAAGAGAAGGTGATTACTTCATTATTAACGGCAGCAAAACTTTTATTACCAACGGGGTGTACGGAAACTTTGTAACCGTTGCCTGTAAAACAGACCCCGAAGCAGGCTTAGCAGGGGTTAGCTTAATAGTAGTTGACCAGGGTACACCCGGCTTTACTTCTAACAAGTTGAAGAAAATGGGTTGGAAAAGCAGCGACACAGCTGAATTGTTTTTCGACCAGGTAAAAGTTCCCGCTACACATTTAGTAGGTCAGCAGGGGCAGGGCTTCTTTTACATCATGGAAAGCTTTCAGTTAGAAAGATTGATAGCAGGAATATTAGCCGTATCGGGTTGCGAACGCGCTATTGAAACTACATTGAAATATATGCACGAACGTGCGGCCTTCGGCAAACCTATTGCCAAATACCAAACGCTTAGACATACTATGAGCAATTTGATTACTGAAGTAGAGATAACAAAGCGCTTTGTGTACTACTGCTGCGATTTATTTAATCGAGGCATTTTTGCTGTTAAAGAGTGTAGCATGGCTAAAATGAAAGCCACCGAACTGGGCAAAACGGTAGCCGATGAGTGCTTACAGATGTTTGGCGGCTATGGCTATATGAGTGAGTATCCTATTGAGCGCGGATACCGCGATGCGCGTGTGGGAACTATTGTAGGCGGCACTACCGAAATTATGCTCGAGATTATATCTAAGATAGCCATTGATGGTGTAAACTATGAGGGGGCGTACAAAAACATGAAAGGAGCACTGAAACCAGAGCCCATCAACACCCCGCAAGTACCTGGCACAGGCAGCAAAAATATTTCTTCATTAAACAAAAACGGCAAAATGGAATCAGTTCCGCAAACAGCGCGTGAGATTGTCTACTCACTTCCGCAACGATTAAAAACAGACAAAGTTGATGACTCAGTTTCTTCAGTATTTCATTTCAAGTTAGCAGGCGATACCGGTGGTGAGTTTACCGCTGTGCTTAAAGATAAAGCAGTGGAAGTAAGCGATGGCTTAAATGGCGAAGCTACCTGTGTTATTACGGCTAAAGCTTCTGACTATGAAGATTTGGAGTTAGGCCGCGGAAACCCGCAAATGATGTTTATGATGGGCAAAATAAAAGTGAGTAACCTGGGCGAGGTGATGAAGTTTATTACGTATTTCCAACGCCTTAGCTAACATCTAACTGCTTAGTAAAAAAAGGCAATCCGCGCGGGTTGCCTTTTTCTTTCAGTCAGTTTATTCAATATCTATTACATGAAAATTACCGCACAGCAAATTATTGAGTCTATTCCATCGCGCTTTCGTGCTGAAAAAGCTCAAAACTATTCAACCGTTTTTCATTTTGATATAGCCGGTGACGAAACCTTGCAATACACGGTTTCTATAATGAACAACCAATGCTTTTTACAACAGGGTTTAACAGGTAGTGCTGATTGCGTTGTAAAAACTAAAGCATCGATGTATGTAGATTTAGAAACCGGAAAAGCAAATCCGCAAATGGCGTTAATGATGGGTAAAGTAAAGGTTTCAAACATTGCTGCTATGATGCAGTTTGCGAAATGTTTTAGAAAGTTTACTGTGCCTGACGCTAATACACTAACAAAAATTTCTCACGCTCGCTCTGCGAAACAAGGGCCGCTGGCTGGTGTAAAAATTATTGATTTCACGCGCTTGCTTCCCGGCCCCTTGGCTACCATGTTTTTAGCTGATATGGGCGCTGATGTAATTAAAGTTGAAGACCCCGACAACCCGGACTATGTACGCGATTTTGAACCGCGTATCTATGGCACAAGTATGTTTTACCTCTCATTAAACAGAAACAAACGAAGTTTGGCTGTAAATTATCTTTCAGCACCTGGCAAACAGATTATTTACAACCTGGTAAAAACTGCCGATGTGCTTATCGAGCAATTTCGGCCGGGAGTAATGAAAGAAATGGGCTTTGGTTACGAAGAACTCTCGAAGCTGAATCCTAAATTGATTTATGTTTCAATCACCGGATATGGTCAAACATCATCAAAGGCCATGCATGCCGGTCATGATTTAAACTATGTAGGCATTGCCGGAGCGCTTGGTATTACAGGCACAGAGAATAATGATGTTGTGATTCCGGGTTTTCAGTTAGCCGATGTGGGAGGTGGAAGTTATATGGCTATGAATGCCGTAACTACCGCCTTATATCAGCGCGAAAAAACAGGAAAAGGCGAGTGGATAGATGTTGCCATGACAGACGCTGCTTTGCCATTCAGTGTTTTGCAGTTTGCAGCACATCAGGGCGCTAAACAAAATATAAACCGGGCAAAGTTTGAATTAAGTGGTGCGTTAGCTAACTACAATGTTTATAAGTGCAAAGACGGCAAGTATGTAGCGCTTGGAAGTTTAGAACCAAAGTTTTGGAGCATTTTTTGTGCTCGGGTAAACAAACCTGAATGGGGCGAAAAGTTTTTATTACAAGGTGATGAGTTGCAAAAACTTATTCAGGAAGTCCGCGAATTGTTTCTCACCAAAACACGCTATGAATGGCTGCAATATTTTCTGAACGATGATTTCTGTTTTTCAACTATCAATGATTTAAACGAAATTGAAAATGATGAATATCTAAACGAGCGCAACATGTTTGTTGTAAATCAACATAGTGCTGTGGGTGAATACAAAACAATTAATCAACCACTTAAATTTTTGTGCAACAGTTTTGCAAACAATTGGAGTGCCCCTGAACTGGGTGAAGATAATGATGCAATTACTCAGGAGTTAAACTCTGTAAAGTAACATTAAGTTGGGCGGTTACTTATGTAGAAAAACAATTTCTGTTTTAATTCCGTAAAAATACAACACTAACACTTGAGCTATGGAGTGTTGTTTGCTGTTTAATTTCAAAAACATTTATTTGCCGCTCACTAAAAATCAGGCATGAGTAAAAACTTAATTATTGTGGAGTCGCCTGCTAAGGCAAAAACCATCAACAAGTTTTTAGGAAAGGACTACGTGGTTACATCTTGCTACGGGCACATTCGCGATTTACCCGATAGCGGATTGAATATTGATATTGAAAATGGTTTTGAACCTAATTATGTAATAAGCGAAGACAAAGAGAAGGTTATAAAGGAGTTGAAAAAACTCGCCAAGTCAGCCGAAGAAATTTATCTGGCAACGGATGAAGACCGCGAGGGAGAAGCCATATCGTGGCACCTTTGCGATGTACTAAAACTAAACCCCAAAAAAGCCAAGCGCATTACCTACACCGAGATTACTAAAGAGGCGGTGCAGGAAGCTGTAGAAAATCCACGTACTATCAATATGGATTTGGTAAATGCTCAGCAAGCGCGTAGAGTGCTCGATCGTTTAGTGGGGTACGAAATTTCTCCGGTGCTTTGGAAAAAAGTAAAACCAAGTTTATCGGCAGGCAGAGTACAATCAGTAGCAGTTCGGCTTATTGTAGAACGTGAAAGAGAAATACGCGTTTTCACACCGGTGGCATCATTTAAAGTAGTAGGGTACTTTTTTGTTACTGATAACACAGGAAAAAAATCTGTGTTTAAGGCAGAGAGAGCTGCCAACTTTAAAACTTATGAAGAAGCTGATAAATTTTTGAAAGAAGTAAGCAATGCAGAGTTTAAAGTAAGTTCAATTGAAAAGAAACCGGGCAAGCGATCGCCTGCAGCACCGTTCACAACTTCTACTTTGCAACAAGAAGCTTCGCGCAAGCTCGGCTTTCCGGTTGCTATAACCATGCGTGTAGCTCAAAAGCTTTATGAGAACGGACACATTACTTATATGCGTACCGATTCAACAAATTTATCTGACACGGCACACAAAGCGTTGGCTAAAGAGATTAAGAACAAGTATGGTAAAGAGTTTTACGAGCAAAGAAATTTTGTAACCAAAAGTGCCGGAGCGCAAGAAGCTCACGAAGCTATCCGCCCTTCACACATGGAGGTTTCGTCAGTTGATGGAGATTCAGATGAGCAACGCTTGTACGATTTAATCTGGAAACGTACCGTAGCATCGCAAATGACCGATGCACAGATTGAGAAAACTGTTATTGATATTGTAAACAATAAAAACAAAGAAACACTTCAGGCTAAAGCCGAAGTAATTTTGTTTGAAGGTTTTTTAAAGGTGTATAACGAAGGTGTAGATGAAGAAAGCGAAGGTGATGAAGAAGCGGCAGCGCTTATTCCACCGGTTAAGCAAGGGCAAGTTCTTGAGCTAAAAGAACTGAGCGCAACAGAGCGTTTTTCTAAACCCGCTGCGCGTTATACAGAGGCCAGTTTGGTTAAGAAACTCGAAGAGTTAGGTATCGGACGGCCTTCAACTTATGCACCAACCATTTCTACTGTTCAAAAACGCGGATACGTAATTAAGGAACCTCGCGAAGGAGTAGAGCGGAAGTACAAAGTACTTACACTCCGGAATGGGAAAATTGATGCCGAAACTAAAACTGAAATTACCGGTGCCGAAAAAAACAAGTTGTTTCCAACAGATATTGGATTGCTTGTTACAGATTTTCTGGTAGCTAATTTTTCCGATATACTCGATTACAATTTTACAGCTGATGTAGAACAGCAGTTTGATAAAGTGGCTGAAGGAAAAATTGTTTGGAACAAAATGATTGGCAACTTCTACAAACCATTTCACAAAATAGTAGAGAATACAACTGATAAGGCAGAACGAGTATCAGGTGAAAGATTGCTAGGCACAGACCCCGCTAGCGGTGAACCGTTGATTGTGCGCATGGGTAAGTTTGGCCCCATGGCTCAAATTGGAAAAGCCGATGAGGAAACCGGAAAGAAAGCAAGATTTGCAAAACTTCGTTCAACTCAATCAATAGAAACTATCACTTTTGAAGAAGCGCTTGAGCTATTCAAATTGCCTCGTACACTTGGGCAGGTAGATGGTAAAGATGTGAAGGTAAGTATTGGCCGCTTTGGCCCTTATATTCAGCTTGATAAATTGTTTGTTTCTATTCCAAGAGACAAAGACCCTTATACTATTAAGTTTGAAGAAGCTCAGATTTTGATAAAAGAGAAACAGGAGAAAGATGCCAACCGCATTATTGCCAGCTTTGAAAAGGAAGATATTCAAGTGTTAAATGGTCGCTACGGACCTTATATTAAGAAGGGTAAAGACAACTACAAAATTCCTAAAGATAAAACAGCTGAATATCTAACGCTTGAAGATATTCAGATGATAATTGGAGAGCAGGGCCCAACGAAAAAAGGCCGTTCGTTCAGAGGTAGAAAAAAGTAGCATGAGCAGCCGCACTGAAATACATGCGCTTATTCAGTTACTGGATGATACTGACGAAGAAGTATTTAGTCATGTGTACAACAAGCTAAAGAGTTTTGGCCCAGAGGTAATACCATCGTTAGAGCAAGCGTGGAGCATTGATCTAAATGCGGCTACACACGAGCGTATAGAAGAAATTATTCACGATATACAGTTTGATGCACTGGTTAAAGAGTGGAAGCTATGGCTTGCTACCGGCTCTGCTGAATTATTGACCGGGGCATATTTGATAGCCCGTTATCATTACCCTGATTTAAGCATTGAAGAAATTCGCAAGAAAATTCTAAAGATAAAGCAGAGTATATGGCTGGAGTTAAACTATAATCAAACACCGCTTGAGCAGATACAGATTTTTAACCAGGTTTTTTACAACAACCACTCATTTAAAGGGGTTCAGCTTTCTTCTGATTATCAGGATGGTTGCATAAACCATGTGCTCGATAGTAAACAGGGCAATGCGGTATCGGTGGGTATTGTTTATCAGATATTGGCAAATGAGTTGAATTTACCGGTGTATGGTGTTACGCTCATGCAGCACTACATACTTGCATTTTGCAAGAAAAATATTTTCGACTTTTCGGAAGAAATAAATCTTGAACGAGAGGTTATGTTTTATATCAATCCCATAAACAGAGGGTCTGTGTTTTCGAGAGCAGAAATAAAAGACTACCTCAAAAAAATGGAAACCCCGGAACTTACCGAGTTCTTTGCGCCTTCGCCAAACAAAAGCATTCTAAAAGAATTACTACGGTACCTCATTAAGCTGTATATAGATAACAATGATATAACCCGAAGCAAAGAGTTGACATATATTGCCCAGCTACTCGATTAAGTTTTTCGGTTTATCGCCACTTTGTTGTAAACTACTTTCGTCTAAATTTTACTTTAGCTTTTACAATACAGCCCATTATGAATGATATAATAAAGACAACCTGGCGCAGCCCTTCTAACATAGCCCTGATAAAATATTGGGGCAAAAAACAAGGAGTGCAGATTCCTGCCAATCCAAGCATTAGTTTTACTTTAGAACAATGCTACTCTGAAACCAGTGTAACCTTGTTGGAAAAAGAAACTAAGTCGAAAGACCTAGAACTTCGATTTTATTTTGATGGTAAAGCCAACATGGCTTTTCAATTGAAGATGATTAAGTTTTTCGAAAGTATTAAGAAAGACTTTCCGTTGCTTCATCAATACGGGTTACTGATTCACTCTACTAATTCGTTTCCTCATTCATCGGGCATAGCTTCATCGGCATCAGCTATGAGCGCATTAAGCATGTGCCTTTGCGATCTGCAGCAACAGTTAGGTAAGCAAAAACTAAGCCCCGAAAAGTTTTTGCAGCGGGCATCATATTTTGCCCGCTTGGGCTCAGGCAGTGCTGCGCGATCTGTGTACCCGGTTATAGCACAATGGGGTAAAACAAAAACAGTAAAGGGCAGCAGCGACATGTATGCAAAGCCTTTCGAAAAAAATATTCACCCCATTTTTAAAACCTATCAGAACACAATTCTTATAGCCAGCAGTGCTGAGAAGAAAGTTTCGAGCCGTGTGGGGCATTCGTTAATGAAAGCAAACCCGTTTGCAAAAACAAGATATGCGCAGGCAGAAAGTAATTTGAAAGAATTGTTGGTAGCACTGAATAAAGGTGATCTCGAAAAATTTGGTGCCATAGTAGAAGAAGAAGCCATGACCCTTCATGCGCTTATGATGTGTTCAACACCATCGTTTGTGTTGATGGCTCCTGCTACTTTAAGAATGATTGAGAAAATTCGCACCTACAGAGACGAAACTAAACTGCCCGTATATTTCACATTAGATGCCGGCCCGAACATTCATTTGTTATATCCAAAGAAGATAGCTGCGAAAGTGAATTACTTTATTCAAGCAGAACTTGCTGAACTTTGCGAAGAAGGCAGGTTGATAAAAGACAATGTGGGCAAAGGGCCCATGCGTGTGAAATAGATTTTGATGCATAAAATTTCGTACAAAATTTTTAATGGCAAGTTGCTGTTGTTTGGAGAGCATATTATCAACAAAGGGGCAAAGGGCTTGGCTGTTCCTATTGACCAGTTTAGTGGCTTATTCAAACTAGGTGATTTAAAGAAGAAAGAAATACGAGAATCGAATAAACTGCTCGAACTATTTGCCAATTATATTATCCATAATGCTGAACTGGCCGGGCAATATGACACTAACCAGTTTTTAGAGGATATAGAGCGAGGTTTGTATTTCGATTCGAACATACCTCAGGGTTACGGTTTGGGCAGCAGCGGTGCGTTGGTGGCTGCAGTTTATTATCAATACCGCAAATTCAGAAAGAAAAATATTGTATTGAGCGATTTGAAGAACGACTTAGCTCAACTAGAGAACTACTATCACGGCAAAAGCAGCGGATTAGATGCGCTAGTTTGTTTTATGGATAAAAGTGTGTTGATTAACAACGGTGAGGTGGCAGAAGCATTTGATTTTGTAAAGCCGGAAACCGGAGCCATAAAAGTTTTTTTGATTAACACACATATTGCACGCAGCACCTCGCCTTTTGTAAATCTGTTTCTTGAAAAGTGTAAACAAGATAAATTTATGAGTGCCGTAATGCAAAGTTTGGTGCCTGCCACCAATATTGCCATTGAAAGTTTTAGGCAACGCAAATATGTACCACTGTTGAGTTCGTTGAAGATTATTTCGCAATTGCAGTTTGATATGCTGCCTGAATTTATTCCTGCTGATTATAAAACCTTGTGGAGTGATGGGTTAAAACACAATCAGTTTTACCTAAAGATATGCGGTGCTGGTGGTGGTGGTTTTATTATTGGTTTTGCAAAAGCCGATGCCGATTTGCATTTGCTGTTGGGGGCAAAAGATGTATGTGAACTATTAGTTGTTTAACAGCAGAAACAAAGGTTAACTCATAGGTTTCGCGTTGCCCTTCTTTCTTCTTTTGCGCTTATTACTTTATGCAATGGCGCAACCCCAGAACGGTAATAAAGATAAATAAACAGAATGCTTATTGCGTTAAGTATATGCCACAAGGCATGTCCCTGAAAAATACTTTCAGGATTGCATACTGTGTTGGTGCGATCTAGAAGCCAAATAATGCCACTTAACAAGAGAATAGAAAAAGCCGCCCACATATATTTTGTAAAGTAGTGCTCTTTACTTACAAACAGCAGGTAATAACAACTCGTAACAAACACAATAGCTACTAAAACAGGAAACAATAGATTGATATTTACTTTGTAAAGAGTGGCGTATATCAGGTAGTTTACCCCTAAGCCAAAAAGAATCATTAAAGCATGTGAACTTCTGTACTTACCTCTAATTCGTACAAGCGGAAATATTTTGTAGAGATTAAACACCAGCACAATTACAGCCACTGAACACATACTTGTTTGATCAAGTTTCTGAAAGAACTCGGTAAGAGAAGCATGATAAAAAAAACTGCCAACAAAAAGGTAGATAGCTGATGCGCCAAACATGATGGAGAATATTGGATAGCGCACTAAAAAATTGTCTGACTGTTTGCGCTCCGCATATTTCAAATCATGAATGCCAAGCGTAAGTGTAAACAAACCGACTAAAAAGAAACCGAGATTACTCCACGTATTAGCCGGCTGACGGATGAGTTCATCCATGCGGTTCATTTCGCAAAAATGGAAAGCGTTTCCATTGGCTTGGCTCATCTTTTCCCACAAGTCGGTAAACTGAAACAGGGTATAGTAAAGTATGAGCGATAAAGTAGAAAGTAAGAACACAATAGCCGGAAGCAGAAACATTTTAAAGTTAAGCCGCTCGAAGTATAACCGGGTGCGCAGCAGGTGCCATCTGATATGTAGACCAATTTTTACCATGTAATATGACAGGTTACGAAGTTTTTCTTTAAAAGTTTTCGAAAATAGACGATTGAGCGAAAGAAAATATTTTACAGCGCGAAAAATCTTTTTTTAGGTTTGAACCGTGAGCAATTCTCCGGTAAAAATTATTGAATGTCCGCGCGATGCTATGCAGGGCATAAAACAGTTTATATCTACTGAAAAGAAGATAGCTTACATCAACAAGCTATTAAAAGTTGGTTACTACGCCATTGACTTTGGAAGCTTTGTTTCACATGAACTAATACCCCAAATGGCAGATACGGCTGAGGTGGTAGAGCAACTTGATTTGAGCAGTTCTAACACTAAGTTAATAGCTATTGTGGCTAATGAACGCGGTGCGCGCGATGCTTGTGCACATAAGGAGATTCATAGCCTGGGCTTTCCGTTTTCGGTCTCTGAAACATTTCAAAGACGCAACTCTAACGCTAGTATTTTAGAGGCTTTAGAGCGTGTTAAAAAGATACGGCAACTTTGCTCAAACGCCAACAAGGAGCTTGTTATTTATATCAGTATGGGGTTTGGAAATCCGTATGGCGATGCTTACAGCCCGCAGATAGTTGAAGATTGGGTGCAGAAACTTTCGGTGCTTGATGTAAACACATTTATGCTCAGCGACACGGTAGGCGTTGCCGATCCCCAAAATATAGCTTATCTATTTTCTACTCTGATAAAGTCATTGCCACATCTTGAGTTTGGGGCACATTTACATACAGCACCACACAACTGGAAGGTGAAAATAGATGCAGCATACAACAACGGATGTCGCAGGTTCGATTCCGTTATTAAAGGATATGGCGGCTGCCCAATGGCAAAAGACGATTTGCTGGGCAATATGCCCACTGAAAACCTTCTCAACTATTTTTCAAATGAACAATTAGGTAATGCCATGAATATAGCAGCCTTTGAAGATGCTCTACGCGAGTCATCATCTGTTTTTCCTAAATAAAAAAAAGAAGTTGGTAGCTATGTATTTTTGGTTTACTGCCACACAGCCTGCAAAAAAGAGCAGAGGTAATATTGGGGCTTTATAGCGCATCATGTTACCCACCACGGGGGTACACATTCCAATAAGTGCCATAAAACTCAAAGATGTAAGAGCGCAAAACATAACCAGATTAAGGTGAGGCATACAACGCCATTTAACATAGGTAAGTAGCCAAATGATGAATGAGAGGTAAACAAAGTTTTCAATTGTGCTTAATACCTTTAACATAGTGTCAGCTTCAAAGGGGTAAGGTCGCATCAGCATGTTCCAAACCCCTGTAGCCGAAGCTTCCAGAATACTGGTTATACTCGGAAATACCTCCGGAATTTCAATAATACTGCCTGCGTTAAAATAAGCAGCTTCTTTTGCTGCATGTGCGTATTTGTTGGCCAGCATTTGCGGCAAGTTTAGTTTCGGATTTATCCGGTGAATATTGAACGCAGCCAATAAGCAAAGTAGATACACCACTGCATATTTTAGTAGTATAAATCTGGCTTTGTATCTGCCTTTAAAGATGAGGTACGAAATGGCAGCAGGTAGCACACAGACTAATACAAAAAATTTAGTAAGCAGAACAACAACAGCACCGCATATTATGGCCAGGGTGCTTTTAACCCATAAAGGTGATGAGAAATTAAGTATTCCGGAAGTTAATAAGCCCAACCCTAAGATGAGCAATGGTTCTTTTGTTACACCACTGTTCCAAAATAGCACAGAGGGTAAAAACAAAACAGGCAATGATAAGATAAGGTCGGCCTGATTTACTCTTTTGAAAATGGCATTGGTCATGAGCACTATTCCCAGTAGCGATAGAAAACAGAAAAACAACACATGCACTAAGTAGGTGTTGAATGATAAAAAGAGCAGGATTGTGTTCACCCGAATAACAAATCTATTAGCATTGAAAGGCGATTCGTCAAAGTTTCTATGCCAGTTTTTTAAACCGGAAGTGTTGATCTGTTCATGAGTTACGCCTGTTAAAAATAAGTCGGCAAATGCTTTGGGGTTTTCTGTTGCTATATGTTTTAACGCTACTGCATTATCATAAAACTTGTGCACATCATTACGGGCAGTGTGGGTGTAGTAAAAAGTATAAACCAACCAGATAGCAATACCCGCAACAAACTTAATGTTGAACAGCAGTGTGGTAACCCACCATTTAAACCCGGCTATTTGGAAAAAAATGTATCGCTTAATTAGAAAATTAAACAGCAGCCAGTACAAGAAAGTAAGCAATATGCCAACTGAAAACATTTGTAATACTAAGAGAAAAACTACTGTTTACTATACACGCTGCTGCAACTGCGCTAAAAAAAAACTGAACAAGCGCGGCTCAAAAAGTACGGGAAACACAAAGCCAAATATTGAACCCGTAAAATGCGCTGTGTGGCCTATATTATCGGTGCCACGCTTGGCCATGTAAACACAATAGGCCAGGTAAAGTCCGCCAAAAACAAAAGCGGGAATTCCGATAGGTATAAAGAACAGGTAGATTTTGCCAAATGGATTAAACAGTATAAAGCTGAATACTACGGCCGAAACGCCTCCACTGGCGCCTAAACTTCGATAGTTGTAGTTATCCTTTTGCCTGAATAAGTTGAGTACATCGGCTGTTGCTATAGCGCCAAAGTACATGAGCACATACAATACCATTCCTTTGGTTCCAAACGCATATTCAAATGCAGATTCCATGTACTCGCCAAAACTGTAAAGCGCAAACATGTTAAAGAACAAGTGCCCCATATCGGCATGAACGAAACCGTTACTTATAAGACGGTGCCATTCGTTATTGCGCCATATATTGTACGGAAAAAACAACAAGTTGTTAAGTAAAGCATGGTTACTAAAAGCGGCTAATGATATAACTACCGTAACCAGTATAATAAGAAGAGTAATGCTCATGTGGCTAAAGTATATTTTGATGGGGTAAGTAATAGTGTTCAGATTAGTTGTTGATTATTGACCCTAATGCTGAAAATTTATCATTTAGTGGCAAGGATGTGTGATACTTCGGAAGATGTGTTGAAGTGTATAGTACTAGCTTCAAAAACAGCATTCTTTTTTTTAAGTAAGCACCTCGGTTAACTTCGCTATTCACTCCAAAAATCTTTTGCAACCCACTGCGCTAGCAAATATCTTTGAAATGGTATCACTAAGCACGGTAGCTATTTTTTTAACTCCTGCAATTGTTTGTAAAGAAAACCCACCTCAATAACTGTAAACAGGGCGTAGTAAAAAAGAAAGTGAAGAATAATGGCGCGTTTGTTTTCATCACTGTAAAGTAGCAGAATAATTAATAGCAGCAGGTAAAGCATAAACTTAAACACGGTAGTGGCCATATATTTATTTACGAATGCCTGGGTATTGCCTTTGGCTGCCCTCATTAAAAAACTATGCAAAGCGGTTACTGAGAACGAAAAAAAACCGAGAAGTAAAAAGCCTGACCGCAGATGCAAATGTTGCGGGGCGTTTGCATTCCACAGCCATTGCAACACAGCACAAACAACTGTTGTCAGCAGTATTATCAGCTGAAATTTCGAAGAGATATTTTTCATTTATCACTGTTGGCTTTTAGTTTCAATAATTCAGCACCAGCCTCTACAAAACTCTTTTCTATTACATAAACTTCCTCTACCTCTCCATCAGAAGCTGCTTCTATAGTAGTTTCCATTTTCATTGAATTCATGATCAGTAATACTGTTCCGCTCTTTACATAGTCTCCGGGCTTTACGATAACCTTTAGTATTTCACCCGGCATGGGCGCTGTGTATCTGTTTTTAAAAGCTGTTTCGTATGGCTCTATAAATCTCGGACGTTCTTCAAAATGAAATGTACCGGCAGTAGGGTGATGTATATAGCACAACAGATCGTCACCGGCTATACAATAGTTTTTGCTATGACTGTCAACTTCTATTCTGTAGTTGAACCGGGTTGGTGCGGCATACACCACCTCGTAATTTTCGTTCTGAATGGTTATACTAAATCTGTTTTTTTGTCGGTAGAGGTATTCAACTTTCAGTAATGTTCCGTTATTTTCAAGTTCAATGATTTGCGGTTGGTAAGGTATGTTTCGCCAGCCATTAAGCGAGTGCTCAAATCGTTCGCTCTCGTTCCTGCAAATCCAAAAGAAAATGGTAGCAGCAATGGCAGCTTCATGTAAACTGGTTTGTGTAATGATTTTTTTGTAAGATGAAAACTCGCGTTCAATTAGATTGGTATCGAAACTACCATCAATAAATGAGGGATGTTGTATTAGTTCTTTTAGGAAATCTTTATTGGTGGTAACACCTAATATGGGGTAAGCGCTGAGGGCATTCACCATTTTTTGAATGGCACTTGCCCTGTCTTCAGTAATTACAATAAGTTTAGACAACAAAGAGTCGTAATAGGCCGGCACAGTACTTAGAGAATCTATCCCTGTGTCGCTTCGTAGCGAAAAAGTATTGGGGTGCTGTGTATAAAAAACGGTGCCGGTTGAGGGCAAAAATTTGTTTTCGGGATCTTCTGCACAAATGCGGCATTCTATGGAGTGCCCACGCTGCTGAACAGTTTCGGTTAAGCTGTCAAGTGAACTACCTGTACAAACTAGCATCTGAGCACCTACCAAATCAATCCCAATCACCATTTCGGTAACCGGATGTTCCACTTGCAATCGTGTGTTTACCTCAAGAAAATAAAAATTTTGGTTCTCATCGAGCAGAAACTCAACCGTGCCCAGGTTGGTGTAGTTTACTTCGCGGGCTATGGCAAGAGCTGCCTCGCCCATTTCGGTTCGTAGTTCATCATTTAACGATGGCGAAGGACTCTCTTCTACAATCTTTTGATACCGTCTTTGCAAAGAACATTCGCGATCAAACATGTTTATATAATTGCCGTGCAAATCGCCTACAATCTGAAATTCTATATGTTTTGCTTTTGTAAAATACTTTTCAAGAAGTAAACTTCCATCGCCAAAACTACTCTCGGCTTCGCGCTTAGCACTTTCAAAGGCAGTTTCCAACTCATCTGCTTGGTAAACTATCCTCATGCCTTTACCGCCTCCACCGGCACTGGCTTTCAGTAAAACAGGATATCCAATTTCTTCGGCCTCGTATTTAAAACGCCCAATGGCTTGGTCTGTACCATTATAGCCTGGTACAATAGGCACACCGGCTCGCTGTGCTATTTCTTTGGCTTTAATTTTAGACCCTAACAACGAAATAACTTCGGGGGATGGTCCAATAAAAGTTATACCTTCATCGGCACAACGTTGCGCAAAAGCTGCATTCTCTGCTAAAAAACCATAGCCCGGGTGTATGGCATCTGCTTCGGTTCGTTTCGCAGCTTCAATAATTTTATCCTGATCAAGATACGATTCTGCTGGTGTGTTACCTCCTATACAAACCGACTCATTGGCTACTGTGGTGAACAGGGCGTGTCTATCGGCTTCGGAATAAACGGCCACTGTGCTAATTCCCATTTCGCCAACAGTACGCATTATGCGCATAGCAATTTCGCCACGGTTGGCTATTAGCAGTTTACTTATTCTTGCCGGCTTCGGTTGTAGAGGATTATCTCCTTTTTTCTTAGACATACTTTTGTTGCTTTATAGAAACTTACTACCTGTTGTTAATTACATTCTAAAAACTCCGTAACCCTTAGCCCCCTTAATTTCGGTACTATAAATTACTTGAAGGCATAGTTTTAAGTAATTGCGTGTTTCGCGCGGATCAATAACCCCATCGTCCCAAACCTGCCCGCTGGCAAACCACGCATTGCTTTGCTTATCGGCTTCTTTTATCATGTACTCAGCCATTTTACTTCCTTGGTGTTCATCGTACTCTATTCCCGATTTTTCTGCTGCCTGCCTGCCAATGGTTTGCATAACACCTGCAAGTTGCTCAGGCCCCATTACAGCAATTTTTGAATTTGGGTAAGTAAACAGAAACCTCGGTTTAAATGCTCGGCCACACATAGCATAGTTTCCCGCACCATAACTGGCTCCGGTAATAATGGTAATGGCCGGTACAGTAGAATTACTTACGGCATTTATCATTTTTGCTCCGTGTTTTATTATGCCTTCTTCTTCATATTTTTTGCCCACCATAAACCCGGTTATGTTTTGAAGAAAAAGCAAAGGAATATTGCTTTGATTACACAGTTGAATAAACTGTGCCCCTTTGTTAGCCGCATCTGGAAACAACACTCCGTTGTTCGCAATAATACCTAGTTGGTATCCTCCAATTTTAGCATAAGCCGTTATGAGTGTTGTGCCAAACAATGGCTTAAACTCACTCAGGTCAGATTCATCAACAATCCGCGTCATAAGTTCGCGCTGGTCAAAAGCGGTGCGTACATCAGCTGAAACAACTCCAAGTATTTCTTCCTCATCGTAGGATGGCTCTACATCAACCTTTCCCAGTTCGCCCTTTGTAACTGAAAAGTCACGTAAAATATTTTCAACCGTTTTTGTAGTGCGAACTTCTTCGAGGCCACCGGCCGGTTTAATAGCAGAAATAATTTCGCGAGCTATCCTAATACCGTCACTTTCGTCTTCCGCCATATAATCGGCCACCCCGGAAACAGTAGCGTGCATGTTGGCTCCGCCTAAGCTTTCTTCATCGGTAACTTCGTTGGTGGCCATTTTTACCAAAGGCGGACCGGCTAAAAAAACCTTGGCTTCGTTCTTTACCATTATCACATAATCGCTCATGCCGGGGATATACGCTCCGCCTGCTGTACTACTGCCAAATACTATGCTGATGGTTGGTATGGCCTCTTTGCTTCGCTGTGTTATGCCTCTGAAATTTGCCCCGCCATAGTTGAAAATTTTTGCCTGGTCAGGCAGGTTGGCACCTGCGCTTTCTACCATGTTTATCATGGGTAGTTTATTCTCTAAAGAAATTTCTCCAATACGTAATCCCTTCTGCAGTGTAGCGTAATCAATTGCTCCGCCTTTAATGGTTCCTACGTTTGAGTTTATCATACATAAAGCGCCACTCACGAAACCAATACCCGCTACTACGGTTCCGCCTGTGCCAAAGCCATCTGTTCCCCATCCGGCAAAGGGGCATAACTCCATAAAGGGTGAATCGCGGTCGAGGAGTAGTTCTATTCTTTCGCGAGCTAAGAGGCGACCAGCTTTTTTTGTTCGTGCTAAGTATTTTTCCTCGCCCTGAAACAAGGCTTCTTTTTGCTTGGCTTCCAGTTCAGCAATTTTTTCGTACATCAGCTTTAAATTTTGCTGATATGTTTCTGACTTGGTATTTATACGGCTTTTGTAGAATGACATAAGCGGTTGAAGTATGTTTGAATTTTCGAAGATGTAAAATTTAATGGTAAGCGAAAGCAAACAAGAGGGTTTGAGTTTACAGCCACTGCTTTTTCATTTTATATTAGCCGCGTATGTCAGAAACAAAAACCGCACACAGCGGCAGCAGCCCTTTGAGTTTTAGCGATTTTAAAAACGAAGTGCTTAACGATTTTCGCATAGCGTGCATTAGCCGTGAAACTAGTTTGCTTGGGCGTAAAGAAGTGCTTACCGGAAAAGCCAAGTTCGGCATTTTTGGCGATGGAAAAGAGTTAGCTCAAATTGCCTTGGCTAAATCTTTTGAGCCGGGCGACTGGCGCAGCGGTTACTACCGCGACCAAACCTGGATGTTTGCGTTAGGTGAATTGACTGTTGAACAATTCTTTGCACAACTTTATGCTAACCCGAATCAGGAAGAAGAACCCATGAGCGCAGGACGGCAAATGAACGGGCACTACGCTACCCGCCTGCAAGATGAAAATGGAAACTGGCTCGACCTAACTCAGCGTTACAACTCTTCAGCTGATGGTTCTCCCACAGCTTCGCAAATGCCGCGCTCATTGGGTTTGGCATTAGCTTCTAAACTATACCGCGCTAACGATGAGTTGAACGATTTCAAGATATTTTCGGAACGTGGTAATGAAGTTTCGTTTGTATCTATTGGCGATGCCAGCACCAGCGAAGGTTTATTTTGGGAAACCCTTAACGCAGCAGGTGTAATGCGTGTGCCGCTTGCTGTTTCTGTTTGGGATGACGGCTACGGAATTTCAGTTCCGAAAAAATATCAAACTACTAAAGAAAGCATCAGTGAAATAACCAAAGGTTTTCAGGCAGATGAGCAGGGGAGAGGCTTCGATATTTATGTGTGCGAAGGTTGGAACTATCCGAAGTTGGTAGAAACCTACAAGCGCGGTATTGAGAAAATCCGTAAGACACATATTCCCGCGCTGTTTCACATCATTGAAGTTACGCAACCGCAAGGGCACTCTACTTCCGGCTCGCACGAGCGCTACAAAACGCCTGAGCGCATGCAATGGGAAAAGGATTTCGATTGCGTAAAGAAAATGAGTGAGTGGATTACAGAAAGTAAAATTGCTACCGTTGAAGAGTTAGAAGAGATTCAGAAAGAAGCAAAGCACCATGCGCTTGGCAGCAAATCAGTAGCTTGGAAAAAATTTAACCAACCGTTAAAGGAAGAAATAAATGAGTTGGTTGAGTTGATAGGAAAAGTAGTTGATGAAATTGGAGATGAAAGTTTGCAGTCATTTATTTCAAACATTCAATCTGCTATAGATCCTGTTCGTAAAGACATATTAAAGGCCGGCAAATCGGTAGTTCGCAACTTAAGAGGGCAAAGTTTTTCTTCTTTAAACAATCTCAAAGTTTGGCTTAAGCAATTCGAAGAAAAGTATCAGAAAGAATATTCTTCTCATCTCCATAGTGAAACTGGCTTAAATGCTTTAAAAGTTCCAGTTGTTGAAGCGGAGTATTCTGAGTCTTCTAGAGTTGTAAACGGCTTTGAGGTTCTTAACGTAGCATTTGATATGCTGTTTAGAAAGTATCCTAACGTAGTTGCCTTTGGCGAAGATGTAGGCAAGATTGGCGATGTGAATCAGGGCTTCAGCGGCATACAGGAAAAGTATGGTGAGCATAGAATTTTCGACACGGGCATACGAGAAGCAACTATCATGGGACAGGGAATAGGTTTAGCATTGCGCGGTTTCCGTCCTATTGCCGAAATTCAATACCTCGATTACCTGCTCTATGGCTTACAGCCACTTAGCGATGATCTTGCTTGCCTTCAGTACCGAACCAAAGGAATTCAAAAAGCTCCTTTGATAGTGCGCACCCGCGGTCATCGTTTAGAAGGTATATGGCATACAGGCTCGCCTATGGGCATGATTATTAATTCGCTTCGCGGAATGTATGTGTGTGTGCCACGCAATATGGTGCAGGCCGCAGGCATGTATAACACACTGCTGCAAAGCGATGAACCTGCCTTGGTGATTGAATGCCTGAACGGTTACCGTTTAAAGGAGCAGTTGCCCGATAACCTTTCTGAATTTACAGTTCCGCTTGGTGTGCCGGAAGTGATTAAAGAAGGAAGTGATGTTACACTTGTTACCTACGGAAGTTGTGTGCGCATTGCCGAAGAAGCTATGGCTATGTTAGATGAGGCAGGAATCTCTGTTGAACTCATTGACGTGCAAACTTTGTTGCCATTTGATATTCACCACAGCATTATTGAATCAGTGAAGAAAACCAACCGTGTAGTTTTCTTAGATGAAGATGTGCCGGGTGGTGCAGCCGCTTATATGTTCCAGAAAGTTTTTGAAGAACAACAGGCATTCCGTTGGCTCGACTCTGAACCGCGCACTATTACTGCTAAAGCTCACCGCGCTGCTTATGGCACTGATGGAGATTATTTCAGCAAGCCAAATGCTGAAGAAGTCTATGAAGTGATTTATGGAATAATGACCGAAGCAGATCCGGATAGTTATCCGAATCTTTAAGAAAAATGGTCTGTAACGTTTACCGCTAGAAAAATTTCTTCATCCAGTTTTCTACATCGGTATTGGCTTCGTCCTGAAGTTGTTTGCCGCGTGCTACATTGTGCTTTTCGTAGCTTATACCGTTAAGCGATTGTTGCACCGGTTTTGTTTTAGCCAGAAATGCTGACTTGTATTGAACAGGCAGAGGATCAGCAAAAGTTAGTTTCTGTTTAAGCGGGTCAACTTGTTTTCCGTCTTTCCAAAAGCGATAACAAACGTGAGGGCCGGTGGCCAAGCCGGTGCTTCCTACATATCCAATCACTTCGCCCTGCTTTACTCTTGCCCCCCTGCGAACACCTTTTGCAATTTTGCTCATGTGCAAATACTGAGTTTTGAATTCACCATTGTGGCGAATCTTTACATAGTTACCGTTAAACGCTTTGTATTGTGCTTCCTCCACAACACCATCGGCTGTAGCAATAATAGGGGTACCGTAAGAAGCCGCATAGTCAGTTCCTAAGTGCGCTTTCCACCGCTTAGTTACCGGGTGGAAACGTTTCATGGTAAAGCGTGAAGAAATGCGAGAGAACTTTACAGGTGCTTTCAGAAACTGTTTCTTCATACTGTTTCCGTTTTCATCATAGTAGTCCCCTTCGTGCTGCGGATCTTTGGCAAAGTAAAAAGCGTAGTTGTCTTTACCTCCGCTGTTGAACAGCACAGCACTTATTTCACCAATGGCTACTGTTTTGCCGTCTACTACATCTTCATCGTAAATAATCTTGAACTTATCACCATTCTGAATTTTATAGAAATCAACACTCCACGCAAATATCTCTGACATGCGTATGGCAAGGGTGGGGTCTATTTCGTTTTCTTCCAGTGTTTCGTATAACGATGAACGAATTACACCGCTTACTTCACGGTGGTGCCGCTCTACTTCGTTTTCCCCTCTGTACATGTATAGTGAGTCTTCCAGATTAAATACTACGTAGTTGGTTCTACTTTCTTCATAAATCAGTTTCTTGGGCACCAATGAAGAATCAGTTTTATCGCATAAAACAGTAAAGCTGTTTCCGGCTTTAATCTTTTTTAAACTAAAAATCTCGCGTGATGCACCAATAAAAAAACTTATGGCTTGTCCGGTAACATTATATCTGGTAAAAATTTCTGCAAACAACTCATTGGGTTTAACAATGTGGCTCACCACCTTAAAATCGTTGAGGTTTACCCCGTATTTTACCAATGGCTCAGGCGTTTGAATAAATGAAGTTGTTGCTTGTTTGCCTTGGCGCAACTCTTGAAAAATAGATACAGTCCACCAGGTAAGTATCACAAAAAACAAAACCAAAGCTGCCGGCAAAAAATATTTTTTCATCTCAAAAATTTATCTGGGTAAAACTAATGCGCAATCTTTAATAGTGCTATGGTAAACTGCTATGTTTAATAACAAAACTGATGTTTGCGTGCAGTGAAAAAGACAGAAAATGTAGGCAGCTAATCTTTAACTAACTGTGTAGTATATCCTCCTGATGTTGTTTGTAATTCTATCAAGTAATTTCCTGTTGCCAGGTTTGCAATATCTAAGGGTAAATGTTGCAGTCCGCTTGGTACACTTTCCAAAATTTTTGAAATACACTTTTTGCCTGATACATCGTACACTGTAACAGCTACTTTCTCCGTTTGGTAAAGAAAGTATTGAATGGTTACCTGTTCTAGTGCAGGGTTAGGATATACGCCTAATACTACAGGTTTTACCGTAGTGATGTTGTTTGGGTTTTGTATCTGAAAAACAACCATAGCGGTATCGCAGTGATTAACTCCACAACTATCACATCCAACAAAACGCATAGTGTCGTTACCTTCATAGTTATAGTGTGGAAAATATTTGATACAAGTATCGCCCAGGTTTTGAAATGTACCATGCTTAGGAAACAAGTTAATGTTTACTCCATTGGGGGTATCTAGCAAGTCATCGAAATAAAAACAGTAAGTGTAGTTGCTGTTTTTGTTCATCATTATATTTAACTGGCTAGTAATTAAAGGGTGTTCAATATTAAAATTGTATATTACTGTATCGCAAAACCCACTACTGTCGCAGGCTGTGAACTCAATAATTTCTGTTTCGCAATTTAATGAATCGGGAATGTATGAAAAGCAGTTGCCGTTTACCTGAAGAGTGCCTGTTAAAGGAGGGTTGTAGTTAACACCAACGGCAGGCGAGGTTAAGTCGTTAAACGTAATACAGTGTGTATAGATAGAATCGCCCAAAAGATTTACAACATTATTGTCAACGTCTTGTGAACCGGTAACGGAAATGAAAACAAAAATTGTATCGCACGTATAGTTAGTTCCTGAAGTGCAAACTATAATCGGTAAAGTATCATTCCCATAATAGTTTGTTTGTGGTATGTAAGTTATGTTCACTCCGCTAAAATTTAAAGCCGCACCGTGTTTTGGCGGTAGTAACGTAGTAGAGCGTTGCGGGCAAGAAGGAATGTTTGGTATAGCATTAAAACTAACCTGTGTGTTTTCGGTAGTGCCCACATAAAGATTTTCAATTTTAAACACGGCTACGCTTTGTGTTGGTAGTAGAGCAGGGGCGGCTGCAGTAATAGCTGGAGCTGAAACCGGATTGAGCGCTTGACGTAAATATCTCTCGTTGTCGTTAACATAAAAATTTGGACCGGCTGAGTTAGTGGAACCAAGTTGACCAATGTCAACAAAAGTATAATCGGCTTGAGTTTTTGTTTTCTTTATATCTAGCGTATAATATCCGTTATCGTCAAGGTTCACATATTTCATGTGTGGATTTAACGATTGCACAACTCCGGCACCTACAGGCAAAGGAGAATTAGGTGAAGTAACGCTTGGCCCTACAAACTCTACACAAACTGAACCGTTGCCGCTATTTGCATCGTAGTTAGTACCCGGTACATCATTGCACCAGCTGGTGTGTATGTCGCCTGTAAGTATTACAACGTCTTTAATGTTGTTGTTTAGAATATGATTTTGTATTTGCGTGCGTTCGAAATTGTAGCCATCCCATTGATCGTTATTTACCGGTATTCCAAAAACTTCCAGCGGTGCAAACATTACTTGGTTGCCAATAATTTTCCATCGTGTGGTAGTATCGCTTAGCTGGGTTAGAAACCATGCCATTTCTGCAGGGCCTAACAGTTTATGAGTTGGACTATTGTTGGCCGATGTATTTGGCTCATCACGGTCGTAGAGACGAGTGTCAAGCATTACCAAATCTAGAAGTTTACCATACCGTAGTTTACGGAATATGCGAATGGTATCTAGCGGATCAGGCTTACGGATTGGCATCCACTTAAAGTAGGTGGAAGTAGAGGCGCGTTTGCGATCAACGTAGCTTCCCTCAGTGCCGGGGGTGTGGTTATCGGCCCCATCGCGCCAAGAGTTGTTACAGGTTTCATGATCGTCCCAAACTGTAATGAATGGAAACAGTTGGTGAGTTCTGCGAAGTTGATCATCTAATTTGTATTGTGAATATCGCAACTCATAATCCTGCTCGGTTATAATCTCGTGGTTTGGCTCATACTCTCTCCCTGCAGTAGTAGCTCCTAAACCTCCGGGTTCATATTCGTAAATGTAATCGCCTAAGTGAACAACTGCATCAACATCATTACGATTTGTAATGCTTTCATAAGCGTTAAAATAGCCGCTCTCAAAAGCAGCACAACTAACTACCGCCAATCTTACACTGTCATTATTAGTAGAGGCAGATGGTGCTGTTTTGGTTCTGCCGGCAATAGAGTTTCGCCCGTTTGACTGAAACATGTAATAATAGTAAGTGCCACTTTGTAATCCGCAAACATCTTGTTTAACACAATAGTGGTTATCGGTTGTGGCTGTTAACGATCCGTAGTTAACCACATTGGTAAAGTTAACATCTGTAGCAATTTGCCAATACACTTTTACATCGCCTGTAACCCCTGAATCAGGTGTTACACGTGTCCAGATGATTACGCTGGTATCTGTTGGGTCTCCGGATTCAACTCCATGGTAGAAAGGTTGGAGAGAAGGGTTGAGCGTAATACGGTGTTGGTTGCTCTGTGCTGTTATTATAGTGTAAAAAATTAAGAGAGAAATAATTAAGAGTAACTTTTTCACTGATAGGAATTTTATGCAAAGATAAATGTCTAATTGGCTATTGGGTTAATTATGAACGGTTGGATAAAAATTTAACGATATGAGAAATTCTTCAGTATTTAACAGGCTAGCCCTTTTGGATAAAACACGTAATATTTTGTAACCGGCACACTAAGAACCGATATGTTAAGCTGGTCACTGGCCTGTGCTATGTCAACTACTTCATTTTTTCCAACGGTGATATTGATTCGGTTTTCAGAAGTATTGTAAGCATGGTTTGAAGTAGAATCACTGAACACCAAATAGCCTGCTTCTTTTTCCGAAAGTTTAAACTTTTTCATTGCCTGTTTGTTTAGCTCCCTTATTTTTTTGTAGCCGAATGCCTTATTGCTAATTTCTATTTTAAACAATCTTCGCTCAAGTATGGCTACGCATAACATTTTTAGCACTCGGTCAGAGTGGTGTTGCCAGTATTTGAATGCCGAAAAAACATCCACATCATCTAATTGGGAGTAGAACTGTAAAACTTTAGTGTCTTTTTCAAAATCTTTCAGTTTTACTTTGTTGTGTAAAAAATATTGTAAAGCGGGCGATGCATCTAACTTTTCGCCTTGTGCAATCAGATATTTAGCACGTTGAATAGCTTTAATCATCATCTGCTCTACACACAATACAGTTTTGTGCAGGTAAACCTGCCAATACATTAACCTACGCGCTATAATAAAACTCTCCATGCTATAAATGCCTTTCTGCTCCACTACTAATTCACCGTTACGCACGTTCAGCATTTCGATAATGCGTTCGTAGCTAATGGCTCCTTCATTTACTCCGGTAAAAAATGCATCACGAGTAAGGTAGTCGAGACGGTCAACATCAAGTTGTGACGATACCAACTGATGCAAAAATTTCTTTTTGTAGCTACCTTCAAATATCTCAATCGCCAGGTTCAACTTTCCTTTGAAGTGGCGGTTTAACTGTTTGAGGTAAATCTTAGAAAGATCTTCGTGATGTACGCCTTCAATTAAACTATACTCCAGCGTATGCGAAAACGGAGCATGACCAATGTCGTGCAGTAATATGGCAATTAATGCGCCTAGCTCTTCTTCCTCTGTAATTTTTACACCTTTGATTTTTAGAATAGAAAGTGCTTTGCGCATTAAATGAAATGCTCCCAAAGCATGATGAAATCTTGTATGTATAGCACCAGGATAAACATAATCACTTAACCCAAGCTGTTTTATTCTTCGTAACCTCTGAAAATAAGGATGTTCAATAATGTCAAAAATGAGCTCGTGTGGTATGGTAATGAACCCGTGTACCGGATCGTTGAAAATTTTACGTTTGTTCATACATCATGTTGTCGGTTGCAAGAAACAAAAAGTTATTCACCTAAGCATTACTTTGTCAGTTCATACTTTTTATATTTTGCATTTGGCATTGAAATTGGTTTAAACCTATAAACAAACAAATATGAACACCTTGAAACAGTACTTTATGCTTACCATTTTTGCAGCATTTTTAAATAGCTGCAATTCGCAACCCGAAACAACTACAACAGTAACTACTGAGAAAAAGCAAGATGTTGACCCCGCTTCTTTGATTACGGCTACTGTCATACCAACTACTAATACTCCTCCACCAATAACTAAAAGCGAAAAAGTGGGCGTAGAGTTGTCGCCCCCAAAAGAAACAGCTACTTCTATTAAGCAAACTACCGCAAATGATAGTAAGCCAATAAAGTCAACTAAAAGTGAAAGCAATAATCTAACAGCATCTGTGCCAACCACTCAGCAAAGTTCAGGAGTGTCATCAGGAATTCAGTCCGGCAAGGGGGCGGTGGTTAAAGCTACAAACACAAGTGGCACAGGTCCTCAAACCCCACAGTTTCCGGGTCGCACAAACACTCCGAACCCCAATACCGGCAATACCCCCAATCCACCAACCAGCACCGGCACTTCTGATGGTAAAGGCAGGGGAGGTTCTTCTAGTAACGGAACCGGTTCACCAACAACTAATACTACGCCCGAAACCAACACAAACAACGGTAAAGGGCGTGGTGGTAATTCCACCGGGTCTACAAATACCCCTAATACAAACACCGGTGGTGGAGGGGGAGTTGGAGATGTACTAGGCGACATACTTGGAGGCGGAACTGGCAATTTTACTGAATCTGAAGCCGCCAAAGCAATTAAAGAAGCCCTCATGAAAGGGATTAGTACCGGAGTTGATAAAGTATCGGTAACTGATGGTTATTTTAAAAACGGTCTAATTAAAATACCATTTCCTAAAGACGCACAAGTAGTCGAAACAACTTTACGGCAAATTGGTATGGGTAGTATGATTGATAATGTGGTGCTTGCGAGTAATCGCGCTGCTGAAAGTGCAGCTAAGCAAGCGTTACCAATATTTGTCAACAGCATAACACAAATGACCATCAATGATGCTATTAATATAGTTAGTAACAAGCAAAGCGATGCGGCTACACAGTTTCTTCAGCGAACCACTACAGAGCCATTAGTGGCAGCTTTTAAGCCTTCCATAAAATCTGCTTTAGATAAAACGCTGGCTACAAAATATTGGGCAGATGTGATGGGCTACTACAACAAGGTACCTTTTGTTCAAAAAATTAATACTGACCTTACCGATTTCGTAACCCGCAAGGCGGTTTCGGGGTTGTTTTATATGATTGGCCAGGAGGAAGCCCGTATTCGTAAAGATCCCGGAGCTCGTACAAGCGATATTCTCAAAAAGGTTTTTGGCAACCTAAAGTTTTAGTGCAAAAATTGCTTGTAGCAGCTAAGATATACTCACATCTTGTAAGAATAGTCAGTAAGTAGTTGCTAATAACTACGCATAGCTTCTTAATCAAGATCTTTGTACAATTCACAGTTTGTATGTTCACAGTAACTATTGGTAATTGTTGCAGTTAGTAAGATATTCGGTGAAACGTTCTTTTAATCCGGTTCAAGGTATTGTAACATTTATTCTTTCACCTAACTTTATACTATGGAAGAAAATGAATTTAATGAGCCTTCATTTGGCGAAATGGTAGATTTGGTAAAGCGATACGAAGAAGCAGTAAAATACAAGCAACCTCTGTTCTTTGACGAAGATAACTACGAACAGATTATTCTGTTTTATCAAGATAATCGTGAGTTTAATAAGGCTTTACGAGTTATAGAAAGCGCACTCGAACAACATTCTTTTTGTTCTTTTTTCTACACTAAAAAGGCAGAAATACTTGCCAACCAAAAGCAATTTGAAGAAGCTTTGCTTGTGTTAGATGAAGCGCAAAAGTTAGATCCCAATGAAATCAATATTTTTCTGATAAGAGCAGATGTTTATTTATGGCAAGGTTACCATCAACTGGCTATGGCAGAAGTAGAGTATGCACTTACAATTGCTTCAGAACCGACCGACAAAAGCGAACTCTACCTTGAAATGGCCGATATTTGGGAAGATCAGGAAAAATATACCGAGGTAAGTGAAACACTCAAAAAAGCATTGTACCACGATCCGCTGAATGAGGAAGGACTGAACAGGTTTTGGTTTTGCACTGAAATAACAGAACAATTCGAAGAGAGCATTCTGTTTCACAAAGAACTAATTGATATTAGCCCATATTCTTATCTAGCTTGGTTTAACCTTGGTCATGCCTATGCCGGGTTGGGTAAGTTTTCTGAAGCTCTGGAATCGTTTGAATATGTAATGGCAATTGACGAAAATTTTGACCCGGCCTACGTTAGCTGTGGCGATGTAAAATTTTCGCAACTTCTTTATGATGAAGCACTAAACTATTACTTGGATGCTATTAAACTTTCTAAACCTAATAAAGAGTTATACTTAAAAACAGCAGAGGCTTATGAGTATATAGGCGATCTTGCAAAATCGCGCACATACTTAAGAAAAGCCATTGCTGTTGACCCTTATTATGACGAAGCTTTCTACCGCATTGGTGAAACATATCGAATTGAAGAAAAGTGGGTAAAAGCCATTTCTTCATTTGAGAGAGCCGTCAAACTCAATAAGGAAAGTATTGAATATCTGGCAGCATTGGCCGATGCTTATCTAAGCGTAGATGAAGGCGAAAAAGCTCTCGACATGTTTGAGCGTATTTTTCAGATAGACCCTCAAAGCAAACAGAATTGGATAAACTTAGCAACCGCATATTTTAACGTAGAAAATTATCGAAAAGCTTTTCAGGTTTTACAAGAAGCTGAGCAGAAGTATGAAAACTGCGCAGACATTTTTTATATAAAATCAGTCTTTTATTTCCACGTTGGCAACCGTCATGAAGCGCTTTTAAATTTAGAGCGAGGGTTACTGATAAATTTTAATGAGCACACCATGATTTTTGAGATGGATGATTCGCTTTTAGATAACCATGCAGTAATGCAGGTAATAGAACAATATAGACAGTAAAATTGTTCCGCATAAGCCGTCAAAACCGAAGATATACAAACAGTCTTCCGTGATTCTTGCTGTCGTTTACTATTCGGTGATACTTGTCCTTTATATGTGGTTGCTGTAAAAAGCGTTCAACTTTTTTCTTTAGTTGTCCGCTGCCTTTCCCGGGGATTATCTCCACTTCGCGGATATTACAATCAATTGCTTCCTGAAAAATTTCATTTAATGCTTTGTCAATAGCATTGCTGTTGTTGTAAATGTCGTGTAAATCGAGTTTTAGCTTTGCCATACTATGTAGTGCTAGTTATACTGCGACAACATTTTTTGAATTTCTTCAAGTTTCTCCAAACTCATTTTCGAAAGCATTTTACCTATCTCAATCTTTTTTTCACGCTTTCTAATTGTTTGCAGTGGATGACTGGGGTGATCATCTAGCAAATCGTCAGGGAACCATTCCATAATATCGTTAGGTGTACAATGAAGTAGAATACATAACTTCTCTATGTGGTCAAGTCGTATCTGTTCTACCTTTCCATTCTTGTATTTATGCGCTGTAAAAGGTACAAAGCCATTTTGGACTAAAAACTTATACGGTTGGTCAATACCACGAGCTTTAAAAATGCGGCTTAAATTTAGTTGTAGCATAACGTGTAAATTAAAATATGGTTGCAAAAAACTCAAACTATAGTTTGATAACACAATGATTATTTCAACACTTGTGAATATTTATTACAAATAGAACAAACAAAAATGCAAAAAACTCAAAGTGAAATAAGAAATCATCAAATCAATGTATAGTAATTACAAACTACGGTTTGACTTTTTGATAGTTGAAATTGGCTACGGTTTGTATTTACCTCAAATTGCCAGCCGATAAATTTGCACTCAATAATTAGTTTTGTAAAATCATTTGCCTCTCATGAATATTACCGGCATCATTCCTTCGAGGTATTCATCATCGCGTTTCCCGGGTAAGCCATTAGTTGATATTAAAGGCAAGACAATGATTCGTAGAGTTTACGAACAGGCGTTGCAGGCCAAAATGCTGAATTATGTTGTGGTAGCTACTGATGATGAACGTATTTTTGACGAAGTGAAAAATTTTGGAGGAAATGTGATTTTTACTTCACCTAACCATGTAAATGGAACTGAACGTTGCGCAGAAGCCGCCAGTAAACTGAATGCACCAACAGATGTTGTAATAAACATACAGGGCGATGAACCGTTTATCAAGCCGGAACAAATTGATTTGCTGGCTTCATGTTTTGTGGTAGATCAGGTGCAAATAGCTACACTTGTGCGCAATTTCAAGAGCGAGGAAGAAAAGTTAAACCATTCCAGGGTTAAAGCATTTGTTGATGCTGATATGAGAGCTATTACCTTTTCACGACATCCCCTGCCTACGCGTGTAAAAAGCTCCAACTATCAATTGCTTAAGCACATAGGGGTCTATGCTTTTAGAACAGAGGTTTTAAAGAAGATTGTAAACTTACCGGTTTCGGTCTTGGAAGGCGAGGAAAGCTTAGAACAGTTACGCTGGATCGAGAATTGGTATTCTATTTATTGTGCATATACCGAACACGAAAGTATTTCTATAGATACCCCTGAAGACCTGAAAGGGTTGCTATAGCTGCTAAACCAATACAACATTAGCCGAAGTATAGTAACTCGGCTTTTTCTGTTAACAATCAAATCATTTACATACCACAAATTACTACTTATGCCCGTAGATACGATTCAAAATTCGTGTTGCTAAGGCATGTATATTCATCTTCCTGAGGTTAAAGTTCCCCGCGTAGTTATTGTAGGTTGTGGTTTTGGTGGCTTACAAGTAGCTAAGTCGCTTCGAAACGCACCGGTGCAAGTAGTAATGCTCGATAAAAACAACTACCACACATTTCAGCCTTTGCTATATCAGGTAGCTACTGCAGGGTTAGAGGCAGACTCAATTGCATACCCAATACGTAAGATATTTAAAGGGCAAAACAATTTCCATTTCAGATTAGGTGAGGTGACAAGTATTTCGGAAGGAGCAAACGAAATTGAAACTACAATAGGTAAATTGAAATACGACTTTTTAGTAATTGCTACAGGGAGCACTACTAACTACTTTGGAAACACAGATTTTGCACAACACTGTATGCCAATGAAAAGCGTTACAGAAGCGTTAAACCTCAGGAGTCTTGTTTTGCAAAATTTTGAAGAGGCACTGCTTGCAAAAGATATAAAAGAACAAGAAGCTCTAATGACCTTTGTTATTGTTGGTGGTGGTCCAACCGGAGTAGAGTTAGCTGGAGCCCTTTGTGAACTAAAAAAACATGTGTTGCCAAACGATTATCCGGAGTTAGATTTTAGGAAAATGCGAGTTGTATTAATGGAAAGTGGCAACGAGTTACTGCAAATGATGAATGTAGAAAATCAGATAAAGGCAAAAATGTATTTATCAGAGTTAGGAACAGAAGTATGGCTAAATACAGGGATGGCAAAGTATGACGGCATGATAGTTGAAACCCGTAATGGAAAGCAACTGCACTCGCGCAATGTGGTGTGGGCGGCAGGTATCAAAGGAACTTCAATTACGGGAATAAAAACCGAATGCATGAACAACCGGAACCGGATAGTTACAGATGAATACTGTCGCATTACAGGATACGAGAATATTTATGCCATTGGTGATGTTGCTTGCATGCAGCAGGAGCAATTTCCTAACGGGCATCCACAAGTAGCACCTGTGGCAGTACAACAAGGTGAATTGGTGGCTGAAAATTTTATTCGCTTTTTAAATAAGGAGCCACTCTTACCATTTTCATATTTCGATAAAGGAACAATGGCTACTGTAGGCAGAAATCGAGCAGTGGTAGAATTAGGCAAAATCCGTTTTGGCGGAGTATTCGGTTGGATGGCTTGGATGGCTCTTCATCTGATGTTACTAGTTGGGTTCAGAAACAAGGTAGTTGTGTTTATCAACTGGCTTTGGAATTACATCAATTACGATAGAAATATCCGGTTGATAATTCGCCCGTTTTACAAAAAAGAAAACAACAAATAATCTTCACAACAAAGAGATTGAAAGGCATGAAGTATTCTTTTAGTTTCATTGTATCATTTATTACTTGATTAGCTTATACAACTATGCAATACTTTACTTCTGCTTTTTTTGAATTTTTTGACGAGTTGAGTAAAAACAACAACAAAGAGTGGTTTGATAACAACCGCGACCGCTACGAAAACAACGTTAAAGAGCCTTTTAAGCAGCTGGTTAGCGACTTAAATGAAAAACTATTGAAAAAATTACCAGAACTAAACAGAGAAATACACAGGAATATTTTTCGAATTAACCGCGACATCAGGTTTTCCAAAGACAAATCGCCATACAAGAGTAACGTAGCAGCTGTGTTTAGTCGTAAAGGTACCCAGGATACAGATTACCCGGGATTTTACCTGCACATAGGTGCAAAAGAGATATTAGTAGGTGGAGGCAGGTATGAAATAAGCAAAGAGCAGCTCGCTAAAATCAGACAAGAAATTTACTATAACAACGATTCCTTCAGTAAAATACTCAACGAAAAACAATTTAAACAGAAGTATAAATCATTGGCAGGCGATAAAAACAAAGTGTTGCCCGCAGAGTATAAAGAGTTTGTAAACGAGCAGCCGTTGATTGCTAATAAGCAGTTTTGGTATTACGCAAATTTAACGAGAAGTGACGTAACAGGTAAAAAATTTGACACTCTGGTGTATTCTTATTTTGCGGCCGGAATGAAAATGAACAAATTTTTGAGTGAAGCTGTTGTTAGCTAAACTGAAACTATTATGAAATTACTCCTTTGTGTTTCATCACTGACCTCAGTGGCCGAAGTGCTTAATCATTATTCTTATAAACCACAACAACACAACAACTTACCGTACTTGTCGTCAGGTAAAATTTTACATCATGATGCAAATATACTTGAAACCGGTGCCGGTGTGTTTCAAACCACATACAAGCTAGCCAAAGTACTTTCGGCTCAGAAATATCATCTGGCGTTAAAAATATCTTTTGCCAACGCTTACAAGAACGAAATTGCGCCCGGTAGTGTTTTGAATATTATCAACGAGAAGCCGGGTGATTATGGAACTAAGTTGACGGGTGTTTGGGCAGATTACTACGATACAAGCTTTATTACAAGAGAGCAGACCCCTCATGTGCGAGGCGGTTTTATTAATATGACAAATGCTTATATGAACGTTTTTTCGCCTTACAAAAAGTCAGTAGGGGTTACGGTTAATCATTATGCCGATAAAAGTTCACTAGCCATGCGTTTAGAAAAATATAAAGCCGATTGCGAAACTATTGATGGTGTGGGCTTTGTTTATACTTGTTTATTCGAGAAACAAAGTTTTTACCATTTGGCTTTTGTAGAACGTAATCTTGCTACGGATGACGAAAATTTCCATCTTGCCCAAGCTAAGCTAAATGAAAATTTGACTGAAGTTCTACAAAAATTATAATTACAGAAATGAATAATACTGAGTTACTAGAAAAGTATCGAACCAATAGAAAAATTACTGATGTAAAGTTTTTCAAGCAGTTGCGTAACCCCATTTTATTTAACTTATATACAGGATTACAATTGCCCATGGCATTTATGGCCGGCTGTAAAGTAAAGCATGTTGATTTAGAAAAGTGCGAAATTACAGTCCCATACCGTTGGATGAATCAAAATCCGTTTAGCTCAACATATTTTGCAGTCCTTGCCATGGCGGCTGAAATGAGCACTGGTTTGCTGGCATTAATCTTTACTCGAAATTCAATCCCATCTGTGTCTATGTTGGTTACACATTTAGAAGCAGATTTTGTAAAGAAAGCTACAGGAATAACTACGTTTGTTTGTACCGGAGGTAAAGAAATGAACGAAGCTGTTGAGCGTGCAATACTTACAGGCGAGGGGCAAACATTTTCAGCCACTACAGTGGGGTATTCAGCAAACGGTGAAATTGAAGCTACTTTTAAAATTGAATGGAGTTTTAGAATGCGATTACCCAAGAAGTAACTGAAAAACTGCAAATATCTCTGATGAAGAAGTTAGTAATGGGTTTAATTGTGTTGGTTGCATTAGAGGCTAACGCACAGGTGTTTCCTTTTAGCGAAGGGTTTACCGGTATTCCGAATAATTCATTACCAACGGGTTGGTCAGGCGATATGAAAGTACTGGCTTACCATGGTATAAATGATGATAAAGCGTTGACCAGTGATATGAGCAGTGTTGACATAACAGATACTGCCCAAACGCCCTGGATTGGCCCATTGCCAAGTAACACTGAGATTTTCTTTTTTTATCGAATAGTGGATGAGTTTATTTACCCAAGTACAGAAAAGCATTACACAGGTAGCGATTATTTTAAAGTTCAGCTTACTACTGACGAGCAGAATTATTCCGACTTGTTTACAGTTGATTCATCAAACCAGTTTGCTACACTTAATTTTAGAAAGCAGAGTTTGTACTTAACATCTTATGGGGGGCAAAACATTAAAATTCGTTTTCTTACTCAATACAATGCCGGAAGCAGTTACTTTGTAGATATTGATTCTGTTCGTGTTCGTGTGGGCACTAACCCCACAGGGATTGACGAGCCGCTCGAAGATTTGTTTACAATATTTCCCAATCCGGTTTATGGCAGTTGTACTGTACATAGTAAAGATCTTAATGTTGATTCGCCAGTGAAATTTGTATTACTATCCCAAGATGGTAAAGTGCTAAATCAAGGGTTACTGCCAACTGAAAATTTTGTTCTGGAAACTGAAAATTTTACACCGGGAGTATATTTTTTGCAATTATACAACAGTGATACTACTCTCACCCGCAAACTTATTTTTGCCCGGCAATGAAACAGGTTGTAATAACAGGGGCGGCAGGATTTATTGGCGGCTGTCTGGCAAGAAAGTTAAACAAACAGGGCCAAACTAACCTTGTATTGGTTGACGATTTTACTTCATCTGCCAAGATTCAAAAAGTAGCAGCTATCAACTACTCAAAAACAATAGATCGTTCCGGATTTTCGGAATGGCTGAGTGAAAATTCAGGTAATGTAGAATTTGTTTTTCATCTTGGAGCACGTACCGATACAACGGAGTTTAATTTTCGAGTTCTTGACTCACTCAACCTCAGTTATTCAAAGTTGGTTTGGGAGATTTGTGCAGTGAAACAAATTCCGTTGCTGTATGCTTCTTCGGCTGCCACGTACGGCTTAGGAGAATCGGGTTTTAGTGACAATCATTCATTGATAAAAGAACTAAAACCACTTAACCCTTACGGTTTATCTAAACAATTGTTTGATATGTATGTGTTAGATCAACATATCACTCCTCCGTTTTGGTGTGGGCTTAAATTCTTTAACGTTTATGGTGCAGGAGAGGAGCACAAAGGAAGAATGGCGTCAGTTGTATGGCATGCATATAAACAGATAAAGAGTACCGGTAAGGTGAAGTTGTTTGCCAGCCACCATCATGACTTTAAAGACGGAGAACAACTCCGCGATTTCATTGCTGTTGATGATGTAGCTGAAGTTTGTATATGGTTTTACAAAAATTATGCATCACAAAAAGCAAGTGAAGTATTGAAACCAATCAATGGAATTTACAACTTAGGCACTGGCAAAGCCCGCACATTTAATGATTTGGTCCATGCTATTTTTAACTCACTTCTGCTTTCCCCTGAAATTGAATATATCCCTACACCGTCAGACATTCGAGATAAATATCAATACTATACTCAGGCTGAAATGACCAAACTACGAAATGCAGGTTACACTAACGATTTTATTGAAATGGAGCAGGGTGTGGATACCTACGTTCAAAATTTAGGTTTCGGTAACCCATTGTAATCAGCTTTTTTCAGTTTGTAAGACCCTTGTTGCCATGCTAACCAAACAGCATCGTTGGTTACATCAATTATTATTTCAGCCGAAATCATGTGGTGTAATGTGTCTTCATAGTATGCAGCATAAACGCAGTTATTTTCTGTGTTTACCTTCAGCGGAGTTTCAAATTTTGTTGATGCAACGAAACTTTCGAAATCATTCTTTAGCAAATTGGCTATTCGCCTTTCAACTACATGATTGGTTAGGAAGCCAACTTCCGAAGGCAAACGGTTGTTGTATTGCAACAAAAAAGCGAGCTCGCCTTTGGGTAAACTCGCTTTTTCTTTAACGGCATTTTGATGGCAGCTTGTGGCAATAAGAAAAACAACAATTGCCCAAGGCTTACTCATAGAGTCAATTATCCTGAGCAGCTCTTTTAAGTTGCGAACTCTTGATGTCACGCATAAGGTCATGCCAAACATGTCGTGGGTTACTTTCTACCTCATTCATAGTTTCTTCCATTTCTTTTAGAAGGAAAGACTCGTTAGTGTCATATACATCGCCTTGTAAGAATCTGATGACCTCTAATCTGTATTTTGGATTCTTTACAAACCATGTAAACAAAACATGAAGGCGATAGTACATGGTTATAAACTTATACCAGTTTTTACACCCTGCAGCAAGTATTGCTTCGTACTCGGCAAATGCCTCACGATGTAGATTTAACTCAGGCTTTTTAAAGGCCTTAATAATAGTATTGGTGGCGTAACGCGCCCCGTTTAACGCAATACTTACACCGCTGCTAAAAATTGGATCTACATATCTAGCAGCGTCCCCTACCAATACAAACCTATCGCCTGCCATTTGACGCATACTGTAGCTATAGTCAGCTTCGAGGCTAAACGGTCTTACGCGCTCTGCTGCTTTTATTCGTTTGCTTAATTCGAAATTTGTACCTAAGAACTCATTGAAAATACCTTCTAAATCATCAGCGCGCCCTTTAATATGCTCTTTTGAAGTTACCAACCCTATACTGGTTATTTCATCAGTAATCGGTATCTGCCAAATCCATGTATGGTGAAATGGCAAATGGTGAATAAATATGTAATCGTGCAACTCTTTTTCGTTACGATCGAAGTTTTTATACCAACTGTGTATTGCAAACTGGTTAAAGTCAGGGTCGCTCTCTTTTAATTTCATTCGCGTGCCCAGGTTTGTATCTCTACCGCTGGCATCCACCACCATTTTTGCTTTAAACTGTTCAACGGTATTTCCTATGCGCACTTCAAGGGTTACAAAATCTGGGTGGCTAAAATCAGTGTTTTGAACTCCTGCTTCCTGATAGACAGTTGCGCCCAATTTTTCAGAATGCTTCAACAACTTTTCATCAAATATGCCTCGGTCAACATGAAAAGTGTATTCTCTGTAACGTCCGGGCAACTCACGTTCATTGAAAAGTATATCAACTTGTTCAAGTAACCCCATACCTTTAAAGTCATGGTTCATATTGTGTTGAGCGTTAACCGTGCTCCACGCAGCTCCATATTTTTTAACAAACAAGCCAGACTCTTCTAACTCATCAAAAACCCCTAGTTCGTTGAGAACCCTATTAACCGATGGCACCATAGACTCACCTACGTGTGGTCTGGGAAATTTTTTCTTTTCAAATACTACAGTACTAATACCTGCTTTGGCTAAATATGACGCGGTAGTTGAGCCTGCAGGACCACCGCCTATAACTGCTACATCGTAAATCATATTGTTTCTATTTGTTGTTTGGTATGCATTATATGACCAAATATAATTAATACTCTATCTCAATAGTTAGTTTCAGATAAGAAATTAATGAATAAGACTTGCCTTAATAAGGCAACTAACACCTTACTATTATTAAATTTGAGCAATTAAATTACCCAAGCAAATTATTGGTTTAACCACAGTTAAATGGCTGAAAAGAAAAAAGATTTTGCAGGCATAGTATCTAAGCTTGGCTTACAACCACTCGAACAACCTACTGCAGTGGCAAACAGAAAAGCAAAATTAGTAATTGGAATACCTAAAGAACGCAGTTTTCAGGAACATAGAATTGGGCTAACACCAGAATCGGTAAGTACGCTGGTTGCCAACGGTCATCGGATATTAATTGAGCGCGGTGCCGGCCTCGACTCACATTTTTCTGACAACCATTACTCAGAAGCCGGTGCCGATATTGCAGAAACACCCGAAGAAGTGTTTAAAGCTGATGTGGTAATTAAAATTGCCCCGCCACTAATGAACGAAATAGAAATGATGCAAACCGGCCAAACACTCATTTCTCCCATCCATTTACCAACCATACGCAAAGAGTACATTCAGCTACTGATGAAAAAGAAGGTAACTGCGTTGGCCTTTGAATATACAAATGATGATGCCAGCAGGTTTCCATTTGTAAGAGCCATGAGTGAAATTGCCGGTAACAGCGTAATACTTCTTGCTGCAGAATTTTTAAGCAATGCCAATGATGGTAAAGGAATACTTCTCGGAGGTATTTCTGGTGTGCCGCCTGCAAAAGTTGTGATTTTGGGTGCCGGAGTAGTGGGCGCATTTGCTGCCCGTGCTGCTATAGGTTTAGGGGCTATTGTATCTGTGTTTGATAATAACGTTTACAAACTACAACGCCTGCAGGAAAAGATAGGCGCTCGAGTTTTTACGTCCACCGTTTCTCCGGCTATTTTATTGCAGGAACTTCGAACTGCTGACGTAGCCATTGGTGCCATTCATTCTAAGCAGGGCAGAACACCCGTTATTGTAACTGACGAAATGGTATCTAAAATGAAAGCCGGTAGTGTGGTTATTGACGTTAGCATAGATCAAGGAGGGTGTTTCGAAACGTCAGAGGTGACTAGCCATGCCGAACCTACATTTAATAAGTACGAAGTAATACACTACTGCGTTCCAAATATTCCTTCACGAGTTTCGCGTACGGCTTCTTACGCTTTTTCAAATATACTCACCCCAATCCTTATTCGCTGTGGCGAATTGAATGGAGTTAAAAACCTTATTTACGAAGACAGAGGTATCCGTTCCGGAATTTATTTATATAAAGGCAACCTCACTAATCAAAATCTCTCAAACATGTTTGGCATAAAAAGCAGCAATCTCGAATTATTATTTGCCACTAATTTGTAATTGTATTCAAACTATAATAACATCTATTATGCGCCTGATAGGAAGTATTGTGCTGGTTTTTTTAGCAGTAAATTTTGTTGAAGCACAGAAAAATATTCAGTACCGTAGTTCATTGGCCTACCCCCGCATAGTTTCAAATATATGGGGCTATACAGACACTGCTAATGGTAGGGAATATGCATTGGTGGGTGTAGAGCATGGTTTGTCAATAGTAGATGTAACCGATGCAGAAAACCCGGATGAAATATTTTTTGTGCCTACAGATACCTCTATATGGCAAGAACCAAAAGTGTGGACTCATTACGCATATATGACCAATGAAAACAAAGGAGGTATTCTGATAGTTGATTTAGGCAATTTACCATACTCCGCGCCCTTTACACGTTGGAGCAACATAACCGGAGAAGATTATCAGAAGTCGCATTCATGTTTTATAGACGAGAATGGAATTCTATACCTGAATGGCAGCAACTTATTTAATCGAGGCTGTCTGATGTGCGATTTAATACCTGACCCTATGAATCCGGTTTATATTGGCAAGTACGATGATTTTTATGTGCACGATTGTTTTGCCAGAAATGATACGTTGTATTCTTCTGAAATTTTAAATGGCCAGTTTTCTGTAGTAGATGTTCGTGATAAAACTAACCCTCAGGTCATTGCCAGACAAGAAACTCCGTTTTTCTTTTCACATAATGTATGGTTAAGTGATGACAACCAATATTTGTTTAATACAGATGAAAAACCTTTAGCACCTGTTACGGCCTATAATATTGCTGATCTTAGCAACATAAAAGAAGTAGATCGTTATTGGCATAACCAACATGATTCATCAATAGCGCATAACACCTATTACAAAGAAGGGTTTCTTTATACTTCCTACTACCGCGATGGGGTTACAATTGTTGATGCACACCGGCCGTATAACTTAATTGAAGTTGGTCATTACGACACATCTCCATTTCCTTCAGGTAATGGTTTTGAAGGATGCTGGGGGGTGTATTGTTTTTTACCTTCCGGTAATATTATCTGCAGCGACCGGCAAGAAGGTTTGTTTGTTTTAACTCCAACACTAAAAAGAGCCTGTTATTTAGAGGGTAAAATTTCTGACGGAAGCAGTTTTCAACCATTGTTTAATGTCAATGTCGAAATCATAGGGCAACCTAACGCTACGCAAACCAATTTGCTAGGTGACTACAAAACAGGGGTAGCCGATTCAGGAAAGTATGATGTGCGGTTTACTGATTTTAATGGCAATTGCAATACACAAATAGTTACCGGAGTGGTGTTGCGCCCGGGAATGGTTACCCCGCTCGACTTTTATATGAGTTGTAGTTTTTCAACTGATTTATCAGAAGTTGACGAAAACTTTCACCTCACTGCACTACCATCAGTTTTCGAGGAGTCAACTATCATACAGTTTCAATCAAAAATTGAAGGTGCCACTGACATAACAGTGCACGATAGTAATGGCAGACAACTGAAATATTTCGAAATTAACACACCGACAGCTTCTATTCATTTAGGCAGTGAACTTACACAAGGCATGTACATTGTTACAGCAAAACAGCAAAACCATTCCGCTATTCTAAAACTGGTTAAAAATTAGTTAGAGGGTTGATGGAAATGAAGTTGAAGCAGGAACCAAATTTTTTAGCCAGCTTTCTTTAAAAGCAACTTTCCACTTGGTTTCCAATTGCTGTTTATTAGCTACAAGGTTATTAAATACAATTGTGTCATCATTTACAATGCCCGATAAAACCAAGGTCTCAAACTGCTCGCGGGAACAGCTTTCCACATGATTATTCTGTATGTAAGAAACCTGCCAGCGATCAAAAAAATCAGCATTAAAATCAACAGCTAACTGGCGGATAAAATGCACTGATGAATCTATAGAGCATCCGCCCAACGATACATTATATTCATCGGCAGCCAGTACCACAAAGCGATTATACAATAACGCCCCATCTCCTTCTACTTTAGCACCATGCGAAACCCATTGGTTTACAAACGAGTTAATTCGTTGCTTAATAACATTCGCCTCAACATCTGTAAAATTTCTTGAACTCTGATACACCCATACTTTACTTTCTGGGGCTAAATTTTTACTAAACATATTTCTGATTTTGTGAAAAAAATGACAATTCTATGACAATTCAAACTACCTCTCTTAGGTTATTAAACCCATCTTCGCGCCAAAATTAAGAATAGATGATAAAGCGAGTTAGTTGTATTTTAACAGGTATATACATTTCTGTGTTCGCCAACGCTCAAGTTACTTTACATGAACAGGTAACAATCGGTGCAAATAACAACGATATGGTGTTTTACCAAATGAAGTGCTCTGAAACCACCACGTCATCTAATTCAGATTGGCATTTTGCAGTTTCTGTTCGTCCTTCTGTTTTTCCTTCCAACACACTTCAAGGTACTTCAGTACGAATTAACGAAGCAATTGGTGTTAAAGTCTTTCAGATACCGAGTTTTACTGCCGATTCATTTAATGTAGTAGTAGATACAGCTAACTACTCGCAGTGGCAACAACTTCATGATAGCGATTCACTTCTGGATCTTGGGGCGTTAAACTCAGGGCTAAATATTAACGTGTTTAATTATGGCTGGGGTACTTACAACGGACCTCCTAACCATGATGTGGCAGGAACAAAGGTGTATTTGTATATTCTGCCTGATGGCACTGCCGGAAAATTTTATGTTGAGCAGTTAGATAAAGACACCGCATGGGATTTAAAATTTGCCTCTATTGATAATCAAAACATACAAACAGTGCACATTGGTAAAGCTGCATACAGCGGCAAAAATTTTGTTTACTTGAACTTAAAAACAACTGTTGTACACGATAAGGAGCCATTAAGTGAAGATTGGGACATACTTTTTACGAAATATACATCTGTTGAGGCAGCTACCAACTCTGTAAGCCCACAAGTTGGTGTGTTGCTAAACAAAGGTGTAACTGCCGCTGAGTGTTTAGGCGTTGATCAAGCTATAACAAGTCCAACAACATCGTACACTTCCGATATGAGTACCATTGGATGGGAATGGAAATACTTCGACATTCAAAACAATACATACATAGTAGATGACAGTATTGTTTATTTCGTTAAGAATAGAACTGGAGAGGAGTATAAGTTGTTTTTTACTCAATACAGTGGAGATAATACGGGTATATTTAGTTTTACTACACAGCAAAATTGTTTGAGTTCAAGCATGCAAATGAGCGGGTTGCCACAGTTTACAGTTTTCCCAAATCCGGCTAAAAGTAGTGTGAACATTTCTGGTTTTTCAACTGCCGATATTTCTGTTTATGATTTTAACGGTAATCTACTTTATCAATATATGAATGTGAACTCAACTTTAGCCTTAAACACAGGGCACTTGGCTTCAGGTTTTTATCTAGTGAAAGTTTCATCACAACAAGGTGTGGGTGTACATAAACTAAGTGTAATACACTAATTGGATTTGCTTTAGAAGTGAATATTTCTGCGCCTGTTGTTAAGCGTATGAATAATGCCCAAAAGCACAATTACAAATAGCAACTCCCATATTAAGGCAAACGGGTTTAGTGTGTTATCGGGTAACTGATTTAAAAGGTATAGAGGTGTGGTGTTGTCTAAAAGCAAATTAATGCTGTTATGTATGAGGGGTGTTTGGTAGGCAGAATCTTGTATTCCTAATATTTGTTGGCAGTATATTATTAGCCAATCAATATCTGGTAATAGAGAAAACAATATACCCCATTTGAAATTGCTGCCCCAGATGTATAAAAACATAATGGCAATAAGCCAAACCACGAGGTGGTAAACTACCCAAAATGGATCGCTGAAATAGGCTTGTTTAGGATGGTATGTAGATATAGCCAATTTGTCGAACACCCCATGAACAAAAATGCTTAACACAAACAGCAGAATGGTGTTCATGCCGCTGTACCGGGTAAAACCGGTAGCCCTTTGTAATATAATACCGGCAAGTATGTGAGTAGGAGCCTGCATGAAATTTACCTGCCTGTCAATATTTAAAAAGGAACATCGCCTTCAAAGTCATCGGGCTTATGGCGTTTTTCGAAACCCTGATCGTTGGTTTCTTCTTCGTTCATTTTCGATTGAATTCTTTTGACTTTGATTCTCTCTCCATCGCGGTTCATTTCTAAGTATTGATCGCTGGCGCCTATCTCATCTAAGTTTTCGAATTTGGCAAAACGGTTGATAAATCTGGTTCTTACAGAAAGCACCGGCCCGTTACGATGTTTAGCAATAATTACTTCAGCTATGTCTTTGTTGCTTTGCCCGTCAGTATCGGTTTCCAGACCATAGTATTCGCCACGGTATAGGAATATTACAATGTCTGCGTCCTGTTCTATGGCACCTGATTCGCGAAGATCGGAAAGTATTGGCTTTTTATCGCCTCCGCGGGTTTCAACAGCACGTGATAACTGCGAAAGGGCTATTACAGGTATCTCTAACTCTTTGGCCAGCCCCTTTAACGAGCGCGAAATTTGGCTAATCTCCTGTTCACGATTTCCGCCTTTGCTATCAGTTGTTCCGCTCATTAGTTGCAAATAATCAATAACCACCATTTGTATATCGTGCTGCTGCTTTAGTCTGCGGCACTTGCTTCTCAACTCAAACACATTGATAGCCGGAGTGTCGTCAATGAATATTGGCGCATTTTTTAAATGGTCTATCTTACTGGTCATTATCTGATACTCGTAAGGTTCCAATGTTCCTTTTCTTATTTTATCAGACGGAATATGCGTTTCCATAGAAATTAAACGTTGCACTAATTGCGCAGAACTCATTTCTAACGAAAACAATGCAATAGGTTTTTTGTGATCAACTGCAGCATTGCGAGCAAGTGCTAGTGTAAATGCTGTTTTACCCATGGCAGGACGGGCAGCTACTATTATTAAATCACTTTTTTGCCAGCCACCTGTGGCTTTGTCTAAATCAACAAACCCTGATGCCACTCCGTTAAGGTGGTCCTGACTGTTGTTCATACGTATATTCAGCTCTTCTAGTTCTTTGTACACCAGTGATTGTATATCCACCGAGTTTCGCTTCAAATTATTTTCTGCTATGGTAAACAGGTTCTTTTCTGCGCGGTCAAGTAGTTCAAACACATCTGTAGTATCTTCATAAGCATCTTTAATTACTTCGGTAGAAGTAGAAATTAGTTGCCGCTGAATATATTTTTCAGCCAACACACGCGCATGATATTCTACGTTCGCAGCTGAACCAATTTTATTGGTTAACTGCGCTACATAAAACGGTCCCCCGGCAGCATCTAACTCTCCGTTTTTTTTAAGCTGCTCTGTTACTGTTAGTAAATCTATTGGTGCTTGGTTTTGAAACAATGTGCGAATAGCCCTCCATATCCGTTGGTGGCTGTCAACATAAAAGGCATCATCTTTTAGTATGTCAATTATTTCATTAATGGCATTTTGCTCAATCATAACTGCGCCCAGCACAGCTTCTTCCAACTCTTTTGCTTGTGGTGGCAATTTGCCGTAATCAATGCTACTGGTATCAGTTGTTGTTTTACGCAATAAGGATTTCTTCACTAAATCTACATCAGCCATCGGTCTATAGTTCTTGTTGGGGTTATAAAGATAATTACAAAACGCATTCTGTTTTGGGGGCACGAATCTGATTTTTTGAACCGTTTGATAAAACTTATTGACCAAAAAAATTTTCGAACTGTTCCACTAACAGTTTCACGGTAGGTTATCCACATGGCTACGCATTAGTTTCGTGCTATATCATCATAAACTTATATTGATGCATGTGAGATATTATTTGTAAGGTTGTTGGCTTACACGCGTTTTGTATGAAAAACAGAGTTACAATATATATGACTTCACCTCTTGGACCGATAGAAATTACGGGTACGACTTCAGCCATTACTGATATTGGTTTCTCAACAGTTACCTTCAACAATCCTGAAACGATTCCTTCTGTTTTGCTTCAATGCAAGCAAGAATTAGAGGAATATTTTGAAGGTAAACGAAGTTTATTTACAGTGAAACTAATGCCTGAGGGCACAATTTTTCAGCGCAAAGTTTGGAGCGCGCTTAAAAAAATTGGCTATGGTAATACTACTACCTACGGAGCCATTGCTAGAAAATTACGTAACCCCGATTCGGTAAGAGCGGTAGGACTTGCCAATAGTAAGAACCCCATAGCCATTATTTTGCCATGCCACCGTGTAATTGGTGAAGATGGTAAACTGACGGGCTATGCGGGTGGCCTTTGGCGCAAGCAATGGCTATTAGAGCATGAAGGAAATGTCTCAGGGAAAAATCCTACGCTTTTTTAGTGGCGCAAACCATTCGAGGTTTACCGCTTAAGTCGTTTCGAAGTTCAATTTGCGTATATCCTTTTTTCTTCAATAGTTCACACACTTCTTTTCCTTTACTAGCGTTTATTTCTAAATAAATCTTCCCATTCGGCTCCAAAATATTTGCAGCTTGTTCTGCAATTTTTTTATAAAAAATTAAATCATCAGTACCGGGCGCAAACAACGCAAGGTGTGGCTCAAACCTAAGTACATTAGCTTTTATTTCTGCCTGTTCGTTTAGATTGATATAGGGTGGATTGCTAACTACAATGTTGTAAGTGTTCTGCGTCAACGGTTCTTTAAGTACGTCATTATTAAAGAACCTTACGCTTGTATTGTTTTTGGTGTTGTTCTTTATAGCTATATCTAAGGCCATAGGGCTTACATCACTGGCATCAACTATTGCATGGGGCAATTTGGAAGAAAGTGCAATGGCAATACAACCGCTTCCGGTTCCAATATCAAGGATGGATACTTGTTCTGTATTTCTCCACTCTGAAACAATCCACTCAACCAATTCTTCAGTTTCCGGTCTAGGAATTAATACATCTGGAGTTACCTCCAGCATTAAATCAAAAAAATAGACCTCTCCCAATACGTACTGCACCGGCTCATTGTTGATTAAACGTGTTAGAATACGCTGTAGGGTATCTGACTGATAGGAGGTAAGCAATCTGAAACGGTCTAATGCCATAGAAAGTGGACTAGCTTCCAGCACTTTTTCCAATACAATCTTGGTTATGTTTACTGCCTCGCGCTTATCGTAAGTTTTACTTAGGGTATCCCAATACTGTTTTTGTATTTCAGCCAGCGTCATTACTTATGTTATGTTGCAAACTTAGTTGGCTATTTGGCATTAGCGAATACATCAATATTTTTAGGTTTGTAAAAACCCAATGGCTTCATACAGCTATCAGACAATGCAGAAAGTTTTATTTCTCAGCTTACTCTCGTTGTCTTGCTGCTTTCAGTACCTGCCCGCACAAGATTTAGAAAACATAGCTAAAGCCAATCCTTTCGATATTACCGGCACCGCCAGCACAAGTGTAGGCTATTATGCAAAGTCGGGATTTAATAGTACCCGTAAACCGTACTCGTATTCTATCATGTTAGCACCTACCATTTCGGTTTACGGAGTGCAAATACCTTTCAACTTTACTTTTACCGAAGGGTCAAAAGATGTAAGAAATCCATTTGCACAGTTTGGTATCAACCCTTCATATAAATGGGTAAAAGGTTATTTCTGTTGGACTAACATGAGTTGGAGCCCCACCACCTTAAACGGAAAAACATTTCTGGGAGCCGGTATAGAAATAAACCCTTCGCTTTTCCGTTTTGGTGCATTTTACGGAAGACTAAACCCTGCAATTAAAGAGAACCTGCTGGGGCCTGCAGCTCAACCACCACAGTTTAAACGCAGAGGTTGGGGGCTAAAAGTGGGTGTGGGTAACGACAACAACCACTTCGACTTTATTTGGTTGCACGGCAAAGATGTGGCCAACTCTATACCGCCAATATCTGATACGCTTAACAAACAAACTTATGCACCGCAAGAAAACGCAGTGTTTGGCATAAAGAGCCATCAAACTTTCGGCAAAAAGAAAAACATAGTGTGGGATTTAGATGGTGCAGCCAGTGCTATAACACGCGATATAAATTCACAACTGTTAGATATCGGTAACGGTATAGGAACTAAGTTTTTGAAGGTTGCTATTCCTCCTCGTTTGTCCACCAGTTATGCCTGGACAGCCCACACTTTCTTTGGTTACACCGCTGAAACTTTCTCACTCGGTTTCGATTACAACCGTATACAGCCCGAATATGTAAGTATGGGCCTCGACTACATTTTAAACGACCAGCAGAAAATCAATCTAACACAAACCTTTATGGCGGCCAAAAAAAAGGTGAACCTTAGCTTTAATGAGTTTTATCAGCACGACAATCTGAATAAACGAAAAGCAACAAAAACTAACCGTGCCGGATTGGCTGCTATTATTGCTTTGAACATGAGCCAGAAATTCGGGGCATCAATATCTTACAACAACTTTGTAACATTCCAAACAAAAGGAGCACGTGCTTTAAATGATACTACCCGCATTCTTCAAATTCAACAAGTGGTTGTATTTGCCCCTCGCTATACTTTAGTTAATACCGAAATGGTACACAATATATTTATGAGTGCCAGCTTTTCTCGCTTAGACGACCTCAACAATTTTACCTCAAAATTTTCGCGTAACAACACGTTGAATGTAAACTTGGGCTACTCCCTTACTGCCAATAAAATCATGTTCTCATTTTCACCGGCATTTAATGTGTTGTATTCCAAAACGCCATCGTTTTATGTTGTAAACGTAGGCCCGTCTTTTGTTTTCAGTAAAAACTTCCTGAAAGGAAAAGTTGGGGTAAGCACCACTATTGGATATACAGCATCGCAGCAAAACAAAGTTTGGAACAGCCATTCGCTAACAAATAACATTGGCTTTAATTACCGCATTACCAAAAATCACTCGCTTAAGATCGGAAACAACATAATGCGCACATGGCGTACTACAGGTAGCAGTAGCAGCGAATATCGTGGCGATGTTACATACACCTACACATTTGGCTACATTGTAAAGAGCAAATCGGAACAGGAGAAGAATTTCTGATATTTTTCTTTCCACACTGTGTTCCACTCGTTTTTATTTATTTGGAATTCTGCTTACTTGCGCCCGCTTATGTTGTTAGCACTTCTATTTATCCCGCTTGTATTTGCACTCATTACATTTTTAAGTGGCAACCATTACGCTAAATATACTGCGCTTGCCGGTGGGTTCTTAAGTTTCATTGTTTGTGTACTTTTAAAAGCACCATTTTTGGCCGGCAATTATCAGCCGCTTACTCATTCGCATGTGTGGGTTATCAATCCGGCTATTATGTTTGCTCTTTCGCTTGATGGTTTAAGTTATATGCTGGTAGCACTTACAAGTTTTTTAGTGCCACTTATTCTATTGACCACCTACAACAAAACTATTGATAACGCCAAAGCATTTTACTCGCTCATTCTTTTAATGGAGTTTGGTTTGTTGGGTGTGTTTTTAGCTGCCGATGGATTTCTGTTTTATGTGTTTTGGGAACTTGCACTTATACCCATTTACTTTATTGCTTTGCTATGGGGCGAAAACAAAGATGCGACATTCCGGCACCGGGCCATCTTCAAGTTTTTCGTTTACACGTTAGCGGGTTCTTTGCTCATGTTGGTTGCCTTTATATACCTGTACCAGCAGGCAGGTGGCTTTTCGCTGGCGCAGCTATACGATTTAGACCTGAGCAACAAAGAACAATCATTTATCTTCTGGGCATTTTTTATTGCCTTTGCTATCAAAATTCCGGTATTCCCTTTTCACACCTGGCAACCCGATACCTATCATGAGGCCCCCTCAGCCGGCACCATGTTACTGGCAGGCATTATGCTAAAAATGGGAGTGTATGGGTTAATGCGTTGGTTACTACCGGTAACTCCTTACGCAACTTTAGTTTTTACACCTGTAGTTATTGTGTTAGCCGCTATCGGAATTATTTACGGAAGTGTAATTGCAATTAGGCAGGATAACCTAAAGAAGTTGTTGGCCTATTCATCATTTGCTCACGTTGGTTTAATTACTGCCGGTGTGTTTACATTAACCCGAGAAGGCTTTCAGGGTGCTGCCATGCAAATGTTTGCCCACGGGTTCAATGTAGTAGGTTTGTTTTTTGCTGCCGAAATTATTTTCCAGCGTACAGGCACGGTTTCCATATCGCAGTTAGGCGGCATTAGAAATGTAGCACCTAAATTTGCAGCGTGTTTTTTAATAGTAGTGTTAGCCAGTGTGGCTCTGCCTTCTACCAACGCATTTATTGGTGAATTTTTATTGTTGTTCAGCACATACGAATACAACTCCTATTTAGCTATAGTGGCCGGGCTTACAGTTATTTTAGGAGCCGTGTATATGTTTCGTATGTATCAACTGGTTATGCTCGGTGAAACAAAAGATACCACCGCTGCATTTGCTGACTTAACCAAAACAGAGTTGTTGGTGTTTGTGTTCATCATTGGTGCCATTTTTACCATGGGCATTTATCCTAAAACACACATGAGCATGATGCAGCCAAGTTTAGATTTATTGTTGAATTATTCAATGAAGTAGTATTACTAAAAGCACATGAATACCCTTATATATACTTCCACACTCGGTATTATATGCATGTTGGCCGAAATGCTCAACCTTCGCAAATTTATACTGCCGATTGCCGTTACCGGATTGCTCGCTATATTCGGGTTAAACATGCTTGATTGGGGAGTTAATCAGGGGTACTTCAATCAGATGGTGTTGATTGACAACTTCTCGGTGGCATTCTCTGGTTTGCTGATAATGCTTGCCGTGTTTGTTTTGATTCTGAGCGGTAACTACTATAAAAATGAAGCCGCCAAAATTTCTGATTATATAGCTATTATCATTTTTACACTTTGTGGGGCTTTGGCTATGGTGTCTTTTGCTAACCTGGCAATGTTCTTCTTGGGGTTAGAAGTACTTTCTATTTCGCTTTATGTATTAGCCGGCACCAAACGAAAAGAAACCCGTAGCAACGAAGCCGCCATGAAATATTTTCTGATGGGTAGCTTTGCTTCAGGGGTATTATTGTTTGGAGTAGCATTAATTTATGGCGATACCGGCTCATTTAATCTCAACGAAATAGTTTCACACGTTGGCAGCGCACCACCTTCGCCCATGTTTTTTATAGGAGCCGGGTTAGTGTTAGTGGCTATGTTTTTCAAAGTAGCGGCAGCGCCTTTTCATTTTTGGGCACCTGATGTATATGATGGCTCGCCCATGCTTACCACTACCATCATGGCTACAGTGGCCAAAATTGCAGCCTTTGCTGCGTTTTACCGTTTGTTTAGCGCAGCGTTTGTCTCTGCCATACCTTCCTATGCGTGGGTGCTTAGCGCAGTGGCTGCACTTACAATGGCTATTGGCAGCTTTTCAGCTTTGCAGCAAGACTCTTTTAAGCGCATGTTGGCCTATTCGGGTATTGGTCACGCGGGCTATATGCTTTTAGGTATTTTATCGGTTTATGTAAAAACCGACAATGCCTTGTTCTTTTACTCGCTGGCTTATGGTGTATCGTCTATAGCTGCTTTTACCGTTGCTATTGTAGTAGCCTCAAATACCGGCTCCGAAAAATATGATGCGTTTAACGGCTTGGGCAAGCGCAAACCAATGTTAGCTGCCGCCTTAACTATTGCCATGCTTAGCATGGCGGGCATACCTCCATTAGCCGGCTTTTTTGGTAAGTTCTATATTTTCAGTAAAGCCATAGAAGCAGGTCACTTATTGTTAGTAGTATTTGCCGTAGTTAACTCTATGGTGAGCGTTTACTTTTACTTCAAAGTTTTTTTGGCCATGTACACCCGCGATAGTCAGGAATCTGCTTACAGCATTAAACCGGCATATGCTGTTGTAGTAGCAATATGTACGTTCATTACGGTGTTGGCTGGTGTTTACCCCTCTTTGTTTGCCAACCTTCTTTAATTGAGCTACCAACCATTTTGTTTTTCTTGTTTATAAGCGCGGTAGCGTTTGCTAAACTCGCTATGGAACACACGGCCTAAGTTTAGTTTTATACCACTTTGCAATATGACCAAGCCCGCATTCATTTTGGCTTCTTTTACTTTGTGTAGGTTTACCAGATACGATTTGTGAATACGCACAAAATTTTTGTCTGCCAGCAGTTCTTCAAACACCTTGAGCGGGCGCGATGCTGTTACTTCTTTTTTGCAGCTAAGCACTACTTGTGTATAGCTTCGTTCCGCTTTCAGGTATTCAATATTGTTCAGATCTATGGTGGTTATACCTTCGGTATGTGATATAGCCAGGGAGTGCAGACCGGGTTGAGCCAGGTGGGTTAGATTTTGTGCTGCTGTTTGCAGTTGGGTAGCGGTGGGCGGTGGCGGTTGAAGTTTCAGAAACCGGTTTACCGCTTGTTTCAACTCTTGGGCATCCACCGGTTTAAGCAGGTAGTCAATGGCGCTGAATTTAAAGGCGCGAAGAGCATAGTGGCTGTGTGCAGTTACAAATATTACGCTGCCCTTATAATTGGTTAAGTGCTGTAGAAAGTCAAAACCGTTCATACCGGGCATTTCTATATCTAAAAACAATAGATCCGGTGGATGTTGGTTAACGTAAACAAGTGCTTTATCCGGGTCGGTGAACTGCTGTGCAATTTTTAGTTGCTTACAGTGAGTGGTAAGAAGGTACGATAATATACTGCTGGCTGCCGGTTCGTCATCTATCAATATGGTGGTGTATGTCATGGGGTATGCTGCTATGGTGTTAACTCAAAGGAAAACAAAGTTCAACTTTTGTGCCGCACACCTTGTTGCTACTATCAGTCATGTCGGTGTAGATGAGGTGTTTATCGCCATCTGGTGTTTTCCAGAGCAATCGCAATGTTTCTCGTATAATGTTGGTAGAATGTGACTGATGACCCGGCAATTTTTTTGTTTCTGCGGCTAGCCGGCCTATACCGTTATCAATAATGGTTACGCAAATGATGTTTGAGTTGCGCTTTATATCAATGCCTATGTGACCAGTGCGGTCTTTAACAGCGCGTATGCCGTGGCGTATGGCATTTTCAATTAAGGGCTGTAGCAACATGCCGTGTATTTGTATCTGCTCGGGCTTTAGTTTGTTTTCAATTTTTACATGGTATGTAAAGGAAGGATCATACCGCCTTTGTTCGAGCCGCAGGTATAGTTCCAGCATTTCAAGATTTTGAGAAAGCGGAAGTTTGGTTACCCGCGAGTTATCGAGTACCATTCGGGTTAGCCGGCTGAAATCGTGTAATATGGCTATGGTTTCAGGAGTGTTGTTTTTTGTAACGTAGTGCTCAATGGTGTTTAAAATATTGGTGTAAAAATGCGGATTCATTTGAGTTCGCAGCAGTGTAAGTTGTGTTTCGGCCTGTTGAAGTTTGGCTTCTTGTAGTTGGCGCTGGTTCACTTCTGTTTCGTAGCGGGTTTGCAGTTCCTGAATATTGCGCCCCATTTCTTCGCTATAGGCTTTGCTGTGCATTTGGGTGCATAACTCATAGTGCTTTAGGGCTTTTTGTAGCTCTCCGTTAGCTTTGTAGTATTGTGCGCTTACATAGTGCAGTATTTTAAGCACCATTGGATGGGTGCTGTCTTTGGCAAGTTGTTTTACTTTACTAAAATATTTACCGGCAGCGTCTTTTTTACGCATCTTGATACTAACGCCTGTTAACTCGGTATATAGGAGTAGTTCATCGCTGGGGTTCTTACAATGCGGCAGTAATTGCAATGCGCTTTGCAGATGCATGTTGGCATGGCTCCATTTTTTTTCCAATGAATAAATACCGGCTATATTGGCATGACACCTGAGTGCTTGCTGGTGGTCGTTCTGCTTGAGTGCGTTTGCGGCAGCTTTTGTATAGGCTGCTATAGCTCGAGAATATTGCTTCATCCGCTTTAGTTTCATGCCGCTGGCAAAATAAAGCTGGGCGTACAGGTGCTTTTGTTTGTGCTGTGTTATTATTTGTTTGGCGTGTTCTAATACTTTATCGCCCTCGGTGTTGTTTTCAATAAGGTAGTGAAGCCCGCAGAGTTGTATTAAACTGCGGCTCATGATCTGAGTATGGCCTTCTTTTTCTTTCAGTGTCATGGCCTGTTGTAAGTACGCAATGGCTTGCCGCATATTGCGCATAGCTATACTTACAGCGCTTAAGTTATCGAGGGCATTATAGGTAAGCACCGGGCAGTGAACCTGCTTGGCCAAGTGCAGCGATTTTTCAAAAAACTGTTTACTCTGTTTGTAATTGGTTAGTTCCAGATACAATATACCCAAGCGGTTCGCTAAACGCTGTTCCAGTTCGGGCGATATATGCTCTTGTTTCAGCAGGTTTTTAAACAAACGCATGGCACGAGCTTTTTCTTTTTGCTGATAACAGGCCTCTGCTTTAATATATGCCGGGTGGGTAAGTGTAATGGTCATGAAGTTGGTAATTCCGTTTGCCGAATATGCAATTATCTGTAAAACCTGTTTAACTGTTTAACCGTAAACAAAGTTGCATTATTTAATAACTAAATTAATAACCATGAAAAAAATTGTAAAACCATTTCTGTTCTCCGTAGTCATTGTTTTTTCATTATGCTTAGTTAACTGTAACCACAAGTCTCCTGAGCATACCGAGCAAGCTGTAACCGATACGGTGGAAGTTTCTGCTTCTCCTTCTAACAAATCTGAGCCTCCGGTGGCGGAAACGGGAACCGAGTGGGAAATTAAAGTGGTAGCCGAAACTGCCGGTGGAGCACCCATAGCAGGTGTTACTGCCCGCCTCAAAAAAATGCCGGGCGATAACGAGTGTACCTATGACCAAACCCTGGTTACCGATACAGCCGGCATAGCTAAGTTTACCGGCACGGGCAGCTGCCCCTGTAAAAAATTTAAAGCCGGTGTAGTTACCGATAACTGCAACAAAAGCAAGACTGATGTAGTGTGTGGAGAAACCGTAACATTTGTGTGCCCTTAAGTGGGTTAACACTTAATTATATAAACGCGCTTCTGCCGGGCAGGGCGCGTTTTTTCTTTGTTATAGGGGGGGTGGGGGTGCCGTTCGGAAAATAGTGGGTGCCGTTCGGAAAACGGTTTTGGTTTTTGCCCTCACCGGAGTTTAGTTTCGTATAAGCAATAAAAAACTGAATATTTTAAAAGCAAAAACTTTGTTCTTAACCTGTAAATTACCATGTTATGTTACAGTTGCTTGAAGGAAAACCCAGTTGGCCGGCACCTCCGGTTATTAAAAAACCTAAGCCCGTTGCTAAACCCAAACTTGCCTCCGGCCAACCGGGTTTGCAGCTCGATTTAGCGGCCTTGCTTTATACAAAATTTTATGGCACCTATTACGCTTAACAGAGTATGAGTTTTGAAGAGTATAAGAGTAAGAAAGACGCAGAAGCCGGCACCAAAGTGCTACCTCTTATTTTAATTCTGGCCGCTATGCTTATAGTTATGGTTTACCTGCTAACCAATATGAAAACATAAAGTGATGCCGAGTAACAAGTAATACGTTCCAAATTGAGCAATATCTTACTAAAACCATACTTGAATAAAAACACCAATTACTCTTACACCATGAAAACCAAAACATTTATACCTGCTTCTAAATTTAGTTCATTTGTACGCTGGGCCGTAGCCCGTTGCCCCTTCTGCCAAAAACCTGTTCACGACTGGCTGCCCGTGGCAGTGGCCCCTCCGGATCCGAAACAAATGCGCAAATACAAGCAGAGGCAGTTAGCGTATAATCTGAACTAATTTCAATAGGTTGTTTTAGCTGTTAAAATTTATACATGCAAACACCTGTTAGCTTACACCATTGAGCAGGCAAGGGCATAGATGGTATTGAGTTTTTTTCTACCATGGCTATGGTTGAACAACTACTCGGGCCTCCCGAAAACAAAAAGGAGTACGAAGGCAAATACCGCGATAGCAGTTCTGTTTATTTGAACTATTACAGTAAAAGACTTTCGCTGCTGTTCTTAGATAAATACTTCAGCACTATTTTCTTGAATAGCGGGGTGCCTTATAGTTACGAAAAAGGCGAGTTTAGTCAGTATCAGTTTCAACACCCACTTGATATTTCTTTTGATTCGGAAATCAGCCATATACAGGCAATTTACGGTGAGCCGACCAGAGAAGGTAAGAACCAATTTTGCCACTATTCCTTATGCCACTTTGTATTATAAGGGCTTTGCCTTTGATGTAAATTTAGTAACCGGTAAAGTTGGCAACATTATTATTAAAGCAGGGTAGCGTTTTACCGGTTTTCTCTGCCTGTTATTCTTATTGTGGTGCTGATTAAGTAAAGGCACTTTCTGCGTTTTATGCAGGCAGCTCATTTTATTAAAAACGGCAAAAACACCCACCGGTAACCCATTAGCTCATAACCCCATAACCCTTATGCAGCCCCTGCACCCAAACATACTTACCACCCGCATGATGCAAACAGTGTTGGGGGGCTTTTTTAGTGCAAAACAGGGGCAAAAAGAGGTTTGGATGCAAGTGCCAACTACCATTTTTAAGAAAACAAATGTTTGGACGCAGTCTGTAACAGGCTTCTACACTCAAACAATTGTTTCCATGCAAGTGCCAACTTCCCCACGTATCCAAACAATTGTTTCCATGCAAGCGCCAACTTTCCCGCGTATCCAAACAATCGTTTTTATGCAAGCGCCAACTTCCCAACGTATCCAAACAAGTGTTTTTATGCAAGTGCCAACTTTCACACGCATCCAAACAAGTGTTTTTATGCAAGCGCCAACTACAAACCGTATTCAAACAAAAAAATCAATAACCATTACTAACCACTAAAAACTAAAAATTATGGAAAGAATCTGGCACTACCTTACCAACCAGTTTATAGCAACCGGCAATGAGATTTACTTGTAAGCATACTTGTTACATTTGTGAGTAAACTTTGCACCATGTTGACACCCGATGAAGAAACACAACTTGCCTGTTCGATGGTATTGATAGATCTCATTAAATCAGGTATTACTGATGCTCAGCGCACGGCAGAGTTAACTGACTTGTTGAACGAACTGCAAGAAAGAGTTACAAACATCTGGGGATCCCTTACTGATAATGAAAAGAATCAGGCCTTGGAACGTTACCAACAAGAACGCAACAGCGGCACATACGATACACTACCGCCTCTACTATAACTCAACACTTACTACGTTGCCCCCGCGCTTTGTCATAGTTTTGTCATTTTTTCAACTAACATATTACACCGTATCTATTTACTGCTTAACATTGTTTTGCAAAAAAAATTACATTGCACCGCTTTTGACAAAACACTGCTAAAACAAGAGAGAAATGAAGAAAATCTTTACCCTCCTCACTATGTTAACCGTTTACCTATCGGTTCATGCGCAAAACGGAGAAATATCAGGAAAAGTAATTGATGAAAATGGTGAAGGAGTGCCTATTGCCAACGTAGTGATTGTAGATGGCAAGGGAGTAACCACCGGCCGCGGTACCACTACTGATTTTGATGGCAACTACTCTATTAAACCGCTGACCCCCGGCAAGTACAACGTACAGTTTTCGTATGTTGGCTACTCATCGCAAATTCAGCAAGGCGTAGTAGTAAATGCCGATAAAGCCACCTTTATAGACATTAAGTTAAAACCATCTTCTACCGAGTTAGCCGCGGTGGAAATTGTTTCTTACAAAGTGCCTTTAATAGACCCGGGCAAAACTTCTTCGCAAAATACGGTGAGTGCCGAAGAAATAGCCAATATGCCTACCCGTAACATAACCGACATAGCTGCTACCACTGCAGGCGCATTTCAAAGCGACCAAGGTAAGGGGTTAAATGTAAAAGGAGGCCGCGAAGACGGCACCGAGTACTATATAGATGGAGTAAAAGTTACCGGTGTGCCTACCCTTCCGGCTACAGCCATAGAGCAGCTACAGGTAATTACCGGTGGTGTGCCCGCCAAATACGGTGACGTAACAGGGGGTGTGGTAAACATTACTACCAAAGGCCCTGCCGGCCAGTTTAACGGAGGCATAGAAGCACAAACCTCTCAGGGGCTTGATGCATTTGGCTACAATCTGGTGAACGCCAACCTGACCGGCCCCATTTGGAAGAAGAAAGAATCTAAGAAAACAATCATGGGCTTTTTTCTGGCTTTCGAATATCTTCGTCAGCAAGACCCGAACCCTTCGGCAGTAGGTGTATGGCAGGTGCGTCCCGAAAAACTCGATTCACTCCGCCAATTTCCTTTACAGAAAAAACAAACATCCACCGGTTTTGATGTAGCTTCAGAGAATCTTACCTATAAAGATATGTATAAGCAGAAGGTAAAGCCTAACACCGTAGAACAAAACTTCCGTGGTACAGGCCGCTTAGACATTCGCCCGGCTGATAATATTAACCTGAGCTTTGGCGGCTCCGTATCGTACCGCAAGTACCACGACTGGGTAGATAGATACACGCTTTTAAACGCTGAAAACAACCCCCTGTTTAAAGCGCTTAACTGGCGCGTGTTTGGCCGCTTTACACACAATATACAAGCCAAACAAACAGATGATGAAGGAAGTGAAGGCAAAAAGAAAAAGTCATCGGCTTTCCAAAACGCTTTTTATTCGTTACAGTTCGACTACGAAAAATACACTGTCAGCTATGCTGATGAATCGCACGGCACCAATCCGTTTGACTACGGCTATATCGGTAAGTTCGACACCAAGCGTGCCCCCATATTTGCCTTCGATACTTTTTATGTGGACGGCAAAACATTAGAAGGATGGAAACAAATAGGCGTGCAAGACACTTCGGTGTTGTTTACTCCAAGTGATCTGAACCCTTACGGTACCCGCTTTACACAACAGTACTATGAACTTCTAGATGCACAGGTAAATGCCGATGGCAGCTATCAGGTGTTTGGCGACAACAACAAGCAGTTTACTGCCAACATTTTTCAGATACAGGGTAATCAGGCGCTTATCAACGGCACGCGCTCTAACATGGTTTACAATATTTGGTTTAACACCGGCCGCCAGTACAACGGCTTTGGAAAAGAAAGCGACAACGACCAATACCGTGTTCGTTTAGAAGGTGCTTTTGATATTCTAAAACCAGGTGCGCCCAGCCGAAACAAACACTCCTTTGAGTTTGGGGTAGAGTTTGAACAGCGTATTCAGCGTTCATATACTGTTTCGCCACTTGGTTTGTGGGCTCGTGCCCGTGGCTTGGTTAACACACATCTGGCCGGTTTCGACAGAGCTAATCCTATTCTGAGAATCAATGGTCAGGAATATGCTTACAACGACCCTAACCGCCCCGACTTCTATGAAACTGACACCATACTGTTTAACCTTGGTTATACTTCAGAAAACCACAATTTCTTTGATAAGCAACTTCGCCAGGCGTTAGGCAAAGATGTAACCAATACTGACCTTATAGATGTAGATGCCCTTAACCCAGATCAGCTAAACATAAACATGTTTTCGCCTACCGAGTTATTAGGCGATGGTGCCGCTTTGGTAGCTTACCGCGGTTACGACCCTTACGGCAACCGTTACACCAAGCAGCCTTCATTCAATGACTTTTTTACCAAGAGACGTGCAGATGGTGAATTAGAAAGAGCTATACCGGCTTTTCGCCCTATTTATACGGCTGCTTATATTTCTGACCGCTTTTACTTCAAAGATCTTACGTTTAACGTAGGTGTGCGTATAGACCGCTTTGATGCCAATCAGCCCGTACTAAAAGATGAGTTTTCTTTATATGGAATAAATACGGTAGCCGAAACTAAAGACCTGTCGGGCAAACCTGTTACTCACCCTTCTAACATGGACGGTAGTTATGCTGTGTATGTAGATAACACCAATGCACCTACCGCTATAGCCGGCTACCGCAAAGGCAATATTTGGTACGACCGCTTTGGTAATGAACTTTCAAGCGGCAGAGACGTGGCAGCTGCTTCATCTACCGGTACTATTCAACCGTTTTTAAAAGATTCGAAAACGGATATTAAAGACCCCGATAAGTTTGATCCTAATCAAAGTTTTGAAGACTATAAGCCAAAGGTTATTGTAATGCCTCGTTTGCAGTTTTCATTTAACCTTACCGACCGTGCTTTGTTCTTTGCACACTACGACATTTTGAGTCAGCGCCCGCAAAGCCGCGCTATCATGGACCCTACCGACTACTTATTTTTTGTTGACAATATAGGCACGCCTATTAATAACCCTAATCTGAAACCCGAAAGAACCATTGACTTTGAATTGGGCTTTAAACAACGTGTAAGCAACAGCGCGGCTGTTACAATTTCGGCATTTTACCGCGAGTTCCGCGATATGGTGCAGATTCGTAAAATAATTAACGCTTACCCTAAAGATTACCTGAGCTACGGCAACGTTGACTTTGGTACTACCAAAGGCTTTACTCTTGACTTTGACTTGCGCAGAACCGGAAACTTTAGCGCTAAGGCCAACTATACCATGCAGTTTGCCGAAGGCACCGGCTCTGACGACCGCTCACAATTAAACTTGGTAAACTCTAACAACCCTAATTTCAGGACCATTAACTTTGTGAACTACGATGCCCGCCACATGATAAATGTGAATCTGAACTATAGCTTCGGCCAGGGTAAAGATTACAACGGACCTACGGTTAAAAACAAACAGATACTTTCTAACTTTGGTGTAAACGTACAATTAGCCGCCCGTTCCGGAACGCCTTACAGCGAGCAATACTTTGCTACACCGGAAGGGTTAGAAAACCAGCCCGGCCGCCCGCTTACCAAAGGTACTGTAAACGGTTCGCGAATTCCATGGTTCTTCCGCTTAAACATGCGTGTATGGAAAGACTTCACCTTTGTGGTAGGTAAGAAGAAAGAGAAAAATGATGACAAGCGGGAACTTTCGTTCCAGATATACTTGCAAATACAAAACATCATTGGTACTAAAAATCCGGTGCAGGTTTACCGCTTTACAGGCACTGCAGCAGATGATGGTTACCTGAGCGATCCATCGAGTTTACCGGCCATACAGTCGTCATTAAACCCGCAGGCATATAAAGACTTGTATGCTGCCTATATTAACCACCCTAACAACTACCAGTTACCACGTAGAATTTACTTGGGTGCCGTATTTAGTTTCTAAAACCAAACACTATATTTTTTAAAAACCTACAACACTAAAATTAAAAGAGTATGAAAAAAACAAAGACATCCGCTGCTATACTCGGCTTGCTAACATTGGTTAGTACCGGGTTGTACGCCCGTGAAAATACGGCTCCCAAGCACAAGAAAGAAACTGTTTCGTTTAAAAACGAAGCAGGAGACTGTACTTCGCCTTTGGCTCAATACGATATGGACATCAACAACGTACGCGCCCGCCTGCTAACCGGTGGCGATATGTGGTGGAATTTATCGGAAGCCGGCTATGAAGTGCCCAAAGGAGATGGTACAGGTGCCCGCCTGACTGCTCTATTTGCCGGAGCTATTTGGATGACCGGTATAGATGCCGGTAACAATCTGAAATGTGCCGGACAAACATATCGCCAAAGTGGTGATGACTACTGGCCCGGCCCCCTATCGGCAGGAGGAAGCATAGATAAAACCACCTGTAATAAGTACGATAGGTTTTTTGAAGTATTAGGTGCCGATATTGATAAAGCTCAAATTGCTTTCTTGTCGAAAGGAGCCAACACCACTACAGCAGACATACCCAAAGGAGTATTAGCATGGCCGGCTAAGGGCAACCAGTACTTAGCTACTGACCCTACTCTTATAGGCGAAACCTTTGTTATTACCGATAACCTTGCTCCGTTTAAAGATGTGGATGGAGATGGTGAATATGATCCATTAAAAGGCGACTATCCGGTAATACCTTGCAGCACCGGGGAATCGGAAGCGTTTGCCGATCAAATGATTTTTTGGGTTTATAATGATGCAGGTAACTTTCATACAGAAACCAACGGACAATCTATAGGTGCTCAGGTAAATACATTAGCCTTTGCTTTCCAAACAACCGATGAGGTTAACAACATGACCTTCTACAAGTACGAAATCATTAATAAGTCACCTAACACTTTGTTTCAAACCTATGTGTCGCAATGGGCTGACCCCGATTTAGGTTGTTTTAGCAACGACCGTGTAGGTTGCGATACTACACGCAGTTTAGGTATTGTTTACAACGATGGTAACGATGCTGACTGTGGCGGAGTAGCCGGTTATGGTGCCGAACTTCCCGCATTAGGTATTGACTTTTTTGAAGGCCCACTTGATGACAACGGCCAGCAACTTGGCCTTTCGTCATTTGTTTACTTTACTAATAACGGAACACCTTGTTGCTCAGACCCTGCCACTGCTGCACAATTCAGAAACTATATGACAGGATTCTGGAGAGACGGTACTCCGTTTACCCATGGCGGAACAGGGTATAACACAGGATCTGAAACTGAGTTTATTTTCCCCGGCAATCCAATTGACCCAGCCGCATGGAGCGACTACACCAGCGGTCAGCAAGCTGGCGACAGACGATTTGTTCAAACATCAGGACCATTTACCTTATCTCCCGGAGTTTCGCAGTATGTAACCATAGGAGTTGTGTTTGTGCGCCCAGCAGGTGGAGTAGGAAGCCCACCTAATTTTTCCACTACCATAGGCCCTGCCGATGACAAAGCCCAGAACCTGTTTAAGACCTGTTTTAAACTGCCCGATGGTCCCGATGCGCCAACTTTATCTATCCGCGAGTTAGATAAGAAGTTAATCATTAACATGCTTAACATAAGCGGTAACAATATGGGCGAATCATACAATGAGGTGGACGGTAGCGTGGCAAGTGCAGTTTACCAATACTTAGGAGGAAATGGAGATTCTACATATACATTTGAAGGGTACAAACTATATCAAATAGCTAACCCACGTGTGTCTGCCACTGACCTCAATGACCCTACAAAAGCTCTTTTAATTAAACAGGTAGATGTAAAGAATGGTGTTACCTCCATTGTCAACTATGAAAAAGACGCAGCGTTAGGTTTGTATGTACCAGTACTGAAAGCCGATGAAGTAAACGAAGGAATTCATACTTCTTTTTCAATTGAAACCGACTTGTTTGCTACCGGAGCAAATAAGCAACTGATAAACCACAAGACCTACTATTTTACAGCAGTGGCGTATGCTCATAACGACTACATTACATATAGCCAAAGCAACCCGGTTCCCGGCTCACAGCTAACACCCTATCTGCAGGGTCGAAATAACTTTAAGATTTATTCGGCTATACCAAACATACCGGATCCTCGAAACTCAGGAACAGTGTTAAACGCACAATGGGGTGATGGTGTAGAAGTAAAACGTATAGAAGGTGCCGGAAATGGGGGAAACAGTTTGCAACTTACAGCAGCCACTATAGCCACTATACTTGACCCCGCCAGAAATTATTTTGCCGATACACTCTTTTATCAGAAAGGGAAAGACCCAATAGGCTTTAAGGTTACAGATCCTCTATATTTGAAAGAAGCTGATTTTGAACTCAGTTTTGTGGAAGATACGTTTATGAACGTTTCTACCCGTGCCATTGCCGGCATTGACACCTTTACCCTGGCTCTTAGCGGGGTAAAGTCAGACTGGCTGCGTAATTTAGATACCATACCTACGGCTATGGAATTAGCCAAAGGATTAAAAATAGATTCGGTGTTAAGCACTTCGTCAACTGATTTTCGTTTTAAATGGTTCTTACAAGATCTAACTAATAACGTAACCATTAATGGCGAACGTTATGATGACCGACCTTATGAGCAACCAATTGGTGAAGGATTAGGCGAAAGCCGTATGGACTATGGTTTTTCTTTAAAACTAGGAACCCCAAGCCCTACTTATCAGATTAACGGTACCTACTTGGCGGGACCATCTGCTGCCGGAACCACCCGTGATGTGTATGACTTAGGAAAATCAACTCTGGAGTACCAGAACCCGGTTGAGCAGTGGCTGAAGTTTGTAAAAGACGAAGGTATAGCTACTCCTAATAACTGGATACGTTCAGGAAAGTATACTGGTGGCCCCGGTCAAACAGGGTCGCCCAATACGTTGTACTTAGTTTGGGACGATAACTACTACTATTTTGGAAGCACCGAGGGGTATGGGAACAACAACCCGCCAGCAAGCCGCTTTGACTACTGTACGGACCCGGACGAGAAATTTGAAAAGATATTAGAAGGCACCTGGGCGCCATATTGCCTGGCAGCCAACTACTCTTGCAAAAGCCCGGGAATTGGAGCGCCACCTTATACATACGGCCCGGGTTTTAGATGGAGAAATTACAGCAGCACCAGTGCTTCTAACGTTTCACCACAAAACACATTAGACCGCCTATCGAGTGTAGATATTGTAATAACACCTGACCATACCAAGTGGAGCCGCTGTATAGTGTTTGAGACCGGTGAAGATGATGGTATTAATGAAGGTGCTACTATAGCACCTAACGGCAAAGCTGCCCGCAAAGGACAAATAAGAATGGCTGCTTCTACCCTTAAAGATGGAAGCGGTAACTTGTACCGAGATCAATCAGTAACACCTGATATTGGCCGTAGCTGGTTCCCCGGGTATGCTGTAAACGTGGAAACAGGAGAACGTTTGAATATATGCTTTGGAGAGAGTTCAGATATGGGCGACCAAAATGGGCGCGACATGCTATGGAACCCAACATCAAATTTATACATACCATCGCAGTTGGGAGAGGTACCGTATTTTGGCGGTAAACATTTTATCTACGTTATGGATAGCAAGTACGATGGGTGCGATTCGGCACAAGCAAAGATGATTCGATACTATGATGTTAACCCGGCAAATATTACTGACTCTGTACGGGCTATTTACCGCTCATTGATGTGGACTTCTATCCCTTATCTTGCTCCGGGTTATAGTTTTGTAAACGGGTACATTCCTCCGGCAGAAGTAACTATCAAATTACGTGTAGAAAAGCCTTTCTCACGTTTTGCTACCAATGCTTCATCGGGCGATCCGCTACCTCGCTACCAATTTAGCACTAAAGGACTTGGGGCAAAAGACAATAGCAACGATGTTGCTAAATCTGCTTTGGATATTATCAGAGTTGTGCCTAACCCATATTTGGCGTATTCTATTTATGAGCCTGACCAAAACAGTTCGCGGGTAAAAATTACTAATCTACCTAATAAGTGTAATGTTACTATCTTCTCGTTAGACGGAACTGTTATTCGTAAACTGAGCCGCGCCATAGATGTTGACCCGGCAACCAATAAGAAGATTGACATCAGCTTAGGTAACCCGGTTAGCGACATTAATCTTGATAATTCATTAGACTGGGATTTGAAAAATGATAAAGGAGTGCCTATAGCCAGCGGTATTTACTTGTTTCATGTAGATGCGCCCGGCTTAGGTCAAAGAACACTTAAATGGTTTGGTGCTTTGCGCCCTAGTGATACTTCGAATTTCTAAAAAACAAAAAGGTATCCGGCACTAAATAGTGCTGGATACCATAAAAGAAAAATAGGTTTCTAAATTTTAAAGCAAGCGATATGAAGAAAATTTTAACCCTACTTACCACTGTAGCTTTTATGCAAAGCACTGCTGTATTCGCAGGTAATCCGGATAGACGGGGCGAAGCAGGTGCATACGAGTTGGTGATGAACGGATGGGCAAAATCGTCAGGTTTTTGGAGCATGAATACTGCCTCAGTAAGAGGGATAGAGTCAGAGCGCACCAACGTAGCAGGACTGGCATTTGCGAAGAAGACGGAAATTGTAGCTGCGTACACATTGTGGTTGCAGGGTTCGGGCGTGGGTTTGGCGCATGTAGGGTTTGCACAGAATTTTAAAGAAACTAATGTAATTGGTTTAAGTGTACAAGCCCTGAATTTAGGAGCTATTGAGCGTACTACAACTGCTAACCCTGAAGGAGGTTTGGGTACTTACAAACCAACCTTTTTGAATATTGGTGTATCGTATGCCAAATTGTTTTCAAACAGTATTTCAGGAGGCATTACGCTGCGCTTAGTGAACGAAGGGCTGGGCAACCTGAACGCTTTTGGTTTTTGTGTAGATGCCGGATTGCAGTATGTAACAGGACCAAAAGATAATATTCACTTTGGAGTATCGCTTAGAAACGTAGGAACACCTATGAAATTTAAGGGCGATGCTATGGCTACTTCTGTACAGGTGGTTTCTTCTACAACATATACTCTTACAGTAGAAAACAAATCGAACAAGTTTGAACTGCCGGTGCAATTAAATATAGGTGCCGCATACGATTTTTGGATGGGCAAGAAAAAAGAAACACAACCAAAAGTATATAAACAAGATTATCGTTTAACGGCACTAGCCAACTTTACTTCGAATGCATTTGGATACGATCACTACGGAGTGGGTTTAGAGTTTGGCTGGAGAGAAATGCTGATGTTGCGAGTAGCTTACCGTTTTGAAACAGGTCAGTTTAAAAAGGCAACTCGTTTAAATGCTTATACGGGGCTTGCTGCGGGTATTTCATTTGATGCACCGCTGAAGAAAGACGGACCTCGCTTAGGTATTGATTATTCATTCCGAGCTACGCAGCCGTTTCAAGGTACACACAGTATAGGGTTGCACTTTAATTTGTAAATTCTACATTTGCTACTCTAAAGATAAAGACGCCTGCATGATGGGGCGTCTTTCATTTTTAATCCACAATAATAACTGCTAAAAAACAGCAGCAATTCAGTTTTAAATTAAAACAAATTTTATGTCAGGCATATTTTACATGACCAAAGAAGGCATGGAGAAACTTCAGGAAGAAATTAAGCATTTGCGTTCGGTGAAACGACCAGAGATAGCGAAAGCAATAGCAGAAGCCCGTGAAAAGGGAGATTTGAGTGAAAATGCTGAATACCATGCAGCTAAAGAAGAGCAAGGCCACCTGGAAGCTAAAATAGCAGAGATGGAAGCCAAACTTGTAAACGCACGCGTATTAGATGAGAAAGAAGTAGATACATCAAAGGCAAGTATATTATCAACGGTAGAGGTGATGAACAAGAAGATGAACAAAAAAATGAAGTTTACCTTAGTGAGCGAAGCAGAAGCTAATTTAAAGGAAGGAAAACTTTCAGTTTCTTCACCAATAGGAAAAGCGCTACTAGGTAAAGAAGTAGGGGAGAAGACAAAAGCCCAAACTCCGGGTGGTGAAATGGAGTTTGAAATTTTAAAGATATACATAGAGTAATGGCTTCTATATTTAGTAAAATTGTAAAAGGCGAAATTCCTAGTTATAAAATTTCGGAGGATGAAAACTATTTCGCCTTCTTGGATATATCGCCATTGGCTAAAGGCCACACTCTGGTAGTGCCTAAAGCAGAAGTTGATTACATTTTTGATTTAGACGATTCGCAATTGGCAGGTATGGTTTTGTTTGCTAAAAAAATAGCATTAGCTATTGATAAAGCCATACCATGTAAGCGTGTAGGCATTGCTGTGGTTGGACTGGAAGTGCCACATGCGCACGTACACCTTATTCCACTTCACACAGATGCTATAAACTTCAACCATCCTAAACTGAAGTTAGATGCGGCTGAAATGGAAACAATAAAAGAAGCTATTGTTGCTGCACTCACTTAAATTTATAGTGCAGTGGTTATTGTCTCATTTCAAAACTGGTGTACCCTTTTATTTCACCACCGGTAATAGACACATGTTCAACAACGGCCCGTACGGGGCCATGATGACACCACTGAACGAACTTGTACATTAGGTTTTCTTCACCTTCTACTTCGCAACTCACTGTACCATCGGAGTTGTTTTTAATATAGCCGGTAATGCCCAAACGCATGGCCATATCAACTGCTGATGCGCGATAAGCTACACCTTGTACTTGCCCTCTAATTAAAAGGTTGTAATGAATAACCATATAGGCAAAGAAATAAAATGAACGATGAAAATTACACAGCAATGGAAACCGAGTAAAATTTTAGGGCAATAACTTTGTGGTAATTCGTTGATAACAATATCCAATCTTACTGATATTTCTTTTCTTTGAAGCCAATGCAAATTCTGAAAAAACAGTTAGCGCTTTTATTTATCTTTTTTGTGTTTAGTTTTTTTCGGACCTATGCCACACACTATAGAGCCGGTGAAATAATTTACAAGCTGGTGGCTGAGTTTCAGTATGAATGCAGTGTGGTTACGTATAGCAAAACCAGCAGTTTTCAAGCCGATCGCGATTTTGTTGAAATAGAATGGGGCGATGGTACAATGGATACTATTGCACGTGTAAACGGCCCCGTAATAGGTGGCCTGCACAAAGGGGAAGAACTGGATAATGACATTAAGAAGAATATTTACGTGGGCAGACATACTTATCCGGGAGTACCTTCGCCACCCAACAGGTTCTATATAATTTCGTTCTTAGATGTAAACCGAATAGACGGAATTGCCAATATAGGAAACGGTCAGTCAGTTGACGTGCCGTTTTACGTAGAGGATACTATCAAATTTCCAACAGATTTAGCCAACATAGGATTTAACTCTTCGCCCGAATTACTATATGCCCCTATAGATTTTGCTAATCTGAACGATACTTTTTATCATAACCCCGGAGCTTTTGACCCAGATGGTGATAGCTTGATATTTGAGTTGATGCCTTGCCTGCAGGGGCAAAGCCAAAATGTTCCTTTGTATGTTTACCCGGATGATTATTGCCAGCTGTTACAGCCCAACAACACTTTTACCATTGACAGACACACCGGGCAAATAGTGTGGGCTACACCCTGCCAGCTAGGCATATTTAATATAGCCATTCTGATACATGAATACCGAAATGGAGTAAACATGGGAACACTCATCCGCGATATGCAGATAATTGTGTTAAATGAGAATAACAATCCACCCAGGTTGACCGCAATTCGTGACACATGTATAAGAGCCGGAAGCCAGTTGAAAGCGACTGTTTCTGCCATTGATAATATTTCACAGACAGTAGAACTAAGTGCGGTTGGTGGTCCGTTTGTGGTTACTTCTCCAGCTACATTTAATACTATTAATGGGAACCCAGCTACAGGAACATTTACATGGAATACCACATGTAGTCATATTCAGCGACAGCCTTATCTCGTTATATTTAAAGCTGAGGACAATTTTTCACCACCGCTTGTTGACCTTGAAACATGGCAGATAACTGTAATTGCTCCACCACCTTTAGGCTTAACAGCCACAGTGGCCAATCAACAGGTAACACTTAACTGGGCAAACCCTTATCCGTGTGCTTCTTCACCGGATTTTAGAGGTTTTTCAGTTTGGCGTAAAACCGGATGCGATGCGTTTATACCTGACTACTGCGAAACCGGGTTAGGAGGCAGAGGATATACAAAACTTACAACTGCCAATATTTTTACTTACACCTATTCAGATGTTACTGCTGTAGTTGGTCAACAATACAGTTACAGAATAGTTGCGCATTTCAGTAAACTGTCTCCAAATGGTTTGTTTCAGTTTGACCCAAATGAAAGTGTGCCAAGTAATGAAGTATGTGTAACTATGCCGGTAGATGTTCCTGTTATGCTGAACGTTGATGTACAACAAACAGACGTGGTTAACGGAAAGATATTTGTGCGTTGGAGTAAACCATTGGCCGGAGGCAATAACTTAGACACTTTGATTAACCCGCCACCTTACCGTTTCGATTTGTATAGAGGAAATGGTTTTGGTTTTTCGAATCCGGTAATGGTTTACTCTACCGCAGATGCGTTGTCTTACTCAGCAATGGCTGATACTGTATTCACAGATAATTTGCTTGACACTAAAACAACACCATGGAGCTACAAAGTGTTTTTCTACAGCAATAACGACACCGTTGGAGCAACCCCTTCTGCTTCGTCTATTTTTCTTACAGTAAGTTCAAGCGACCAGTCGTTGCTATTGAGCTGGCAAGAGACAGTGCCCTGGTCTAACGATAGCTTTATTGTATTTAAACAAAACAAATCCACCTTACTCTATGAAGAGTTAGATACGGTTTACACCCACGGAGCAGCGGATACGGGATTAATGAACGATTCTACTTACTGCTATTTTGTTAGGGGTTTTGGGCATTATGAACTCAATACCTTGCCACGGCCACTGGTAAACAATTCGCAAGAAGCATGCGGTGTGCCAATTGATACGGTGCCACCCTGTCCACCCATACTGACTGTTTCAAACGATTGCGGTCAATACACTGATAAGCCGTGGAATGCCGCACAATTTATTAACTACTTAGTTTGGACAAATAATCAAGATCCGTGTTCTGAAGATATAGACCGGTACTATATTTATTATGGCTCTGATAGTGCTAACATGACTTTACTTGACAGCATTAGTTCTAAGGATGATACAACTTACAATCACTTGTTAAGTGAGAGTTTGGCCGGATGTTATGCTATTCAGGCGTTGGATAGAGTAGGTAATGCAAGCCGGTTCAGTAACGTGTTCTGTATTGATAATTGTCCATACTATGTTTTACCCAACACATTTACGCCAAATGCAGATGGCCGTAATGATGTGTTTCATCCATTTAAACCGTACCGCTTTGTTCCTAAAATAGAAATGAAAATTTTTAACAGGTGGGGCGAAGAAGTTTTTAATACAGAAGACCCGGATATAAACTGGACAGGTAAAGACCAAAATGGGAAAGAAGTTAGTGAAGGCGTTTATTTGTATGCTGGTTTTTATTATGAGCAACGCTTAGCCGGCCTGGTAAAAAAACCTTTAAGTGGTGAGAAAAAAGGAGGAGGATTTATTCACCTAATTAGAAGTAAGTAGTGTTTACAGGTATAATAGAAACTCTTGGAAAAGTAGTTGATATTAAGCTACTGAATAGCAACATTGACTATGTTGTTTCATCCCCCGTATCAAAACATCTAAAAATAGACCAAAGTGTTTCTCATAACGGTGTTTGCCTTACAGTGGTAGATGTAAATAATGCCGGTTGGCATAGGGTAACAGCAATTGAAGAAACTCTCCGAAAAACTAATTTAAGCTTATTGCATGTGGGTGATGAGATAAACATAGAACGCTGCCTTGCAGCAAACGGACGTTTTGACGGGCACCTTGTTCAGGGGCATGTAGATCAAACAGGTGCTTGTATTGGAGTTGAAGCCCAAAATGGCAGTTGGATTTATACTTTTAAGTACAACCCTAGTGAACAAAATATAGTAGTAGAAAAAGGATCTATTTGTGTAAATGGCATTTCACTTACAGCATTTAGCACAGCCAATGATGTGTTTTCAGTAGCCATTATTCCTTACACGCATGAGCACACGAATATAAAACAGGTAAAAGTAGGGTCACTGGTTAACTTAGAGTTTGATATTGTAGGTAAATACATAGCCCGAATTCTCGATTTAAGAGGTCGTTGATTTTAAACGGGCAGAAGATAAACCATTGCCAACGCAATGACGAGTATTACAGCTACTGCTATTAATATGCTTTTGAAGATTTTCAATGGAGACTATTACCTTGTTTGATGTTGTAATATAGAATTTGTTTTTGCAAATTTTGAGTTTTTCCATCATTGCCATACCGGCTTTGTTTTTAACTTGCACCCGATTTTACACAAATGAAAAAAGTTCATATTATATTGCTTTTACTGGTAGCAGTAGCAGTTGGAGTAATAATAGCCAATACAGGTGACTATACCACGTACGCAAATTTTATTGAAGCTAGAAAGAAAGGTAAATCAGTAAACGTAGTAGGCTACCTAGTAAAAGATAAGCCTATGGTTTATGATCCGCAAAAAGACCCTAACTACTTTTTGTTTGTGATGACAGATAAAGAGGGTAATGAATGTGAAGTAGTTTATAAGGGAGCTAAACCACAGGATTTTGAAAGAAGTGAGCAGGTAGTGGTAAAAGGCAAAATGAACGGTGAAAGATTTGCCTGTTCAGAGATTTCTATGAAATGTCCTTCTAAATATGTCAATGATGAAATTACTCTAAAGGAAGCGCATGACGGTATGGTAACCGTAAAAAGCAATTTGTAATTACACTTCAAAAGTATAGCCGGTTACGGTATAAATGTTAGAATTCTTCTCTTCCCGCTTCGGATCAAACGGTTTTATTGGTGAGCATCTTTGGCTAGGGCATCTTGGGCACTGGTTTATTGTTTTGAGTTTTACCGCCTCTCTGTTGGCATTTTTAGCTTACTCAGCAGCTGAATTATCTCATAATGATGAACAGAAAGAAGATAGTTGGCGAAAGATAGCCCGTGGTGCATTTATTACTCATGGACTATCAGTTATAGGCGTGTTTGTTTTGCTTTTTGTAATGATACTTAATCACTTTTTTGAGTATCACTACGCGTGGCGTCATTCTAGTACCGAATTGCCCATGAAGTACATTATAAGTAGTTTTTGGGAAGGACAGGAAGGCAGCTTTCTGCTTTGGGAGTTTTGGCTGGTGGTGCTGGGTTTTGTAGGAATAAAAACACTAAAGAGTTACGAAAGCCCTGTAATGGCAATCACGTCAGTTACACAGTTTTTTTTAGGAAGTATGGTGCTTGGTGTCTATATCTTTGGCCACAAAATAGGCAGCAATCCTTTTGTGCTATTGCGCAATGAAATGGCAAATGCACCTATTTTTCAACGAAGCGATTACTTACAATTTATCGAAAATGGAAACGGGCTTAACCCGCTTTTACAAAATTATTGGATGACTATTCATCCACCGGTTTTGTTTTTAGGGTTTGCATCAGTTACCATACCTTTTGCGTTTGCTGTTGGTAGTTTATTGCGCAAAGATTGGAGCGGCTGGGTAAAACCTGCATTGCCATGGACATTATTTTCCGTTGCAGTACTTGGTGCCGGAATTTTAATGGGCGGAGCATGGGCGTATGAGTCACTTAGTTTTGGTGGCTTCTGGGCTTGGGATCCGGTTGAGAACATGAGTTTGGTGCCGTGGTTGATGGTGGTTGCAGGGTTACACACATTATTGGTGTATCGTTATACAAAACACTCACTCGTCAGCACGTATGTTTTCTTCATTCTTGCGTTTGGGTTTGTGTTGTATTCCACGTTTCTAACCCGTAGTGGGATTTTAGGCGATACATCGGTTCATGCCTTTACTGATTTAGGCATGACAGGGCAACTTCTGCTTTACATGCTTTTCTTTTTGGTGTTGGCTTTCACGCTGTTGTTTATTCGTTTTTTCAAAAAACAAATTCCGGCACCACAGAAAGAAGAAGAATTGCTTAGCAGAGAATTTTGGATGTTTATTGGCACGTTAGTGTTGCTTCTTAGCGCTGTTCAAATGACCTTTTCTACATCAATACCTGTTTGGAATATTTTGTTTGAAGACATATTTGAAAAACTGGGATGGCAGAAACTTGCCCCGCCAGTTGATGTAATTTCGCATTACAATGGAATACAAATATTTTTTGGAATTTTACTTGGTCTTTTTACCGGCTTAGTGCAATTTTTGGCATACCGACTCGGCAAAGTTCCTGATAGTGCCAAATGGGGAACATATACATTTTTGGCGGCACTATTGATTGCTGTATTGATTGCAGTAAACCTTCAGATGCCTTTTACTCAACAGCATGTGATTGATTTAAGCTCCATATCGCAAAACTTGTTCATCAAGTTTCCTTTTGTGAGTAGTTACTTTATGTTTTTAGCTGCTTCGGTGTATGCCATTTTAGGAAACCTAGCCTACCTAATTGTTGTAATGAAGGGTAACTTAAAACTTACAGGTGGAAGTATTTCACACTTTGGTTTTGGAGTATTCTTGTTAGGCGTTGTTATTTCGCAAGGCGAAAAAGAGGTAATTTCTATTAACAGAACTGGTATAAATTTTGGCAAAGAGTTTAAGGATAACGAAAGGGTAGAGAACGTTTTACTGTTGCGCGATTCGGTATTACAGATGGGCGATTATCAGGTAAGTTATGTAGGCACGCGTGTAGAGAGCCCGAATAACTATTACGAAGTAAAATATGTGCATAAAGATTCTGCAACAGGAAAAATTCATGATGAGTTTACTCTATTGCCTAATGCGCAACTAAACCCGAAAATGGGCTTGCTGGCTAACCCGGATACTAAACACTATTGGAATAAGGATGTGTTTACGCACGTTACATCAGTGCCCGACAACACAAAACTTAAAGACACTACTGTGGTGCACGAAGTAAGTGTAGGAGATAGTTTTTTTACTAAAACTTCATTGATAATAGTTGAAGCGCTGAACCCCAATCCTGCGTTACCCGATAATTTTGATAAAAGCGGCAAGTTGATGGTAGGGGCAGATGTAACTGTGATGAACGAGAGAGGAAATTCATATCCAGTTCAACCAGTTTTTGTTATTGATTTAGCAAACGGAAATTCAGTAAGCACCATACCGGCAGATGTATCAGAGTTGGGGTTAAAAATTGATTTGGTCAATATCAACCCTCAAAACAAAAGACTTACTCTAAATATTCGCGAAACCGAAAAACCGGCTGATTTCATAATTATGAAAGCTATAGTGTTTCCGTACATTAATTTAGTGTGGTTGGGGGCAATAATTACATTCCTGGGTGCACTTATTAGTATGCAACGAAGGAGAAAAGAAAATAGTTTAGCTGCTTAGATATAATTAGAACAGACCGTATAACTCAGCACGAACTTTATTAATTACTTCGCCTTGCGCTTCTTCATCTTCTGCAAAGTTTATTTGGTCAACATCAATCACAAGTAAGCGTCCTTCACTGTAATTGGATATCCATTTTTCGTAGTATTCGTTTAATCTGCGTATGTAATCGAGGCGTAAGTTATCTTCATACTCCCTGCCGCGTTTCTGAATTTGGTTAACCAAAGTAGGAACTGAAGCTTTCAGATAAATTAATAAATCGGGTGGGCGAATTAAGCCACGTATTGTCTCATACAACTTCGTGTAGTTTTCAAAGTCGCGAGTGCTCATTAACCCCATTCCATGAAGATTGGGAGCAAATATCTGAGCATCTTCATTTATCGTTCTATCTTGAATAACCACCTCACTGCCTTGTTGTATTTCTACAATTTGACGGAACCTGGAGTTAAGAAAATATACCTGTAGGTTAAAACTCCACCGAGGCATGTCTTCGTAAAAGTCGTTGAGGTAAGGATTGTTTTCTACATCTTCGAACTGAGGTAGCCATGAGAAATGTTTAGCAAGTATTTTGGTAAGTGTTGTTTTTCCTGCACCGATATTGCCAGCTATTGCAATATGTTTAATGTCTTTTAAAGGTTTGGTGCTATTAGTTTTGGCTACTGGTTTATTAGCTTGTTTTACGGTTGACTTAGTTTTAGATTTTTGCTGAGGTTTTGCCACTTTCTTAGCTGCAGTTTGCGGCTTTGATTTAGAACCTGTTTTTTGTTTCACCTGTTTTTTAGGGGCAGGTTTTTTTGCTGCTTTTTTCTTAGCCATAGTTGGTGTTACTTAAGTGAATTTATGCTCAGGCCAAATAAAAGCTCCTGTGCGGTGTCAGGTCGAAAATAAAAATTGTTCAACGCTTAGAAACTTTTAAGCCCTATAATTTCACGAACATCTTTTAGTGTTTGCGCGGCACTATTTCGTGCTTTGCTGCCTCCATCACCCAATATTTCAAAAAGACGCTTTTCATCTGCACTCAATTCGTTGATACGATTACGAATAGGCGAAAGAAAAACTATCATATCCTCCGCCAGTTGCTTTTTCATGTCACCATATCGAATGGTACAGTCGTTATATTTTTCTTCAAAAAACTGAAAAATTTCGTTCGATGAAACAAGTTTCATGAGGTCAAAAACATTTTGAATAATCTGAGGTTTGAGGGAGTTCGGCTCTTTAGGACCGCTATCTGTTACCATCCTCATTATTTTTTTTCTGATAACATCCGGTTCATCTTCAAGATAAATACAAGTATGGTCAGGTTTGCTTTTGCTCATTTTGCCTTCGCCATCTAAACTTGGTACGTTCACTAGTTTTTCGGCAAACGAAAATGGTTCCGGTTCCGGAAAATAGTTGATATCATACAAATTGTTGAATCTGCGAACAAAATCTCTGCTCATTTCCACGTGCTGTTGTTGGTCTTTTCCAACCGGTACCTTTTGTGCCTTGTGTATAATAATATCTACTGTCATTAGCACGGGGTAGGTAAGCAAACCGGCATTTACATTATTGGGCTGCGTACGCGCCTTTTCTTTAAATGTAGCCTCTCTTTCTAATTCTCCTTTATAGGCAAACATGTTAAAGATGAGATACAACTCCGGTATTTGAGGTACATCACTTTGTAAAAACAATGTGCACTTGTTTGGGTCGAGGCCACAAGCAAGATAAATGAGTGCTATGTTTTTTGATTTTTCGCGTAAGTCGGCAGCGTTAGGATGTGTAGTAAGTGAATGATAATCTGCAACAAAAAAGTATCCGTTAAAGATGTCCTGCATCTTTACAAAATTTTGAACCGCGCCAAAATAGTTACCCAAATGCTGTTTGCCCGTTGGGCGCACTCCGCTTACTGCTATAGGTTTACTCATTATAAGTTAAACATGTATGAATTAATACTTCAGTTTCTTTTAAGTGCTATTTGGAAATCACTTTAGGCACTTTAAAGTAATCGCTGTCTTTAAGAGGGGCATTTTGTAGTGCTTCAGCTTTAGAAACCTGATCAGCTACCACATCCTTACGAAGAATATTTTTTTCATCTGTCATGTAAATAAGTGGCTCTACACCTTCAACATTAAGTTCCTCTAACTTTTCTACCAGGTCAAATATCTTCTGGAGATCTTTCTTTACAATTTCTTTTTCCTGATCAACAAATTCAAGTTTCGAAAGTTCAGCTATCCTGTCAACCAAAGCGTTATCTATCTTCATGCGTTTATTTATTTTGCAGCGCACTAAAATAGAAATATCGAAATTTCATTGAACATTATAAGGTGAAAGAAGCAATTATTGAAATAAAAAATATTCGTAAGGAGTATGTTATGGGTTTGCAACTTATAGCTGCGCTCAAGGGCGTGTCGTTACAAATAAACAAAGGAGAGTATGTAGCATTGATGGGGCCTTCGGGTTCGGGTAAGTCAACTTTGATGAACATTTTAGGCTGCCTTGACTCGCCCACATCCGGGTCATATAAACTAAACGCAACTGAAGTTTCAGAAATGAGTGATGATGCCTTAGCTCATGTAAGAAACAAAGAGATTGGATTTATTTTTCAGACTTTTAATTTGTTGCCCCGTTTAACGGCACTTGAAAATGTAGCTTTGCCCATGGTTTATGGCGGAATGAGTAAAGCCCATAGAACACAACGAGCTGAGCAAGTCATGGAAATGGTGGGTTTAAAAGACCGCATGGATCATAAACCCAACGAGCTCTCCGGAGGGCAACGCCAACGAGTAGCCATAGCGCGTGCGCTTGTAAATAACCCTTCTATAATACTTGCCGATGAGCCAACCGGAAATTTAGATACAAAAACATCGTACGAAATTATGGCGATTATGGAGGAGATTAGCAGTAAAGGTAACACTGTTATTATTGTAACTCATGAGGAGGACATTGCCAAACACGCCCGTAGAATTATGAGATTACGAGATGGGCTTATTGAAACAGATATTTCGAATGAACCTGTGAAAGCAACTGCTTGATATGAAGATTTACACAAAAACCGGTGATGTAGGTGAAACATCACTTTTTGGCGGACGTAGAGTGTTGAAGAGTGAACTTAGAATTGAATCTTATGGAACTGTTGACGAGTTAAATAGTTGGATCGGTTTGCTGCGCGATGTTCAAACGGATAATAATACAAGAGCCTTACTTAAAGTAATACAAGATAGGCTATTTACTCTCGGCTCATCTTTAGCAGCAGATCCGGACAATACTAAACTTCAGCACCCGGACTTGAACGAAACTGATATTGAGCTTTTAGAAAATGCGATTGATAAATTTGATGAAACATTAGAGCCAATTCGGAATTTTATATTGCCCGGTGGGCATGTTTATGTTTCGTACTGTCATGTTGCACGTACTGTTTGCAGACGGGCAGAACGGTTAGTTGTAGCTTTGAACTACTCAACAAATCAGTCAGATGAAAAAGCTGTATTGATGGCTATTAAGTATTTAAACCGGTTGTCGGATTTTCTGTTTGCATTAAGCCGAAAAATGTCAAAAGATCTGAATGCTGAAGAAATAAACTGGGTTCCTCGTAAAAAATAAGTTACAGGTATCTTTCCTTCACCATGTTTACATGGTGTTTTGCATGGCCAAGTATTATGTACCCTAATGCCCGAGCTGTAAATGGGTGCGTTACGCCTGTTGCCTGAAATGTAGATTGTGTTTCAGTAATTGTCTCAAAGAATACTTCGGTTGATTTTCTGAGCGTCACAAATTCTTCTATTAACGATGGCATAGTTCTTAAACTACCGCCAGAGTTTATCTGATATGCATCTTCGTCAAATGGATACAGAACAGTATCCTTATCACCCCTAGCAGCTACCAATGTCCTGTAACACATAACTCGCTCCACATCTATCAAATGCATTAATACTTCCTTAATTGTCCATTTGCCGTGCATATAAGCAAAATTGTGTTTGCCGGCCGTTATTGACTTAAAAAAATCGGCTACTTCAAGTGTGTTTTGTTTTAGCAAATCATCGAAATTTCCGGCAGGTACAATTTGGATGTAAGGTTTGAAGTAAGGGTTGTATTCTTCGGGTTTGGGCTTGTTCATGTTTATGTTTTTTTTCTAGCCTCCACCCATTCGTTAACCAGTTCTTCGAGAATTGGTAATGACACCGCACCGTTAGTTAACAGCACATCGTGAAACTGACGGATGTCAAACTTGGTACCGAGATCTTTTTCGGCTTTCTCGCGCAACTCCAATATCTTCAACATGCCTATTTTGTAGCCCGTTGCCTGACCAGGCCACAAAAAATAACGTTCAATTTCATGTTCAATATCGCCTTGTGCATTTGCTGTGTTTTTTAAAAAGTAGTCAATGGCTTGTTCGCGCGTCCAGCGTTTAGTATGAATTCCAGCATCAACAACTAACCGAGCAGCACGGAAAATTTCCATACTTAATCGTCCGAAGTCTGAATAGGGGTCGTTGTACATACCCATTTCTTTACCAAGTTTCTCGGCATACAAAGCCCACCCTTCTATGTATGAAGTAAAGTGTTCGTATTTGCGAAACTTAGGAACGTTTTTTAACTCTTGTGCAATGGCAATTTGCATGTGGTGGCCGGGTATAGCTTCGTGATAGGTTAACGCCTCCATTTGATACTTGGGTTCATCGTTCATGTTATATGTATTTACGTAATACCGGCCGGGTCTTGTGCCGTCCTCAGACGGACTTTCATAAAATGCCCCACCCGCACTCTTTTCACGGAACTCTTCTACTTGTTTTACAATCAACTCCGCTTTAGGAAGAGTGTTGAACAGCTGTGGTAACTTAAGCCGCATAGAATCAATATAGTTGTTGGCATCAGATAGTAACTGCTGCTTGCCTAATGAGTCAGTGCTGTATTTAAACTGTTTGTCAGTTCGAACGAAATTGAAAAACTCTTGAAGCGAATCGCTTTTGAATTTAACCTGTTTCATAATAACGCGCATTTCGTTTTGAATGCGCGCGACCTCTTTTGTGCCGGTTTCAAAAACATCATCGGGGCTCATAGTGCCGGTTGTATGATATTCGAGTTGACTGGCGTAATAATTTTTTCCATCGGGCAGACTCCATACACCATTACTGCCTTTTGCATTTGCTTTTAGTTCAAGTGTGAGCCAGTATTCAAGTAGCTTTTGATAAGCGGTTTTAACTTTAGACCCTAAGATTTTAAACGCTTGCTCGCACATTTCGTGATGCTGTGTTGTCTCTAATACATTTTTTGATTTGGCAACAAAATCGGTGTACAAAACGTTGGAAGCATCTTTTTTGTCAAGCGATGTGATAAACGATTTTAAATCAGCTGTTACATAATGAAAAGTGAAGTGCGGAGGAATAACGCCAATTGATTCACTTTTTTTTAAGTCTTCTATGGTTTGGTCAAATACCTTATCCATTTTATCGAGACGTGAGATATATGCTTTTGCATCGCTCAGTGAATCTATACTGTGAAGATTGATGAGAAAAGCGGGAAGATCATTATGTACACCTCCCATCTGAGTAATGGCGTAGCCGTGGTGCCGGTACTTCATGCTTTCATCCCAACGTTTAACTCCTTCGCGCAACATACGAACGCTTAGTTTAGTTTGGGCATCTAAACATTCGAGGTTATAGTTTTTGTCCAACAAAGCAATTTCTTCTTTTGCAAACGCTAGTTCTTTATCAGCAAACTCATCGGATCTGTCACTCCAACTGTCGTAACCAATTTTTAGCCCTAGCGATGTAGCCGACTCTGGATTACGGCCCACCGATTCATCAAACTTCAAGTCGAGAAATTCGTTTACTTTTTTTGATTCAGCGATAATTTCTTCTTGAGAGTAAGATTTTGTGGTTGTTTTCATATTGCATGACAAGATGGATAGTAAAATAATGCAGGTGATGGCTGATTTCATAAAAAATAGTTAGAGACAATGATGGTTTATTTTTGTAAGTCTTATCAAGGTAAATAAATCTGTTAAGTATAAAAACTTAAACTTACCACTTCAAATTTAACTTATGCCTGTAAGAAAGTTTAGTAAGCTATTAGTAGCTAATCGTGGTGAAATTGCTATACGTATTTTGCGAGCTGCCAGCGAGCTAAAGATTAAAACAATTGCTGTTTATACATACGAAGATCGTTACTCGCTTCATCGCTATAAGGCCGATGAGAGCTATCAGATAGGCGCTAACAGTGAGCCGCTAAAACCGTATCTCGATATTGAAGAGATAATAAGCGTTGCTAAGGCAAATGGTGCTGATGCTATTCACCCCGGCTACGGTTTTTTATCAGAAAATGTTCAACTGGCTAAGCGATGTGCCGCTGAAGGAATTACGTTTGTTGGCCCACGCCCTGATGTGATGGAACGGCTTGGTGATAAAGTGGCTTCAAAGATGGTTGCTCGCGAGGTAAATGTTCCTCTTATACCTGATAGCCAGTTGAAGTTAGATAAACTTAGTGATGCTATGAGCGAAGCTGTACGCATCGGATTTCCTGTTATGCTTAAAGCAAGTGCCGGTGGTGGTGGAAGAGGTATGCGGGTGGTTAGAAACGAAGAAGATATGAGCAAAGCATTTACAGATGCTAAGAATGAAGCTCTGAAAGCGTTTGGTGACGATACGGTGTTCATTGAAAAGTATGTAGAAAATCCGAAGCATATTGAGGTGCAAATTTTGGGAGATAACGAAGGAAATATTGTTCATCTCTACGAACGCGATTGTTCGGTTCAACGCAGGTTTCAAAAAGTGATAGAGGTTGCTCCTAGCATATTAATGCAAGAAACTCGCGAAAAACTTTTCGATTATGCGTTGCGCTTGGCCAAACATGTTAAATATAACAATGCGGGCACTGTTGAGTTTTTGGTAGACGCTGATGAAAACATTTTCTTTATAGAAGTAAATCCGCGTATTCAGGTAGAGCATACTATTACTGAAGAAATTACAGGCATTGACATTGTTCGCTCACAGATATTGATTGCATCAGGATGCACACTATCACACCAGCAGATTTTTCTTCATTCTCAAGAAGATGTAAAGTGTAACGGATTTGCCATACAGTGCCGAATAACTACTGAAGATCCCGAAAATGATTTTAAACCAGACTATGGTACAATAGTGGCTTATAGAAATGCGGGCGGATTTGGAATTAGATTAGATGAAGGCAGTTCATACTCGGGGGTTAAAATATCACCGTTTTTTGATTCAATGCTTGTGAAAATTTCTGCTTGGAGCAGAACTTTAAAAGGGGCTACAAAACGAATGGAGCGTGTGCTTGAAGAGTTCAGAATCAGAGGTGTAAAAACCAATATTCCGTTTTTGGTTAATGTAATGCAGAGTGAAGAGTTTCAGTTAGGCAAAGCAACAGTAGGGTTTATTACCAAACACCCCGAGTTGTTGATACCTAAATGGGGTTATGATAAAGACCGGGGCACAAAAATTATTCGCTATTTGGCTGAGCTTAAAGTGAATGGCCACCCCGATGTAAAAACTTTTGATGCCACAAGAAAGTTCAGAACACCTATAGTTCCTAAAACAACCTGTCACGATTCTACAAATGCTTACCCGAAAGGAAGTAAAGATTTACTGGTTGAGTTAGGAAGAGAAGAGTTTATAAAGAGATTAAAATCGGATACAAAGATTCATTATACAGATACAACATTGCGTGACGCGCACCAGTCACTTTTTGCCACACGGCTTCGCAATAATGACATGCTTAAAGTAGCCGAAGGTATGGCCAGAAACCATGCAGAAATATTTTCGCTTGAAGTATGGGGCGGTGCCACCTTCGATGTGTGCATGCGTTTTTTGCACGAAGATCCTTGGGAACGTTTGCGGTTACTAAGAAAAGCAGCTCCTAATATTTTACTGCAAATGCTTTTTAGAGGAAGCAATGCAGTGGGATATGCTGCATATCCTGATAACCTGGTAGCTAAATTTATTGAGAAAAGCGCTGATAATGGCATTGATGTTTTCAGAATTTTTGATTCTCTGAATTGGATAGAGGGAATGAAAATGAGTATTCAAACTGTGCGGAATAAGACAAATGCAATTGCAGAAGCTTGTATTTGCTACACGGGCGACATACTAGATAAAGGAAAAAATACAAAATATAACCTTGACTATTACCTAAACTTAGCCAAGCAACTAGAGGATGAAGGAGCGCATATACTTTGTATAAAAGATATGGCAGGTTTGCTTAAACCGTATTCAGCGGAGGTATTGATAAGCGAATTGCGCAAAAAAATATCGCTTCCAATACATTTGCATACTCACGATACATCATCATTACAGTCTGCTACGTATTTAAAAGCTATTGAGGCGGGCGTTCATGTTATTGATGTAGCATTAGCCAGCATGAGTGGCCTTACTTCTCAGCCAAACTTTAATGCAATAGTGGCAATGATGAAAGGACACGAAAGGGAAAATCCTGTGAATCTAAAGTCACTAAACGCTTATTCAAACTATTTTGAAGTTGTTAGAGAATACTACTACCCATTTGAAAGCGAACTAAAAGCCGGAACTGCAGAAGTATACGACCACGAAATACCGGGTGGGCAATATTCTAACTTACTACCTCAAGCACGTTCGCTTGGTTTGGAAGAAAAATTTGAAACCATCAAGCATAATTACGAAGTTGTAAATAATCTGTTTGGTGATTTAGTTAAGGTTACTCCCTCATCGAAAGTGGTGGGCGACATGGCTTTGTTTATGACAAGCAATAGTCTAACACCGCAAGATATTTTTGATAAGGGCGATTCTCTTTCTTTTCCTGATTCAGTGAAACAACTTTTCAGAGGTGACTTAGGTCAACCTTACGGTGGTTTTCCGAAGGAGCTACAGAAAATTATTTTAAAAGACGAAGTGCCTTACACCGATAAACCCAATAAGCATTTAGGGGCTACTGATTTTGACAGAGAACTGGCAACTTTTCGAAGCAAATATGATGAGCAGCTAACCTTGGAAGATTTTTTATCATCTAAAATGTATCCTAAAGTTTTTGATGAGTTTTATAGGTTCCAGAAACACTTTGGTGATGTTAGCTTTTTACCTACTCCTGCCTTTTATTACCCCATGAAGTCAAATGAAGAAATCATCATTACCATTGAGCCAGGCAAGAGTTTATTGGTGAGATTTATGTACATGAGCGAGCCCAATGAAGATGGCATGCGTGATGTTTTCTTTAAAATTAACGGACAAACACGCAGTGTGCAGGTTCGTGATAGAACAATTAAAGTAACTAAGGTTGAACATTATAAAGCAAAATCAGATACTGAAGTCGGTGCGCCTTTACAAGGTAAACTGGTTAAAGTTATGGTTAAAGAAGGCGAACAGGTTTCAAAAAATCAGCCCCTTTTTGTGATTGAAGCCATGAAAATGGAATCAACCATTACGGCAGCTACAGCAGGCAACATCAAACGAGTTTATCTTGCTGAAGGTGTAATGGTAGAGCAGGACGATTGCGTGGTCAGTTTTTGATTTGCTTTCGTTCTTTCAGTGGAACAAAATTGTTAACCCGTGCATCAAGTGCATTTATTTTAGGCAAAGGCTGCCTGAATATTTTCATGCAATCAACCGGAAAAGGCAAGTACAACACTGCATTTTTTTGTTCATATTCTTTTAAGTAAAAACTTTGAAACGGGTCGGTGGCAACAGCCACGCTACGCCAGCCATGTTTTTTTGCCATCAATAAACTGTAATCTATATTTTCAGTGCCATGAAGTGCTTTGGTTTCAGCAAATGTTTTATCTGCCGGTATCCCCATTTCGTCAGCAATCATTTTCATGCAGCAACCCTCAATATACGGTGTATGCACCGCATCTCCCGAAAAAATTAAGTGTTTTGCTTTGCCTTCGTCAAAAAGTTTTTTTGCCCAATACATTCGCGCTTTGAGCATGTCGTTTTGTTCAGCAGAGTCGTAAGGAATGCCCGGTATAATCAACGCATCGAAAGGTGCTTGTTTGATATTTTCATAGTAAACAACTTTGGTGTGATTCCGGAAAGCTTGTACGCCAGCCTTATATAGTATGTACACAAGCAGTGAAATTATTGTTAACCATTTCAGAAAACGTACCATGCCTTTCAAGAATTAAAAGTTTATGACAAGAGGTTTCTCCGGTTAATTCTTGGCATTACAAAAATGTAATAAGTGGCTACCACTAGTAACCCCACGATGAAAAAGATAATTGCAAACGGGCGTGTAGTGTCTTGAAGGAAAAACTCGCCAATCATCCAAATTCCATTTGCAATTATCCAACAACACACAGCTATATTATGGAATAGATCTGCTACATCATGTTGGCTTTTCCAAGCTATGTGAAAAGCAAATAAAACAGTCGGCACCAGCATGATAATTCCCGCAATTTTCAAATCACAGACCCAGCAAGTATCTTTTACCAGCCAAAGTGTAACATGCAGGTTTTCGTATTTTCTTAAGTTATAAGACATATAATTCTTTTTGACGAATATAGAAGAGCAATGCAATTGGTGTTTTAAACGTAAGCATTCGTATTATTGCGTTAATCATGACCGCATTGTACAAAATCTGGAGATTTGTCATTTACTCCAATATTTTTATTGCCTCTTGTGCTGTTAGTTTAGTATTTGCTAATCAAATTACGATAAGTGAGGACTTGACTGTAAATAGTGCTGTTGTGTTTGTTTTTTTTTCTACCCTCTTGACCTACACATATCTAAAGTCGCGACCAGCATCAAACAAGGAGTATGCTACTAAACATGAAGTTTGGAATAGTGAACATCGCCAACTGTCTAAAAACATACTGCTTATATCGTTGATATGTAGCGCTGCGTTTTTCTTTCAGTTAAGTGCTGCTACTAAACTGACAGTTGTTGTGCTTGCAGCATTTACGCTGCTGTACGGATTTTTACCGGTACCATTAACAAACCCCGCACGCAAACTACGAGAGTTTGGCTTACTGAAAACAATTTTTGTTGCTTTGGTTTGGTCAGTTTCTACAGTTGTTATTCCATTAGCAGATAGTCATGTTAGTACAGAAATGATGGTTTTTTTACTGTTACGCAGGTTTTTGTTTGTGTTAGCTCTAACTCTGGTTTTCGAGATAAAAGACCTAAAGCATGATGAGGCGTATGAAATAGAGACAGTACCCATGCGTTGGGGCGTAAGTAATACAAAACTTTTAGCTCAGTTCTTGCTTGTCGTGTTAATGGGAATAAGTACCATTCAGTATCTCTTTTTCAACATTTCATTAGGCAACATGTTAGCGGTAAATCTGTCGCTGCTCATTAGTATAGTTTGTATTCAGCCTCTAGATGAAGAAACGCCAGCTATCTGGTATTATTCTGTTATTGATGGTATGATGATTTTACAAGCCCTTTTTGTATTTGTAGCCCATCAACTAGCCGTATGAGTAAGTTTCGTTATTGGACGGTTACTTTTCTAGCAATTGTTATTGTGCTTGTATTGGTTGAAATTGTTAGCCGGTTTGTATTAAACAGAATTTACAACCGAAATTTTGATAAGTCTCTGATTGAAAATAATAGATATGGCAATTCGCCCGGGTTGAAGAAAAATGCTGAGGGTATGGTGTGGGGCAAGAGTTTCCATACCGATGAGAGAGGCGCCAGGAAACACAAAACTGCCATTGACAGTAAAAAGAAAACATGGCTATATATAGGAGATTCAGTTACAGAGGGTGTAGGAGTGGAGGACAGCAGTACTTTTGCATCGAGGTGCGCTGATGAGTTCTCTGAAACCAATCTGTTGAACTTTTCGCTTGTAGGTTACTCCATGGCTGACTATGTTAATGTTCTTAATACAGTAATAAATGAAGATAGTTCAGTAGAGTTAGTTACGCTTTTTTATTGTCTGAATGATGTTTATGCAGGGGCAAAAATGTCAGAGCTTCCCGAAATTTCGAAAAAAAACATTCTGGGAAAATTAAATGCAACACTTCAAGACAGATATGCTACATACAAATTGATGAAACTTGTTTTTTACAGAAACAATCACCGTTACTTTGATTACGATTTACAGTTCTATAAAAAGGAGGATAAACATTTTTTAGAAGCAACATGCCAACTTTATAGTTGTGATTCACTTTGTAAGTCACGAAACATATACTTTAATGTAGTTGTGTTGCCATACAAAACACAGTTGTACACAAAAAATTTTTTGCCACAGCATAAGCTAAAAGAGTTTTGTAACAAAAATGAAATAGTGTTTTCAGATGCGTCTGCTTTTTTACTAAATGAGCCAGATCCGGAGACTCTATACTTGTTTTCAGATGAAATACATTTTTCTTCAAAGGGACACAGAGCTATATTGGAGTATGTTACACGGTAGTAGATAAAAAAAGCAGCCGGTTGAAGGCTGCTTTTTGTGAAGGAAAACGGACATGAAAACTTATCTGATAATTGCTAATGATCCTTTAAAATCGTTACGAGAGTACCCATTTACAAATACTGCCTTCATCACATAAACATAACTGCCCTGTGGCACTACTTCGCCTTTGTAAGTACCATCCCACATAAAGTTATGGTCGTTGCTTTCAAATACTTTTTCTCCCCAACGGTTAAACACTTTAATGTCTAAGTAGCTGAGTGCATTTAAATCACCAAAAATCTGGAATGCATCATTGTTGCCATCACCGTTTGGAGAAAAAGCATTAGGAATAAAAATATCGGTGATAGAGTTTACACGAACTGTTACAGTATCGGTAGCACTGCAACCATTTTCATCCACTACATTGACTGTAAACTGTGTGTTGTTTACAGGGCCAACTTCGGTGTTTTGGCATGTTGCGCAAGTTGCTCTTGCAGCCGGTGTCCAAGAATACACATTGTTGTGTTCTGCTGATGGAGTAGCGGACAATGTAGTGCTTTCACCCAGGTTAATTTCTACAGAAGGTGAAGCGTCAAGGGTAAGGTTGTAATCATAACCAACTGAGTAATTTTTAATCAACGTACAATTACGCGAATCTGTTATGGTAACAGAGTAGCTACCTAGTGCCAGAGAGGTTACATCTTCTGAGTTTTCTCCATTACTCCAATAAAACGAGTATGATGGCGTTCCCCCCTCTACCACTAAATCAATCCAACCGTTTTCAACTTGCGGGCATGACGTGTTTTTTAACTGCGGAGTAACTTCTAAAGGCAGTGTCATTCCTACAACTTCGTTTTTTATTGATTGACAACCCTTACTGTCAACTACTGTTGCTGAGTAGTTTCCTGAGTTAATATTTGGCAGAGTGGAACTGTTGCTTGTATGTGTGCTCCAAACATAATTGTATGGAGGTGTACCACCGTTAACATTTAAAGAAATACTGCCGTCAGCATGTCCGGCACAGGCTACATCTGTTACTGTTGATAGTATGCTAATAGCAGCCGGTTCAGTGATAGTAATTGCAGCTTCTGACATGGTGCAGTTATTGGCATCTGTAATAGTAACCGAATAGAACCCGTTAGCTAACGAAGAAATATCTTCTGTGGTAGCGGTATTGCTCCATGTAAAACTATAAGGGGCCACACCGCCTGTAGTATATAAGTCTATAGCACCATTTGTATTTCCATTGCAGCTTATGTCAGTTACATTCTTAATAATGGCAATTTCCGTTGGTTCAGCAACCGTTGTGCTGTTCATTAGTGAGCAATTGTTTGCATCTCGAACAATTACAGAATATGAACCGGCAATAACACCGTTTAAATCTTCGGTTTGTGCTCCACTTGACCATAAGTATGAATAGGGCAAAGAACCTCCACTTACAATTAAATCAACAGACCCACTAAAGTTTGCATGACAAGTTAAATCGGATTTGATAATTGAAGATGTGAGTGGTGTAATTGCAGTAATTACAGCACCAATGTTAGCACTACACAAATTGTTGTCTGTTACCACTACAGAATAACTGCCTGAAGGTAAATTAGTAAGGTCTTCACTTGTTTCAGCGTTGTTCCAGACAAAATTGTAAGGCATGGTGCCACCACTAACAGTTACATCAATAGAACCTTGTGTTGAAGCGCAGGCAAAATCCGTATGTGTTTCATTTAGTGTTAATGCTAACGGTTCGGAAACTGTAACATTACCGGTTGTTGAACATCCATTAGCATCTGTTGCTGAAACAGTATATGTGTTTGCCGTTAGATTGCTGAGAGTAGCTGATGTTGATCCTGTGTTCCATACTAAAGAAATAGATCCAGTTCCACCAGAGGGTGTAATTTGTATAGAACCGGTGCTGCCTCCGTTGCACAACACATTACTGTGTTGCTCACCTAATGAAATCTGTGAAGGTTCCGATATAACTTCGGAGGCTGAAGTGGAGCAACCGCTGGCATCGGTTACTGTTACTGCATATGTATTTGCTACCAGTGAGTTTACATTTGCGCCTGTATTTGTATTGCTCCACAAATAAGAGTAAGTGCTGTTGTTGCCACCTGTAGTGGCTGTATTAATACTGCCGTCAGCCGCGCCAAAACAACTTGCATCAGTTTTTACAAATGAAATTTGTATAGCTGTGTTTTGGTTAATCGTTGCTGATGTTCCCGCAGTACAGTTGTTTGCATCAGTTACAGTTACATAATACGGACCTGCCGATACATTGCTTAAGTTTTGTGATTGTATTCCGCCCGTCCAGCTATAACTGTATGGCGGGGCTCCTCCGGCAACGCCAAGAGAAACACTGCCGGTTGATGCACCATTGCAAAGTACATCTGTAATAGTAGTGCTTAGAACCACAGGCGATGGTTCAGTTATGTTTACATTAAGCGATGAAGTGCAAAGATTAGCATCGGTCACCACAACTGTGTATTGATTTGCCAAAGCACCGCTCATGTCTTGAGTTGAACCGGCATTATTCCACAAGTAAGTGTATGCCGGTGAGCCGCCCGAAACAGTTAAATCTACAGAACCGTTATTGCCTCCGGCACATGATACATTTACATGGGTTTCACTCAGTAACAATTGTGTGGGCTGCATTACGTTAAGTGTAAGAGTTGTTGCACAGGCCATGGCATCGTTTAGCCAAAGCGTATAGCTTCCTGCTGTTAATCCGGAAATTGCTGACGTTGTGCCTCCGTTGCTCCAATTGTAAACGTAGCCGCCATTTCCACCCGAAGCTGTAGTGCTGATAGCCCCGTTGTTTCCTCCAAAACATTTTACATTTTGAAGGTTAATCGCTACTGACATAGGAGAGGGTTGAGCAATAACAGTAGTGGTAACCGCAGAACAGTTGTTGCCGTCAAGAACCGTTACGGAGTAACTACCGGCATTCACAGAAGCCAGGTCTTCAGTAGAAAAGCCATTGTTCCAGTCGTAACTGTACGAGCCACTACCACCAGTTACCGAGAGGTCAATACTACCTGAGGAGGCTCCGTTGCAAATCACATCTGTTTTAGTTGTAGAAAGCGAAATTAATGTTGGTTCAACAATGGCGGCAAAAGCTGTAGTAGTGCAACCGTTGTTATCTGTGATTGTAACATCCACATTTCCTGCACTTAGGTTGCTCAACGAAGAATTTGCTGAACCATTGCTCCATATATAACTGTATGGTGAAGAACCTCCGGTTACTGTTAATGTAACAGCACCATTACTGCTACCATAACACGAAACTTGAGTAATGTTTGCGGTGGCACTTAATGCGGCAGGTTGAGTTATTGCTACAGCAGCTGATACAGAACATGAACTGTTGTCTGTTACTACTACAGAGTAGTTTCCTGCTGATGCGTTTGAAACATCTTCGAGCGTTGAGCCATTGCTCCAGTTGTAAAAATACGGAGCAAAACCACCACTAACGGTAAGGTCAATACTTGCATTGCTGTTACCGTTGCATCCTACTGCTGTTGATGTAGTTGATAATACTATTTGCCCGGGTTGTGCTATTGAAATTGAAACTACTGACGTGCATGTATTGGCATCGGTAATTGTTACAGAATAGTTGTTTGCCTGAAGTGTAGAAACATCCTGAGTTGTAGCACCGTTACTCCATAAGTAGCTATAAGTTGAGGCTCCTCCGGTAACGCTTAAATCAATACTACCGGTGGAAGAGCCATAGCAAGTTGCATTTATTATTGTAGAAGAAGTTGTTATCTGACTTCCTTCTATTAGTGTAGTTGTGTTGCTATTGGTGCAATTAGCAAGGTCGGTTACAGTTACAGTATAAGACCCTGTTGGCAGATTGCTTCTGTTTTGAGTATTTACGCCTCCTCCCCAGTTATATGTATAAGCGCCTGCACCTCCGGTAACGTTTAAGGTAATTGACCCATTACTGCCTCCATAGCACGAAATGTTAGTAGGAGTAGAGCTTATGGTTATTGCTGAAGGTTGGTTAACGGTTGAGTTAGTTGCAAATGTACATCCATGCGAATCGGAAACGGTTACCGAGTATAGGCCGAATACAAGACCTGTTCTGCTTTGTGTCGTAGCGCCACCAGCCCACGCATAAGTAAATGGAGTTGTTCCACCTGTAGCGTTTACATTAACTATTCCGTTGTTTCCTCCGAAACACGAAACATTGGTTACCACACCCACTGCCTGCAAAGCAACAGGTTGCGATACTGAAATGTTTGCGCTTCCCGAGCAACCCGCATTGTCAGTTACTGTTACCTGATAGCTGCCGGCTACAAGCGAAGTTCGTTGTTGAGTTGTAGCTCCATTGTTCCATACAAAGGTATAAGGTAGGTTTCCTCCGGTAGGCACCGCATCAATTGACCCATTGTTGTTTCCAAAACATAAAGCGTCAGATACTATAGGTGTTATTGTAAGCGTTGGATTTTGGTTTACAACAATCATTGAATTAGAAACAACACACAGCGATGCATCGGTAACAGTAAGCATATACGTGCCGGCCGTTACGTTTGCCCTATCTTCTGTTATTGGTCCATCTCCCCATGCAAAAGTGTATCCGGGGGTTCCTCCGGTTATTGATATATCAATAGCTCCTGTGCTACCCCCTGCGCATGTTACATGGGTAATGTTTGCAGAAATAACTATGGCGGTAGGTTCGGTAATTATAGTAGTGTTGCTTATACTGCATCCGGCATTATCCGATACGGTAACCGTGTAAGAACCGGCTGCCAGTGAGGTTCTGTTTTGGGTAGTAATTCCACCACCCCAATTATAACTATAAGGTGATGTTCCTCCACTCACAGAAAGGTTAATTGACCCATTGTTCCCTGCATTGCATGTTACATGAGTTACAGCAGCCGAAACACTTAATGAAGTAGATTGAGAAACTGTTGCTGTGTGTGTTGTGGTGCACAATAAATTATCAGTAACAGTAACAGTATAAGAGCCAGCAGTTAGCCCGGTTCTGTTTTGAGTGGTAATGCCACCAGCCCAGCTAAATGAATAAGGTGAGGTGCCTCCTGCTACAGTAAGATTTACTGTGCCGTTGTTACCACCATTACAGGCAACGTTGGTAGTTGTTGATGAAACTGTAATAGCATTATTTTGCCCTACTATGGCTGAACCAGATGCAGAGCACAAAGCGTTATCAGTAACAGTAACTGTGTAAGTTCCTACAGATAAACCTGCTCTGTTTTGAGTGGTAATTCCACCGCCCCAGTTAAATGTATAGGGGGTAGCTCCACCGCTAATACTAATGTTTACTCCTCCGGTAGATGCTCCATTACAAGCCACATTCACCACAGTAGGAGTAATGTTTATTGCCGCATTTTGACCAACAATTGCAGAAACTGACGAAGAACATGAGGCATTGTCAGTTACAGTTACTGAGTAGTTTCCTGCTAAAACGTTTGTTCTGTTTTGCGAAAACACCCCATCGCTCCAGATAAAATTGTAGGGTGATGTACCCCCTGTTATGTTTAACGTTATACCGCCTGTAGTTGATCCGTTACAAACAGCATTGGTAACAGAAGATGCTATTGCTAAAGCAGCCGGTTGAGTAATGGTAGTAGTATTAGATGCTGTGCAACCTGCATTGTCAGTAACTGTTACCATGTAATTTCCTGAAGTTAAACCTGATCTGTTTTGAGTGGTAATGCCACCTGCCCAGCTAAATGTATAAGGGCTTGTAGCTCCACTAACTGTTAGTGTTATTGTTCCGGTGTTTCCTGAGTTACAAAGTACATTAGTAACGGTTGAAGATATATTCAATGCAGTTGCCTGAGATATGTTTACCGTAGCTGATGTGGAACAACTGTTATTGTCTGTAGTGGTTACTGTGTAACTACCTGCCGATAATCCAATTCTGTTTTGTGTTGTAACACCACTGCCCCAGTTAAAAGTAAATGGTGCATTACCTCCCGTTGTTGTAGTTGTGATAGTTCCGTTAGTGCCTCCAAAACAAGATGCATTAGTGGTTGATAATGAAACTGTAAATGCTAAAGGCTGTGTTACTGTAGCTGTGGCGGTGGATGTGCATGATGCCAAGTCAGTAACGGTAACTGTGTAATTGCCTGGCACTAGTCCTGTTCTGTTTTGGGTTGTAACACCGCCACCCCAGTTAAATGCATAAGGAGAGTTTCCACCGGTTATAGCTAATGAAATGCTTCCGTCATTAGATCCATTGCAACTTACGTTTACTGTATTAGCTGTAACACTTAATTGAGCCGCCTGACCTACTACTACTGAAGACAAAGCTGTACATGATCTGGTATCTGTTACCGTAACAGAATAGCTGCCCGCAGGAATAGAAGATCTGTTTTGAGTTGTAACACCCCCTCCCCAGTTGTAAGTATAAGGAGCTTGCCCGCCCGACACAGTTGTTGAAATAGAACCGGTACTTGATCCAAAGCATAATGCATTGGTAGGGGTAGTTGTTACTGTTATAGCAGTTGGTTGGTTTAAAGTATTGGTGCTGCTAACTGAGCATCCCGAGTTATCAGTAACTGTAACTACATAAGTGCCGGCCGATAATCCAGATCTGTTTTGGGTCATAACACCACCACCCCAGTTGTATGTGTATGGCGCATTACCATTAGATACTGTAAGGGTAATGGAACCGTTTGAAGAACCATTGCACCAAGGGTCAACCACCGTAGAGTTGACGTTTATTCCAAATCCGGGTTGAGTTACGCTAACTGTTCTTGTTGTAGTGCAAGCATGACCATCTATTACAGTTACTGTATAGTTGCCGGCAGTTAAACCGCTGATATCCTGCGTAGTGGCAGAGTTGCTCCACATATAACTGTAGGGAACCCAACCATTGCCTGGGGTTAAATCTACAGAACCGTTGTTTCCTCCTAAGCAAGTTACATTCACCTGTGCAGATGAAAGTGAGACCGGCACGTATGCTGCTATGGTTGATGAAGCTGTAGCTGTACACCCGTTGGCATCGGTTACGGTAACTGAATAGGTTCCTGAGTTTACGTTCACTAAATTTTGAGTTGTAACGCCACCGCCCCACCAGTAACTGTATGGGCCGGTTCCACCATTTACACTGGTAGTTACAGAACCTGTTGGCCCACCTACACAGGCTAATGGTGAAGGAACAGGAGATGCTACCAACGCCAGAGGTTCGGCTACAAATGTTGTTGCTGTTGCTGTGCACCCCTTGTTATCTGTAACTGTTACTGTATAGTTACCGGTAGGTAGGCCGGTACGGTTTTGAGTAAAAATACCGCCCCCCCAGTTATAGGTATATGGTGATGTGCCTCCGGTGGGGGAAGTATTAATTGCTCCGTTGTTAGATCCAAAACAGGTAAGCGCAAATGGTGTTAATGTTACCATAAGTTTAGTTGGCTGACCTACATTCACAGTTGCAGAAGCAGTGCACCCGGTTGATGATGTAGCCGTAACTACATAAGTTCCTGACGCAATACCAGTGCGGTTTTGTGTTGCTGCACCATCACTCCATAAAAACGTGTAAGGGCCAACACTTCCTATTACAGAAGTAACTGTAATGGTTCCGTTGCTGCCGCCATTACACGATGGCTGAAGGTGCGTTGTATTTACAGCCATACCTGCTCCTGATTGGGCTACTGTTACTGTGGTAGATGCAGAACATCCAATAGCATCGGTAACGGTAATCGAATAGGTGCCGGCAGCAATACCACTACGATCTTCGGTGGTTGCCCCATCATTCCACAAATAGGTATATGCGCCATTGCCAAACTGAACAGTTAGGTTAATAGCACCGTTTGCACCACTTCCGCAAGTTACATTAGTAGTGGTTTTGCTGAGAACCAGCCCTGCCGGTTGAGTTACGTTTGCTGAATCGGGCTTTACGCACCCGTTGGCATCAGTTACGGTAAAATAGTAGTTGGCAGCAGTAATATTAGTTCTGTCTTGAGTAGTTGCTCCATCGGCCCACAGATAGGTATATCCGGGAACCCCGCCACTTACCGTAAGGTCAACCGCTCCGTTAGCCCCACCACCGCATGTTACATGAGTTATATTTTTTGATATTATAACAGCCGGTGGCTCGTTTACCACTATTGCTGCAGTGCCGGTAAACCCAAGTGCATCGGTAACCGTAACATAATAAGTGGCAGCCACCAAACCAATCCGGGTTTGAGAAGTTGCCCCTCCACTCCACCAGTAGCTGTAAGGTGAGGTTCCTCCTGCCGGGTTCAAATTAATTGTGCCATCTGCTCCTTTTTCACATCTAACATTAGTTACAGTTGGGTTAACGCTGATAGCAGCGTTTGCCAAGTTAATTACCACTGTAAGTAAGGCGAAAAGAAAAGGTTTAGTAAACTTTTTCATGCCGGTTCCGTTTTGTTTTTTTTCAGTTAAGAAGTGCCTTCACACACTACTTAACGCATACTGTTACGTAACCCGCCTTTTTTTGTTTCGATTCATTTGCCATAACCTATTACGGTAGCATGGGTGTTAGGCATTGCAAAAATTATTAAGTCTGTTTGTTGCTTGATTGCAAATATACGCAGTATAAAAACGAAACCAGCCCCGATCAGGTTTCGACAGCAAAGCCGCTGAGCTAAAACAGTTTTTCCTGAACAGCGGGGGCAACGACAAAAACCCGTAAAGGGTAAACTTTTAACTGTACGAGCCTAAATGTTTAACCTTGCTACCTAAAATTTTAGGGTTTTTGAGCAAAAAAGCTTTAAAACTACAGGTTAGGGCAGATAATTTACGGCGCCCGTGCTGTAAAAACCAAAAGAGTTTGATTGGCAGCAAGTCTGTATTTTGTTTTCTATTACACAATTATGGCAACCCCATTACTAAATGCCCTGAGAATGCATTGTGAGCGAATGCGCCATACCAAGTCATAGGATAAGAAGCGGTTCCACTGAGTTTTACCTTATCGTTAGCATTTAGTGACAAAGTAATGCAAATAGCTTTTGATTCATTACCGTTGGTTTGCATAACAGCACCACCATTTACATACATAAAAACTCTACCTGCTGGGGTGTTTGAATAACAGGTCCAGTTAAACTGGTAAATACCTTTAATGGGGGCGGTGAACTCGTCTGTAGTTAAGTCAAAGTTATTGCCATTATCAAATGTTTCTACCGTAGCATTATAAGTGCCATTAGTAGATTGGTCACCTCCTGAATTGTTATATACATTAAAAGCGGGCCAGGTATTGCTCACTATATTTCCATTTACATGAAGTTTTTCAGCAGGTGAAGACACCCCAACACCCACCTTGCCATCTGCCATAATTTTAAGGCCATTTGAAGCATTGCTCCAAGGGGCTAAAACCAAATTGCCGGTATTTTGTGAACCGTTACTAAAAATAACCCCATGGTCACCTGCAACAACTAAAGGATTATAGCTACCACTCCCCAAATTTGAATTAAAATGCATGGATTGTGTTCCTGCGCTTATGCCAAACTCGCTCGATGAACTTGATCCAGCAGCCCGTGCAACATGAAGAGTATAGTTGGGGCTAATAACACCTATGCCCACACTACCGGCATCTCTTTGTAAAACTAAATTGCCTGCTGCCGATGAACCGGAGAATGTTTGTAACAGGCCATACCCGGTTACTCCACCGGCAGTTCCGGCTATTTTTAGATTACGGCTTGTTCCGGTTGCATCGCCTACAGTTATGGCCCATACATCGCTATTAGTAAACACGTGAAGCGGGGTAGCAGGCGCTACGGTAGCAATACCTACGTTACCGTTGTATTGTATTCTCATTTTCTCAGCTACAGTTCCAGCTTGTCTGGTCTCAAACACCAAATTGCCATCACCTGAATTGATTTCTGCTTCTACTCTTGCGCCAACTCTACCTAAAACTCTATTGGATGGTAGCTGCGTAAAGTTTTCACTGGTAGTAAATGCCAGTGCTGAACCAAATTTACCTGCACCGCTTCCATAGGTTCGTGAATTGTCTAAATAAAGCATGTCTTGCAGGGTATTTACAGCGCTTGCTCTCGATAGCTGCAAAAGAGTATTTGGGTTAGTGGCGCCAATACCTACGTTACCACCACTGGTAATACGCATTCTTTCAGACACATTACCGGGCGCTGTAGTGGTGCTTCCGGTTCCAAATGAAATGCCTTCATCGTTTCCACTACCATTAAACTGCATGTAGCCCATCCAAGTTGCGTCTATTCGCTGCTGAATGCGGGTGCCTGCACTATTCCATGAACTGCCGGCAGAGGTTCGCAGTTGCCTAAAATCTAAAGCATTCCAGTTACCGTTTGATCCGGTGAAAGTTGCAGTTTCTACCACATTACCAACACTGCCACCCAATGCGCCTGTGTTAACTTCAAATGGCAGGTTTTGAGCAAGTGTGTTAACGTTAATTTTACCATCGTTTCTAACCGCTAAAATATACTGATCGGCACTATTGCGAACACCAAAGCCATACGTTGTACTTTTGTCACCGGATCCTTTTACATCTAACCTACCCAATGGTGAAGATGTTCCAATGCCCACACTATCGCTTAGTGTTGTAGGATATAGCAACGACCCGCTACGTGCCCAATATCCTATAGTGCCGCTGGTGGGTGCAGCAGAAGTTAAGGTACCGCTGGCGTTGGTATAAACAGGCGCAGTGGCTGTTAGGGCAGCATTCTCTACTATGGCTCCTCCGGAGCTTATCATTACTCTATTGTTGCTTAATGTGGCAGATGAATTGGTACCCCCGTTGGCTACAGGCAATACACCTGTTACTGCGTTAGCCGATGCTAAATTAACAGCGCCAAAACCAATAGCATTGCCGCTTCTGCGTAATACCTGAAAATCGGAACCGGCTGCAATATCTGTAGGAACTGCTGCCGTGTTGGTGGCATTTCCTTTTACACTTAGCGCGGTCATGTTGGCGAGGTCTGCATTTGCTACGGTGCCATTCAAAATTTTAGCTGAAGTTATGGCATTATCAGATATAACCGGGGCCGAAGCTGTGGTTCCGGTGCCACCCAAGTCGCCCGCTAACTGAACAACTCCTTTGGCACCCGTGGTAGCATCTGGTAAATTTCCTGCTGAAATGGTAGCTGTAGAACTGAGCGTACCGGTGCCATCTACGGTTACTACTTTAGTACCGCTATTGTTGAGTGCCGGCACTATTACATTTCCACCATCCGTAACTGAAAGCAGCGAAGTGCCCGCTTCGCCATCAGTTTTTACTACTAATGCTACGCTGCTGCTGTTGGCATCGTGATCTAAAATAATATCGAGCCCTGTAGATGCTTTAATGTTGGCTGCATCATTTAAGTTTAAATCACGGGCGGTGCTTCCTATCAGCGATAAGTTACCGTCGAAGCTTCCTGCACCACCAAAAGTGCCGCTGCCATTGGCTGTTACGCTGCCGGCTTCTGTAACCAAAAATACATCAGAAGCTGCGTTGTTTTGGCGGATAGCAAAACGGTCACTTGTATTATTGTTGTCTCTGTCAAGCATTACAACGGTGCTAGTATTAGAGTTTATGTTTAGCGTGGCATTGCTTCCGCCATTAATGCCCGATCCGTTTATATCGCTTCCGTTTACATTTATGTCGCCACCTACCGTAGCATTAGCGCCTACAGTTAAAGTGGTTCCTACAGTACCTGAATTAGCTACATTGAAATCTGCCCCTGTCTGCACAGATGTGCTGTTATTAATAAAAGTTCCGTTGGCTAAAGTAGATAGATCGCTGGCAGTAGCAGCACTTACGGTACCGCTTCCGTTAGCTTTCAAAATGCCGCTGACAGTACCTGCGCCACCTTTGTTGGCCGGCACCACGTTGTTATAAGATGTAACTCCTGAATTGCTGATGGTAACATCGCCACTCATAGGAGTAAATGTTGGCACACCTGAGCCATTGGCCATTAAAATATCGCCCGGTGAGTTTACCGCCACCATTTTTACAGGATTGGTGCCGTTGCCCACTAAAACACTATTAAGGTCAAGCGAGTTTCGTTCGGTTCCTCCACGTACTACTGGTAATATGTTAAACACTACGCCACTGGCTAAATCCACCGATGCAGTACCCATATCGGCACTGGTAATTGTGTTGGCCGCTATTTCGTTGGTGGTTATTACATTGTCTTGCAGCATGGCGTTGGTTATGCCATCAGTAGCTATGGCTATGCTGGTGGCTGCGCTGCCGTTGTAGCTAAAGGTGGTCAGTCCACCGCTTACTGTATTGGTCAGTGGTTGAAGTGATGAGGTAAGGGTAGCGTTGGTTATAACCCGGTTCCAATCGTTGTTGGTGGTGCTCCACATGTATATGCCGGGGGTGGGGTAGTTGCCGCTGGTGCTGGTGTTGTAAACCAACAAGCCATCGGGCTTGGTGCCGCTGATGGGGTTGGTGGCGGTTACTAAGGCTATGTTCGGTATCTGGATTCCTTTATCGGTGGCTTTTACGTCTAATACCGAACTGGCGTTTACGGCATTGGTACCTATACCTACCTGCCCTTCAATAATAGCACCATTAGTTGGTGCGGCAGTGCCGCTGTATCCGTTACCTACGGTAAGGTTGCCTTTTACATCTAATTTACTGGCCGGGCTGGCGGTGCCTATACCTACATTGCTTTGCGCTATAAGCGAAGCAGAAAAGAAGATTACGGCAGCGGTGGAGAGGAGAAGTTTTTTCATGCGTTACAGATATTTGGGGGGGCAATGATACAAAGATTGAACCAAGAAGCAATTAGGTTTCGCTCTCCTTGTAACTTACACAATAAGGCAGTAAGCCGATGCCTGAAAACGTGCAGCAAATAGTACGGGTGGTGTATTTTAATTAGACGGTTGCACTTTTTAAAGCAGAAGTTGTATGGTTATAGAAGCGTTGGGGTTCTTTTTTTGTGTTGTAGTCTTTTGAAACAATGATATGGGTTAAACAGAACAACTACGGCCTTTTTCTTAAAAGAAATACCCGGCAGTAACCATACGCGCAACTGTTTCTTTAAAGAAACCACACCTCGTAGCCATGCTACTGTTTACTTCTCCAAAGAAAAACATGATCGTAACCATACTACTGTTCATTTCTTAGAAGAAACGTCCTCTAGTAACCATACTACTGCTTATTTCTTAGAAGAAACGCCCTCTAGTAACCATACTACTGTTCATTTCTTAGAAGAAACGTCCTCTAGTAACCATACGAAAGCTTATTTCTTAAAAGAAATGCCCTCTAGTAACCATACGAGAGCTTATTTCTTACAAGAAACACTCTCTCGTCATCTTTGAAAATGAATCAATTAAGCAAAAACACCATTTTTTAACCTTTCAAAACCCAAAACAATATGCCGGCAATAACTCGCAAATTGCCCGACAGCACACCCACGTGCAGGGCCGCTCTTTAACCATAGCGAAATAAAAGACAGGGATGTAGAACTCCTCTTTTATTCTTGAGCCTTGTGCGTGCTTGGGCTAAGTTGCCTGTTTATAGTTGACGTTGGTGTCATAAACACGATTCATGTAAATTTTATACTCAGTAACCTCTTGATTTATATTTTCAGCCCTTAAAATTCATAATTTATGTACACAGGTTTGCTACACAGCCACAAGCTATTTGTAATCTTATTTCTTCTTCACTATGTATTAAAGTTAGTGCTGTTGCTTTTAAACCGCACCGAACATCTCGAACGCTATTCTCAAAAAACCCGAATTATAGAAATGATAATCAGCGTTGGGTTTCTACTCACCGGTGGAGGTATGCTCATAAAAGGAGCAGCAATTACCAATTTTATTATCATAAAACTGATTTGTGTATTTGCCTCTATACCCATTGCCGTTATTGGGTTTAAGCGCAAAAACAAAGCACTGGCCTTTTTATCTGTTTTCTTGATAGTAATGGCGTATGGATTAAGCGAAATGAGTAAGAAAAGCAAAGCCGGTGATAAGATTGAAACTTCATCTATTCAAGACCCCATAGAAAAGGGAAAGCTTATTTACGCTAACACCTGCGCTACCTGCCACGGCACAGATGGTAAACTTAACTTAAGCGGAGCTAAAGATTTATCGGTTACTCAACTGACTGCCGAACAACAGAAAGAACTGATTAAGAAAGGCAAAAGCACCATGCCGGCCTACGGTAACCTGTATGATGATGCAGAAATTGATGCTATGGTGCTGTATATAGGCACGCTTAAGCAGTAAAGCACAAAACAGTTTTGTGAATCTTACTGAAAATATACGATTAGCTCTCAGAACCATACGGGCTAACCTTTTGCGTACAATCCTTACATTGTCAATTATTATGTTTGGTATTACCGCTCTAATAGGCATATTAACTGCCACCGAAGGAATTCGCGGTAAAATGCTGACTAGCTTTAGTGAAATGGGGTCGAATACGTTTTCAATTACCAACCGCTCATCAATTAGAAAAAGAGGCGGAGAACGTAAGCATCGGAAAGAAGAAAACCCGCCTATTACACTTCAGCAGATAAATGATTTTAAGCAAAACTTTACCTATCCGGCTTCCATATCAGTAAGTGCAGTGGTAAACAGCATTGCTATAGTTAAACACGAGTCGAAAAAAACAAACCCAAACGTGAAAGTATTTGGTGCCGATGAAAACTATTTAAAAGTAAGTGGGCAAAGTATTGCTGAAGGCAGAAATTTTTCGAAAACTGAAATTGAAAACGGCAGCGATGTTATACTACTCGGTAAAGATGTAGTTGCCAAAGTGTTTGAGCCGTACGATACAGTTATAGGCAAAACCGTTAGCATTGGTACCAAAAAGTTTAAAATAACAGGTGTGCTGGCTAGCAAAGGAGCCAGCCAGGTAGCCACCGACAACCAGGTAGTGGTACCGGTATTAAATGCACGGTACAGCTTTCCGTCAGATGACCTTAGCTATAACCTAAATATTATGGTAGCCGATGCATCAGAGCTAGATTTGGCTATTGATGAAGCAACGGGTGTACTACGCGGTATCAGGCGTTTACGCCTGGCCGACAAAAATGATTTCGACATTGCCAAAAGTGAACGCCTGGCCGACCAAATTATAGACCAGTTGAAGTACGTAAAAATTGCCACCGTGGTAATTGGCATACTTACACTCATAGGTGCCGGCATAGGCCTCATGAACATAATGCTGGTGAGTGTAAACGAACGCACTCGTGAAATTGGAATAAGCAAAGCACTCGGAGCCACTAAGCGTGTAATTCGAATACAGTTTTTGACAGAGGCAGTGGTGATTTGTCAGATTGGCGGCATTGCCGGCATTATACTGGGAATAGGCATGGGAAATTTGGTTGGTGTATTTTTGAAAACCGGATTTATTTTCCCTTATGTGTGGGTATTGGGTGGATGGCTGTTTACCTTTGTGGTTGGCTTGGCCGCAGGCATATACCCGGCCATGCGTGCATCTGAACTTGACCCTGTAGAAGCCCTGCGTTACGAGTAAGAGTTGTTCACGCTAAACTATACAGCAAAACTTTCACCACATGCACAGGTGCGTGTAGCGTTAGGGTTTTTAAACTCAAAACCTTTTCCATTTAAGCCGTCTGAAAAATCGAGGGTAGTGTTACATACATACAAAAACGAGCGAAGGTCAGTAACTAACTTTATTCCTTTGTCTTCAAACACCTGATCGTCAGCTTTTAACTCAGTATCAAAATCCATTTTATAAGAAAGACCTGAACAACCACCCCCGCTTACTGTAATTCGCAGAAAGTGATCGGGTTTGTTGTCGTTTAACTTTATGGCTTCAATTTTCTTTTTTGCCGATTCTGATACAAATAACATGTTCAATAATTTTAATGGTGCAAATTTATACAATAATCATTCCTTTGCCATTTACCAGAAATTTTGACACATGTTACGCATAGAACACATTGGTATTGCTGTAAAAGATTTAGAAAAATCGAACTTGCTTTTTGCAAAACTCTTGGGCCAACCTCACTATAAAACAGAAACCGTGGAGAGCGAAAAAGTGAGTACTTCGTTTTTTTTAACCGGTGAAAACAAAATTGAGCTATTAGAGGCGCAGAATCCGGAGAGCGCTATTGCTAAGTTTATTGAAAAAAGAGGAGAAGGAATCCACCATATTGCGTTTGAAGTTGAAGATATAGAAAAGGAAACTGTGCGGCTAAAAGCAGAGGGGTTCGAAACCACCGGCAGCGGCCAACCCTTTAAAGGTGCCGACAATAAACTTGTTATCTTTTTTCATCCTAAAACTACCAACGGAGTGCTGATTGAACTTTGCCAGGAAATAAGATAGCAAACACACGGCTCTGTACACCTTAAATACTTTGGCATTTTAATACACCCCTTTGACAATCTACAAACATATTTTTTTTGACCTTGACCATACGCTTTGGGATTTTGACTCCAATTCAAAACAGGCGTTACTTCAAATTTATGAACGTGAAAAACTAATAGAACGTAATATTCCGGTTTTTGAAAATTTTCACCAACGGTATAAGTCAATCAATGACCGTTACTGGGCCCGATATCATAATGGCATGGTAACTAAAGAAAAACTGCGACACGGCAGGTTTTATGACACCCTAAAAGAGTTTGGTGTAGATGACTCTGATTTAGCAGAGGTAATGGCTCAAAGTTACTTAGATATTAGTCCTAAAATGACCGCACTTTTCCCGGGTGCTATGGATGTGTTGTCGTATTTACAACAAAAGTACAAACTACATCTAATAACCAATGGTTTTGCCGAAGTACAATGGATTAAATTAGAGCATAGCGGGCTTCAGCCTTTTTTTGAACATATTATTATAAGTGAAGAAGCCGGTACTCAAAAACCTGACAAAGCCATATTCGATTTGGCCATGCAGCGTGCAAATACACATGCAGAAGAGTGTATAATGGTTGGCGATAATTATAACACCGATATTGTGGGAGCCAAGAGGGTAGGTATGCATCAGGTATTTTTTAACCCACACCGTAAACCATTTCGCGAAAATGTTACTCACCACATTTTTGAACTAAAAGAATTGAAAACATTGCTTTAAAATAATGCCATGAAACAACTCACAAAGTCTTACAAACAGCAAAAAGTGGAAGGCAACTTCGATGCTATAGTTATTGGCTCGGGCATGGGTGGTATTGCCACCGCTGCGTTTATGGCCAAAGAAGGCAACAAAGTCTTAGTGCTGGAGCGGCATTATACTGCCGGTGGATTTACGCATGTATTTACTCGTAGCAAGTATGAATGGGATGTTGGAGTGCATTATATAGGAGATGTGCACCGCCCCAACACTGAGTTAAGCAAAATGTTTAACTACATCTCAGAGGGCAGAATGAGATGGGCCGAAATGGGCAGCCCCTACGATATTGCTTTTTATGGTAACGATAGATATGAGTTTCCGGCAGGTACTGAGGAGTTTAAAACAAAAATGAAGTTGTATTTCCCGGAAGAAGAAAAAGCAATTGATCAATACGTAGAGTTGGTTTATGCCACACAAAAAAGCCAGCGGTGGTTTTTTGCAGAAAAACTTCTTCCCAACTGGATGAGTCTGCTATTTGGCGGTTTGCTGCGTAAAAACGGATTAAAGGGAAATCTAACTACACAACAAGTTCTTCAAGGGCTTACTCATAACAAGAAACTGATAGCCGTGCTTACTTCGCAGTATGGCGACTATGGACTTCCTCCCGGGCAAAGTAGCTTTTTAATGCATGCAGCTCTGGTTAAACATTATATGAAAGGCGCTTGCTACCCCGTAGGTGGTGCTCAGCAGATATACGAATCGGTAGCTCCAACAATAATGAATGCAGGGGGCCAGGTATTTACCAACGCTGAAGTAAGCGAAGTAATAGTGCAAAACGGTAAAGCTACGGGTGTGCGCATGTATGATGGAAAAGAGTTTTTTGCCCCGGTGATAATTAGTGATGCAGGTATCTACAACACATATCGGCATTTATTGCCTGTTTCCGAAAAACAAAAGCTTGCAACTGAAACACTCCTAAACAAACTTGCCCCATCGGTTGGGCATGTGTGTTTGTATATTGGAATTAATGAGTCGAATGAAAGTCTTAAACTCGGTAAGTCTAACTACTGGATTTTTCCCGATAATTACGATCATGATAAAAATATACAAGACTATGTAAACAACCCTGACGCGCCATTGCCGGTAGTTTATATTTCTTTTCCTAGCAGCAAAGATCCGGATTGGGACAACCGCTATGCAGGAAAAACCACCATTGAAATTGTTACACTATCGCCTTTTAGCTGGTACGAAAAGTGGAAAGATGAGCGCTGGATGAAACGCGGAGAAGACTATAATGCCTTTAAGGAAAAACTTTCACAAAGACTGCTCGAAGAACTTTACAAGAAACACCCCGAACTTAAAGGAAAGATAGACTACTACGAGTTATCTACACCTCTAAGTACTGCACATTTTGCCAATTACGAATACGGTGAAATTTATGGTATAGATCACACTACTCAGCGTTTCGAACAAAAATTTCTTCGATCTAGAACACCTGTTAAAAACTTGTTTCTTACCGGGCAAGATATAGTAAGTTGCGGGGTAGGGGGGGCTCTTTTCAGTGGATTGATTACCGCCAGCGCAGTTACAGGTAAAAACCTCTTGAATAGGTTGAAATAAACTATCTGTTACCACAAACAAAAAAGCGAACCTTACGGGGCTCGCTTTTTTGTAGCTTGTTCGTTGTATCTCTGTTTTACTTGGCTGCTTTTACAGTAGCCAAAGGAAGTGTTGTTTCTTCACCTGATGTGTTGATTGCTTTTACACGGTAGTAGGTAAGGTTGTTGTCAACCTTATTGTCTGTATAAGTCATGTTTGCGCCATTCGTATTGTTCGACAACATTTCTACCAGAGTAAAGTTTTTGCCATCGTTACTTTTTTCAATAGAAAAAGCGGCTACGTTCATTTTAGTGGGGTTAGTTACACTCAACACCACCTCATTTGCTTTTACAGTAGCATCTAGGTTTAAATCAGAAGCAGAAGCATTTTGGCTTTCAATAATGTTTCCGTAGAACACTCTTACATCGTTGCCAAACTTAGCTGATGGTGAAGATGAAATGTTATTGTTTACGAAATAAGCCCCCCCGTTACCGGCTGCGTTACCACCAAAGTTATCGAAGTTATTGCCGGCCACCATGTTGTTGTTGTTTTCAATGTTGCTTTGGTTAGTAATATCCATCATAGCTTCCAATATCATGTTGTTATTAATGGTACCTGCATTTACAATCCTTTTTACTACCGTATTGCCATTGTTTACAAACTTGCCTGATTTTGCCACCACAAGGTCTTTGTTTCCTACAATACCGGCTCCTTTCTCAACTTTCAGTGTACCTTCAACAACAATTGAGGTATTCATTGTTACCTGACCGGTAATTATAACCTCATCTTCGGCTTTAATAGTAGAACCAATGTATTCACCTCCCCATACAGCGGCATCGTTCCATTTACCGGAACCTACAGTATATGTCTTAGCGTTTGCTGCTGCAAGAGTGAAGATGGCTGCGAGGGTGATGTAAATTTTTTTCATTTTTTGTACTATTATGTATCTGTTTACGGCACCATCTTTAAAAAGGTTACAAAAACTGCGATGCTTTACTAGTAAAGCTCATAAGTGCCTGATTATTAGACACAAATACTTTGAATCAAAGTTGCAAACCTAAGATGAAGGCTACGTGAAGATATGTAGCTACTGAAGTAGGAATGAATGTACAAACCCAAAATTAATTCCTCTGCACTTTTATATTTGTCCGATTCTCTAAATCACCCTTATTTAAATCATACTTATGGTTAAAAACAACTGGACAATTGACGAAATACGAGAAATATATTTTTCGCCCTTAGTAGAACTTATGCTTCGGGCTTCTCAAATTCACAAAGAGTATCAACCGGTAGGTGAGGTTCAGGTTTGCACCCTGCTTTCAGTAAAAACGGGTGGTTGCTCTGAGGATTGTGCTTATTGTCCCCAAGCAGCACGTTACGACACCGGTATAGATGCCCATAAGTTAATGAAGTATGAGGAAGTAATAGAAAAAGCGCTCGATGCTAAAAATGGCGGATCTACACGTTTCTGTATGGGTGCAGCCTGGCGGAACGTTAGAGACAATACAGATTTTGATAATGTAATAGATATGGTGAAAGGTGTAAATGCACTTGGTTTAGAGGTGTGCTGCACCTTAGGCATGTTAACCGAACAACAAGCACAGCGACTTAAACAAGCCGGCTTGTATGCTTACAACCATAATCTTGACACTAGCGATGAGCACTACAGTGAAATAATATCAACCCGAACTTATAAAGACCGTCTTGAAACTATTGACAACGTAGAAAAAGCAGGCCTTAGCGTGTGCTGCGGTGGAATTATTGGATTGGGCGAAACGGATGATGACAGAATCAAGTTGTTGCATACTCTTGCTACCAGAGTTCAACATCCTGAAAGTGTTCCTGTTAACGCATTAGTGAGTGTAAAAGGTACTCCATTGGAAGGCAAAGAGAGGGTGCAGGTATGGGAAATGATACGCATGGTAGCTACGGCAAGAATACTTATGCCCAAGGCAATGGTGCGGTTAAGTGCCGGTCGAAATGAGATGAGTTGTGAGCAACAAGCACTTTGCTTTTTGGCTGGGGCAAACTCTATTTTTTCGGGCGAAAAACTTTTAACCACTCCCAACCCGGGAGTTATGGCAGACCGTGAAATGTTTGAATTGTTAGGTCTGAAACCTCGCGAATCATTTAAACAGGAGAAAGAGAATCTTACCTCCGTTGTTTAATCAGCTATCTTGTTTCAGTAAAACATGAGTAACTCAATTGATAGATATATACTTTCAAAACTTAATAGCCGGAAAGAACAGAATAACTATCGTACACTGAATGTACTTCACGGATTAGTTGATTTTTTTTCTAACGACTATCTGGGGTTTGCCAAGAGCCACGAGCTAAAACATCGCCTGCAACAAGAGTTGAACCGAGTTGAATCTGCTCCATTGGGCAGTACCGGCTCACGGTTGCTTTCAGGTAACAGTCAGTATGCAGAGGATTTAGAAAAGTTGATTGCAGAATTTCATGGGGCGGAAGCGGCACTCATTTTCAATTCGGGGTTCGATGCTAACTATGGGTTACTTTCCGCTTTGCCGTACAAAGGAGATACCATTATATACGATGAACTGATTCATGCCTCCGCACATGATGGCATGCGCAATAGTAAAGCAACTGCTGTTTCATTTTTACATAACAATATAGACTCGCTGGAGCAAAAACTTAGGTTGGCTTCGGGGTTAAAGTATATAGTTGTTGAGTCTGTTTACTCTATGGATGGTGATCTTGCTCCGCTGCGTGAAATAGTTGAGTTGTGCAAGAAGTACGAAGCAGGTTTAATAATTGATGAAGCCCACGCTACAGGAATTTTCGGAGCAAAAGGAGAAGGTGTTTACTCATCGCTATTTTCGGAAGCATGTACACAAACACCTGAGTTTATCATTCGCATTCACACGTTTGGCAAAGCGCTGGGCGTTCATGGAGCTGTAGTGCTATGCAGCGAGAACACCAGGAATTTTCTGATAAATTTTTGCCGCCCATTTATTTTCTCCACAGCATTGCCACAGCATACATTGGCCGCTATAAAATGCGCGTATGAGTTTTTGCCCGAAGCAGGTAATCAAAGGGAAATGCTTTTTAATTTGGTTAAGCATTTTAGAGAAGAATGCCAAAAGGCAAAACTTAAACATACTCAATTGATGAATGGAGATTCGCCAGTTCAGTCTGTTTTAGTTACAGGTAATAGTCGGGCTAAAGAAATGGCAAAAAAAATTCAACAAAAAGGGTTTGATGTGCGCGCCATACTATTTCCCACTGTGCCCAAAGGTATGGAACGAATTAGAATATGCTTGCATAGTTTTAATACTGAAGAAGAAGTAACTAACCTTGTGCACGCAATAGTAAATAGTGAAGCCTGAATTACCGCAAAATATTTTTGTTACCGGCATTGGAACTAACGTTGGCAAAACAGTAGCCGCCACCATACTTTGCGAAGCGCTCCAGGCAGATTACTGGAAACCTATACAAGCTGGAAACTTAGAAAACACTGATACCGACTTTGTGCGTTTGCATGTGGCAAATCCGGTGTCAAAAACCCATGCTGAAGCCTATAGGCTAAGAGAAGCTGCTTCTCCTCATTTTGCAGCTGCTAACGAAAAAGTAAGAATTGAAATTGAGAAACTGAAGCTACCCGAAACCAGAAATAAACTTGTTATAGAAGGTGCCGGTGGTATTTTGGTTCCATTAAACGATGAGCTTGTTATGTTTGATGTGGTAGAGTACTTAAAATTGCCTGTAATAGTTGTAATGCGCAACTATTTGGGTAGTATTAACCATGCGCTGTTAACTTGCCAATTTTTGGAAGAAAGAGGAGTAGAGTTGATAGGTATAATGGTTTCAGGTAACAACTACAATGATAACGAAGAAATAGTTCAGCACTTTAGTCAACTTCCTGTAATAGGTCATATAGATGAAACAAAAGATTTGGACAAAAACTTTGTTGTTTCACAGGCTAATAAACTTAAACTTTCATTGTCGCTACACTACAGTTTGTGAAAACAAAAGAGAGTCATTCAAAGGTTTGGCACCCCTATACGCAAATGATGGGAGCTGAAGTTATTTCAATTTCCACAGGTAAGGGATCTTATGTTTATGATGTAGAGGGTAAAAAGTATTTAGACGCTGTATCAAGTTGGTGGACCAATATTCATGGGCATGCTCATCCTTATATAGTCAGTGCTATTACAAATCAAGCAGCAAAACTAGAGCATGTAATTTTTGCAGAATTTTCTCATGAACCCGCTGAAGTTCTAGCACAAATGCTATTAGAAAAAATTCCGTTTCATCATAAGGTATTTTATAGCGACAACGGGAGCACAGCAGTTGAAGTGGCACTTAAAATGGCGTTTCAGTTTTGGAGCAACAAGGGCGAAAAGCGGAGAAAGATAATTTGCTTTAAAGACGCCTATCATGGAGATACCTTCGGTAGCATGAGCGTGAGTGCCCGTGGGGTGTTTACTCGCCCGTATCATTCGTTATTGTTTGACGTAGAGTTTATTGATACACCAAACTCAGAAAATGGACACGTAGTTGTTGAGCAGTTAACCCGGGTGTTGACTCAGCCAGATGCAAACCAAATTGCGGCTTTCATTTTTGAGCCGTTAGTGCTGGGAAGTGCAGGCATGTTGATGTATCCGGCTGCTATATTGGAAGAGTTGATGATAGTATGTAAACAACAAAGTGTGTTAACCATAGCTGACGAAGTTATGACTGGCTTTGGTCGAACCGGTAAGTTTTTAGCTACTGATTACTGCGAAAGTAAACCTGATATTATTAGTCTATCGAAAGGTATTACGGGAGGTTTTTTGCCGTTTGCTGCCACCACTTGTAAACAATTTGTGTATGACGCCTTTCTTTCAGATCAAAAAAGCAAAATGCTGTTTCATGGACATAGTTATTGTGGAAATCCGTTAGGATGCGCAGCTGCTATTGCGTCACTGGAACTTTTTGAACAAGAAGACACTATGTTAAAGGTAAATGCAATTAGCAATCTTCACCTAAAATTTGTAGAAACAGTTAGCAAGCATAAGACGGTTAAAGAAGTTCGCCACCGCGGTACTATTGTTGCTGTTGAGGTTAAAACCAATGAAAAAACAGGCTACCTGAATACAACGCGAGATAAGGCATATAGTTTCTTTTTAAAACGAGGGATTATTTTACGACCGTTAGGCAACGTAATCTACATATTGCCGCCTTATTGTATTTCAGATGCCGATACGGAAAAAGTTTATTCAGCTATTTTCGATTTTTTAGACGGTTTATGTTAGGTGTTGATTTGTACTGTATTGAGATGTGGTAGATGTTTTCATTTTTCGATAACATTTATACATTTGCCCGCCTTAATACAAAAACAACAATTATGAATCCGAAATTAAAAGCAGTAGCTGATGCGCTTTTTGCTGACACAAAAACTCATCCCAGCTTTACAGCAGGTGATAATATCACAGTATCCTATAAAATTACCGAAGGAAACAAAGAGCGTATTCAAGAGTTTCGTGGAGATGTTATTCAGGTACGTGGTGAAGGAACAACCAAAATGTTTACAGTTCGTAAAATGAGCAATGGTGTAGGTGTAGAGCGTGTTTTTCCGCTTTCGTCTCCATTTGTTGATGAAATTGTAGTTAACAAAGTAGGGCGTGTTCGCAGAGCCAAGTTGTTTTACCAACGCAAACGCAGCGGTAAAGCTTCGCGTATTCAAGAAAAGAGAATGGCAGAAGAAACAGCTGCAACTGCCGAATAAATCAACACTTAGCACAAAAAAAGCGATGGCCGAAACCATCGCTTTTTTTGTGCTAATACACTACTAACTGAGGTTTATTCTGCAGAATTGAGTCAATTTTTTCTGCTATTGCGTCAGTTAACTTAGGTAACGAATCGAAACACTTTAGGTTTTCTTCTAACTGCGATACTTTAGAAGCTCCCAATATAACTGTTGATACATTTTTATTTTTCAAACACCAACACAACGCCAAGTGTGAAAGTGGTATTTGCAACTCTTTAGCTAAAACATGCAGTTTTTGAACTTTTTCCACTTTTTCCATATCCCCCAAAGCTCTTTCTTTTAACCATTGCATAAGATCCATACGGGTATTCTCCGGATGGGTGCCATCAAAGTACTTATCAGTCAACAATCCGCTGGCAAGCGGACTCCAGATTGTGGTTCCTAACCCAAAGTTTTCAAACAACGGAATATAATCACGTTCCATAAACTTTCGGTGAAGCATGTTGTATTGAGGTTGCTCCATTACCGGTGCTATAAGATTGTGCTTTTCGCACCAGTAGTGCGCTTCCGTAATTTGCTGAGAAGTCCACTCACTAGTTCCCCAGTACAAAATTTTTCCCTGTGAAACTAAGTTGTGCATCGTCCAGGCGGTTTCTTCTATGGGTGTATTTATGTCTGGCCTATGGCAAAAATACATATCAAGGTATTCTACCTGTAACCGCTTTAATGCAGCATGGCAAGCCTCTACTACATGCTTACGCATAAGCCCCCGTTGATTTGGCTTCTGCGGGTTTGTTCTACCCCAAAAAACTTTTGAGCTCACCATCCATGTATCGCGATCCCAGTTCAACTTCTTTAGAATATTACCCATTACAATTTCGCTCTTACCGTGTGCGTATACTTCAGCGTTATCAAAAAAATTTACCCCGGCATCATACGCCTTAATCATCAATTGTTCGGCTACTTCATCACTAATTTGGTTGCCAAAAGTTACCCAACTGCCTAAAGAAAGTGCGCTTACTTGTAAGCCACTTTTTCCTAATCTTCTGTATTCCATGATAGTTTATGTTTTATTGTCAAGAATAACCATTTTGCAATGGCTGAAAAATTGTTTTCAGATTTGGAGAAGGAAATTATTTGGCTTCACGGGTTAAATTATACCTTGCTGAAACATTAATAAAATAAAACCACTTCTTTATGGAGATAATTTCTACTAGAGCAAAGTTTTACGGAGAGGGTAGTAAGTACTTCGCTATTTTAATAGTCAATTTAATACTTACTACTATCACATTTGGGTTATACTATCCGTGGGCTCGCGCTAAAAACCTGCAATACCTTTATGGCGAAACGGAATTTGCAGGTAGCCGGTTTTCATTTCATGGAACCGGAAAAGAAATGTTTAAAGGGTTTATTAAAGCAATCTTAGTTTTCGGTTTAGTTACTGCTGTTTTTTTTGCAGGAGAAGCTTCAAACAGCATTTTACTTTTATTTATTGCATTGTTATTATACGTTGCTATTATCCCAATAGCCATTCACGGAAGTTTACGCTACCGCATGAGCCGTACTTCATGGAGGGGAATTCATTTTGGTTATCGAGGAAATTTACCTGAACTGTTTGGTGTTTGCATTAAAGGTGTGCTACTAACTGTTTTTACACTAGGAATATATGGGAGTTGGTTTCAATGTAGTTTGCGCAGATACATAGAAAGCCATGTAAGGTGTGGAAATGTAAAATTCAATTTTGACGGAGAAGGAGGAGAACTCTTTTGGATAAATTTAAAAGGGTTGTTGTTGAGCGTTGTAACTTTTGGTATATATCTGTTTTGGTACATGCGCAATCTCAATCACTTTCAAGTAAACCATACACAACTTGAGCAACATGGGCAGGTGTATAATTTTAAATCACACCTCACACCCGGTGATATTTTTGTTACAGGGTTGATAAATTACTTCTTGATTGTGCTTACACTTGGCTTAGGCACACCTTGGGCACTATTACGAAATACCAGGATGATTGTAGATAATGTAGAATTAGCTGGTGCATTTAACCCCGACACAGTGCTTCAAACTGAAGAAGATTATAGCGATGCTACAGGAGACGATATGTTAGATATGATGGACATTGGCCTTGACTTTTAGTAATGCACTACATGATTATTGAAGCTATTTACTTTGATGGCCAAAGTTCTGCCGGTTACCCCGCCAAAGTTAATTTGTTGGATGAAGCATTGCAGATTACATACAGTCAAAATGGTGATGTCAAAAATATTAATTGGGATATAGGTAAAATCCATAACAATGATTTGTCTGATTCAGGTAAAGTGTACTTAAAGTATGGTAATTTTCCATTTCAGTATATAGAAGTTACTGGTGGTAGTTTTGCTAATGCATTAAGAGTTAAATACCCCCAAGCAAAGTTTCATAAAAGCGCTTATAGTTTTGTTTTTAGCACAGGTTTTATGGGCCTTCTTGCGTTAGGAGTAATGTTTGTTGGGATATTGGCATTAGCTTATTTTGTTTTTTTGCCAACTGCAGCTGAACGTATTGCGACTACAGTGCCAATTGAATGGGAACAAAAATTAGGAGACGCCACCTATGAGCAAATGGTTAGTTCTACTTCAATAGATGATGATAATTCGAGGCGTTTGCAGCAGTTTTTTTCACATTTAAATTACAAGAGTAAATACCAAATACAACCGGTTGTTGTAAAAGATAAAGTTGTAAATGCTTATGCATTGCCGGGTGGTCGAATTGTTGTGTATGAGGGAATTCTTCGCGCTATGGACAATGCCGATGAGTTATCCGCGCTAATGTCACATGAGTTTTCGCATGTAGAGTTACGGCACAGTACAAAAAATATATTCCGATCGCTAAGCAGTTACCTATTGCTGAGCATTTTGTTTGGTGATGCAAGTGGTATTACTGCAGTTGTCATAGAAAATGCCAACCAAATAAAACAACTCGGATATTCACGAGAGTTAGAACATGAAGCCGATGAAAATGGCTTGCGATTAATGAAGCATCGAAAAATTAATCCTGCTGGAATGAAACACCTGTTCGAAGCATTAGAAAAAGAGGAGGGCGAAGCCCCTGAGTTTTCACAGTTTATGAGTACGCATCCGCTTACTGCAGAGAGAATTAGTTTTGTGAACAGAGAGATTGCAAAAGGAAACTACATAATTGAAGAAGACAAAATTTTAGATTCGTTGTTTTTAGAGATAAAAAATAACTTAACTGAGTAGAACATAAGTTATCACAACTACTACTTAGTATTGACAATCTTACAACAGAGGAAAGGTGAGATTAGAGAATAATTTTTTCATGTTTTAAAAACTGACTACAAGAAGACATAAAAAAACTCCGCTTAATTGGGCGGAGTTTTTTTATGATAAAACAAAAAATCTAGTTTTTGGGAGAAAGCATACTTGGCGTTTCCATGGGTACTGATTTCTCAGGTTCTGCTTTTACCACCACACCTTTAATATTTATTACACGACTAGGTGAATCGCTGTTACTTGTAATGGTAATAGCTTTGCTGAAATTACCTACACGACCTTGTGTGTTATATGTTACCAGAATAGAGGATTCTTTACCGGGCAGCACGGGTTCCTTAGGCCAACTGGGTGTAGTGCAGCCGCAACTTGCTTTTACCTGCGACAATACTAAAGGTTCTTTTCCTGTGTTTTTGAATTTAAAGTCGTGGGTAACCTGAGGGCCTTCCGGTATTTCGCCAAAGTCATACAATTCTTCTGTAAATGAAATCTTAGGTGCGTTAGGATTAATGATGACAGCGCCACCTGACTCTTTTTTGTCAGCAGTTTGCGCATGTACGTTAAATGCAATAAATGCCGCTAATAAGACTGAAAAAATACTTTTCATAATGTGATTCTATTTTAGTTCAAAAGTAATTTTGTAACACGAAGAAAAAAGGTAGCGGTATTGAAGTTTACAAATATTAAGAGAGCGGTGTCAACACAGATACTTCTATATATCGCCCAGAACAGGTCGAAGCAATACCTCTTCCACTACTGTGTTTTCGGATAGATGGGCAATATCCCAAATACTTTGCGCCACATCTTCAGGTTTCATGAATCGTGAAGCCGGTAAACTTGTTCCTTGCCATGAATCAGTAAGTGTAGCGCCCGTAACCAGTGCAGTTACTTTTACCTGGTACGGTTTCAGTTCTTCACGCAGCGCTTTTGAAAAACCCAGCAGCGCGAATTTCGAAATAGAATACGAGCCACCATTCGGATATGCCTTTACACTTGCTACAGAACACATATTAAAAATGTGCCCGCTTTTGTTTTCTAACATTACTGAAATTAGCTGCCGTGTAATATGGTAAGCGCTGTACAGATTGGTTTCTATTAATTTTTCTAAGGTTCCTTCAGGTTCGTTAATCACCTCACCCGGCAAAAACACTCCTGCATTATTTACTATAATATCAATTGACCGAAAGGTGCTTCTCACTGCATCTGCAAAGATTTTTAATTCGGTGCGGTTGGTAACATCGCAGGGTAGTGCCAGTATTTCTGATTTTTGATTTTTGATTTTTGATTTCAGTGTGTCAACATCGTCCATATTCCTTGCACAGAAAGCAATGTTCCAACCTTCAGCAGCAAATTTCATCACAATGGCTTTGCCAATACCTTTCGTACCTCCTGTAACAACAATTGTTTTATTCATTGTGCTAACATAAAATCTATTCGGCATTACCAAGGTGAGTTGTTTTCGTTTTTCACTATTCAAAATATTTCTTTCTTAGCCACGATATGATGAAATTCTTTGAGGATTTGGGGGGCTATTTGATACTTATGCGTAACTCATTTTCGAAGCCGGAAAAGGGGCAGATGTACTGGAACGAAACTTTCAGGCAGGCACGAGATATTGGTATTGGTTCGCTCCCTATTATAGCCATTGTATCTACATTTATTGGTGCTGTAAGCGCGGTACAGTTTGCGTATCAGTTCCGCTCTATTAGTCTAGTACCCATGTGGTGGATTGGTTCTATTGAACGCAAGGGTATGATTCTTGAATTGGCCCCTACAATTTCTGCGTTATTGTTGGCCGGTAAGGTAGGGTCAAACATTGCATCTGAACTGGGCACCATGCGTATTAGTGAGCAGATAGATGCTTACGAAATTATGGGCGTAAACACACCGGCGTACCTAATTGGCCCCAAAATAGCAGCTTCGATATTTGTGGTTCCCATGTTAGTAGTAATAGCTGTGTTTCTGGGAATTTTAGGTGGATGGGGTGCTGGTTTAATGGGTGGCTTTTATTCTACAACCGAATATTTTAGAGGGGTTACAGATAACTTTGATAGTTATGATGTAACTGTTATGATGGTGAAAAGTGTAGCGTTTGGTTTTATTATGGCTTCTATATCTTGCTACAAAGGGTTTACAGTAGAAGGCGGTGCGGTAGAGATAGGAAAAAGCAGCACCCAGGCAGTAGTGCTAAGTTCTATTGTTATGATAATCGTAAACTTTTTTGTGGCATTTTTTCTCTTATAAACAAAGCACGTTGATTGAAATTCGAAACATAAAAAAGAACTTTGGCACACAACAAGTACTTAAAGGTGTAAGTGCTGAATTTGAAAGCGGCAAGTGCAACCTTATTATTGGTAAATCGGGTTCAGGTAAAACCGTTACTCTCAAATGTATGGTAGGGTTGTTTCAACCCGATGAAGGCAGCATACTTTATGATGACCGAAACATTACCGAAATGGACTTTCATGAGCGCAAATCTATACGCAGAGAAATTGGAATGTTGTTTCAGGGTACAGCACTGTTTGATTCAATGACGGTAGAAGAAAATGTTCGATTTCCGCTAGATATGTTTACAAACCAGAGTTCAGCAGAAAAAACCGAAAGGGTAAATTTTTGTTTGAGTAGGGTAAACCTTCCAAATACTAATAAGAAATATCCGGGTGAACTTTCAGGGGGAATGAAAAAGCGGGTAGGCATTGCACGGGCTATAGTCATGAATCCGCGCTATCTGTTTTGTGATGAGCCCAATAGTGGATTAGATCCTAAAACTGCTATAGTTATTGATCATTTGATTCGCGAAATTACTCAGGAATACAATATGACTACAGTGGTCAACACGCATGATATGAATAGCGTAATGGGCATTGGCGATAAAGTGGTGTTTTTGCATGAGGGTTTAAAATACTGGGAGGGAAATAAAGATGAGATTATGCAAATTACAGAAGGAGAACTTTTTGATTTTATATTCGCCAGCGATTTTTTAAAAAATCTGAGAAGACACGCCAAATATTAACACATTAATAGCGTAAAGAATAGAGAAGTCAAAGGTAATTTCATTAAACTATAAAATATAAAATTTGATATGAGTGTTTTAGTAAACAAAAATTCAAAAATAGTAGTACAAGGGTTTACCGGAAAAGAAGGAAGTTTTCATGCCGAACAAATGATTGCTTACGGAACCAATGTAATTGGTGGAGTTACTCCAGGCAAAGGAGGGGAAACTCATTTGGGAAAACCTGTCTTTAATACCGTAGCAGATGCCCGTAATGCTACAGGATGTGATGTGAGTATCATTTTTGTGCCTCCGGCATTTGCTGCTGATGCAATAATGGAAGCTGCTGATGCAGGTGTTGAACTTGTGGTTTGTATTACTGAAGGCATTCCTGTACAGGACATGGTTAAGGCTAAAAATTATCTGAACGGAAAATCCACAAGGTTAGTTGGCCCTAACTGCCCTGGAGTAATTACGCCCGAAGAAGCCAAAGTTGGTATTATGCCCGGTTTTGTTTTCAAGAAAGGGAAAGTGGGTATTGTTTCAAAAAGCGGAACACTTACTTACGAGGCCGCTGATCAGGTTGTAAAAGCGGGACTTGGAGTTTCAACAGCCATAGGAATAGGTGGCGACCCAATAATAGGTACCACAACAAAAGATGCTGTGGAACTGTTTATGAACGATCCGGATACTTTAGGTATAATAATGATAGGTGAAATTGGCGGATCATTAGAAGCAGAAGCTGCTCGATGGATCAAAGCAAATGGAACTAAACCTGTAGTGGGATTTATTGCAGGGCAAACCGCCCCAGCCGGCCGCAGAATGGGACATGCCGGTGCTATCATTGGCGGTAAAGACGATACCGCAGCAGCCAAAATGCAAATCATGCGCGAGTGTGGAATTACTGTTGTTGACTCACCTGCAGCCATTGGCGAAACTATTGCAAAGGTGTTAGGTGCTTCAGTCGCAAAATAGATTTATTGCCGCTTCCAAAATTGTGTGTAGGTGCATATTGTTGATTTGATTCATCCTCATACAATCAACACCTACCATAGTCAAGTTGCTTTCAAGCTACCGCTGCTTTTATATTTTCGCCCGGCTTACTTAACAATCACAAATAAGAAATAATAATGGCTACACCTATTCGCGATTTTATTACACATCATTATCGTCATTTTAATTCTGCCGCATTAGTAGATGCCGCAAAAGCTTACGAAACACATTTAGCTGAAGGAGGCAAAATGATGATAACGCTTGCAGGAGCCATGAGCACTGCTGAGCTGGGAATTTCTTTGGCCGAAATGATTCGTCAAGACAAAGTGCAGATTATATCATGCACCGGAGCTAATCTTGAAGAAGACTTAATGAATCTGGTAGCACATTCACATTACAAACGAGTTCCAAACTATCGCGATCTATCTCCAAAGGAAGAATGGGATTTACTCGAAAATGGTTTTAACCGAGTAACCGATACCTGCATTCCTGAAGAAGAAGCATTCAGAAGACTGCAAAAACATATTTATGAGTTATGGAAAGACGCTGATACAAAAGGCGAGCGCTACCTTCCACATGAATTTATGTACAAAATGGTGAATAGCGGAGTGTTGAAACAATACTACGAAATAGACCCTAAGAATAGCTGGATGGTTGCTGCGGCTGAGAAAAACCTCCCCATTATTTGTCCGGGTTGGGAAGACAGCACAATGGGTAACATTTTTGCCTCATACTGCATAAAGGGCGATATAAAACCAACTACCATGAAAAGTGGCATTGAGTACATGACATGGCTAAGTGAATGGTATCGTAAAAATAGCGGAGGAAAAGGTGTAGGATTTTTCCAGATAGGAGGAGGCATAGCAGGAGATTTCCCTATTTGTGTAGTTCCTATGATGTATCAAGATTTAGGTTGGACTGACGTACCGTTTTGGAGTTACTTCTGCCAAATTTCAGACTCCACCACTTCTTATGGCTCTTATTCAGGGGCTGTACCAAACGAAAAAATTACCTGGGGCAAATTAGATATTACTACACCTAAGTTTATTGTAGAAAGTGATGCTACTATTGTAGCCCCCCTCATATTCGCTTACTTGCTTAAATGGTAACCCCGTGAGCGACTACCAAAAAAAATTAGAAGAAATGCGCTTGCATCATGAGCAAGCTATGTTAGCTGCTGTAGCAGAGTTCAATGTGTTTGTGCAGAAAAACTACCCTATGGCAATAAGCACAACTAGCGGGTTGCATTATATTATGGAAACAGAAGGTTCAGGAAATTTTCCGCAGAAACATCAGAATGTATCTGTGCACTACACAGGCATGCTGACCAATGGAACCGTATTTGACTCAAGCTATAAACGCAATCAACCAATTCAATTTCCATTGGGAATGGGGCGAGTTATCAAAGGTTGGGACGAAGGCATTGCACTACTCAAAGAAGGTGGCAAAGCCAAACTTATTATCCCTTATTTTTTGGCATATGGCGAACAAGGCCGCCCACCTGTTATACCAGCAAAAGCAACTCTAATTTTTGACGTAGAATTAGTTAGTGCAAAGTAGGAGAGTAGCTATTCTACAGTTTTTATTTTTCTTTCACTTATTGATAATAATTAGTAATGATAATACTTGGATTTAACTGTTATGGTCACGACTCGTCTGCCAGTTTAGTTATTGATGGAAAGATAGTATTTGCTGTAGAAGAAGAGCGTTTAAATAGAAAGAAACACTACGGAGGAATACCACAACAAGCTATTCAGGCTTGCTTTGATTATGCAAAAATTGATTTGGCTGATGTTGACCATGTAACTTTCTTTTGGAAACCTTCCATATCCTATTCAAAAATTCCTGTGTTTTTGTTTAAGTTTTGGGATAAGGTTCCTTATCTGTTACGCGAACAACAGAGCTTTACCGTAGAAGAAAATTTAGGCATGTTGAATTACTTAAAAGACATGAACAAGTTGCCTAAAACTCTTAAACAGTTGTTTCCTACAAAGCGTCCAACAAAGTTTCAGTTTCATCAAATAGAACATCACCTATGTCATGCAGCAAGTGCATTTTTCCCTTCTCCTTTTAAGGAGAGTGCCATATTAACAATAGATGGTGCGGGTGAGTGGACAACTTCCATGACTGCTTACGGAAATGAGAACAAGATTTCGAAAATCAATGAAGTTGTAACTCCGCATTCGTTAGGGGCGTTTTATCAAGCTGTTTCAAGACACTTGGGGTTTAAACTCATTGAGGGGCCAGGAAAACTAATGGGTTTGGCTTCGTATGGCAAGCACGATAGTGAAGAGTATATCAAAATGAAACCCATAGTAAAACTTACCGAGACAGGTGGATTTGAAATTGACATGAGCTACTTCAGTTACCATTATACGCGAAAGACTGGAGTTACCAAGAAATTTACTGATTTGTTTGGCCCATCGAAGATAGAAGGAAGAGATTGGACGGAGAAAGAGTTAAACGTAGCTGCAGCAGCACAGCATATTGTTGAAGACGTAATACTGCACATGGCACGCAAACTCCGCGATAAAACGAAATGTGAAAATTTATGTATTGCAGGGGGGGTAGGGCTCAATAGTGTTACTAATGGCCTTATAGCTAAGCATGGTATTTTCAAAAATATCTTTATTCAACCCGCAGCCGGTGATTCGGGAACATCTTTGGGAAGTGCACTCATGTATTATCATCAAACTCTTGATAGGCCGCGTAATTTTGTGATGGATACAGCTTTCTTGGGCAATGGCTATACAGATACAGATTATGAAAAAGCTTTGAGTCAATTTGATTTGCCGTTTAAGAAAACGATAACAGACTATACGAAGTTTGCCGCTAAAAAATTAGCAGAAGGAAAGATATTAGGATGGTTTCAGGGCAAAATGGAGTTTGGACCTCGGGCTCTTGGTAATAGAAGTATTATAGGTTCACCTTTGGTGAAAGATATGAAGGAAGTGTTGAACGCCCGGGTAAAGTTTCGTGAACCTTTCCGTCCGTTTGCCGCCATTGTTTTAGAGGAAGATTGTGGAAAATATTTCGATTGCGATTACCCTAACCCGTACATGTTGTTAGTGTATAATGTCTTACCCGAATACCTGGGGAAATTGCCCGCTATAACACACGTTGATAAATCGGTACGAATTCAAACTGTAAACGAAACTGAAAATCCTCAAATGCATGAACTATTGAAAGCATTTAAAGCAGAAACCGGATATTCTGTATTGGTGAATACTTCGTACAATATTAAAGGAGAACCTATTGTTTGTTCTCCTTATGATGCCGTGCGTAGTTTTAGCTTGGCAGATATTGACTATCTGGTAATGGGCAGCTATGTTGTAGCTAAGAAAGGCGATGAAGCAAGTCTGTCAGAATTGTAATACGATTACTCTATCAAAAGTTTTTTTACAGCTAAATTGGAATTAGATTGAAGCTGCAAAAAATATAATCCTTTTTGCAGTTTGCATACATCAATTTGAGTTACAGATGTGTTCAATAAGAACTCTTGAACTTTCATTCCTTGCACATTGAATAGTGTTGCAGTAATATTTGTTTTATCTAATTCTGAAACGCCAATTACAAACTCGTTAGCAGCAGGGTTCGGATAAATTGAAAAATCTAAATTTTCAGATACATCAGCAACATCCGTAATCCCCTGATTTATTTTTGCAATCCACCCATCAGGGCGTTCTCCTCCTGAGCCAATATAGCTTGCATCAATGTAGTAACTGCCATCGTTATCGCAGTTCATTTGTACCTCATATTTCCCGACTGTGTATACACTATTGCCATTAACAGCTACACTATAGATCCGTTCACTATTATTTGAACCGCCAAAACTTTTGGCCCATCTAAAATCGCCAGCAGTATTCAGCTTGCACAGATAAGCATCGGTGCTTCCGTTAGAGGTGATAATGTATGCCCCTGCCCCCGGGTTAAAATCTAATGTTCCTGAGTAAGTTCCGGCAAGGTATATATTATCTGAGGCATCGAGTGTTATGCGCGTTGCCCGTTCGCCATCCCAAGTGTTGCCAATGCTTTTTGCCCAAATGTAATTGCCCGAAGCATCGAGTTTAGCAATGAAAATATCGGAGTAACCATTAGATGTTAACGTGGTGGAACCCATAGTTATGGTTCCCATAAAACTACCGGCAACTAAAACATCTGATGCTCCATTAACAGCTACTGCATTAGCATAGTTGTAAGAGTATATAGGAGAGTTATCCATTCCGCCAATCTTCTTCGCCCATTGAAAACTGCCGTTAGCTGTGAGTTTTAAGAGGAACCCTTTTTGAACGGTATCGGATAAAATGGAAGTGGCAACTGTATCAGGATTAAAATCAGCAGTCCCCATAAATTCTCCGGATACGTAAAAATTCCCCGATGCATCTACGGAAATTGAACGCGGATAAACAAGACCACTAGCTCCTGCGGTATCTACCTTAATATCTTTTACCCAGAGAAAATCTCCGTTGCTATCAAACTTCAGCACATATCCGCTTGGAGCTGTAGATGCCAATATAAAGCTGCTGGTGTCGGGGTCAAAATCTATAACTTCTTTATAGCGTCCGGCAATGCATATATTGTTTGATGCATCAATTGTCATGGCGGGTCCTTCTTCTACTTCACCGTTACCGCTTCCCGCACTAAAACTATTTTCCCATTGCTTTACCCACAAAAAGTTTTCGTTGGCATCCAACTTTAATAAAAAATAAGCATTGCCACCGGTTGGGTATATGCCGTTATTTACCGTAGTGTCTAAGTCGAAATCTACTGTGCCGCTGAAATACCCCAAAACCAACAAATTGCCGGCAGCATCTTTTTTCATGGAGGATATGCCCACATAGCTGTATAATGAATAATCGCCCAGGGTAATTACTTTACTAAAATTATCGGCTGCGTTTAGCTTGAGAAGAAAAGCATTCCCTCGTCCATATCCATCAGGTGCGCACGCACGAATTGCCGTACCTGCCCCTAAATCGAAATCTACAGTATCGGTGAAATGCCCACCAATATATTTATTATCCTGACCATCTATAACAACAGACAAAGCACGGTCAGAATAAAAACGACCAATGCTCGATGCCCAGTCCACCGTTTGTGCGGTTGTAGTGCTTGCAATAAGTAACAAAACAGGAGTGATAAATTTGTATAGCATGATTCTACTGATTTACTCTGATTTGATAGATATTAATTCTTCCTAATAGTTACATGAGCTTGCCCTCCACTGCAGTCGGCTACATAATGATCGCAATTGCCGTCTAAGCATCCTCCCCAAGAGGCACCGTAACCTACGTAGTATGTACCGGTCGTAGCAGGGTCAATTCCATACATATATCCAAAGAGCCAGCCGGGGGTTGTTGCATTCCATGTTTCTGAATACGTGGCGCCATACCCTAACGTAATGGTTACGGAGTAGGAAACTGCATCGTCAACAGGGTTTATAGCCACACCACAGTTCGTATAATGCCAATCGTTTCTATCATGATGATAAGTAGTGAGCGGTGCGTAATAATCAAGCAAATTGGGGTCATTATTTATTTTTACTGTACCTTTCACCTCTTGCAGTAGTACCCAGTTAGGGTACGAAGTTGATTTTACATATACTTCGGCAGTAATAGATTCAGTTCCGGAAAGCACATCTTCGTCAGTAGCTGTGTAAAGCACGCTATTGGTGGTTGTTTCATAAACTGTAGTGTTGCCCTCAAGATGCCCGTAGGTGCCAGGTATGCTCCATACTACTTTATAGGAAAGTACGTTGTTGGAGACTATGGGGTCTGTTCCGTCTCCCTGCAACAATCTTAAAGTAACTGTAGAGGTTCCAAACGAAGGCCGGAGAGTAGCTCCGTTTGGCTTCATGACTATTGACAGACTTTTCACATTTACATAGGCAGTATCTGTACCTATATCTCGTGTACCGTTAGGCCCATCTATGTAAGCTCGAACGTAGATGGTTTCAATATTACTTTCATCAGGCGCATCCTCTGCATAATAAATAATAGATGTGCTGTTTGTAGGATTTGTGGTAGTTACATTACCGGGCTTAAAGTAACCAAACTGGCCAGAAGTTGACCAAACATATTTTATGCTTTCTCCGGTAGAAAGGTCACCGGTAGCAGAAACAGTTAATGTATGATTGGTAAAAGTATTAACTGTTGAGTTTTTGGGCGTAATAGATACATCGTTGTCTTTACTTAACACTGTCCATTCTTCAAGATTTTTGCAGCCCGAAACTATAGTGAAGCGCTCATCTATCGGATTTGCTTTTTTTAATACCGAACCTGCATTCCCAGGATTTGCATAAGCTTCAATTACAGAAGATAAAAGCCCGTCTGCTAAAAAATTTGAATACTCCGTTTGTATTTCTTGATTTTCTTCAATGTTTGACATAGTCTGAAATTCCTGCGCATTGCCAGACGCAGCCTGAATTCCACTTATGAGGTTTTTGTAAATTTTGGCTCGGGTGTTAGAGCTCCACAATGCATAGTCGCTGAAATCTTTTAGAGCTTCAGCGAATTCACCATCTTTCACCAAATCAATAGTAGATGGCCTTAAAGCAATTTTTACTTCATCAATATAGTCGCGAACCACCTGAATATTATTCGGCAGTACTTTATACATCTGATTGGAGTGGTGAGTAACATTAAGAAGTAGGGGCATCAATAAATCTGCCGCAAAAAAATCTACACACAAATCTTCATACTTTATTTTTTCTGCATCTGTCATAGTAATGCCGGACTGTATTTCACCAGGACCAATAATGCGTACCTTCCACGTAGATTCCTTTTCGTTACTCTGTAATGGAAGGGCTTGAGGACCTGAAGTTTCTGATAATCCTGCAGTGCCCTTCACAGGCATGTCATAATCTGATGTTGTAATATCCAGCATTTGTGAAATCAGAGTATGTGGTGAATTGGTGTTATCCCTGTAAGCAACTTTATACATATAGGCATGCGCCCTGCGTGCATAAGTATTGAGTATCTCTATGTTTTCATCGCTACCTGCTTGAGGTTTTACTTTCATACCGCTTTTATAGCTTTCTGCATCCTGAACTTTAATCTGTCGGCCAATCAAATCAAGAACCGGTTTGTTATGTATATCGGTTACTGCTTTTACGAACGGTTCTTTATATGCATCGGTTGTAAGTACATTGGGGTTGGCAATAAACAACTGTTCTAATTGTGCTTTGAACACTGCAAATTGCGGGTATGCAGGTATTTTTTTGATGTAGGCAATGCGCTCTAAATCGCTACGCGAATACATTATGCCCAATCCGTAATAGAGCAATGCCTGTGCTGTGGTGGCTACAGAAATTTCTTTGTTGTCATCAGAGATAATTCCTGCCATTACAGGTTTATGGTTTTCATTAAAAAGAAAAACCACTTCGTATGTTCCGGCATTATACGCAATGGTGGCCTTACCATCTGAACCAACACCGAATTTTTGAGATAAGGAGTACACGCTTGTTTTAGACAAGTCAATGGAAGCACCTGATGGAATTACTATCTGTATACCGAGCGTGCCAATTGGCTGGGGTTGATCGTCTTTATTTTTTTTGCATGATGTTATAGTAAGCAGAGAAACAAAAAAAACGAATAAAAAACTCTTGCGAATTAGAAGGTACGACTGTTTCATAAATTTTGCTTTTTAGTTTTTAAAAAACATTTGTTAAACAATTATATATCATATTTTTTAACTCGCATAAAGCAATGTAGTAATATATATAAATATGTTAAAAAGCCAACTATCGCAAAAGAACTGCACATAGTCAAAGAAAGGTACAATTTGATTACAATAGACAACCGAAAAGGGGAAGTCCATCTTTTCTCACAAAAAATTAATGCGTTTAACCGTTAATGTAACGAAACTCGATCTACAGGACTACCAGTTCTTCCTTCGTAATCAGGTGTTTTACTGTTTCCCATGGATCTGCTTCAAAGTGCTTGCGGTCTTTCACTTTTTCGGGGTAACGTACGTGATACTCAAACTCGTGGCGGAAATGGCGAATAGCTGCAGCCACCGGCCATGCAGCCGCATCGCCCAACGGGCAAATAGTATTGCCTTCAATTTTGCGTTGAATATCCCACAGCAAATCAATGTCTTCCATTTTTCCGTAGCCGTGCTCTAAGCGCCAGGTTATTTTTTCTAGCCAACCTGTTCCCTCGCGGCAAGGCGAGCACTGCCCGCAGCTTTCATGATGATAGAAGCGCGAAAAATTCCAAGTATTGCGTACAATACACTGGCGGTCGTCATACACAATAAATCCACCCGAACCAATCATACTGCCTGTAGCAAAGCCGCCATCGCTCATGCTTTCATAAGTCATTAAGCGGGTTTCGTCTTTTGCTGTTTTAAACAAAAGATTAGCAGGAAGAATAGGCACCGATGAACCACCCGGTACACACGCTTTCAACGGGCGGTCCGTTTGCATACCGCCACACCATTCATCACTCATTACAAATTCTTCCACGGTAATCCCCAATTCAATTTCATACACTCCGGGGTTCTTAATATTTCCTGAAGCAGAAATCAGTTTTGTTCCGGTAGATTTTCCGATTCCGATTTTAGCAAACTCATCGCCACCGTTCATTATAATCCACGGCACATCCATAATGGTTTCCACGTTGTTTACCACTGTAGGGTTGCCATATAAGCCCACCACTGCCGGGAAAGGCGGCTTTATACGAGGGTTTCCTCGCTTTCCTTCCAAAGACTCTATCAAAGCCGTTTCTTCACCGCAGATATAAGCACCCGCACCGCAGGTAACGTGCACATCCAAATCGTAACCGCTGCCCTTGATGTTTTTTCCCAACCATCCGTTTGCATACGCTTCTTTGATAGCACGTTCTAGTATGCGGTATACCCACATATACTCACCACGGATATAGATGTAAGAGAGATGTGCTTCTAACGCAATACTTGAGGTAATCATTCCTTCCACTAACAAGTGCGGAAGTTTTTCCATTAGGTATCTATCTTTGAAGGTGCCCGGTTCAGACTCATCGGCATTGCAAACCAAATGGCGCGGGCGTCCGCTTTTTTTGTCAATAAAACTCCACTTCATACCTGTCGGAAACCCCGCACCGCCACGACCGCGAAGACCACTCTTCTTTACTTCCTCTACAATATCGTTAGGCGCCATCTTCAGCGCTTTTTCTACAGAAGCGTAGCCGCCCTTGCTTCGGTAAACATCATAAGTATGAATATTCGGAACGTTAACGTGTTCTAAAAGGATTTTTTTGCCCATTTTCTGCAGGTTTATTACACTTTACTTATCAACTCTACTTTGCCGAATCTACAATCTTCAATTAAGGCGTCCATTTTTTCGGGAGTAAGAAACTCATGATAAAAATCGCCCAGTTGCAACATGGGAGCGTAGCCGCAAGCGCCTAAGCATTCAACACCTTTTACACTAAACATTCCATCGGCAGTTATTTCCCCCTGCTTTACATCTAATTTTTTACAAGTGTATTCCATCAGATCTTCCACTCCGCGTGTCATGCAGCAACCAGTATGGCAAAACTCAAACATATACTTGGCAACCGGCTGCTGGTTATACATAGTATAAAACGAAACCACTTCGTACACCTCAATAGGTTTAATGTTAAGTAACTCAGCCACTTTATCCTGTGCCTCAATGCTTAACCAGTCTTCGTTGTCGTTTTGTAGTTCGTGCAAAATTGTAAGCAATGCACTTTTATGTTTTCCTTCGGGGAAACGCGACTTTAACTCTGCTACACGAGCAAGAAAACGCTCGGTTACTTTTACTTCTTTGTGGCTCTTGACTATTAAACTCATTTCGTGTTTTGTATTAAAGCCCCCTTTAGGGGATTTAGGTTTTATGCATCTAACTCTCCTGCTATTACATTCAACGAACTCAAAATTAATATTGCATCGCTCAGCAATCCACCTTTAATCATTTCGGTAAACGCCTGATAATAGATAAAACAAGGTCTGCGGAAATGCAAACGGTATGGAACTCGACTGCCATCACTTATCAGGTAAAAACCTAACTCTCCGTTACCACCTTCTACACAATTATAAACTTCGCCTTTAGGCACCGGCACTTCGCCCATCACAATCTTGAAGTGATAGATGAGTGCTTCCATGCTGGTATAAACTTCTTCCTTAGGTGGCAGATAATAATCAGGCACATCGGCATGGTAAGGGCCTTCGGGCAGGTTGTCTAACGCCTGCTGAATGATTCTTACACTCTGCCAAATTTCTTCGTTGCGCACACAATAGCGGTCGTATGTATCGCCTGTTTTTCCAACAGGCACATCAAACTGAAAATCTTGATAAGAAGAATATGGATTAACTTTTCGTATATCGTAATCAACACCTGCAGCGCGAAGGTTAGGTCCTGTAAAACCATAACTCAATGCTTTTTCTGCACTGATACCGCCCACATTTATACACCGGTCCATAAATATTCTATTGCGCGATACGAGTGTTTCAAATTCTTTAAACGCTACAGGAAATTCTTTCAAGAACGCACGAAGTTTTCTGAAACCTGTATCACTCAAATCTCTTTCTAAACCACCAATGCGTCCCATGTTGGTAGTTAAACGTGCACCGCAGAGTTCTTCATAAATCTCATACACTTTCTCGCGGTATTGCATCACATATAAAAAACCAGTGAACGCACCACTGTCAACAGCGAGAATAGAATTACAAATTAGGTGGTCGGTAATGCGAGCTAACTCCATCATGATTACGCGCAGGTATTGTGCACGCTTGGGCACTTCAACTCCCAAAAGTTTCTCCACTGTTAACCACCAGCCCATATTGTTGATGGGCGATGAACAATAGTTCATACGGTCGGTAAGCGGAGTAATTTGATAGAACGGACGGTTCTCTGCAATTTTTTCAAATGCGCGGTGTATGTAACCGATAGTAGGTTCTGCATCGAGAATACGTTCGCCATCCATCAACAACACGTTTTGAAAAATGCCGTGTGTAGCCGGGTGTGTAGGGCCAAGATTCAGAATAGAAAGTTCGCTTCCATCTTCATTCTCGCGCTGACGAATCATGTCAGCATATTTTTCTTCAATAGTTAGCGTTGTAGGTAATGTACTCATTATTATTTCGCGTTAGTGGTCTGCGGAATTCGTCCGAAATATCTATCATCCTTATCTGTACGGTTTGCATCTTCAAGTGGAAACTCTTTTCTCATTGGAAACGAAACCATTTCATCCATATTCAGAATTCGTTTTAGATCAGGGTGCCCGGTAAAAACAACCCCAAAGAAATCGTACGCTTCGCGCTCCATCCAATTAGCACAGTTAAACAAACGAGTAGCAGTTTCTATTTCCGGGTTTTTGCCATTCAAGAATGTTTTGAAACGAATACGAACGTTATCGAGCCAATTGTGCATGTGATACACAACTGCAAACTGTTTTTCCAATTCGCTGTCGGGGTAATGCACAGCACCCAGGGTAGTAAGAAAGTTGAAACGAAGTGTTTCGTCATCGCGCAAAAACTGCATCAACTCAATTGCTTTATCGCGGTCAACTTCGAAAGTCAACATGCCGTATGGCTCTGTAAAATCTCTAACTGCTTCTCCAAAACGGGCAGTTATTTTTTCCTGAATAGTAGTATGCTCTAGTGCCATTGTTTCTCGATGTTTAATTCACATTAATACCATAAGTAGCCAACATGGCTTTATACTCAGGCGAGTTTCTACGCGTGTAAGATTCGGTTTTTACTAACTCCTGTAACTTCATAACACCATCGAGAATTTGCTCCGGGCGTGGAGGACAGCCCGGCACATATACATCTACCGGAATTATCTTGTCTATTCCTTGTAATACAGAGTAAGTATCAAAAACTCCACCCGATGTGGCGCAAGCACCTACAGCAATTACCCAACGCGGTTCTGCCATTTGTTCATAGACCTGGCGCAGCACCGGTCCCATTTTTTTAGAAATAGTACCCATAACCAAAAGCATATCTGCTTGGCGTGGAGAGAACGATGGGCGCTCTGAACCAAAACGCGCTAAGTCATAAGTAGATGCCATAGTGGCCATAAATTCTATACCACAACAACTAGTAGCAAAAGGTAATGGCCATAAACTTTTACTACGTGCCAAGCCAACTATCTTATCAAGGGAGGTTAGCTGAAATCCGGGCCCGTTGTAGCCGTGTTCACTTGCCTTCAGTTGTGCTTTTTGTTCTATTGTAAGTTCTGCCATAATTCAATTTATTAACGAGTTCATGTGCCGATATATATCATTGCCCCACCTATCTTATGGGCAATATCGGAACATCGTTATTCCCACTCCAATGCTCCTTTTTTAATGACGTAGAAAAAGCCAACGAGCAACAAGCCCATAAACAGCACCATCTTTATAAGTCCTTCCATTCCCATTTCGCGAAAATTAACGGCCCATGGATAAAGGAATATTACTTCTACATCGAAAAGCACAAAAAGTATGGCTACTAAAAAATATTTAACTGAAAATGGAATGCGCGCATTGCCATGTTGCGGAATACCGCATTCAAAGCTAGCGTCTTTGTTTCTGGAATTTCTTCGTGGGCCTATGAAATGCGACAACGCAAGCATAAGGGCAATAAACCCCGCTACAAAAACAAACTGAATAACGATAGGAACATAATCGAGTTGGGTAGTCATATTTAACTCTTTTAAAACGTGCCAAAAATAAACTTCACGAGCAGATTAAAAACGATTTTACTAACAGAATACAGATTATGACTAAATTCTATCTTTAGGATTGTCCTGTTTTTTATCAACACCGTGCAGTTGTTGATTTTTTATGCAATTCTACATTCGCCCGCTTCTAATTTCACGCTCGATTATTAGTTGCGTAAATACATGGCGTACCACATTTAAACATTTGCCACATGGCTAAAGAACAACAAGAAGCACGTTATACCGAAGATGAGGTAAAAACCCTCGACTGGCTTGAACACATTCGCATTCGACCCGGCATGTATATTGGCAAAACCGGTGACGGAAGCAGTATGGATGACGGCATTTACATTCTGTTAAAGGAGGTAATTGATAACTGTATTGATGAATATCAAATGGGTTACGGCAAAAAAGTGGATATTACTGTTACCAAGGAGAAAGTAACCGTGCGCGATTACGGACGGGGAATACCATTAGGTAAACTGGTTGACTGTGTTTCGCAGATTAACACAGGCGCCAAATACGATTCAAAAGCTTTTAAAAAATCGGTGGGGTTGAATGGTGTAGGTACTAAAGCAGTAAACGCACTTTCCACTTATTTCAAAGCTTACGCAGTACGCGAAGGTCAAATGAAGATGGCAGAGTTTGAGGCAGGTAAATTGACCAAAGATCACAAACAGGTAAAAACTGATGAACCCAACGGAACGTACATTGAGTTTTTGCCTGATAACAAAATTTTTAAGAACTATCACTACCTACACGAGTATGTAGAAACCATGGTTCAGAATTACACCTATCTGAATACAGGCTTAACTTTTTACTACAATGGAAACAAGTATGTATCACAAAAGGGACTGTTTGATTTGCTGGCGAAGAAAAAGGAAAATGCGGATTTAATTTATCCTATCATTCATTTAGTAAGCGAGGATATTGAAATTGCGCTTACCCACAATCATCAGTATGGCGAAGAGTTTTATTCGTTTGTTAACGGACAATATACCGTACAAGGCGGAACCCACTTACTGGCGTATCGTGAAGCTATTGTGAAAACCATTCGTGATTTCTACAAAAAAGATTTTGATGCGGTAGATGTGCGCGAAGCAATCGTGGGTGCTGTATCGGTTCGTATTCAAGAACCAGTGTTCGAATCGCAAACGAAAACAAAACTGGGAACAGAGAAACTTCATGGGGAAGAAAAAACCATGAAACAGTTTCTGTTAGAGTTTGTAAAGGAACATCTCGATAACTACTTACACAAGAATCCGCAGACAGCTGAGGCGCTACTAAAGCGAATTTTACAAAGCGAACGTGAGCGGAAAGAAATTGCCGGCATAAAGAAACTGGCTAATGAGCGCGCAAAGAAGGCGAATATTCACAACCGCAAGTTACGCGATTGCCGTGTGCACTTCAATGACGAAAAAGCTGTGGACAGATTAAACACTACATTGTTTATTACAGAGGGTGATTCGGCAAGCGGCTCTATTACAAAGAGCCGAAACCCAGATTTGCAAGCGGTATTTTCTTTGCGGGGAAAGCCTCTTAACTGCTTTGGCTTAACCAAAAAAGTAGTTTACGAGAACGAAGAGTTTAATCTTCTTCAACACGCACTAAATATTGAAGACAGTATTGATGATTTGCGATACAACAATATTATAGTTGCTACCGATGCCGATGTGGATGGCATGCATATTCGTTTACTACTACTTACGTTCTTTCTCCAGTTCTTTCCTGATATTGTTCGCAACGGCCATGTAAAGATTTTAGAAACTCCGCTCTTCCGCGTGCGCAACAAACAGAAAACTATTTACTGCTATGATGAAAGCGAAAAGCAGGCGGCTATAAGAGAACTGAAAGGAAACCCGGAAATTACCCGTTTTAAAGGCCTTGGTGAGATATCGCCTGATGAGTTTGAAGGGTTTATTGGTGATGAAATGCGGGTAAGCCCGGTATTGGTGGATGATAAAATTAATGTGCAGGAAGATTTGCTTTCGTATTACATGGGCAAAAACACTGAAGAACGCCAGAAGTTTATTATAGAAAATCTGCGCGTAGAAAAAGATGATGTAACGGAAGTAGCTGAAGAAGAAGTGGGAGTTTAAAATTGAATGGAATATGAAAGAGAAAGACGAAAAGGAAAACGAAGAACAAAAAGAAAGCACCGCCATTCACGTAGATGGTATGTTTCAGAATTGGTTTTTAGATTATGCCAGCTACGTAATTTTAGAGCGTGCGGTACCAGCCATTGAAGATGGATTAAAACCTGTGCAACGCAGAATTCTTCACGCGCTGAACGAAATGGATGATGGTCGCTTCAATAAAGTAGCGAACGTAATAGGGCAGAGCATGCAGTATCACCCTCATGGCGATGCGAGTATTGGCGATGCGCTCGTGAACATGGGGCAGAAAGAATTGTTGTTCGATACACAGGGAAACTGGGGCGATGTGCGTACCGGTGATTCTGCTGCTGCTCCGCGTTATATAGAAGTCCGCCTCTCAAAGTTTGCAAAAGAAGTTGCTTTTAACGACCAAACTACCGAATGGCAGTTAAGCTATGATGGCAGAAAAAAAGAGCCGGTAGCGTTGCCTATGAAGTTTCCTTTGCTGCTTTCTCAGGGTGCCGATGGAATTGCCGTGGGCTTGTCAACAAAAATTCTTCCGCACAATTTTGTTGAGTTGTGTGAGGCGAGCATCCATCACTTAGAAGGGAAACGCTTTCGTTTACTACCTGATTTTTTAACAGGCGGATTTGTAGATGTGAGTGAGTACAACAAAGGGGAGCGTGGCGGTAAAGTAAAAGTAAGAGCCAGAATTGAAGTGGTGGATAAAAAAACACTTGCTATTCGCGAGATACCTTATGGCACTACCACCGGAAGTTTGATTGAGAGTATTCTGAAAGCAAACGACAAGGGGAAAATCAAAATCAAAAAGGTAACGGATAACACTGCCAAGAACGTAGAAATACAAATTGATCTGGCTCCAGGTACTGACCCTGATGTTACCATTGACGCGCTTTATGCATTTACTGATTGCCAAAATTCAATTTCTACCAATGCTTGTGTAATTGTAAATGAGAAACCAATGTTTCTTACAGTCAACGAAATTTTGGAATTAAGCACAGAGCGCACAAAAGAGTTATTAAAGCGCGAATTAGAAATAAAACTCGCTGAACTAAACGAGAGATGGCATTTCTCTTCGCTCGAAAAAATATTTATTGAGAAGAGAATATATCGTGATATAGAAGAAGCCACAACATGGGAAATGGTTCTGGAGTGTATTGATAAAGGATTAAAACCTTACAAAAAACTTTTCAAACGCGAGATTACTACTGAAGACCTCACAAAGCTAACTGAAATAAAGATTAAACGCATTTCGAAGTTCGATTCGTTTAAAGCGGACGAAGAGATTAAGTCAATAGAAGAACAACTCAAACAAGTAGCTTACTATTTAAAGCACCTCACTGAGTTTAGCGTAGCATACTTCCAAAACCTGATTAAGAAATACGGTAAAGGCAGAGAACGCAAAACTGAAATTAAAGGCTTTGAAGAAATTGAAATTAAACAAGTAGCAGCCACCAATGCACGCTTGTATGTAAACCGCGAAGAAGGATTTTTCGGAACCGGATTGCGTAAAGATGAATTTGTGTGCGAGTGTAGCGATTTAGATGACATCATAGCGTTTACACGTGGCGGCAAAATGATGGTGAGCCGCCTGGGCGATAAGAAATTTGTCGGCAAAGACATTATTCATATCGCTGTTTGGAAAAAGAATGATGAGCGAACTGCTTATAACATGGCTTACTACGATGGTGGCAGTAAACGTGCTTTTGTAAAACGGTTTAACGTAACCGGCATTACACGCGATAAGGAGTATGATTTAACACAAGAGGCAACCGGTAGTAAAGTGTTGTATTTCACTGCCAATCAAAATTCAGAAAGCGAAATTGTGAAAGTGCAACTACATCCAAATTCAACTGCACGTATTAAAGAATTCGAATTTGATTTCAGTACGATTGAAATTAAAGGACGTGGTTCTAACGGAAATATACTTACTAAGTATCCGGTGCGTAAAGTTGAGTTATTAGAGAAAGGCAAGTCATCAATAGGCGGAGTTAAAATTTGGTTTGATGAAAAGTTTGGAAGATTAGTGAATGAGGAGAAGGATAAAGCATTATATCTTGGAGAATTTAATACAGGTGACCAGATTATTGTAGCTTATAAAAACGGAGATGTAGAACTTACCAACTTTGAACTTACCAACAAATACGAATCTGAAGAAATTCTAAGAGTAGAAAAATTTAACCCGGAATGCATTTACAGCGCAGTTTACTATGACGGCAACAGCAAAGAAGTTTATGTAAAACGATTTAAGATAGAGTTGAAGACTGAAAAGTTGAAATCTTCTATTGTTACAGAAAATGCCAAGAGTGTATTGTATGTTTTTTCATCTCATGACGAAGTAATGGTGAAGTTCACTGTTTTGAAAGGAAAGAGCAAAGAGAAAACGGAAGAAACCGCCAAAGTGAATCAGATAATAGATGTGAAAGGGTGGAAGGCGTTAGGAAATAGATTAACACAACTAGACCTTACAGGAAAAGTATATGAAGTAGCTTCGGGTGTTAAATTTGAAAAAAAACCTGCTGAGGTAAAGATGGGAACTACTATTGAATTGGAAGTAAACCAGAAAGCTGGAAAGAAAGGAAATCAAGGCGGTTTGTTTTAACCACACACTGCCCACAGAACTTTACAGACATTTTTTTTGCACGTTGAAAACAAGCTTAATTATTGAGGCAGATGTGCTTGTTTTGCTTTGCTAAAGTTTACTAATACTTCAACTGACAAAATATTTTAATGAAGTAGATCGTTAATTTGGCAACTATAAACTCTTAGCCCATGAAACCGAAAAAAAACCTTTTCAGGACTATCGTTGCTTTGCTGCTAGTATGGCTTAACACAAGTAGTGTTGTAGCACAATACAATTTCAACGATTTGAATAACCTAAGCTGTATTGATCCAATAATTTGCCAGCTTGACAGCATGTCATTCAATCTTTTAACAAGAGATAAGTTCTTTGTGCAAAACGAAGAACTACTCAGCAGTATAAATATGCCTTATGATTTCATTCCTAAATACAGCGCTGAAGAAATTCAGGAAAGAATGAGGCTGATTCCTGCGGTAGTTCCTCTTACCTATAATCAGCAGGTAAAATCATTTATCGATTTGTTTGCATACCGCAGGCGAGGTTTAATGGCCCGTTCGTTAGCCAACTCACAAATTTATTTCCCCGTGTTTGAACAAATTCTTGACCGTAAAGGAATACCACTTGAGTTTAAATACCTGCCAATAGTAGAGTCAGCCTTTAATCCAATAGCTGTGTCAAGAGCAGGCGCAACCGGCTTGTGGCAATTAATGTTTGGTACCGGCCAAATGCTTGGTCTTGAGATTAACTCATACATTGATGAAAGAAGAGATCCTGTGCGTTCTACCGAAGCAGCAGCAGATTACTTGTTGAAGTTGTACGACATGTACCACGATTGGCATTTGGTGCTAGCCGCATATAATAGCGGACCCGGGAACGTGAATAAAGCAATAGCCAGAGCAGGTGGGGTAAAAAACTTTTGGGCTATTATGAATTATTTGCCTTCAGAAACAAGAAGTTATGTACCTACATACATAGCTGCTGTGTATGTAATGAGTAATTACAAAGACTACAAGCTAGTTTCCGCTGAGCCAAGAAGAGAGTTGTATGCTGTAGATACCGTAATGATTTCTTCTAAAGTTAGCTTAAAACACATTGCGCAAAAATTGGGAATGGCAGAAGACGAGTTGCAGTTTTTAAATCCTTCAATAAAAACAGGAGTTATTCCTTATACAAAAAATGGATTTGCTCTGAACATGCCCATAAACTATTTTGCATTGTTTGAAGCTCGTAAAGATGAAATCATGAACGATTCATCACAGTTGCTATTGAATATAGAAGATGTTGCTTCTGTATCACCCAAAACCATTATTCACAAAGTAAGAAAGAATGAAAGCATTTCTAAAATTGCTATAAAGTATGGTGTAAGTACAGCTAGCATAAAAAAATGGAATCGTCTAAAAAATTCATACGTGTATGAAGGCCAAAAGCTGAAAATTACTATAACGCCAAAAGCACCACCTGTTTCCGATGCCTATACGCAGGCTTTTGCCAGTAAAATAATTGAAAAGCCGGTGGTTATTGATACATTAAAAAATTCTAATTTAATTAGTGAGATTTCTGTGACTACCAAATTAGATTCAACAGCCGACACTTCATCTAAAAACGCAAGCGCTGAAATTAATCTCAACAAAGACTGCAACTGTATTATGCATGTAGTGCAGCCTGGCGATACACTTTGGAATATCAGCCAACGCTATGAAGGTCTTACTTTAGATAAGTTGAAAGCTGATAACAAATCGTTGTTGTCGAGGCCAATAAAAGTGGGGGATATAGTAAAGATATTCCTGTAGAGTAAGTTGATAATGCTTACAAAGACAGTAGCTTTTCAAGATGATGCTGGCTGATGCCAAACATAGATTTTAGTTCACTAATTTTTTTCAATACCGGTTGGTGGGGCTTAACAACTGGTTTATTTTTTATGCCCACTATTAAAATATTTTTAGGGGTGTGCTCTGTTGAAATAAATTCAAACACTTTGGTTTTATAGCCATATGCCTCTAGTATTTGTGCACGTATGGTATCAGTAAGAATCTCCGATTGTCGTTCTTCTAAAATTCCGTATTGAGTAATTGTATTTAAAGGAAAAACTGTATTAAGTTCTTTTCGAATCTGCTTGTGACAACACGGAGCACAAATGATCACTTGTGCCTTAGCGCAAATACCCATGTAAATTGCCTCATCAGTTGCGGTATCACAAGCATGTAATGCTATTAGCATATCTATTTGTGGCAAGTGAGTAGTATTAATTGCTCCGGTTACAAAGTTCAGGTTTTTGAACCCGGCCTTTTCTGCTATTTTATTACAGGTGTCCACAAGATTCGACCTCTGTTCTATACCTGTAACTTTTGGAGAAAGATTTAGCGAGTGAGTGAGATAGTCATATAAGGCAAAAGTCAGATATCCCTTGCCAGCACCCATGTCAGCTATCCGAAAATCAGTTGGCAAACTAGCTTGAGTTATTATCTGCTCAATAATTTCTATGTATTTATTTATCTGCCTGAACTTATCCTGTCTATCGCTTTTTACTTTGCCTTCAGCAGTAGTAATGCCCAATTCTCGCAGGTAAATATTGGTTTCTGTTTTTACATATCGTTTTTTTTCTCTGTTGTGATCAGTGGATGGAGGTTTAGCAATAGAAGTGGGTTTTTGCGCTAAAGCAGTTTTACTGCTAGGTGTAATTGTTAGATGGAAATCTTTTTCGATAGTAAACAAATCAGCTTTGTAAAAATCTTGCTCCAGCAAAGTGCTAACTATACTTATCGCTTCTTCCGGTTTGTAATTTTTTGTTACATCTTTTGTTTGGTATCTATACACAAACGAAAGATTAAAACCAGATTTAAGCAGCACAGGTTTTACAAATACATTTAGCAACTCACTCGTTTTATTGCGCCTGTTACTGAGTGTTAGTTTTACAAACTCACTTTTCTTTGTGCAATCACTTAACGCAAGAAAAAAAGTATTAATATGGTTAGCCGGCATTTGTTTGCTGTTTAAGCGTTACTTTGGAAGAAATGAAATGTTATTTCATCATTTCTTCTCTGGATTTTGGTTTTACACCTATCTGCCACTTAAAGTCTTTAAGTTGCATTTGTTCTGGAGTTAACATTTTCATAGGCGTAAAAACAGCTTCCGGCTTATTGATAAAAACTATTTTATCAATCTTTTTGTTTTTAAAATAGAGTGTAATGTCAGCACTCATAGCTTTATTGTTTCCTATATACTTTTCCTTTTCATCTTTGCCAAAATACAAACTCTCAGCATTGCCGTTTACATCCATATGCTCAAGTTCGTTTTCAGAAAAGTAGCCAAAAATGTTGGTACCTTTAATCTGGTCGTAATATTTTTTGCCGGAAGGAGCTATAATGAACCCTGATTTATAAATGCTCAACTTATCAGCTTTCTTATTCTTTGTTTGTAAATATATAGTATCACCACTCATTTGAGTTTCGTTTGCCCAAAGTAATGGTTGGTAATACATCCTAAAAGTAGAATCGGCAAAAGAGTAAAACAATGAGTCACAAACCCCTTGCATTTCTTTCATGAAGATACGCACTTTATAGTAAGCGAAAAAATTCTTTGTAGTATCAGTTTCTGAAACGTTTTTACTTCGTAATGTATCGCCTGTAAGAAAAAGCGAATCCTTATCCATTTTATAAATGAGGAGCGGCTTTTGAGTAGCCATGATGTATTGGTTGTTATCGAAATACTCACCCATGTTGCCAAGAATATCTACCGCCATGCTGCTATCTGTCCACTGAAATTTCCCCAATACTTTGCCATAACCACGAAAACGTTCATAGTATAAACTATCAGCTAACAGCCGTTGTGGAGGGTTATCAACTACTGTGCCTCTGCCAAAAGACGAAATATCTCGTTGGCTATCGAACCAGCCGTTGTTGCAAAATATCTTACTGCTCTTGTTGTAGATGGTGGTATTTCCATAAAATGTAGAGACCTTATTTTCGGTATGATAACGCAACGTGTCTGATGTAAGGTTGTAGTCTGGATCAGTAATTACCACATCACCGTTAAAGTAAACTTCACGTGTGCTATTAAAGTAATACCCTTTTTGACTTGTGATTAGGGTAGAATCTTTGTACACACGTCCTTTGTTGAGGTAATAACTTTGCTTGTTTTTTACATCATAAAAAAGTTCGTCTGTAAATAGTTTCATGCTGCCGTCAGTTAAAACTGCATTGCCGCTGAGGGTAGAAAACTTTTTATTACCATCGTGGTGAAGTGTGTTGCTGTATGCGTTAATAGTATCTTGCTGTATATGAACCCTGCCGTAAGCATCTACTGAATTTGATTCTTTATCAAGAATTGCACTATCGCACCACATTTGTATTTCTTCTTGACGTAGTGCTACATGACCTGTAAGTGATGTTATTTTTTTACCGTTTACCTCACCCATTTTTAAGTAATCGGCATTTAAAATCTCCACCTCTTTTTGCTCCTGCGCATAAATGCTTTGCATAAGGCAACATGTAGCAAGCAGCAAGTGCCATTTTAAACGGACAGAAAATACCCGCATTGAGCTCAGTAGAAAATTGCAGTTTATCACAGTAAAACTAAAGTAGAAACTAAACTATAGCAGTAGGGTATTTTCTAAAGTTTAGTGCAGAAAAATACGATTTACTTACCACTCTCATTATATTTTATTGCTCTTCGCTCTTCTGCCTTTTTTGCACCGAGTACGTTGATGCTGATGTAACGGTATGGGCGCTGTTTTACGTCTTTGAGCAATACATTCAAATTAACAACTGCCGAATCAACTTTAGTATATAAATCATCGTTCTTCACTATTTTTCCTAAAGTTCCCTTACCGGCATTTATGTCCTTAATTACGCCATTTACTTGAGTTATAGTTAGATTTAAGTTTTCAATAGTTTGTTTCAGGTTAGCTTGCTGCAACGAATCAGTTACATTCTGCGCATTCTTAAGTATGGCTGTTATGGCACTGTTATTTTTTTCAATATTAGCAGTAATACTCTGTAAATTGCTTATTGTAAACTTTAGCGTTTCCTGATTCTGCGCCAAAATCAAATTGATTTTGGCAATTGCCTGATTTAAACCATCAAGTGTTGTATAAATTCCTTTGGGGTTACCCTCGTTGAATAAATATTTAATACCTCCGATAGTTGTATCTAAACTTGGCACCATGGTTTGAACACTCTGCATTATTGGATCTATCTGATCTCCCAGTTTCTCGGTTAGGTCTTTCTTAAAATATGTAGCTATTGTATCGCCATCTTTATGAAACTCGCTGGAGTGTCCGAACACTAATCTTATTTTCTTGCTACCTAAAAAGTCGGTAGAGATAAGTGAAGCGTAAGTGCTATCACTTTTGGGTATTTGTATGTCTTTGTCTAAATCTAGTTGCACTACAATTTTTCCGGTAGCAGGGTCTCTTTCCATACCGCCTACTCTGCCAATAGGAAACCCATCTACATCAATCATATTTGATTTATAAAGCCCGTCAACCCGTTCATAAACTGCGTAGTAAACATTCTTGCGCACAAACAGGTTAGTGCCCTTTAAAAAGTAAAAACCGAGAATAAAAATGAGGATAGAAACCGTAGAAAATATGCCAACCTTTGCCTGATTTGTCACTGGGTTATTTTTCTCAAAAATATGTTTTCAGGTTACAAATCAAAACGTTATGCCCGGTTACATCTGTCAATTATGGCTTTGTGATAAATTGCTATTGTTTATTGCTATTGTTTATTGATTATTGTGGCGAAATTTCAGAAAGTATGATTTTACCTATTGTAGCTTATGGCGACCCAGTATTGCGAAAAGTGGCTGTTGATATTACTAAAGACTATGCTGACTTAGAAAAATTGATTGATGACATGTTTGAAACCATGGAGAAAAGCAAAGGAGTAGGGTTGGCAGCACCACAAATAAACAAGAGCATTCGTTTGTTTGTCATAGATAGCCAGCGGATGTATGATGAAGACGAGCAAAGTCAAGGAGTGCGTGAAGTTTTTATTAATGCGCGAATTCTTGAAGAAGAGGGGAAAGAATGGCCATTCGAAGAGGGATGTTTAAGTATTCCCACCATCCGCGATGATGTTTTTCGGCATGCAAATATCGTGATTGAGTATTTAGATCGGAATTTTAAGAAACACAAAAAGCAGTTCGATGGGCTAACGGCAAGGGTAATTCAACATGAATACGACCACATTGAGGGAAAACTTTTTATTGACCACTTAAAACCACTGAAGAGAGCATTGTTGAAAAACAAGCTCGAAAAAATATCGAAAGGGTTGGTTGATGTTGATTACAAAATGCGATTTCCCAAAAAATAACGGAGCATCATTTCTTGAATTTTTTCATTTGCATTGTCGCATACAAATACGTAATTGCAGTTTCGCTTTTATGTTACCCATTCACCAAATACTAAAACAATACTGGGGGTTTGAAAAATTTCGTCCCTTGCAGGAAGAAATTATACAAAGTGTATTGAATGGCAATGATACATTGGCATTACTGCCTACCGGAGGTGGAAAGTCTATTTGTTTTCAAGTACCTGCCTTAGCATTAGATGGATTGTGTTTAGTTGTATCTCCTCTCATTGCATTAATGAAAGATCAGGTTTATAATCTGAACAACAAAGGAATAAGAGCTACAGCTATTTACTCAGGATTACCTGCAAAAGTGATAGATACGCTACTTGATAATTGTGTGTTTGGCAAAGTGAAATTCCTTTACATTTCTCCAGAGCGACTTTGCAGTGATGAGTTTCGGGTTCGTTTGAATAAAATGAAAATTTGCCTGTTAGCTATTGATGAAGCGCATTGCATATCTCAGTGGGGTTACGATTTTAGGCCTTCGTATCTACGAATTGCTGAAGTGCGGGAACAGGTTAACAACGTGCCGGTTATTGCATTAACAGCTACTGCAACACCTAAAGTTGTTGAAGACATACAAGAGAAACTATCGTTTAAAGTCAAGAACGTTTTAAAGAAGAGTTTTGTGCGATCAAACTTGTCGTACGTTGTTCGGATGAGCAACCACAAAGAGCAAGATGCCCTTGATATTTTGTGTAAAGTAAAAGGAACAGCGGTTATATATACACGCAATCGAAAAGGAACAAAATTGATTTCTGACTATTTACTGCAAAATAAGGTTTCGGCAAATTTTTACCATGCGGGCTTAACAGCAAAAGAACGATCGGACAGGCAAGACAGTTGGATAAAAAGCAAAACCCGGGTTATTTGTTGTACCAATGCCTTCGGTATGGGCATAGATAAACCTGATGTTCGAGTGGTGATTCATGCTGATTTGGCGGAAAGTATTGAAGCATATTTTCAAGAAGCGGGTAGGGCAGGGCGCGATGAAAAAAAAGCATATGCTATTCTGTTTTACAACAAGGAGGATATTCGCGACCTCGACTTTAGGATAGATAACGGGTTTCCTACTATAGAATTTATACGAGATATCTACGATTCGCTTGGTGTATTTCTGCAAATTCCATACAACGAAGGGCTTGATAATAATTATGAATTTGCATTAGAAACATTTTCTGACCGGTTTAAAGTAAGCGTATATAAGACCATGTCGGCAATTAAAATTTTAGAACAGCAGGAAATAGTTGCCGTGCGCGAAAGTTTATATGCGCTTTCTTCCATAAAATGCGTATGCGGCAAAGAGTCTTTAGTACGGTTTCAGGAAACGCATAGAACACTTGAGCCTATGGTTAAATTTATTTTACGTACAACAGAAGGTGTGTTTGAAGACTATTGTCTAATTGACGAGTACGCAATAGCTCCACGTTTAAAAATTTCTGTTGATCAAGTTAGAGAACAGTTAGTGGCTCTAAACAAGTATAACGTGTTCAGTTATCGTCCACGATCCGATAAACCTCAGGTTACTTTTCTTAAAAGTAGGGTTAAGAAGGAAGATCTCCGCCTGGACCTTCAATTTATTGCAGATAGAAAGTCTGATTTTGAGAACAGATTGAAGGCAGTCCGCAGTTATCTTCTCAATCATAATGTTTGCCGTACGCGGTTATTGGTAAAATATTTTGGAGAAGATACAGCTGACGATTGTGGCATTTGTGATGTATGCGTGGCTCGTAAAAAGAGTGGTATTAGTGCTGAAGAATTTTGTACCATTGTTTCTGCTTTAGAGCAAGATGCCAATAGCAATGGATTGGTTTTGTCTGAATTTAAAAAACGAACCACACATCCCTCTTCTAAGGTGGATGCCGTTGTTGATTTTCTTATTGATAAAAGTGTATTACAACGTTTACCAGGCGACCTGTTGAAATGGATTTAAGAAACAAGGCAGTAGTTTTTGCAGTAACAAACGATCTTTCATACGACCAACGTATGCAGAAAGTTTGTCGTTCACTTTCAACGGCAGGTTATCGTGTTGAATTGATAGGCAGAAACAAGAGTAACTCAATTCCTTTGGCGAACGAACCTTATAAGCAAACACGCTTACAAATGGTTTTTCGCAGCGGAAAACTGTTCTATTTGGAATATAACATCCGTTTGTTTTTTTATCTGCTTACTCGCACTGCCAATGTTTTTTGTGCCATTGATTTAGACACAATTGTAGCTGTTTCTTTCGCAGCATGGTTAAAACAAGTACTTGTAGCGTATGATGCACATGAGTATTTTACCGAGGTTCCGGAAGTTGTTGATCGCCCTGTTGTAAAAAAAATATGGAAGAAAGTAGAGCAAACTTTTGTTCCTCGAGTACAACTAGCATACACGGTGTCTCCGGCTATTGCTAAGCTTTTTACTGAACAGTATAAAGTGCCTTTTCATGTAGTTATGAATGTGCCACTGCTTACAAATAATATAAGTTACGAGAAGCTTCAGGTTTCAACAATTTTATATCAAGGGGCTCTTAATAAAGGCAGAGGGATAGAACAGCTGATAACAGCAATGAAAAGCATTAACGCAAATCTATTACTGGCCGGTGAAGGTGATCTATCAAGTGAACTTCGAAAGCTTGTAGACGAAAATAATCTCAATCATAAAATTCATTTTTTAGGAAATGTTAATCCTAAAGATCTAAAAGCAATAACTGCATCGGCCACCATTGGAGTTAATCTTTTACAGAATACAGGTCTTAGCTATTACTACTCGCTTTCAAACAAATTCTTCGATTATATACATGCCTTAATTCCTCAGGTATGTATAGATTTTCCAGAGTACAATTATATAAACAACAAGTATGAAGTAGCTGTGCTTTGCGAAAGCTGCGATCCTTTGAAAATATCTCACGCTATCGAACGTCTATTATGCGACTATAAATTGTATTTGCAGCTAAAAAACAATTGTGAAGTTTGTCGTCTGGAATTAAACTGGGAACAAGAAGAAAAAAAAGTAATTGAGCTTTATAATGAATTACTCCGATAAACATTTGCACGTTGTGTCTTTTAATGTGCCTTACCCTCCTGACTATGGTGGAGTCATTGATGTATTTTATAAAATTAAAACGCTAAGTAGTTTTGGAGTAAAGGTACATCTGCATTGTTTTAACTATGGTAGAGACGAGAGTAAAGAACTTGAAGTGTTATGCGAAACAGTAAACTACTATCCGCGCAAAAAATTTTATCAAGCAATTTATAGTGATGTGCCATACATAGTAGGTTCACGTCAGAGCGATGAACTACTTAGCAACCTTACTGCCGATGAGTTTCCGGTGTTGTTTGAGGGCTTGCACACCTGTCTTTATTTAAATCATCCTGCGCTTCAAGCTAAGATTAAGGCAGTGCGAATGCACAATGTAGAGTGGGATTATTACAGAAGTCTTAAGGAGGCAGAAAGCAATTACTTGATTAAATATTATTTTCATTACGAGTCAAAAAAACTGAAAAAGTTTGAGGATGAGTTACGCTATGCCAATAAAGTATTTGCTATCAGCCGAAGCGACTTTGAATATCTTCGCCAAAGTTATGAGCATATTAGCTATGTCCCTGCATTTCATAACAATGAAGATGTAACAAGCAATACAGGGAAAGGTGATTATATTTTGTATCAGGGCAACTTAAGTGTTGCAGAAAACAACCAAGCGGCAATGTTTATTGCTAAAAAAATTGCTGAAGGAATGCCTTACAAATTTGTCATTGCGGGAAAGAACCCGACTTCAGCGCTTAAAAAAGAGATAAAGAATGTAAGAAACATTGAACTGCTCGAAAACCCTCCCTTTGAGAAAATGGCTGAGCTTATGCAAAATGCTCAAATCAATTTGTTGTTTACTTTTCAAAACACCGGCATAAAACTAAAACTGCTTAACTCCTTATACCGAGGGCGTTTTGTTTTGGTTAACGGTAAAATGGTAAACAATACAGGATTAGAATCACTTTGTGTTATTGAAGATAATCCAACCGCAACAAAACGACTCATAGTTGACTTAATGCAGCAAAGTTTCAATGTGGCCGAAATAGAAAAACGAAGAAGAATATTAGGCGCAGGTTTTAGTAACCATGCAAATGCACTAAAAATTGTAAAAGAGATATTTGGGTAAACTCAAGAGACTAATGCCTTACTTTATTTCAAGTTTGGTTTTTGCATAAAAGTTAGCAACGCATTTGTCAGTCCAATAATCTTTTTTTCCTCTAGTATCCGTTACATGAAATATGGACGGCACCTGTTTAAAAGGCAGAATAACATCATTTGAGTTTTGTAAGATTCTTCGCTGGCGGTCAAGAAACTCTTGTTTATAGGTGTAAAATGTTCCTGCTCTAAGATCTGTAACTATTTTTTGTGTGTTGCCTGTAACGAACATTGTGCAAGCCGAAACAAACAAAAGGAGAGGAGTCCTATCATAAACTGCTTTGAGATAAACCTTTTTATGAAGTTCAAATTTCAAAGAAACAGCAACTAAGAAAGCAGAGTATAGAAAAAGGAAAAATGGCATTACAAAGTTGATAGTGCGATGTTGCCCTAGTAGTCCTGTTGCGTAGTAAGGAACAAACGATCCGCAAAAAACCACACCGATACTAAACGCCAACAAGAAACGGTAGTTACGAATTTGTGTTTTTATAAAACCCAATTTATTAGCCATTCCAATTACTACAATGGACATTAATATGAAGGGAACATTGAATGCCCATGTACCTACAAACCGTATGGTTTGCAAAATTGAATATTTTAAAGAGTACAAGAGTCTGTACTTGTCGGGAAAATTTTCTGCTCTTATGCTGTTTCCTGGTGAAAGCATAACAATGGCAAATGACATAAGAGCAACAACGAACACAAACAGGTGAAACTTCCAACTGCTATTGCCTTGTTTGATAGCATTTACAAGAAACAATAAATGGACAATCACTAAGATTATAGCTACTACCTCATTGAACCCTACTGCTATTACCAAAAAATACAAGGTTGTGAATACCCAAAACACAGATCTAGTGTTGCTATGTTTTACAACCTTGGCAAATGCCGTGAAATGCAGGAACGTAGCAATATGAGCCCAATGGTAGTTGACAGTACCCACAAACCAATAAAGCTGCTCACCTGCATCGGGCATATAGGTATAGTAAAATGCTGTTAGGATTAAAGCGACAGTAAAACTTGCGCTCTTTGACTCCACGATTTGAGTTATGAAAAAGAAGAAACTTATTGGAAAAACAATTATGCCCGCAACAAGAGTTATGGAATAAAGCAATAAACTAGAGGTTAGTATAGGATGAAACTGAACTAAAACGTCTGAAGTATATCTTCCATTCCAGTATAGATATTGATTCAAAAATTTTTGTAAAAATGGAATGGCTTCTGATGCGGTCCACCCAAAGCAAAAATCGTCTGCAAACGGCATTGCATATCTACATGCCCATGAGTACATCAACAACAATAATAAACAAAGGACAACTGTTGCCTTATACATGGTTAGAGGTCGTAAAAATGGGCGAAGGTGTTAACCCATGTAGTTCGACATTATTATCTATAAACTGGTTCTTAGAGCCCTAAGTCATAAACCATTTTAGCCTGAACGCCTTTGGTTTTCTTTAAATATTGCAAGGTCTTATACACTTCGTATTCACCGCCTAATTCCTCTTTTACCCAATTGGTTTTTACATTGCCAAAGCTTTCCGAAAGCTTTTCAGCAAATGACTTTTCTTCGGGGTAGGCTTTAGTGTAGTAGTCTTTAAGATTGGTGGTTTTTGCCGCATAGGCAATAGCTTCATCTAATCCTCCCAATTCATCTACTAGACCAATTTCAACACCTTGCTTACCTGTCCATACTCTACCTTGTGCAATAGTTTCAATATAAGCAGTATCTTTCCCTCTTCCGTCAGCTACACGTTTTTTAAACTCAATATAAGTTCGTTCTACATTGCGTTGGGCAAATGCGCTTTCTTCTGCGTCTAAAGGTTTAGTTATACCTCCTAATACTCCGTGTTTGGTGACCTCAACTTCGTCAAGCGTAATACCAAACTTATCGTTCAGCATTTTTTTTGCGTTGGGGAGCAAACCAAAAACACCAATTGATCCGGTAATAGAGTTTGGTTGTGCAAAAATACGGGTACCCATACAGGCCATATAATAACCTCCTGAGGCTGCCACATCGCCAAATGATACTACAAGCGGTTTTGCTTTTTTGGCCAAAACTAACTCTCGCCACATTACATCGCTTGCCAAAGCACTGCCTCCTGGTGAGTTGATGCGTAAGACAATAGCCTTCACCTTATCATCTTTACGTAACTTGCTTATGATCTTTGCATATTTTTCTCCGCCTATGCTACCGTCTTCGCCTTCGCCATCTACAATATCTCCTTGAGCAAATACTACGGCAATCTTGCTGCCGTCAGTTTTTCTTTCTAAAGTAGTAGCGTATTTAGCTATGTCAATAGTTTCCAGTTCTTCTGTTTTATCTGTTCCAGCTTTTTCTTTCATCAGGTCAACTACCTGGTCGTAATAAAGCACATCATCAACAAGTTTTAACGCTTTTGTTTGCTCAGGGCTTTCTGCTTCCAGATTATTTACAATACGGTTTAGCACAGTAGTATCTATCTTTCTATCAGACGATATGCTTAACAGAAATTGACTGTAAACATCACCATAAATATTCATCAACTGTTTTCTGTTGGGCTCGCTCATATCCGTTCTAACAAATGGCTCTATGGCACTTTTGTAAGCTCCACAGTGAAAATCCTGTACTTCAATTCCTAATTTGTCAAACAGGCCTTTGTAATACATTATTTCTCGGCCAAATCCTTTTAGTTCAATGCCACCATTTGGGTTTAAATAAATTTTATCAGCAGCGGTTGCCAGGTAATAGCCTTTTTGCGATACTACTTCACCATAGGAATACACAAATTTTCCGCTTTTACGAAAATCTATTAGAGATTGCCGAATGGCTTCAATAGTGGCTAATCCGTTTTCGTTTATTCCAAGTTTTAGATAAATGCCTTTTATGTTATCATCTTTCTTTGCCTTAGCAATTGACTCGCGCAATTGAGTTAGTCCAATAGCTTTCTCGGGCTTTAGATTGGTTAAACTCATTCCGGCAAAGGGGTTGTCATTAGTTAACTCAGGAATACCATAGTTTAAGTCAAGCTGTAAAATTGAATTGGGCTTTACCTCAGCTTTTTTTTCACTCCCGGCTGATGCAGCTATACCAGCCGCAACCAAAAGGCCAATAACAACAAAGAGGAATAAACCAACTAGAGTGGCAAATACGTATTTCAGAAATTGTAACATGTTAAAAGTTTAGTGTGATGACGAATAGAAAGACCATGTATTTTAGCGGGAGCAAGTATAGTATTTTACTAAAGCAGTGCATGGCTGCAACCAAGTTATGCAGATATGCACTATGATTGCACTTGAATGAAGTTTTATACCAAAGTTTATTTGCTTTTAGGAAGTAATGAGGGGTTCCGTTTAGAAAACCTCGAAAGAGCGTTGCGTTTGTTGGAATCTAAACTTGGCGAGTCACTTTTCGTTTCATCTATTTTTGAAACCGAAGCATGGGGGATAAAAGAACAAAGTGCTTTTCTGAATCAAGCGGTTTGTTTTAATGTGGCTATTTCGGCTAAAGATTTATTGAAGCAGACTCAAGCTATTGAGCAAAAAATGGGGCGTACTGATTCTGTCAGGTGGGGCCCGCGTATCATTGATATAGATATTCTTCTTTATGGCAATGAAATAATCCATTTTACTAATCTGGAAGTGCCTCATCCGTTTTTACATCAACGCAGATTTACCCTGGTTCCGTTGCATGAAATTGCTGCAGATGTAATTCACCCTGCTTTAAATCAAAGTATCAGAGAATTGCTGCTCCATTGCACTGACAATTCATCTGTTAAGCTATTTTCGGACTATGAAAACTAATCTGGTTTTAGTTCCCGTGAGCATTGAAGCACTCGATAAGTCTGGGTTCCATGTATTTGTTAACCTAAAAGTAAATGGAAAAAGATGCCGGTTTTTGATTGATACAGGGGCTTCGCATTCTGTAATTAGTAAGCAATACTTTGAAAAGATTGTTGGAGCCAAAAAACTGAAGACTGTAAAACAATCAACCACAGGTTTGCATAGTTCCACAGTAGAATCGTATTTTGGAAATGTTGCTGAATTGACAGTAGGCAAACTCAGCATAAGAAAGATAACTCTTGCAGCAATTGACCTTACCCACGTAAACAACACATACGCTCAACTTAAAAAGAAAAAGATTTCAGGAATTATCGGGTCCGATATCTTATTGAAGTATAAAGCAATATTGAATTACGGCACCTCTTGCATGGCTATGCAGAAATAACCTTTGGATATTGTTATCTAAAAAGATATATCACACTACTATGTAGTGCCATTAAACAGGTTAATAATAGTCTACCCCGTCCCATGCTTTGCGTTGGGTGCTGCCCGGATCGTTCACCAACTTAGTTTTACGGTTAAATATCATGGTTGAACGATCCTTAACATCGTAGTTTTTCCAAGTATTTCCATGCTCACCGTTTGGGTTACCATAACGGGCAAAGTTTATCCACGCCAGCTGCATTTCACTACTCAGTCGCAAACGTGTTTTTTTATTTGCAAGCACTTTAAGCAGTTTGCTAACCTTGTTTTCGGTATTGCCAAACACGAACGGCAGCTCTAGCCCATGAAAACTTCGCTTTCCGGTTAAATTCAGAAGAAATGATGTAAACTCAAAACGGTACATATACACTGTAGAATGTTTGCTTTGACACTCTGCCATACGTATGGCAGGTATCCGAAATACTCCATCTGTAACCAAATCAAGCACTCCGCGCTTTCGTGGATACTGTTTGTAAGCTGATGTTATTCGTAACTTCTCGTCTTCTTTAATTACATATAAAAAGTCCTTCTCTAACTCTTTAGATTTTGTTGGTACCATTTCGAGTCCTTTACGCGTAAACATGGTAGCTTCGTCTTTGTTTGTTCCTATCATTAATGCTACATGGCCACTTTGAGTAGGGTTAAGGCATGCGTCAATATTGGTAGTCAGTAACTGTCCGTCAATTGTAGGGCAAAAAACACGGGTGGTAGTTTCCTTCATCATAAACTCCGCCAGTTTATACTCTGCGGCTTTTAAAGTATCTGCCGGCAATGATTTTAGCAACGAAAGATTACCCTCATTAATATTTAGAAAGCTTAGAAACTTTTGTGTAAGTAAATGGCCAATATTTTTTGTCCAGAGAATTGTGGTTGGGCCGCTTTCAGCAATGGCGCCTTTAAACAACCCACGGGCAGCTGGGCAAGCCAGCAATGTTTCTACGCTTGTTCCTCCGGCCGACTCGCCAAATATGGTAACCTGATTGGGGTCGCCACCAAATGCTGCAATGTTTTCCTTTACCCACTTCAAAGCGGCAATTTGATCTTTAATGCCTAAGTTATTTTCTAAACCTGCCTTAGTGGCTGCGTCTCCTTCAAAAAACAAAAATCCCAAAACACCTAAGCGATAGTTGAAAGAAACAACCACTACATCACCATTTTGTGCAAGGTTGGCACCATTATATAAATCAGAAGAACCGGCTCCAACAATAAATCCACCTCCATGAATCCAGAACATGACCGGCCGTTTTTTACCATCAGCAGCTGGTGACCAAATGTTAAGAGAGAGGCAATCTTCGCTTTTGGGCATATTGCCAGTAAAACTGCTCTGAGGCTGTAATGATGCAGCTCCGAATTGTGTTGCGTTTTTTACTTCTGGCCAACTATCGGCAGGTTGTGGTGATTTAAAACGTAATTCTCCAACAGGTGCTTTTGCATAAGGTATTCCCCGCCAAACACAAACTTTTTGTTCCGTAGTACCTTGTACTTTTCCCTGTTTGGTTTGCACCACTAGCAAATTTGGGTCAATGGTTGGGGAAACTTCATCTTTGTTAGAAGCCAAAGATGTAAAGACAGAAAGCAAAAGTATAGCAATGGCGAAAGTAGATTTCACGAGATTCATAATAAACATTAGGTCGTTAACATAAGATACAAATGTGACGATTGGAAATCAAACAAATTTTAAAAAAAAAGCGAAAAATTTTGATGTAAAATCAATTGCGTAGAAATTTCATCAGGAGGTCTTCTGAAAACTCGCAAAAGTCTGTTGGCTTAAATTTTCGCCAGGGGATATTGCCATATTTTTCTCCAAGATGTATGTGATAGTGAATTCGGGCTTTTTGCATTTCGACAGCTACATGTTCTCTGAAATTAACAGCCATTATCCATCCTCCTTCGTCTTTCAACTCGTCATGCCATTCTTCGTAATACAGGTCATCGGAGGCGTGAAAGTTCAGGACATTTTCACCTAGCAGAATAAATTTGTTAATGCCGTTGTGTTGCAAATGGTTGATTACACCGTTTCTGAACTCCATAATATCATTGTGCAGGGCGTCATTCCATTCTCCAATTAGCTCTATAACAGCAACGCCAGTTTCATATTCAGCAAAAAGCAGTTTGCAATACAAGGTGGATGAGCCGAAGAAGTCCCATTGTGGGTGTAAGTAATAATTGTAAATCTGTTGGCTAAACTCAAACTCGCTGTATTGCTGGTTGAAAAATGGGGACAAGTTGTCTTCAGAAGCTATATAGTAGTCGCGCCATCCGTAAAAAGGCTCAATGGTGTGCATGGTGTGAAAATACAAACACCAACTCCATATAACAACAATTTTAATTTAGCCGGTATGAAAACTTATGCCATTATTGTTTTGTGTAGTTCAATGCTACTTTCAATGAACAGTTGCGAAAAGTGTTTTACTTGCCATAACCAATGTAAGGTTTGTTATGAACGCCATACGCTTGGCAACTCAGACACTACACTCACCATTATTGTCTCTTCTAACACCTTTGGCAAGGAGTATTTTGTAGAGTATATTGATTCCTTAACATCACCGTCTTTAGGTTGGGTGTGTAACGATACAGCATCTAACTACACCGAAAATTTTTGCACAGGTACTATGAAGAAAACGTACGAACTGGTAGCCAAAAGTGATGCTGGGTTGATTTGTAATGAAGAATAACGTCACTGAACAAATGCTCGGGTTTAAGATTATGCAATTGATTTTAAGATTATCAGTCATTACATTTTTAAATTTCCACTTCAGCTTTTTATATGCACAGCCCCTTTATGATGATGCAATACGCCAGCAAGTAGATACGCTTCAAAATCCCTTTTGTTTTGGCGTTGCCTCAGGTGATCCTGACCAAAACAGTGTTGTACTTTGGACAAAAGTTTACACCAATCAGAACCTGCCCGTTAATGTAAATTGGGTTATTGCTACGGATACGTTGCTAAATAATATTTCAGCCAGCGGCAAGTTAACTGTTGATTGCGTTAATGCTTATACTGTTAAAGTCCATGTAACCAACCTATTATCTAACACTACATACTTCTACCGTTTCGAAACATCACAGAAATATTCACCCGTTGGCAGAACACGTACATCCCCGGTTACAACTGAAGAGCTAAACTTTGCGGTGGTGAGTTGCAGCAATTATCAACATGGCTATTTCAATGCATATCGTTTAGTCGCAGAAAGAAATGAAATAAATGCAGTGATCCATTTAGGCGATTACATCTATGAGTACGGCATAAGCAAACTAAATGGCAAGTCAACAGTTCGGGAGCATGTGCCTGCACATGAAATAGTTTCTCTAAAAGATTACCGAAGCCGCTATGCACAATATCGTTTAGATAACGATTTGCAGGAGGCACACCGGTTACATCCGTTTATTGTCGAGTGGGATGATCATGAGTTTGCAAACGACACCTACAAAGATGGAGCTAAAAACCATCAACCAGAACAAGATGGTGATTGGGAACAACGCAAAGCAAATGCAAAACAGGCGTACTTTGAATGGCTTCCTATAACTGAAAGTAAAGAGCACAATATTGTACGCAAAATCAGCTATGGTAACCTAGCCGATATTTTTCTTCTTGATGGTAGGGTAGAGGGTCGAAGTAAACAAGGCGAAACTCCCTATGATCCGGTAATAAATTCTCCGAATCAGCATATGCTGGGAGATGAACAAACACGTTGGTTGCTGCGTGGTGTTCAGACTTCAGAAGCAAAGTGGAAAGTAATAGCCAATCAGGTTGTATTCTCTGAAGTAGATGCTCACCAACTTACCAAAAAACACGCAATTAACCAAGATGCCTGGGATGGATACCCGGCTGAACGTAAACAACTGTTTGACTCTTTTTATGCCAATGGTGTAAAAAATCTTGTAATAATAACCGGTGATATTCACCTTAGTTGGGCATTTGATTTGGTGCAAAACCCTAAAGATAAAGAGCGGTATGACCGAAAAACAGGCAAAGGTGTGATTGGGGCAGAGTTTGTTACTCCCAGTATAACATCTAACGGAGTAGGAGAGAAGTTTAACAAGTTTGTAGCTAAACTAATAGCTACTGTATTAGCCCGCAAAGCCACCAATCCACATTTAATTTTTCAAGAGCTTACTTCACATGGATATTTACATTTGAACCTGACGGCACAGCGAGCTACAGCTACTTGGAACTTACTTAAAACAGTAAGAAAAAAGACAACAGAACACAACGACAAATTCAAATGGTACAGCGAATACAACTACAATAGCTTGAAGCGTATTAGTCCAAACTAAGCGGATTCTATGTTTCATTAACACTCCATGCTTCGGGCTTTGCAGAAAACCAGTTTTTTACAGTGCCCCAAACCTCACCAAACAATTCCGATTTGCGATAGTTATCTAAGTGCGTTTCACTCTGCCAAATGCTGTAGGTAAAAAAAACTGACGGATTACTTATGTCTCGAAGTAGAGTTACACGCGAACAACCTTCAAAATTTTGTATGAAATACTTTCGCTCGGCAAAAAGATTTTGAAAGTTCTGTGTTTCGCCATCTCGAAATGTCATTTTTACAATTCTGATCAACATAAGTAGTAATGAATTTGTTAGAATAAATCTAATATCATTTAGGTATATAAGGCAAAACTCGTTTCACCAACATAAAAGCATCAGCTATCCGTTTTAGTTTAGCGATTTTTTTATTTGCAACGTTACCAACACCACTAATGTCATACTTAGGTAAACTAAACGCTTTTACTTATTTCGCCACCCGTAAATAAACAGATATGCGCCACCTGCTTAATTTAGTTTTTACTCTCGTTACTTTTGGCTTTGTAAATGCCACTCCCAACGGAGGGTGTGGTACGGTCACTCCACCTCAATGGAATAGTTATCTGAGCGAAACCGAACGCCTGAATCCTTCCTTGCTTGAGGCTGGTTTGCGTGGAGGCATGCGTTACATCCCTGTTTTTTACCACATAGTAGCCCGCACTGATGGGAGCGGAGCAGCATCACTTAAAGATGTATTTGTTTCACACTGTGAAATGAACCAGGAGTTTACCAAGTTTAATATGTACTTCTACATTGCCGGTATTGATACGGTAAAAAATTCCGGGCTTTATGGTTATGCAACTATGGATAACAACGATGCCTTTCCGCTTTACAACAAGCCCAATAAGTGCAATGTTTACATAAATACAAGCATGCCGGGCATTTGCGGTGAGGCAACTTTCCCGGGTTGGGCATCTAACGGAGGAGGAATATTTATTGCAGCCGGCTGCCACGGAGAAGGCACCACTACTTTGATTCATGAAATGGGGCATTATTTCCGTTTATTACATACTTTTGAAACATGGGGAGGTGTAGAGTTTGTGAATGGAAGTAACTGTGCCAACGCGGGTGACGGCTATTGTGATACACCTGCTGATTTCATTAATTATAGAGCAACTTGTCCTTATACCGGCACCGAAACGGACCCAAACGGGGACTTGTATAGTACAGTGATTGACGAGTCGCTTTATATGAGCTACTTCAGCGATAATTGCCAAAACAAGTTTAGCACAGAACAACGGGCAGAAATGAATCAATGCTTGAGTGTTGACCGTGCATACTTGCTCAACCAAACCCTGCCAGATGTTACTCCACTTGATTCGGTTACTTACATAGCACCAATACCAGGCGACACAAGTTTAAACAGTACGCTTGTAACTTTCCGTTGGCATTCTGTTCCGCGTGCTGCATATTATATTTTTAGATTAATGCCTACTTCGTCATCAGTGAATATAGCCGATACACTAATTACTGACACCTCATTTACAATAGCAAGTTTAGGCACTAACAAGCCGTACCGCTTTCGGGTTACTCCAGTTTCTTACGGCAATACATGTGGTGAACAATCAAACTTTCTTATTGTTTCTACATCACCAATAAAAGCTGTAGCCACAGTGGTAAAACCCAATTGCCCAGGTGGCAATAACGGTACAGCTACTATTACCGCTACCAACGGTTTATTTCCTTACACTTACTTGTGGAGTAATGGGCAAACTACCGTAACTGCTACTAACCTTTCTGCAGGCACTTATTCTGTTACTGTAAATGACAGTAATGGAGAAGTTGTAGTAGTAAATACGGTTGTTGTTGCTGATCCAACTGTGTTATATGCCGATATTACCCAAGTAGGTAACAATTTAAACGCATACGGAGGAGGTGGAACACCCCCTTATACTTACGCATGGAGCAACGGAACTACTGGTCAGTTTAATAATAATGTAACGTTTGGCAGCTATACGGTTACAGTTACCGATTCAAAAGGATGCACCGCTGAGGAAGTTTTGTTGTATTCGTCAAATGGGGTTGAGTTAGAAACTAAGGCAAGTGTAAGAGTTTACCCTAACCCGGCAATCGAAACTGCCCATTTGCAGTTACTTGTAGATGTGAACCAACACTCTGAAGCCACTATTCGCTTAGTAAATATCAGCGGGCAGGTAGTACAAACATTTATTCATCAGTTTAGTTCAGGTGCCAATCAATTTACAATGCCATTGAACGATGTGCCTTCGGGGGTGTATGTGGTGGAACTTACTGCGGTTGATTTCAACAAGGCAGTTCGGGTACTGGTGGTGCGTTAGTATATTCCCTAGAAACTTAGCTAAGAACTTTCTTTACCGTCTTAAATGCGTAGCGGGTAAACACATCTGGGTTTTCGTTGAGTACTAATGGCGACACAATTTCTACTGCGTTTGTTATCATTTTTCGGCTTTGATTAATGGTTGCCCTTCGAGGGAAAGGAAGCATTGTATTCTTGACTCCGTACATAGCTACTGCAAAGAAATGACGAAGTAATAGCTTTTTATTACTGTTGATAGCTGCCAACAATGATATAGGTTCTTCGGCATAGCTTCCACCACGCTTTAAATATTGATAGCAAGCATTCTTCAGGTCATCGTTCTTCATTACACCGTAAAGAGCATCAGCCAATATATTTATTGTAGAGGTTTTGTTGTGACGTGCAGAATAGAACCGGTTAATGGCTTCATCAAACTCTTGGTCGTTTCTTTTGCCTTCTAATAAGTTGCCAAGCAGATGTATGTCGGTAAATGCTACGGTCATACCACCACCTGTAAGCGGATGACGCATGTTGAGTGAATCGCCAATTAGAACAGCACCAGGCTTACGTATAGGTTTAGCCGGCACATAATGGTTTGGCATTACTTTAATCTTACCTTCTGCAACGGCATATAAAAATGAATCGCGAACAAGTTCAGGAAGTTGGGGGGCTATGGTACTCGTGAGAAAAGCAGATAACTCGTTTGACTTTCGAGGCGCCTCTTCTTGCGGAAAGTCAATCAGAATTCTTGTTTCGGTGGCAGAGATAGGATACAACAGGCAAGGAGAGGGTTTTGAAATTACTACATGTCCATGGTTATTATACGGTAGAGGGCAATCATGTAGTATAAGACCCAAAAAGTAACTGCTAACTCTTTTTTCGTTTTGTGAGAGTTGAGCGCGGAACGCAGAAAACATTCCATCGCTGGCAACTGTTACCGAAGCAAAAACCGTTTTCTCGATTTCGGTTTCTTTATCAAGATACTTTACTCCGGCTACTCTGCCGTTCTTTTCTATGAGGTTGGTTACGTTACCTTCCACTAGGCATACGGACTCAAGGGTGCGCAGGTGATGGCGTATTTTTTCAACGAATTTATGGTTTCTGAAACCGTACCCGTAAACCGCATTTTGTGGAGTCTTAGAATAAGATATCCGGAAGCTATCGCCATTCATAAACAGACCATATCCAAAAATCGGCTGTGCATCAAAGCCCTCTGTGAGGTGCGCTAAACCCATAGATTTTAATTGCATGAGGCCGCCCGGCTGCAGCAGTTCGCCCACTATTCGTTCTTGTTCTTTTAGTGTTTTTTCAATAACGCAAACACTCATCCCTTTTGTACTGAGGTATGCTGCTAATACACCTCCGGCAACTCCCGCACCTATTACACAAACATCAAATTTATTTTGTGGCTGCATATTAGAACAAAATGGTTTTTTCGATGGCTTCCTCAGCCTGATCGGTGGTATTGAATTTTACATCATCAAGCGCTTCTACGATTCTGTTTAAGCGCTTTTTGGTTAATGCATAGTTAGGATCACTTTCGTTTAGTTTCTTTCTTATTTCTTCAACAAACTTCAGCATGTTTTTGCGCACCTCATCCATATTGTTGGTTTTAAGAATAAGTTTGGCAGCAATACCTTTTCTGATTTTTACCACCTCGGTAAACACATCGGCATTGTTGTAAATTTTGGCGAGGGTGGCCATTGCCATAACTTGCGGAATAGCACAAAAACGGAAAACATCTGGGTTGTGAAGCTTGTTCATGTAATGTACGCAGTTTTCGGTATGGCGGAGAGCATCGGTTACCAATTCATTGATGCAGGCGAGCGAGTCAGGAGAAGAAGGATGTTTTTGAAGTTCTTCTAGCCGGTCTGCATATTTTCCCCAAATTTGTTTAGGCCAGAAACTTCGACCCAGATTAAGATCTTCGTAATAGTCGCGGCTAATGTTGGTTTTTTGTAATAAAAGCCCCATGCTATTGGCTAGTTCGGCTTCTGATTTCAATTCCGAAGATTCAAGACCGGATGCCGAGAACAAAGAAGAAAGGCCTATGCCCACCAGACCGGCAACGTAATAACAATAGTCGTTATAGTCGTGGAGTGTAACAACTTTGCGGTCTGCATAGTCGGCCATACCGTTGCCCATTTTCATGCATATATCTGCTATTACTTCCTGGTAGCTTTTGTCGAGGCGCTGATAGACCTTTATAACTTTATCGAAGTTAGCAAGTAGTGTTCGGTAGTCGCCACTATCGCCCACGCCTTCTAAACTCCAGTTGGGGTTACCAAGATTTTTATAGAAATTGCGAAGCAGCGGGAGGCGTTGACCTGCCGGGTAAGTCATATCGTCCTCCACTGAATCTAAGCCGCGTAATACAAGATAGAAGATACATACGGGGTCTTTAAGCTGGTGGGGCAGCTGCTGAATAACAACGGCAAAGCTTCTTGAAACTTTGGCGAGCGTAGCATAGCAAAACTCTCTATCGCTAACGCTATGGGCTAATACATTTAGGGATGCCTTATGCTCTTTTGGAAGCGGCATGCTAAACTTAATCTTTAACATGGCCATTACCTCGGAAGGATGACGGGCTGATTTGAGAATGTCTATAAACATAGCTGAAACATTAATGGCGAATATCTGCGAATATTACGCAATTATAGCAGCGAATTTTTCACATTCAATGTTTATAAGTCTGAATATAATATAATAATTAACAAATATATGATTTGATTCTGAAACAAGTAATTGAATGTAAATTAGATAACTGTATTAGTTTACATTAATAGTCAAGTGTGGGAGGTGTAAGGTGCTTTATTGAACCAAAGCCAATTACATCTTTCATGACGGGTTTGTCGAGAAGTTCGGCCGCGGATTGAATTTTTTCGAACCCGAATTTATCGCGAACGTTGTAGACGGTTCTGCGGAGTTTGTCTTTACGGAAGTTGTTTTCGAAGAGAGTATATTGTTGAAGACCTTCATGCACAAAGCCGGTAGTGGAAATCATAATTCTTGTAGTGCCTGTGTTTAAAATCCTGCAGCCATCTAGGTGTTTTTCTCGGTCATGTATGCGCAAAAGAAAGGTGCGGTATAGATCTTCGGCACCCTGTAGGGGTATGGTGGTGTATATTTTATCGCTAAAGCTGGAGTTGTCGTCATAGCTGCAGAAGAAGTTGAGTGAGTGGCAAAACACTTGTTGGTGCATCATTCGTTTTTCTATTTGAAGACAAAGGGCGTAGAGTATATCGTGTAGGGTTTGTATGGAGGATCGCTGCTCTGCTGAGACTTGCCGCATAGCCTGCATACTTTTGTAGGTGGGGTTTTGCCACATGTCAACTTCCATGAAGTTTAACCGGAAGTGCCAAAACTCCCCAACTATGCTTTTGCAAGCGCGTTTTACTTTTTCGGGAGGGGCATGTCGGAGTTCGACAGGGGAAGAGATTCCGCCCATTACCAAGCGAAGAGCCATGGGTTTTGAAATGCCGGGGAGGTCGGTAAGGGCGATTTTTGAAAGAATTGTATCCATGTTTTGGGGAGAGATAACAACCAGGCCATTTGGCTTTTGAAGGTCGGTGGCCAGCTTGGCTAAAAATTCGTTGGGGGCAATACCAATGGAACAGGTCATAAAATCGCCAACGTCTGTTTTAATTTTCTGCTTTATATCAATGGCAAGTTGTTCGAGATTGTTATAGACTAAGTGATAGGTTGAAAAGTCAATGACTGCTTCGTCTATACTTAATGGAATAACTTCAGCTGAGAAACTTCGCAATACTTTCATAATGCGTTTGTGAAACTCGCGATAGCGGTTTGGATTGGTCTCGAGCGGCACAAAGTCGGGATGGTGCTTAATGATTTCGGAGAGGCGATCGGCTTTTATTCCTTTTGCCTTTGCTTCTTTAGAAAGCGCAATGACTGAACCATGCTGGCCTGTGTAAACACAAACGCCCACTGGTCGGCCACGAAGCCAGTAGTTAACCTGCTGTTCGCAGCTTGGGAAAAAACTGTTCATGTCTACAAACATGACAGTGGGTTTAAGGTTAGGGGTGCTTATGTTGTTTAAGGATATTTTCTTCATGCTAACAAAATTAGTAAATAAGACTACAATAAATAGTTATTTATAAATGCAACGCGCATTACCCAGTTTAGATTATGTCTGCAATCAAATTTGTCGGGGCGCGAAAGCCATCACCTTAAAACCGCCCAACTTATTTTCCGACCAAGACAACATTCGCCATAATAATGGTGCGGCTTCCATCTTCCTTTTTAACTAAATCTCAAAAAAGTTCAGATAGCTGTGAGACAGAAACTCATTTTCTGGTTGCACCATGTCACCTATCAAGCTTTTGATTGTTGGCGGCCTTGTAGTAGCCTAAAATACATGGTACTCGGGAATGTTTAATTCGTGTTAAGATGGTAACAGCTAAAGTTTTAAGGGTTTTATTTGTTACCAAAAATCAATTATGAAAGTTTTTCTGCTTGCCTTGCTTACAGTCTTTTCTGTTTCATTTCCCTCTAAAACTGTATATGACTTTACCGTTAAAGATATTGATGGTAACCCGGTTTCACTAAGTGCGTACAAAGGCAAAGTTTTGCTGATTGTAAACGTTGCGAGTATGTGCGGCAATACCCCTCAATACAAAGAAATAGAAGCCCTTTACAAAAAATATAAAGATCGGGGCTTAGTAGTTTTGGGGTTTCCGGCCAACAACTTTATGGGGCAGGAACCCGGAAACGATGCAGATATAAAGGCATTTTGCACGCGCGAATATGCCGTTACTTTTCCTATGTTCTCTAAAATTTCTGTAAAAGGTAAAGATATAGCACCACTCTATACCTACCTGACTCAGGAAAAAGAAAACGGACTAAAAGACGCACCAGTTAAATGGAATTTTCAAAAGTTCATTATCAACAGAAACGGAACTTTGGCCGATGTTATAAGCCCGGGATCTTCTGTTAATATAGCTTCAGAACTTAATAAAATTGAACAAGCCCTAAACTCAAAGTAGTAAAAAATTGCACAAACAAGATTTAGACATCTTTGCAGATTCGCCATTACAATTAATAGATTCTGAATTGCTTACGAAAAAAAACGTAAAGCTATACATTAAGCGCGATGATTTATTACATAAACATATACAAGGTAACAAGTGGCGCAAGCTAAAGTATAACTTACTCGAAGCCAAAATTAACGGATACGCGCGGTTACTTACCTTTGGAGGTCCGTATTCAAACCATCTTTATGCAACTGCAGCGGCTGCCAAATTGTTTCATTTTAAGAGCATTGGAGTTGTAAGAGGAGAGGAGCCGGAACATAAAAGCCCAACTTTAAAGTTTGCTGCTGAGCAAGGTATGGAACTATATTATATGGATAGGGCAAGTTACCGCGAAAAAGATCAGCCCTACGCAGTAGAGAGCTTAAAAGTGCAAATAGGTGAGTTTTACTACATACCTGAAGGCGGCACAAATTCGTTTGCGCTTGAAGGCGTAAAAGAAATTATTGATGAAATAGATATTGAGTTTGATGTAATTGCTACCGCTTGCGGCACAGGCGGCACATTGGCTGGTTTGCTGACGGGGCTAAATGGAAGTAAAACTGCAATCGGTTTTTCTTCCTTAAAAGGTACCAATACGCTTACGGACATAATTACTAAGTTGACTGACGAGTATTGTGGAAGAAACTATTGCAACTTTATGATTAATACTGATTACCAGTTTGGTGGTTATGCGAAAGTTACCGGTGAACTGTATCGTTTTATCATTGAATTTTACCAGCAACATAGCATTCTGCTGGAGCCCGTTTACACCGGCAAAATGATGTACGGTTTGTTTGACCTGATTTTTAAAGATTATTTTAAGCCAGGAACTGTGGTAATAGCTTTACATACAGGTGGACTTCAAGGTATTAATGGGTATCCGGAACTTGTTCAGCAACTTAGTAACAAAAATTCCATAATTGATGTTATGTAAAGTAAGTTTTGCGAATAATTACTTTACCAAAATATAAATGCCCTGGGATGCTTATATCCCAAGGCAGTATATTTAACTTCATTCTACTTTTAATTCTTTACCAGCTTTTCCATCTCCTCTTCTACAACATATTCGTCACCATCTACATAACCGCTGTGTGTGTAAACAATTTTTCCATGAGCATCAACTAAAATAGTGAACGGAACACTTTGAATATTTAGTTGTCTTTTTAAGTCCTGATTTACATCTAACAGCACATCATAATCCCAGCGCTGACCTTCAACTGTTGGCTTCACTTTAGTGCTGCTTCGTGAATCGTCAATGGAAACTGCAACTATCTGCATATTGTATTTTTTCTTCCATTCATCGTAAAGTTCCGCAATATTCGTTAGTTCCTTTTTGCAAGGAACACACCAAGTTGCCCAAAAGCTAACCAAGGTAATTTTTCCGCTTCTGCCATAATCTGATATGTCAACCGGTTTGCCATTGATGTTGTTCAAAGTAATAGATGGAAGAGTTTTTTCCCCCATTATTTTGTCCACCAGTTTTTTGTCATTTTGTGCATTGGCAAAAAGTGAACTACCTATAAAAAAAACTGCAAGAAGGGTTTTGGTCATGTGTTTGTATTTTTGTTTCAGTTGATGGCAATGCGTATGCCAAGATGTATTCAAAACTAAACCGATTTCTGAATAATGGCTATTCGTTTACATTTACGCGTGTTGATTACACCTTCACTTTTCACACACATTAACTTCATGAAGAGAATCTATACACTTCTAACAGCGCTGTTTTCATTTATTGCATATTCAACAAACGCACAATGGGGATATTTTTCAGGTTCGTTTCAAAACGGAACCAACTTTTTTATACGAGACCCCAAGATTGGAGCATTTAATCTTCCGCATTACGACAACCTAAAGGTTGGAACCGATAACTGGCTAGAGCTAAGATATACAAACGATAAGTTTGAACTTCAAACTGGTGTTCGGCTCGACTTTTTTTATAACTCCATATTACGCGTACCTACTACTCCTTATACCGGAGTTGGCTTAGGCAACTTTTTTATTAAAAAGAAAATTAAAGACTTAACCATAACAGGCGGATATATATACGACCAAATTGGAAGCGGTATTATATACCGTGGCTTCGAAGAGCGCGCTTTGGGAATAGATAACCCAATATTAGGCGCACGTTTAGAATATGATGTAAAAGGTAAATTAAAACTTAAAGCTTTTGCGGGAGCACAAAAATTAAAGTTTTCTATTCAAAAACCCCTGATAGTTGGATTTAACGCTGAGGGCAATCTTTCTTTAAAAGATAATAAGGCTACATTTCAGCCGGGTGTAGGTGTTATTAACCGCAGTATGGATCAGCAGAACATCAACCAACTAGTAGCAACGCTTGAAAGCTATGATACGCTTGGTAGATTTGTTCCAAAATACAACACGTATGCGGTTACGCTTTACAATACGCTTACTGCAGGAAACTTTAGTTGGTATGTTGAGGGGGCATATAAAACAACCGAAGCAGTAAAGAAAGATCAAATTCATGATGCTAAAGATTCGCTGATAAACTCAGCGGGCAACTGTGTATTTACTACGTTGAACTATTCTACAAAAGGTTTTGGTATTACACTGCAGTTTAAACGAACCGAGAACTTTTATCTGCACACATCGCCTAACGCTACCGAAGCACTGTTTGATGGCTTGCTGAATTTCTTGCCTCCGGTTTCCAAGCAAAATTCTTTGCGTTTGCCTGCCCGCTATTTTGCGCCATCGCTTGAGGCCCGAGAGTTAGCGTTTGGTGCTGAAATGACGTACTCTCCTAACCGTAAAATGACGTTTACCGCACAGGGTTCTTACATCCGCGACTTCATTTTAAAAAAGTATCACCCTACCGACACAGCATTTTTTGCTGAAGCTTACATAGCCGGTAATTTTAAACCAACTAAAAGTTTGGAAGTGGAGGTTGGCTTTATGTATGCCCGGTACAACAAGTTTTTATACCGTAAAGAAGGCGAACATGAAGTTGATGCATATACTCCATTTATGGAAATTGGTTACAAGATAAACAAGAAGCATTCTCTGCGAATGGAGGTTCAGTATCAACACGTATTACTAGACTACGGCCAATGGATTTATGCCTTATTAGAGTATAACTTTGCCCCGCACTTTTCGTTTGCAGTTAGCGACATGTGGAACTTTGCACCCAACCCGGCCATAACTTCCAATGCCAACCACTACTATTCTGTGTTTGCCGGATATACATTGGGAGCTCACAGATTTACCGTAAGCTATGTAAAGCAGGTAGAGGGTATTGTGTGCACCGGTGGTGTCTGCCGCTTAGAGCCTGCATTCAGTGGCGTTAAAATAGGTATCAACTCTACGTTCTAATCATCTTCTTCTGAAACCAATATCTCATTTCGTTTAGAAAAATTATTAAAGTCGTCTGCCGCTAAAGTTTCTGCACTATTATTGCAGTTAGAATGAATAAGCGATTTAAAAATGTATTTGGGATAGCTTTGGTCATAGTATTGCCAATTGTTGGTATAGTGCTCAGCAGTTGGTATATACCGCAAATGTTTAACCCTAAGTTAAAAATGAGTTTAACCGAGTATTTGGGGAAGTGGTTTAGCGGAGAAATGAATTACACGGCCCGAAAAAACAGACCCCAAGCTCCGGGAAAAATGTTTCCTCTTGGAGTAGCCGAATCGAAAAACCGTAGAGGGGAAACAGTGGTTGACACAGTTTATCACTTGGTACCGAGTGCAAAATTTGAAACTCAACGTGGTGACTCGCTCATTCTAGATTCGTTAAGGGGCAACATCTATGTAGCCGACTTCTTTTTTGCATCATGTCCGGGTATTTGCCCGAAATTGAGCAGAAGTTTAGAACGTGTACAAGGCGCATTTATAAAAGACGACAACTTTAAAATTGTATCATTTAGCGTAGATCCAGAACGCGATTCTGTAAATGCCTTGCGAAGATACGCTGCGCTGCATAACGCTATTCCCGGCAAGTGGTATTTCTTACGAACCGACAAACAAACAGTATTTACATTAGCAGAAAGCGGATTTAAAGTAACCGCCAGGCCTGATGATGGCACTGGTGCGGAAGATTTTATTCATAGCGAAAAACTGGTGCTGATAGACAAAGATGGCAACATACGTGGCTATTATAGCGGGGTTGATACAACTCGTGTGAATCAACTAATGAGCGATATTGTTTTACTACTGCGCGAAAGTGAAAACAGCTTTAGTTTTTCTAAGCAAAAAGAGACTACAAAAAAATTGTTTGAACAATGATGCCTTCTCCCCTGTTAGATAAAAACGACAAATTGGCTAAGTGGCTCATTGTTTTGTTTTCTGTTTTTGCATTTTTGCTTGTTGCTGCTTTGCCGAAACTCCATATAAAAGTTAACCTACCGTTTAACCCTCATGTGTTTGCACTAATTAATGCAGTAGTAAATACAATGGTTACAATTTGTCTGGTATGGGCTTATATTTTGGTGCGCAAAAAGGATTATGAAGGACATAAAAGAGTTATGCTGACAGCAATTGGTTTATCAGTTTTGTTTTTAATTTCTTATGTAGCACATCATATACTAGCCGGTGAAACACGCTTTGGTGGTAGTGGGGCAATAAGAGTGGTGTACTTAACACTTTTAGCAACTCATATTGTACTGGCTGCTGCTATACTTCCCTTCATTTTATTTACAGCATATCGCAGTTTAACCGGTGATTATGTCAAGCACAAGAAAATAGCCCGCTATACTTTCCCGATCTGGATGTATGTATCTGTTACAGGTGTGATTATCTATATGATGATATCACCTTACTACAGTTAGTTCAAAATCAACACAACGTTGGCAGAAAGCAACAACTTCTCTCCTACTTTACACGTACAGCTTTTACCGTTACAACGGATACATGAAAATCCATAGAGTGTATCTTGCCATTTTTAAAATGGTAAACATTCTTGTTTCCATCAGAACTTTTAAACTCCCAAGTCTCCGCCTCGCTACTTTTCTTTAACGTACTAAAGTCCCCTTCAGGTTCGTAAAATATTCGGTTAACGTTTGCTATGTTTTTGAAATATACAGTTACAATGGAGTAGAAGGGGGCTTCTGTAAATGTTTTTTTTCCTTTATAGCCATCAACAAAGTATGTATCGCCCCGTCTATCTACTTTTGTCCACCGTTGCACTTTACCATTATCAGACTCACTATGGTTAGATGAAATTAACACCCCGTTCTTATAAGTTACTTCGTAGCGGGTAAAGTTGTTGTGGTCAACCCATAGAAATTTTGCTTTTGATCTTGTTTCTAATGTGTAGTATTCAATGCCATCAGGCTTCTCCTCGCGGGTAACCGTCATACTGCCAATTTTATCTCCAAAGAGTATCATGTCAAACACAACAGTTTCTGTAGAAAACAAGTACGCGGGCAAGCAATGTAAAAACAGGAGCAGTAACTTTTTATTCATTTTCAATTTTACCAGCCAAAGCCGACATTTAGTTGCAATGTAATTTTTACGTTTTTTAAAATACGAAGTGGTGTCTTTTCAAATAAATCAAAATCTTGTTGAGCGTATGTATTATACTTCGCATTGTAAGTGCGAATAAAATTTTTCTTATAACCCAAGCCACCGAAAAATTCGAGCATTACTCCGTGTCGTAAATGAAATTGGTAACCCGCTATCCAACTTATGTTGGCATAACAGATTGTTTCGTAGTTTCCTGTGCCGCGCTTCTCTTTGATTTTTACAAAGTTAAATGAACCAAAAGGACCTGTAAACAGGCCTTGCGGAGCAGACTTATTTTTCTTAGGGTAGTATCTGTATCCTAGCATAACCCTACCTCCGCGCATACTAAAATCCTTAATACTAAATCTGCTCCTATTCATTGTACTGGGAATTAGCACAAACGGGATACTTGGAAAATTATATGATGCCCCCAGTGTTAGCGACTGGTTGTGTGTAAGCATTCTTTCGTAAGTAAATCGCAGTTCACCACACAAGGGTATTTGCCCAACAAATACAGGGATAAGGTTCCACTTAATTATGTTTTGTTTAAAAGGAATTTTGCGATCTCTGAACCCTTCAAACTTTTTATCCTTTTGCGCTGAACAACACAGCGCAAAAAACATCAATGTTAGAAAAAATAATCTCCGACAGAGTATTACCATCGGCTACAAAAATAACTTAGTAAAGCTACATTCAATTAAGGAAGTAACTCTCCTATCTTTTGATCGAGTGCGGCACCTCGTAAATTAGTTGCCACAATTACACCGTTTTTATCTAACAAAAATGCAGCCGGTATGCCTTGTATTCCGTAACGAACTGCCGCTTCGCAGTTCCAGAATTTCAAATCGCTTACATGATTCTCCCATGGCATATTTAGCGCTTTAATAGAATTAACCCAAGCATCTTTAGTTTTATCTAACGAAACACTATAAACAGTAAAACCTTTTGCTTTGTACTTGTTATATGCAGATACTACGTTCGGCATTTCCATTCTACAAGGCCCACACCAACTGGCCCAAAAATCAAGTAGTACAACTTTGCCGCGCAACGATGAAAGTTTAATGTTTTTGCCGTCTGGTGTAGGTAAATCAATATCAGGAGCAACTTTACCAACGCTCACATCTGCAACAGATTGTTGCGCGGTGGCTAATTGTTTTGCCTGCTCTTCGTACTTAGTATAAGCCCCTCTGAAATCTTTTGTGTAACTGCTGTTAGGCATTTCTTTTTCTAACCTTTGAATAACCGCCAGGTTCTCCTTCGGAAATTTATCAACAGGGGCATTGGTTACATATAACATTGCCACCAAAGGGCTTTTGCTGACCTTGGAACTGTCTTTAATGTAACTTTCGAAACGAGCGGCTACTTCTTGCATTTGTTGCTGTATAAACATCAAAGTATCCATAGAAGCACCTTGTTGCTGATACATTTGGTATGCCATCTGCCATCCTTGCATATCGCGTTGTACGCCACCTAGATTTTTGAATGCTGCTTGAAATTCTTCATTCTCTTTTGACCCGGTAGACTTAAATGGTTCTTGTGCTGTTACATCTATGTCAATTTTATATTCAGTGGGTTCAAGTAGGAAAAGGAAAAACGTTTTCTCATCTAACCGAAGACGGTAAAAACCTTTTTCAGCTACACCGGTCATTTTAAAGAATCCTTTCTCATCAATTTTTGCTGAATCTACCTGCGTAATTTTTTGTAAGCCGAGTTGTTCAAGCACTACAGATTTAGCTGGATGATTTTTAATGGTGCCTTGAAGCGAATACTTGTCGCTGCCACCGGCCAAATTACAAGCAGAAAAAAAGGTTAAAAGCAATAAAAGTGTGCTGAGTTTGCGCATGTTGTTTGTTTATATTTAAGATTCAAGTTTTTCGGCTACTATTTTGTTAGTTAGTTTTGGGTCGGCTTTGCCTTTGCTAAGCTTCATTACCTCGCCAACAAACAAACCTAACAATCCTTTTTTCCCAGTTTTATATTCGGTCACCTTTTCGGGATATTTAGCAATTACCTGGGTTACCAGGTCGTTAATCATGGCTTCATCGCTGTTTTGCAGTAAGTTTAATTCTTCAGCTACCTGCAGAGGTTCTTTACCTGTTTGCATCATGACTGGAAATATTTTTGTTGATGCTATGCTGAAATTGGTTTTGCCTTCGTCAATTAACTTAATAATAGCTGCCAACTTTACCGCGGGCATATTAAATTGTTGTATCGTAATTCCGTTTTCATTTAAGTAATTTTTAACCGGGCCCAGAATCCAGTTTGAGGCAGCTTTGTAGTTGAGGGTTTCTTTTAGGAGAGTATTGAAAAATTCTGCCAACGCTTTCTCTTCTGTAATAATACGGGCATCATATTCCGGCAAACCATAAACTTCCATGTACTCTAGCTTTAACTCTCCGGCAAGTTTTGGCATTTGCGACTTAACTTTAGTAATGTATTCTTCGGTAACAAAAACCGGAGGCAAGTCAGGTTCAGGGAAATAGCGGTAGTCGTGAGCGTGTTCTTTGCTACGCTGTGTGAGGGTAACACCCTTTAGTGCATCGAAGCCACGAGTTTCTTGTACCGGTTTTTCACCGGCTTCCATAGCGTCAATCTGGCGTTTAAATTCAAACTCTATGGCGCGCTTAACGTTGCGGGCACTATTCATGTTTTTTACTTCGCTCCTTGGGTTAAGAACATCTGTACCTTTGAGCCGTACCGAAATGTTTGCATCGCAACGCATGTTGCCTTCTTCCATGTCAGCGTCTGAAATACCTAAATAGCGAAGTAATTTTTGCACTTCATAGAGGTATTCCATTGCTTCATCGCCACTTCTGATATCGGGCTCGCTTACAATTTCAATCAGCGGTACTCCTGCTCGGTTTAAATCAACCAATGTAAAGTAAGGATCAATATCGTGAATAGATTTACCTGCGTCCTCTTCGAGGTGAATACGTGTAAGACGAACTTTCTTTTTTTCTCCGTTTAGCTCAAACTCAATTGAACCACTGGTGCATATAGGAGTTTTATCTTGAGTTATCTGGTATCCTTTGGGCAGGTCAGGGTAGAAATAGTTTTTGCGGGCAAATTGGTTCTCAATACGAATTGTTGAATTAGTGGCTATACCAATTTTTACCGCATATTCTATAGCCGTTTCGTTCACCATAGGTAATGTGCCTGGGTGTCCTAAAGAAATGGCGCTTACATTTGTATTGGGAGAGCTGCCAAACTCGGTAGAGTCGCTGCAATACATTTTACTGTTTGTAGAAAGTTGAGCGTGAACTTCAAGCCCCACAATTACTTCGTATTTACTGTATTTTTCTTGATTCATATTGCCGCTTTTTATCTAAAATAATCAGAATGCTGTCTGCAAGCATGTTCGATACCTGAATGGCAGATGGTTTAGCTAAATGGTTGCCGTCAGTAAAAATTAAAGAATCGGAGGTATTAAAAAAGTTGAACATCGGTACGCGTTTTTTTTCACTAAGTATATTCATTTTGTGATCAAAGTCGGGCATGTATTCGTTTTCAATTTCCATGATTTTAGGGCTTACCGGCATACGAACTAGGACCACTTGCCCAAAGTTTTTTAGATAAGTAATGGTTTCAGAAAGATAGCTTAACCGAACTTCAGAGAACTTAAAGGTTTTTTTGTTTTTTTGGTATTCCTGAATTTTTGAGTTGGTTCTTTTTTTTACCGACATAGAGTCTAGAGGAATGTCAACTTCTAACCAACCATCGGCTTTTAAACTCATTCTGTTGTCTTTCTCGAGGAGTAGAAAACCGAGACGAGTGTTGTCGTAGAAAACGTATTCTAGATTTGGGTTTATGTTAACCGAATGTAACTTGTAGAGTATGTTTGATTCTTCGCGGGGTTTTCCGACTTCTATTTCGTTTAAGGTAGATGAAATACTCCAAGGATCTACTGCCAAAATAAAGAGTCCTTTGTCAGGCTTTTCATCAAGCTTTTTCTTTACCAATTCTAAATAATGTTTACCAAAAGGTGAATTGGCCAAAGTAAATGAAAAGTTAAACAAAGGGTTTATTCCGGCTTTTTCTTCTAGTCTTTTATTCAAGTATTCAGGTATTAAACCTTGTGCAGCTCTGGAAGTACCAAGTACCAAGCTTTTTTGTTTTGGTGTGGTTACTCTGTAGTAGCTGGTATCGAAATATGCTGGTGTGGTTGTAAACAGAATAATAAAACCTGTAGAAACTACCGCTACAAACAAGACAATAAGTTTTATCCAAAGTTCGGTTAGCCGCATATTAAAATTGAAAATAAATAAACTGTGCTTTGCCAAACATACCGTACAAAGCAATGCTTGCAAGCAAGCAGAAGTACATACCCATTCTTACCGCTACTGGGAACTTGCCGACATAAGAAGTAACACTGCATCTGGCTTGAAAAAACTGAACAAGCTCTAAAATTAAAACACCGGCAAATGCTACTCTGTATTCAGCCCCAGAAGTATAAAATGATTGAAGAACCGGTACATTAATAAACTGCCAAAATCCGGCAGTAGTAAATGAACTAAAATTAATGAGGTGAGTAATTATGTAAACAGAGTCAGAAAGGTTGTCGGCTCGAAAAAACACCCAAGCAATGCCAACTAAAACACAAACTACGGAAGTTTCGAATAATGAAACAATAGTTGCAGATCCTTTGAAAATGAATTGTTGCTTTACTGCGGTGCGCCAAGGTTCTGTAAATTTGGCAAACACTAAATAGAAGCCGTGTAAGGCTCCCCAAATTACGAAGTTCCAGCTAGCCCCGTGCCACAGTCCGCTTACAGTAAAAACAAAAAACAAATTAAAGTAAATGCGAAGGGCAGAAACCCTGTTTCCTCCTAATGATATATATAGGTAATCGCGGAACCAGGTAGAAAGAGATATATGCCAACGTTTCCAAAATTCAGATATGGAAGTGGCTGAATACGGGCGGTCGAAATTTTTCATGAGGGTAAAACCCATTACCCGCGCAGCACCAATCGCAATATCAGAGTAGCCTGAAAAGTCGCAATAGATTTGTATGCTAAAACTAACAACACCAATAATAAGAGGTAAACCTTCGTAACTTTCAGGGCTTCCAAAAACCTGATTGGCAATAACAGCTAACCTGTCTGCGATAACAACTTTCTTAAACAGACCCCATGCCATTAGCTTAAGTCCGCTTGTTACCCTGTCGTAATTAAAGTCAAAATTAGTTCTAAACTGCCATAGTAGATTCTGTGGACGTTCGATAGGGCCAGCAACTAATTGAGGGTAAAACATTACATAAAGAGAATAGATACCAAAGTGCCTTTCGGCTTTTTGATGGCCTCTGTACACTTCTATAGTGTAGCTCATAGCCTGAAAGGTGTGAAAAGAAAGGCCTATGGGTAGAATAATTTTAAGCAGTTCAATGTTGTAATTGAGGTTAAAAAAATGAGCTATGGCATTTACATTTTCAGCCAAAAAATTGAAATACTTAAATACAGCCAGCACACCTATGTTTGCCACTAAGCTGAGTAACAAATACATTTTTCGCCTTGAACCCCGGGCATTTTCTATTAGAATACCCGCTATATAATCAATAACGATGGTGAAAAACAGAATTAGGATGTAAACCGGAATGAATGCACAGTAAAACACGCAACTAGCTACCAACAAGTGAACCCACCTGAACTTGTAAGGCAAAAGAAAGTACAAGATGGTAACAAGGGGAAAAAAAAGAAAGAATTCGTATGAGTTAAATAACATAAACTACCAGTAAGATTTACGAAAATCTTTGCTTCAGTTTACTGATGAGATCTTCCACTTCCATCTCACTTCCTGCGCTTGCTTGCACAAAATCTGACGGTCCACCCCCTTTTACTGAGGGGGAAAGTTCCTTCAACAACTGGTTGCCATTGATGTTCAGGTTTGGCGCAACACGCAAATGAACGGGTCGCTTACCGTTTATGTCAGCAGATAAAAGCAACACGAAATTCTCTTTCAAATCATTCGCGAGTTGAATGCCAAGCTTACGCAACGCTTCAGCAGAATTCAATTCAACTTTTGTTGAAGCATAGAATTTCACTGCTCCAACATTTTCTAACGAAGCCGTAATTTGTTTTCTCAAATCTGCCACCGCTTTATCTTCAAATTGCTGTAGCTGCTTTTTTAAATCATCGTTTTCGTTCTTCAACGTGTCGATGCTTTTTAAAACATCCTTGCTGTTATTCAATGCTGCTGTAACATCAGCTAATTTGCTGATTGCCTCATTAGCTAATTCAATTGCTTTCTTTCCTGTTATTGCTTCAATTCTTCTAACACCGCTAGCTACAGAACCTTCGGAGGTTATCTTAAACAAACCAATCTGACCGGTACTCTTTACGTGCGTGCCTCCGCATAACTCACGACTGAATTTCTCATCGAACGTAATAACGCGCACAAACTCCCCATACTTTTCTCCGAACAATGCAGTTGCACCCAGCTTCTTTGCCTCGTCAATGGGTACATTTCTTCTCTCATCTAAAGCAATGTTCTCCATTATTTTTTCGTTTACGATCTGTTCCACTTTAGCAATTTCTGCATTAGTCATTTTGCCAAAGTGCGAAAAGTCGAAGCGCAGATATTCTGAGTTTACAAGCGAGCCTTTTTGCTGAACATGTGGACCAAGAACTTGCTTCAAGGCGCTTTGTAATAAATGCGTGGCGGAGTGATTCTTGACAGTATCGCTGCGCTTTACTGTATTAATTTTTGCATGTGCAGCCGTATCTATTTCTGTGGGCAGCTTTTTAACGAAGTGAACTATCAGGTCGTTTTCTTTTTTAGTATCAACCACTTCTATTTTCTCATCGCCAAAAAATAATATGCCGGTGTCTCCAACCTGCCCTCCGCTTTCGGCAAAGAAAGGCGTTTTATCAAGCACTACCTGAAACAGTTCTTTTTCTTTTTGCTTTATGCTGCGGTATTTTACTACATGAGTATCGGCTTCGGTAAAATCATAGCCAATAAAATCTGTCTTTACATCTTCACTAACATTTACCCAATCGCTTTGTTCTTTTGTAGCATCTGCTTTACCTCTTGCTTTTTGAGCAGTCATTTCTTTAGTGAAACCAACCTCGTCAACTGTCCATCCTTTTTCAGCGGCAATTAGTTTGGTTAAGTCAAGCGGAAAACCGTAAGTGTCGAAAAGTTCGAAAGCTGTTTTGCCGTCAATACCGGTGAGGGAGTCAATACGTTTAATTCCATTTGCCAACGTTCTCAAGAAAGAAGTTTCCTCTTCTTTAATCACATTCGAAACAAACCCCTCTTGTGCTTTCAATTCGGGGAACACATCTGCAAACTGCTGAGCAAGCATAGGAACCAACTCGCACAAAAACGGTTGCTCGAAATTCAAATAAGAATAGCCGTAACGAACGGCTCTGCGCAAAATTCTTCTAATCACATATCCGGCTCCGGTATTAGAAGGCAGTTGGCCATCGGCAATAGTGAAAGAAATGGCGCGAATATGATCAGCAATAACCCGTAATGCAATGTCGTTCTTTTCATCAGAGCCATATTTTACTTTTGCTTTGATGGCTATTTGCTGAATGGTGGGTTGAAAAATATCGGTGTCGTAGTTGCTGATTTTCTTTTGAATGGCAACGCACAAGCGCTCAAAACCCATTCCGGTGTCAACGTGCTGTTTGGCAAGTTTTACGAGCGAGCTATCAGCCCTGCGTTCAAACTCCATAAATACGTTGTTCCATATTTCGATGACCTGTGGGTGGCTGGCGTTTACCAAAGTTTTGCCGTCAATCTTTTTACGGTCTTCCTCGCTTCTTAAATCATAGTGTATTTCACTGCAAGGGCCGCAGGGGCCGGTGTCGCCCATTTCCCAAAAATTATCTTTCTTGTTCCCTTTCAATATACGATCTTCGGCTATCCATTTCTTCCATTCGTTGTAAGCATCCTGATCGAAACTGAGGTTTTCTTTTTTGTCGCCTTCAAATACTGTTACGTAAAGCCGGTCTTTATCTAAACCGTAAACCATAGTGAGCAATTCCCAACTCCATTCTATGGCTTCTTTTTTAAAGTAATCGCCAAAACTCCAATTTCCTAACATCTCGAACATGGTATGGTGGTAGGTGTCCACTCCTACTTCTTCTAAGTCGTTGTGTTTTCCGCTTACACGCAAACATTTTTGCGTATCGGCCACACGTGGGTACTTTATTGGTTCATTACCCAAAAAAATATTCTTAAACGGAGCCATACCGCTGTTGATGAACATTAATGTAGGATCGTTCTTAACTACAACAGGAGCACTGGGCACTATTTTGTGTGCTTTACTTTCAAAAAAATCTAAAAATGCTTTACGAATTTGTACAGATGTCATCTTGCTATTTCTCTTCTAAAAAATGGTTCTATTTTCGAGGCGGACGAAAATAAAAAAACAGAACACTCGGTCTGATTCCGGTCAGACACGGTAATTAATGGTTGACTCAGAGAAATGAAACTGTTTCGCAAAAACGACAAGTTTATATTCAATACCCATACACTGGCTTATGAGAAAGCAGTGGTTAGCTGGGGCTCGCGTATTTTGCGTGCTGTAGGTTTTTTGGTAGCGGCATTGGTGTTTTCGCTTGCTATTTCTACTATTTACTATAGGTTCTTTGATTCACCCAAGGAGAAAATTTTGAAAGCTGAAATACAGGGTATGAAAGATGAACTGTATGTTCTTAACCAAAATGTGGACAGAATGAACGAAGTTTTAGACGCATTGCACTACCGCGATGGAAACATTTATAGAGTTATTTTTGAAAGCGAACCCATTAATGATGATGTATGGATGGCCGGTAGCGGTGGGATAAACAAATACCGCGACCTTGAGAAATATGACAACGGTGAGTTACTTCGAGACATAGCAATGAAAGTTGACCGATTAAAAAGGCAAATGGTAGTACAAAGCAAAAGTTACGATGAAATAGCTGACATGATCGACAAAAAACAAACCATGCTAGTATCTATACCTTCAGTACAACCCATTGCTAATAAAAAATTAGAGCGTATGGCTTCGGGCTATGGATGGAGGGTTGACCCGGTTTATAAAATTCAACAGTTTCATAAGGGAATGGATTTTACCTGCCCGGTAGGTACAGATGTATATGTAACCGGTGATGGTACGGTTGAAGAAGTAAACTATTCGTTTTCGGGGTATGGGAACGAGATATTGGTGAACCACGGCTACGGATACAAAACACGTTACGCTCACCTATCTAGATTTAAAGTAAGCGTAGGACAGAAAGTGAAGCGAGGTGATATTATTGCAAACAGCGGTAGTACCGGAAAATCAACTGGCCCGCACTTGCACTACGAAGTGCTAAAAAATGGAGATGCAGTAAATCCGGTGTATTATTATTACAACGATTTAAAGGATGCTGATTTCCAGAAAATGATAGAAATATCTAACAGCCCGGGACAGTCACTTGATTAAGAGTTACTTCGTTTGGGTGTGTTTAACCGTTTAAGGTGTTGCCATGGAAGAAAAAGACATAGAAAAACAGTACTACTCAATAGGTGAGGTGGCCGATATGCTGCAACTAAACACCTCGCTGTTACGCTACTGGGAAAAAGAGTTTGATATACTAAAGCCAAAGAAGAATGCAAAAGGTGACCGCCTGTTTACACGCGAAGATTTAGAAAATATTAAACTGATTTACCATTTAGTGCGTGAAAAGGGTTATACTCTCGAAGGAGCTAAAATTCAATTGAAACATAACTTTGGCGAGGCCCAGAAAAAATTAAAGATAATTGATAAGCTAAAAAAAATTCGTGCGTTTTTAGTAGAAATGAAAGAAGAACTTTAGCAGATATACAGAATTGCAAGACCAACAAGGCGTTCATCAATTTTAATGAGTGTAATTCATCTTTAGAGAACAGGCCTAGTTATGCAATTTCAAGTTTGCATTACATTTTCCCTTGTTACATACAGCTACTATTGGGAACGTTACATCTCAGCAAGTCTATGGTAATATGTTTTTAAAATTAATAGTGGACATAATTATCCACTATTAAAGTAATTGTTAGTTTTGTGCGCTAAACAAACTAAATGTTTTCTAAGGCCTGTGAATACGGTATAAAATCAGCAATATATATTGCTGAGCAATCTTTGCTAAACAAAAAAGTAAGCCTAAGAGATATATCTAAGGCTATTGAATCACCGGAAGCTTATACGTCTAAGATATTACAACAACTTGTCCGTAGCAGTATCATTCATTCAGAAAAAGGACCTACGGGCGGTTTCTCGATAGAAGTCAAAAGCCTTGAAAAAGTAAAACTCTGCGCAATAGTATCAGCTATAGATGGTGATGAAGTATATATGGGGTGTGGGCTGGGACTAAAACAGTGTAACGAAAAAAAACCATGCCCTGTTCATTACCAGTTTAAATCAATTAGAGAAAATTTGAAGCAAATGTTAGAGAGCACTACTGTAAAGTCATTGGCTTTGGATTTAGAAAAAGGGAAAACATTTCTAAAAAGATAATCTGAGTAAATATTTATGCAAAAACTGAATTTTTACAAAAAAGAAGCAGTCAATCAATCTTTAATCTCAAGATAGTTATTGGATAACATTTGAATGCAAGCAGCGATTATGCAAGAAGAAAGAAATGATATAAGTACTCTCAAAGACATACAGTGTTTGGTAGATAGTTTTTATGGTAAGGTTCGTGAAGACGAAATACTTGCCGACATTTTTAATAACGTAATTCAAGACAGATGGCCTCAGCACTTAGAAAAAATGTACCGTTTTTGGCAAACTGTTTTACTTGATAAACATACGTATTTTGGAAGTCCGTTTATACCACACGCTAAACTTCCCGTAAACAAAGCTCATTTTGACAGATGGCTCATGTTGTTTTATGAAACCGTAGATGAAAATTTTACAGGAGAAAAAGCAAACCGTGCTAAATGGCAAGGTGAGCGGATGGCTGAAATGTTCTTATCTAAAATTGAGTATTATAGAAACAATTCTTCAACGCCACTTTTATAATAATTTACTACAAAACATAAATATTTTAATCATTTAAATACAATAATCATGAATATTACAAAAGAAACCATCATTGGCGAGTTAGTAGCACAGGACTACCGCGCTGCATCTGTTTTTAAACAAAATGGAATTGACTTTTGCTGTAGTGGCAATAGAACTATTGAAGAAGCATGTGGCCGCAGGCAGAAGGATACTGAAGCAATAATTCAGCATCTGAAAGAAGTAACAACTCAATCTAACGGTGCCGCAAATGTTGACTTTGTATCGTGGCCACTTGACTTACTTGCCGACTATATTGAAAAAAAGCACCACCGTTATGTGGAAGCAAAATTTTTAGAGATTACTCCCTTCTTAAGTAAAGTTGCGAGAGTCCATGGCGACCGTCACCCTGAATTAATAGAGATAGAACAGCTTTTCAATGAGTCAGTAGCTGACTTGACCATGCACATGAAGAAGGAAGAGTTGATGTTGTTTCCGTTTATTAGAAAAATGGTTCACGCAAAACAGACAGGAACATCTGCTGATGCGCCTTTCGGAACGGTTCAAAACCCAATTCGAATGATGATGCACGAACACAGCGCAGAGGGGGAACGATTCAGAAAAATTTCTGAACTTTCAAATAACTACTTACCTCCACACGATGCCTGCAATACATACAGAGTAACATTCGCATTATTGAAAGAATTTGAAGATGACTTACACCAGCACATTCATTTAGAAAATAATATTCTATTTCCTAAAGCAATTGAGCTTGAACAAGTGGAGGTATGAACCGTGTGAAAATTAAACGTGTGTACGAAAAGCCGAAACCTGAAGATGGTTATAGGATGTTGGTTGACAGGCTATGGCCACGAGGGCTTAAAAAAGTAGATGCAGATTTAAGCGAGTGGAATAAAGAAATTCCACCTTCTACAGAGCTTAGAGTATGGTTTGGGCACAAACCTGAGCGATTTGAACAATTTTCAGCTCTTTATAAAACCGAATTAAAGAAAAAGATGAAAGAGATAAGCCGGTTAAAGTCTATAGCCAAAAAAGAAAATCTGACTCTCCTTTATGCTGCTAAAGATGAAAAGATAAACCACGCTATAGTATTAATGCAAGTGCTGGAAAAATAAAATTGGCATGCGCGGTACAACTTGATTGTAATTTTGTTCTGCTTACTATATTTCAAAAAAAATAATAGTGCTTACAATTTTTGTTCGCCCTGTTCGTTTGCATTTCTACTTTTACCCATCTAAATTTAAAACTTAAACAATTAAGAATATGAGCCGTACTAATCATGAAATTGATTACAAAATTTTTGGTGAAGAAATGCAATGCGTAGAAATTGAACTAGATCCACAAGAAACCGTTGTGGCTGAAGCCGGTGCATTTATGTATAAGGACCATCCTGTACAAATGCAAACAATTTTTGGCGATGGCAGCAGTAGTAACGGAGGTGGTTTGATGGGAAAACTTTTAGGTGCCGGCAAAAGATTGCTTACGGGGGAAAGCTTATTTATGACCGCGTTCAGTAATATGGGAGCAGGTAAAGCTCGCGTGGCTTTTGCCTCACCTTACCCCGGTAAAATTATACCTCTTGATTTGCAACAAATGGGAGGAAAAGTTGTTTGTCAGAAAGATGCTTTTCTGTGTGCAGCAAAGGGAGTTAGTGTAGGTATTGATTTTCAAAAAAGATTAGGAACCGGATTGTTTGGTGGCGAGGGATTTATTATGCAAAAACTGGAAGGTGATGGACTGGCTTTTGTTCACGCAGGTGGACACATTATTGAGCGTGAACTTGCGCCAGGTGAAACACTACATATAGATACCGGCTGTGTAGTGGCTTACACACGAGATGTTGATTTTGATATACAAATGGTTGGCGGAATTAGAAATACACTATTTGGTGGCGAAGGTTTCTTCTTTGCTGTGTTACGTGGCCCTGGTAAAGTATGGTTGCAAACATTGCCTATCTCCCGTTTAGCTTCACGTATTATTCAATATGCTCCACAAACAGGTGGGCGTAGAGAAGAAGGAAGCATGTTAGGTGGATTGGGTAATTTACTAGATGGTGACGGCTATTAGTAGCTATAGATAAAACCAGTGCAACAAGTTGTATTTTCTTATTAAGCATGTCTGATTCAATTACAGAAATAGAAAGTGAAATAGTAGATGAGTTTAGCTTGTTCGAAGACCAAATGGACAAGTACGAATATTTAATTGATATTGGTAAAAAACTACCCCCTTTAGATTCCATCTACATCAGTGATGATTTTCTTGTAAAAGGTTGTCAGAGTAAAGTTTGGCTTCACGCCTATCAGAAAAACGGACATATATTCTTTGAAGCTGACTCTAACACGGCCATTACCAAAGGTATAATTGCATTGCTGGTACGGGTGTTATCTGGTCAAAAAATGGGTGATGTAATCTCCGCTCCTCTTGGGTTCATAGATGCTATCAATCTCCGTTCGCATCTTTCATCGCAGCGGAGCAACGGACTTACTGCCATGATTCAAAAGATGCGGGCATACGCTCAGGTGTTCTCGTCAGAAACTTAATTGTACTCAGCTACCTTCATGCGAATGCGAAATCCACTCTTGGGGCCGGTCTCCCAGTTATCGGTAACATTTTTTGTCAGCACCTCCCATTCCTGGTAAATCATACCAACGTGTTTTGCATACACTTCTTTGCGAAGTGTTTTTTCAATCAGGTTTTCATTGTCAACTTCTAACACGGTAAGCGTGCTGTCGAAACTGAACCCATTTATGGAATAAAGCGAGTTTACTTCAGTGTATTTGTAATCCCAGTCTTCAAAAACTTCGAACAATGTGCTGACCGGCACATAAATATTGCCATTCCAATCTTGATTGGCAACTGGTGGAAATACAAGTTTTATAAACTTAACATCATCTTCAGTTTTTTGGAAATTTTGTACGCTGCGTTTAACTCTCCACTTTCTGTCTTCTTGCCAAGGCGCCCCCGGGTTAACTCTACGAAACAAATTTAGTTCGTAACATAAATACCCCTCGTTGTCGTAAACAGTGTCGCCAATAATTTCCATTAACTGGTATCGCGCTGTATCACGTACACTACTATATGTAATAGAGTCAACATCGTAAATTACGTAGTGCCCTGAGTCAATGGGAGCATACTCATACTGGTAATCAATCGTTAAATTGTCTTTATCAGGCTTGCATGAACTTAACAAACCGCTCAACAGCATTATAAAACTACCATACGCAAAAGCAGCGTGCGCTTTATTAAACCTCATAACAAGTTGAAATTAGAAAAAATAACTCCGCCACCAATCATATCATCGCCTTCATAAAACACGGCACTTTGACCTGGAGCAATTGCCGACACCTTTGTATCAAACTCAACTTTCATTCTATCGCCTAATTGTGTAATGACGCTACTTTCTCCATCATGCTTGTAGCGAACTTTTGTAATTGCATGTAGTGACGAATCAATCGCAGCGTACTTCTGCAGGTTCAACTTACCTACCCACATTCCGTTGCGTTCTAAATCTGATTCTTCGCCCAGCACTACCGTATTTGTTTCCGGAATAATTTCGGTTACAAACTTCGGCTTACCAAATGCTACACCTAAACCTTTTCGTTGACCAATGGTGTAAAATGGATAACCGTGATGTTTGCCAATAATTTTCCCCTGTGTGTCAACAAAATTTCCTCCATCAACTTTTTGTTCTAAATCAGGCAACCTGCGTTTCAAAAAACCGCGGTAGTCGTTATCGGGTACAAAACATATCTCGTAGCTCTCACTTTTGTTGGCCAATTCAATATAACCCATATCGCGAGCCATTTGTTTAATGGCGGGCTTATGAAAACTACCTACCGGAAAAAAAGTACGACTAAGACAATGTTGGCTTACCCCCCAAAGCACATAGCTTTGATCTTTATTTTTATCAAGACCTTTAGATATTACATAGCGCTCATTCTCTTTTCGTACTTGTGCATAGTGACCTGTGGCAATAAACTCACAGTCCATCATATCAGCGCGCTTCAGCAGCGCTTCCCATTTAATGTGCGTGTTACAAAGTACACACGGATTGGGTGTACGGCCGGCTACATATTCGTTTACAAAATTGTCAATTACAAAATCGCCAAATTCTTCGCGGATATCAATAATAAAGTGGCTAAACCCTAAATCAACTGCTATCTGGCGGGCATCATTTATAGAATCTAATGAGCAGCAACCGGTTTCTTTTTTAGTGCCGCCACTACCCGCATAGTCCCACGTTTTCATGGTTATGCCCACTACTTCATAACCCTGCTCATGCAGCATAACGGCAGTTACGGTAGAGTCTATTCCACCGCTCATAGCCACCAGTACTTTTCCTTTTTTACTCATAAAGCGCACGAAAATAAGAAAGCAGCTAAAGACGTAGCTTCTATTCGTTTTGCGCAACAGGAATAGCCCTAAACTCTTTTTGAAGTTGCCGTGCCGACTGTTCTTGTTCTGAATTAGTGGATAACACGCGCATAAGCACAACCCCTTGCTTGCTGACTGCACGCAAGGTACCGTTTACCCTGCTTGATGAAGAAAGTCTAACAGAATACTTCCGCTTACGGCCTTGTAAATTATTCATGACATAAAACGGCTGAACATTACTACCGTAAAAAGACACAGAGTAATATTGGTTGGTGTCGGGAAAGGTGCCGGTAATTATGAGGTCATTTTCGCTTACATCATAAAAACATGCGTTGTAGATAAAATCAGGGTTAGGTAAAACTACCCTCCGCAACGAGGCATCAGTTTTGGGTGCTCTTATAACCGTATTAAGCGGTTGAGCGCTTCGGTATTTTGCTATCTGAAAAGCAATGTTTGGCAAAAATTCAATGAATACATACTGCACAGCAAAAATCAGAGCAGCAAGCAACAAACTGTATTTCATGATTTTAATCGGCTTCATGGTTGGGCTGCTTTTACCTCCGGAAGAATTGTTCCAGAAAGATTTTGTATAAAGTGTTGCTCCCCTTTGTAAAGTCTAAAAACCAACATGAATGGGGCATCGGCTTTCACCGGCAACCAGTTAATTTCTTGTTTCAGTGCCGATACGTTTATGGTAAAATTTCCTGCACTATCAGTTTGCAAGGTATTACTGCTAAAGCCAAAACGATTTTGGCTGTTAGGTATTAAAAACAGGTCTTTACCATAAGCCGTTATGCTCCAGTACCTGGCTTTTATATGGTTTACGTTTCCGGTAATGGTGTATTTATTAGCCCCGGATAGTTTATTGTTGTGGTTGTCTCTGTGGGCAAACAGGTAAACAGCTTCGTTAGACGGAAGTGCAAACAAAGCATAGGCCGTAATTTGTGCGGTTAACAATGGGTCTTTGCCTAATGGCAAATCAGTGGTGCCGCGCCATACCCCATTGGTAAAAAACAAATTGCTATGTTCAAAATTTCGGATACGAAAAAGAGCTACTGCAGAGCCAATGGCTAAGGCTAAGAGTACAAAGAGAAATGCTCTTAAAAATTTCACGCAGCTACAGAGTTACAGTTTGGTATAAAGTAAAAACAGGTTATGCCGGCAAAAGACACAACCTGTTTTGTGGAGGATACCGGAATCGAACCGGTCGCCTCTTGCATGCCATGCAAGCGCTCTAGCCAAATGAGCTAATCCCCCAACGAACGGCAAATCTAAATTTTCAACTGAAAAAGAAAATGGATGTGCTACTGCGACAAATATTCATACACCAGCATAAGGTTTTTAACCTGCATGAACCACCATAAAGCAGTAACTACAAACGGAACCACAAAAAAGTAAGCATCCATACGATCGAGAAAGCCACCGTGGCCGGGCATAATGTTTCCAGAATCTTTTATCGCCAAGCTGCGCTTTAAAAGTGATTCGGCTAAGTCGCCAAATGTAGCAGCTACACAAACTACAAAAGCAAGAATCATCCATTCGATACGAGAATGGTTTTGGAGATACGGAATAAGGTTGGCAAAATAAGCTACGGTAAGCGTAAATGCTATACCCCCTACCATTCCTTCTACAGTTTTTTTAGGCGAAATACGTTCAAATAGTTTTCGCTTGCCCAATAAACTGCCGAAGATATAGCAGGCAGAATCGTATATCCAGATTAGCATAAACATGGCTAGTACAAAAGGCCCGCCCTGATCGAAATAGATTTTGTTGGTGAGAATTACCGGTACCACAATCCACACTATGGCAACTACTTTCCATCCTAAGTTTTCGAATGGTTTATCTGACTTAGAAAACATTTCGGCCACAAACAGAAAAAATATGAGCATGGGCAATGTGGCATTGAGCGTAAGAGCTGAGTCGCGAAAGCGGGTGAGCACTTGTGCAGCTGCCAGTAACAGGTTATTGAAATCAGGTACCCCTGCTGCCGGTGGAGAGGCCAGCAAAAACGAATCGGCAAAGGCGAAGTAGGATAAGAGAATAACCAACCATTTACCCTGAAAAAAACCGCTAATATTTTCGCGCTTGGGTTGGGTTATTACAAAGTATTCGTTTAAGCTGCCTACCAACACCACACTCATTAATACAAAAAAAGTGTAAGGGCTGTAGAGCATGGCTGTAATAGCCACAGCGCCAAATAACAAGCCCGATACCAGCCGTGTAAAAAATGATTTCATCTACGTATTAGTTGACAGGTTCTTCAACGGTTTCTTCTGTTTCTACAAAAGTGTCAGGATTCTTCCATTTGTAAAACAGAAATATAAACAATGAAAACACAACTAAAGAAATAAGGGTGATATAGATGGGGGTTTTGGCTTCTGCTACTTGGCTGCTTATGTAGCCCAGGTTAAACAAGTATTTGAGCAGCACAGCTAAAAAGTTATTGGTAAAGTGGGCGGCTATGGGCAGCCATAAACTTCCACTTATATAAAATAAGTAACCAAGAAAGCTACCCAAGATGAATATGGCAAGTATGTTATCGAACCCGAAGTGCGAAACAGAAAACACCAACCCTGTAAACAATATTGATACCAGCGGGTGTTTACCGGCCCGCAACAAAGCCCCCAACATTAACCCTCTGAAAAAAAACTCTTCGGCTATGGCCGGTATTACCGCTACCACTATACTGACCAAAATAAATTGGCCTATACCGGTAAAATTCATCATAGCTTCAGTAATGGCTTCTGACTTTTTCTGATACTCTTTTAAAAACTGTAACGACTCAGGTAAAACAATGGATTGGTTGATGGAAACCAGAAACTCGATAAAAAACTGTGATACTATGATAGCTGCTACTGCCATAACAATTAACCGGGCCGATGGGTAAATAACCACCCGTAAGCGGTGCTTAAACTCTCCGGCTTCGAGCACTGCAAACATTAGGGCAGTGAGCGCGAAACCGCCTAACGAACTAAGCCCTTGTATAAACAGAAAAGCGTTTACCTCTGACTGATTGGTAAAAGTGCCTTCTACTACCGCATGAGCGTTGGGCAATGAGAATATAGTTTGCGCCAGCGTAAGGGCTAAAAAAGAAACCACACTGATATTAAACACAAACATGCTGAACATTAAGAGCAGCCGCAGCACCAACGGGTACTTTTGAAAAGGAGGAACCATTTCTTTACTAAATTTTGGTAAGTATAATTTACTTGTACAAATCAACCTGCTTTTGCAGCAGCGATTCATCTACCAGGCCGAGGGTGCGCCAAACTTCTTTACCTTGTTTATAAAGAATCAGCAGGGGTATAGAGCGCACATTCATTGTATTGGCTACTGTTGAATTTTTATCTACATCTATTTCGAGCAGTTCCAGTTTGTCCCCATTTTTTTTCATCAACTTGTGTAGTATTGGTTTTAGGGTTTTGCAGGGGCCGCACCACACGGCATTAAAATCTACCAACACCAGTTTGTTGTTGTTTTTAATGCGGGCTAAGTAGTCGTCAAAGGTTATACCTACGCCCGGGGCCTGAGTGTTTTTACTGCTCACTACATCTTTCTTTTCGGCTATCCAAGAGTTAATGCCAAACTCAAGATTGTAAACTTCTTTGAAACCTGCCGAAGCCGCCATGTCAGCGGCTTTCTTGCTTCTGCCACCTACTAAACAGTAGAAGTAAACGGGTTTGTTTTTGTCGAGTTTGCCGAGTTGCTCTTTAAAGTCAGCAGCGTTGTAGTTTAGGTTAGTTGACTGCGGAATATGTTTTTCGCTGTATTCTTCGGGGGTGCGCACGTCAATTAATTGCGCCTCGGGTTGGGCTATGGCTTTTTCGAACTCGGCCGGTGAAAGGTTTTTAACTACAGCCGGCTGGCTGTTGCAAGAGGTGCATACCAACAGGGCAAAAACGAACGCTGAAAATGGTTTGTGTATCATAGATAAAAATGCCATGGTGTTTTTTATTGTTTACGTGTAATTAGTAAAAGTATGGGTATGTTGCTAAGTTTTTGTGCAGGTGGTTGGCATACTCGATTTGGCAACGCTTGTTTTGGCAATAGCGCTGTAACCTCCTGCAATTTCTATTAAATTTTCGAAGCCGCGGGCTTTAAGAATAGATGCTGCCGCCATAGAGCGGTAACCGCCTGCACAGTGAATGAAATAGGGTTTTGTTTTGTCAATAGAGTTGGTCCAGTTGTTAATAAAATCGAGGGGTTTGTTTTCGGCATTGAGTACATGCTCAGGGGCAAACTCACCTGGTTTGCGTACATCGAGTACAAGGCTGTTTTCATTAAAATTCTTTTCAAATGTTTCGGCTGATATGGAAACAATTTCATCGGTTTCGTAGCCGGCCTGTTTCCAGGCATCTATACCGCCTTTTAAAAAGCCAAGCGTATTGTCATAGCCTACACGTGCCAGCCGCATAATACATTCTTCTTCTTTGCCTTCATCGCATACCAATAAAATGGGCTGCTTTAAATCAGAAATTAGCGTACCTGCCCAAACAGCAAACTGCCCGCTAATACCTATGTTAATAGAATAGGGAATAAAACTTTTGCAAAATGTTTGTGCTGCGCGGGTGTCGAGTATAAGTGCCTTGGTTTCTTCGGCAGCGGTAAAAAATTCGGTAGCGGTGAGTGCGCGAAGCCCCTGTTGATACACCACATCCAGATGGCCTGCTCCTTGTTTATTGAGCAGGGCATTTTTTGAAAAATACTGAGGCGGAGGCAGCAACCCTTCGGTTACTTGTTTTACAAACTCTTGTTCTGAAATATTTTGCAGAGCATAGTTTACTTGTTTTTGATGACCGAGCGTATCGAAAGTTTCTTTACTCATGCTTTTGCCACATGCCGATCCGGCTCCGTGTGCCGGGTAAACAATTACATCATCGGGCAGGGGTAAAATTTTAGTATGCAGCGAGCGGTAGAGCATAGCCGCCAAATCTTCTTTGGTAACATTTGATTTTATGGCCAAGTCGGGGCGGCCTACATCGCCAATAAAAAGTGTATCGCCTGTAAAAATGCAGTGTTCTTTACCTGATGGCGTAAGCAATAAATATGTAGTTGACTCGGGCGTATGGCCGGGGGTATGCAGGGCGCGTATAGTTAGTGCGCCTACCTTAAACTCATCGCCATCATTGGCTTTTATACTGTCAAAGCCGGTTTCGGCTCCGGAGCCATACACAATTTGTGCTCCTGATTTTTGGGCAAGTTCTAAGTGGCCGCTAACAAAATCGGCATGGAAATGAGTTTCGAAAATGTATTTGAGTTGGGCACCGTTTTTAGCTGCCCGTTGCAAGTATGGGGTGGTTTCGCGGAGTGGGTCAATAACGGCACACTCTCCGTTGCTTTCAATGTAGTAGGCGGCTTCGGCCAGGCAGCCGGTGTATATTTGCTCTATAATCATGCTACAATAATAGACTATTGCCGGCAATTGAAAATACCCGATACTGTAAAAGCTCTTAATAATATATAAGACGCAAAACGGGTTAGCGGCCAATTGGTTCAAAAGAATATTTTCAAACTTATGAAGCTATTAAACCGGTCAGGTGTTTTGAAATACGCGGTTATATTTTTTACCGTTTTGTTATTTTTTAATTCAGTATTTGCCAATAAAGAAACCCTTGACAAGGGTTGGCAGGCATTTAACGCTAACCAACGCACGGCAGCCAAAGAATATTTTACAGCAGCAGCTAATGATGCAGACACTAAAGCCGAAGCCAATTTGGCTTTAGCTATGGTGCTGTGGAGCCAAGATAAAGCGCCCGAGAGTTTCGAAGCATTGCAAAATTTTTTAGATGCTACACCTCACCCGTACCCCTACCTGTATGCGTTGTGGAGTTCGCCTTTGCTTTTTCCGGATTACGGTAAGTTGAGCGAGGAGAAGTTGAAATTTTTGAAAAAAATAGCGGACGATCCGGCTGCCAACGGCACCATTCGCGCTATGGCACATGTTATGGCGGGCAAGCATTTTGAGAGCAGCAATAATTTTAAAAAAGCCGAAGAAGAGTATTCGCAAACCGGCACTATTGACCATTGGCAAGTACTGGGTACGTTTGACAATACTTCGGGCAGCGGATTTAACAAAGACTTTGGCGCGTTAGAAAAATGGCAGGCCGATGCGGAGTTTAAAAACAAGGTAGATGCTACGGTTAAGTGGTATGCGCCACCCCACATACGCAGCGACCGCTGGTTTGATTTAGAATATTATTTCGTGGCTGATAACTCGATAATGTATGCACAGTCGTTTTTAAAAAGCGATACCGAGCAGGAAGTATTTTTGCGAAGCGGCAACAGCGGCTCATTAAAAATTTGGGTAAACGATAAATTAGTAACCAACATTGCCGAGGAGCGCAACTGCGATTTAGATATTTACATTAACAACATACAACTGCTGAAGGGTTACAACCGCATATTAGTGCAGATTGGTGAAAGCGAGGTGGGTCGTGCTAATTTTATGATTCGCGTTACCGATAAAAACGGGCACCCTATACCGGGGCTTAGCTCTACATCGGTAATTCAGCCTTACACCAAAGCCGGGGAATACGCGGTAAACACTTACCCGCTTTTTGCCGAAGAGTTTTTTGAAAACAAAGTAAAAGCCGAGCCGGGTAATTTACTCAACTACTTGCTGCTATCTGATGTGTTTTTGCGAAACGACAAAGTATATGAGGCCCGCAAAGCACTGAAACACGCCAAAGATTTAGCTCCGCAAAGTTCGTTTGTAGGTATGCGCTTAACCGAAGCTTTTGCCCGCGACAACAACGTAACCGACCTGACCAAAGAATACGAGCGCATAAAAACTGCCGACCCCGATTGTGCTTATGCCCTCAGAGGAATGATAACCGAAGCCGCACAAAAAGAAGACCATGATGAAGAAGAAAAACAACTGAACCGCTATAAAGAAATGTATGGCGAAAACGAATACACCGACCTGCTAACCATAAGTTTGCTGGCAGTGCGCAACAAATACGATGAAGTAGTAACCCTTACCAAAAAACTGTTTGCCAAATACCCCGACAATGCAGAACTGATGAACCTGACCTACACCATTGAAAAAAACACCGGTAAAGACCCCGCTAAATTTAATGCCATACTCAAAAACTATCTAAAAACTAACTACAACGATAAAATACTCACCGAACTGGCCGCCAATTATTTTAATGCCGGCAACAAAAAAGATGCGCTCGAAATTTACAAGCAGCGTATAGCCAATTTGCCTTACTCTATTGGCTACTATGCCGACCTGAGCGATATTTATTTTCAGCAGCAAGACTACGACAATGCTTTGCAGTGGGCAAAAAAAACACTGGAGTTTGCCCCTTACATTGGCGGCTACTGGAACCGCCTGGGTAAAATTTACCAGGCATTGAACCAAGAAGAAAATGCCAAAGAGGCCTACCGTAAAGCTATTTATTACACCCCGGTAATTTACGAAGCACGCCAGCAACTGCGAAAACTCGAAGGCCGCAAAGATGTATTCGAAAATTTTGAAAAAGCAGATGCGTATGAACTTTACCGCCAAGCGCCACCGGCTAATGAATACCCCAACGACAACAGCCTTATACTACTCAACGAAACGCAAATGGTGGTTTACCCCGAAGGGGCTACCGAAGAAAGAACAGAGTTGCTGGTAAAAGTGTTTAACCAAAACGGAATTGAAACCTGGAAAGAATACGGTGTAGCCTTTAACCGCTACCGCCAGCGTATGCTGGTGGACAAAGCAGAGGTGCTGAAAAAAGACGGCAATAAAATTCAGGCCGAGCGCAACGGTGCTTACTTTGTTTTTACCAATCTGGAAGCAGGCGATGCTATTCACCTCTCGTACCGTATAGAAAACTACAACACCGGTAAATTAGCGCAGCATTTCTGGGAGCGCTTTCATTTTAATTTCGATTTGCCTTCAAAAATTTCGCGCTACAGCTTGCTGCTACCTGCCGATAAACCATTTACATACCAAGTGCTGAACACAGATTTAAAACCCACCGTAAAAGAGGCAGATGGCATGAAGCTGTACGTGTGGGAAGCTAAAGACCTGCCCGCCATTAAAGCGGAACCATACATGCCGCCACTGGCCGATATAGGGGCACAGCTCGATATTTCTACCCTGCCATCGTGGCAGTACGTAAGCAACTGGTATGCCGACCTGGCCAACAACTTAGCCAAGCAAGATTTTGAAATAAAAGAAACCGTAGCCGGGTTGTTTACCGGTAAAAACAACTACACCGATTTAGAAAAGGCGAAAAAAATTTACGAGTTTATTGAAGCCAACGTAAGCTACAGCAATGTGCCCTTTATGCACGGGCCTATTATACCGCAGAAAGCATCGCGCACACTGAATACGCGGTTGGGCGACTGCAAAGATGTATCTACCCTGTTTGTAGCCATGTGTGCCGAAGCCGGGCTTAAAGCCAATTTAATTTTGGTGGACACGCGCGACAACGGTGAAAAAAACCTGAACCTGCCGAGCGTAGAGTTTAACCACTGCATAGCGCAGTTTCAGGCGGAAGGCAAAAAATATTACCTCGAATTAACCGACCAGAAACTTTCATTTGGGGCTATTCCGTTTACTGATTTAAACTCTAACATTTTGTTTATACCGCGCAGTGGCGAAACAGCCGCTACCGCACTTACGCGGTTAAATACAGAAAACCGCACGCACAACAATATTTTCCGCGAATCGGAATTGAAGTTTGAAAACAACGATATGCTGCTGTGGCGCAAGAACATTAAAACAGGCATGTTTGCCTCGCAAATGCGGGGCGACTATGCCGACCTGGGCCAAGAGAAACAAGAGAACTACATAACACAGGCGTTGAGCGCAGATTTTACGAACCCCGCCAAGTTGTTGTCGCTTAGTTTCGATGATTTAAAAACCCTGCGCGACTCGGTTACCTACCATTATTCTTTTCAAATAAAAAATGAACTAAACGAAGTGGTGGGCATAAAAATTTTCAGACTGCCGTGGAGCGAGGGCATTCATTCACTCGATTTTCTGACGCTGGAAACGCGCCAGTATCCGTTTCTTATATGGGCCTTTAGCGCCAGTGAGCTAAGCCGCGAGGTAATGACTATTGATATACCCAAAGGCAAAACACTGGCCGAGCAGCCCAAGAATGTAACCCTCAGTTGCTCGGCTGCCGACTACTCACTTACTTACACTACTACTGCGGGTAAGGTAAAAGCCGTGCGCGAGTTAAAGTTTAAGAACCCTACCGTAAAGCCCGAAGAGTATGAGGCTTTTCGCGAGTTCTTTAATAAGGTAGCCGAGGCCGATTCGAAACAGATGGGGTTTAAGTAGGGCGGGTGGGCGCTACTGAGTGGTAAGTTACAACAGGCGGGCCTGTAGCTACCCTCTTCTCTTGAGCCAATCTCTCATTATATCTTCCAGTTCCTCTACTTTGCCTTCTAACTTTAAGATAAAAGCCTGTTTAGCTGCCAACTTATCTTCTTTTTCGTTTAGCTCTTCTTTTAGGGCGGCAATTTGGTTAAGCAACTGTACACAGGGGTCGGGCTGTGGCGGCACGTTGGGGCTATAGAGTAACAGCAGGTTTTCTTGCAGCAGTTCGCTCCATTCTACCAACCCTTCTTTAGCCATATCGGGCTGGCGGTAAATGCGGTGTATAGAGTTTACCTCTTTGCCCAGTTTCTGGGCTACCATTTTGGGTTTCCAGCCTTTAGCTTCTGCTTTTTGTTTAAGCAGCTTACCCACATGCTCGGGTTGGCGGGCGTATTGGGCAGCGGCCTGCGGCAGTTTAGAGTTTTTGTGCAGCATAATATATAAGTGTTAGTGTGTTTTTAAACATTTATAGGGCTAAAACAATATTTAATACCACCAAAATATTTTACAAAATAATAAAATGTGGTTTTGCACAGTCAGCAGCCGGGTAAGCAGGGCTTTTTGTAACCTTATAGGTTACAAAACAAACAGGGTATGCTTCTATTGACACTTATTACGTTTTAACTGTAACCTGTTATGCACCAAAACTAACTTTAGATGCACCGAAACTAACCTACTATGTTTCTACCGAAACACGTTTTGTTTCATTTTAAAAAATAGTTGCCGCGTATAAGTTAAAACCGCTGGGTTAGCAGCGTGTTTGCCTTGCTTTGTAGAAACAAAAACAAACTATATGGCAACTTTTAAACCTCCCGTACGCAGTTACAACTTTACCGATGCCCGCTTAATAGAAATAGGGCTCGAAAAAATAGCCTTCGCCAACCGCGATGCTACCGAACTGGCCACCATGGGCGTATCAGCACCATGGGTTACCGCCTTTAATGCCCAACTACTAACCTTTGCCGCCCTGCCCAGCGATGAAACCGAACTGGGCGAGCAGGAAGAAGCCACCGGTGAAAAAGAGGTAGATGCCGGTGCCCTGCTCGATAGTTTAAAAGACCTGCGCAGCGCTGCCGCCCGCGCCTTTGGCGATAAAAGTGCCCGCTACCGCCAGTTTGGCTTAAAAGACTTAGACGCCCTTACCGATGCCCAACTGCTGCGCAACGGCATGGTGGCGCACGGGGTGGCAATAATATATGCCACCGAACTGGCGGCCAAAGGATACGATGCTGCCGATAACACAGCCCTGCAAACCCTTATAAACGATTATGTATCCGGGCTGCAAAACCAAAAAATTGAGATAGGCAGCCGCGATATTGCCCAGGAAGCCCGCGTAATGGCCGGCAACGACATTTACCAGCTATTGCAAAACGAACTGTGCGAAGCCGGCAAAGCCTACTGGCGCACCCGCTCGGCAGCTAAATACAACGACTACCTTATTTACAATAACGAAACCGGCACTAACCCCAACACTATAACCCAAGAGGGAACCATAGCCGCTAATGAGGTGGTAAACATCAGCGCGCTGATAGGCGATTTACCTGACGCTGACGATAACACAGTAATAAGCCTCTTTAATACTTCTACCGAAAACGATTTTGAGCTGATTTTTTACAGCTCTCCATCACCTGCCGCACAGCCCGTACCTACCGACCCTCAGGTGTCTGTAGGCTCAAGCGAAAGTGTTGACCGCCCCTTTACCGATGCTCTGTTTCAGCAACCTAACTTTAATGTATATAACCCCAACCCCACGGCCGGCAGTTGGAAGGTGGTGGTGAATTTATAGATTGGGCAATATTCATCGGCTAAAGCCCGCTGTTATTTTACATCATCGGCTAAAGCCGATGGCCATTAAACAAACCGGCTTTTATATCATCGGCTAAAGCCGATGGCCATTAAACAAACTGGCTTTTATATCATCGGCTAAAGCCGATGGCCATTAAACAAACCGGCTTTTATATCATCGGCTA
>CAZTNA010000002.1:212639-457831 GCA_964615305.1 uncultured Chitinophaga sp.
AAGCCGATGGCCATGCAGGATAAGTGGAATAAATGCATTCTAATAATGCGGGCTTAAGCCCGCTGTTAAAAAAACTGTATTTGTTCCGCTTATCATGTATTTTGATGCCGTTGGTTTTAACCAACGAGAAAAGAAAAATGCTAAAATCTGATGAATTTTATTGCCGTTGGTTTTAACCAACAAGAAAAGAAAAATGAAAAAATCTGATGGGCTTCAGTCAGCCATAAAAGTAAAACCCAGTGTTTCTATTTCAGTTTCGAAAACAATATCTTGGTGGTGGGTTTCCTGATTGCGGATATAGTTTCGCACACGTTCAACATATTTCGGACTTACAGATTCGGCATAGTATCCGTCTTGCCATTCAAAGTAATCAACGGTAAGTTGGTTTTTATTTATCCAATGCGATGACTCTCCTTTTATAAGTTTAGCAGCAGTTGCTAAATCTATGGTGGCGGGCAATTTAAACAGGCAATGGCAATGGTCATAATAACCGTTCACAAAATCCATTTCTATTCCTTTCTCTCTGCCATTTTTAAGAATATGCTGAAACACATCTCTTCGGATATTGTTCTTAAGTAACGGCTGCCTGCTTTTAGTAGCAAACACCAGATGAATCCAAACATTTAGCAGCGACATATCAGCAGTTTAATCAAAACAAGCGCGTTAGCGCATTAAACAAATGTATTAATTCTGCTTATGAATATTGGCTTTTACATCATCGGCTAAAGCCGATGGCCATGCAGGATAAACGGAATAAATGCACTTTAATAATGCGGGCTTAAGCCCGCTATTAAACAAACTGTATTTGTTCCGCTTATCATGCATTTTATTACCGTTGGTTTTAACCAACAAGAAAAGAAAAATGCAAAAGCCTCTGAATAATGCGGGCTTAAGCCCGCTGTTAAACAAACTGTATTTGTTCCGCTTATCATGCATTTTATTGCCGTTGGTTTTAACCAACAAGAAAAGAAAAATGCAAAAATCTGATGGGTTTTATGGCCGCTGGTTTTAACCAACGAGGGAGAAAAAAAGATTAAAACCTACTCCCCAAAAAACTTCTCCAAAGCCTCTTTGGTTTTCAAGGGCTCTTCCATCATAGGGCAGTGGCCGCACTGGTCAAAAACTACCAACCGGCTTCCCTTAATATCGCGCTCAAAACGGTAGGCATGGTCAACCGGTATTATTTCATCTTGCTTACCCCACACTATAAGTGTAGGCACTTTTATTTGTTCAATAAGTGATGTATCAGGAAACTGGTGCGACAATGCCAAATGAAGCATGTGTGCCAAATTACCCTCTCTGTTAGTCAGTTTATTATTAAACACCACCCGCTCTTCCTTTATCAAATCATCTTTAAAATACGCCTTGCGTATGCCGCTCCAACTCATAAACAGCGGCATGCCTTTATCGAACAACCGCTGAAACGATTTGAACTTAAACATGGCCAGTTTGCCCGCTACTTTTTCGGCATCGTACCCTGCGGGGTTCAGCAACACCGCCTTGCGCACTTTATCGGGGTGAGCCAGCGCGGTGTACCAGCTTACCGCACCGCCCATGCTGTTGCCCACTACATACACCGAATCAAGATGAAGAGTATCGAGTATAAAAGTCATGTAGTCGCGGTAATCCTGTAAAAAATCTTCCCCCTCCTTCACCTCCGGAAAATCAGAAAGCCCGAAACCCGGCAGATCAATACTTATAACTCTGTATTTGTCTTTAAACATAGCGGCCAAATCGGTAAAGTTGGTATAAGAGCCACCAAAACCATGTATCAGCAAAAGCGGTTGCCCGCTGCCTTCTTCTACATAATGAACCTCTGCCCCGCGCCAGTTTAAAAAGTGCGAATTGGGCGAAGCCAGTTCGCGCTTAGCATCTGCTTTAGAAATAATGCGGTTGGGCTGTAACATAAACACAGCTACCGGAATAATAATTAGCAGAGCCACCAGCCCTGCTAAAGCAATAAAGAATTTTTTCATGGGGTAATTAGTATATATATGTAAACAACTACGGTGTTTAAAAGTTTAGCCATCATTTTGCAGCCAAAATTTTGTCGGTTAACTCCTGCAAATTCATTCCCGAAAAATTACCACTGCTCATCAGCAGTAGGTTTTTACCGCTCCACTCCTGCTCCAGCAAAAATGTTTGCAGGGTTTCTTTGTTGGTTATCACCTGCAGGTTTTCGTTGTTAAACGCTTCGCGAACAAAAGCGGAATCTAAAGGCGGCAACTTTTTGTGTGCTACGGTTTCAGCATCTAAATACACCACGGGTATATCGGCCTGGTTCATGCAGTTAGCATACTGCTCTAAAAAATCTTTGCTTAAACTGCTAAACGTGTGCAACTCCATTACCGCTACAAGGGCATTGCTGCCAAACTGATGTTTCATAGCGTTTACCGTTGCTTTGAGTTTAGAGGGCGAGTGCGCAAAATCTTTGTAAATCACCGTGCCGTTATTTCTGCCTAAAAACTGTAACCGGTTGGCGGCCCCTTCAAAGGTAGAAATAGCTCGGTAGAAACCCTCATCACTCACTCCTATTTCGTTGCACAGGTTTTTAGCCCCGGCAATATTTTGCAGATTGTGTTCGCCAAATATTTTAAGCGGCACTTCGCCTTGCGCAGTAATTAAACAGGTAGTGTTGCCGCGCAACACATACTCATGTGTGCTGTAAGCGCGGGTGCGCACTTTCTCTTCAAAGTGATTAAAAATTTTCTTCAACTCCTCGTCATCGCTAAACCAGGTTAAAAAACCCCACGGTTCCATACTATACGCAAACCGCTCAAACTGTTTTACATACTCATCGTAATCCGGAAACACATTAATATGGTCCCACGCTACACCGGTAATAAGTGCTGCATGGGGCTTGTAAAACAAAAACTTCGACTCGCGGTGAACAGGCGAAGCAAGGTATTCATCACCTTCTAAAACTATAATAGGAGCATCGTCACTCAACCGCACACCGGTATCGAACCCCTGCACCTTAGCGCCTACCAAATAGTCGAACCGGTAATTGTTTTCGCGCAGCACATGCATTACCATAGCGGTAATACTTGTTTTGCCGTGGCTGCCGGCCACCACCACCCGCTGCTTATTTTTCGAAACTTCATAAATGTATTCGGGAAACGAAAACACCTTTATGCCCAACTCCTGCGCTTTCAGCAATTCAGTATTGTCTTCGCGGGCGTGCATGCCCAATATCACGGCATCTAAATCAGCCGAAATGTTTTCTGCAAAAAAACCCATCTGCGCGGGCAAAATACCTTCGCGTTCCAGATTCGACTTAGCCGGGTCGGTGATTTTGTCATCGCTGCCTGTAACCACATACCCCTTTCTGCGTAATACAATGGCCAAATTGTGCATTACCGCACCTCCAATGGCTATAAAATGAACCCTCATTTGTGAATAATACGTTTACTTCAAAAAAATATTCTGATACATTCGCGCAATAAACCACATAGGTTATACGTTCGTAAATTACAAAGCAAGCATAAAAATTTTCAAACCCTTTAAAACCAAAGACAGTATGAAAACCATGAAAAAAATAGTTTTAGCAGCAGTGGCCATAGGCTTTATAGCTCTTTCGAGCTGCGAAAAACACACCTGCCCTACTTACAGCAAAAGTGTTGTTAAGACTGAGCGCGTAAACAGTTAATAAAAATTGTTTTAAAAATTGGCTATTAAAGGCCGCCCTGCACCGGGCGGCCTTTTTGCTTTGCATTACACCCTTGTATTTAGCCACATTACACTTGGCTACTGCCTGTTGGGTTTGTTTTATGAAACAAACAGTAAAAAGATAACGGAGCCGTAATAACGCTAATAGATGCTCATAGCATTCAGCTTTTTGCGGTACAGAGCCGCTACTTTCATTTGCTCTTCGTATGTTTCTGAAAAAAGCGAATAACCGCTCATATCGGGGTTGGCACAAAAATACAAGAACTTGTGCTCTTCAAAATTCAGCACAGCATCAATAGACTTTTTGCGGGGCATACAAATTTGCCCGGGGGGCAAGCCTGCATACATATAGGTGTTGTATGGCGAATCAAATTGTTTGTGATAGTTAGTTACTCTTCGAGCATCAAAATCGCGGGTGGCAAATACAAGAGTTGGATCGGCCTGCAAGGGCATACCTATTCGCAATCGGTTTACATACACACCGGCCACTGTGGGCAGTTCTTTATCACGAATTACTTCGCGCTCGGTAATAGATGCCAAAGTAGTAACCTGTGCCTGAGTTAAGTTCAGCATAGCCGCTTTCGCCTTTCTGTCTTCGTTCCAAAACTTATCGTAAGCAGTTTTCATTTTTTCAAAAAACTTTTGCTGCGATATGTTCCAATACAAATTATAGTTGTCAACTATAAAGCGAGAAAGAATTTGATTGGTATCTACTCTATACTGCTGGCAAAACTTGTTGTCATTTAACCTGGCAAGTAACTGAACAGAGTCTAACTCAAGAGTTCGCCCTACCAGCCCGGCAAATTCAGCTTTGGTGCGTATGTTGTAAATAACAAGTGTAACCGGTGTTTGCAAACCTGCCCTTAGTATGTTTACAATCTGACGGTTGTCCATTTTAGGCGTAAACACATAATAGCCCGGCTTTATTTTTTTAGGGTATTGCTTCAATTTACTTACCAGGGCAAAAGTTCTCTCGTTCTTTAGCACCTGGTTTTGGCGGAGAATATTCAGCACATCGCTGTAACTTGATCCGGTTGAAATTTTTATAGATACCCTTTTTTGGGTGTTAATATTTGGTGTCATAAACACGTAGTACCCCACCCCACCTGCCAGCAACACAGCTGCCAGGGCAAGCACAAGAAATATTTTAAGTATCCGCATAAACCGGGCTAATATATCAAGCCGCGTCAAAGGTTAGTTTTGTCTTTATGAAAATTACCCTTTTGGTAGTAGGCAAAACATCTTCGGCAGAAGTAAAAAATATTTGTTCCGATTATCTGAAACGTATCAACCGCTATACTAAAGCCGAAGAAGTTGTAATAGACTTACCTACACAAAAAATAGCAGATAAAGAGAAATTAAAAAGCAAAGAGGGTGAGTTGATACTTAAAAAAGTAAATGCTGCAGACTTCTTAATACTTCTTGATGACAAAGGAAAAGAGTACGATTCAGTGGCATTTAGCCGGTACGTAGAAGCATTGCAAAATCAAAGTCAGAAACATGTGTTGTTTGTAGTAGGTGGGGCGTTTGGGTTTAGCCATGCTGTTTACAAACGGGCAAATACAACACTCAGTTTGTCGAAAATGACTTTCAGCCATCAAATAATTCGGGCTATATTTTTAGAGCAACTTTACCGGGCATACAGTATTATACATGGCGAGCCGTATCACCACGAATAGCCACTTACCACACAGGCACTAAACAACTGTAATTCGAAAGCAAAACCGGATAGTTTGAAAACTAAACATCCATTGTTTTCAGGTGGCTGCTGATAACCAGTTTGCCGAGTGTTTTAGCTTTAATCTCGTCCACCGTAATGCCGGGGGCTATTTCGGTTAAATGAAACGCGCCATCTTTAATATCATAAAAACCTAATTCGGTAAGCACGCGTTGAATACACTTTTTACCTGTAAGCGGCAATGTGCAGGCAGGCAATAGTTTCGATTCGCCCTTAGGGTTGGTTTGCATCATAGTAACAATTATGTTTTTGGCAGATGCTACCAAATCCATAGCGCCTCCCATTCCTTTAATCAGTTTGCCGGGTATTTTCCAGTTGGCTATGTCGCCATTTTCAGAAACTTCCATGGCGCCTAACACAGTAAGGTCTATACGCTGCGAACGAATCATGCCAAAACTATATGCTGAGTCGAACAAGACTGAGCCGGGTAAAGTGGTAATAGTCTGTTTTCCGGCATTAATAAAATCAGGATCAACCTCGGCTTCTGTAGGAAAAGGCCCCATGCCCAGTAATCCGTTTTCCGATTGCAATACTACATCTATTCCTTTGGGTATATAGTTGGCCACCAAAGTAGGTATACCAATTCCCAAGTTCACATAATACCCATCTTGAAGTTCACGGGCTACACGTTGCGCTATTTGCTCTTTACTTAATGCCATACTATATTCAGTTTATTGCTTGTGGTCTAAGATTTAATGTTCTTCTTAATTTATTTCTAACAACCGTCATTACTTTCTAACTGTTCTCTGCTCAATGCGTTTTTCGTATTGTTCACCTTTAAAAATCCGGTTTACAAAAATACCCGCAGTATGTATCTCATTCGGGTTTAACTCACCTTCATTTACCAGTTCTTCTACCTCTGCAATAGTAATTTTGCCGGCCATAGCCATCATAGGGTTAAAGTTGCGGGCAGTTCCACGAAAAATCAGATTGCCGGCTGTATCTCCCTTCCAGGCTTTTACTATGGCAAAATCTGCTTTTAGTGTAACTTCCATTAAGTACTCTTTACCCTCAAACACACGAGTTTCTTTTCCTTCGGCCACTTCGGTTCCTACACCTGCCGGAGTAAAAAAAGCCGGCATGCCATAGCCCGCCATCATACAGTGAGTAGCTAATGTGCCTTGTGGTATTAGTTGCACCTCCAGTTCACCTGAAAGAAGTTGACGTTCAAACTCGGCATTTTCGCCCACGTAGCTGCTAATCATTTTTTTAACCTGCCGTGTTTTTAGCATTAAACCAATACCAAAATCATCAACTCCGGCATTGTTACTAATGCAGGTTAAACCTTTTACTCCTTTGCGAATGAGCGCAGAAATACTGTTCTCGGGTATTCCACAAAGCCCAAATCCGCCTATCATTAATACAGCGTTATCCGGAATATCTTTTACTGCTTCATCAGCGTTGGCTACTACTTTATTCATAGTTATTGATTTAGGGTTATGCTTTTAGGGTTTATCAGATTGCGGTTTTTTACTTATTAGCTTGAGCCTCACGTTTAGTTAATTCGTTTAATACTTCGGCATATACTTCATCCATCAACTTCGGATTGGCTTCATAAAAGGCCAAACTCTCCTTAAACTTTTGCTCACCTATTCCATGGTTTTTAAAAATTTGTGCATGCAATTCGGCTGTTACTATCTTTTCGTCTAAACCCTCCTGCGCTTTTTGCTCTGCTACTGCATCTGCTATGTGCACATCTGTTAGCAGCATTTTCATTTTCTCGGGTGGCAGAACATGTTCCGGTATAGTAATCTTATCGTTCTTGCACGATGTAGCAAAAAGCAGTAAGAAAGGAATTAGCCACTTCATATATTCGTACGGGCTAAAATAGAATTACTGAGTAAATGAATTTTGAAAACTACCAACGTATTTTAGATGAATTAAAACCGTATAGCGCGCAACTCATTGCTGTGTCTAAAACAAAACCACAGCACGCTATTCTTGAGTTATACAACCATGGCCAAAGGCATTTTGGCGAAAATAAAGTGCAAGAAATGGTGGCCAAGCAGGCACAACTTCCTTATGATATACAATGGCATTTGATTGGTCACCTGCAAAGCAATAAAGTAAAGTATGTAGCACCATTTGTTACTATGATTCACTCTGTTGACAGCTTAAAACTTCTACAGGAAATAGATAGGCAGGCACAGAAAAATAATAGAGTTATTGATTGCCTGCTGCAAATTCATATTGCCCGAGAAGAAACAAAGTACGGCTTAGCCCCTGACGAATTACACCAAATATTAAACACCGGTGAAATTGGATTGTTGCAAAACATACGAATTTGCGGCTTCATGGGAATGGCCACACTTACCCACAACCAATCATTAATCGAAGATGAATTTGCCGGTTTAAAAACATTGTTTGACGAAATAAAAGAAAAGTATTTTGAACCAGTTTCGTATTTCAGACATTTGAGCATGGGTATGAGTTCAGATTATCCAATAGCACTCCGACACGGAGCTACCTTTGTAAGAGTGGGTAGTTTGCTTTTTGGTGATAGGGGTTAACGGATATTTTAACTAAGCAATTTTGCTGTCTCTTATTTTCGAGTAGGTTTGGCGCCATCTAAACATAGGGTTATGAATTGGCTTTACAGTAAATGGTGGAAATGGCTCGCTGTGGCATTGCTGATTCATGCATTAGTTGGCAACTTTCTTATAAAACTTGGTCCCGGAATTACTAAGGTTTCACCGGTTGCATTTTATACTGATTCTGTTTATTCATTTACCATTAGTACCTACCATGCGCACCTTGCCGATCCGAAAGCGGGGAAAGTGCAGCTTTGGTTTAAAAACAAAAGCAACTACTACCCCGTTTTATTCAAGATATTGAATAATGAAACAATACAAGCCAATTTTTCAGTTACATCATTACAACAAGATAGTTTTACCCCCGCCAGTTTCGATGTGGTAATAAACAATGAAATGGACGGAACATTTGCTTTGCGTGACGCGCTTACTTTAGTAAAGGCAACCGATATTGATTCTACATTTACTACTGCTGCTTTACCCGTTGAACCTGAAGTAAAAAACAACAAGAGCCAACTGGCCTCGTTCCCCTACCGCGAAATTCTTTACGAAACCATTCGCAACACATTTTATCATGTTCCTATGTGGTTCGCCATGACCATGCTTTTAACCGCTTCGCTTTATGCCAGCCTTATGTTTTTGCTAAAGCAAGAAAAACAATATGATGTTTTGGCTAACGAAGCTGTAATTACCTCATTGCTGTTTGGCACATGCGGTTACCTTACCGGTTTGCTTTGGAGTAAATATACCTGGTATATTGGCGTAAGTTGGGGCGATGTTGTTCGTCAACTTCTGTTAGAAGACATTAAAATGGCTGCGGCATTAGTGGCTATGTTCTTTTATTTTGCTTATCTGATATTACGCAACTCAATAACTGACGAAAAGAAACAAGCGCAAGTAGCCGCTTTCTATAATGTGTTTGCGTATGTTGTGTTTATTCTTTGTGTTTTTGTATTGCCGCGCCTTACAGATAGTATGCACCCCGGTAATGGAGGAAACCCCGCCTTTAGTAAGTATGACTTAGACAGCACGTTGAGACTGTTTTTTTACCCCGCTGTAATCGGATGGATACTACTCGGGTTCTGGATTCTATCTATACAAATTCGTATTAAGTTTTTACAACAAAAAAACTAAACCATGAAACATATTCTGTCTCTCTTTTTCATGCTCCTCTCCTTTTCTGTATTTGCACAAGGCGACACAGGCAGCAACGATTTTTTTAAAAGTAATTTGAAAGTTTATGTAGTTATTGGCGTAGGTATAATAATACTCAGTTGCTTATTTGCCTTTTTATTTGCGCTTGAAAGAAGGCTGAAGATTTTGGAAGAAAAAAAGTAAACATAAGAGCGCTAAAATTTCGAAGCATGAAGCGTATAAAATTATATATCTCTCTATTGGCATTAGCTGTGTTGTTAGGCGGCTGCCCATACGAAAGCAACGTAGTTATTGATGAACCTTCTATAAAAATCAACGATGCATTGCTGGGCAAATGGAAAAAGGAAGGTGATGATTTTGTTACTTATAAAGTTACCCAGCACAGTAAATATTCATACCGCATTGAAAAGCAGGAGCAAGGTAAAAAAGACTCTGAAATATTTATTGCCCATTTCAGCCATGTTGATGATCAGCAGTTTCTTAATCTAAGCCGCTTGGGTGAAGATGGCGGCTACTACCTGTATATGGCTATTTTGAACAGCAACAAAGAAATTAGATTGAGAGAGGTTACTGAAAACATAACCGAAAATTTTACCGAATCGGCATCGCTAAAAGCCTTTATAAGTAAACACAAGGGGCTTAGTTTCTTTTACAATAAAGGCGAAGATGTTTTATATAAAACCCAATAAGAGTTTTTACTCAAACTCTTTCATGTTGTAATCTAGTTTACCTCCCCATTGGTTCATTTGGCTGAGTACAAAATTTTGCCTTTTGGCTAAGTAGCCTGAAAGTTTTCCTGCATTAAACCTTAACGGGTTGGGTAAACATACTGCAATGGCCGCTGCTTCGGCAGCAGTTAGTTTTGAAGCTGGTTGGTGAAAGAAATTTTGAGCAGCCGCTTCGGCACCGTAAATACCTGGGCCCATTTCAATACTATTGAGGTAAACTTCCATAATGCGCTCCTTGCTCCACAGCAGTTCTATGAGCGCTGTGAAATAAACCTCCAGCCCTTTGCGCACAAAATTGCGCTGAGGAAACAGAAAAACGTTTTTAGCTGTTTGCTGTGAAATAGTAGAAGCTCCCCTCATTTTTGTTCGTTTGCGTTTTTTCTGACGCTCGTTATACTTCATAGCTTTTCCAATAGCTTCAAAATCGAAACCATGGTGCCACAAAAACTGTTGATCTTCGCTGCACACCACCGCTAATTGAAGTTTGTTTGAAATTTTATCGAGCGGTACCCAATCTTTTGACAGGCGCATTTCTTTGCCTTCAGCTTTCTGCTCATAGCAGCGCTGCAGCATTAAAAAAGTAACAGGCACCGGCACAAAACGGTAAACTATAACCCAGCTAATGGTGAACAGAAAGAAGCCTGCCATAAGTTGGAGTAGAAACCGAAATACCTTCTTCACTCTTAGCTGTTAGAATAATTAAAACTGAAACGACAATGCTGCGCTTGGCAGTATGGGCAACTGGTCAACGCGGGTAAAACGAACGCGGTCGAAGTAGAAAATGTTTTTGCGGTTGTAAACGTTCGATACGCTGATGCTCAATTCAATCTTCAACTTGTCTTTAATATTAAAAATCTTTTTACCCGAAATATCGAGGCGGTGATAGTACGGCAAACGGCCTCCGTTTATCTGGCTATCATATAACACTCCCAAGTTGCCGTTTGTAGTTGTGTAGTTTGTATTAATTCCGTTGGCAAATGGATTTTGCTCGTAAAAACCTTGCGTTTTGGTAAACGGAAAGCCGCTGCCTAAGTTAAATCTGGCGCTTACTTCCCAATCTCGCTTTTTACCAAAAGTGTAGGCCGCAATAATATTTACGTTATGCCTGCGGTCAAAGTGTGGGGGGTATTTTTGCACACCATCGAATCTGCTGGTCCAGCTAAGTGAATAGGTAGTGTATAAAAACACACCCCGCCATTGCCATTTGGCCACAAAGTCAACTCCATAAGCATCTCCCTTTTCTATTAAATAATTGGCATCGGTGTTTAGTTCTTTGTAGCGATTTATATTAAACAGGTGCCAAAAATATTTGTAGTAGGGCTCTACGTTCAGGGTTATACCTTTAGGCAAATCTGCTTCTATTCCAAATATGGCATGAACGCTTCGCTGCATGTTTCTTATATTGTCGTAGCGCTTACCTGTTGCATCTTGCGTAGATTCTTCGGGGCCGGTAAGAAACCCGGTGAACAGGTTTACAATATCTCTATCGCTCTTGGTGCTGATAAAGTTTTGTGAATACATGCCACTAGCCAACTTAAATCGTAAATAATCCGTGGCGTTGTATTTCATGCTTACACGCGGTTCTGGCGATACAGCACCTATGTTTCCATAATATTGAATTCGGCCTCCCAGCTCAAAAACAAACTTTTTATAAAATTTATGCACCATAAAATAGGCGCCAATGTCTGTTGTGTTTTGGTTTTGTGTAACTACTTTGTTATACGAATTTGTAAACTCAAAATCAGTTTTACTTCCTTCTACATTTAGCCCATACCGCACTTCACCATTTTTTATGTAGTAGGTAAAGTCCATACCTATATCAAAGCCTCCAATGGTGCTTTCACGTAGTTTTCCGTCTGCTTCGGTGAGTTTAATTTTATACTGCGAGTAACTTACGTGCGTATTAAAATACAGATTTGAGTTTTTGGGCACTGCTAAGAAGTTAGCCGCCACACCAAAGGTGTTCCAAAGATACTTGGCACCGGTAAGATTAGCATTATCTCTGAAGTTAAATCCCGACAAAGTAAACTTATTGCCCTTTCCGGCATTGAGTGTAAATTTGCCGTAAGCATCGTAAAAGTTGTAGGGCAAACCACCCTTACCCGCATACGGATACATGGCTTTGCTGCTTTTATCTAAATACGAAACTTTTGAATTAAGAATCAATGATGCACTGGTATTTTTGCCTTCGCGGAGTTTTATGACCGGAATTTCTAATAGTGCATGTGCCATAAACGGGCTGGCGCTTATTTTGCCGCTAAATTTTTTCTGGTTGCCATCGCGCGTGGTTACATCTACCACCGCACTTAAGCGCCCTCCGTATTGCGAAGGAAAACCACCGGTGTAAACGTCCACATTCTTAATTATGTCGGTTTCATAAACCGAAAACAAACCTATGCTGTGAAACGGATTGTAAATAGTCATTCCATCGAGTATAAACTTGGTTTGTATGGGTGTGCCACCGCGTATGACCACCTGCCCGCCTTGATCGCCTGTAGAAATTACCCCGGGTAACACTTGCAGATACTGGGCTATATCCGCTTCACCGCCAACGGTTGGCATTCTGCGCATTTCCATAGGGGTAATGGAAATAACCGACACACGGCTTTCGGTTTTTTGTTGTTCTTTTTCGGCACTAATCTCCACTCCCTGCAACTCGGTTGATTTCTGCCACAACTCAATTTTAAGGTTCACCGTTTTACCCTTTGCAATTTCCACTTCCTGCTTTTGTCCTTCGTAACCAATGTAAGTAATGCTGAGGGTGTATTTGCCTACTTCTAAGTTCGGAATGTTGAAGAAGCCCTGGTCATCGGTGCTGGCACCATAAATAGTGCCTTCTACTTTTACGGTAGCAAAGGGCACGGGCTCACCACTCGCATGGTCGAGTATTAATCCTTTTACAGAACCTTTTTGAGCAAAGAGGGAAACAGAAAAAATAACGAAGAAGAGTGTAAGGGCTTTTTGCATAGAATATAATAGGCGCGCAATATAGAAAAAAGGGTAAGCGGCAAATCAGATTTAAGGAAACACAGATGGCGCCAGCTGGCACACCATGCGTGGCTGGTTAAACCTGTTTTAAGGTTACACCAACACCATAAAACACAGAACTGCCGCCCTTGCGGGGCGGCAGTTCTGCGTTTTATGCAGGTAGCTCATTTTATTAAAAACGGCAAAAACACCCAACCATAACCCTTATGCAGCCCCTGCACCCAAACATACTTACCACCCGCATGATGCAAACAGTGTTGGGGGGCTTGCGGGCAACCGCAGAGGGGTCTCCCAACCCTGGGAGGGGCGTTTCCGAAAGCCGCAAGTGCCTTGGCAATGTTGGGAGGGGCATTTCCGAAAGCCGCAGGTGCCTTGGCAATGTTGGGAGGGGCGTTTCCGAAAGCCGCAGGTGCCTTGGCAATGTTGGGAGGGGCGTTTCCGAAAGCCGCAGGTGCCTTGGCAACGTTGGGAGGGGCGTTTAGTCCCATCAGGGTCTCCGCTTCGGGCCCCTGATGTTTTTTTTCTACCATTCCACATGCTAAAACAAACCCCACATACGTTACCTATATGTATTAAACAAAAATACACCACAGGCATGACAACATCTTGGCTTTTATTCTTCACTAAAGCCACAGGTTATGAATAAGATTACAGTTTTGCTATTAACCCTGCTGCTGGGCAGCATGGCGGCACAAGCCCAGTTTTTCATTGGTTTACGCGGCAGCAATTACGGAGGTATTCACCGTAAGGCACTTACCCGCCCTAAGTTAATGCAGGAAGAAAACTTTCAGGCCATGTTTATGCATGAGCGTGTAAACAGTCGCGATAAGCGGGCTGACTGTTGATAAACTGAAGGCATTGAATAACCTTACTAATACCAATGTAGAAGTAGGGCAGAAACTGCGCGTAAAGCAGTTTCCGGAACTTTCCGAAAAATCTCGATTTCTTACCCAACTGGGTTTTACACATTACAGAAACATATCTTCGTTTTCTAAGTTTTCGCTTGTACCTTTACAAGAGGCATTTCGAACATTATTTTATTCAATAAAAACAAAAGTCATGAGAACAAAACTTTTACTTGTAACCGCCATTTTGTTTGCTGCGGTAAATGCAAACGCCACTATTCGTACGGTTAGCAATAATCTGAACAGCCCCGGGCAGTTCACCAACATAGCTGCGGCTATAACGGCAGCTTCAGCTGGCGATACTATCTATGTGCACGGCACCCCGTATAATTACGGAAGTGTTACTGTCACTAAAAAGCTCGTGTTTATAGGCCCCGGGCACAATCCGCAAAAACAAAACGCACTGCCGGCTACCCTGGATAATTTTATTATGAACCCGACAAGCACCGGAAGTAAAATTATTGGCTTTAATATTGCCTCACAGATTTACAGCAATGGCGACAACACGGATACCATTAGTATTATCAATTGCAAAATTCAGTACCGCGTTCTTATACAAAACTACTATTGCGATGCATGGTTAATAGATGGTTGTGTGTTTGTTTACACCAACGAAAATATTGAAGGAACCTATAATCAATCAAGTCATACCGTACGTAACTGCATTCTTAATGGCGATATACGTAACTTCTATTCATCAGGTCAGGGTTATCATTACTGCAATAACAACATTTTCTTACGTAGCGGAAATGTGTTTAGTAATGCATATTACTGGTACGTAAACAACTGTATTTTTTATCGTGCTAACACAACGCAAGTCGGCTGGCAACAATTCAGCAATTGCTTAGTGTTTTTACCACAAAACGGCACTACCACTTTTCCTAACGGAACAGGGCACCTGAATTTTAACCCTGTGTTTGTAAACTTTCCGGGGGCAGGTGCCAATTTTGACTACAGCTACAATTTTAACTTGCAAAGTGGTAGCCCTGCTGATAATGCGGGCAACGATGGCACCGATTTAGGGGTGTATGGCGGTTTGGGTGATTACGAACAGAATGGCAATCCGCGAATACCGGCTGTTACTGAAATAAGTATCAGTAACCCAACAGTAGCTCCGGGTGGAACACTGAACGTTACATTTAAATCGAAGGTTCGTTAATAAAGCGCACAGACCTGTGTGTGCGCTTCCGTTCTCATGAGCGTGCATATAGTTTTCTGCGCCTGTAGTGGGTTTTGTTTCACTTTTAAAAGAAACCACATGGCTGCAAGCACAACATATAATTTGCAATGCCGCGAACGAACCGGTAAAAGATGGTGGGCAGTTTTGCTCCTCAGTATTTTTACGTTTCAGTTTTCGCAGGCTCAAACTAACTTTAATGCTGCCGAATACTTTTTCGACAGCGACCCCGGTGTAGGTAGCGGAACTTCAATTCCGGTAACGCTTACTCCCGATTCTATAGCTGTTTCGTTCAATCCATCGGTAACAGGTTTGTTGCCGGGTGAACACATGCTGTATGTGCGTTCGCGTACGCAAAATATAAAATGGAGTATTTACGAACGCCAACGCTTTTTTATAAAGCCGACCATAGTAGCTGCTGAATGCTTTTTTGATATAGATCCGGGTGCAGGCAATGGAACTAATATCCCTATTACCTCTTCGCTTGATTCAGTAACTGTAACGGCTGCGGTTACTATTCCGGCCCTAACCGGAGGTCTGCATTTTATGTACATCCGCACGCGTGATGATTTAGGAAGATGGAGTATTGCTGAATTCAAGCCGTTTGTTGTAAACAGTTCCTCTACTATCAGTGCTGCTGAATGGTTTGTAGATACCGACCCCGGTGTGGGAAATGGAACAGCCATCAGTTTTGCTTCTGCACAGGATTCAGTAACAGTAAATGCAGCAATTAATCTTCCTGTTTTACAAGGAGGAATACACTTTCTGTACATCAGAACTAAAACGCAGGACGGCAGATGGAGCCATTACGAGTTTAAACCTTTCTTCATTAACAGCGGCTCTACAATTGACTACGCTGAATTTTTTGTTGACACCGACCCGGGTATTGGTAACGGTGTGGCTATCAGTTTTGCTCCCGGTGTAGATTCGGTAACGGTAAATACAACATTAACAGTTCCGTTAAATACAACACCCGGAACCCATTATGTGTTTATCAGAACGCGTAGCACCAGCGGTAAATGGAGTATTTACGAAGGCAAGCGTATAGATGTTAGAAACAGCATTGTAGCCGCTGAATACTTCTACGATGTAGATCCCGGTGCAGGAAACGGAACTCCGCTTTCTGTTACTGCTACTCCGGATTCTATAATAGTAAATGCCACAGGTGTGTCTGTTGCTTGTTTAGATTCAGGTACGCACTATCTATGGATAAGAACAAAAGATGCAGCCGGTAGATGGAGTGTGTACGAACATGACACACTTTTTATTAATCAACCTGCTCCGCAAATTTCGGCCAGTGGCCCGTCAACTATTTGTGCGGGCGATAGCACAACACTTACCGCTAATACCGGTGCTGGATGTAATTACCAATGGTATTTGAATAACGTATCTATTCCATCAGCCACCGGACAAACATACGTGGCAACCACAGGTGGCGATTACAAACTGGTGATGACTACCAATGCAGTAGCATATACTTCTAATACCATAACAATTACTTTAGGTGGCGGAGGTCCTGCACCAACCATTTCGCCAAGCGGACCTACTACATTTTGCAATGGTGGAAGCGTTGACCTAACAGCTTTGCCAAATACATCTACTGCATTTTTGTGGAGTACAGGCAGCACTAATCAAACTATTACTGTAACTACAGACGGAAATTATTTCTGCACTGTAACCGATAATACCGGTTGTAACGCTCCTGTTAGTATTACGATAACAGTTAATCCTAATCCAACTCCGAATATTTCTCCGGCCACTGCTACTATTTGCAACGGAAATTCAATTCTGCTTACCGCCAGCGGTGGAAGCAGCTATAGTTGGAGTAACGGAACTTCAACTGCAGGTAATACAGTTTCGCCAACTGTGGCTACAACTTATACAGTTACAGTTACTGCAGCAAACTCGTGCACGGCATCTGCTTCGCGTTTAGTGAATGTAAATTCATTACCAACTGTTACGGCAAGCAACACAGGGCCATATTGTATTGGTGAAACTATTCAATTGAATGCAGGCGGGGCAGTAAGCTACGTTTGGAGCGGTGTGAATTCTTTCAACTCCACACAACAAAACCCTACTTGTGCTGCTACAGTTGCAAATGGAGGAGTTTATAATGTAACAGGTACAGATGCCAATTCATGTTCAGCATCGGCAACTACAAGCGTGGTTGTAAACGGAAGCACTGCATCTATTACTCCATCAGGACCAACCACTTTCTGCGCAGGTGGAAGTGTTGATTTAGATGCGAGTGCAGGCCAGTCATGGAGTTGGAGCACAGGAGCTTCTTCTCAAAGTATTACAGTAACTTCTTCAGCAAATTATTCAGTAACTGTAACTGATGTAAGTTCATGTACTTCATCAGCTTCCGTAAATGTTTCGGTTTTGTCTAATCCAACCGCTTCTGCTGGCCACAGTAATCCGGTTTGCGAAAATGGAAACGTAACTCTTACTTCATCCGGAGGTTCTTTGTATAACTGGAGTGGTCCTTCATTTACATCCGGTGTTCAAAACCCTGTTATTACAGGATTGAATGCAGGTACGCATGATGGAACTTATACAGTTACTGTTACTGCCGGAAACGGATGCACTGCATCTGCAACTACATCTATTGCAGTAAATGCAAACCCGGTTGCTGTTGCAAGTAATACAGGCCCGTATTGTGTGGGAGAAACCATTCAATTAAATTCAAGCGGAGGAGCTACTTATCATTGGAACGGGGTAAACAGTTTTAATAATAACAACCAAAATCCTGCCCGTTCTGCAACAGCAATTAATGCCGGTGATTATTTTGTAACAGTTACCGATGCAAATGGTTGTACTGACTCAGCATCAATAACAGTAGTTGTAAATGTTGCTACGGCCTCTATTACACCAAGTGGCGCTACTACATTTTGTGCCGGTGGAAGTGTTGACCTTACTGCTAATGCAGGAACATCTTACGCTTGGAGCAACGGAGCAACTTCGCAAACAATTACCGTTACCACACAGGGCAATTACAGAGTAACTGTTACACAGGCAAACGGATGCAGTGCATCTGTTTTGCAAAACGTAACGGTAAATCCGAACCCGACAGTGAATGCAAACAATACAGGGCCTTACTGTATCGGTTACAATATTCAGTTGAACTCTAACGGAACTAATATCAATACATATAGTTGGAGCGGGCCAAACAGTTTTGTTTCTGCCGCTCAAAATCCAACTATAGCAAGTACTACCTCAAACAATTTCGGAACGTATCATGTTACTGTTACAAGTGCAGCAGGTTGTACTGCAACTGCAACTACAGTTGTTTCATCAACAGGAAATGCTCCGGTGCTTTCTTACAGCGGTAGTGCCAATTTTACGTCACATATCGTTGACCCTCTGCAAGCATCCCCTTATACCAATTTCCGTTTCGAAGTGAAATATACCGATGCTGATGGTAACATGCCGGCAGCAAATTATCCGCGTGTTATAATGGACTACGAGGGCAACGGAAGCTTTGTGGATGCCAACGACCGTTTGTTTATTATGCAGCAAGCTGACCCGAATGACAATAACGTAGTGGACGGGAAAATTTATTTCTATGTGGCTACAGGTTTGCCTGTTGGCTTAAACTATCAAACACGGATTGTTGCTAATGACAATTCAGCTTCTTCTTGCACAAACACATTCGGCCCGTTTGCTGAACCTGATGTGTTGGACGATGCAGACATTTTCATTTTTGCGAACGATATAGTTTTTGATGACCCTGCACCTGATACTTCGCAGGCATTGCAGGTTTGCGCTACTATTCATAACGAAAGCGATTATCCGGCTATTAATTTTGTAGTGCATTTGCGCAATCAATACGATACGTTGGCGAGTTACGGTGATATTACTGTGCCGTTCTTAGCTGCACATTCTACTACAACGGTCTGCTGGAACATCGTTACTCCATCTACGCCAAGTTGGAACCCAATGCAGGTAGTTATTGATTACAACAACGTAATCAATGAGCCGAATGAGCTGGATAATCAGGCGATACGCCCGTTTGTTTGTGGCAACTTTATTCTGCCGGGTAGAATAAAACTTACAGCCAATGTAAATCCACAAACAAGTTATGCAGTAAGCGGCAACTGGCTCTCAGTTTCTGGAAGAGCTACTTATGAAGGTACTGCTGTTCCACTGCAAGACCCAAGTGTTGCCGGTGCTACAGTTACTTTGTTTGTTCCTTCTACCGGAGCTACTTATTCTACTTACACTAACAGCGGAGGATACTACGGTCTCAATTTTTTGGCGCCTGTAACTCCCGGAGTTTATGATGTAGAAGTTTCTGTAACCGACTTTACTTTAGACGGAGATACTACTGCTCCATTTGCTTTAAATCCTCCGCCATGTGCTGCTGACCTTTCACCTTATCTTACTTTGCCTAACTACACCATTGTAGCCGGGCAAAGTATAACCGGTGGAACTTTTCAAGTGAGCAATGTAGGATGTGCGAACGTGAACATCAATACACTTACTACGTGGACTTGCACAGGAGCAACAACCAGTTCGGGAAGTGCTGCTACCTCTACACCTTTTAATTCAGGCACTACGCAAAACTTCAGTTTCCCTGTGTTTACTTTCCCAACAGCAGGTAACTATAATGTTTGCGTAAATGCGGATGCGGGTAATTCAGTAGCTGAAACAAACGAGAACAACTCGTTTTGCAGAGGTATTTCGGTTCTGCCTGCATGTGCTGATTTAGCGGCAGGTGTAGTTACTTTGAATTCCAGTTACCAGCAGTGTACTCCTGCAAGTTTTACCTTCGGAGTTTCTAATCCGGGTGGTTATGCGGTGGGAACTACTTCTTATGCCCGACTGGTTATTAAGAATCCGGGCGGTGTAATTGAAGCAGTTTATAGCAACGTAATTCCTGCTTTAGGTGCACAGGCAGGAACAAGTTTCGGATACACACACAGTTTTGCAACTACAGGTACTTACCAATTGATGTTTACAGTTGATACTACTGCTGTTGTTACCGAATGTGATGAAACAAATAATGCAGTAGTAACTTCTACTTCATCTTACACTTGCGTTTACAAACCTGATTTGTATGTGCAGGGTTGTGGCAGTTTTGATATCACCCCTGTGAACCCGCTAAGCTCACCTACAATTGGTGTAACTGCTGTGGTTTCCAATGGTGGAAATGCAACAGCCGTTGGTCCGTTTGTAGTTCGCTTTAATGTGGCGGGCACTATTTACAATCATACTCATGCAGGAAATCTGGCGGCAGGTGCATCTTCTTCAATTACTATCAACGTACCTACACCTTTGGCACCGGGAGGTTCGCTGTTTGTGACTGCAGATGTCAATAACAATGTAACCGGTGAGTGGAGTGAAACAAACAACACTTCTAGTGAAAGTACTTGCCATGATTATTCACTGGGTAACGATTGCCTCAATATTATAGGCAATGATTTCTGGGAACAAGGGCATATTTTAAATCAGCCGTTTAACATGGGTGTGTATTTGTACAGCAACGCATTATATAAAGCAAGCACTGTAAAAACGCGATTCGAAATTTCAGGTCCTGGTTTACCTGTAGGTTGGAACGATTTAGGTTTTGCTACCAACAACAACGTTAATCGTACCTGCGGTTGTCCGTATTATGCTGCTCTTCCTACACCATTTGCATGTCCTGCAACAGGAACATATTCAGTGCGCATGACTGCTGATTATGATAACAGCTACAACGAATGCAATGAGGGCAACAATGTGATGATTGTTTCTTTTGTCTGCACTAATCTTCCTGATTACAGAACGCTTAGCCAATACATTGCTCCGTCACTTCTGAATCCGGAACCGAATCAACCTGTTGACATCGACATTTCTTACGACAACATTGGCGCGTCAAACATTGGTGACTCGTTAGAGATTAAGTTGCTGGTAGATGAAGTGCCCGTTGATTCAGCACGCGACAGAACATTGGCTTATATGGACCACTGGACTACACGGATGCCAAACCAATGGAGTTCGCCAATTGTAGGCGTTCATATCCTACGCGCTATTGTTGACAGCGATAACGAAATTTTAGAAGGCAATGAAGGTGGAAACAACGAAGCTACACGTGCTATCATAGTAGGTCAGTCACCTAACCTGTTGTTCGCTGAAATTACACCAAGCAATCCGGCTCCAAGCGTGGGTGATGTAATAACTTTTACAGTTACCATTGGAAATCAAGGCGACCAGGATGCAGTGAGTGATATCATCTTTAAATATGTAAATGATTTAGGTGACACCATTCAGATTTATGCATTGAACGATGGCAACTTCCCGAATAACGATAGCACTACATTTACTTTCAACTGGGCTGTCGCTGATGCATCTACATTCATTTTTGGATATATTGTAAATACTGCCCCTGGAGAGTATCTGTATGACGATAATAGTGCATGGACACAACTCGGTGCGTTATCGCTCAACTTTGCATCTACTCAGGAAAGTTGTATTGATTACAACAACGGAACGCTCACTACACATGTAAGCGGAGGTGTGCCTCCTTATTCGTTTATCTGGAGTAATGGTGGAGCGGACTCAATAATTACAGCAGGTAACGGCTCATACACAGTTACTGTAGTTGATTTTGAAGGAAATATTGGCACCGGAGGCGGAACTATTACTACAACACCGGATATTACCAACCCTATTATAGGTAATGTGCCAACTAACATCACTTACAATGCTACAAATGGAGTTTGTCCGGCTGCTATTACATGGAGCGCTCCTGTAGCCAGCGATAACTGCGGTATAGATTCGTTCTACAGTAATAAACAGCCCGGTGATTTATTTAACGCAGGAACCACCACGGTAACTTATGTGGCGAAAGATAAAGCGGGAAGAACAACCACTGCCTCATTTACAGTTACAGTAGTAGGGTTGCCGCTGTCGTATGCAGGTGCTGACGCTACCATTTGCGGAAGCGGAACATTAAACGCTTTGCCGGCACAATGGGGAACGGGTATCTGGAGTGTAGCTAACGGTTCAGCCAGCTTTGCAAATGCAAACTCCGAAGTTTCACCAGTAAACAATTTATACGGTGGCGTGAACAAATTGGTTTGGACAATCACTAACGGAAGTTGCGGTAGTACTACTGACACTGTTTCAATTACTCAACCCGTTGAAATTTGTGGAAACGGTTTGGATGATGACTGCGATGGAACGGCCGATGATGGCTGTGCTCCAACAACACCGGTATGGAATGGTAGTGTGGATAGCAATTGGAACAACCCGCTTAACTGGACTCCGAATGTAGTACCAAACGGTTGCGCTATGAATGTGATAATTCCAAACTTACCGATTGATCCTGTAATTAATATTCCAGTTTCTATTGGGGATGTAACTATCAATGCTAACGCACACCTTACCATTAACAGCACCCTTAGTGTTTGTGGCGATTGGCTGGGTGGTGTTGGTGCCAGCGCATTAGTTGATGGAACCGGTGAATTGATTTTGAACGGTAGCACATCACAAACGGTTAGCGGCAGAACCCGTATTGACCAGTTTGTTTTGAATAATGTAACCGGAGTTGCTTTGCAAGCTGGTAGCACATTAGAAATATTTGAGGAACTCGCCCTTCAAATCGGAGAGTTAAACACTACCTCAGGCACCTTGCGCTTACTCAGCACAGCAGCAAACCACTGTGCCATCATTAATGATTTTGGAAGTAATACGGGCACTCTTAACGGCAACATAACCGCACAACGCTTTGTAGCCGGCACAGTAAACGACCAGCAACACCAGATAGGCATTCCGGTGCAGGCCAACCTGAGCGCTTTAGGCGCAGGCGCAGGAGGCGGATTCTTTATATCTACAGTTGACTGCAACGAAGTGCAGCCGGCAGCCGGCTCGCCTGATGGCAAAGTGTATCAGTGGCACGAAGAGCGCCCCAACTCTATACCTGCGCTCGATTGCATACTCGATGGCTGGGAAATAAAAACAGGAGCCACCCCTGCCGACAAAGGCAGAGCCTACAGCGTAAAAATAAATCCAAACACTACGCTCAATGTTACAGGGGTTCCTAACCTGAGCGGCACGGCCGTAGCAGTTACCAATCTGGGCAACCAGGGCTACAACCTGCCTACATTGCAATCATCTCCTAACTACACCTTCGATGCGGGCTGGCACTTGCTTACCAACCCATACCCAAGCGGCTACACCTACCAGCAGGAACCCGGCTTCAATGCACTGGCCTTTGTTTACATACCCACAGGCGCATTCAGCGGCAGCTACCAACCGCTTACTCCGGGCAGTGTGCTGGCACCGTTCCAGGGCTTTATGGTGCAGAGAACCGCATCGGGCAATGCCACGTTCAACTTTCACAATGCACAGCGAAACACCAACGGTAACAGTAACTTCTACCAAATCAACAACGCGGAAACGTTGAACATAGAAATTAGCGGCAACGGCTTTATGGATGCCACCGATCTTTCGTTCAATGTCAACTCTACCAACACATTCGATGCCGACTACGACCTGCGCAAACAACGCAGCGACCTGGGCCAACCCACCTTGTTTACAGGGAATCACACATTCCCTTATGCCGTCAACAACCTTACCGGCATACAGCAAACAAGCACGGTAGAAATGGGTGTAATACCGGGCGCACCGGGTAACTACACTATTACCATCAATGGCATCAGCAGCTTCGATCCTACCAGCTACATCTATCTGGAAGATAAAGTAACGGGCACCCTGCAAAATGTAAGAACCAACAACACATACACCTTCAGCATGACCACCACCGAAAGTGTTGACCGGTTTGTGTTGCACTTTACACCAAAAGCAGAACTGAGCAGCACCAACTCAAGTTGTGCAGGCCAAGGGCAAATCAACATAGAACAACCGGGCACCGCTAATTGGAGCTACACAGTAGTTGACCACAACACTACCACCATAGCCACCGGCACGTTGAATCAAAACAGCCCTATACAACTGAGTGTAGCAGCGGGGGTTTACACCGTAACCCTCATAGACAACAACGGCTACACGGTAGTAAAACAGATGCAGGTAACAGGAGCCTCACCCATCACGGCTAACTTCAGCAGCAGCAAACAAACCGCAGAAGAAGGCGAACAAATCAACTTCACCGTCACCACGCCAAGTGCCATCAACACCACCTGGAGCATGGGCGATGGCACAACATACACCACAGCCAACGCAACTCACCAATACCAAAGTGAAGGCAGCTACACCGTAACGCTTACCGTAACAAATGCAGACGGCTGCACCGACACCAAAACACAGGTGATTACCGTAACAGCTAAGGAAGAAGTAGTGAGCGGTATCAGCCACCTGACGGATAAGAACGGCATAGCCATGTGGAGCCACGGCAAGAAAGTATATATAGACTTCAGCAAGCAGAAGAGTGTAGAAGCGAGCATAGAAATCTACAACATACTAGGCCAGCAGTTGGTGAACGAGAAGTTTGGTAAGGCAAGTATTTACAGCAAAGATTTACAGAACTTAGAAGCGGCTTATGTGATTGTAAAAGTGCTGAACAATGGCGAGCTGATTACTAAGAAATTGTTTGTGGCGGAGGGGAAGTAAATTAAACAGAAAGGCTAAGTCAATAAAAAAAGGCTGTCTCAAAACTGAGCAGCCTCTTTTTTTTTGTACCGCGTAGGGGAATCGAACCCCTCTTCCATCCGTGAAAGGGATGTGTCCTAGCCGATAGACGAACGCGGCATTCGTTTTAACGAGGGCGCAAATGTAATTTTGTTTTTTAAACGTAAAAACGAACTCCAAAATTTTATGGAAAATCAATTGTCCGGGTGTAGTAATATTCCATCTTATGCGCTTGACTAAAGCAACCTTAGGTCTTAATATTAGTTCTATATATTTGGCACCGCAAAAAAAACAAACATGAATAAATTTTTCCTTACTCTTATCTTTTTAATAGCTGTTGCAACCAATCAGCTTTTTGCTCAATGTGCACAATGTACTCCTGTTGACTGCTCAGCACAAAAACCTGGGGGTGGGTTATGTAATCAACTTCCCGATGACACCACAGGTCAGTATTATGACGAAGTAATCTCATTTTACATGCCCCCTAACCTGACTGACCCTACCACACTCAGCCAATGTGGAGGTTGCAGCAGTGTAGATCTGCGCCATATCACAATTGTGGGAATTCAAGGCTTGCCTCCGGGAGTAACTACAACAGCCAGTCAAAATGGCGATTACGATGTGCAAGGTGGCGATGCTTTCGGCTGTGTTCGTTTTTGCGGAACCCCCATAGCACCGGGTACATATATTATTGTAGTAAATTTATTGGCTGATGTAACTGCTCATGGCACCCCAATTGGCGATGTTTCCGTTGACGACCAACCACAAACATATCGTGATACAGTAACTTTCATACCTGGAACATCTGCTTGCCCAGGCACATTTAATTTGGGCAGTGGTGCTTGTGTAACAAAGGCGTGTGACTCAGTACAAGCTACCCTTTCAGCAGATCTAGAAAACCCTTTTTGCGCTAACCTCATATCGTACGATTGGGATTTCGGAAATGGCAGCACCAGCGTTTTAAAAAACCCAGGATTTATCAACTACAACACAGCTGATACGTTTCCGCTAACATTAACAACTACATATTATACATACCGCATTAAAAGTGTTTTTGTAGAAATGAAAGGTGGATGGTCTGGAGATATTGAAGAAGCAACTACACTGCAAGATCCGGAACCTTTTATTAAGATAAATGCTTTGGGTTTTGACAATAAAGCAACTGCTACCAGCGGAAAAACTAAAACATTCAGTAATTTAGACTTAGTAATACCATATAACAACTGCGCTACACCGGTTTCAATTGAAGTTTGGGATTTAGATGAGAGCATTGCACCTACTATTTCACCAAGCGATTTACTCGGCACACATTCAATTACCCCAGGGGTGCCAAATGCAGTTGCCTCTTTGCAAGGTAATTCAAACATTTCTGTAACTTTTGACACTGTGGCGTCTTCGAGTGTAACCGAAACAATAGACATTATTGTTCATCCTCATCCACCAGTTCCGGAAGTACAATTTACTGCTGATACAATTTGTGGAGGAGATTCTACTTTGATGTCATTTATTCCTTCAGTAGATGGATATTTATACACGTGGTATTTAAACGACACAACAGAAATTACAATTCCAGATTCTGCATTCTACATCAAGCAAGCAGGTAACTACAAAGTAAAAATCACTAATGCCGAAACCGGTTGTTCTGAAATTTCAGTTAACAAGACATTAAATGTAGCCACTGCAGCTCCCGGAGCCGTGAACGTGTTATTCAACAGTAACAACATGCAGGAGTTTGTATCACCGTTTCCTGCCAGCGGTTTTGCTGTTGAGTGGTATTATAACGGAAACTTAGTTGTTGGGCAAACAGGCAAGTTTCTACCCTACTTAGGTAATGGCGACTACTACGCTGTGTTGTATAACATCAACTTTCCTGCATGCAGAGTTACATCACCAGTTAAAAATGTAAACTATTCAGGTGTTGAAGAGTTAAGTGATATTTCTGTATCTGAACTTCAGGTTTATCCGAACCCGAATAACGGTCAGTTTACTGTAAAGTTTAACAGTAGCGAGACACAAAACATTTCCCTTAAAGTACATAATACCATCGGTCAACTTGTGAGTGAAAATATATTGGAACACTTTTCAGGTGACTTTAATCAGACAATGAATTTTTCTACATTAAGCAAGGGAGTTTACTTTGTAACCGTAGAAACCATCAAGGGAAAAATAAACAGCAAAGTAGTGGTGCAGTAAAACCACTACTTTGTTTTAAAAATTTGTGAACAAGTTTTTAATTAAAACCAATTCAATATTTAGATTTGTATCATTCTTAAACCAAAAACGAAACAAGCTCATGAAAAAAGTAATTTTTACTCTTCTTTCTTTCTGTGCGTTGACTTTCAGTTACGCACAACAATGTACGAACCCCGGCTCTGGCTCTGGCCAGTGTAGTCCGGATGGAACTATGGATAAGCCGGGTTTAAAACCAAACACCGACTCTTTGCCTTCAATTATCAATGGAGAACCTGTTACTACAGTTATCCAGTTCAGAAATTTTGACACCCTCACCGCATTTGGCAATTTATTGACTATTCACTTTTTAACTGTTGATAGTATAAATGGACTACCTTCGGGGCTTTGCTGGGCTACCGACAGACCAGATGATAAGTATTGCAACGGTGCCGGTAACCCAGCTGTAACCTGCAACGGTATACCTGGTGAAGGTTGTATCAAAATTAACGGTACTACCTGCTCTGATCCCGGTGTTTACCGTTTAAAAATTAAAGTGTTAGTGGATGTTGGTTTAGGATTCGATGTACCTTACGATGCTGATGATGTTGGTTTAAAATACTATGTGCGTGTAAAAAACAACGGAGATGCAGATGTTGCACTTGATACATCACAAACTGCATTCTTTGCAAAACCAGCAGGCTATAGTGCCACCGCAGTTTGCGGAAGTGATTTAGGAGATTTTGCTATAACCATGAACACTTTAAATGTAGTGCCTAATCCTTTTACTGCTACTGCAAAAGTATTGTTTACTTCAGCTAAAGCAGGAGTAATGACTGAGCGTATCACAAACATGATTGGTAGCGAGGTTTACAACAATCAATTGGACGTTAAGGCAGGTACCAATATTTCATCAATAGATAGAAGTACTCTATCTGGCGGTGTTTATTTTTACTCTTTAACTGATGGAAAAAACACAATAACCAAACGAATAGTGGTTTCTGAATAGTTTGTATTGTTGAAAACTTTCAGGGAAAAGTCCTCTCGAAATCGAGAGGACTTTTTTTTATTTACATCGTGCGAAACATTCGCTAATTATTAACCTAAAACCAACGTATGAAAAAATTATTATTTACCCTTACCTTAGTTAGTGCTCTGTTTAATAGTTCATCCTTGTTTGCTCAGGCTTGTCCTAACAGTCCCAGTAATTGCCAACCCGCAGGTGGGCCGTCAGGTGGTGGCTTTGAAGACCCAAACACAACTACCTGCGCTACACAAGGTGTTGCCTACAACGAGCCACTCGAGTTTACCATGTTTTCAGTCTTCGAATTTCTAGGAACTCAAAATGTTGATAGTATCGAATTTTTAACTTTCGATAACTTGCCTTGTGGCCTTTGCTGGGCTGTTGACCAAGCCGACAAACGATACGCTAAGGGCGAGGATGGTTGCCTGAGTATTTCAGGAACTACCAACGATGCTGCCGGTCAATACAAATTAGCCGTTTCCTTAAAAGCGTGGATTAACGGAAATGCCCAACCGCAAACCATACCGGCACAGTTAGTTGACCAGACTGGCTTGAAAATTTTAATTCGTGTAAAAACATCGTCCGGAACATGCGTTACAGTAGATACTTCCGCAAACGCCAATAACCTTACAGCAAATCCCGCTAATTGCAACACAGGTGTTAACGAAGCTACAGCCGATTTTACAAGTTTACAGTTACAGCCAAACCCGTTAACTACACAAGGTATTCTATCTTTTTTGGCTACCAGAGAAGCAGTGTATAGCGTTCGCATAGCTGATGTAACAGGCAAAGTTGTATCGCAAAAAATAATCGAGGTAAAAGTTGGAACAAACTCAACAAGCGTAGAAAGAAACAATTTGCCAGCAGGTGTTTACTTCTTGCTTTTAACTGACGGAAAAACATCATCTACTCTCCGGTTTTCCATTTCTGAGTAACAAAATCTTAGATATAGAACTTAGAAACTCTGCTCATACGGGCAGAGTTTTTTGTTTTATTCGCTCATGTTTTAAACTAGCATACCATGCCTAACGTTTCTTCTAAAGGGTTAAAAATGCCCTCCTCCCCTATACGAAAACTTGTACCGTATGCTGAAGCCGCCAAAAAGAAAGGTGTAAAAGTTTACCATTTAAATATAGGTCAGCCTGATTTAGAAACTCCTCAGCAGTTTTGGAGTGCCCTAAAAGGTTTAGAAATGAAGGTGCTGGAATACGCCCCTAGTAACGGCATAGAGTCTTACCGGAAAAAATTTGCAACTTATTACAGAGGTATAGGTATTAATGTAGAGGCGCAAAACTTTATGATTACTGAGGGTGCTAGCGAAGCTCTTTCTTTTGGTATGTATAGCTGTTTAGATGATGGTGACGAAATCATAATTCCTGAGCCCATGTATGCCAACTACATTGGCTTTGCTATGGCGGGCGATATAAAAGTAAAACCCATTCCTACGTCTATAGATACAGGGTTTGCTTTGCCCCCAATTGAAGAATTTGAAAAAGCGATTAGTTCAAAAACAAAAGCCATTTTGATTTGCAACCCAAATAACCCAACCGGGTATTTGTATAGTAATAACGAACTGAATGTACTTCGTGATATATGTTTGAAGCACGATTTGTTTTTGTTCGTTGATGAAGTTTATCGTGAATTTCTTTATGGCAATAACGAATTTTTCAGTGCTTTAAACTTATCAGGAATGGAAAAGCATGTAGTGGTATTTGATTCAATTTCAAAACGATTTTCTGCTTGTGGTGCTCGCATTGGTGCAATAGTTACCCGAAACCAAGATGTGTTGGCTTCTGCACTTAAATTTGGACAAGCGCGCCTTTCACCTAATTCGTTAGGGCAAATTGCTGGTGAAGGGCTGTTTGATTTAGGCAAAGAATACTACGAGAGCATTATTTCAGAATATCAGAAACGTAGAGATGTATTAGTAAATGAACTAAACAAAATTGAAGGGGTAAAATGTGCTAACCCTGGAGGAGCTTTTTATGCTGTAGCATCTTTGCCTGTAGCAGACACCGATGATTTTTGCCAATGGATGCTAGAAAATTTTTCCTATAAAAATGCTACTGTAATGATGGCGCCTGCTTCTGGATTTTACTCTACCACCGGCTCAGGTAAAAACGAAGTACGGTTAGCGTATGTGTTAAACAGTGACGACTTACGCGCAGCAATTACCTGTTTAGCAGAAGGGCTAAAACAATACAGGAGTTTACATGGATAAATACGAGTTGTTTATCAACTGTATTTGGGTTAGAGTTTTTTTATTTCAGTAAAGTACTTGTAAAACCAAGGAATAGTTTCTATGCCTTTGTAATAATTAAACAATCCGTATTTTTCGTTGGGCGAGTGGATGGCATCGCTGTCGAGACCAAAACCAAAGAGCACTGATTTAATGCCCAGCACTTTTTCGAACATGGTTACAATAGGAATACTGCCGCCTGTGCGCAACGGTATAGGTGTTTTGCCAAAGGTTTTTTCCATGGCTTTCTCTGCTGCTTTGTAAGCAACAGAGTCGGTTGGGGTTACGGCTGCTTCGCCACCGTGGTGCGGCATTACTTTAACCTTTACCGATGGCGGTGCTATCTTCTTGAAGTGTGCTTCGAACAACTGCATTATCTTCTCGCTGCTTTGATTAGGCACTAAGCGCATAGATATTTTTGCATACGCCTTAGATGGCAACACCGTTTTAGCGCCTTGCCCTGTGTAGCCGCCCCAGATGCCGTTTACATCAAGTGTAGGGCGAATAGACACACGCTCTAAAGTTGAGTAGCCCTTTTCACCGAGCACTTCATTAATATCTAAATGGGCTTTGTATTCGTTGATGTCGAAAGGGGCTTTCGCCATCATATCGCGTTCGGCTTTCGATACTTCCTGCACATCGTCATAAAAACCGGGAATGGTAATTCTGCGGTCGGCATCGTGCATAGAGGAAATCATGTCGCAGAGAATGTTGACGGGGTTGGCAACGGCACCTCCGTAAACGCCACTATGCAAATCGCGGTTGGGGCCGGTAACTTCTACTTCTAAATAACTTAAGCCGCGCAAGCCGGTGGTTATGCTCGGTGTGTCGTTAGCAATCATAGAAGTATCGGAAATGAGAATTACATCGGCCTTTATCTTCTCCTTGTTTTCGCGGGCAAAGGTTTCGAGGTTTACTGAACCTACTTCTTCTTCGCCCTCAATCATAAATTTTACGTTGCAGGGCAGCAGGTTATTCTTCATCATCATTTCAAACGCCTTTACATGCATAAACATCTGCCCTTTATCGTCACAGGCGCCACGCGCGTAAATATTGCCGTCTTTTACCACAGGTTCGAAGGGTGGCGAATGCCACAAATCAATAGGGTCGGCAGGTTGCACATCGTAGTGCCCATACACTAAAACGGTGGGCAGTTTGGCATCTATTATCTTTTCGCCATACACCACCGGGTAGCCGGCAGTGGGGCAAATTTCCACTTTGTCGGCACCGGCATTTATGAGCGATTGCTTTACAAATTCAGCCGCGCGGTTTACATCGGCCGCAAACTTTTCATCGGCACTTACCGAAGGTATGCGCAGCAGGTCGAGCAGTTGGTGGAGGTATGTTTCTTTGTTCTGTTCTAAGTAAGGGAGTAGGTTTTCCATAATTGAGACGTAAATTTGAGGATAGCGAAAATAGGAATAGTAATTTGTGTATTCGATAAGTAATCTTCCCTAAGTTCACAGGTTTTACACTTTCATTTTTTCCTCTTTGTAAAGCAATCTATGAACTGCCACCGCCAACAGAGCTCCGGCAACTGGCGCTATAATATAAATCCAAAGTGAGTGAAAGTTTCCGGTTATTACAGCAGGTGCAATAGAACGGGTGGGGTTAAGACTCGTTCCGCTTACAGGTCCTCCAAATAGAACTAGGAACCAAACCGTTCCTCCAATAGCAATTCCGGCTGTAATACCTTTTTCTTTAGCGCCCACACTTACGCGTAGTATCACCTGCATTAAAATAAAAGTCATAATTACTTCAAGAATGAAGGATTGTATTTCACTACCGCTTGGTTGAGTAATACCTAACGTGTTGTTATCAGGAAAAAGCAGCATGAGCAACACACTTGCCATTAGTGCACCACTTAATTGCGAACCCAAATAAGCTGGTATTTCTTGCCAGCTAAAGCGTTTGTCAACAGCAAATGCAATGCTAACGGCAGGGTTTAGGTGTGTGCCAGATATATCACCAAACGAATAGATGAGTGCTATAATTGCAAAGCCCCAAACCGCTGCTATTCCGTGTAAACCTAAGGCTCCATTGGTTTGCTGGTTAACAATCACACTGCCTGTACCTACAAAAAGTAAAATGAAAGTTCCTAAAAATTCGGCAAGATACTTTTTCATGAATTGTGCATTTTCATTTGGTAAAATAGAAATATAAAAATCCAAGATGCGAGATAGATACGATGCTTTTCTAATTTTTATCTAACAAACTTTATCTCATTACTTATTCCTTTCCAAGCAAATAAAACATACCGGCTTAGTTGTTACAAGTGCATTCTACGTTACATTTATGGCAAATAAAAATTAGTAAAATGAAAGGAGGGTTATTAATTTATGGTTGTTATGGCTACACAGGAAAGTTGATTACTGAATTGGCAGTAAAAAAAGGTTTAAAACCCACTATTGCCGGACGCGACCAACATCGAACACAACAACTAGCAGAGCAATTTTCGGTACCGCATATTGTTTTTGATTTGAAAGAAGTAAACACCGTTGCTTCACACATTGAACCGTTCAAGGTTGTACTGCATTGTGCGGGCCCCTTTGTTTTCACATCAAAAATTATGGTTGATGCCTGCATAAAAACTAAAACCCACTATCTTGACATAACAGGAGAATATCAGGTTTTTGAAGCAATTTTTAAGTTAGATGAAAAAGCAAAAAACTCCGGTGTTATGCTTATGCCCGGTGTAGGGTTTGATGTTGTGCCAAGTGATTGTTTAGCTTCTTATCTTAAGTCCATATTACCTACAGCCGATACTTTAGAAATGGCGTTATACATGAAAGGTGGTCGAATTTCGCATGGCACTGCTATTACCGTGGCAGAAAATCTTGGACAAAAAACCTTAGTGCGCAAAAAGGGGAAGTTGGTGGATGTGCCTAACGGCAGTTTAACACGAACTATCACTGCCGAAGGAAAAAGAAAAACTGCTGTGGCTATATCGTGGGGCGACATAAGCACAGCCTACCGGAGCACTAAGATTCCGAACATTACTGTTTATAATATTCTTCCGCAAAAAGTTATTGATAGTATGAAGATGAGCAACTACTTTGCCTCTGTAATGCAGTGGGGTATTGTAAAGCGCTTTATCATTAACCGAATTAAGAAACGCCCCGCAGGACCTAGCAATGAAGAGAGAGCCAATGCTGCTAGTGCTATTTGGGGTGAAGTAAAAAACCAATTTGGAGTTTCTAAACGTGCATATTTAGAATTGCCCGAAGGTTACACACTTACTGCCATGACAGCTGTGCATATTGCCAACCACACATTACAAAATACACCCCCTGCCGGTTCATATACACCTGCACAAGTTTTCGGCAAAGATTTTATTCTGCAGTTTGAAGGTGTAAAACGCACTGATCTTAACTAGTTTTTTTCTTTTGTGGTTTTTATACTTTCATGCCACACTAACAAAAATTCATGCCATGAAACAGAAACTCTACACTTTAGTAGCTTGTGTTTATTGCTTGCTCTTTTCCAATATTATTAACGCGCAACATTGCACTGGCAACGGAAGTAATTCAGGGCCTGGGGTATGTACTCCGTTTCCGGTAGCCAATCCCGGTTTTTATCCTACTTATAATGATTTGCCTTGTGCTATTGATGGAGTGCCTTTCGATACGGTGATTAGTTTCAAAGCACCTTCTACTACACTTTATTCAGGATTAACAGCTACAGTTGACTGGATAAAAATTGTTGCCATCAATAACTTGCCTTGTGGCTTATGCTGGAAAACAAATTTGCCGAGCGACTCGATGGTAGGCGGGCAAACTGCCTGCATACGTGTAAACGGAACTACGTTTGATGCACCCGGGCAATACAAAATGCAGATTATAGTAAATGTAAAGGCTCACGTTGGATTTATATCACAAACGCTTACCAATCAAGATGCTGAACAATTTGGAATAAAGTACTGGGCTAAAGTAAAAGTAGATAGCACCGCTGCCTGCATTACAGTTGATACTATGGCGGCAGGCAATACACAAACAGCATCTGGCACAGCGCCTGTAGCAAGTATTACAGGCAACAGCACAGTTTGCGCAGGAAGTTCAATTACTCTTACCGCAGCAGGAGGAACATACTACGCATACCGGTGGAGCAATGGAACCTTCGGTTCTTCGATAACAGTGAACAGTGCAGGAACATATCGTGTTACTGCTTATGCAGCTTGCGATAGCAGCATTGCAGAAAAAATTGTCACCAGTCCTAACGTATCACCTAACCTTATAGTCACGGGCAATACTACTTTCTGTCAGGGTGGTAGTGTAGGTTTAGATGCGGGCGCGGGTTATGCATCGTATGCGTGGAGTAACGGAGCGAGTACGCAAAACATTACTGTTTCTTCCTCGGGTAATTATAGATGTACAGTTACACAAAGCGGATGCACGGGTACTTCTAATACAGTTACCGTTACCGTCAACAACAATCCTACTCCCGTTATTACACCAAGCGGCCCTACTACTTTCTGTCAGGGCGGTAGTGTAAGTTTAGATGCGGGGCAAGGATATTCTGCTTATGCATGGAGCAACAACACTTCTTTGCAATCAGTAACTGCTACAACGGGCGGAGCATATACGGTAACTGTAACACAAAACGGATGCACAGGCACTGCCTCGGCTTCGGTAACAGTAAACAACAATCCTGCACCAACTATTACACCTTCGGGTTCAACCTCTATCTGTTTGGGCTCGTCTGTAGGTTTAGATGCGGGCAGTGGATATGCTTCTTATGCTTGGAGCAACGGAGGAAGCACACAAACCATCAGTGCTTCGCAAAGCGGAAGTTACAATGTAACAGTAACTCAGAACGGATGTAGCGGAAGTGCGGCTGCAATAAACATAACTGTTACCGACCCATCGGTAACTATTTCGCCTGATGGCCCTACTACTTTCTGTACAGGTGGCAGTGTTACCCTTGATGCAGGAACGGGTTTTAGTTCTTATGCGTGGAGTAATGGAGGCAATGGACAATCCATTACCGTAACCACAGGAGGAACTTATGATGTTACTGTGGTTAAAAATGGATGCACCGGTATTTCAAGTGCGGTAACAGTTACGGTTACTACCAATACATTATCACCGGTAATTACTGCTTCGCCTTCATTAAACATTTGTCCGGGTGGCAGCACTACATTAGATGTGGGTACTGGTTACACTTCTTACGCATGGAGCAACAGTACCAGCTTGCAAACTACTACAGTGAATTCAGCAGCTACCTATACAGTTACGGTAGCGCAAGGTGCCTGCACCGGTACTGCATCGGCTACTGTAAACGTTGGTAATTTCCCTGTAGCGGTTAACATAAACCCCGCAGGCCCTGTTAGCGCATGCGATGGTGATGTTGTTACATTGGATGCGGGACAGGGTTTTGATGATTATCTATGGAGCACTGGAGAAATGACTTCTACCATTCAACTTACTAGCGATGGTGATATTATTTGCACCGTTACCGAAAATGGTTGCACCGGTAGCGATACAGTACAAGTAATATTCAATGCTAATCCTTCCCCTGATATTTCTGCTACCGATACTATTAATGCCTGCTCTGGCGAAACAGTAAACTTAGATGCCGGCAGCGGCTTCGATGCATACTTATGGAGCGATGCTACCACCAACAGTACTTTACAAACCAGCTTTGGCGGAGTGTATTCGGTTACTGTTACTGAAAATAACTGCACGGGAACTGATGCTGTTACTATTATTTTCAATGCACTGCCTATTCCGAGTATTTCTCCTGCAGGGCCTGTTACTGCTTGTTCAGATGATGCAGTAACCTTTGATGCAGGTGCAGGTTTTGATAGCTATGCATGGAGCACCGGTGAAACTACACAAACAATTCAGCCGACTACCACAGCGCAATACATTGTAAACGTTACGCAAAACGGTTGCACTGCTGCCGACACTGTGCAGGTTGATTACACTACAAATCCTCATGCTTCTATTACCCCTGCAGGGCCAATCAGTTTATGCGGTGGCGAAACAGCTACGCTTGATGCAGGCAGCGGTTATGCTTCTTACTTATGGAGCAATAACGAAACCACGCAAACCATTACTGTAAGCACAGGAGCCAATTACGATGTTACTGTTACGCAAAACGGTTGCAGCGGTGCTGCTACTGCTGTAGTGGCGGTGAGTGTGCATACTGCGCCTGTGGCGGATGCTGTGTTTTCACCTAACGGTGGCTTCGTTGGAGCTGTACTGGTAGCAACACCATCAAGTGGTGTTACATACGAATGGCAATATGCTAACATGGATACTACCGGAACCTTAAACCCTGTTAACTCCAATAATGATACTCTTGTTGTTTGCGAAGTAAATCCAGGTTATTACAGAGTAATTGTTACAGATGCCAACGGCTGTTCTGATACTTCCTTGTTTGTTGAAGCACCTATATGCGAAGGCATACAAGAGTTAAACTCTCTCTTGAATTTTAGATTAATGCCTAACCCAACTACCGATGTATTGAATGTTTCTTATCAGTTAACCGAAACCGAAACTATCAACATCAGCATTATTGACTTGCACGGCAGAAACGTAATGAACGCCATCAGCGGAACACAAAGCCGAGGCAACTATAACTGGCCGCTGAATGTAAGCCAACTGGCTTCGGGTGTTTACGCTATACATTTCAGTAATGGCAAAGCGAGTAAAAACATGAAGTTTATTAAACAGTAAGATTTTTAATCTCTCTTTGGAACCGGGATAACGGGGCGAAAGCCCCGTTTTTTTTGCCTGAGTTTTAGCGTTGTCTGTTTCTTTTTTTAATCTTCACAATTCCGTTTTTAATAACCTTAAAATCTGCTGTATGCAAGTAACCCGCCTATTCGACTTTCTTACTGAACAAATTGAGAAACATGCTGACCAACCATTTATTGCATCGAAAGTTCATAAGCAATGGAAACATTTTTCGTTCTCTGAAACACAAGAAATTTCAGATAGAGTAAGCCAATTACTCATGAGTTTGGGATTAAAAAAAGATGATAAGATAGCTATCATTTCAGCCAACAGAACCGAATGGAATTTCACAGACATTGGCAGCCAACAAATTGGCCTCATAAACGTGCCTATGTATCCGACAATTGCCGAAAAAGATTACGAGTTTATTTTTAATGATGCGGGTATTCAATACGCATTCGTAGGCGATGAATCCATCTACAATAAAGTTCGTCCGTTAATGGGCAAAGTATCGTCACTTAAAGGCATTTATACGTTCGACAAAGTAAACGGTGCAAATTATTTTTGGGATGCCTTGCCCGCTTTAATTGCAGTAAACAAAGAAGAGATAAAAAAACGCAGAGACGTGGTAACTGAAGATGATTTAGCTACAATTATTTACACATCAGGTACAACTGGCAACCCAAAGGGTGTAATGTTGATGCACCGAAACATGGTAAGCAATATTAAAAGCGTTCAAGAGGTTACACCATTTGCCGATGGAGAAAAAGCGTTGAGTTTTTTACCGCTTAATCACAGTTTCGAGCGCATTGTGTTTTTTAGTTACTTGGCTTATGGAATCCATATTCATTACGCTGAAAGTTTGGAAGCTATTGGAGATAATTTAAAGGAAGTGAAACCATATTGTTTTACTACCGTGCCTCGTTTGTTGGAAAAAGTGTACGAAAAGATTATGGCTAAGGGTAGTGAGTTAACCGGCTTTAAGCGTAAATTGTTTTTTTGGAGTATTGATCTTGGTTCTCAGTATCAAATTGGTGGCGGGAATAGTATCTTCTATAAAATTCAATTGGGAATAGCACGAAAACTAGTGTTTAGCAAGTGGCAAGAAGCCTTAGGGGGCAGAGTTGAATTTATTGTAACCGGTGCATCAGCCATGCAACCGCGTTTAATTAAGTTGTTTACAGCCGCAGGAATAAACGTGCTTGAAGGTTATGGGCTAACCGAAACATCCCCCGTTCTGTGCGCAAATCGCATAGATGAGAAAGAGCGATGTATCGGAACTGTCGGCATGCCAATTCCGCATGTTGAGATTAAACTGGCTAATGACGGTGAAATACTTGCAAAAGGCCCCAACATTATGAAAGGCTACTACAATCGTACTGATTTAACAGAAGAAGTAATTGATAAAGATGGATGGTTTCATACCGGTGATATAGGAACTTGGGTAGAAAAACACGGCCATAAATTTTTGAAAATAACTGATCGTAAAAAAGAGTTGTTTAAAACAGCAGGCGGCAAATACATTGCCCCTCAGGTAGTAGAAGAAAAAATGAAAGAAAGTCGTTTTATTGAGCAAATGATGGTAGTAGGTGGTGATGACAAAAAATATATTGCAGCGCTAATTGTTCCTTCGTTTGTTAACTGTTTAGATTGGGCTAAAGAAAACGGAGTATCTGTTACCAACAATACTGAAATTGTATCAAACGAAAAGATAAAAGCATTAATCAACGCAGAAGTAGAAAAATATAACAATGATTTTGGTAAATGGGAACAGGTAAAAAAGTTTGCTCTGCTAAGTGCAGAATGGAGCGTTGAAGCCGGTGAACTAACACCTACCATGAAAGTAAAACGCAGAGTGATAGCTGAACGTTATAGAGTTACCATTGAAGAACTGTTTACCGACAAGTAATCAGAACCCTTTATCTGATTTCAACTTTTCGTAGGCCTCCTGTATTTGCTGAAACTTTACAGCTAGCTGTTTTTTTTCTATCTCGGTAACGGAAGAGTTTCTATCGGGGTGGTATTTTAATACCAATTTTCTATACGCATTACGAATCTGTTCGGGCGAAGCATTTACTGATAAACCTAAAACATCAAATGCTGAAACGGCAGTTAAAGTTTGCTCTTCTTTTATCATTTTAAACTCTACATCGTTTACAGTCAAGTATCCGGACACTTTAAAAATGAAATACTCTTCTCTGCTTGTTACGCCTCCTTTACTTAATGCCAAATCGAACAAAAAACGAACTATTTGAATACGTGTGCTGCGCTCAGTGTACATACGCAACTGATCACAAACTATATTCAAATCATATTCATGTTGCAGGCAGTGGTTAAGCATCTGTTGCCTCCTCAAAGTATTTTCAGCACCAAAATACTTATCTAAAAACTGTGAGGTAAATTCTATTTGCCGCAGCGAAGCACCCTGATTAACCTTAATCAGGTACGATGCCAGTACTATTAAATTTGCTTCAAGTTCTGAAACCGTGCCTGTAACTTCAGTGATTTGGCTTCTATTTTTCTCAAAAGCATGACCGGCAAGAAAACCAAGTAGTCCGCCTAAAGGGTTGCCGGTTATTGCCCAACCCAAACCCGCACCTAACCATTTTTGATATTTAGCCATTTAAGCAGTCATGTAATAAATGTGATCGCTGGTAAAGTTTAGTAATGCAACTTCTTTTTATAAACCATGTATGACAACACTATCCCTAGTGCTATAAACGGAAGGTTGAGTAACTGGGTTTTGCTTATTACTTCGAGCACAACCATGCCATCTGGAACTTTGAAAAACTCTAAAAGAAATCGAGCAATAAAAACAGTAGTAAAAAATACCGCTACGTAAATCCCCGGCCTACTAAGTTTAACTCTCCTAAAAAGAATAATCAAGATTACCTGGATAACAAAATAAGCTATGCTCTCGTAAAGTACTACTGCATGGCGAGGAACTTCGTCCACCTGCTTAAAAATAAATGCCCATGGCACATCAGTTGATTTTCCATAAAGTTCAGAGTTCATTAAATTTCCAAGCCGGACCAATGAAGCAAGAATTGCAACTGAAATTATTCCCAAATCAAGCGTTCTAAAAAACGGAAACTCTTTATGTACGCGGCTAAAAACATACAACCCAACCAGACCACCCACCACACCACCGTGGCTTGCCAAGCCTCCTTTCCAAACAGATAATATATCCTGAGGATTTTGAAGATAAAAGTCTAACTGATAAAAAGCTACATGTGCCAACCGCGCACCCACTAATCCGCCTACAAAAACGTACTGAATGATGAGAGTTATTTTTTCGTCTTCAAAGCCCAATTGTTGAAACACAAAGCGCTGTATGAGAAAACAACCTATTAACGACAGGCCCCAAAACAGACCATACCACTTAATAGAGAACATACCTACCGACACAAAATCGGGGCTGGGGTTCCAATGAATAAACTCAAGCATACACAATATTACTTGGGGAATGGAAAATCACAAATCAACTTTTGTAAACAAACAACAGTTACACTAAACACATTCTTGAAATTCTTATGATTGCAATACTTACTCTACAATTATCTTTTTAGTGGTTACATGTCCTTGCAAGTCTGTGGCAGAAACAAAATAAATTCCAGCTGGTAGCTTATGAATATCCCACTGCAACAAACTTTGATGGGTATCAATAGCTGTATGTATAAGTTCTTTACCGGTTAAGTCTGCTAAAGATATGCTTAACAACGCGTTCTTCTCAAACATCACTTCCACCCTATTTGTAGCTGGGTTTGGGGAAACAACAAAGTTGCTCTCCAAAATATTATTCCCAAATGAGTTATACAAGCAATCAACAGTTGGTGCTGATGTATCAGGTATGGCACTATTGTAAATTCCTAGGCAGTACTGGCCTTTCTGTAAACCATAAACAGTTACCGTCCCCAGTTTATTCGTAGCGTTTCCTCCGTTGTTTACTACAAATGAGTCAGCAATTGCCCAATCCGTATTATCGTTACTACGGTAAAGGATTACAATACTATCTTCCGAATTACTGACAAATGGATTATCTAGAGAAATATCGTTACCATTATAACTGATGGTGGCATTGGCTTTAAATCCAACATTAATCAAGCCATCTACATTCCAGAATCGTTTATCATGTAAATGCAGACCGGCTATTTTGTTTTGCATGGGTTCAGGACTAATCCAATTATGCTCTATACGTAACAGGCTAGAATCTATATTTTGAGTTACATCAACTATCATCTTGGCTGTTCCAAAATCAAAACTTCCGGTGTTAGAAATAACTTTCCATTCATCAGTAATAGCGTCTTGCAGCTTTTCATCGAAATCAAGTGCCACATAAGAAGGTGCGGGTGTATTGAGTTGATACAGGTTAACTGAAGTACATTCACCACTCACTGTTGTCTTTACATCAGTGCGGTTCCATAGCGAATCGAAATATGAAATAGTAACCGGCACGTTGTTGTAGTAATGTGGTGCATGGCTAAGCCGTTGATGAATATTTACCACAAAACTGTGTGGCTCAAAAGGAGCTGTTTCGACTTCCTGTGTGGTAAATGAAAAATGAGGGAACCCTGCCGCTAATATCCAATCATTGAAGTAATCGTTCAGGTTTAGACCGGAACAGGCATTGAGGTAGTTAAGCAACTGAGTAGTAGTAGTATTTTGAAAAGCATTGTCTGAAAGATAATTTTTTACACAGCTAAAAAAGAGAGAGTCACCCATATACGTACGCAGTGTATGAATAAAATCTCCGCCCTTGTCATACACTGTGCTTCCATATGTGAGCAACGAAGGAACTCCACTAACAGCAAAATAACCATTGTCATCAACGTGTGTTTTATGTAACACCTTTTCGTGATTTGTCCTCACTTTACGTTTATAATCACTCAGTCCATAAAATTTTTCATAAAACAGATGTTCGTTGTAAACCGCCCATCCTTCGTTTAACCACATATCGCTGGCTGTGGCGCACGTGACCAAATTTCCAAACCAGTTGTGAGATAACTCGTGCACTATTACATCTTCACAATCTTCAAACCCGGCATACAACAGAGCTTGCATGAAACCTGTGTTTGTAGCGTGCTCCATGGCACCTGCATTGAATGGTATCATACAGTAGCCTACACGGTCCCATTGATACTCACCCCATAATTCTTCATAGATGTGAAATGCACTGCGAAGATTAATAAACTTATTTTTTACAGCAGTTGTATCACTTGCTCGTGCAGCAATTTGTATTTGCCTAATGCCACCAATACTGTGAACAGTGTCGAGTAAAGTTTGGTAAGTTGTAACTGCCATTGAAGCCAAATAAGAAGGTATTTCTTGGCCTAATTTCCAATGCCAGGTTTTTGTATTGCCGTTTATAGATGAGTTAATAAGCATTCCGTTACAGAATGCTTTGTGAATGTCTTTAGTTGTTACCACAAACTCGTACAAGCTTCGTTCGGTGAAATTGTCGAAGCATGGGAACCAAACTCTACCATAGTTATGTGGATTTGCCAAAAAACTAACCCCTATATTGAACGCCTGCGAGGTTGTCCAATAAAAACCTCCAAAATCACCTGCTTCCTGTACAGGTGTGCCGTGGTAAAAGATACGAAGTGAAGCTGTGTCGTTTTGGTTTAGAGGTGCCGGGAACTGAAATTGCAACAAGGTATCGTTATAGCCAAATGACACATTTTGTTGGTTTACTAAAACTGAATCAACTGTGAGTTTAAGTAAGTCGAGGCGAATATTACTAACGTTATTTTGTAGTGCTTTTACTCCAAGTACTGCTTCACCCTTTAATTTTTTATTGCTAAAGTCGGTAACATCAATATTTAGCTGTACTGTTTTAATTGAAATGGTATCTCCTCGAAGATCGCTGGCTGATACATAAAAAAAACAAGTACAGCACAGAAAGAGTATTAGTTGTTTCATACGTTAGTAGCGAAGATATAAATAGCAATTTGAGGTAAAAGATTAAAGCAAGTCTTGACTCAATTTTGTTTTTTGTCAAGCCGAAATGTTTTTCGTAATTCGCTTGGTAAATAAGAATATGAAAAGTTCAATTGCTTTGCGTGGTTTATCATCTATTGTTTGGGCTACTGTATGTTTAGTTGGCTGTAGAGAAATTGGCCCAAACATTAACTTACGGAATAACGCAAATGCCGTTAGCGATACTACCTATGTTGAATCGGCAGTTGCCACTCCTGAAATAAAGAATGTAATTATTGAAGAGTTTACAGGTGTACGTTGCCCTAATTGCCCGCAAGGCCATCAAATAATAGCCAATATAAAAGCAGCACATAACGACCGCGTGGTATCTGTAAGTTTACACCCCATCAATTCTTTAGGTATTCATTATTCGTTTAGCGCTGATACATTTCAGAATGCCAGTGCGCAATCTTTGTTTGACGAATTAGGGCAAATAGGATTAGAGCCTGCAGCTGCGATTGACCGTATTCCAGCAACTAGCTCTTCGGTGTTATTCGAAAAAAACAGCTGGGTAGGTAAGGTTGACCAACAACTAACTAAATCTACTCCTGTTAACCTTCAACTTACATCAACCTACGACTCTTCTACGCGTGAAGTTACCATTGTAATGGAAGCCCACTATACCGAGCAGGTAACACCTAAGAATAAAGTTACCATGCTGCTAACCGAAACCGATATTGTATCTGCACAGTTAAATGGCTCTGTAATTGATACATTTTATGTTCACAAAGATGTGCAACGTGCATTTGTGTCTTCCATAACAGGCGATTTGCTAGACGCACCCTTAGATGCAGGCAGAGTGTTTGTTAAGGTTTATAAAACCACTTTAGCAAGCAAATGGAATCCGGAAAAAATGCATGTGTTATCTTACATACACGAGTTTGAAAATAACAGCCGCCTTGTTTACCAGGCTCGAGAAATTAAAGTGAAATAAACAATCGGTATTGTCGTTATTGATGAAATTAATGCATGATGTTATCATTCGTATCTAAGGTTCCTCATCGCTTTTATTCGCAAGGTCGTTCGCACATTCTGTTGTTTTGTATTCCAATAATTTCAGCCTGCTCGTCATGCAAAAAACAAGAGTTACGAAGTACAACCTACTCTCTAAGAGCTTTCAATAACAGTGGCTTGTCTGGTTTTGTAACATTTCAGGAAACCAATAGCATTAACTCTACCGTTGTAAAGCTAACTGCTAATGGCGTTACACCAAACACAGTTTACCTTACACATCTGCACACAGGCACTCCTGGGAATTTAACCGGAACTCTCATTTACTTTAAAAATCTTCAAAGTACAACCAACACAATTGTTAGAGAAGAAACATGGGCCGAAACCTACGACAATGCCTTGCAAAGCAATACCTGCGTAACTATGCATAATCCGTTTGTGCCTTTCTCTAATGATACAACCGGCTACGCACTGGCAGGAAATACCGGAGCTAATGCACCTTGATCAGAAACCAACCTATTTGTAAATTTTCTTGGAGAAAATAGTAGATATGCGTCAAAACTAATTACGTATGAACACAGGATTGCTACAAAAAGAAAGTACCGCACTTTTAGTAATAGATATACAGGAACGTTTAATGCCTGTAATTCATGAACGTGAAAAAATCTTTGCTAACGCAAACAAATTGTTGCGAGGAGCAGAAATATTAAGTCTGGAAACCATTATTACAGAACAGTACCCAAAAGGACTAGGGCACACTTGTGCCGAAGTGGAAATTGGTGAAAACAAAACTTTGATAGAAAAAGTGTGTTTCAGTTGTATGCAAAGTGAATCTATTACAGATCAACTAAAACTCACCAACAAAAAATCGCTGATAATTTGCGGTGTAGAGTCGCACATTTGTGTACTAAAAACAGCTCTGGATGCTATACAAGCCGGTTACCAGGTTCATGTGGTAGCAGATGCTGTTTCCTCTCGTACACCAGAAAACAAACAACTTGCCCTAGAACGTATGCGCCAGTCCGGAGCCTTTATTGTAAGTGTTGAAATGGTATTGTTTGCTTTACTAAACGAGGCCGGCACTGACGAGTTTAAGGCTATTTCTAAACTCATTAAGTAACATGTTAGCTTTTGTAGCAGTTTACAAACTATTAACGTTAGCAAACCGTTGGTTATGTATGGTCTTTCTTAATTTTGAACCATGGAACGTGAAATAATCTCAATCAAACGAAAAGCTCTTCGTATAAATCTGGATCAAACCATTTACGGAACCTTTGCAGAAATAGGAGCCGGGCAGGAAGTTGTCCGAAATTTTTTTCAAGTAGGTGGGGCTTCAGGCACTGTTGCAAAAGCTATGAGTGCTTATGATATGACATTCTCCGATGCAATATACGGCAGCGAAGGTGCCGGACGTTATGTAAGCGAACCGCGCTTACATAAAATGCTTGAGCACGAATTTGAGTTGCTAGTTGAACGTTTGCAACACGACAAGTACGACAACAAACGCTTTTTTGTTTTTTCAAATACCTGCACCACACTCAATTATAAAAAAGACAATGACCCTCATGGTTGGATGGGAGTAAAATTTCAGTTAGAACCCGATGGAGAACCCAATGAAGTTATTATACATGTTAGGTTAAAAGGCACAGATAGTTTGTATCAACAGCGCGTTATTGGCGGTGTGGGCACTAACTTGTTGTTTGCGTGCTACTGGTACTACGATCAAACCGAAGACTTTCTTGAATCATTGATGGATAACTTGTCAACTGACCAGCTTGAAATTGATATGATTCGGGTAAAGGGGCCAGCTTTTAAGAATACAGACAACCGTCTGTTGGCGCTCATGTTGGTAAAGAAGAACTTTACTGACGGCACAATTTTTGGCCCTGATAAAGAAGTTCATCAGCCAAAAGATGTTTTGTACAGAAAGAATGTTTTGTGTTTACGCGGAAGGTTTCGACCTGTAACCAAGGTAAACGAGGACATGATGAAATGCGGGGTAGAATACTACCAAAAAGAAGTTGGCAATTCAGATGATCTAGTTGTAATTTCAGAAATTACACTTAACAACTTAACCGGGGGTGGCGATTTTGATACAAAAGATTTCTTAGATCGCGCGGATATTCTATGTGGTTTGGGGCACACCGTAATGATTTCTAATTGTCATAAACACGATGTACTTGTTAATTATCTCGATCGCTGTAAACCAAAACGGATAGGTATTATTTTAGGAATATTGAATATAGTAGAGCTCTTCAACGAAAAATATTACAAGAATCCAGAGGGCGAATTGTTGCACTATTTTGGAGAGATATTTATGCGTAACACACGAATGCTGGTGTACCCATATCAACCAGAAAAGGGCAGAGCTGTAATTACAACCAACAACTTAGAAGTTCCTGATTCGTTGAAACATTTGTTTCAATATTTAAAAGACAACAAGTTTTTAATTGACATTGAGGGCTACGATGAAAACGTATTACAGATATTCTCGCCTGTTGTTATTCAAATGATTAAATCCGGGGAGCCCGGTTGGGAGGAAATGGTACCTGATACAGTTGCTGACATTGTGAAAGACCGTTGCCTGTTCGATTACCCTTGTGCAGTGCAGTAAGCTTACAAAATTTCAGAAAACTCCTTCAGCAGAATTGCTATACCCATAATCATCATCATCCATCCAAAACGGACTCTAAGTTTCTTTCCATCAATCTGCTTTTGTAAATAGGTGCCTATAAATACTCCGGAAACAGAAAAAGCAGAAAACAGCAGCAGAAAATTCCAGTCAAGCTGTATATTGGCAGTAACATCGCCAAGAAAACCAATAAATGAGTTTACAGCCACCAACACTAATGACGTGCTTAATGCACGTTTAATTGGTAAGCCGGCAAAGAGAACTAATGCCGGCACCATTAGAAACCCGCCCCCCGCTCCTACCAAACCTAAAAAACTTCCAACAGCTATAGCAAACAACCCAAGTTGTATGAAGTTAACTTTTGTAGCATCTGAATTTGTGCTCTCACTTTCAGGCGATGCCATTTTAATACCCGCTAAAATCATCATAAATGAAAGCAATAGTAGAATAAGGTGATCTTTGGTTATTGTAAAATAAAATGTGGTAAAAAGTGTGTCAGGCAGATTAGGTAAAATAAACCTGCGCATAATATAAACTGCAATAACTGACGGAACACCGTAATAAATAACTGATCTAAAATCAACAAGCTGCTTTCTTATGTTTTGTATAGCTCCTGCTGAGGCTGTAATGCCAACTAAAAAAAGAGAGTACCCGGTAGCTGACGAAGCAGGTAAATGAAAAAGATAAACTAAAACAGGTATGGAGAACAAAGCCCCGCCACCACCCAACAACCCAAGCACTAAACCAGTGAGCACAGCACCTGCATATCCTAAAACTGTAAATAAATCCATGCGGTGAATATTGAATTTAGAAACAAAAATAATCTCCAACTATCAGAAACTCTAGTATCATTCCTAACTAACTATTCATTGCATTAACGTACCTTCATTTTGGTAAGCATGAACGACAATAACTTAGGGGCAAACCGTTTAGCATAGATTCCAACTGACTCTTTAACTCCACCAACAAATATTTCTTCTTTGCCACCTTTAATTGCTGTAATAATTTTTGCAGCACAAGCCTCTGCACTCATGCCCTTGGCAGTAGCTGTGTCCATGGTGCCTAGTTTTTTTCCGGTTTCCGTAAGTGCGTTTACTGAAACATCTGTTTGAATAAATCCGGGGCATACTAACAACACTTTCAAATTATCTGAAAACATTTCTGCGCGTAGTGAGTCAAAAAAACCATGAAGTGCGTGTTTGCTTGCACTATATCCACTTCGCCAAGGCGAACCAAATTTACCTACCGCGCTGGTGACTGTTACTATTAATCCATTTTTTTGCGACATAAAAACGGGTAGTAATGTTTTTGTTAAGGCAACCGTACCAAAAAAGTTTACTTCAAAAAGCATTCTGTCAACTTCAACAGGAGTATCAATGGCTAACGACCGTTGGCTAATACCTCCATTGTTTATCAAAACATCCACTCTACCAAATTTTTCTAAAACCTTATCTTTTTTCGGTTCAAATTCTTCTGTTTTCTCTAAGTCAAGCGGCAGCACAAGAAAATCAGTGGTAGGAATTTTGCAATTGGCTGCTACCCTATTTAATTCGTCAACTCTTCGCGCAGAAAGAACTAGCTTTACATCTTCTTTAGCCAATGCATACGCAAGTGCTTCCCCTATGCCTGATGATGCACCTGTTAGCCAAACTACTTTTCCTTTTAAATAGTTCATATATCTACTTTAAGTGTACGTGTTAGTCGGTAAACTTCAGCCACAGCATAACCTTGCTTGTATGTTTCAACTAACTCAGCAGTTAATTTTGTCCTATCGAAATCATGATCGTCACCCGGATGAACTTTTATGTAATATCCATGAGTTAAACTATCAGCATTAAACGGAATAAACTTATCTGGTTTAGTTAAATAACCGCCTTCTTTGAACTGAAAAGCGTAATAAGCTGGAAAGTTCCCTTCTACCATTAAGCGACTAGAAGTGTCTTCTTCGCAATATTGAACTGCTTTTTGCAGGGTTGCCACACAATCTAAATAACCTAAGTCCTCATCATACTCAAACTTGTAGTTTACATCTCTGTTGACCGCAACAACTGCTAGAAGCAAAACTGCTGTTGTTATTAGATACGGGTTCTTTAATAAATAAGTTAAAGACACTGCAGTAAATATTGCCAGAATCACTATCAACACCAATGTATATCTGCCCATATAGAAATTGCTGATACAGCTAAAAATTAAAAAGGCAGTACTAAATACAACAAGAGGTGTTACAAAGCTCTTGCGCAAACTTGTTCGATTTATACTTCTAAACAATAACATAGCGAACAGCCCAAGTAGAAGAATGTTTTTCCACCAATACCTGCCTTGGCTCCAAAAAAGCATATCGCGGTACTCATTAAACTGTAAATGGATTCTGTAAAGTGAAAAATCTATGCCATCAACATGGTAAGGAAAAAAATACCACCCCATCTGTATTTTTTGGATAATCAAAAATGCTCCAAAAACTATATATGGCAAAATGCTCAAAAAAAGGTTTAGAGGTAAAAAAGGCGCTCTTGGGTTCTTAAAGCAAATCCACCTACATACAGAATAGCTGAGACAAGCGGCCGGCAAAACTACTGCTGACTCTTTTGTAAGTATGGCTAATGAAGCAAATGCAGCAAACAGAAAAAACTTTTCCTCGAAATAAAAAACCAATGCTAGAAACAGCAGTAAACTAATAAACACTTCAGGTAGAAGTAGAATTGACTGCATGAAAAAAATAGGTTGCACTGCCAGCAACACCACAGCAGCTAACCCGGTTATGTGATTAAAAAACTTGCAGGTATAGTAATATACAGAGCTCAACAAAACCAAACTAACAAACAAATGAAGTGTATGCGGAACAACCACCGATGTGCCAAAAACGTTCATAATAGAGGCGTTCATTACTGTTAGCAGTAATGGATGTCCTCGAGAAATTATAGCAGGGAGTGAATTCGGCATCAAGCTAATACCATGGTGGTATTGGTAAACAGCACACTGCGAATAAACGCCTAACTCATCCCAAAAATATGGAAGAAACAAATGATTAAACTTAAGTGCAGCGAACACAATCAACACTATTGCAAATGCAAAATGGCAGAGTAACTTCAAACTGTTCCGTGGAGTTAATTCCATTGGCTCTTCAGCTAACTACTTTTTCTGTTTTATAGCATTAAGAATATACATAAAGCGGAACGTAAGCATATTATGATACTGACCATTTACCCGTGAGCCGGGCTCAGCAGTACGAATAGATAACAATGAATAAGAAAATTTAGCACCTAAAACAAATTGTTGTTTTATTACAAAGTAGAACCCGCCAAACGCAGTTAAATCAAACTTTCGGGGCTGTCCATAAGGTGGATTATTGCTTACTTCTATGCCACTCACCCTATCCCATTCTTTGTACCTGATAAGGAATGCAGGAGTAAGTCCTATGCTGAACATCACTAATTTTTTATCATGCACATTTAGCAACGAAACCGGTATTTCTACATAATCGAAATTAGTTCTGAAAAAATTAGCGTTTGCCCCTGCACCAGTAAATCTGGCTCGTGCACCGCGCATACTATATCCGATTTCAACACTGGTAGATAAAAACCTATGATACCTTACCATAACACCCACATTTAAACTTGCTCCTAAATATTTATAACCAAATTCGTTATCTCCGTCAACTTGACATGCATTTAATCCTGCTGAAAACATACCTTTAAAAAGACCATCACGTTTAATACTAAAATCTTCTTGTTGTGCTGCAACTGCTTTCCTCTTATCCCGCTTTTGTTTTGGGGTTTCTTCTTCAAGTTCTTCTTCATCGCTTGGGTACACAAATTTTTCTTTTTGCACAGTGTCTTGTTCCTGAGTTTGAGTTTGTGGCTTCTTTTTCCCAAAATCAATTATCAGCGACCCATCCTTAATCTGTGTTTGAGCAAACACAACAAAAGGCATCATCAATATCCACAGTGTTAGTTTCTTATTCATGGTTCAAAGATTCTGAAAAATATTTTCGTTGCGGTTGCAAAATGAACAAATGTTTTATTGAACGCTATTAATTCTGAAAATGAACTTAAAATATAACGCGGCATTATTAAAGAAGGTAGAGGATATTTTCAAAGAAGGAGGGTACACCGTTCGCTATGAAAAAGGGAATTTCCAAAATGGTTATTGCATTTTGGAAAAGCGCAGGGTTGTTGTTATCAACAAATTTCATGAGGTGGAAGCAAAGATAAATTCTATGATGGAGTTATTGGTAGCCATTACTGATTTGGAACTGGAAAACCTGTCGAGCGAAAGCGTGCAACTTTACCAACAGATAAAAACAGAAAAAGAGACACTATTTGCAGGGTAGTTTGCTTTGCACTTTTATACATCAAACTTAAATTTATGGAAGTAACATTCCTTGGCACAGGCACATCGGGCGGTGTTCCGCTCATTGGTTGTGAGTGCGAGGTATGTACCAGTGCCGATTCGAAAGATAAACGCCTGAGAACTTCTATTCTTATTAAATCTAACGGTCTAAACATAGCTGTTGACTGTGGTCCTGACTTTCGGCAGCAAATGTTGCGCGAAAACATATCGCGTCTTGACGCTATTCTAATGACACACTCACACAAAGATCATACTGGAGGATTAGATGACATACGTGCATTTAATTTCAGGCAGTCGAAACCTATGGACATATACTGCACCACCGAAACCGAACAGGGAATTAGAGAGCAATACAGTTATGCGTTTACCGAAACCGACTATCCATATCTTCCTAAAATAAACTTTCATACAATTTCGAATTCTGATTTTAGAATTTCTTCAATACAAATAAAGCCCATTACAGTAATGCATGGCGGCATGCCGGTACTTGGCTTTCGTTTGGGTGATTTCACTTACATCACAGATGCAAAAACAATTTCAAAACAAGAAAGAGATAAAATTCGTGGCTCAAAAATATTAGTATTGAACGCACTTCGCGATACCGAACATTATTCTCACCTTACTATACAGCAAGCCATAGAAATTGTAGAAGATGTAAAACCCGAATTAACTTACTTTACTCATATGAGCCATCAATATGGGTTACATGCGAAACGTGATAAAATATTGCCGCCATATATACGTACTGCTTACGATGGTTTGAAATTTGAAATCTGACAATTGCTCATTCTCCATTTAATTCTATATTGGTTGAAGTAAAAAGGCACCATGCTTAATCTGTTTAAAAAGAAAGACATAGCGCAGTTAATAGAAGAGTCGCATGAGGGCGAGCATACTCTCCACAAAACCATTTCCACCTTCCACCTGATAATGATTGGTGTGGGAGTGATAATAGGTGCAGGTCTTTTCTCAATTACAGGAGTAGCTGCCGGACAACACGCAGGCCCCGCTGTTACAATTTCATTTTTAATTGCTGCCTTGGGCTGTATGTTTGCGGCTTTGTGCTACGCTGAGTTTTCAACCATGATACCCGTAGCCGGCAGTGCATACACATACTCGTATGCAACCCTTGGTGAGTTTATTGCCTGGATTATTGGTTGGGACTTGGTACTTGAATATGCTGTAGGTGCTGCAACTGTTTCTATTAGCTGGAGCAGCTACTTAGTAAAACTCTTACAGTATTATGAAGTGTTTCTACCCTTTACTCTTTGCCTCTCACCATTTGATTCTGTTGTAACTGGTGATGGGGTGGCGCATCACGGCATAGTTAATCTGCCTGCGTTGTTTATAGTGGTGGCTGTTTCGCTACTGCTTATAAGAGGAGTACAGGAATCATCTATAGTAAACACCATCATAGTTGTTTTGAAAATAGCCGTTATACTTGTTTTCATTCTCATTGGGTGGGCTTACATCAATACTGACAACTATACACCATATATACCTGAGAGCACCGGAGATTTCGGACAATTTGGATGGAGCGGAATTGTTCGCGCAGCGGGTATTATCTTTTTTGCCTTCATTGGTTTCGATGCCATTTCTACAGCTGCACAGGAAACAAAAAATCCTCAGCGAGCTATGCCTATAGCCATTTTTGTATCGCTGGCTATTTGTACCGTGTTTTATATTCTGTTTGCACACGTACTTACCGGTATGGTACACTATACAGAGTTTAGCCGTATGAACGAAATGGCGCCTGCTGTAGTTGCTATCAAACAAATACCCATGTTCTGGTTACATAAGCTGGTTATCATATCTATTTTGTTTGGTTATACCTCAGTTATTATAGTAATGCTGATGGGGCAAAGCCGCGTGTTTTATTCCATGAGTAAAGACGGATTGTTGCCAAAACTTTTCAGTGATGTGCACCCTAAATTCAAAACTCCATGGAAATCAAATCTGGTGTTTATGGTGTTTGTTGGTTTGTTCGCTGGGTTTGTGCCTGCACATATAGTTATTGAAATGACGAGCATAGGAACGCTGTTAGCTTTTGTAATTGTGTGCGTAGGAATTTTAGTTCTTCGCAAAACAATGCCTGATGCACCACGTGCGTTCAAAACACCCTTAGTTCCGTTTGTTCCTATAGCCGGAATTGTATTTTGCCTTGGAATGATGCTGTTCCTTCGCCACGAAACATGGTTGCGGCTCTTTGTTTGGATGGCTTTGGGTTGCGCCATCTATTTTTTCTACAGCAGGCATAAAAGCAATTTGAATAAGCAGTAAACTAATTCTAATCACATAAATACACAGCATGTCAGTATTATTCCGCAGAAAAGAAATTTCGAAAATTATTGTCGAGTCAGAATCTGGTGAACACACGCTAAAGAAAACTCTGTCAGCGACCAGTTTGGTAGCGCTAGGCATAGGCGCCATAATAGGCGCGGGCTTATTTTCTATAACAGGTGTGGCTGCTGCTGAAAATGCCGGACCTGCCATTACTATCTCATTTATTATAGCAGCTGTTGGCTGCGCTTTTGCGGGCTTATGCTATGCCGAATTTGCCAGCATGATTCCTGTAGCAGGCTCTGCTTACACATATTCATTTGCCACCATGGGCACCTTACTTGCCTGGACTATTGGCTGGGACTTAGTATTGGAGTACGCTGTGGGCGCAGCCACTGTAGCCAGCAGTTGGAGCGGTTACCTCTACAAATTATTTCACATCATGAATATTGATTTCCCGCGCCAGTTGGTTATGACGCCCTTCGACCATGTGTACATGAAAGACGGAAAAGTGATTCCTGAAATGATAAACGGTGTAGCAAATCCTGATTTATCAGGTGCTACTTTAATAAAAGGAATTATGAACCTTCCGGCTGTGTTTATTGTGGTGGCAATGTCTTTGTTGCTTGTGAAAGGAACGAAAGAGTCAGCATTAGTAAACGGATTGATTGTATTATTGAAAGTAAGTGTAGTGATACTGTTTATTGCTTTGGGCTGGAGCTATATTAATGTAACCAACTACGAACCATACATACCTGTCAACACCGGTGAGTTTGGTCATTTTGGGTGGAGCGGCATTGTACGTGCAGCGGCTATTGTGTTTTTTGCATACATAGGTTTCGATGCAGTTAGTACTGCTGCGCAGGAAGCAAAGAACCCGAAACGTGATATGCCAATAGGTATTTTGGTATCGCTTGTTATTTGCACGGTACTTTACATTTTGTTTGCGCACGTTATGACAGGCCTTGCCCACTATACTGAATTTAAAGCAGATCCAACCGACCGCCTTGCCCCTGTTGCCACAGCGCTTAGTCATACTCCTTATGCATGGTTAAAAACATCAGTTATTGTAGCCATTCTTGCGGGTTACTCTTCTGTAATTCTTGTAATGCTCATGGGGCAGTCGCGTGTTTTCTTTAGTATGAGCAAAGATAAATTGCTGCCTTCGTTCTTCAGCGAAGTTCATCCAAATTTTAAAACTCCTTGGAAAAGCAATCTATTAATGTGTTTGTTTGTAAGTTTGTTTGCGGCCTTTGTTCCCGGAAGTATTGTAGGTGAAATGACGAGTATCGGAACATTGTTTGCATTTATTCTTGTATGTGCCGGTGTATTGGTAATGCGCAAAACAATGCCAGATGCTCCCCGCGCTTTCCGCACACCTTTAGTTCCATTGGTTCCCATACTAGGTATCGTTGTTTGTTTCTTTATGATGGCATTTCTTCCACTCGACACATGGATTCGTTTAATTGTTTGGATGGGTATCGGCTTTGTAATTTTCTTCGGATATAGTGTTAAACGTTTAGAAAACGAGAAATAGTGGAGCAAAAAAAAACACTCAATCTCCTCGATGCAACGCTGATTGTTTCCGGGTCTATGATTGGCTCAGGAATTTTTATTGTAAGTGCTGATATAGCACGACAAACTGGCGGCTCGGGCTGGCTCTTACTTTCGTGGATTATTTCAGGAGTAATTACACTCTTTGCTGCATTGAGTTATGGCGAGTTGGCAGGCATGTTTCCTCATGCAGGCGGGCAATATGTTTATTTAAAAAATGCCTACAATCCTTTAGTTGGTTTTCTCTATGGCTGGACAATTTTTTTAGTAGTGCAATGCGGTACCATTGCAGCCGTAGCCGTGGCGTTTGCGAAGTATACAGGTGTTTTAATTCCTGCATTGAGCGAAAACAATATTCTGTTTACGGCTGGTAGTTTTAAAATTTCTGCTGCGCAGTTGTTTGGCATATTTTCTATTCTGGTGTTAACGCTCATCAACAGTCGCGGGATTAACTACGGCAAAATTGTGGTTCGTGTTTTTACGTCCGCTAAACTCATCGCCCTATTCGGCATCATTTTCCTCGGTCTGTTTGTGTATGGAAGTGCTGATGTATGGAATGCTAACTGGAGCAACGCATTTAATTTATCGCATTTCGAAAAAGGTGTTGACGGAAATTGGATTCAGAGCAACCTTTCCACTATTGCCTTGTGCTCAGCTATAGGTGTTGGTTTGGTGGGATCTCTGTTTAGCAGCGATGCTTGGAATAACGTAACTTTTATTTCGGGCGATATTGAAAACCCCAAGCGAAATATTCCATTGAGCTTAGCAATTGGAACCGCTATTGTTGTGGTACTTTATCTATTGGCAAATGTGGCTTATCTGCATTTGCTGCCTCTTGCCGGAAACCCTGACGGAACTACTACTGTTGAACGCGGAATTCAGTTTGCACAAAACGAACGAGTAGGAACTGCCACTGCCGAAATGATGTTTGGCGGAGCAGCAGCTGTTATTATGGCGGTGCTGATAATGATTTCAACTTTTGGTTGCAACAATGGTATTGTGCTTTCAAGCGTACGCGTGTATCAGGCAATGGCGAAAGATGGTTTGTTCTTTTCGAAAATGAAAGACAACAATCAGTTTGGTGTACCGGGCTTTGCCCTATGGATTCAGTTTATATGGTCTGCATTGCTTTGCCTCAGCGGTAAATATGGCGATCTGCTCGATTACGTTATGTTTTCTGTTATGCTATTTTACATACTAACCATAGGAGGTTTGTTTATTCTACGCAATAAAAAACCTGATGCTGATAGGCCTTATAAAGCGTGGGGGTATCCGGTGGTACCAGCTGTTTATTTATTTCTTGCAACAGCATTTTGCATCAACTTGTTGGTTGTAAAATTTTCTGCCTGTTGGCCGGGTTTAGTTATAGTAGCAGTAGGAGTTCCGGTATTTTATTACTGGAGAAGCAAAGCAACAGCATAAGTTTGTAGTCAATTTACAACCACTTTTGAGCTTAACTCATTTACTCGAATGGTTCCGCCACCGGTTAAATTACTATAAGTAATTTCGCCTTTTAGCAGCACCTGTTTACCGTTAATACTAAAATTACTGTCTGCTTCAAAGCGCACGCTCACCGGAAATACAGTTTCTTTTCTACCTGGAATACCCTGATTAAGATCTAATTGAAGATTAGCAAGTTCTTTGCCCTCTAAACTTAATCTTTGCTTAACTTGTTGAATAGTACTTGAAAGCAAGTTTGCATTACGTAAGTGCATTACCCACTTAATTTCATATCCGGAAGATGATATGCGTGAACAAATGAACTTATCTTGCTTGGTTAGCTGCACCGGTTGACGGTTAAGCATCACCAGTACAATACCTATCAAAATAGCAATATACAAACCCGCTTTTCTAAAGTTCATCACTCAAATAAAGGTTTTGTTTTTCACATCACTACACCACTTATTCACAACACTTGCCATCGAACTCATTTGCGTTAAATTCACTAAAAATTATTGAATTGAAAATAATAGGCATAACCGGAACTTTGGGAGCAGGCAAAGGCACAATTGTTGACTATCTTACTAAACATCATGGTTTCCTTCACTTCTCTGTGCGCGGATATTTGAGCAACATAATAAAAGCTAAAGGAAGTGAAGTAAATCGCGATACATTAGTAAACACCGCTAACGAATTACGTGCTAACAATTCGCCAAGTTTTATTGCTGAAGAGCTTTATCGAGAAGCAAAAGAAAGCAACACAAATTGTATAATTGAAAGCATTCGTACAGTGGGCGAGGTAACCGCACTAAAAGCTAAAAGCGATTTTACTCTGTTTGCTATTGATGCCGACCAAAAGTTGCGGTATGCAAGAATATTGGAACGTGCTTCTGAAACAGACAAAGTTAGTTTCGAAACTTTTGTGGCAAACGAAGAACGTGAAATGAGCTCTACCGATTTAAATAAACAGAACATAAGTGCCTGCATACAAATGGCTGATTTTAAATTCACCAACAACGGCAGTTTCGATGAATTGTTTATTGAAGTAGATGAGGCCATTAAAAAAACAAACAATCAAATTCATGAGCGATAAAGCACAAGCACCTTACGTACGACCAACTTGGGACGAATATTTTATGGAAGTAATGGATGCCATCAGCAAGCGGGCTACCTGTGGACGAGGGCGTAGTGGTTGTGTTATTTCGCTCAACAATCAATTATTGGTAACCGGTTACGTAGGCTCACCTATCGGCTTGCCTCACTGCGATGAAGTAGGACACCAGATGAAAAAAATGGTTCATGAAGATGGTAGCGTTACCGAACACTGTGTACGAACTGTTCATGCTGAACAAAATGCTATTTGCCAGGCAGCCAAGCGCGGAGTTGCATTAGATGGATCAACACTTTATTGCCGCATGACTCCTTGCCGTGTTTGCGCAATGCTAATAATTAACTGTGGAATTAGACGTGTTGTTTGCCAAAGAAAATATCATGCAGGCACGGAAAGCGAACAAATGTTTAAAACAGCCGGTGTTTCTCTAGAGTTCTTTCACGATGAAATGCAGAATTACGAAAAGCATTAATATTCTTTCTACTTCGGGAACTTCAAAACGTTTTTTAATCGATCTTCAGCTTCTTTCTTTGCTTTAGCTGCTGCATCGGTTTTTGCTTTTTCAAATGCTTGCTTAGCTTGTTGCTCTGCGGCTTTGCGCAGTTGTTCTTCGGCTTGCTTTTTTAGATCTTCTACACGTGCTTTTGCTTCTTCTTCAGCTTTTTTCTTTAAATCTTCAGCAGCATTCTTTACCATATCTTTTGCTGATGTGCCGTTGGCTAAAACTTTCTGAAGTTTCACCTGTGGTTTTGTAGTGGTTCCTGTAACTTTAAACAAAAACCCTACTACCTCCGGCATAGCATTTCCTAATCCGGGTACTTTAGAAAGATATCCTTGAGCAATGGAAGATGCTGCGCCTAACTCTTTACTCGGCACATCCATCCGCATATCGTAATCAATAGTCTGGTCGAAACCATTACTGCCTTGCACATTAACATTATATCCGTTACCAAATTTTAAATCTGTAGGATCTACGAACACACGTCCTGATTTAAACTTTAACACAGTCCATGAATTTTTTAGCTCTAGATTTTGGAGGGCAGGTATTTTAGCCACTTCGGTAACTTTCTGTAAAATAGGCAAACCGACAATTTTTGCTGAAGGTATTTCTACCTTACCGTCACCTGTAAGTGAAGAATAATCTACACTCATATCCGGTTTCAGTTTACCGCTGCCTTTCATGTCACTACTAAAATTTCCTTGTATATATTTCATAACCGGAGCTAGTTTATCACTCATTCCAACTTGCTTGTAAGTTTGTTGAATGTCAAAATTGTTAATGTCGTAATTAAATGACACATCGGGGTAGTCGCGATTCTTTGTATCATACACTGCCGAAATAGTTGCGTCACCACCAAGTACATTGGCAAAAAGATTATTTAAATGTATAGCTTCATCTACAACCTGTACCTGACCTTTTACATTGGTTAGCTCAATCTTTTCATAAAAGAGTTTACCAAATTGAGAATTAGCTGTAAAGTTTATGTGCGCAGGTACCTTAAAAAATTGCGTATTAGACGTATCTGCATTTTTGGTGGCTGTAGCGTTATCTTTTTGTAACCATTCATTTGCATCAAATTGTGCTGAACGTAGGGTTATCTCTCCTGTCAAGTCGCCTTTGCCAAACGCGTAAGCCATAAAATTATCTAGCGTACCGGTAGCATTAAAATCACTTTTGCCAATTGCTGCCGAAAAATTATTGAGCTTAACATTTTGAGGGTTAAAGGTCATTAGCATACTCATAACTTTTACGGCCATGGGAGTTTCCTTGCTGTCATATATCAGGTTGCTGATTTTGGCATTACCGGAAGCATGTATAGCGTTATAATTTTTATTGTCCACATCGCTTTTTTTGCCCTTGAAATCTAAATCCATTGCCAGTAAACCCGTGAGTGTTTTTAATCCTTCAATAGGGTAAAATTTAGGAACATTTGCCAGGTTTAACCTACCAGTAACATTTGCTGTTACATTAGGATTACTTATTGGAGTGCGTACGTTTATGCGGGCATCAACCGGGTCAGTTCCTGCTTCTAAATGAAGTTTTGAAACATCAACAATCGTAAAATCTAAATTGCCCTGGGGTTTCGTAATGTTACCGGCTATTGAAATGTTTTTTACTGCAACGGGGAGACCCGGATATTGAAACAATCCATTGGCAACTTTTAGGTTTACATTAAAGGCCGGATAATTTTTTTCTTTCAATTCTCCCTTTACATTTCCATCAAGTGCTAATGACCCACTGGTTTTTACCTTATCAAAATCTTTCTGATACACAGCAGGTATAAGCGAAAGAATACTCTTGAACTGAGTTTGCTTTGTCTTAAACTTTACATCTAATGCAGTTAGGTCTTTCTTGGGTTGCACCCATCCATCAAACTCTAAGTGCAGATCGTTGAGCGATACTGAATTTTCTTTAAAAGTGTATTTACTTATTGTGTTGTCAATACTTATTCTCATCTCAGCACTAAGTTTTACTTTACTTAGATATGGCACAGCACCGCTTTTATAGGTTAGTTCAGCAATGCTTGTTTTAGTTATCAGGTCATATACACTCTGTGTAATATCTCCACTACCTTCAAAGTCAAGACCGTGAATTTTTGCAGATGTATTTCCTTGCTTATCTGTATAAGTTATCTCTCCGTTCACTATCTTATACTTCTTAATTTCTAACGCAAATTTTTCAGACTCTTCTGATGCTGACGTATGTTTTGTTTCTTTTGTTATATCCCAGTTAGCCTTTCCGCTATAGTTAACTATGGCATTAACAGTAGGGTTCGTTAAGTTAAGTGCCAGAAGTTTGTATTTCTCTCCTTTTAATACAGTCAGAATATCAAGCGTAAATCCAAAATTACTTACCCGTACCAATGTATCTCCTTTAAACGAGTCCACTCCTACTACAGATAAATCGTTTATTGAAAAATTAAAGTTGGGGAAGCTTTTTATGAGAGACAAACTAAAGCTACCATAATTAACCTTTGCATTCAATTGCGTATTGATCTCTTCTTTTAATACAGCATTTATTTTTTCTTGGAATAAAAATGGCGCTGTAAACAGAAACACAAACAACAATAAAGCCACCACCACTAAACCAATTAATACCTTCTTCATTACAATAATTTTTCCCAAACGTAAAAGAATTAACAGAAAACAGGAGACTGTTTATACAGCCTATAACACATTTTATAATACTGAAAGTCAATGATTAAAAGAGAATTTTTACAACTTAGTATACCTAAATTTATACTTTATGCGTTATATAAATGATTGCACTATTTTTGAAACCATTTAAACAAACTTCATTATGAAAAGCAACAAACAGTTTCGCTCTTTAGCCGCTATGTTTTTGGTATGTGTCTTTATTTTTACAGCTTGTAAAAAGAAAGAAACTTACGATTACGATGCCGCTGACTCACATTCAACAAGTGACAACATTTTTAAAGACATCAACAAAGTAATCAACGATGGAGCTGCCGATGGTGGTGTAAGCGGTAAAAACGAAAGCACACTAGACAATACCTGTGCAACAGTTAATGTAACACCATCAGGAAATTTTGTTTTCCCTAAAACAGTAACAGTTGACTTTGGATTGCTTGGATGTACCGACCAGTATGGAGTTCACCGCAGGGGAAAAGTTACAGGTGTATTTAGTGATTATCTGCACAATCCTGGAGCCCATGTTGCTGTAACATTTCAGGATTACTACGTAAATGGCAATAAAGTAGAGGGCCTGTATAACTTGGCAAACACAAGTGTTAATACCACTTCGCGAAGCTTTAAAGACACTATTACGAACGGCAAAATTACTCGTAGCACAGACGGCAAAACAATAACATGGAATGCTACCAGATACAGCGACCAAACCCAAGGTTTTGCTTCTACAGCCGATTTGTCTGATGATGAATACACAGGTGGAGGGCAAAGCGATGGCATAGGTTTTAATGGAAAAAGTTTCTCTGCAACATCTACCAATGTAGTATGGCGACTTGCTTGCAAATATTTGGTAAGTGGCTTAGTAACCATTTACAGCGGCACGGATCCCAAACCAGTAAAAGTTGATTTTGGCAATGGAACATGTGATAATGTTTACACTGTTAGCTATGATATTTACCATGCTGATTTAAATTTCTGGTACTAATCAAAATGTTTGGCTTTGCTCATGCCCCGAGATACTCTCGGGGTTTTTTTGTACCCAATATTGGATGTACCCATATTTGGGGATGCTTTTTTGCTATATTACACAGCACAGATACTACTTTTGTTCAACATTTTTTTTAAACCTCTAAATTAAATTACCATGAAAAAAGGATTCCTAATCGTTCCGCTGTCAATGGCTATAATGGCTGTAACAGCACAAAACTCAACTTCAATGCAGAACTCATCTGCATCGAAATCGCGCACAAAGTCTGAACTAAAATCAGGAGCAACAGTTTCCGCTAATGAATCGAAAGACAATGGCGGCAACTCTACTGCAAAAAAGAAAGCAGCAGCTAAGAAAAAAGCAGTGGCTAAAAAGAAATCAGCGGCTCCAGCAAAGCACTAGTTACAAAAAAAACACCGGCAACTCACCGGTGTTTTTTTTTATTTTACTAGGGTGAGTTAACCCATTTTTTACCCTGCAAGTTTTTGTTAACCGGCATCTTGGCTCAGCCAATATCATTTATAAGTTTGCGACATGGCATCTTTAGAGGACGAAATTAAGCAGCGGAAATTTCAAAGCGAGTTTCACAAAGCGGTTGTGAACATTATTTATACCGGCAATTGGATGCACGCATTTAATGCCGGAAAACTGAAACAGTTTCAACTTACCCCTGAGCAATATAATGTGCTTCGTATTTTACGAGGTTCACACCCAAAACCCCTCATGCTGGTTGAAATTACATCCCGCATGCTCGACAAATCGAGTAATGCTACAAGATTAGTTGAAAAACTACGAGTAAAGGGTTTTGTAAGGCGTGAGTTATGTGAAAACAACAGACGTCAGGTAGATATAATGATAACCGGTAAAGGAATGGAGGTATTAGCCACCATTGACCGCGAACAGGAAGAATGGAACTTTATTTTTAATAAAATTTCTGCGGCAGATGCAAAAGAGCTTAACCGCATATTGGACGCCATTCGATCATAAACTGTATTTTGGGTTACACCCAACACACCTTTTCCACATTAACATTCCGTCTATTTCTGTATGAAAAATTTTATGCAGTTTGCGCACCATGTCTGAATACATTGTAAGTGCCCGTAAGTACCGTCCGCTCCGTTTTACCGAAATGGTTGGACAAGAGCAGGTAGCTGTTACTTTAAAAAATGCTATCCGCACAGGGCACTTAGCTCATTCATTTTTGTTTTGTGGTCCTCGTGGTGTAGGTAAAACAACGGCAGCTCGCATTCTGGCTAAAACCATAAACTGTGAAAATATCAATCACGATTTCGAGGCTTGCGGTACATGCTCATCTTGCATTTCGTTTCAGCAAAATTCTTCGTTCAATATCCATGAATTAGATGCCGCATCAAACAATTCGGTAGAAGACATTCGCTCACTGGTTGACCAAGTTCGTTTTCCACCGCAAAGCGGCAAGTACAAAATTTACATCATAGATGAGGTTCACATGCTTTCAGCTGGTGCATTCAATGCATTTCTCAAGACGCTAGAGGAACCACCCTCCTATTGCAAATTCATTTTAGCCACTACTGAAAAACACAAAATACTGCCAACGATACTCTCGCGTTGTCAAATTTTCGATTTCAGAAGAATAGGTGTAGAAGTAATTGTAAATCATCTGAGACATATTTGTGAAACAGAAAAAGTAGATGCCGAAGACGAAGCACTTCATATTATTGCACAAAAAGCTGATGGTGGTATGCGTGATGCACTGTCAATGTTTGACCGTCTGTCGGGGTTTAGCGGAGGAAAACTGACCTACGCTTCAGTACTTGAAAACTTAAATGTGCTCGACTATGATTATTTTTTTAAAGTAACTGAGGCACTCTTAGTTGAAAATGTATCAGGCGTGTTTCAGTTGTTTGATGAAATTTTGAAAAAGGGATTTGAAGGTGACGATTTTATTATTGGCTTGTGCGAACATTTTCGTCATTTACTTTTTTGCAAAGACAACAAAACATTGGCGTTGTTAGAAACAAGTGTCAGCCTAAAGCAGCGCTACTCGCAGCAAACATCATTAACCTCAGCTGATTTTTTAGTTAACTGCTTACACTTGGGTAATCAATGCGATGTGCAATACAAGACCTCAAAAAACAAGCGGTTAACTGTTGAGCTTGCTCTTGTGAAAATGTGTTATGTAAATGCAGTAGTTGCAGTTAGTGCCGAAGGCAGTAAAAAAAAACTTTTTGATTCAGAAGTAAAAAACACAACAACTAACAAGGCAACACAATTTGAAGCTACACCAAAAATTAACGAAGTAAATGAACCTGCTATTACTATAACTCAAAAAATAGCAACCGCTGATACTGAGATTGAAAACAAACAAGCGGAGAATGTCATTGTAACTTCTTCGCCTCCATCAAAAAAAACCTCTACTATAGTAGGCAAAAGCAAAAAGTTACTTACGGTAGATTCTTATACTGAATCACCCAAAGAAAATACCCAACAAGTAATCAAAGAAGTTACTCAAGAAACCGAAGTTTCAATTTTAACACAGGAGAATGTCGAGCTGGTTTGGGGAGAGTATGGGGCACAATTACCTGAAGAAAAAAAGGGTATAAAAATTGCTTTTTCAACTTTTATACCAGTACTTGACAATGAAAATATGAATGCAATCACTGTAACGGTACAGAGCGATATTCAAAAAAAGCAATTCGAAGAAGTAAGCAAAAGTCTAGAGCGCTTTTTATTGCAGCGCTTTGGCGCTCCGTTGAATTTTCTAATTATTGCCGATAAAGCGTCAGAAACCGGAGCCAAGCCATATACTCCAAAAGAAAAACTTGAACGACTAATAGAAAAGAACCCCGCCCTAAAGATAATGCAAAAGCAGTTTGGGCTAGAACTTGATTACGATTAACTAGAATATATAAAAACAGAATCATGAATATTAAATCAGTGTTTTTTGCTGTTAGTATCTTAGTATTTAAGATAAACTTTGCTCAACAAAGCAACACTACTAAAGGAAAATACGAGCAATTAAAACCAGCAAACGCAACTTCTATTCCCGCATCTGCTAACGGTGTGCCGTTAGCTAACAGCGCAGCTACAACGCGCTCTCTTGCCTCCAGACCATCTACTTCGAAGTTAAGTGAAGCAGTAGCTAACGATCCGTTTAACACTAAAATTTATACTCTGCAAAACGGAATGAAAGTTTACATAAGCGTGAATAAGGATGCCCCCAGAATACAAACGCTTTTTGCTGTAAAAGCCGGATCAAAGTTTGATCCGCCTCAAACCACCGGTTTGGCTCATTACCTGGAACACATGATGTTTAAGGGCACGCACGATTTAGGCACCCTAAATTGGGACAAAGAAAAAGTACTGCTTGATTCCATTCAAGCATATTTTGAATATCATAAAGACGAAAAAGATGAAGCCAGAAAAAAATTGCTATACGCAAAAATAGATACGCTTAGCTATGAAGCATCTAAATATGCTATAGCTAACGAGTATGACAAAATGACAACAAGCATTGGCGCACAAGGAACAAATGCGTTTACTTCTACTGACATGACAGTTTACATAAACGACATTCCAAGCAACGCACTTGGTAAGTTTATTGAGTTAGAAGCACATCGTTTTAGAACATGTGTTTTGCGTTTGTTTCATACCGAACTGGAAACAGTGTATGAGGAGTTTAATCGCAATCAAGATAACGACCGAGTATGGAGCGACCACGCTGTAGAAAATGCATTGTTACCCAATCACCCTTACGGAACTCAAACCACCATAGGCGAAGGCGAACATCTGAAGAACCCTTCAATGCTCAATATTTACAAATACCAGAAAACTTATTACTGCCCAAATAATGTAGCATTAATACTTGTAGGTGATTTGGATCCTGAAGAAACAATAGCTTTAGTAGAAAAGTATTATGGCAATTGGAGTGAAGTAAAAATTCCACCTTTTGTAAAGCAAAACGCGCCAAGAGTTACAGAACCTATTATACGCGAATACAAAGGACCTCAACCTGAGCATGTTATTTTCAGCTACTTGTTTGGTGGGGCAAATACGCGTGAAGCTTTAATGGTAAAATTGATTGACAATATATTGGCAAACGGTGCTGCCGGGCTTATAGATTTAGATTTGGTGCAGCAGCAAAAGGTTTTAGAAGCATACTCTTTTGTTGACGAAAACACAGATTATACTTTTCATAAGTTTTATGGCACTCCTAAGCAAGGGCAAAAGTTAGAGGAAGTAAAAGATTTATTGCTGGCTGAAATTGAGAAAGTAAAACGTGGCGAGTTTGGAGACTGGCTACTGCCTGCCATAATCCAGAATCAAAAACTGGAACGTATGAAAGCCGCTGAAAAGAATGATGGCCGAGCTTTTACATTAATGGGAACGTTTGTGCACGATATTCCATGGAATAGTTGGGTTAACCAAATTGAGGAAATGGAAAAGATAACCAAAGACGACATAGTTAAGTTTGCTCGTGAACATTACAGTAAGAACTATGCACTTTGCTACAAACGTCAGGGCGATGCAAATGTTCACAAAGTTGAGAAACCACAAATAACATCTGTTGTAATGAACAAAGATGTTATGTCGCCATTTAAGCAAAGATGGGATAACATACCGCAAGCATCTATCAAACCTAAGTTCATTGATTTTGATAAAGATATTACACATCTCACATTAGATAAAGGTGCGGTGCCTTTTGATTATATCAACAACAGCGTAAACAAAACATTTTCGCTCAACTACATTTTTGATATGGGCACCGATAACATCCGTGAACTAGGCTTAGCCATTAATTATCTTCAATATCTCGGCACTGATAAATACACATCTGAACAATTGAAAGAAGAGTTCTATAAACTCGGTTTATCGTTTGGAGTTAATTCCGGAAGAGATCGGGTTTATGTATCACTTAGCGGTTTAGAAGAAAACCTGAAAAAAGGGGTTGCCCTTTTTGAACATATACTTAGCAGCGTAAAACCTGATAAGGAAGTTTATAGTGCTATGGTGATGGATATTTTACAGAGCAGGGTTAATGCCAAGAAAAACAAAGGGGCAATACTTTACAATGGTTTGGGCAACTACGCTAAATATGGAGCATTGAACCCATTTACGAATGTAATGAGCGAAGAAGAATTAACGAAAGTGGACGTAAATAAATTGATTGATTTAATTAAATCATTGAACACCTACAAACACAAAATCTTTTATTACGGCAATACAGAAGCAAAGTCTGCTCTTTCGGTTTTTAACGAAATGCACAAGATAAATTCTCAGCTAAAATCCTATCCAATGGCAAAGAAATACGAAGAGCTACCATTAGATAATACAGAAGTGTTTGTTTGTTACTATCCTATGAAACAAACGGAAGTGCTTATGCTAAGTAAGGATGTTAAGTTTAATGAATCACTTTACCCATATGTATTTCTTTATAACGATTACTATGGCTCAGGGCTAAGTTCAATAATGTTTCAGGAGATACGCGAAAAAATGGCGTTAGCATATTCTGTTTACAGTAATTTTGGGATTCCTCAATATGCCGATGAATCACACTATCTTACCTCTTACGTAGGCACACAGACCGATAAACTAAAAACTGCGTTGGCTGAAATGAGTAAACTCCTGAATGACATGCCGGAGGTAAAACAACAATTCGAAGGTGCGCGTGCCAGTGTAATAAAAACACTGGAGAGCGATTGGACAACAAGAAGTGATATGTACTGGGCTTACGACCGCGCTCAAAAAAGGGGACTCAACTATGATGTTCGCAAAATGGTTTACGAAAAAGCCGGCAGTTTAACCTCTGGTGATTTGCACAGGTTTTTCAACGAGCACATTAAAGGCAAAAAATTTACTTACTGTGTTATTGGTAAAAAAGAAGACATTAACTTAGATGTGTTAAAAGAACTTGGGCGGGTTAAAGTGTTGAATACTGAAGAATTGTTCGGTTATTAAAAACTTCTGTGTTCGCTTACCCAGTCTTTGATATATGCAGCAATTTGTGAAGTAGGTGTGCCTGGAGCAAATAGCTCACCACAACCCTGTTTACGCAATTGCTGCATATCATCTTCCGGAATAATTCCACCGCCTGTAAGTAGTACATCGTCCATTCCCTTTTCTTTCATAAGTGATAACACCTTAGGAAAAACAGTGTTATGCGCACCACTCAATATGGAGATTCCTATAGCATCCACGTCTTCTTGCAGTGCTGCAGTTACAACCATATCTGGTGTTTGGCGCAAACCTGTATATATTACCTCCATGCCTGCATCGCGTAGTGCAGATGCTATAACTTTTGCACCGCGGTCGTGGCCATCTAATCCAACTTTGGCAACTAATATTCGTATGGGTCGCTTCATAAGTCAAAAATAAAAATGCGGAACGAAGTATAATTTCATTCCGCATTTCATTATTCAATCAGTCTGATTTAATAATCATCATCAAATCCTCCACCGCCTCCTTTTCGTCCTCCTCCCCAATCGTCATCATCATCGTCATCATCTCCAAAATCGTCAAAGTCTTCAAAATCCTCATCGTCATAATCATCTTGTTTGGCAGCTTTACGGCCTTTTCCTGATGATTTCTTATCAATCAAATCATCAAATTCCTCTAAATCTTTCATTGACTTTAACTCATCAACTGACGGCTCCTCTTCTGTTTCTTCTTCAGAATCTCCACTCTCGTAATCATCTTCTACTTCCTCATCATCGTCATCATCGTCATCGTCATCCCGACCTTTCTTTTTTGACAATTTCTTAGGTGCTACATCCTCATCATCTTCTTCATCCTTGCTTTTACCTTTCTTTTTACTTGTTGTTTTTGCAGGAGCTGCAGCTTTTTTGGCTGCTGCCTTCTTTGGTTTGGCGGGTGTTGCCTTCTTTTTCTTGATTGCCATAGGTATTGAGTTTATTAAGGGTTTTGGTTTTACCGTGTAAATTTAAAAGCAATAATTCCGGTTAGAAAAATTTTTTCAAAAATAATTTCAAAAATAATTTCGTGCATGTACTGTCAAATTATTTTTTGATTAAAATATTTTGTTGCTGTTTAGAGAGAATCAAAATAATCAAACGATTTTTTCAATCGTTGAGTTGTTTTGTGTTTACCCAAAAGATTGACCATATCAAAAACCGGAGGCCCTTGCATAGTGCCAGCTAAGGCCAGCCTAAGCACCGGCATTATTTCTCCAATCTTAATTCCGTTTGAGGCTGCTACCTCTTTTACGGCTTTTTCCACTTCCGTTGTCTTAAAATCAGCAACACCTGCTATTGTGTTGGTTATTAAATCAAACTTGCTTCTATTTTCTTTAGAATATTTCTTCCGAACAGTATCAATATCAAAAATTTTTATGTCTTCAAAAAAGTAATAACCCATGTCTAAAAGGTCGTTGGTGAATGTGGCACGTTCTTTCATTAATCTGCAAAACTCAGTAGTAAAGTTAACATCGTAACTATAGCCCTTAGCCAGAATCTGATCTTTAACAATTTCAGCTAACACGGTGTCATCTTTAGCTTTCAAATATTGATGGTTAAACCATTTTGCTTTTTCGAAATCGTAACGAGCTCCAGCTTTATGCACCTTTGTCAAACTAAATAACTGTATCATTTCGCCCAAACTCATTACTTCCTTATTATCGCCTGGGTTCCATCCTAGCAACACCAAAAAATTCACAAAAGCTTCTGAAAAAAACCCCTTTTCTCTATACCCTTCGCTTATCTCTCCTGTTTCTTGATTCTTCCAATTAATTGCGTAAAACGGAAAACCCAATCTGTCACCATCACGTTTACTTAGCTTGCCATTACCATCAGGTTTCAAGAGCAACGGTAAATGGGCAAACTTCGGCATTACATCTTCTATGCCTAACGCACGATATAGCAAAACGTGCAATGGTGCTGAGCTTAACCACTCTTCTCCTCGTATTACATGCGTAATCTGCATCATATAATCATCACTTACGTTGGCTAAATGGTAAGTGGGCATACCATCACTTTTAAGTAATACAGCATCACTAAGTTGATTTGTATTGAAAGATACCCACTCACGTATTTCGTCATAAAACTTCACTTCTTCATTCCGAGGCATTTTAAATCTGATAACGTAGGGCGCACCACTGGCTAAACGACTCTCCACTTCATCTTGCGAAAGTGAGGTGGAATTTTTCATGTATTGGCGCGTAATAGAATTGTATGATGGACTGGGGTTACCCTGCGCCATTAAATCTGTGCGCATTTTCTCAATCTCTTCTTCGGTATCAAATGCATAATAAGCATGTCCACTAGCTATCAGTTTATCAGCATATTGACGATACAAATGTTTGCGCTCACTTTGGCGGTAAGGTGCATGAGGACCGTCTCCAAATCCAACTCCCTCGTTTGGCTCAATACCACACCATTTTAGTGCATTGATGATAAACTCTTCAGCACCCGCAACAAACCGATTTTGATCAGTATCTTCTACTCGTAGTATAAAATCTCCTCCCGCTTGTTTTGCCAACAAATAATTATAGAGTGCTGTGCGAATACCGCCCGGATGAAGCGGGCCTGTAGGTGATGGCGCAAAACGAACTCTTACTCTTCTACTCATAATCTATTTTGAATCAGGACGAAAATAATTTTTGTATGGAAAGATAATTGAAACTTAAGAGTAGTTGAATTTTGTTTCTTCGCTGTTGTGTTAGACGCTCTGCTATTTACCAAAACTCCTTCGCTGCTTAAATCTATTTATCCGGCCTGCGTTTGGCAGATGTCATCGGCTCAAAAAAAACTGTATCTCACATTCGATGATGGTCCAATCTCTGATGTTACTCCTTTTGTGTTAGACGAATTAAAGAAATGGGATGCAAAAGCTTCGTTTTTTTGTATCGGAAAAAATGTAGATCAACACCCGGAACTTTTCCAGCGAATTATTAACGAAGGACACTCCGTTGGGAATCATACTTATAATCACCTAAACGGATGGAATACCAGAGATTATGAGTATTTTACCAATGTAGAAAAATGCAACGAAGTGTTATTGCGTTTCAACTTGCAAAACACGAACTTGTTTAGGCCTCCTTATGGTAAATTGAAGCCATCACAATATACAGTTTTGAAAACTATGTACTCAATAGTAATGTGGGATGTGCTTAGTTTCGACTTTGATCTAAAAGCATCGCCTGAAGGTGTTTTAAAAAATATTCTACAATATTCAGAACCGGGAAGTATTATAGTAATGCATGATAGTTTGAAAGCAGAATCAAAAGTAAAACATGCATTACCTATGCTGTTAGAACATTTTACCAAACTAGACTATACGTTTGAAAAATTATGAGTTTGATTGATACACATTGCCATATCTATTTACAGGAATTTGACAAAAACTTAACCGAGTTGATTTTTCGATGTAAACTAAACGGAGTAGAGCAAATTTTTTTACCGGCTATTGACAGCGAAACTCATGAACGGGTTATATCCCTTTCAAAAAGTCAACCCGGTATTTATCCAATGATGGGACTACATCCGTGCAGCGTGAAAAGCAATTTTGAAGACGAACTACGAATTGTAGAACAAAACCTGAGTGCGAAAATTAAGTATTATGCCATTGGTGAAATAGGCCTCGATTACCATTGGGATTTATCTTTTAAGAAAGAGCAACAAATTGCCTTTCACAAGCAAATTGAAATAGCTATAGCCAAGAACTTACCAATTGTAATTCACAGCCGCAAATCAACTCAAGACTGTATTGATATTGTAAGCCAATATAAGGGAAATGTATCAGGCATTTTTCATTGCTTTGGTGGAACTATTGAAGAAGCAATGCAAATTATTGAGCTTGGCTTTTATTTAGGAATTGGGGGTGTGGTTACATACAAAAACTCAGGCTTAAAAGAAGTTTTACATAAGCTAAGTTTAGAAAACATAGTATTGGAAACAGATTCGCCATACCTTACCCCTGTGCCACACCGGGGAAAACAGAACGAACCTTCTTTTTTGAAGATAATTGCAGAACATGTGGCCACAGCCACAAACACCACACTTTCAGAGGTAGCTCGCATTACTTCTCAAAATGCACTAAAGGTGTTTAAAATGAATTAATAGATTCGCAGCCCGATTTTAGAGAGGTGTCCGAGTGGTTGAAGGAGCACGCCTGGAAAGTGTGTAAACGTGAAAGCGTTTCGAGGGTTCGAATCCCTTCCTCTCTGCATTAATTTTGTTTCATCATTAACCAAATTAGGAATAGAAAATACAGAAATGTATCTACCATTATTTGTCTGAACTTTTATTTTCGCTCATCCTCTAATTCAAACAACAATAACCCCACATGAACTTACACGAGTACCAGGCAAAAGAATTGATGAAAAGAAACGGAACGGCAATTCAAGAAGGCATAGTAGCCGAAACGCCTGAACAGGCCGTAGCCGCAGCTCAAAAACTTAAAGAACTTTATAACAGCGAGTGGGTTGTAGTTAAAAGTCAGATACATGCAGGCGGCAGAGGCAAAGGTAAAATTCAAGGTACCGACCAAAACGGTGTTGCCTTAGCCAAAAATCACGATGCCGTAAAAACTATTGCAACAAATATCCTCGGTGGTACTTTGGTAACTAAACAAACAGGTGTTGCGGGGCGGGTAGTCAAGAAAATTCTAATTGCTCAGGATGTTTATTACCCGGGCGAATCTCAACCTAAAGAATTTTATTTCTCTGTTTTGCTAGACCGCACCAAGGGCAAAAACGTAATTATCTATTCTACCGAAGGTGGTATGGATATTGAAGAAGTAGCTGAAAAAACCCCCGAAAAAGTTCAAAAAGAATGGGTAGATCCTGCAGTTGGGTTACAGGATTTTCAATGTCGCAAGATAGCTTTCAACCTTGGGTTAAGCGGCAATGCCTTTAAAGAAATGACGAAGTTTGTAAACGCTGTTTACAACACCTACTTGGGGGCAGATGCTTCTATGGTAGAGATTAACCCCTGCTTAAAAACTTCCGACAATAAAATCATTGCTGTTGATGGCAAAATTTCATTAGATGATAACGCGCTTTACCGACACAAAGATTTAGAAGAACTCCGCGACCTCAACGAAGAAGACCCTACCGAAGTAGAGGCCGCTAATGCAGAACTAAACTATGTAAAGTTAGACGGCAACGTTGGCTGCATGGTAAATGGTGCCGGACTTGCCATGGCTACTATGGACATTATTAAGCTAAGCGGTGGCGACCCTGCAAACTTTTTAGATGTAGGCGGAACCGCCAACGCAGAACGCGTAGAAAAAGCATTCCGTATCATCCTGAAAGACGAAAACGTTAAAGCTATTTTGGTTAATATTTTTGGTGGAATTGTGCGTTGCGACCGTGTAGCTCAGGGGATAGTAGATGCGTATAAATCTATTGGTAACATACCGGTGCCTATAATTGTTAGATTACAGGGAACCAATGCTGTGGAAGCCAAAAAACTGATAGACGAAAGCGGGCTAAAAGTGCGCTCAGCTATTCAGCTAAGAGAAGCTGCCGAAGAAGTGGCTAAGGCTCTGGCTTAGTTTGTTACTATTTAATTTCTTCTTACCGTAGTGAAACATAGTTGGTTGGTATCCGTAAATACCACAAACTAAACTATGTACCCGCTCAAAAATTTACTTACTGCCTTTTATCTGCTGGTAGTATTGGGCGTTCACGCTCAGAGCGAAAACAAAACCCCGAATGAATTGTTTAAACTCGGTTTTTCAGCGTACCAGCAAGGCAACTATGATTTAGCTATTCGCAACTACAATATTGCTATTGGGTTAGACGCTTCCCGAAACTATTTTTACTACAACCGCGGCATGGCATATAAAGCCATGAATAATACCGATGCGGCCGTAAGAGATTTTAAACTTTCAAATGAATTTAAACCAACTGCAGAAGCTTACTACCAAATTGGTTTGGTAAAATACCAAGGTGGCGATTTATCTGGAGCTCGCGAAGAATTTGAAAATGCAAAACTAATACGCGAAGATGTAGAGAATATGAATTTTTACTTGGGCATGATTTACTTTCGCAATAACCGATACGAAGAAGCCACCAAGTGTTTTTACGATTTTACCAATCGCGTAAAAACCAATGCAGATGCGTATTACTACCGCGGTTTGGCTGAAGCCAAAATTGCTCACTATGCCGAAGCTATTGCCAGTTTTAAGTTTGCTATGATGTATAAAAACAACGATTGGAAGCTGTTTTACAAAATGTACGAAATTTATCTTGCCATGAACGATAAAGCCAATGCGCTTTATAGTATATCAATGGTAATAGAACTAGGAGAAAAGAAACCTGAATACTATGATGAGCGCGCCCGTCTTTATCTAGACACTGGCGATACATATCGTTACGAAGCTGACATTAAAAGTGCTAAAGAACTTCGTGAAGCGTTGGCTAGCGCAAAGACCGGTTTATAGTTTTACGACTTTTCTCACTATTGATTTGTTGTTGGCTGTAACTTTAATCAAGTAAGTCCCCGGTAATAATTTGTTTGTATTCCAAACAAAATTTCCGTTATTAGATATAGACTGTTCTACAACGTTTCCTAAGGCATCAAACACTTCAATTTTATATTGGGTTAAAAAATTGCCTTGACATTCTACAATTGTAAATTGAGAAACCGGGTTGGGGAAACAAGTTACGTTGAACGGTTCCTTATCTTCTTTACTTATTCCTGAAGGCGCAAACACTTTATTAGAATACACTCCATTTCCATGAGTTGCCACTACTATATTGTTATCAAACACTCGTGAAGTAATCATGTTTACTACCACATTGCCTATGGTGTTGCTCCCCTCCTGCTGCCAAACTGTGCCTGCGCCATTAAGTGAAATTGTGCTGTATAAACCGGTACTGGTTCCTGCATAATAAGTGGTGCTTGATCCATCGTTGTAAATATGCACCCATGCTACAGAAGGACCACTACCTGTTCCGTTGGAGTTTTCTTCCAAATTGCCGCTGATATCTGTCCATGAAACTCCGGCATTGGTACTGTAGAAAATACTTGGAACTCCATAGTTTGTAAACGCCACCATTACGTTGTTATGGTTCAATCTGTCAACTTCTACACAACCCACGTAAGCAACCGGAAAATTAGAACCGGTAATTTCCACTCGGTTGCTTACGTTAGATGTGCGGCAACTGTCTAATCTGAAAAGTTTTCCGGTTTCGGTGCCGTAATAAATGATGTTCGTATTAGACTCACTCATGTCTAAACAAGAAATAGGGGGCGCGCCCGAAAAATTACTCGTGGCACTGCCTGACAATTTTTTCCATCCCTGAGACACAGGTGCGTACTCATTGCCTGTAATGGGAATAGCACCGAGAGAGTCGTTACGCCACAAAAATTTTCCAGCTACCCAATACATACAATTATCATTCAAAGGATCAATAACCATTGGGTTAATAAACTGATAGCCAGTTCCACCAACTGGGTCTATGCGTGTAAGTCCATTAACCGTACCGCCATTGCTTATATCCATTTTAAATAGTTTGCCTGTCTGCCAACTCATATAGAAAGTTCCCAGCCCTCGCGCTACTCCACAGTATGCACCATCGCCATAAAATGATTTGCTCCACGGCTTTGTATAATCAAGGGTGTTGGTATAGTAGCTTCCGTTATCTTGCAAGCCGCCAATAATAACTTCGCTGTTAGTGTTTCCCGGTTCAATAGCACACGTGTAAAACTGCCCTGTGTTATACAAGTTATTCATTTCCTCCCATTGAACGGTAGGCGCAAAAATGTTGTCAGTTTTCATTAGGCCGCCATCATTTGCTGAAATTGCTTTGTTGCTATTGCCAGGTAAAAACAGTAGTTTGTGTTGGTCAGGATGATGATTCGGATAAACGTAGTTAGAGTACTGGTTAGTGTCACACTGGTAACCTCCTATCCAATCATAGGCAGTAGATGTAAATCCATCATTATTTCTGAAAATATTGGTACCTCCTAAAAATATTCGATTGGTATCTGTAGGATGCACAGCGATAAACATGTCGTAAGATGACTGAGAACTGTACTTACGAAAATCAAAAGTGTAGAAACCAAAGCAGTGGTCATTTGGAATATTGGCCGTGCGGTTGCTCCACACTCCATTAGCTCCGTCTCCATCTCCACTAAGGTACTTGTATTTGTAAAGTGCATGACCTGTGTTGCCTGTACCAGGAGCTTCGGCAATAAAATAAACTTGAGTTTCATCACCGGGAGCTATGCCAATTTCTGTTCTATTGTAAAAAGATGGAAAGCCCGCTGGAGTAATATTCACCCAATTTACACCATCGGCACTGCGCCATATTCCTTTTGAAGGTGACTCTGAGGAAACAGTAGCATACAAAACTCCTGATGGCGTAATCGCAATATCAGTATGCTCTGAAATAGCTGATGCCAATGAGGTATCTAGGCCCAGCACAGGAACCCATGTAGTGCCTCCGTCAACACTTCGCCAAATACCATTGACTACAGCGGCATATACTTCATCTTGTGCGGTGTTGGTGGCGTCTGTTACCATTTCCCATACAAAATCAAAATCACGTTTTTGCTTTTGTGTGGCAGGAGTATTAGATGTAGTAAACGGTAACAAATTCCAACTGACTCCTCCATCGCTTGATTTAAAAATACCGTTTCCGCTAAACTGCGATGAAAAGCCCGCAGCGTTTACAATGCCGTATGATTCACCGGTTCCATAGTACCAAGTATTTGTTTTCCCTTGACGAGTATCTTGCACTACACAAGTAGTGCTATGTATTTGCTGCGGCTGAGTGCACTTTGTAAAACTTTGACCGCCATTTGTACTACGCCACATGCCACCGCTCACCTGTCCTGCCAGTATTACATTTTCATCTGTAACATCGAGTGCCAGTGCGCGGGTTCTTCCTCCTAAATTATTTGGACCTCTGCTTTGCCATGTATTGCTGCGCAAATTGTTTTGCGGGAGTGTAGCTGCAAATGCTAACTCATTTTCCCGAATATTATCGGGAATAAAACCGGTTGCCGGGTTGTGTAGACGTTTAAATCTAACCCCTGCAACTTCAGTTGCTTCGTTTAGATCCTGGTTGCCATATAGTTCGAGTTTTTCAGATGTAAATTGGCCGTACGGTACAAAATCATGAACAAACAACTGAAGCAGTATAAGAACTGAAAGGGCTAATGCAGTTAGTGGGAGTAAAAGTTTTTGCATACTATAAAAGTGTACACGAATATAGAAATGCGATAAAAGCAAAGACTTAATTCGCCTTTAAATCATCTACATCTTTTTTCAAACTTTGCATCATCTGCACAATGTTTTGAAAAGAAATGTCGGTGCCTTTGTTCAGATAGCTGATATTAACCACAGCTCTCCAAACTTCTAAAATTTCTGCTGCCTGAATAGGGTAAGCCGGATACGACACGTTATCGCTACGCAGTATCAGTGTGCCGTTCTCTTCTATTTGATTAAACGCACGTTTAAATACTATACCATCATGTTTAGAGAGTATTATGTAAGTGTGACCATCTTTAATTGTTTTCCAGTTGTCAACATATTCGCCAACTATAACAGAACCGGGCTGTACGGGCAACATAGAATCGCCCTTAATTTCAAATGCGCGATAAGTGCCTGCGGGCAAAAAAGGTAGCCGGAATTTATTTAGTTCTTTTACGTAATTAGGGTCAGCATAACCATTAAGGTAACCTGCTGCGGCTTTTGCGGGAATTATTTCAATGTTTTCATTTTGCTTTTCGTCAACGGTGATAGCAAGCACGCGCAAGTTTTTACCGGTAAGGTCGTTTTGCAGTTGGGCTTCAGTAAATAAAGCTACCTTTTCAGTTTGTCTCAGGTCTTTTGTTATCAACTGATCAATGGAATATTTAAACAGTTTAGAAAGGTCGTGAAGAACTTCATAGGTAGGTCGGGCTCTGCTTTCTTCGTACGCGCCAACCAACGAACGTTTAATGTTTAGTTCTTCTGCTAAATCATTTTGCGTCCACGATTTTGTTTTGCGCAGAAACTTGAGGTTAGTGGCAATAAATTCCATGCTTTTAATTTTATGTGGCAAACGTAAGCAAAAATATTTAGCAAAAACATTAGTATTGTAAATATTGATACAAATACTTCACATAGACCTCGATTCATTCTTTGTATCGGTAGAGCGGCTGTTTGACCCTACACTCATTGGCAAGCCTGTGATAGTGGGTGGCTCAGCAGAGCGCGGGGTTGTGTCTAGCTGCAGTTACGAAGCACGGCAATATGGTGTACATAGCGCTATGCCTACGTCAAAGGCAAAAAAACTTTGTCCCCAGGCAATATTTCTGTTCGGGCGTATGAACGACTACAGCACTTACTCTAAAATGGTTACTGATATTATTGCTGATCGCGCACCGCTTTTCGAAAAAGCCTCCATTGACGAATTTTATATTGATCTTACGGGCATGGACAAATATTTTGGCGCCTATAAATGGGCTGCTGAACTTCGCCAGCAAATTATTGCTGAAACCAAACTACCTATTTCGTGGGGACTATCGGTAAACAAAATGCTGGCAAAAATGGCTACTAACTTTGCCAAACCCAACGGCCAATATATGATTGAGCCGGGTAAAGAACAACAATTTCTAGATCCTTTGTCGATAGGCAAAATTCCATTCTGCGGTGAAAAAACAGAAGCTTTTCTAAATACCAAAGGCATAAAAACCATTTACGAACTAAGGCAGTTTTCTCGCGAAGCTATGCACGAAATCATGGGTAATAGCGGCATTGATTTATGGGAGCGAGCACACGGCAGAGCCCCCTCGGTAATTCACCCTTACCACGAAGCCAAAAGTATGAGTAGCGAGCGCACCTTTGATCTTGACACAGACGACATCACTTTTCTCGAAAAGGCAATTATTGCCCTTGCAGAAAAATTAGCTTTTGAATTACGCGATGATAAAAAACTAACCGCTTGTGTGACAGTAAAACTTCGCTACAACAATTTTGAAACACACACAAAGCAAATGGCAATACCTGTAACTGCTAACTCAAAGTTATTGATAGAAAAAGCCCTGCACCTGTTTCATGAGTTTTATAACAAAAACCGCAAGGTACGGCTTATTGGTGTTAGGTTTTCTCAATTACGCGAAGGCGCTTATCAGATAAATCTGTTTGACGACCGTCCAAAAGATGTTGAGTTATATAAAGCTATTGACGAAATGAAAAGTAAGTACGGCAAAGAAAAATTGGTGTTGGCACAAAACCTAAATACCGGCAGCATTAAACGGAACGACCCCAAAGCCGATTTGAATAAAACCGCTAAACGAGAAATAAAGAAACCCGGATAGCATCCCAGCCTATAAAGTAACACAACAATGTTTGCTTTGACAAAAACTGTTTCTACCTTGGCTTAACTAAAACATAACGCTTATGTGGTTTGCTTTTTTAAAATACGCTTCAGTTTATCTGAGTTTGGCTGTAATCATGAGCAGTTTAGTGGCGGGTGGTATATGGGTATTTGTAGCTCCTGTATATGTGTTTGGGCTAATCCCTTTAATCGAATTGTTTTTTAGGGGCAGCGAACAAAATATGACAAAGGCCGAAGAAGAAATAGCTAAAAAGGACTGGAAATACGACTTTATATTATGGAGCACCGTGCCGCTCCAATTTGCCATTATGTTTTACTTCTTAAATCGTGTTGATGATGGCTCATTAGCTATGTGGGAAAAACTAGGTATGATGTTCGCCTTTGGTATTTCATGTGGTGTGCTCGGCATTAACTTGGCACACGAATTAGGCCACCGCAATACTTGGTACGAACAGTTTTTAAGCAAAATTCTTTTGTCCACTTCACTCTATATGCACTTTTTTATAGAGCACAACAGAGGTCATCACAAAAATGTTTCTACAGACGAAGATCCGGCCTCATCTCGCTATGGCGAAATAATTTATGCGTTTTACCTGCGTTCCGTGCGCGATAGTTGGTTATCGGCATGGCACCTGGAAAGCGACCGCTTAAAGAAAGATGGAAAAAATTTTTGGAGCATGCATAACGAAATGCTCATGTATCAGTTCATTCAATTAGCCATACTTGCAGTGATATTTGCCTTATGGGGCTGGAAGGTGATGTTGTTTTTTATCGGATCGGCCACTATTGGCTTTTTATTACTCGAAACAGTTAACTACATTGAACACTACGGTCTGCGCAGAAAAAAAATAGACGGTGCTTACTACGAAAAAGTTATGCCCATCCACTCTTGGAATTCTAACCACCCAATAGGTCGAATAATGCTATTTGAACTTACACGCCACAGTGATCATCACTACATGGCTTCACGCAAATATCAGGTGCTGCGGCATTTCGATTACAGCCCCCAAATGCCTACGGGCTATCCGGGCATGATGGTGTTGGCGCTTTTGCCCCCGCTATGGTTTAAAGTAATGCACCGGCAAATAGAAAAATACAAAGCAACTGCCGAAGGTGCAGCTCTGGCTTAATAGTTAAAACTGATTCGGCACAAGTAACGCAGTATTTAAGCTACATAAATCTTATTCTTTTTTTGGATCTACCTGTATATTTTCAGGCTCTATACTCTCTATGTTAAGTTTGGCTGATATAACGCGGAAAGTAGTTCTTCTGTTTTTTTGATGTTCATCTTCTGTACACTTGCTGTTATTGCCACAACTGTTAACCATTTTAGTTTCACCATAGCCCTTAGCTACTAACTTTTCAGAAGCCACACCTTTGCCAATAAAATAATCAACTACACTTTGAGCGCGCGCCTGCGAAAGCTTCAGGTTATAACTATCACTGCCGCGGCTATCGGTATGCGAACCTATTTCAATAGTAAGATCCGGGTTATCTTTAAAGAAAACCATTATTGAATCTAACACCAATTTAGATTCAGCACGTAGTGTTGCTTTGTCGTAATCGTAATATATGTTGGGTATGGCTATCATTTTCTGCGTAAAAATCTTCTCTAACTCTATTTGCGCATATATGTTAATAAACGTAGAATCTTGATGGCGCTTTCCTTTGGTAGATACCGATATGGTATTACTGAAATATCCGCTTTTGCTGGCTGTAACTTTATAATCAGTTTCGGCATTTAAGCGAAAAATGAAATTAGCACCTGTGTCGCTACTAACAGTTTTTAAAATAGTATCGTTAGTAAATTTCAACTCTACTTTTGCCTTCGGCAAATTCTTTAAACTCAACACTTTGCTCTCAGGGTTTTCGGGATTCTCAAATTCTTTCTCCAGTGTTTTGCCGCGCAGCACAAACACATTTACCCAACGCTCTTCGAAGCGGTAAATATCATCACTGCCTTTGCCGCCTTTTCGGTTAGATGAAAAATAACCAGAGTAGAGAATGGTATCTTCTGTATTAGTAGGCCGGTATTTGTCTATACTGAAAGCAAAATCATCAGCACCACTATTTATTGGAGATCTCAGGTTTACGGGATCTTTGAAGCCAGTCTTTACTTTTACTGCTTTAAAAATATCGAGCCCGCCCATACCAGCCAGCCCCGATGACGAATAATAGAGATTTCCTCTCTCATCTAACCAAGGGAAACGCTCACTACCCGGGGTGTTGATTCCTCCACCCAAATTTTGTGGAGCGCCCCAACCGGTGTCGGTCTTAGTCAACAGGTAAATATCGGTAGCACCAAAACCAGCACCATCTGCTGACACTAAAAGTACATTACCATCTTTCGACAAATAAGGATCATACACATTGGTGCTGTCAGTAAATATGGGTAGCTTAACAGGTACGCTCCAGTGCTCATTATTAAAAGCGCTGTAGTAAATACCACAATAAGTATTCAACATATCGGGCTGTGGGTTGCAACGCACAAAATACACCTCCTGAAAATCTTTGCTGAACGTAGCCGAACTTTCGTGCGAGTTAGAATTTATGGGAGCACCAAAACTAACAGGGGCAGAAAAATTTTTCTCTTTTTCGGTTACAAACAAATCGCTAAACTTCTCACCTGTCCAACCATCGCGGGCACTGCCCATAGCTTCGTCACGGGTGCTGGTAAAAACAAAACCGCTTTCTTTAAACGGTTCTAATTCATAATCAGAATTAGCTGTGTTTATTCCTAAGTTAATCAGATACATTTTCGAAAATGCCTTTTGCCATTCTACAGCCTCGCGACACTGGTTGGCCTGCTTTCGACCTTCGAAGCCACCTGCATTACTTACGCGTTGAAACTGCTCAAAAGATTTTATTGCTTCGTCATATTTCTCTTGCTGCTTTTGCGCAAGCCCAAGTTTATATAAAGACTGTTCGCCACCGTTTAAATCAAGCGACTGCCGATACCATTTTTCGGCATTAGCCTGATCGTTAAACTTGCTATATGAATCGGCTATCTGCACGGCTTTCTGCTGTTGTTTGGCAATGTCTTTTTCCGCATTAAACTCCTTAATCAAAAACTCAATACTCTGGTTATAAAGCAGCAGTTCTCGGGCAGTACTACCATCCTTTACCTGAAATGGAACAGTTTTACAGGAATAAAAAACAAGGGAATGAAAAAGCAGGACAAATAGTTTTTTCAAAGGTTGATGTTTGCCGTGAAAGTAGAAAAAATGAGATATGCGAAACGGCACTCTATTAAGTTTAAAAGAACATACATCTTTCAAATTCAAAATTATATTTGCGCCTCTTCAAAGCTAGCCCGGATGGCGAAACTGGTAGACGCACTACTTTGAGGTGGTAGCGCCCGCAAGGGTGTGAGAGTTCGAATCTCTCTTCGGGCACCCAATACAACCCCACAGTAAAAAACACTGCGGGGTTGTTAGTTTTAAGCAATAATTGAAAACATATACTATGAATAGCATACGAGGTAAATGGGCGCTTATTACGGGAGCCAGTTCTGGTTTTGGCAATGCCATAGCAAGGGCATTTGCGGCCGAGGGATGCAACCTCATTATTACAGGGCGCAGAAACGAAAAGCTAGAAGCTTTGCAACATGTCATGCAAGAGAAACACGGGGTAAAGGTGCTTACTTATAGTTTTGATGTAAGGCAGGTAACCAAGTGCATAGAAATGGCCAATGATTTGGCAGCGCGTGAAATAGTGCCCGATATTTTGGTTAATAATGCCGGTTTAGCTTCCGGCAAAAACAAAGTGCACGAAGGGCTTGTTGCCGACTGGGAAAAAATGATTGACACCAATCTGAAAGGGTTGCTATACATAACTCGTGCAATTTTGCCTGCCATGGTAGAGCGCAACGAGGGACACATCATAAATATTGGTTCTACAGCCGGGCATATTGTGTATCCGGAAGGCAACGTTTATAACGCAACTAAGTTTGCTGTAAAGGCGCTTACAGAAGCTATAAATCTCGATTTAGCAGGAACAGATGTACGGTGTTGTTCTATTGATCCGGGAGCAGCTGAAACAGAGTTTTCTTTGGTAAGGTTTAGTGGTAATCAAGAACGGGCTCAAAAAGTATATGAAGGCTTCAAGCCGCTCATCGCTGATGATATTGCATCTATTGCACTGTTTGTGGTTAGCACTCCGGTGCATGTAAACATCACCAACCTAGTTGTGTATCCAACCGCACAACGTAATGTGTATGTTACTGACCGCAAATCCTAAATATTCTTGTGTATTTATGGCTTGACAAAACCACAGGTTGATTGTAATTTGGCAGCCATTGTTACTTACGTATGAATCACTCGTTTTTTACTTTAAGGATAGTGTTAACGCCCGTAGCAGTATTTCTCATGTTGCTTCCGCTTGCCGGGCTTACAAGGTCCGATGAACAAGCGAAAGGAACATCTTTCAGTGCTGCAGTAGATAGCAAGCAGTTTGAACCTGCGCCTGATCAACTATACCGCGGGTTGGTAACGAATAAGAACGGATCGCTTGATGGGCGTGTGCCTGCTCGTACAGTGATATCAATAGTTGTAAACGGCCTTAGCTACAATGCAGCCGAAGGTCGCCTTTTTAACGAAGCCATACAATTTGAAATGAACTATCTGCCGTCAGTTACAGGTGAACCCACATACTATGCAGTGGCCATGCAGTTCGTATCAGCCAACTATTTTATGCTGCGCGAAAACAGTAAGCTAAAAATTACCTCATTTGAATGGGAAAGCGACAAAAAACACTTCTTACTTTCAGCTGATTTCGACTGCACTATGCGCAGTTGGGGCTATCCGGCTGACAACAAAAAAGATGTGCGACTGATTGGCTCGCTAAAAAATGTGCGGGTAACAGTGCCTAGTTGGCTTAACTCTAAAAACTAAGATCTTCGTCTTTAGTAGCATCAAAGTTTCCTGTGCCCTGGCTGCTCGTGTTGTCTTTAGTGGGGTATTCGCGATTAGGCACGCTCGAAGGATTATCGGCAATAAACTGTTTTACTTTTTGCAGTGCTTCAAACATTTTGTCAAAATCTTCCTGAAACACCATTACACTATGGCGCATAAACTCACCGTTGTTCTTTCGGCTTTCGGTCAGTTTAAATATGTGTGTACCCTGGTGATTTTCCTTTACATCTAAAAAATAGGTGCGTTTGCCTGCCAACACTTTTTCAGTAAACAGGGTTTTGTCGTCTTGCATGGTGCTTTTTAATTTTTGCCAAACCTGCACAAAATTTTCCAATCAGCGAAAAACAGCATCGTCTTGCTTATATTTTCATAAAATTGCTGCTCTCAAAAACAATTGTACTATGAAAAAAATAATGCTGCTGGGCAGCGGTGAATTGGGCAAAGAATTTACAATAGCAGCTAAGCGATTAGGGCAATATGTTATAGCTGTAGATTCATACGAAAATGCACCGGCCCATCAGATAGCTGATGAATTTGAGGTAATTAACATGTTGGATGGCGATGCGCTCGATTCGGTAGTAGCCAAACATCAACCACATATTATAGTACCGGAGATAGAAGCTATACGAACCGAAAGATTTTATAGTTACGAAGAGAAAGGAATACAAGTAGTGCCTTCGGCTCGTGCTGCTGATTTTACTATGAACCGAAAAGCCATACGCGACTTAGCAGCTAAAGAACTGGGACTCAAAACTGCCAACTACCGCTATGCGTCAACGCTCGAAGAGTTAACGGCTGCTGTGCATGATGTAGGGATTCCTTGTGTGGTAAAACCGCTTATGAGTTCAAGCGGCAAAGGGCAGTCAACTATTAAATCTGAAACAGATATACAGAAAGCATGGATTTATTCACAAGCCGGTAAACGGGGCGATATAGCAGAGGTAATAGTAGAAGCATTCATAAAATTTGATTCTGAAATTACTTTACTCACTGTAACACAAAAAAATGGTCACACACTTTTTTGTCCGCCCATAGGACACCGTCAAGAGCGTGGCGACTATCAGGAGAGTTGGCAACCATGTGCTATAAGCCCAGATCACCTAAAAGAAGCACAAAACATTGCCGAAAAAGTAACCCGATCCTTAACCGGTGCTGGTATTTGGGGTGTGGAATTTTTCTTGGCAACTGATGGTGTTTATTTCAGCGAACTATCTCCCCGGCCGCACGACACAGGTATGGTTACACTCGCAGGAACTCAAAACTTATCCGAATTCGAGTTACACGCACGTACAGTACTTGGCTTGCCAATACCAAATATTGAGCTATTAAAATGTGGTGCTAGCGCTGTAGTGCTGGCCGATAAAGAAGGAAAAAACCCTACTTACACCGGTGTTGAAGACGCATTGAAAGAAGAGCGTACCGATGTACGTATTTTCGGTAAACCTGCAACACGCCCTTACAGACGTATGGCCGTTACATTAGCATACGATGAACCCACAGCCGATGTAACAGCAGTAATTAGCAAAGCAGTGGCAAATGCCAAAAAAATCAAAGTAGTAACTCAATAGCTCTTAGTTCATAGACCACATCATGACATAAATCGTACACTCCATTCGAAATAATTTTCATTTTCGTTACACACAGATACCCCCTCATCATATCATGAAAGTAACTCCTGAAATTTTCGAAAATACTGAAGTAGCATACGCAGCAAAATCAAACATTGATTTACAAAAATCAAAAGTCATGTTTCAAATAGTAGGAAACAACATGCTGGTGAATGCAGGTGCATCATTAGCACAGTTGGCCTTGGGTTTAAACCTACCTGTTTCTTCTCTGTTTAGATTTACGGTGTACAACCACTTTTGCGGAGGCGAAACCTTTGATGAGTGCAAGCAAACAATTAAGCAATTGCAGAAAAATCAAGTTGGGGTATTGCTGAACTATGGCGTAGAACTTAAAGAAACTGAAGATGATTTTGAAAGGGCAATACAGCAAAATATAGAAGCTATTGAGTTTGCCGGGAACAATAAATCAGTAAAAGCGGTATGTATTAAGTTAACGGGGTTCGGCAGGTTTACTCTCTTTGAAAAAGTGCAGTCCAAGCAAAAGCTTACAGTAGCCGAGCGTAAAGAACTTTTGTCTGTAAAAAAACGTTTAGAAAAACTTTGTGCCGCTGCCGAAAAAAATTTCGTCACGCTTTACGTAGATGCCGAAGAAAGTTGGATTCAAAATCCGCTCGATGAACTGGTGGAGGAAATGATGCGCATTTACAATAAAAACTATAGCGTAGTATGCAACACCTTTCAACTTTACCGTTACGACCGGCTGGCCTATTTACAAGATCAGATACAAAAAGCAAAAGCAGGCAACTATTTTCTTGGAGCCAAATTAGTACGCGGAGCATATATGGAAAAAGAGCGCGAACGTGCCGAAGAAAAAAACTACCTCTCTCCTATTCATGCTAACAAAGAGTCAGTTGACAAAGATTTCGACAAAGCAGTTTCACTATGCCTCGATAACATATCACAAGTTCTGCTTTGCGTGGCATCACAAAGCGAAGCAAGCAATTTGTTAGCCGTGCAGGAAATAGACAAACGAAAGATTGAGCGCAACAATCCGCATGTGGTATTCTCTCAACTCTACGGTATGGGAGATAACATAACATTCAATTTAGCTAAGCTTGGTTTCAATGCCACAAAGTATCTACCCTATGGCCCAGTGAAGGAAGTGATCCCATATCTGATAAGACGCGCTCAGGAAAATACTTCTGTTGAAGGACAAATGGGCCGCGAGTTATCGTTGCTCAAAAAAGAGATTACCCGAAGAAAAAAATCAGGCGGTGGTTAAACTGCTGTTTTTTTCAGCAGAACAATTATTTTAACGGCTCAAAAAAATACACACAAAAATTTTCTCTGATGCTATCGCGATTTACCGCCAAAGGTGTAACCTCTGACGACAAAGATGTAATTCTTGCTTACCAACTCAACGAACTTGAGTTTAAAGTTGACCTGCACATAGTTCCACTTAAAGCACTTGAAAGCTATGCCTTAGCGCAGCTTGAAAACCAATGGGTAGCAGGTGAAGAGTTTACCTTTCCCGAATCTACTACAACTACCAACCCTAAACTGCAAGGCGAAGACTCTATACTTCCCGAAAATATACGTTCTGAAGAAACCGGTAAAATACGCAGTAAGCAAAACGAATGGGCATACACATTGCTTACAGCTAAACTTTGGGAAAGCTACTTACTTGAATTAGATGCACTAAAAAAACGTTCTGATGATCTTGCTCAATACGACCGCCAGTTGTTTGAAGATGCTAAATCATTTTGGGAAAGAGTGCTCGAGCACAAAAAAGAACGCGACATTAGTCAAGACAGACTAGATAAAATCAAAGGCGATGTAAATACCATCTTCGAAAAATTGAAAACCTTTCGCAAGGCCGAAACCAGTGAGTTTGAAGCCGCATCAGCAAAGTTGCGCGATGAAATATTTGCAAAAGCAGAAGATCTTAAAAGCCGCATTACTGAAAAGGCAAACTTTAAAGCGTTGCTTGAGGAACATAAAGTGTTGCAGATTGAAAGTCGGAAAAACCGTTACACTAAAACTGATGACGGCAATGTGCGCAAAACATTAGATGGGCTGTTTCACTATATCAATGACCAACGCAACACTTTTTTCAACGACATTACATCATCACGTATTAAGGGACTAACCGAAGTGGTAGAGAAAATGGAGTTATCGTTGGCTCGCGATAAAAAAGACTTGGAACACCTACAGCGAAAAAGTGAGAGCAATCGCGCCAACCAATTAGAAGTACAGTTGATCAAACTTAAAACCAACATGCTTAACGATACTATTGCTTCTAAAGAAGTTAAACTCAAAGACATTCGCGCTACATTAGATAACTTACAGAAACAATCGGGTAAGAATCAAAAACGCGAAGCGTCATCAGAAATAAAGCCGACCGAGTAGTTCTCCGGTTATCTGCACTATATCATCGTATTTGTATGGCACACCAATCAGGCTTTGGTGCGTAGTGTTATCTCCTGTAATCTGAACTATGAGTCCATTGTCAATTTCAATAACAAACCCGTTTTTACGTACAACTGTACGCGGACTACGGCCATATACCCACGCAAACGATTCAAACTTTTGTCGTGCATCATGGCGTATTTCCTGCCATTGTTGATCTGTAAACTCAAACACATCACTTACAACAAGCCATTCAGCTAAATATTCCTTTAACTCATCTATACTACTAAAGGCACTGCTTATATCATTTATATTCGCCACCGAACTGCGCACCGAACCCACCGCTTTAGATTCTATTTCAAAATCGTTTTGTAGCAAACATGCTCTCAGTTGAGTAAGGTCTGCATCAAACAACAATGTGCCATGGCTGATAATATTTCTACGATTGGTAAACTGAGCATTACCTGAAATTTTTTTTCCGTTAGAAATTATATTGTTACGTGAATCTAACTCAGCATCTATTTCAACAGCATTTAATGCATCTGTTACCGGTTTATTGAAGTGTGCATAGTTATTCACTTTGCACTCTTCAAACTGTTGCACAAATGCAAAATTCAAATTACCATTATCCTGATAAACTGTTCCTCCTCCTGAAATTCTACGACACAAACTCAATTGGTGGTTTCTTAAGAAATCGAAGTTTATCTCTTTGTAGATACTTTGATTTTTACCTAAAACTATACATGGCTCATTTTTGTATAAAAACAAATAATCTACAACAGAGCAGTCAACTTTACGCACTAGATATTCTTCTATGGCCAGGTTTGTATAAGGATCAGTTATATTATTGTTATTAACTAAAAAAAGTTGTTTCCCCGGTGGGTGTTGCTTCATAACGGCTGTTGCCTATGTTCGTAATGCTAAAAACGAAAATAAAATTATGCAACTGTGCTTCGGTTTTATACAGCACTGAAAATAAATAATCACATTCAAAACGGCTTAACCTTTTCAGAAAAGTATGGCAAACAGACAAGAACTTAGTTCTAAGATTAAATGGCTTCAACGTTTTTTCTCCATAGCAGGAAATGTAGCGCCCATTACGGCCATCAACATTTTAGTAAAACTTGTGTTTACTCCACAAAAAAGGATACTGCGCCCACCACATAAAACGCTGATGAAACGCGCCAGTAAGGAAATAATTGAAGTAAGCGAGTTTCGAAACTCTGATAAGAAACTAAGCATGAAATACTACGTGTGGGGTAGCAGCTCAAAAACAATTTTGCTTGTTCACGGCTGGGATGCTATGGCGCTTGACTTTTACAAAATGATTCCGGCATTGATTGAAGCAGGATACAGAGTAATAGCCATTGATGGTCCGGCACATGGTGGCAGCGAGGGAGAAAGCAGCAGTCTTCTTCACTTTAAAGAGGCTATGGTTGAGTTGATTGATAAAATAGGAACTCCTTATGCAATAATAGGCCATAGCATGGGTGGTGGTGCCAGCGCTTATATGCTTATGGAATACGACATTATCATTAACCGTTTTGTGATGATAGCTATTCCTATTTCATCGAAAAAGTTTTTTGATGAAGTGTTTGACCTATTGAAGATACCCTTAAAAATGCAACAAATATTATTGCGAGGCATGGAAGAGGAATACAACGTACCAATTGAAAGCCTTAATCTGGCTAATAGAAAAGAGCCAATTAAAGCAGATAAAGTGATAATGATTTATGACGAGGACGATGAAATAGTCCCAGCAAAAGACATTCTTCATTTCCTATCAAAACGCCCCGAAATTAAGAGTTTGAATGCTAAAGGCACAGGGCATAACACCATTATCCGAAGTAAAAAAGTAATTGATGAGATTTTACTGTTTTTAGAGTAGCGGTACTATTTAAAACATGTCCCTTTTTGAGTCATCCAGGGGTGTATCTCGTACATTAATCTGCCTGATTTTATTGCCGGATCATTATCGCAAAATACCCTAACCTCTTGTTCTGTGTTGCAGTCGAAAATGAAAACACCACGCATTTCGGTGTCGTCTAAAAAAGGACCTGCAACATTTAGTTTACCGCTGGCTGCCAACTTGTTTATGTTATCAATATGACCTTTTTGAATTTGTGCCGCAGTCGCTGAATCCTGATCTCGGGTTGCTCCTTTTTTAAGTATCACAAAAAAATAGGGCTTTAGATTATCGCTATTACTTTGTGCATTAATATTTATAAAAAATGTGAGATAGACTAAAAGAGATAACAGAAACTTCATAGCACTGGGTTTCATTATAGAGCAATGTCAAAACAAGTTAGTTGCATTAGTTAATTAACAAAGCACATACAACCTGATGTCAGTTTATTTTAACCATCAAGTCCCTGATATGCCCCAATTTCAGGTATTAGAATATGATTCTGTTCTTTTGAATAGTGTTCTTGCAACTCCTCTAAAATAGCGTACACCTCAGAGGGGGTATCAGCGGTAACCAAACGCGAACGAAACGGCTTTACATGGGGCAGTCCGGCAAAGTAAGGTGCGTAATGCCTGCGCATTTCCAGCACACCTAGTTTCTCGCCTTTCCATTCTACGCTTTTAGATACATGTAAACGACAGGCATCTAAACGCTCTTTGAGGGTTGGCGGAGCTAAGTATTCACCGGTTTTTACAAAATGTTTTATTTCTCTGAATATAAACGGGTGACCAATAGATGCCCGGCCTATCATTACACCATCGGCACCATACCTTTTTACTACTTCCAAAGCTTTCTCGGGAGATGTAATATCACCGTTGCCAAACACAGGAATCTTCAAACGCTGATTCTCTTTTACTTTTGCCAACCAGGTCCAGTTTGCTTTTCCGGTATATAGTTGATGTTTAGTGCGGCAGTGAATCGAAATAGCTTTTATGCCTACGTCTTGTAAGCGTTCGGCAACCTCAACTATACGAATAGAGTTGTCGTCCCAACCCAAACGGGTTTTCACGGTAACCGGTAGCCTGGTTGACTTTACCACAGCAGCTGTAAGCGAAACCATTTTGTCAATATCACGAAGAATTCCTGCACCAGCATTGCGGCATACTACATTTTTAACGGGGCAGCCGTAATTAATATCCAAAATTTCTGGCTTTGCGGCTTCTACAATCTCAGCACTGCGCATCATCGGGCTTTCTTCTCCGCCAAAAATCTGAATACCTACAGGTCTTTCATCCGGATATATATCCAACTTCTTCATGCTCTTCTGCGCATCGCGAATCAGCCCATCGGCAGAAATAAATTCAGTATAAAGCATATCAGCACCGTGCAACTTGCACAAATGTCTGAAAGGCGGATCGCTCACATCTTCCATGGGCGCCAGCAATAGCGGCATGTTGGGCAGTTCAAGGTTTCCGATCTTTATCACGTGGCTAAGATAAAAAACGAACCGGGTGTAATGAGTTGTTAATACTTAAACTCTTTAAATGTCTTTCGGATAATATACAGGCAATCGTCTATTTCATCTTTATTAATACAAAGCGGAGGAGCTAAACGAATAATGTAATGATGAGTTGGCTTAGCCAGCAATCCGTTTTCCATTAACTGCAAACATAAGTCCCACCCGCAGTTTTCATTTTCAGTTTTCAGCTCTATAGCATTCAGTAACCCTTTGCCGCGTATTTGTTTTATCAGTGGGTGTTTTATTTTCTCCAATTCTGTTCTAAAATATTTACCAAGGTAAAACGCATTATAAACCAGGTTTTCGTCTTTAATAATTTGTAAAGCAGCCATGGCTACTTTGCATGCCAAGGGGTTGCCGCCATAAGTAGAGCCATGCTCGCCCGGTTTTATATTCATCATAATTGAATCATCGCAAAGAACGGCTGAAACAGGCAACATGCCTCCACTTAGTGCCTTCCCTAAAATTAATATATCCGCCCGCACTTCTTCCCAATCACAAGCCAACATTTTTCCCGTGCGCGCAAGACCTGTTTGAATTTCATCGGCAATAAACAATACCCCGGCCTTTTCACAAAGATATTTTGCTTTTGCCAGGTAATTTTCGTCAGGCACTACTACACCTGCTTCCCCTTGAATGGGCTCAACCATAAATCCGCAAACATCTTTATCGTTTAATGCTTCTGCCAAAGCTTTTAAATTGTTGTAAGGCACATGAACAAAGTTTGGTACGTATGGGCCAAATTTGCTGTAACTTGAGGGGTCGGTTGAGGCAGATATAGCTAACAATGTTCTACCGTGAAAGTTATTTTCCGGAACAATAATTTTAGCTTTTTTGTCTTTAATCCCTTTTACTTCATAACCCCACCTGCGTGCTAGTTTAATGGCTGTTTCTACAGCTTCTACTCCGGTATTCATGGGAAGCACTTTATCGTAACCAAAATACTCTGTTATGTACTTTTCATACTCACCCAGTACTGAGTTGTAAAAAGCGCGTGAAGTGAGTGTTAGCTTTTCGGCCTGTTTCTTTAGCACATCTACCAGCAACTGGTGGCAATGACCTTGATTTACAGCAGAGTATGCAGAAAGAAAATCGTAGTAGCGTTTTCCTTCAACGTCCCACATATAAACTCCTCGCGCCCGGTCAATTACCACCGGTAGCGGGTGATAGTTGTGCGCACCGTAGCGTTCTTCTAATTCTATTATATGTTCGCTTTTTGTAAGGGTTGGTTCAGCTATCATGTGTTTAGATTTAAGTTTAGATACTAAAAAATTTTGAGTTTGCAAAGGTAGAAAAGCCGTTGAATGCTTGTTTTTAACTAATAGATGCAGTGGTTGCACTAAAAGTTGCTCAAAAAAACTTTTCTGAAAATAAAGTCGGTTTTACATACTAAACTTGTTAAGCCCGCGTTATGAGCATTTTTATAAAAGCCAGAAAAAGGTTTTATTTGCATTCCTTTCAAAAACAAGCTTATGAACTTACAAGAAAAAATCAGAGTAATTGAAAAAGACGAAATGATTGTAAAAAGAGGAATTGATCGCGTAGTTGAGCGTTATCCTCTTCCAATTGCTATACTAGTTCGTGGTAACAAAACAGGTTTATCAGTAACAATTGACGAATCATTTGACAAAGTACCTACTTCGGTATTTACGCAAAGGGCGATAAGTCTAAACTAACACCGGTTCGGGCAACAAACGTATCTACGTTCATGTCAATCCAAACCTTGCTAAGAGGTTCAGTATTGAGTATGAGCGATACAGTGTATTGTTTATCGCGAAAAGACTGTAACAGATTTTCGGGTGAGGTGTTGTGTATGTTAGCCTCATAAGCTACAATAAACTGCTTGCGCAGGTCTCTGTCATACGGCACTACAACAAACTCTCTCCACTCAAATGTAGAGTCGTCTTTTAAAACAATTGGCGCTTTGTATTCGCGGTTCAGATGGTTGCACAGACGCTTGGCGGCTGCTTCGCTGGTTTTAAAATCTTTCATAACGGGCGCAAACTTACTAATTGAATTGCTGAATACAAACCGTTAGCCAAAAAATACATTCTGAACCCATATTAGCTACGAAGTTTGATACACAATATTTTTACTATCTCCCTGGAAAACCCTTGATAGTGCGGCCGGCAGCATTCATCTTGTTCATACTTTTCATCATGCCCTTCATTTGTTCAAATTGTTTTAAGAACTGATTAACCTCTTGTATGCTATTGCCGCTGCCTTTGGCAATACGAAGTTTGCGTTTGCCGTCAAGCAATTGAGGGTTTCCCCTCTCATACGGGGTCATAGAAAGTATGATCGCTTCTACTTTTTTGAAAGAGTCGTTATCAATGTCAACATCCTTAATAGCTTTGCCTACTCCGGGTATCATTCCCATAAGGTCTTTAATATTACCCATTTTTTTAATCTGCGCCAGTTGAGAAAGAAAGTCATTAAAATCAAACTGGTTCTTGCGGATCTTAGCATCTAGTTCACGAGCCTTCTTCTCATCATATTGTTCCTGTGCCTTTTCTACAAACGAAACTATATCGCCCATTCCCAGTATGCGTGAAGCCATACGTTCCGGGTAAAAAACATCGAGGGTTTCTGCTTTTTCTCCGGTACTTACAAACTTAACAGGCTTGCCAACTGTATAGGTAATGGTAAGCGCTGCGCCACCCCGTGTGTCACCATCTAGTTTGGTGAGCACTACGCCATCATAATTCAGACGGTCGTTAAATGCTTTTGCAGTATTTACAGCGTCTTGTCCGGTCATTGAGTCAACTACGAACAAAATTTCATCGGGCCTGGTATTAGTTTTTACAGCCGCTATTTCGTTCATCATCTCCTCATCTACAGCTAACCGCCCTGCTGTGTCTATTATCACCAAATCAAGCCCTTGGGCTTTGGCTTGCGCTATACCGTTCATAGCTATCTGTACCGGGTTCTTGTTTTCCTTTTCGTGGTAAACCGGCACTTCAATTTTTTCGCCTAATACAATCAACTGGTCAACAGCAGCAGGACGGTACACATCGGCTGCCACCATAAGAGGTCGTTTAAACTTTTTAGTTTTTAAATAGAGCGCAAGTTTATGAGTGAAGGTGGTTTTACCCGATCCCTGTAAACCGGCCACTAAAATAACTGCCGGGCTCCCCTTAATGTTGAAATCAGCTGCTTTGCTTCCCATCAACTGGGTAAGTTCATCGTACATTACTTTCACCATCAACTGACCCGGCTGAACGGCTGTTAGCACGTTTTGCCCCATAGCTTTTTCTTTCACACGGTCAGTAAAGTCCTTAGCAATTTTGTAGTTAACATCAGCATCTACCAACGCTCTTCGCACCTCTTTAATAGACTCGGCTACATTAAGTTCAGTGAGTTTGCCCTGGCCTTTAAGTGTTTTAAAAGCTCCTTCTAATCTTTCGGATAAATTTTCAAACATGATAGTAGATTGTGATTGATGGTAAGTTATTCTGATTTACTACCTAGATGCGAAGCAACCAAGTATTAGACTAAAAGGCGACAAATGTAAAAGAGGAAATGAAACAAGAGGTTTTCTATATTAGAATCTTAACAAAACTATGAGATTAGAAATACTTTAGGTACAGTTAATACATATATCCTTTACCCCAAGCTAAACTGCACAGTTTGAGGCTGAAACTGACCTGACTGCAGTTCCTCTTTTAGCGAGCGGGTCTTTTGTTTGTTTTTTCATGGTAACCTTTGATTTTTTGGGTCAGCCTATTTTAGGACGAGGAAACATCAGAGGTTACAGCTAGCGTTTGACAACTTAGTTTCCAGCATTTGTGACAACCACCACGGGCACTTGCATTAATAAGTGCAGGTATCTTTACCATAAAACAAAAACGCCCTCCGTCAAAGGCGGAAGGCGTTTAGAAAACTATTTTTGATTGCTTACCTCATCAAAGTTACAGTTCCTTCAAGCGTTTTTACTTCGCCATCAAAATAGGTAACGGTTATGCGGTAAACGTAAGTGTCTTCAGGGCAATACTTGCCATTCTTGGTTCCATCCCACGCATCGTTATTACCAAATCCGTTCTTTTGTGCTTCGTTGCTGAAGAACTTCTCGCCCCATCTATTAAAGATAGTTACATCTAAATTGGTAGCCCCCAGAATATCAAACTCAAATCGGTCGTTCATTCCGTCATTGTTAGGAGTAAATGCGGTAGGGATAAATGCAGATGCTTCGTTGTTTACATAAATCGTAATGGTATCGGAAGCCGAACATGAATCGCTGTTATAGGCAGTAACCGTAAAGATGGTGGTTGTGCGTGGCGCTACTAACGGGTTGTTACAATCCTGCGGGTTAGCGCAGTTGCTGAAATCAAACAACGAGTCAGGCATCCAACTGTAGCCTATAATTGGTAAGGTAGAACTTGCCGAAGCAATCAGTGTGGTTTGCATACCGGTAAGTATTACCTGTTGTGTAGCTGAAAGGTCAACTTGAACTTGCGAAGGTGCTGTAATTGTAAATTGCGAACGGCCTTCGCATCCGTTAACATCATTCACTACTACCAAATAGTTACCCGGTTGTAAGTTGCCAAAGGATCCGGTAGGTTGTGCAACACCATTCAATTCATAAACAAATGGTGACACCCCTCCTGTAACAAATACTTCAACAGACCCCGTAGAAGATCCAAAGCATTTAGCATTGGTTGCTGTTGTGGTTACTTCTAAAGAATCCGGTTGTAACAATACTTGTGTTACCGATGCCGTGCAACCATTGTCGTCAACAACAGTAACTGTGTAAGATCCTGCTCCTAAGTCTTCTGCTGTTGCGGTGGTTTGTGGCGGTGTAGTGCTCCAAGTGTAAGAATATGGCGGTACCCCCTGCGATGCAATTACGGCAATACTTCCATTTTTACTTCCGTGGCAACTTGGTTTATCAGTAATTAACGTAAGAATCAACTCTGTTGGTTGAGTAATAGTAAACGTAGCGGTGGTGGTGCATTGGTTTGCATCGGTAACCGTTACAGTATAAGTTCCGGCTCCAACACTGCTCAGGTCTTCTGAAACAGCACCATTAGTCCATGAATATGTGTATGGTGCGGTACCGCCAGTAACTGAAATATCTACTCCCCCATCCGTGGCTCCAAAACAATTAGTATTAGTTGTAACACCTGAAAGTTGAAGAGCAGTTGGCTCGGTTACGCGGATACTATCAAAAATATGGCATCCGTTAGAGTCAGTAAGTAGAATAACATACAACCCTGCGCCAATGTTAGTGCGGAACGAATCAACAATAAAGTCGCTCCACAGATATTCATATGGCTTTACTCCACCACTTGGGGTGGCTGATACGGTACCGTTGGTTCCGCCAAAACACGAAACGTTGGTAGCCGCCAGTGTAACTTCCAATGAATCAGGTTCTGAAATCTGGTAGAAGGAAACCACAGAACACCCATTTCCGTCTGTTACAGTTACGTAATAATCACCACCGCTTAGGTAGCAGATATCTTCAGTGCTTTGTCCGGTGCTCCATAAGAACGCATATGGTAAGGTGCCTCCGTAGCCGGTAATATCTAAACATCCATCAGCATTTCCTTTACAACTTACATTCTTAATAAATCCGGAAGTGAACAACGCACCAGGTTCGGTGATGGTTATAGAGTCGAGCTTGGTGCAGTTGCGTGAATCAGTAATGGTAACAATATACAATCCGGCAGAGAGGTTATTTACGTCTTCACTGGTTGCACCGTTACTCCATGAAAAAGTAAAGTTTGGTGTTCCCCCTGTAGGAATTAAGTCAATAGACCCGTTAGCATCGCCAAAGCACAAAGTGTTTTTGGTAATATGATTAGCCGCAATTGGCGATGGGTTTACAATAATTACTGATGCTTGTGCTGTGCATCCATGATTGTCAGTTACTGTAACCACATATGTTCCGCCACTTAAATTGCTCAGATCTTCTGTATTTGCCCCATGGCTCCACGCATAAGTGTACGGTTGTGTGCCTCCCTGAACGGTTAAATTGACCGTACCATCATTAGCATTAAAGCAACTAATGTTTACAACAACGGTAGAAAGAATTAGTGGCGATGGCTCGAGTATAATAGCGGAATCGCGGTGTGTGCATCCGTTGTCATCGGTTACTAGCACATAGTAAATGCCTCCATCTAAGTTGGCAATATCCTCACTACCCTGGAAATTACTCCATAAGAAAGTATATGGAGGTGTTCCACCTGTAATAAACAAATCGGCAGATCCATTGTTAGCTCCTTGGCAGCTTACATCCACAGTGCTTACAGTTGATTGCATTCCGCCCGGTGCAGTAATAGTAAATGATGCGGTGTCGTTGCAGCCATTTACATCGCTAACAGTAACTGCGTAAGTGCCAGCAGTTAGGTTGTAAATATCTTCGCTGGTTTCACCATTATTCCAGTTATAGAAATACGGTGCAGTACCACCTGATACGTTGATATTTACTGATCCGTTGTTTCCTCCATTACATGACACATCTACTCCATTACCTGTTACAAGTAACACAACAGGCTGAGAAATAAATACTGACATGGTTGCAGTGCAGCCATTGAAATCTGTTACGGTTACTGTATATGTTCCTCCAGTCAATCCAGATATATCCTCCGTAACAGCACCATTGCTCCACAAGTAAGAGTAATTTGGAGTGCCTCCAACTACTGACAAGTCTATACTACCATTATTGCTTCCGTTACACAAAATATTGTTTGATGTTGCGGACAGCACAAGTTTGGTTGGCTCACTGATAATCACAGAATCGCGTTTCGTGCAACCATTGGCATCGGTAATAATTACATAGTAAGTACCTCCGCTCAGGTTTTGCAAATCTTCAGTAGTTTGAAACAAATTCCACAAGAAGGTATAAGGAGGAACACCACCACCAGGAGTTAAGTCTGCCACTCCGTTCGCAGCACCATTACAATCAACATCTGTTCCTGCTATGCTTGAGGTAATTGCAGATGGCTCGGTTAACGTGTAAGATGCTGTTACAGTGCAACTGTTGGCATCGGTAACTGTTAAGGTATAAGTTCCTGCAGCTAAAGCCGTTAGGTCTTCGGTAGTGCTTCCATTGCTCCATACAAATGCGTATGGAGACACACCACCAGAAATACTTGTATTTACTGTACCGTTATTACCACCACTACAACTTATGTTGGTGGAGAAACCGGTAAGCACTAATGGCGAAGGTTGTGTAACCACCACTGCAACGGAAGCAGTGCAGCCGTTAGCATCAGTTACGGTTAAGGTATATGTTCCAATAGTAAGTGCCGACAAATCATCGGTGGTAGCACCATTACTCCACAGATAAGTGTAGCCCGGTGTGCCGCCAGTAACAGTAATATCTACCTCACCATTTGCACCACCGTTGCAGGCTACATTGGTTACAGTTGTGGCAATAGCAATTGCAGTAGGCTCATTAATTACTACAGAATCTCTACGTGTACAACCATTGGCATCCGTAATAACAACCACATAGTAGCCACCTGCTAATCCGGTCAAATCTTCTGTGCCGGCAAAGTTGCTCCACAAGAAACTATAAGGTGATGTTCCTCCACTCACTTGTAAATCAGCCGCACCGGTGTTTGCACCGTTACACAACAAATGTGTAGGTGTAATAGAACTGGTAAGCGCTATCGGTTCATTAACATCAAATGTATCACTCAATACACAACCGTTGGCATCGGTAATGGTAACACTGTATGTGCCACCGCTCACGTTGTTGATGTCTTCGGTAGTAGCACCATTGCTCCATGCAAAAGAATACGGGAACACTCCTCCCTGAACGGTTACATCTACAGATCCGTTTGCACCACCCGCACAACCTACATCAGTAGTTGTGGCATTTAATACTAAACCGGTAGGTTCAGTGATAGCGGCAGAAGCAGAAGCAGTGCAACCATTACCATCAGTAAGGGTTACTGAATATGTTCCTGCTGCAAGAGAAGTTACGTCTTCGGTAGTAGCACCGTTACTCCACAGGTAAGTGATAGTTGGTGTACCTCCGTTTACTGTAATATTTATTGTTCCGGTAGCAGCTCCGTTACAAAGAACATCAGTATCTGAAACGGTAATAGTAATAGGTGCCGGCTCATCAATAAATACCGAATCGCGTTTTTCACAGCCGTTGGCATCTTTAATAATTACATAGTACCAGCCACCGCTCAATCCACTAATGTCTTCTGTATTCTGGAAAGTACTCCACAAGAAAGTATAAGGAGGAGTTCCGTTACTTACTGTAAGGTCCGCCTCTCCATTCGCAAAACCCGAACAAGTAGCATCAGTTTTTGCAATAGAAGATGTAATGGCCGTTGGTTCATTAACAGTAACTGAAGTAGCAGTTATGCATCCGTTAGCATCAGTAATGGTTACAAAGTAAGTTCCGCCACTTAAACCTGAAAGATTTTGAGTAGTGGCACCGTTGTTCCATAAATATGAATACGGAGTCGTGCCTCCTGCTACGGCAATATTTACAGTTCCATTAGCCATCCCATTGCAAGTTACATCAATACTACTCGAACTTATTGTAAGCGCTGCGGGTTCTGTTACAGTGAATGATGCGGAAGCATTACAAAGATTTGCATCAGTAACGGTTACTGAATAGCCTCCTGCAGTGATACCAGAAATGCTTGGTGTATTAGCACCGTTGCTCCATAAATAACTGTAGGTTGTAGTTCCACCAACTACTGTTAAGTTGATACTTCCGTTGTTGCCACCATTACATTGTATATTTACCACAGCACCTGTTACCACCAATTGGCTTGGTTGAGTTATGGTAGTTCCTGCAGTCACCGAACAACCCTTAGCATCTGTAACTATTACTACATAGTTACCGGCAGTTAACCCTGTAATATCTTCTGTAGTTGCAAAATTACTCCATAGGTAAGTGTAACCCGGATTGCCACCGTTTACAGTAAGATCTGCTTCACCATCGCTACCTCCAAAACAACTGACAGGTGTAGCACCTATCGAAGCCGACAATACTACCGGCTCGTCAACAAAGGCAGAGGCAACCGTTACACAGGCGTTGGCATCTGTAACTGTTACGGTGTATGTATTGGAACCAAGTCCTGTGATATCTTCTGTAGTTGCACCATTGCTCCATGCAAAAGTATATGCTGTAGTCCCTCCGGTTACTGTAAGGTTTACGCTGCCGTTATTAGATCCAAAACAAGTTACATCAGTGGCTACAGTTGTAGCTGCCAACACAGCAGTTGGTTGTGTAATTACTACACTAACACTTGCCTGGCACCCATTAGCATCAGTAACTGTAACCGAATAGGTACCGGCTGTAAGTCCCGATAAATCTTCGGTAATAGCACCGTTGCTCCATATATAAGTATAGTTAACTGTGCCACCGCTCACCGTTAAGTTAACAGCTCCATTGCTGCCCCCAAAACATAACACTGCCGTGTCAGACACAGAAAGAACAAGTGCAGTCGGTTCAAGTATTGTTACTGAATCACGTTTGGCGCAACCGTTTGCATCTGTAATAATCACAAAATACTCCCCTCCGCTAAGTCCGCTAATATCTTCGTTCGATGAGAAGTTGCTCCACAAGAAATTATATGGAGGCGTACCGCCACCCGGAGTTAAGTCAGCAGCGCCATTTGCAGCACCGCCACAAGTAACATGTGTAGGAGTTATGGTTGAAGTTATAGCTGTTGGTTCATTAACAGTGTAAGTACCTGTTGCAACACAACCTTGAGCATCAGTTACAGTTACCGTAAACGTACCTCCACTTAAACCATTTAGGTCTTGGGTAGTTGTACCATTGCTCCACAAGTAACTGTAAACAACAGTGCCTCCTGCTACAGTAATATTCACAGCACCATTGGCGTTTCCATTGCAGTTTACATGAGTAACAACACCAGTTACGGTCAGTGTATCAGGTTGAGTAACCGTAAATGCAGCCGAAGCAGTACAATTATTGCCGTCAGTTGCAACTACTATATAGTTTCCGGCAGTTAATCCTGTTTGATCTTCAGCTGTTGAAGTATTGCTCCACAGGTAAGAGTATGTCCCTGTTCCTCCAGCAGTAGTAATCTGAACTTGTGCATCACTACCTCCGTAGCACGAAACATTAGTAACAGATCCTGTAATACTAAGCGAAGCGAACTGTGTAATAGTAGTGCTGGCTATAACCTGACAGTTTTTAGTATCAGTTACAATTACAGTGTAATTTCCGGCAGTTAATCCACTTAAATCTTCAGTTGTTGCAAAGTTGTTCCATAAGTAAGTATAACCCGGATTGCCTCCCGATACTGTAAGGTCAGCAGCGCCATTACTTCCACCATTACAACTTACGTGAGTAGGTGTAATAGTGGCTGTTAACAATTGAGGTTCGTTCACAAATGAACTTATAGTAAATCCACAACCGTTAGCATCTGTAATTGTAACTGAATAAGTATTTGGCCCTAATCCGGAAACATCCTGAGTAGTTGCACCGTTGCTCCACAAATATGAGTAAGGTTGGGTGCCGCCTGTTACAGTTACATCTACTTGACCATTGTTAGCACCGAAGCAGGATACATCAGTTGAGTCGGCAGTTGCTGATAGTGCTGCTGAAGGTTGGGTAACTGTTGCATTGATACTTGCAGTGCATCCGTTTTGGTCGGTGACTTGCACAGTGTAAACACCGGTAGTTACTCCCGATAAACTTTGCGTAGTATCGCTTGTATTCCAAAGGAAAGTGTTACCCCCTGCCCCACCAGTTACAGTTAATGTTACAGCACCATTGTTACCGCCAAAACATGAAACATTGGTTACTATAACAGAAAGAACGATAGCAGTTGGCTGAGTAACCTGAATTGAGTTAGTAGTAGCACAACCCTTTGCATCAGTAATTAATACATTGTAGTTGCCAGCAGGTATACTGCTTAAATCTTCAGTAGTTGCACCATTGTTCCAGAAATAGGAATAAGGTCCGGTGCCCCCGGTTACAGTTAAGTCTATGTTCCCATCACTTAATCCGTTACAACTAACTGGTGATTGTGAAATTGTAGAAGCAAGGATATCCGGTTGGTCAATGGCTTGAGCAACCACCTGTTGGCATCCGTTTACGTCAGTAACTGTTAAAGTATAAGTAGCTGAATCAAGATTCGCTAAGTCTTCTGAAGTTTCTCCTGTATTCCACAAGTAAGAGTAAGGTGGTACGCCACCGTTAACGGTTACATCAATTGTACCTGACGAATCGTTAAAGCATTTCAAATCCTTATATGAAGCAACGCTTACAAACAATGGAATAGGTTGCGAAACAGTAGCACTTCCAAATGTGGCACACCCTTTAGAGTCGGTAATGGTGACAGTATATGTTCCTGCAATCAAAGTATCAGCATCTTCTAAAGTATCACCGTTGCTCCAGTTGAAAGAGTAAGGTGCTGTTCCGCCTGATGCTGTAACAAAAATAGCACCTGTTGATGCACCATTACAACCAACATTTTGTACTTGATCAATGGTAACACTCAACTGTGTAGGCTGTGTAATGGTAACCGGTAAAAAGTCAGTGCACCCCTTCGAGTCACGAAGAGTAACAATGTAACTTCCCGCAGATAGACCTGTAAATATTGGAGAAGGAACAAAGATGCTTCCATTGATAGAGTACATGTATGCAGGAATTCCTCCAGTTAATTCTACAATAACCAAACCGTCACTTCCTCCAAAACATGATACATTGTACTGTGAATCTATAGCGCTTGTAATGGCATAAGAATTATTGATAGTTATCTGCGCTGTATCAAGGCATCCATTGGCATCATAAACGTATGTAACATAGTTACCTGCAGATAAACCCGTAAATTGGCTACCGGCTTGGGTAGGCCCCCCATTTAGTGAATATGAATAGGGCAATACACCTCCATTAGCAAAAACATCAATTTTACCATCAAACACGTTTGCACAACTTGCATCGGTAGTTGTTGAGGTTTGTACCAATGGTGTAGGTTCTGTAATCTGTATTTGACCAGGTAAATGACGCGAACACCCTTCTGCATCTATAACTGCAATGTTATAAAAGCCTGCATAGAGGTTATTGAACACGTTTGAAGTTTGTGTTGTTAATCCACTGTCAATAGAATATGTAAGTTGGGGAGTACCATTTGATGCTAATATGGTAATGCTTCCAGTAGAACCACCGTTACATAATACAGGAGTTGGAGTTACTGAATTTATGTCAGGTAAAGGATTTATTGTAACAGTAGCAGCCCCGCCAAACAGAGTTGTGCGCACACATCCTAGGGCATCGGTAATAGATGTAAACTGATAAGTGGTTGTGCTTCCGGGAGTAACAGTTACCACATCTCCGTTGTTTACCCCATTCAATGGGTAAGAGTTGGTGCCATCGGTATAAACAATATTAAACGGCCCTGTGCCTGTTGTGAAATTGAAAGTAATATTGGTTGAGAAGCCGGCACAAATATCTGTTGACCCCGAAATATTACCTTGTGGTAATGGATTAACAGGTAATGTAAACTGAGTGCAAATTGTAGTGTTACACAATCCAACAGCTTGAACAAAGTAAGTAGTAGTACTTATAGGTGCCACCGGCAGCACAGCTCCCGTACCTTCTAATGTGCCACCGCAGCTACCGCTGTACCAACGCCAGTTAGCGCTTGTTCCAAGAAAACCTCCGTTTACAGTTAAGTTTGTTCCGCTTCCAAAACAGATATATGCTGGACCTAGAATAGATGTAGCCGGTTGCGATGTATCGTTAACTGTAACTGTTGTAAACACACAAGAGGTAGTGTTACACTGTCCCTCAGCTCTTACAAAATAAGTAGTAGTAGTGTTTGGGCTAACTGTTATTGATGTTCCTGAGCCCACAAAAGCACCTCCACAAGAGCCCGAATACCATTGCCAGTTTGCTCCCCATCCTAAACTACCTCCCAATACAGATAGGGTGGTGGATACCCCGTTGCATACTACCAATGTTCCAGAAATAGAACTAGCGGCAGTTGAGTTTTGTTTTACGAAAATCTGCTTAGATGCACAAGCAGTTGGTGAAGAACAAGGGTTGCCTCCGGTTGTTTCTGCTCTAACAAAATAGGTTGTTGTAGATGACGGTGATACTACTATAGATGGGCCGCTGCCAACAGATGCGCCTAATCCACATCCGTTTGCATACCAAACCCAACTTGCACCTGTTCCCAGTGAACCACCTTGTACGGTTAAAATAGAAGATCCGGCACCGTTGCATAAAGTATCTGTAGAAGCGTTAACTCCGGTTGGTGCTGTTGAATTTGTATTAACGGTAACAGTAGTTGTAGCACAAGCTGTTGTAGTAGCACATGGTGGTGGGCCCTCCACACGTACCCAATAAGTTGTAGTGGTGGTTGGAGTTACAGTTATAGAATTTGATGTCCCGGATGCAATTTGTACCCCTGCACCGCAACTTGCACCGCCTTCATACCATACATAATTTGCTCCCGTACCAAGTGATGCCCCACTGGCTGAAAGCACTACATTTCCTCCGGCACATGAGTTTGAAGGAGTAGCAGACAAGCTAGTTGGAGCTGTTGAAGGTTGGTTAACTGTAATAGTTCGTTGTGTACAAGCGGTTGGATAACTGCATGGCCCACTTCCTTCTGCTCTAACAAAATAAGTAGTCGTTGAGCTTGGTGAAACATTAATCGAGATTCCAGTACCCATTGGAGCTCCACCGCACGAGTTAGCATACCACGTCCAAGCACCTCCGGTACCGGGATTCCCTCCCGCTGCGTTCAACGATACTAGGGTTGGGTTACAAATATTACTACTTGGAGATGCATTTATTGATGCTGCAGCTGTAGGTGGTTGATTAACCGTAACCTGTGTTGATGCAGTAAAGGCTGCATTACCACAGGCGTCTGTAACAGATCTGAAATAACATGTTGTATTACTTAAACCCGCAGGTGGGTTGTAGGTTGTACCATTGGCCCCGCTTATTGGCGAGCCTCCTCCGGTACAGTTTGTTTGTGAGTACCATTGGTAGTTATAGCCCCCCGCACCACCTGATGCACCTGCAAGATTATTAAAAGTTGCCGGGTCACCAGGTGAACAAACTGTTTGATCAACACCTACATCGCCACCATTTAATGTAGTAGTTATATTGGTTAGTGTAATACTGGCATTGGAATTCCCCGGCCCCTCTGACCCACGCACAATAACTAAACTCGAATTATTCAATAAACCGGTATAAACTACAGTTGGCGTTCCACTAGTACCGGTTAATGTTGTAGCGGATCCATTTACTATTACCTGAATTAAATCATCATGGTTGTCAACTGTTATGGAATAAATACCACAATCAAAGCCTGTTCGTTTCGCACTCCATGAATGATAATCTACACCAACTTCACAACCCAAGTATCCTGAATAATTAGATGGAGAACCCAAGACCGGCCAATAGCTGGTTGTGTTAAACGAAAGTGAATTTACAGACATGTATCCGCTGTAACCCGAAGACCATGCTCCACTGTTACCGTTTGCATCTCCTGCATTCCATGCATATAAATTCCAATATCCGTTTCCATAAACTGTAGTATCTCCGGGGCCAATACACTGGTAAGTCAAAGCACCGGAAGTTCCGTTAAAGCCTAAACAGTTGTTTCTATTAGACTGAAGTTGCAACACTCCATTACTTCCCGAAGTATAGTCTATTACAGCCCTGTTCCCGCATGCACCTCCCGGGTTATCGTTGTATGCCACACAAGCCGAACCCGAGGCGTAGTTATACAAACTGAGCTGCGTATTGTTTGTTCCAAAAGGTGTAGGGGTGCTACAATGGCTTAGTATGTAGCGTCCCCCGTTGTGGACATTTACGTTTACAAAAGTACCTGCACCTACGTTTACGGTGCCAACAGAATTTGCGATGGGTGTTACAGTTCCGCCTTCATTAAAAGAAGATGCACCACATGGGGATGGACATTGTGCTTTTAAGTTTTGAAAAAATACTGTCCCTGCTAGTATGGCAATACATGCTATTACTTTTAGGGCAATTGCGTCAGAGTGCAAATGCTTCATAATGCTGTGTGTTAGATAAAAAGTTGTGTTTCTTAAAGAATATCTGTGTGTCAAGACAGAGCCATAAAATTATATTTTTTATACCATTGACCAAATTTTAGTAAGAGATTTCACTCTTTTAAAAATAATTTTTGCAAGCTCTTTGCATTGTTTGTTGCTTTTCTATTTTCGCCCGCGGAGGGATGCCAGAGTGGTTGATTGGAACTGTCTTGAAAACAGTCGAAGGTGATGAGCCTTCCGGGGGTTCGAATCCCTCTCCCTCCGCACATTTCAAAGAATTGCACCCGTAGCTTAACTGGATAGAGCATCTGACTACGGATCAGAAGGTTAGGGGTTCGACTCCCTTCGGGTGCACTGAAAATGAGCGACTTACGATTTAATTTGTATGTCGCTCATTATTTTTAGCATACAATTTAGCATACAATATAAGACTTTCCCTATGCTAAGAAAAGGTTTACCACTAGAGATTTGTGAATTTCATTCTCAGAATACAAGTATGTATTCCCTGTTCTTTCCGCCAGCGGCATATTGCAATAATCCGAAATATGCCGCAAATGCCCGCCAGTATTGGGTTTCATCGGATTTAGTGTATTTGCTACACCGCAACAAAACGTAGCGAAACGCACCCTAAGCGAGCGTAAATCGAGCGTAAAAATCCAGTTGCTTTTGCCTTTTTGTTTTGCTTCAGAACGTTTTGGATAGTTGCGTTACGTTGCGCTAACAGCCCTGCTTTCAGACTGCGAATTTCACAAACGAAATTTTGCAGCATGGAATTGCAACCGTTGAAAATTAGATTTTACCCCAAGCTAAAGTCTGGGACCGAAGACCGGTACGCGCTTTATATGCGTATGATACTTGCAGGGAAACGAACCGAAGTGTGCCTTAACTACGAACTAAAGCGCGATACCTGGGACTTTAAGGAACAGGGCATGAAAGGCAAGCACCCAGACAAAGGTTATGTAATCAACTTAACCAACCAGTATCGGCAGAAGGCACTATTAACATACCAGCAGTTAATACAGCGTGGGATTCCTTGTGACGTGCTTACGGTTAGAGAAAGAGTTACCGGTGATTCAAATACCGCAGAAACTCTTGACCCAACTATTCTTAACCTGTTCGATAAATTTATTGACCGTAAAAAGACTATAAGCGGTGCAAACAACTCAAAAGCTACTATACAGAAATACAGCCGCACCCGGTCACACATTAAAGGTTGTCTGAAAGAATTTTACTCGTTAGAAGATATTCCCTGCAACAAAGTTGATTTGCAGTTTATAGAGAACTTTGAATTATACCTTAAAACTACCGGCAAATGTGAACATAACGCTGCAATGAAACACATGCAACTTTTTAAGACAAACTACAAAACTGCGCTGGCGCATGGATGGCTGATAAAGACCCTTTTCAAAAGTTTAAGATTAGTATGAGGGAAGTAGTTAGGGATTATCTATCTGAAAACGAACTGCAAACACTTATTAACTCAAAGCTACCAGCTAATAAACTATCCAATGTGCGCGACCTTTTTGTATTTAGTTGTTTTACAGGTCTTGCATATATTGACTTACGCAATCTAGCAGTTAAGAACATCTATAAGGAGAACGGCAAATACTGGATACGCACACGCAGGCAAAAAACCAACGTTAAGTCGAATATTCCCTTGCTTAAAGTACCGCTGCGTTTGCTGAAAAAATACTGCTACAAATTTGAAGTCTGGGAGCCAGATAAAAAGATATTCCGTGTAATCAGCAACCAGAAAATGAATGCGTACCTGAAAAACCTTGCGGACCTATGTGGCATTAGAAAGTGCCTCACTTTTCACATAGCTCGGCATACGTTTGCCACAACCGTTACTCTTAACAACGGTGTACCTATCGAAAGTGTGTCTTCTATGTTGGGGCATAAGCATATTACTACAACCCAACACTATGCGAAGTTATTGGATAAAAAGTTGGAACAGGATATGACCAAATTAAACAGCCAATTACAATTTTGAGACTTATGAAACTCATGACCATTGAAGTTCATTATCCGTTTTTAAACAGGTTTAAACGGCTGAATCGTTTTAAACTGTTTATAATCGTTTAAGACCGTTTTTAAACGATTATAAACTACAAAGTCGAAACTCTATTAATTCAACCTTTTGCAAAAATTCATGATTTAAGAAATTGAGAAGGAGAGTCAGTTCACAATTCAATCCAATAAATCTACCATGGAACGGTTTCAATTAATAAGGGAAGACATCAATAACGATTCTTCAATTAAGATAACCACTAGTTACCACCTTACAAGCTTTATTTTAGTTCAATAAAAACAGAAAAATGCGGACAAGTAATTTCAAAGAATTAATCAATGGATTTTTCTTGAATACGTCTGTGATTATAAATATCCCTTTGAAGTATTTTATAATTGACTGACCTTTTCAAACTATGATGAAATCTCCTACACCCTAATTATTTGACCTCTGTTATTCCAAAGGAATGAAAAATTGCCATGCCTTTAATAAAACTATATATTAGCTACTCAAATGAAAAAGGCAACGGCTATATTAGTTCTCTTTTTATTCCTGTTTGTAAATTCAGGAATGGCTGTCAGCGTCCATTTTTGTAGAGGCAAAATAACATCCATTAAATTTTTTGACGATGATGGGCATGGTTGCAAGTGCGGTAAAAAGCCTATGAAAAGGAATTGCTGCAAAGACAAAACGGTTGTCTTTAAAGCAAAAATTGATCCTGCAAAAGTCAAGCAGTTCTCATTTAAAACTTTTCTACCAAAATTTGAATTTCAACCTGCATTGCAAAATGAAATTTCTCTTTCTCTTCAATTGCCGCAGTTCGCATCAAAGCTCTATCATCCTCCCCCGTTCAAACCACGAACTCCGATTTTTCTGTTCGATAGGGTTATCCGCATTTAATTTCTGGTATTGTTGAGCCGTTATTTCTGAACGGCTATGGTTGTTAATGCCAAAGTCTCAACAGTCCTTTTGTAATTCAGCATTTATTAAAAAATAAAATCACCTAAAATGAAAAAGTCAATTTATATATCCCTCTTGTTAATATTTCTTGTCGCTACCTCCACAGCTCAAACTGCTATGGATTTTGAAGGCAATGATTGTAATGGCAACTATCACCACCTGTTTAATGACCTCGACTCAGGTAAAGCAGTCGCCATTATTTATTACATGGCAAATTGTAGTGCTTGTCCACCAGTTGCAAAAAAAATTCAGGCAATGGCAAACAATGTAAACGCACAATATCCTGATATGGTTAGGGCTTACGCTTTCCCTTACGTTAATTCCACTACCTGTACGTATTCGAAATCATGGGTTACAACCAACAACCTCCCGCTTTTTATGCCTTTCGATAGCGGAGCAGTACAGGTGGCGCATTACGGTGGCTTTGGAATGCCAACGGTCGTTTTACTAGGTGGCATGGATCATCGGACAATGTTTTCTACGCTTAGTTTTTCTACTGCCGACACTACGGAAATGCGCGATTCAATTTTGGCTCTCCATGATGAGATGAATCCATCTGGGATTAAAAATTTGTCATCAGTTATTTCTTCTTTCAACGTATTTCCCAATCCTGCCAATAGCATGGTTTCCATCAATGTTGATTTGAAAGAATCTTCAAACCTGGTGATTGATGTTACCGACATTGCGGGGAAACAAATAGCTGTAATAGCAAACGAAAGACAAAACGGTGCGGTTACAAGACAATTCAATTCGGCACTATTGCCAAATGGAAATTATTTAGTTCGGTTGCAGGTAAACAGAAAAATAACAACGCAAAATCTTACCGTTGTTCACTAAGTTATGAAGCAACTCAAATACATAATTCTTCTTGCAGTTGCAATATTTACAGCTACTGATTTTTGTTTTGCACAATCCTATTCTATAACCCCAAACGATACTGTTGAGGTGGCGGGTGTAATGGAGGATTTGCAGACACTTACTATCTCTCAACTCAACACCGGTAATGACACGCTTTATTTCCAATGGGAAAAAGTAAGTGAAAGCGTCCCTCAAAACTGGGAGGCATCAGTCTGTGATAATGAAGTGTGCTACACTTCTTTGATGGATACCGGAACAACCAATCCGGTTTTCCCAACTGAGTCAGGGTTTATCCTCCTGCATATTACTCCGCATGTAAATTACGGAACTGCAATTATCCGTTACGCGATTTGGGATATTAACTACCCCACAACGAAAGATACGCTCACCTTCATTTTGCATGTCAATGAAACTTCTGCCATTAATCGCCTCTACAGGAGCCGATATTTCAGTATTACCCCAAACCCGGTTGGGAACAATTTGACAATTTCCACCGATATGAAATCGGGTTTTCAATTCGCAATTACGAATAGTTCAGGTCAGAAAATTTGCTCAGAAAACGAGAACGCAACAGATTTTTCTATATCAACTGAAAATATCCCAAGTGGTATTTACATAGCTTCTCTTTCGGGAAATAACTTTTTTCTTACTCAAAGAATAATTATCCAACACTAAGATGAAACGTATAGCAATCATTCTCTTACTTTCTCAATTCGCATTTTTAAAAGGTCAGAATCCCCTTTTCATCCCACCAACACTTACGGGAACAAATTTCAATCTCAATATTCAACAAGGTGTTACCCAATTTTGGAATGGAATTAACACTCCTACGTATGGCATCAACGGCTCATTTCTTGCACCAACTTTAATTTTAAATAAGTGGGATTGGGTTACCATGAATGTAACTAATAATTTAACAGGCAGCGGAAATTCAACAACAATTCACTGGCATGGTTTACACGTACCTGCAATGGCAGATGGCGGACCTCATCAAATTATCTTGCAGAATACAACATGGTCACCGCATTTTCAAATTCTCAATAGTGCCGGAACTTTTTGGTATCACCCGCATGGAGATAACAAAACTGACCGGCACGTTTCAAAGGGTTTAGCAGGAATGATAATAGTAAGGGATAGTGCCGAAAGTGCTCTCACTTTGCCGCGAACTTATGGGGTGGATGATTTCCCGGTTATAGTGCAGACAAAAGCATTTGACATTCTTCATCAAATTGCAATTGCAACTGCGCTTGATACTTTGCCGATGGTCAACGGAACCATTAATCCTTATCTCAACGCACCTGCACAGGTGGTGCGTTTACGTTTGCTTAACGGTGCATCAGACAGAACTTTTCTTTTCGGATTTTCGAACAACATGAATTTTCATCTCATTGCTACCGATGGCGGTTTGATTGATTCTTCCATTACATTAAACCGTTTGCGTTTATCAAATGGTGAGCGTGCTGAAATTCTCGTTGACCTTTCTTCTCTGCAAAACGATTCGGTTTATTTAATGAATTACGGCTCTGACCTTCCAACGGGAATAATCGGTTCTGCACAGGTAGGTATGGGTATGGCAAGTATTCCCGATTATGATTTGAATCCGCTTAACGGTGCCGATTTTAGTTTGCTAAAGATTAAAGTTATCGCACCTACGGTAAATCCTGTTACCACAATTCCGGCAACTTTAATTCAAAACTCACCCTGGCTGCAAGGACAGGCAAATACTACCCGCTCATTTTTACTTGCACCTGAAACTATGGGAATGCAAACAATGGTGGAAGGTCCGTTCACTATCAACGGACACAAATTCAGCATGGACACTATCAACATTACGACCTACTTAAACAACACCGAAGTTTGGACACTCAATAACCAAACACAGATTGCCCATCCGTTTCATATTCACGATATGCATTTCTACATTCTAAATATAAACGGGAGTGCTGTGCCGAATTACGAAAAGGGTAAAAAAGATGTAGTGCTGGTGATGCCTATGCAAACTGTTTCGTTCATTACAAAATTTGAAGACTTTGCTGATGCAACTACTCCTTACATGTATCACTGTCATCTCTTGCACCATGAAGACGATGGCATGATGGGTTCGTTTGTAGTGCTGGATACCTTTTCAACAGGTGTGACAAACGAAAGTTCTTCAAGGAGTTTTTCCATTTTTCCTAATCCATCAACGGATTTTCTGAATATCATTTCATCGGATAGGGAAAATTTTTCCGCAACTATTTTCAATGCGCTGGGCGAGAAAATTTATACTTCCATATTCACAGCTGATTGCCAACTGTCTACTGCCAACTGGTCTAACGGACTTTACTTTGTTCAGATAAAAACCGACAAAAAATCGTTCATTCAAAAATTCATTAAACAATAAATCATTCTCAACAAAAATTTCATTTTATGAAATACACAGTTACCACTCTTATTACGCTGCTGCTTTTAACGGGTAGAACTATTTACATTCATGCACAATGCAACGTGGGTGAAAATGCCGTTACCGTTACTATCATCACAGATGATTATGGTTATGAGGGATTCTGGGCACTTTATCCGGCAGCTGGTTCCTGTACCACCCCGCTTATTTCTGGTGGAAATTCCACTCAGGTAGGTTGTAGTGGTGGCGGACAGAAAGACGCCACTACCGGAAATGGTTACGGAAATAATCAAACCATTACAAGTAATCAGGTCTGTTTAACAACCGGAGCTTCATATAAACTGAAATATGTTGATGATTGGGGCGATGCCGGTTTTCACTTTTATGTAAACATTGACGGGCTTCCTGTTTACCATTATACAGGAACAGGCTCGGGCAACACCTGGACTTTTACAGTAACACCCGCACTTTCCTTCAACTGCGGTTTGGAAAAGATAACTTCTGTCGGTTACTCACTTGTGGGTAACGTTCCGATTAAGGCAAAAATTTACAACTATGGTTCAACTGCTATCAACTCACTTGACGTGTTTTATTCCATTGATAACGGAATACCTGTTTCACAGACACTTGGAGGATTAAGCATTTTGCCGTACGACCAAAAATTTGACTTCGTATTTAATACCCAATGGAACGCAATCGATACAGGAACATATCAATTAAAAGTCTGGACAGGCAATATCAATAGCAGCAATGCCGACTTGAATACTTCAAATGATACGCTCGCCAAAACAATTGTAATCGGCAATCCGGTTCCCCAGATTCTTGACCAGTACATTACAACTACACCGATAGTTACACAGATAAGCAGTTTAAGTGACGGATTAAACAAACCACGCGATTTAGATTTTCATCCGACATTAAGCAACTACGAATTATGGGTGGTGTGTGAAGAAACCGAAGCCGATGGCGGCTCAACGGTAATTTATTCAAATGCAGGGAAAGCAAATCAAACTTCTGTCAAAAAAGAGGATAGCAACAATTGGCATTTTATGAGTATGCCTACCGGGATTGCTTTTGGCGACAATGGATGGTTTGCTACTTCTCCCGGAATCTACGATGCTAATCACAGCACCGGCCATTTTACCGGACCGGCACTTTGGGACCCGGAAGTTTATACTATACCCAATGGAGGAAACGGGTCTCATATAGATATGCTTCACCAATCACCATTTTCAATGGGAATTGCATGGGAGCATGACCTTGCTTATTGGGATTTTGACGGCAACGCGGGGAATATCGTCCGCTATGATTTTGTAGCTCCTCACGAACCAGGTGGCAACGACCACAGCGCGGGAATTGTTTGGCGATATACCGATGTGAGCGTGAGCAGAATTAACGATGACATACCATGCCATCTTGTTTTAGATGAACAAAAGAAATGGCTCTATATTGTTGATGGGGGCAGCACACGAGTAATCCGTATGGATATTACCACCGGAAATGCTGTTGGTAATTTAACTCCCTACAATGAACCACTCGCAGAATATAAAAACTACACGAGTGCTATTCAACAGACAGTCGTTAATACCGGGCTTACCCAGCCATCAGGTATTGATGTTCTGGGAAACAGAATGATAGTTTCTGATTACAGCAACGGAAATATTTACTTGTATGACATAACAAATGTTCCTGCCACGTTGCTGGCCACCATTGCCACAGGGCAAACTGGCATCTGCGGAGTTAAAATAGGTCCCGATGGATTAATCTGGTACGTTAACCGCTTGCAGAATACGGTTTCAAAAATAAAGGGACCGGTATATTCCCATGTCCAGACGATAAAGAATGAATTCAAGGTAGCTGCTTATCCTAACCCTTCAGGCTGTGAGTTATTTCTTTCTGTTTCAAATTATGTTTCGTCTGTATTTACTATTAAAATTTTTAATCTTATTGGCGAAGAGGTGTTTTCGCAAATTGCTAACGGCAACAATTTCCTTGTTAATATTTCTTCCTTGCCTGTAGGCAATTATCTACTGCAGGTTACTGACGGAATAAATTTAATGAACCAAAAAATTTATAAACAGTAACCCTCAAAATAATTTTATCACCCAAAAAATAATCCGACAATGAAGAACTTTTTACTTCTGCTGTTATGCAGCACCGGCATCTTTACTTCTGCACAAAGTGGCATTACCTGGAATATGACGATGGATATTGCCAACAACAGCCACGATAACATGCAGCCGCGTGTGGTTGTTGACGGTTCAGGAAATCCACTCGTTATATGGGGAAGAATGAGTGATGAATCCGTTTTTTTCTCGCGATGGAACGGCACTGCTTTTAACACGCCTGTAAAATTAAATCCCGCTTGGCTTACCGTAGCAACCGCCAGTTGGATGGGTCCCGCTATTGCTGCACAAGGCGACACGGTTTATGTGGTGGTTCGTCAAACACCCGAATCTACTGATACCAGCAAGCACGTCTATATTATGAGTTCCTTCAATGGTGGCGTTTCGTTTTCGGCACCGGTTCAGGTGGATAATGTCGGTGATAGCATTACACGTTTCCCTGCTGTAACTATTGATGATAACGGAAACCCCCTCGTAGCTTTCATGAAATTTAACCCCTCTTTTGGTGATTCGCGTTGGGTGGTTGCTAAATCAGCCGATATGGGCAACTCTTTTTCGCCCGATGTAAAAGCAAGCGATTACAATGGTGCAGGAGATGAAGTTTGTGATTGTTGTCCCGGAACAATTTTATCTGACGGCAATGTCAGTGTTATGCTTTACCGCGACAACGCATCAAACATTCGCGATATGTGGGCAGGCATTTCAATTGATGGAGGAAACTCTTTCCCGAATGGCTTTGCTGTTGATACAAATAATTGGATGATTATGTCGTGCCCTTCCAGCGGTCCTGATGGAGTAATTATTGACGATACGTTGTATTCTGTTTTTATGAGCAGTGGAGGTGGAAGCTATCGCGTTTATCTTAGCAAAACTTCTATAAGCACTGGGGCTTTAATTTCGCATACTCAGCTCACCGGGCCAATTACCGGGCTTACTCAACAAAACTATCCGCGTATTGCAAATTTTGGTAAAGCAGTAGCTATTGTTTGGAAACAAAACGTAAGTGGGGCAACACAACTGCCTATACTTTTCACTAATAACATTGCCAACGGTTTTCCCGCCAACTATGACACCGTTGATTTAGCCAACGAAACAAATACAGATGTTGCCGTAGCTAACGGGAAAGTGTATGTGGTTTGGCAGGACGATAATTCAGGCACTGTAAAATATCGTTCCGGCACTTTTACACCAACGGTAATTTCATCTTCAAATGAAATTGCAGAAAATAGTTTTTCTGTATATCCGAATCCCACATGCGATAATTTGCACATCACTTCAAAAAGCAGCGAAAAACTTTCCCTAAGTATTTTCAACTCTCTTGGAGAAAAAATATACTCCAATGAATTCACTGCTAACTATCATTTGTCAACCTCTATCTTTTCAACTGGAATTTATTTTCTGCAATTGAAATCAACTAACAAATTATTCACTCAAAAATTTATCAAACAATGAGAAAAATATCCTTAATCGTTACGCTTGCTATAGTCGCTTTTTCTTCCTGCAACAATTCAGCTTCGAAAGAAGAAAGCAAAGCAACAACACAAACTGAGGTTTCGCATCATGCAATGGACGCTAAAGTTTTTCAGTGTCCTATGGATCCTCACATTATAAAGGACGAAGCTGGAAAGTGCCCAATTTGCGAAATGGAATTAGAACAGAAAACTTATCATGAAGCCTTGGTGTTTCTCTCTGACTTCAAAAAAGAAAATCCTGATTATAAAGAAGGTGATGAATTCTTAAAGGACTTGGAGAACCATAACAAGTAAGATTGACAACTCGGGAAATATCTCATAACCATGATTAACTATTTCATCACCTGGGCTTTGAAAAACCGCATCATCGTTTTGCTGATTGCTGCGGCAGTTACTGCGTATGGAATTTATGCGGTGAAAACCACCCCGGTAGATGCTATTCCCGACTTGTCGGAGAATCAAGTAATCATTTTTACTGAATGGATGGGTCGCAGTCCGCAAATCATGGAAGACCAGGTTACCTATCCCCTTGTCAGTAATTTGCAGGGAATTCCTCGTGTGAAAACCATTCGTGCCAATTCCATGTTCGGCATGAGTTTCGTTTTTGTAATTTTTGAGGATGACGTTGACATCTACTGGGCACGCACAAGAGTTCTTGAACGGTTGAATTATGCGCAGCGCTTGCTCCCTCAGGGTGTAACTCCTACACTTGGCCCGGATGGCACTGGCCTTGGTCATATATTCTGGTATACGCTTGATGCTCCTGGTTATGACCTTGGAGAATTACGTGCCTTGCAGGATTACTACATCAAATTTGCGTTACAGACTGTGCAAGGCGTAAGTGAAGTCGCATCTTTTGGCGGTTTCCAAAAACAATACCAGGTAGTCATTGACCCCAGTAAACTTTCATACTATAACATTCCGCTGATGGATGTGGTGGGGAAAATCAAAGCAAACAACAACGATGTGGGTGGAAGGAAATACGAGATGAGTGATATGGCTTACATCATTCGCGGATTGGGTTACATTAAACAAATCAAAGACATTGAAGAAATTCCGTTGAGAACAGTGAATACAATTCCTGTACGTGTAAAGGATGTCGCTACTGTTCAGATGGGAGGGGATTTGCGGCTTGGGATTATTGAGGAAAACGGAGAAGGGGAAAAAGTGGGTGGTATTGTGGTAATGCGCTATGGCGAAAACGCCAAGGATGTGATTGATCGGTTGAAAGTAAAACTTAACGATGTAGGAAAAGGTCTTCCGCATGGAGTAAAGTTTCATATAGCTTATGACCGCAGCGATCTGATTGAAGCCACCATCGCTACGTTGACAACAGCAGTTTGGGAAGAAATACTTGTAGTATCTCTTGTATTGTTCATTTTCCTTCTGCACGTAAGAAGCGCTTTGATAGTAGTAGTTACCATTCCGTTGTCTGTTCTTATTGCATTCATCATGATGAAATGGTTTGGAATTACATCCAACATTATGTCTTTGGCAGGTGTAGCGTTGGCAGTTGGTGATTTGGTGGATGCAGGAATAGTAATGGTAGAGAATGCAATGAAAAGTATATCACCGGAAGAAACTTAAAATAGAAAATGCTTACCAACGAAGAGAGAGAGAAGAAAATTGAAGCGTCAGCCAAACTGATTGGCAAGGCGGTATTTAACTCTATTTTGGTAACGCTGGTTTCGTTTGCACCTATTTTATTACTGACGGGGCAGGAGCAAAAACTTTTCTCTCCTCTGGTCTGGACGAAAACCTTTGCCATGATGGGCAGCGCTCTCGTTGCTGTTTTTCTTGTGCCTGTTTTAATGGTGTTGTTGCTCAAAGGGAAAGTCCGACCGGAAAGCAAACATCCCGTTTCAAGATTTTTTAGACGTATTTACGAACCGGTTATACGTCTATGCCTGCGTTGGAAAAAATCAACGATAACGGTAAGTATTCTATTGGTTCTTGGCAGTGTTCCTCTTGTGTTGAGTATCGGAACAGAATTTATGCCGCCTCTTGATGAAGGCTCCCTTCTCTTTATGCCGGTTACCATGCCCGATGTTTCAAACAGCGAAGTAAAGCGCATTATGCAGGTGCAGGATAAAATAATTATGAGCATTCCCGAAGTGGCAAACATTTTAGGAAAAGCCGGACGCGCAAACACCGCTACCGATAATGCACCGATAAGTATGATTGAATCCATTATTCTTCTCAAGCCGGAAAAAGAATGGCGTGAAGGAATGACGAAAGATAAAATCATAGAAGAACTGAATGCCAAGCTTCAAATACCCGGTGTAATCAATGCCTTTACACAGCCCATCATCAACCGCATTAATATGCTTTCTACAGGAGTCAGAACTGATGTTGGCGTAAAAATTTACGGGCAAAATCTCGATACCATCAATAAACTTGCTCAGGCATTCCGCAGAGAGTTAATGGATGTGGAGGGCGTAAAGGATTTATATGTTGACCCTATTACAGGCGGAAAATACGTGGAGATAAAAGTGAAGCGTGATGAAATCGGACGCTACGGCTTAACTGTGGATGATGTAAACATGGTAGTAGAAAGCGGACTGGGAGGAATGAATATTACGACAACTGTTGAAGGACGGCAGCGTTTTTCAGTAAACGCGCGATTTGCTCAGGATTACAGAAACAGTCTCGACAACTTAAATCGTCTTTTAGTTAACTCACCTACCTACGGTTCAATTCCTCTTTCAGCAGTTGCTGATATTTCTATCAACGAGGGACCTCCAATGATAAACTCCGAAAACGCTATGCTGCGGGGAACACTTTTGTTCAATGTTCGCGAACGTGATTTGGGAAGCACCGTAGCTGATGCAAAGAAAAAACTTGAAGATGCTGTCAAGAAACTGCCTAAAGGGTATTTTCTTGATTGGAGCGGTCAATACGAAAACCAGGTGCGCGCACAAAAACGATTGACCATTCTGATTCCGATAGTGCTCATCATCATCACGGTTATTCTCTATTTCACTTTTCACACTTTTCGCGAAGTTGTGATTGTTCTCACTAGTGTTCCTGTTGCCTTGGTGGGCGGGGCTTATTCGCTTTATTTCTTCGATGTGAATTTTTCGGTAGCTGTTGCGGTAGGATTCATCGCGCTTTTTGGTGTAGCAGTGGAAACAGGCGTGTTGATGCTGGTGTATCTTAATAATGCCGTTTACAATGTAAGCTCTGAAAGTAAAAAATCGGGAAGCGCTATCACCAATCAGGATATTGAGCAGGCAATTTTTGATGGTGCCGTTCTTCGCCTTCGACCGAAGTTGATGACGGTGTTGGTGGATATTATCGGTTTATTGCCGGTGCTGCTTGCAACAGGAACAGGAAGCGATGTAATGAAACCCATTACTATTCCTTTTGTTTTCGGACTGATTACCTCAACACTCTTTGTGTTGATTGTATTACCGGTTGTTTATGCTTTAGTAAGAGAAAGAGAGTTAAGAAAAACCGGAAGGCTTGTGGTTCAACAATTCGAAGATGAATGAGATGAAAACAATTTTTAGAAATATACTATTCGTTTTAGGTATTGCGTTTCTCCCGCAGACGCGAGTTGTAGCACAAGCATTATCCCTCGATAGTGTTCTGAATTCTATTGAGCAAAACAATCCTATGCTGTTTGTATATGAGGCGAAGATTAACGCGCTCGATGCGTATGCTGCCGGAGCAAAAAGCTGGATGCCTCCACAGGCAGGCGCAGGTTTTTTTATGACGCCTTATGATGCACGTATGTGGCGAGCAGAAGGCGGTAATGCAGGTATGGGTTCATTTATGCTTAGTGTGGAACAGATGTTTCCGAATCGTGTCAGGCAGAACATGAATTTTAATTACATGAAAAGCATGAGCCGGGTAGAAACAGAAAGTAAAAATTACCAGCGAAATCAATTGTTGAGTGAAGCGAAGATGAATTACTATGAGTGGGCGGTAATGCTGAGAAAGCGAACCGTTCTAAGAGAAAGCGAAGAACTTCTTAATCTAGTGATTCAAAGCAGTGAAATCCGCTATCAATACAACAACGAAAAACTGAACAGCATTTTCAAAGCGAGAGCGCAATTAGCGGAATTGAAAGGCATGCAGTTGATGCTCGAAAACGAAATTGCACAAAAGCGAATCATGCTAAACACACTCATGAACCGCGACAAGAATATTGAGTTCACGATTGATACAACATACACAGTTCGCAATTATGACGAAGTAACAATTGATACATCCCGGGTTTCTTCCGTGCGGAGTGAAATTGCCTCTATGCAGCGGATGATTGAAGTAAATCAGGCGCGTCAGAAACTGGAGCGTTCATCGCGCCTTCCTGAGTTCGGCTTGCGGTACGACCACATGTTTACGTTTGGGAAACAACCGCAGTTGTTTTCCCTGATGGGAATGGTCACTATTCCTATTGCACCGTGGAGTTCGCGTATGTGGAAAGCAAATATTAAGGGACTCGATTTTGAAAATATCGCCTTACAAAGAGAACAACAGAGTATGGCTAACGAAGTTGCCGGTAAGTTGGAAACACTTCGCTCCAAAATTTCTTATCAAAAGAAACAACTGGAAACCACTGACAACAGCATTCTTCCTGCTATGAGGAAAAACTATCAGGTGGCTTCGCTTGCTTTCGAACAAAACAATGGTGAGTTGTTTGTTGTGCTTGATGCCTGGCAAATGCTGAAAATGAGCCAGCTGAATCGCCTTGACCAACTGATGGAATTATTAACGCTGCAAACGGAATATGAAAAGGAATTTCAGATACGGTAAAATTCTTACAGCGTTTCTCTGTTTGTTTTTGTCTTCATGCAAAAACAAAACAGCGGAACATGAGGGGCATCAACAAACCAATTCTCATAACGAAGTTTCTGACAAGAGCGTTTCGCATGACACTATGAATATGGGAGATACAAATATGTTCGACCACTCCTCCATGAATCATTCGGACATGAGTATCTCAGCAACTACCCGGCACCAAAATACGGTTAACACCAATGAGCTTCAAGTAAATGATTTATTGATGCCCTCCAACCAATCCGTTGTGTCACAATTAACGACCATAAAACTTCTGAGGAAAACTTTAACTCCTCAAATTACGGCCACAGGAATTCTGGATTACGACCAAAGGCGTTTTTTGAATGTTGCTGCCCGAGTGAACGGTCGCATTGAAAAACTGTTCGTCAAGTATAGTTTACAAAAGGTAAACAAAGGACAAAAGCTTTTCGAAATCTACAGCCCTGAACTGGTTAACGCACAAAATGATTTTGTTTTTCTTTTAAATGAAGGTGATGCAAATAGCACGTCACTCCAGTCGGCAGAAAAAAAACTGCGATTGCTTGGATTGAGCGGTGAACAGATTCAAAGTCTTAGTTCATTAAAAAAACCTTCTCTGACTTTCCCTGTTTCTTCACCACAGAATGGATATGTGGTTTTCGAAAAAGATAACACGCCTATGAGTGTTACCGGTAATCCATCACAATCGGGTATGTCGGGAATGGAAAACAATTTACCTACGACAACTGTTGTCGCGAAATCCTCATCAGAAATTGTCAGGGAAGGTGATTACGTTACAAAAGGGCAGACAGTTTTCAGGATAGTAAACACGGACGAACTTTGGGCGCTGCTCAAAATTTTCAGAGAAGATGCAGTCAACATCAAAGTCGGTGATAAAGCAGACTTAACGGTTGAGAATTTTACAGATAAAATTCACGCACAAGTTGACTTCATCCAGCAGTTCTATAATGCGGATGACAACACTTCAACAGTTCGGATTTATCTGAAAAATTATGCCCATGCGTTTCGTGTCGGAAATCTTGTAACTGCGGAAATAAGGAGCAAAGAGATTGCAGCATTGTGGATTCCGCTCTCTTCCATATTAGACCTTGGCAATAAGCAGGTAGTCTTTCTCAAAAAGGGAAACCTCTTTCAAACCTCATTGATAAAAACCGGACGGAAAGTTCAGGATATGATTGAAGTGCTTGGAGGATTGCGCGAAGAGGACGAGATAGCTTTCAATGCGCAATACATGATAGACAGTGAAGCTTTCATAAAAACGAAATGACATGAAGAATCTCTGGCTGGCAATAATTTTTCTCGCATTTGTTTCTGCTTGTAACAAAAAGAAACACAGTGAGCATCTTGCTGCCAATGAATATTACACCTGCTCAATGGATCCGCAGGTGATGGAGAAGCAACCTGGTAATTGCCCCATCTGCAAAATGAAGCTCACCAAGGTGACCATCAACAAAAGCGAGGAAGGGAAGATGCGTTTCAGCGAGACACAAATCAAGCTGGCGAATATTCAGGTTGACACCGTACGCGTTAGAAGCATTTCGGAGGAACTAAGAATTTCAGCCAGGGTTGATCTGAATCAAAATGAAAATACGGTTATCAGTTCCCGCGTGAGTGGCAGGATTGAAAAACTGAATTTTAAAAACACCGGAGAGCTTATTAAAAAAGGAGATGTGCTGTTCGAAATTTACAGCGAACAATTGTCAGCCGCTCAGCAGGATTACCTGCTTGCTTTACAGCGTTCACAAAAACTAAAAGGAGCGGAAATTAACTATTCCGCTTTAGCTGAGAGTGCTAAGAACAAATTACTGCTGTGGGGAATGAATGAAATGCAATTAAAGCAGGTAGAAGAAACCCAGAAAATTTTTGAATCAACACCTGTTATAAGTAAGGTGGATGGTATTGTTACGGAAGTAAAAATCCGCGAAGGAGATTATGCCGGTGAAGGCGAAGCTGTAATTGAACTCAACACTATGAATTCAGTTTGGGTACTCGGTCAGTTGTATTCTGTTGAAACTGCCAAAGTAAAAGAAGGTGATATGGCCAACGTTAAGGTTTTTGAGTTTACGGATAAAGAGTTTACTGCTCCGGTGAGCTACATCCAGCCGGAACTAAACAGCGACTCAAAAATTCTCCCGCTCCGCTTAGAATTAAAAAATACAGGGTTCGCTCTTAAACCCGGGATGGCGGCAAACATTTTTGTCAGCACCAGAAAGAAACAAGCAATGGTTCTTCCTTTGGATGCTGTCCTTCAATTTTCGGGTTATAAAACCGTATGGGTTCAAAACCCTGATGGCAGTTTTGAAACGCGGATGGTGGAAGCCGGAATTACCAACAGCCGCGAAATAGAAATTACATCAGGAATAAAGGAAGGGGAACTGGTGGTTATTAGTGGCGCCTACCTGATTCAAAGCGACTACCAATTTAAGAAAGGCGCTAACCCGATGGAAGGGCATAAAATGTAATCGCATGATTTGTTACTTATGGCATCACTTGCACCTATATACACACAGACTGCTAAGCAAATTTCTTTGCAACATTTTTCAAATCTTGAAAAAGGTTTAGAGGAGACCGTTGCTGCAAAAAGGCTTGCAGAGTTCGGTAGAAACATCATCAAGGAAAAAAAATCAGTTAGCCCTGTGGTAATTTTTCTCAGCCAATTTAAAGGACCGTTTGTAATTCTGTTGTTTGTTGCCGCTGCAATGTCATTTTACTTTAAGGAATGGCTGGACGGTTCGGCAATATTGGTAGTTATAATTGTGAACGCCATTATTGGATTTGTGATGGAGTATCAGGCAGAGCGTTCAATGGAAGCTTTAAAAAAGCTCACCAAAATGAACGGCAAAGTGGTTCGCAATGGAGAACTGAAAGAAATTCCATCGGATGAAATAGTTCCGGGCGACATTCTTTTTGTAGAAGCCGGTGATATGGTTCTGGCGGATGCAAGGATATTCAGCTCATCGCAATTTCAGGTGGATGAGTCAGCACTAACAGGGGAATCGTTGCCCGTTGAGAAAGTAGAAAAAACCCTAGATGAAAACACACCGCTTGCAGAAAGGGTAAACATGATTTTTAAGGGGACATTTGTTTCCAAAGGAAATTCCCGCGCTATTGTCTCCAGCACAGGTATGCAAACGGAGTTCGGCAAGATAGCCGCCATGCTTCAATCAGCCGGTGAAACAGCTACTCCGCTCGAAAAGAAAATTGAGCAGTTCAGCAAGAAACTGATTTGGGTAACGGTGCTATTAGTCATCATTGTTTTTCTTGCCGGTGTTTTGGAGGGCGACAATATTTTCGATTTGCTCCAAACATCCATTGCCCTTGCAGTGGCTGCTATTCCTGAGGGCTTACCCATTGTTGCCACACTCGCTCTCGCACAGGGAATGCTCAAAATGGCAAGGCACAAGGTAATAGTGAAAAAACTTTCTGCCGTAGAAACACTTGGAGGAACTAAAGTGATTTGCACCGATAAGACAGGGACACTTACTCAAAACAAAATTGAAGTAAGCACGGTTGTAACTCCCGAATCTTCTTTTGAAATAAAAATTGACTTTGCTCACCGAAATTCCACTTCCGAAGAGGAAAATTTTCAGAAGGTTAAGAAAATAGCTGTTCTGTGTAATACTGCCGAACTCATTTTCAGGAAAGGAGATATTAAAGAAGTAGGTGACCCTCTTGAAACGGGGTTGTTGAAGTTTGCGTACTCCGAAGGGGTGGAATTGGAACAATTCCGCGAACAGAATATAAAAGTTAGTGAGGTGCCATTCTCATCAGAAACGAGAATTATGGCAACACAGCATCAATCGTCACAAGGAAAATATTTTGTTGCTGCAAAAGGAGCAGTGGAAGAAATATTGAAGAGGTGTAATGCCTTTTACCTGAATGGAGAAACGAAATTGCTCGATGAAGCATTTAGGTCTGAATGGATTAAGCGTGCGGATGAATTAGCACAATCCGGTTTGCGTGTAATAGCAACAGCTTTTAAAGAGGAAACGACCCGCACCGGTGAACTGACAAGGGATTTGGTGTTTGCCGGTTTGGTGGGAATGCTTGACCCGCCACGGGAAGATGTATATGCTGCCATTCAGGAATGTAAATCTGCCGGTATAAACATAAAGATGATTACCGGTGACCATCCTGCAACTGCTAAGAATATCGCTATTAAACTTGGACTATCCGATTCAGAAAGAGACGAGGCGATACACGGAAGCAAGATGCGCGACTTTGAAGTTCTTACTGCGGATGAAAAGCAGAAGTGGACAGATTCAAAAATATTTGCCCGTGTCAGCCCAAAACAAAAACTGGATTTGGTTTCGGTGTTGCAGGAAAAACATTTTGTTGTCGGTATGACCGGGGACGGGGTTAATGATGCACCGGCATTGAAAAAGGCAGACATCGGTATTGCTATGGGACTGCGCGGAACGCAGGTGGCGCAGGAAACCGCTGATATGATTCTGAAAGATGATTCCTTTTCATCTATAGTTCTTGCTATTAAACAAGGGCGCGTGATTTTTGAAAACATCCGCAAGTTTGTAATCTATTTGCTGTCTTGTAACCTTAGTGAGTTATTGGTTATTTCGTTTTCATCAGTCTTGAACCTTCACTATGCCTTGTTTCCGTTGCAGATTCTTTACATCAATTTAGTAACGGATGTTCTTCCCGCTTTAGCATTAGGGGTTACAGAAGGCGGTGATTCTATAATGAAACGCCCACCCAAGAATCCTGATGAACCCATCGTTGACAAAAAAAGATGGAAATCTATTATTGGTTATTCCGTGATTATCGCAGCCTCTGCACTCGGTGCGGTTTTCTTTACGCATTATACAGTTCACCGTACCGAGCACTGGAATCCTGTGTTGTGTAACAACGTTTTGTTTATCACGCTCATTTTAAGTCAGCTTCTCCATGTATTTAATGTTACCAGCGATAAAAAAGTGGCATTTTACAAGTCTGATGTATTCAGAAACAAATATGTGTGGTACGCACTCGGAGTTTGCATTGCTCTCACATTAGGTGTTTACCTGATTGAGCCGGTGGCCAAAGTTTTGTCACTTTCAAAACCAAGTTTTATCGACTTGGGAATTATGCTCGGATTCAGCTTACTTTCTTTATTAGTTATTCAGATTTTAAAGCGGTGGAACATTATTTAAACACATTATGCCTACATCAAACGATAATACAAAAACACCGACCAACTGGTATGTAATAACTGGTGGTCCGGGTTCGGGGAAAACCACTATGGTTAACTTACTGAAAGAGCGAGGATATAAAACCACCATAGAGCACGCGCGCCACTATCTTGATACAAAAATGAGAGATGGAAAGACGGTGGAAGAAATAAGGAAAAACCAAAGCGAGTTTCAATTGGGAGTTTTAGAAATGCAGATTGAGCAGGAGAAAGAAATATCACCAGATGATGTTGTATTTCTTGACCGGGCTATCCCTGATGCGCTGGCTTACTACCGTTTCCTTAACCTGCCCCAACACCCTAAACTTACGGAAGCCTTGCATACAGCTTCATACAAAAAGGTTTTCATCCTCGATGTCCTTCCGCTGGTAAATGATTACGCTCGTAGAGAAGATGAAGCTGCTCAGAAGAAAATTCACTCATTGCTAATCGAGGTTTATCAATCTCTTGGCTTTCCTATTGTTCACGTGCCGGTATTGCCGATTGAACAGCGCGTAGATTTTATTCTGAACAACCTTTAAAACAGCCTATGAGTTCGTCAATTATCATATCAAAAGCATCCGGTGAGCGGGTTCCGTTTTCTTCAAACAAACTCGAAAAGTCGCTGAAACGTTCTGGCGCTTCCGCCCCTGTCATAGATGCTATTCTGAAAAAAGTTTCCGGTAAATTATTTGATGGCATTACCACCAAAGAAATTTACCATATCGCATTCGAATTACTAAAAAGCAAGGCTACATCCACTGCGGCAAAATATAAACTTAAGCACGCCATTATGGAGTTAGGTCCTTCGGGCTTTCCTTTTGAAAGATACTTTGCCGAAATACTTAAGCATCAAGGATTCGAAACTAAAGTAGGTGAAATTGTGAGGGGACATTGTGTAAATCATGAAATAGATGTGATAGCTGAAAAAGATGAAAAACATTTCATGATTGAATGTAAGTTTCATCATCAGGGAGGATTTAAGTGCGATGTAAAAATTCCTCTTTATATCCAGTCGCGTTTTAGGGATGTAGAAGCTGCATGGTCAAAACAAAAAGGTCACGAGAAAAAATTTCATCAGGGGTGGGTAGTTACCAATACAAAGTTTACAACCGATGCTATTCAATATGGTAACTGCGCAGGATTATGCTTGGTCGGATGGGATTATCCTAATAAGAAAAGTTTGCGAGAGCAAATTGACAGAGCAGGGCTTTACCCAGTTACCTGTCTCACCACACTTTCGGAAAGGGAAAAGAGGAAACTATTGGAGTTGAATGTTGTGTTGTGCAGGGAAATTCATTTGAATCATTCATGGCTGCAAAAAATCGGAATTGCAGCAAACAGAATAGAGAATGTTTTGAAAGAAAGTAAAGCTATTTGCGAAAACGGACTCTCATAATATTACTTTGCAAACCAGGTAGCTATGGAACAACATCATCACACAGAACATCACGAACACGAAAAATATCACGGGCATAATCAGCCAATGGGCCATGCAGGACATAATCATCAAATGATGATTGATAATTTTCGGAAGCGCTTTTTTGTGGTGTTGGTGCTTACCATTCCAATCATGCTGTTGTCGGAAATGATTCAGCATTGGCTGAATATTCATTTTGTTTTAACTGGTTCGAAATATCTGCTTCTGGCGCTTTCCACGGTGGTATTCATTTATGGTGGTTCACCCTTTTTAAAAGGGTTAGTGCAGGAAACAAAAGCAAAAAATCCGGGAATGATGTTCCTGATTGGTTTTGCAATAACGGTAGCTTACGTCTACAGCGCAGCCATAGTATTCGGCTTGCAGGGAATGGATTTTTTTTGGGAATTGGCAACGCTAATTCTAATTATGCTACTGGGGCATTGGATTGAAATGAAATCTATTGCCGGTGCTTCACGTGAGTTAGAGTTACTGGTTAAACTGATGCCTGCTGATGCACACATGATACATGGCGAGCACATTATGGATGTAAAGACGGATTCACTGAAAGGGGGGGATTTAATTTTGGTAAAGCCGGGCGAAAAAGTTTCGGCAGATGGAATTATTACAGATGGACAAAGTTATCTGAATGAATCCATGCTTACCGGTGAATCAAAACCGGTGCTGAAAATAAAAGGAGACAAAGTTATTGCCGGTGCCATTAACGGTAATGGTGCGTTGAAAATTTCAGTGACTCATGGTGCGAAAGATTCTTATCTATCGCAGGTGGTTAAACTCGTGCGTGATGCACAGAATTCAAAATCCAATACTCAACTATTAGCCGATAAAGCTGCGCGATGGTTAACTATTGTGGCAATCGTCTCAGGCGTTGCCACTTTTCTCGCATGGTATTTAAGTGGTCAGACACTGGCGTTTGCTATGGAGCGCATGGTTACTGTAATAGTAATTTGCTGCCCTCACGCTTTAGGTTTAGCAGTACCTTTGGTGGTAGCAAAATCAACGGCACTTTCAGCGCAAAGCGGCTTACTGATAAAAAGCAGAACGGCTTTTGAAAACTCCCGGAAAATTACCACCATAGTTTTTGATAAAACAGGAACACTTACGGTGGGGAAATTTCAGGTAACTAAAATTACTCCCTTGCAAAAAGATTTGTCAGAGAAAGAATTATTGCGAATGGTTGCTGCTCTCGAACAAAATTCAGAACATCCAATCGCCACAGGCATCATTCAAAAGGCAAAGGAGTTTTCAATCACAATTCCATCGGTAGAAAACTTTAAAGCCATTACAGGTAAAGGTGTGCAAGCAACTGTAGAAAGCAAAACCTTATTGGTTGTAAGTCCCGGATATTTGAAAGAAAATGAAATAGCCCTCCCTGAAAATTTTCAACCTGACGATACAGAAACGGTAGTGTTCATTATCATCAACAACACATTAAGCGGTTACATAGCATTGGCAGATGAAATACGTCCCGAATCAAGCGAGGCAATTCGAACACTACATAATAACAACATCAAAGCGGTTTTACTTACCGGAGATAATGGCAGAGTGGCGGCAAGTGTAAGCAAACGGCTAAACATGGATAGTTTTATTGCTGAGGTTCTGCCGCATCAGAAACTTGAAAAAATAAGTGAGTTACAAAGCAAAGGCGAATTTGTTGCCATGACTGGTGATGGTGTAAACGATGCGCCCGCGCTTGCCAAAGCCGATGTAGGAATTGCCGTTGGCAGCGGAAGTGATATTGCCGCTGAAACAGCAAGTATTGTTTTGGTAAACAGCAATCCCAAAGATGTGGTTAACCTTATTCTTTTCGGGAAAGCCACTTACCGCAAAATGATTCAGAATTTAATATGGGCTACAGGTTATAATGTGGTGGCGTTGCCATTGGCTGCTGGTGTTCTTTTCAAACAAGGCATCATGTTGAGTCCAGCAGCAGGGGCTGTATTGATGAGCCTGAGCACCATTGTAGTTGCTATTAACGCGAGTTTATTGAGAGTAAAAAAGGAGAATTAAACGGTTTCGCAATTTGAAGAAAATCCAGCCATGTTTTTGTTGATGCAAAACATCATCGATACCAATACAGAATTGATATTAGTATTTGCCTCAAGGAATTTACTAGCAAAGAAAAATCTGAAAACACAAATCGGTTTTAGAAAATTCAAGTTTCGCAGTTATGAGTTTTGCATATTCGCATTATGAACGAGCATCTATCACAAATTATCGCTCAGTACAAATCTGATAGCGAATCTGTTTACAATACCTGGTTCGTTAATAATGAAGAGCGCCTAAAGGCGTTTCGTTCTATTCGCAGAGGTGTAATGCAGGTGGTAGAGGATATTAAGCAAAAGAAATTCGGAAACGATTTCAAGGGAACATCGCTGGAGTTTGTGCTCACCTGCATTACCGAACAGAAACAGGTATTTGAAGGCGCAGCCCATCCGTTTTACTGGAAACCAAAACTGCGCATACCCGATATTTACGAAACTGAAACCAACAAAGTTGCTTTCGGACAATTCCTTGAAAACTGTTTGAATGCAAAAACCGAAGAACATATTCTACGCGAAATTATCCGGCTTGATGCTCTGAAAATAAAAGGTCTTGGCCCAGCGGTTGCAAGTATTCTTTATTTTCTTCACCCAACTATTGTTCCACCGTTTAATACAGCTATTACAAATGGGTTCAACTATCTTTTTAATGACAAAAAGAAATTGGGCAGTTGGAGTGAATATTTAAAAATGCGCGAAGTAATAATTGAGACAAACAAACAATTCAGCAGTGCACTTTCACTCGACCTTGGGGCATTTGCCGGTTTGCTGTTTGAAATCGGCTCAAAAAAATTGGTAATAGGCAATGACGAATACATTAGCGAAGAAGAACGCAGAAAGCTCGAAAAACAATTTTCTAAACGACACGAAGAGGTAGAAGCTGAAAAACACGAAGAAGACCTGCACACCGAAATGCAGTATCATTTGCTGAAAATAGGTAGCGCTTTGGGCTATGATGTAATTGCTGCTTCGAACGACCGCTCAAAATCGCATTGTGGAAATAGTTTTACCTTTCTCTCCTTGTCCAACTTCCCGCAAGTTGTATTGGAAAAAGAAACTCTCAGCACCATTCAGTTAATTGATGTCCTTTGGTTCCAGAAGGGAACCAATAATGTGTTTTGCGCTTTTGAGGTAGAAAAAAGCACAAGCATTTACAGCGGCATTCTCCGCCTCACCGACCTTTGTTTATCTATTGCTGATGGCGATGAAAACTTTTATATCGTAGTTCCTGATAACCGTGAGAAAGACGTGGTGTCTCAACTTTCGCGACCGAGTTTTAAAAACTCACCGGTAAAGATTCATTACATCCGGTTTTCGGATTTGCGCCAGCATTGCGATGCACTGTGCAAATTTGGCGATTCAAAAGATATAATGTTGAAAATTGCGCAGACAGTATAATCTTTAGAAACACTAAGCAAACATGGATAAAACATTCAGGTATCAGTGGCATAAGTACGACATAGAATTGGTGGAGGTTTATACAAAATACCAAGAGTACATGACAAATGCGAACGATAAAAATACCTGGCGGGGGTTAGCAAAGGAGGAATTTGTAAGTCGCCAGAACTATTTGTTTAAATCACTATTTTATCACCATAAAATAAATATTGAAAAGCTTCAGAAAGACTTTGCCAAAGTCATTATAAAGGCAGACCATTCTCAATATATTCTTTTCCTATCTCTTAAACTCATTACCTGTGATAAATATCAGATTGGAAGGATTCTGGATTATCAGAAAGAAAACTTCAATAAAAATTTTCCGGACAAAAATGGAGAGTTTTGGGAATATGCGGAACATGGAATAGCAGACCAGTTTAGGTATAATTCTATTGTTGTAGATGAAAGTAAACTTGACAAAGTTATAGAATGGGCCGGGCAACAAGACGAGAAAGAAAAGGAGAAAGAGATAAATGAAGATACCGAGTCACAAAACTCGCCACCAGAAAATATTAGAGAGGCCGGAAAAACGATTAAACAGCCGTCAAGTAAGCGAGTAAAAAAGAAAGCAACGCAGAAAAAACCATTTAAGAAATCAGTTCGGTTTAGTAAAGATTTTATTTCTACAGTCCTTCCGGAATTTGAAATCCACTTTGAAAAGTCTAAAGCTAAAACGTTAAAAGCGCTAATTATTAAAGGCAAAGCTCCGGTAAAACGTCTTGTCTTTAATGGCGCAGCAAACCGGTTGGTAGAATTCTTGAAACGCGCTCGTTACAATGAAAAATTAGTTTGTCCCTTGAACGATGATTTGGCTAACTGGATATATCTATGTTTTGAACATCTTGAAGTAAAAACCCATAAACCAAAGCGGTTTTCCCAAAAACTTATCCTCGATATTTTAAAGAACGCAAGCAAGGAATCAAACAGGAGAATATTAGAAGAAGTTCTTCCTTTCATTTCTCCAAGCAAACGTAAAAAATAATGCCCCTTTGATGCCCCTAATTGCTGGGGCAGGGATAGCGCATGGTTTTTCGAAAAATCTTTGAGCCCTCAAAGTTCGAAACCATGAGTAATGAAAAACGCATCATTGATTTGACAGTTGCCGACCTGGAGCCAATTATTTATGGCATGGTGAAGAAAGCGTTGGGCGATAGCAACTCGTCTGCTGAAGTAATTAATGGAGAAAAATATTTGGATATAAATGAAGCAAGCGCAGTGGTGCGTTTGTCTAAACCATCTCTTTACCGTCTTGTAGGAAACCGGAAAATTCCTTTTTACCGGTCGGGCAGAAAACTGGTGTTCAAGATGAAAGAACTAATGGATTGGATTGAGAAGAGCCGAAAAAAATTCAATAACCTAAAACCCTAACTATATGGAAACAAAAAAATGCAAATACTGTAGCGAGTCATTCGATGTAGAACATGGTAATTCGGATTACTGTGGTGATGAATGCGCTATGGAAGCAAAGAAAGAACGCCAAAAAATTCTCCGCGATGGGATTAAGTCGCTGCTGCCCATTTTGATTCATAACCACAAAATTCTTGACGAATTGTTTCAGAAAGAGCAACGCGAATTTACGGAGCGGCAATTACAATTGGAAGGCATTGATTTTTCCCTCTGTCGGCATCTATTTCCCGATTCGCAGAGCAACAATCTCAGACGGCTCGACTTTGGAACCTACTATTTAGAAACCGACAACAATTTTTTAACCATTAAACTGTACAAACATGAAACCAACTCCATTTAGCATTTCAGATTTTAAAGCACCAACGCCTATAATCATCAAAGAATCAGGTGGGCAACCTCAAGGAAAATCATCCAACACCGGATTGTATATCACCTTCGCATTTCTAATCGTAACAAATGTTGCATGGTTCATTTACATGAACAAAGAATCTGAAAGAACATCAGGCATCATCCGCGGCCTTGAAACGGATGTAACAAAACTGAGGCAATTGGCTTCGACAAAAGACCAACCAGTTAAGACAGAAAACCAAATTAAATCACAAAATACAACCGAAAATGAAACCAAATCCAACAACGTTTGAGAGAAATCAAACTTCTGAACAACAATTTGAGAATAAAACCTTGCAAAAATTTAAGCCGGTTTTAACCGGTGTTGCAGTTGGTGGAGGAGTAATAGTTGTCTTACTTGCATCGGGGCTCATGTTCAGAGTGCTGGCTTGGACAAAGCAGGGCTGGAATGATTTTAAAGGCACTTGGAATAAGTAAATACAGTTACAATTTATTTAACCCTCTCGTTTAAGTTTTGAAAAAGAAATTATAGGTAGGGGAGAATTATGTTTTTTAAGATAAGCGACAGGCAGTTCGTTACTCGTTAAAACGAAAGATATAATTCTGAAATTTTCGGGATTACTAACGAATAACTCCAACGATTTCACGTTTTGAGCAAGCCATTTGTCACGCCCAACATGCTTTTGTATTTTTTTGCTTTTGTCTCCTCGCCCAAAATAACTTTCCAATTCGGTTTTCATTTCATGAATTACGCGGGCTCCGGTAGTATTTTTACATTCTATCGAAAAAATGATTTTCTGCTCATCATTTATCGCAAGTATATCTACATCACCAAAATCTTTCTCTGCTTTTAAATGCCCGGTAGGATTTATTTTAACCTCATGCGCAACAATTTTCAGAGAAGTATTCTCAGTAAGCCATAGCGCCATTTGATTCCTGAATAGTTTGCCCTTTTCATCATTTACTTTAGATAGATACTTATCAAGTAGGCCTCCCTCTTTCGCTTTTAGCTTGCCGGTGAATGTTAAGTATTTCAGATTTTGCCAGGATGAATAAATGTGTCTGAAACTCCAATGGTAATAGACTTCACCGTGCTGCTGTTGAATTTCAAGAACCGGTTTACGCAAATAAGATAACGCTCGGTTATATTTCCACGGATAAATATCGTCTTGTTTAAAACCATTGGGTGCTTTTGAGATGGACTCTCTTTTATTTAATATTAGCAGATGAAGAACTTTTTCGATTTTGCTAAAATCTGTTTTGGGCAATTTTGATTGGAGAATTGTTTGAGCTTCTTGATTCTTGATTGCGATTATTGAATCTTCTCACTCAAGGCAAAGTTCAATCAAAGCACCTCTAATTAAAGAAGTCTCTGTAAAACTTACCCCAAATTCAGATTCAAAAGCATTATCAATTTCAATTGTTTCATCAGTTGGGTTCGCATCCGAACTGTTTTGAAGGGGAGTCAATTTTTACTCAAAATCCTTTTGATAATCGTAAACCTCACCTTCAATTTTAGCAGTGGCAAAGGGCTTTAAGCTTTCATTAAAAAACTTTCAATTGTGCCAATTCGTCCGGAGGGAAGCAAACCTATCTCAACCTCATCCATATCGAACATGATTGTATCGGATAACATTCCCCAGGTTCTTATTTGGTCAGCCAACGCTAAAAGCCAACCAATGTCATCAAGATTTATTAGGCGTTTACCAAATTGAGGGTTCGCTGTAATAAACTCAATTATTGTTCGCAAAGCAATTGACATTCGAACAAGTTCATGCTCGTCCTCAACAAATTTTCCTACTTCTGTTGGATAATCGATAAAGCGGAACAATGAATAATTTCCGCGATTTCCCGGAATATTCTGAATTAAGCTCAAAAGAATCTGGAATATTCCGGAAAAATGAGAGCAAATGCAGAGAATTCCGGAGTTTTAGAGAGTAGCAGTGGTTATTCCAAAATGTTCCGAAGAAATCGAGAATATTTTCAATTAATTTGGAATATTCCAAACTAAAGAGGATTTCTACCCAAAATTTGGCTGATTTCATATCTTAACCAACAAGCAGTTTCGCAAACTTTTTACGAGTTCCATCATCGAAACTTCCCAAATAACTTTCGGTCGTCATTACATTGGAATGGCCAAGACTTTCCGAGATAAATTCAATCGGAGCTCCACCGCGCTTCAAGATTGTCGCAAACGAATGTCTTGCAACGTAGGTTGTAACCGGAACACTTATTTTCAACTTCCCCTTAACTCGTTTCATCGTTTTGTTGATGTTCTGAACAGTTTGAGCAACAATTTTCATTTCTTGCTCTGGCGTTATGTTTTCCGTTAGAATCGGAAATACAAAATTTCCAGGCTCGTTTGGATTTCCCCATTTGGAAATAATCTTCTTTGCTTCAGGTAAAAGAGCAATTACAATCGGCTTTTGATTTCCCCTCGTAGAATTTTCGGTTTTTGCCCGTGTAACAATTATGGAATCGTTATGAATGTTCTTGAATTTTAAGCGCGCCATATCTTTTATATTGATGCCGTTACAGTAGTAGGTAAACATCCAATAATCCTTATATCGTGAGTCAGACAAATTGCGCAAATCCACTTTATAGTTTTGAATTTTCCGAATCTCTTGTTTGGTCAGCGCTTTTTTAATATTAGCTCCTTTCGGGATGATGTATTTGTTCTTACCAAAAGGATATTTCTCTCTGTCATACAATCCTTTTGCAATTGCTACGTTTAAAATTGAGCGGAGACACCGGAGATAAAAACCAACGGTTGTTTTGCTATTTTTTTTGTCAAGCATCCAATGCTCATATTCTGAAAGAAAGCGTGAATCAATTTTTGAAAGAGCAATTTCTTTATCACCGGAAAATAGTTTTAGAGATTTTATTGCGGACTGATAACTGATTGCGGTTTTCAATCTTCGTTGAGATAAAAGTTTGTCGATATAATCATTGAACAATTCGGTTAAAATATTTCCCGTGTAATTTTTTCGCAAAAATTTATTTTCAAAATCTTGAAAAGAGAAGTTTTCTAAACTGTCAATAATAGACGTCGCTTTTTCTTCAATTCGCCCTAATTCGATTTTCAAATCCTTTAAATCTCCACGCGGTTTGTTACCAATCACCTTTTGGAAATCTTCCTCCGTAATTGATTTCCCTAACGAATAATATTTTTGTTTGCGCAGATAAGTAACTCTTAGTTTTATGGGATATGTCCTATCGACCTTTGGAGTTCTTGTTTCTAAAACAATTGAGGTGCTAATATTTGGCTTCACAAAGCAAAGATAAATTTAGCATACAATTTAGCATACAAAATTGATTATTTGAGCGTAATTTTGAGTAATCTTTTTTCATCATCAGCATATAAATATCTGATTGTCAGTAAATATAAATAGAATTGATAACATCCGATAAAATAGCTTCTCTGACTACGGATCAGAAGGTTAGGGGGTTCGACTCCCTTCGGGTGCACATAGAAGCTATCTCTGTTTTGAGGTAGCTTTTTTGTTTTGCAAACTCATCATGCATGCTATACATGTTTTTCTTTTAGCATTACAAGTTCAGTTCTACTCAGTACAATAAGAAGAGGAATATGATTTTGAAGTATTCAACTATATGTTTTCCGCATCAACAAAACTGTGTTGATATTCAAATGCAAAACAACTTCCATGCTGCTTTCGCAATTGCCGTATTCTTTTATGTTTGCACCGCTTTTTTGAAAAAACACCATGCACAATACGAATAAATCACTATTTCTCTCGCTTTTAGCACTACTTTTTGTTTCAGCTTATTCACCTGCCACAGCTCAGGAATCTACCCCACACCACAGTACAGAAACAAGTGCAAAGTTTGACGTAGGTAAAATGATTACAGATCATATTAGTGATGCTCACGACTGGCATATTTTAGATTGGGGTGGGCACGCTGTTTCGCTTCCGTTACCGGTTATTCTATACACCGACAAAGGATTCGACTTCTTTTTATCAAGTAAGTTTGAGCATGGTCATGCTACTGTTGCAGGTAATTACAATTATCAACTTAAAAACCAACACATAGTAGCGGTAACTGAGCAAGGCGAAGTGGATGAAGTGGCTACTGATACAATTTATGACCTTTCAATTACAAAAAACGTAGCCACTTTATTCTTTAGCACTTTTTGCTTGTTGTGGATTTTTACTTCTGTAGCAGGTGTTTATAAGAAAAATCCAAACAAAGCGCCAACAGGTCTTCAGTCCTTTTTAGAGCCGCTTATATTATTTATTCGCGATGATGTAGCCAAGCCAAGTATAGGCCCTAAATACGAAAAATTTGTGCCGTATTTATTGAGCGTTTTCTTCCTTATTTTGTTCAACAATTTGTTGGGTTTAGTGCCTGTAGTACCGGGTGGCGCTAACCTCTCGGGCAATATTGCGTTTACCATGGTTTTGGCTTTGGCCACTTTCATCATTACATCTTTAAATGGTACCAAGCACTACTGGCATCACATTTTCGCCATGCCCGGTGTGCCTAAACCTGTTCTTTTAATTCTTACCCCAATCGAAATTTTAGGTGTTTTTCTTCGCCCGTTTGTATTAATGATACGATTGTTCGCTAACATGACGGCTGGACATATAATTGCACTTTCGTTTTTTGCCATGATTTTCATATTTGGCGAAATGCATGCCGGTGCCGGCTTTGCAGTAAGTGTGGTATCAATAGCATTTGCAGTTTTTATGGGTTGCTTAGAGGTATTGGTTGCGTTTCTGCAAGCATATGTGTTTACCTTGTTAAGTGCTATGTATTTTGGAAGTGCTGTAGAAGAAGGTCACCATTAAAAATATTATAAACTCTATTTTTTCATTTAAAACCAAACAACATGCTTAACACAGTATTATTAGCAGAAGGTCTCGGAATCGGGTATGGTATTGCTGCATTTGGTGCAGGGATTGCCGCTCTTGGAGCCGGTGTTGGTATCGGACAAATCGGAAAAGGCGCTCTCGAAGCAATAGCTCGTCAGCCCGAAGCTGTCAATGACATCCGTTCTAACATGATTTTGACAGCCGCCCTTGTAGAAGGAGCCGCTTTCTTCGCTATGGTGGTCGGTCTCCTTGTAGTATTCAAGGCGTAACCACATTCAACTTCGGGCAGCAAAAGCGGTTGGCTGCGCTGCCCGATTTTTTAATGTATTGGTAAATTGATTTTTAAATCTGAATTTGTATAAAACATGGAATTAGTAAAACCCGCGATTGGACTTATTTTTTGGATGTGCGTATCTTTCAGCATACTGGTATTTATACTTACCAAGTTTGCCTGGAAGCCTATCTTAAATATGATTAAAGAACGCGAACAAACTATTGAAAACTCATTAAACGAAGCCAATAAAGCCCGTGCTGAAATGAGCACTTTGGTAGCCAAAAATGAAGAGTTGCTTAATCTTGCTAAAGAAGAACGCAATGCAATACTGCACGAAGCTAAAGAAGCTGCAGAGAAGATTAAGGCCGATTTGCTAGTAAAAGCACAGGCAGAAGCAGAAGCTAAGATTCAAGCCGCTTTCCGCGAAATTGAAATACAAAAGAAAGCAGCCATTGTTGAAGTAAAAAACAGTGTGGGCTTAATGGCTCTTGATATAGCTGAAAAAGTTATCCGCAAAGAACTTAAAAACAACAACGAACAAGTTGAGTTTGTAAATAAACTTGCCAAAGAATCGAACCTTAACTAACATGAGCTCACACCGAATAGCCTGGCGTTATGCCAAATCACTTATTCAACTGGCACAAGAAAAGGGCCAGCTTGACGAAGTGTTTAATGACATGAGAAATATTGACAGCACTTTTGAAAACAGCCGTGATTTAAAACTGATGTTCAAAAGCCCTATCATTAATTACGACAAGAAACTGAGCATTGTGAAAAGCTTATTTGAGGGCAAAGTAAATGAATTAGTTTACAGGTTTCTTACACTCATGATTACAAAGGGGCGCGAAGCGCATTTTCATGAAATGGTTAATTCTTTTATTGAACAATACAATTCTTTAAAAAACATTACCAAAGTAAAAATAACATCAGCTGTAAAATTAGACGCAGGACTGGTGCAAAGCATGATTGCCAACTTAAAGAAGAAGGAAAATCTTCAACAAGTAGAGTTGTATGAAGAACTAAACCCTGAAATGATTGGAGGCTTTATACTTCAATATGGCGATAAAATGATTGATAGTAGCATAAGCCGAAATCTCAACTCACTACGCAATATCATTGATGATGATAGTTATATTAAACGGTATAGCTAGTTGTAAAGTTAACTCACGATTTAAAAAGCCGGTTGCAAACACAATCGGCTTTTTTATTGCCGAACACCAGGTTAATTAATTTCTAATTGCAATTCTTGTATGTTACACTACTTTCGGTATCATGCGCATATTAGTAATTGAAGACGAAAAGAAAACAGCTGATACTTTGCGTAAAGGGTTAGAGCAAAGTGGCTTTCCAACTGATGTATGCTACAATGCCAAGGATGCTATTGAAAAAGTTCAAAAATCAGCTTATAGTTTGATTATATCTGATATACTGATGCCCGGGATAAGTGGGTTGGAGTGTTGCCAGAAAATTCGAGAAAAGGACAAACAAGTTCCCATACTACTTCTTACAGCTTTGAACTCAAAAACCAACGTGCTTAATGGGTTTGATGCAGGAGCAGATGATTACCTTACTAAACCCTTTGATTTTCGAGAACTTTTGGCTCGTGTAAAAGCTTTACATAAGAGAGTTGCAAACACAACTAATGATACAGAACTTTTACAGTTTGCAGACATTACTCTAAATGTAAAAAGTAGAGAGGTGATGCGTGGTGGAATAAAAATTGACCTTTCTGCAAAAGAATTTAAGCTGCTTGAGTACTTTTTACGCAGTCCTGAAACGCTTTTTTCGCGAGGGCAATTAGCACGCGATATCTGGAATATTGACTTCCATACTGGGACAAACATTGTAGAAGTATATATCAATTATCTGCGCAGTAAAATTGATAAGCCATTTAATAAGCGGTTAATTCACAATATGCATGGAATGGGCTACATAATGAAATGTGAATAGCAAATGAAGATTCGCACCCGGTTAACCATTTCTTTTACTTTATTGGTAATTACGTTAGTTGTTGTTCGATCTACCATTACATTCTACTCTATACGCAACTATAATCGGGCAGAATTTACAAAGCACCTCCGCGAGCGGGCAACTACAACAGCAGAACTTTTACTATCAGTGCGTGTTATAGATTCGGCACATTTAAAAGCTATTGACCGTGCACATTACGATGTAATGAGCAGCCAAAATATTACAGTTTACGATTCGGCAAACAATGAACTGTACACAAATAACGATACAGTTTTTTATAACACATCACCAACTTTGTTTAACGCTATAAGGCTGCAGAAAACAATTACATACGAAGAGGGCGAGCATCAGATTATTGCATTTTGTTTTCCGGACAGCAACTGTAAATATATTGTAATAGCAGGTGCAGTTAACTACGAAGGAGCAGCTCTTCTAAGCCAATTGAATGTTACTCATTTTTATACCCTCATAGTGTCAATTCTCACAACACTATTGATGGGTTGGTTTTTTGTTGGTCGGTTACTCCATCCCATATCGTCAATAGTTAATAAGGTCAAGACACTTTCTCCGGTTGAACGTTCAGAAAGACTACCACAACTTACAGAGAAAGATGAGATTGCGGGGTTAGTAGATACGTTTAATCAACTACTCAACCGACTGGAAGACTCTTTTAGTTTGCAGCAAAACTTTGTAGCCAACGTCTCACACGAAATTAACAATCCGTTAACTAAGATAAAATCACAATTAGAGGTCAGCCTCTTAAAACAAGAAACCAGTGAAGACTATAGGTTGGTAATGGAAAGTGTACTTGAAGATGTGAATGAGCTAACCAAACTAATTCAGGATTTATTAAATTTTTCACGCATGCCCACAGAGACATTTATCGCGCCTTCACCTACCCGTATTGATGAGCTATTATTTGATATTCGAGAGATGGTGATTAGTTACAATAACACTTACAAGGTGAATATTTCATTCAAAGAGGCTCCAACTGGCAGCGAACAGTTAATATGCTATTGCAATAAACCGCTTCTACAAACCGCTTTAAAAAACATTATTGAAAATGCCTGTAAATTTGCACATAACAATACTGCAGAAGTGCAAATTAGCGGAACTCCTTCAGTAATAAGTGTTACAATTTCTGATAACGGACCAGGTATCAACTCACGAGAAATGCCATTTATTTTTGAACCATTTTACAGATCATCTTCAACAAAAGAAGTGAAGGGTTTTGGCATTGGACTTGCACTGGCTTATAGAATTTTGAAGGCGCACTCTTTTCCATTAGAGGTTACATCAGAAGCTGGAAAGGGAACAACATTTACTGTTAATTTTCTAACTAAGTTCTAATACTTATTTCAGTATAGTGTTCTTATTATTGTGTTAACCATTTTAGGTTATAGGGGCGGGCTCTTGCTTTAGAAGGTTTTACCTTTTATCTGCAAGAGCCCAATTTTATTCTAAAACAAAAATCGGCCTAAAACCCACAACTGGCGAAGGCACCTGTACCTCTGAGTAACTTTCAGAAGAAGTAATTTTTACTTTATCTGCCACCGAATTCCAACTTCCACCTTTGGTGAAATCTTTGTCTGCTATTAACTCAGATACGTTACCGCTCATATTATATATACCAAAAGCGTTTGGCATATACGACACTACAGTTGCAGCTACATTTCGCCTTGTCTCACCTTTACTGCTTTGGCTAATGTTTCCATCAAATTTGTAATTACACATTTTTTCTCCCATATACTTACCGCGCTTTGTGTATGTAATCGAATTACCCTCCCAAGGATAAATACTTAGTCCATTTCCACCTCGTGCTGCTAACATCCACTGCTTTTCAGTAGGCAATAAGAACTTAATTTTCTGTTTAGCTTTACGGTTGTACTTGTCTGTTAACCATTTGCAGTAGAGTTCCGCACCAAGTTTGGTTATGTTTACCACCGGGAAATCATTGTAATCTTTATGCTGAAAATAGTAATTTGCGAAAGCTGGGTTACTGTCAGAAAAACCAAAGTAGTGCCACTTACTACTGTCAACAATTGCTTGCTTTAATTCATCCGCTTTATTGTTTTCCAGCAAATCAGTCATGAATTCGCGGTATTGCTTATTTGATATTTCTGTAGATGATATATAAAAACTGTTTAGTTTTTCTCCATCCATATTTCCTGGAGCAACTAACACGTAGCCATCGGTTAAATTTTTTTTCATTGAAACAAAAGTTTGGCCGTAAGTATTTATGGTGTAAAGAATGGCTAAGAGAAAGAGTTTGTACTTCATGATTAAATGTAAGAAATAGTGTGTTTTTTAACGTTGTTAGCAGCGATATGATATTCGCACAATTTTTTTTCTTCGAATAAAAAATACAGAACATGAAAGTGCTAATAGTGGGTGCAGGAAATATGGGTAAAACCTATGCTAGAAGTTTTTTGACTTCGCGATTTATTGCACCAAATGACTTATACCTTTTAGAACGATCAACCGGAAGCATTTCATTAAATGAAATACCTAAGGGGAATATTCATCCACAGGCCGGAGAGTTTATATCACAAGCCGACATTATTATACTTTCTGTAAAACCTCAGGATTTTGCTACTGCAGGAAAACAAATTCTTCATTACGTGCAGCGTAGCCAATTGGTACTTTCTATTATGGCAGGCATTAAAATAAGCACCATTTATAATGTTTTAGGTGCGCCAAAAATTGTAAGAGCCATGCCTAATCTGCCGGCACAAATTGGCATGGGAACTACCGTGTTTACATCCTCTTCAGATATTGACAAGAAGGAACTCTTTATCATGCAGAATCTAATAAACACTACCGGCAAATCAGTTTATGTTGAAGACGAAAACATGATTGATGCTGCTACGGCTATTTCGGGAAGCGGACCTGCTTACGTTTACTATTTTATGGAGGCCATGATACAAGCTGGCGTAAAAATGGGTTTTAGCTTATCTCAGGCTGAATTATTGGTAAACCAAACTTTTATTGGTGCTGTACACCTGCATAACCAAAGTGAGCTAACCTGCACAGATTGGATAAATCGAGTGGCATCTAAGGGAGGAACCACCGAAGCTGCATTAAATGTATTACAACAAAACAATACCAACTCAGTAATTGATGCAGCATTATTCGCTGCTTTTAACCGAGCAAAAGAACTTGGCAATTAAACTTGCTATTGAGTATCCGCTAAAGCCAAATCAATTCTCCGCAATGCCAGGTCTGCCAAAACAATTTTAACTCTAACAGAATTACCTAGTTCATATTTTTTACGGCTCCTGCTTCCTGTTAGTCGTACCATTCGCTCATCAAAAATAAAATCCTCGTCACCTAGCATTTCAGCACTAATCATGCCCTCGCATTTATTCTCCAGCATTTCCACAAAAATTCCACGTGCTATTACTCCGGTAATTATACCTTCATACTCCTCGCCCACCTTATCATGCAAAAATTCTATTTGCTTGTACTTGATGGCTTCACGTTCAGCATCCATGGCCTTTCGTTCCATCAATGAAGAGTTTTTGCATCGAGACTCCAGTTCATCTTTGTTTATCAACGCATCGCTTCCCTTTAGATTTTGCTCGAGTAAGCGGTGGACTAATACATCTGGATATCTGCGTATTGGCGATGTAAAATGTGTGTAATACTTCATGGCTAAGCCGTAGTGACCAATATTGTTTGTGGTGTAAGCGGCTTTAGCCATACTACGTATAGCCATTGTTTCTAAAACGCTTTGCTCTGGTTTGCCTTCTGCTTGTTTTAACATATCATTCAATATAGGAGCTGCGTTTTCGGGTTCACCAAAATTTATCTTGTAACCAAATCGCGATGCCACAGCACTAAACATTTCTAACTTCTGCGGGTCTGGCGTATCATGTATACGATACACAAAAGGTGTTGCCTTCTTTTGTTTATTCAATCTAGAACCAAATTTTGCTACTGTTTCGTTGGCTAACAGCATGTAATCTTCTACTAACAGATGAGCTTCTTTACGCTCTTTTAATACTATGCCCAGAGGCTTGCCGGTTTCGTCTAACTTGAATCTAACTTCTTCTTTTTCAAATGCCATGGCACCATTCTTCATGCGCTGAGCTCTTATCTTTTTTGCTAATTGGTTAAGCAAAGTAATTTCAGGAGCGTAATCACCTGTACCCTTCTCAATTACTTCCTGCGCTTCTTCGTAGGTAAATCTTCTGTTGCTGTGTATTACTGTTCTACCAATTGTGAAGTTCTTGATAGTTGCATTGTCATCTAACTCAAAAACTGCTGCAAAAGTTAGTTTGTCTTCATTAGGCCTAAGCGAACACAACACATTAGAAAGTTTTTCGGGCAGCATGGGGCAAACTCGGTCAGGAAGGTAAACTGATGTTGCTCTTCGTTCAGCTTCTTTATCCAATGCTGAGCCTTCAGGCACATAATGCGATACATCTGCAATATGCACTCCTACTTCGTGGCTGCCATTTTCAAGTAAGCGGTAAGAAATAGCATCATCGAAATCTTTTGCATCTACTGGATCAATGGTAAATGTAAGTACATCACGAAAATCCATTCGTTTAGCAATCTCCTGTGTAGATATTACATCTGAGACCTTGTCTAACTCATCGTAACAAGCTTTCGGAAAATCTATACTAAATCCGTTTCCGATAAGAATCATTTTCATATCGAAATCGCTGTTCTGTTTACTTGATAGCACTTCCACCACTTCTCCGATAGGGCGCTTCCCATCCTGATTCCAGTCAGTAATGCGTGCTATCACACGCTCACCGTGTTTTGCGCCCTTTAATAGTGATAAAGGAATAAATACATCTGTTTTCAATTTTCTTTCATCAGGCATAAAAAAGGCGAACTTCTCCATTACTTCTACTTTGCCTGTAAAACTATCCTGAGAACGTTTTAAAATTTCCACGATCTCACCTTCGGGCCTTCTACCAAAAACAGTAATAAGCACTTTTACATCATCGCCTTGCATGGCGCTTCTCACAAACTTAGGCGGAATAAATATGTCTTTGTCCATTCCATCTACAGCTACGTAACCGGCTCCGTTTTTTGCAATATCAACCGTACCAAAAACAAATTTGTTTTTGTGTACGTGCGAAGAAGTAGATTTATGATGCTGATGAATAACTTTTATCTGCCCCTTCTGTTGCATTTTTATTGCTCCTTGCCTCTCTAATTCGTACAGCGAGAGAATGATTTCTTCCTGTGTCATTTTTTTAAGAACCTGAGGAAACAGCTTTCTTAAATTTGCATCGCGACCTAACGTTTTTACAATGCCAAGTATATACTGAGCATTACCTGAAGCGGGCTTATGTTTATTGGTTTTTTGTTTGTCTTTCTTGCTTTTAGGCATATTGTAAATTTAGTCCCCTACTCATAGCAGAAGTCAATGTTTGTAAACTGTTTGTGGAGAAAATAGATTAAAGTATATGAAGACTGTATCTTCACCAAAATTGGATTACCCGTTACTTTACTGTGCGCAACCTCCAAGCCCAAAACAGAGCTAATACCAATCCAAATAACAATGTAAAAATACTGCTTTGCAACAGGTAAGAAGTGAGGTTAAAATAGCGTTGAGCATCAATTGTTGCCTGGTCTAAACTTGTTCCATTCAGATCGGCACGTTTTACTGCATACTTCACCATGTTATCGAAAAAGTCGGGATTGATAAGTGTGTGAAAAATAAACTGCGTGCCAATCATAAAAATGGCTGCTGTTACGGCAACTATGACACCGGTTACCAAAGCTTGCTTAAAAGTAATTTTCCCATTTAGTTCTTCAGCTTTGGCGCTTATGGCTAATCGGCTACAAACAACCGGAATAAACACAACCAAAATAGAGATATAAGGATGATACTGGATTAGCTGATCATGCAATCCAATTAAAAACTCTGTTGCTAACCAAAGCAACATTAACAGATTAATTAATATAGCATACCGTATTTCCAGTCTCCAGCTACTCATCAGCTAGGTTTTGTGAACGGAAGCTACGAAAATATACGGGTAATAAAATTGTTAGCAAATTTGTTTGTGGGGTCAAGTTGCACTCTAAAACGGTTAAAATCTTCGAACCCAGGATGAACAGACTGCAAATAGTTTTTCCCTACTCTAAACTCTTTTCCCCAATGAGGTCGTCCTCCGTACTGCATTGCAAAATTTTCGAAATCAGATAACAATGTATCCCATCGATAGTTATCGGCATTGTATGCCCCCAACCACACACTATTGCGACCATAGCATCCACTCAGAGCAAAGTTATCTGCTTTTGTAAATCTAATTTCTTGTAAAAAATTAATGCAGTGTTTAGATGAGTTAATCATTTTTTTGTACTCTCTCAACAATTCTTTTGCAACCGAAATGTCGAATGCCCACTCGGCTTCACGGTGCAGAGGTGGCTCGGGCACATTAAAAACCTTATAGCTTTTCTCGATTCTATTTAGAGGTTGTATCAAATACTTAACCAGCATACGGTTAATTGGCTTTCTCCATTCTCTGTTCAATGTACCGATATTCAAGAGTAGTCTATATAGGTTTACAGATACAAATTCGTCCATAAACCACTGTCTAAATTTTGAATCGTTGGGCTGTTTATCTGTACGGGCATAACGATAAACTATCATTTTCTCGGTATGCGGAAACCACCACATTTTAATATGATCTGTATGATTGACGAATTCGTCTAATCGTTCTATTGTTTCTTCATAATCTAACACAATTGTTTGCTCATGTAAACGAAAGGCCGGAACAACTTTGAGCGTTAGTTCCGAAATTACACCCAATGCACCAAGATTAACTACACTCATATTAAACAAGTCCTCGTCAAGTTCTCGGTTGATGATTACTTTACTACCATCTGCTTTAATCAGGCTCATTTCTTGTATCTGCGACCCAAGTATCTGATACCCTATCCCACTTCCGTGAGTACCTGTGCTTACTGCGCCTGCCACAGATTGATAAGATATAGACCCTAAGTTTGCCAATGCTAAACCCTGTGAATCTAAATAGTTATTCAACTGCCAAAGTTTGATTCCGCTCTGTACTTTTAACTGTAGTTTCTCTTTATCTAGATGTAGGACTTGATTATACCGGTCAGTATTGATTAATGTTTGGTCTGTTATGCATACATCGCTCCAAGAATGACCGGTGCCAACCATTCTGAGTTTTCTGCTTTCTGCAACTATTTTTTGTAACTCATTTTCGGTTTGGGGCTCAAAACAGTTCGCTACCACGCAGTTTTGATTCTTTGCCCAGTTAGTAAATCGAAAATTGCTTTGTCTGTTCATGCAACAATAAAAATAAAAATCCCCGCGGGGGAGCGGGGATTCTGTTGGGGAAAACTATCAAAAACCTAACGGTACTTTCTTGATTTTTATAATAAGACCGCAAATGCCTTTGAAAGGTTGCATGGTTCTAAAAAAAAGGAACTCGTATCTATTACCTTATCTACCGGTGAATGACTAAATAGTTGTTATACGATTTGCCATTGGCCAGTTTAAGCACATAAAAGTATGTGCCATCTGGCAGGGGTGAGTTCTTAAAAGTACCGTCCCAGTCGTTGTTATACTCATCCGACTCATACACTTGAGAACCATAACGATTATAAACGCGAATAGAGGCAGGCGAAAAATATTCAATACCGGTAAAAACCAATTTGTCATTAAAACCATCCCCGTCTGGTGAAAATCCCTGCGTATGGAAAATATCATCCGGACAAGTAATGGTTACTGTAACCAAGGCAGTGTCACATGTTTCATAGTCGCACAATACATATTGAAAAGTCTCTGTGCCGCAGGCCAGTTCCGTTCGAATAAAAGTGACACTTCCTTCAGCATCAACTTCAACGGATCCAAGATCATTTGCTGAATCGAGATCAGAAACAAACGCAACAGAAATTGAATCTCCGTCAGCATCCTGGTCATTTGAGATCACATTCATTATCACCTCAGATAATGTATCTCCGAAAAAATACAAATCGTCAATAGCTTCAGGCGTAGTGTTACTACCTGATACTACAATAAACACAATAGCTGTATCGCATAATGGTGCTGAATCGCAAATAGCGTAAACAAAAGAATCGCTTCCCGTATAGTTACTTGCTGGCGAGTAAATAAATTGTGTACCACTTATTGTAACTGAACCATTTCCCGGGGTTGTTATTACACTTACGGTTAATGGATCTCCATCTGCATCATAATCATTGCTAAGGGCAGGTAGCGTAGTAGTTGAGTTTTTAGGAACTGTGTAGGTATCGTCATTTGCCACCGGTGAATTGTTGTTGGCAGTAATAATAACGTACACCGAAGCGGTATCACAAAGAGTAGATGTGTCGCAGACTACGTAAGTTAAAGAATCGAAACCAGAGTAATTTTGAACCGGAGTGTAATACACATTGCTACCGTTAACAATAGCAGAACCATTTACTGGGGCTATGTAAATACTAACTAAGAGCAGATCACCATCCAGATCATAATCGTTTGCCAGTACATAAAAACTAACTGAATTGTTCTTGTTGATTGTAAATGAATCATTAGCAGCTACTGGCGGAGTTTGTGCAAAAACAAATTGCACAACAATCAGTAAGACTATGGCTGCAAAAAAACTTTTCATTCAAAAAACTATTGTTTCAAAAACTCTTGGGCTTTTTCTACTAACTTTTTCGACCCGATAAATATAGCCGAACGCTCATGAAGTTCAGTTGGTTGAATATCAAGAATAGGTTGATAACCATCTGTGGCCTTCCCCCCTGCTTTTTCTACAATATAGCTCATTGGAATGCACTCGTATAGCAACCTTAGTTTGCCTTTCTTCTCCCCTTTGTTAGCCGGATAAAGAAATATTCCCCCTTTAATAAATGTACGATGTAAGTCTCCTACCATAGACCCAATGTATCGCAACGAATAAGGGCGCGAACTATCTTTATCTATATCGGAACAATAGGTTATAAAGTCCTTAACCCCATCATCAAACTTGCTTATGTTACCCTGGTTAAGCGAGTAAATTTTGCCTGCTTCAGCAATACTGAGCGAAGAATGTGAGAGATAAAAATCGTTGTTTGCTGTGTTTAGAGTAAAGCCGTTAACTTCTGCGCCTGTGCTCAATACCAAAATGGTTGAACTTCCATAAATAAAGTAGCCGGCAGCTTTTGTATTCGTTCCTTTTTGAAAAAAGTCGGTATCGCTGACATTACCGGGGGCTGTAATCCTTTCAACAATATTGAAGATAGTGCCTACAGGTGCACAGATATCAATGTTGGATGAACCATCTAATGGATCTATAGAAGCAACGAATTTTCCGTTGGGGTTTAGCGTAACCACTCCTTCGTTTTCTTCGCTCAAATAGCCGGCACACGTCTCGCTTGCTCTTAAATAATCCATTAAAATTTTATTCGAAAGATCGTCAAGTTTTTGCACTGTTTCCCCTTGTACATTGGTGCTTCCTGTAGATCCTAATATTCCACTGAGTCCGGCATTGTTTACCAACTGAGCAATCATTTTGCATCCTTCTGCCATTGACAAGAGCACACGACTCATTTCAATACTGGTTGAATTTTCTAAATGCTGTTGTAGTGATACAGGAGTTGACATGTACAATATTTATGAGAGCTAATATATTAACCTGCATTTATTGTTGGTGAACCAAGGTTATATCTATTTAAAAATTATAAAACCCTTTTTAGTTTTATGGTATGAAGAATCTATTACTTGTTTTTGCTTTCGTTTGTCTGGCTAATAGCGTTAATGCACAGAGCTGTTCTTCGCTTAGATACAAACAAGAAGTTTTTAGTAATGTAAACTTGGTATCAGGCATTGTTTATGGCAGTGCCGATCCTTACGGCATTCTATCATCGCAAGATTTAACACTTGACATATATGAGCCGGTTGGCGATACACTAGACAAAAGACCTGTTATCATTTACGCTTATGGTGGAGCTTTTTTAATTGGCTTGCCTAATCAGCCACCAATACCGTATTACGCTGACTTCTACGCAAAACACGGTTATGTTTTTGTTTCAATTTCTTATCGCTTAGGGTTTAACACCGTACTTCCCGGCAGCCCAGAACGAGCAGTTTATCGTGCTGCACAAGACTTACGTGCTGCTGAACGCCACCTGATACAGAGGGCAGCGCAATACAGAATTGACACTTCTAAGATAATTCTGATGGGCAGTAGTGCCGGCAGCATTACAGACTTCCACTCTACCTATATGGAATATGCGCAAGCAGCCGCATACGCTACTCCAATTCCTGTCTTAGACGGTGAAATTTTAGGAGGCGTAGATAGCTCTGGTAATAATGATTTTAGTAATAACTACTTAGATCCATTTGCCATAATTAATCAATGGGGGGCTATAGCTGACACAAATTGGATAGATGTGGATGAGAGTACATCTGTAATTTCTTTCCATGGAGATGGCGACAATGCTGTACGTTACGAATACGGTTATCCTTTTTCATATCCTGTATTTCCTACTCTATATGGAAGTAAACCAATTCATGATCGGTTAAACAACTTAGGCATTCATAACAAGTTATATACTTTAACAGGTTATGGCCATGAACCGGAACTGCTTAACCTATCGTTACGTGATACGATTTTGCAAGTAAGCCGTGATTTCATATATCCATTGTTACAACCGCATACATCAGCTATCAGCGGTTTAGAAAATGTATGCATTGGCAATGTTGCAACATACTCAGTAGTAAATAAGGAGGGCAGCACATACTGTTGGCAATTAAACGGCAACGGCACCATGATAGCTAATTCCGGAAATAGTATTCAAGTGGTTTGGAATGACACAGGTGCAGTATCTGTAGTGGTTAAAGAATTGAACTACTTGGCTGCCGAAGGTGATGCAGTTAGTTATAACACCATGGTTGCCCCTCAGGTAATAAGTAATTTTAGTGCTAGTGCTAATGAACTGGAGGTGGTTTTCACCAACACATCGCAATATGCTTTAAACTTTCAATGGAACTTTGGTGATAATACTTCTTCTGGCGATTCTTCACCCGCAGTAAAAACTTACCTGAGCGGTGGCATCTACGAGACAGTTTTAATTGTGGACAACAATGTATGTTCAGATACTTTTAGCTTACAGTTTACCATTGACTCTTGCCCTGTTGCAGATATAACTTACACCACTAACAACCAAAATGTATTCTTAAACACTCCTTTTACAAATACTACCACTTACAATTGGAATTTTGGTGATGGTAACTCGGCAGCAGTTGGGTTTCCGAATGTATTTCATCAGTACGCTTACGGAGTTTACGAAGTAATTGTAACTGTGCAAAACCAAATCGGCTGTTCTTCTTCCGACACAATTCTTGTAAACGTTTTAAACACTTATATTGATAACACGGGGACTAATACGCCAGTGGTGAACGTATTATCCAATCAAATACTGTTAAGTTCAATAGACCGATGTACTGTTCAGTTATACAACTCAGCCGGAATGTTAGTTAAAGAGACAACATTTACAGTGCAGACGAGTTTAGAAACAGACAGTTTTCCTCGAGGTGTTTACCTTCTTAAAGTCTTGAACAACAAACAAATTTATACCACTAAAATAGTATTAAGATAATGAGAGTTGAAAACAGATTAATGAATAAATGTTGTTTGTTTTTGATTCGCTTAGGTATTATTGGTTAAAATCTTTCAAATGGCATGATTACTAAAAAATCGAAATACGCAATTAAAGCACTAATTTACCTGGCGAAGCAAAACCCGAGAATACCGGTTCTAATCGAAGAAATTTCTAAAGAAGAACGTATTCCTAAAAAATTTCTTGAAGCAATTCTACTCGACTTAAGAAAAGCAGGAATTTTAGGCAGCAAAAAAGGGAAAGGAGGCGGCTATTATCTGCTTAAACCGGCCGATGAAATTACGATGGCAGAGGTTATGCGCTTGTTTGATGGTGCTATTGCCTTGGTGCCTTGTGTGGCACACCGCTACTATGAAGCCTGCGATGAATGTATAGACGAAATAACTTGCCCAATTCGTGAGGTATTTCGTGTAATTAGAGAACAGACTGTGGCAATGCTTAAAGACAATACTTTCTCAGAACTTATTGATAAAGAAAAAAAACTTAAACGTTACCGAAAATAAAGTATGACCGATTTGAAACACAGGCTTACACTATTGTTCTTAGTAGTTACCACTCATCTTTTTTCGTGCTCAGTAGCTGTTAGGTCATTCTGCGAAACTGTTGACACACAACATGTGGTAGTTAAATGTGTAATAATTGATTCGGTGTTTCATGGCAGAAGACTACAAATTTTAGATGTAATTAAGGGCAACGAAAACAGAGATACAGTTACAGTTTGGAACGGAACAGATTTCGACTGCAACGGCCCGTGGTCATTGTCAGCAGAATACATGGGTAACATAGGCGATACCTTATTGGCAGCATTAACTTTACTTGATAGCGTGCAAGAGCCCTGGCAGATTGTGGGAGATTACGTACGCTCCAATAATTTTGGATACACACCTGAGTTACAATTTTCTAATGATACACTCTTTGGTTTAATATCCGGTCTCGCATTTGGGCCATCTGAGTTAGCTGTTTGGAAATTATCTTACAATGACTTTATAAATTACTGGAACGTTCACTCAAAAACTTGTTTTGGGTTGGTGGGCCTTACAGAAACAGGTATAGAAAGTTTTTATCTATATCCAAATCCTGTTACCGATGAAATTTTCTTCAGCCAAACACCAACGGGAACAGCTTATACTGTGTATAACATGTCAGGGGCGAAAGTAAAAACAGGTAAAGTGACTGGTGCCTCGCTTAAACTAAATGAGCTTAGCGCTGGTCTTTACTTCCTTGATCTGTATAACAATCAGTTGAGAAAACGATTCCGGTTCTTTAAAATGTAGAGCACTCTTGATGATGTAGGTGTGCATGTAACCTTAACATAAATAACCATGCCTATTTAAACTTATAAACCACCGCCTTATTTAGCCAAAACCCTATAGGAATCAATCATGAAGTGTTGGTATTTTATTGATTGTTTTTCTTCCTATTGTTACTATATAACGAATAAGTGACATTCTATGGTATTATGGCACTTATTAATTTAGAAATTGTCTAAATTACCACAAAAGCTATTACATTCGCTCCTCAATTATGAGTGACAGCGATAAAATAATAGACGAGGTAGTAGGAACCGATTACAAATACGGTTTCGTAACCAATATCGAACAGGAGTTTGCCGATAAGGGTCTTAATGAAGACATTGTACGTTTTATTTCAGCCAAAAAGAACGAACCGGAATGGATGTTAGAATGGCGTTTAAAGGCGTTTCGTGCCTGGCTGCAAATGGCCGAGCCCGCCTGGCAAAACGTTCATTTCCCTAAAATCAATTTTCAGGATATTATCTACTACGCGGCTCCCAAGAAGAAAAAGGAGATCAAAAGCTTAGATGATGTTGACCCCGAAATACGTGCTACCTACGATAAACTCGGTATTCCCATTCAAGAGCAAAAACTACTGGCGGGTGTTGCCGTTGACTATGTAATGGATAGTGAAAGTGTAATTACCACTTTCCGCGAGTCGCTGAAAGAAAAAGGAATAATCTTCTGCTCAATTTCAGAAGCCATACGTGAGCACGGAGATTTGGTAAGGCTGTACCTCGGTAGTGTAGTGCCTCAGCGTGATAACTATTATGCTGCACTAAACAGTGCTGTGTTTAGCGATGGCAGTTTTGTTTATATACCTAAAGGAGTTCGTTGCCCTATGGAGCTTAGCACCTACTTCCGCATTAATGCCGAAAACACAGGTCAGTTCGAGCGCACGCTCATTATTGCCGATGAAGGAAGCTATGTGAGTTACTTAGAAGGCTGCACGGCACCACAACGCGATGAAAATCAGCTGCACGCTGCAGTGGTGGAGTTAGTAACGCACGATAATGCGGAGATAAAATACAGCACTGTACAAAACTGGTACCCAGGCGATAAAGAGGGCAAAGGAGGCATCTACAATTTTGTAACAAAACGTGGTATGTGTAAAGGTGTAAACTCAAAAATTAGTTGGACCCAGGTTGAAACCGGAAGTGCCATAACGTGGAAATACCCATCTTGTATTTTAAAAGGCGATAATTCTATTGGAGAGTTCTATTCCGTGGCTGTTACCAATAATTTTCAGCAAGCTGATACTGGTACAAAAATGATTCATATTGGCAAAAATACACGTAGCCGTATTGTCAGCAAAGGTATTAGTGCCGGTAAATCGCAAAACAGTTATCGTGGTCAAGTGCAGGTACATAAAACAGCTGACAATGCTTACAACTTTTCTCAGTGCGACAGTTTACTCATAGGCGATAAATGCGGGGCACATACTTTTCCGTATTTAGAAATAAAGAATAACACCGGAAAAGTAGAACACGAAGCCACTACCTCCAAAATTGGAGAAGACCTGTTGTTTTACTGCAACCAACGTGGCTTAACCGATGAAGAAGCTGTAAGCATGATTATTAATGGTTACTGTAAAGAAGTATTTCAACATTTACCCATGGAGTTTATGGTAGAAGCGCAAAAGCTGTTATCAATCAGTCTGGAGGGAAGCGTGGGGTAATTTAATTTGCAGAATGATTTTGAAATTATACCGAGCATACAAAACCGGCAAAACCATTTATTCAAAAATACTAAAACCATTTTATCAAGAATTAAAGAAAGACGCAGACGAATATCATGCGCAACAAAAATTAAACAAGAAGAAAAATAAGACACGAAATGTTAAGCATAAAAAATTTAAACGTAGGAATAGCCAACAAGCAAATACTTAAAGATTTTAATCTTGAAATAAAACCCGGTGAGGTACACGCCATCATGGGTCCAAACGGCACAGGCAAATCTACATTAGCCGCTACTTTAGCCGGAAAAGAAGATTATGAAGTACTATCGGGCGAAGTAAATTTCCATGGTAAAAATTTACTGGAAATGGGAGCTGATGAACGTGCACGTGAAGGAGTTTTTCTGGCATTTCAATATCCTGTAGAAATACCTGGAGTAAGTACTACCAACTTTATGAAGGCAGCAGTAAATGCTAAGCGTAAGCATAATGGTTTGGGTCCATTGGATGCCAAAGATTTTTTAAAACTAATGAACGAAAAATCAGCTTTGGTTGAAATTAAGCGTGAATTTTTGAGCAGAAGTATAAATGAAGGCTTTAGCGGAGGCGAAAAAAAACGTAACGAGATATTTCAAATGGCCATGTTGGAGCCATCACTATGTGTGTTGGATGAAACCGATTCAGGGCTTGATATAGACGCACTTCGTATAGTAGCTAATGGAGTAAACAAACTGCGTGATAACAACCGCAGCTTTTTGGTAATTACTCACTATCAACGGTTGCTCAACTATATAGTACCAGATTATGTACACGTAATGTTTGGTGGACGAATTTTAAAGAGCGGTGGTAAAGAGTTAGCGTTAAAGTTGGAGGCTGAAGGTTACGACTGGGTAAAAGAAGAAGTAGCAGTTATTTAATAACACAAGAAGATCATGGAACTGAATAAAGATTTTCACTCATTAGAAAATAACTTTGCCATAGAAAGTATCCCACTTCGAAAAAATGCACTTGAAGCATTCGAAAAGTTGGGCATCCCTTCCATCAGGCACGAAGAATGGAAGTATACTAACATTAAGGCAAAATTAAAGCAAGAGTTATCGCTTATAACAACAGAATCAGAGGTTAATGCAGCCGTAAAGAGCTATTTATCTAGTTTACCACCTTATGCTTTCCGGCTTACTTTTCTTAACGGTGTTTTTCACCCAGAGCTAAGCATTGTCCCTGACCTGAAAGGAGTTACCGTTTGCAGTTTAAAAACGGCTTTTGAAGACCAGTCTGAACTTACAAACAAACATTTTGGTAAGTTAGTAAACTACAGTGAAGAGCATTTCGCAGCGTTAAACACTGCTTTTGTAAATGATGGAGCATTTATCTACGTTCAAAAAAATGTTGTAGTTACAGAGCCCATTTATCTACAGTATTTTTTCACTGCTACCGATGTTAATGCATTTACACAAACAAGAAATTTAGTGATACTTGACGAAGGGGCATCACTCCAGTTGGCAGAAGATTTTCGTAATGCAAGCAACATTTCGGTACAATACAATCATGTAGCTGAAATGTATGTAGATAAAAACGCTAAGTTGGAAGTTGTAAAACTGCAAATGGAAGTAAGTAATGCCATCGGGATACATACTTTAGAAAGCAGGGTAGAGCGCCATGGTCATTTTGGTGCAGCCACTATCACATTCTCATCGCCTAACACCGGAACCGGCAACTCAATCATTCGCAATAATGTTACCTCTCGTTTGGTGGGAGAAGGCGCACATGCCGATTTTGCAGGGTTGTACTTTGGCAAAGAAACTGCACATATAGATAACCATATACTTGTTGACCATATTGCGCCCAATTGTACTAGCAATCAACTTTACAAAGGAGTACTGAACCATGAATCTACCGGAGTATTTAATGGAAAAATTTTTGTAAAACCCGATGCACAAAAAACTAATGCATTTCAATCGAGTAAGGCACTGCTACTATCAAATGAAGCTAGCATCAACAGCAAGCCACAATTAGAAATTTTTGCCGATGATGTAAAGTGCAGCCATGGTGCTGCCATTGGGCAATTAGATGAAAACGCACTTTTTTATCTGATGGCTCGTGGAGTAAGTAAAGAAGAAGCTACTCAGATATTGACTTACGCATTTGCCCATGAGGTAATAGATCATGTACACAGCAAACCTATTCGTCAATTTCTCTGCGACAAACTGAAAGACGAACTGCAATTGAATTTTTAACACATAAAAAGCGCTGTAACCATGTTTAATGTAGATTCTGTCCGCGCTCAATTTCCCATCCTTCATCAGCAAGTTAATGGCAAGCAGCTTATTTACTTCGACAATGCTGCAACCTCACAAAAACCAATTGCAGTCATCAACGCCATAGATAGCTATTATAGAGAATACAATAGCAATATTCATAGAGGGGCACATCATTTAGCACAGTTAGCTACTGATAAGTATGAGGAATCCCGAAGAATTGTTGCAGAACATATAAACGCCAATGAACGAGAAGTAAATTTTGTTCGAGGTACAACAGAAGCGGTTAACCTCGTAGCTACTTCCTACGGAAGAAAATTTATTCAAGAGGGTGATGAGATTGTTGTGAGTGAAATGGAACACCATAGCAATATTGTTCCATGGCAAATGTTGTGTAAAGAAAAAGGAGCTACGCTCAAAGTGATTCCTATCAATGATGCAGGCGAATTGATTTATGATGAATACCTGAAACTGCTTTCACCAAAAACAAAGATTGTTTCTGTAGCACATACTTCCAATGCACTTGGCACTATTCATCCGGTGAAAGAAATGATTAAGGAAGCGCACAAGGTGGGAGCTGTTGTTTTTATTGATGGAGCGCAGGCGTTGCCACACAGAAAAGTGGATGTAAAAGATTTGGATTGCGATTTTCTCGGATTCAGCGGACACAAAATTTTTGCAGGAACGGGTATTGGAATTCTTTATGGCAAAGCAGAGTTACTTGAGAAAATGAACCCTTACATGGGTGGTGGCGAAATGATAAAGAACGTTTCTTTTAAGGGAACTACATACAACGAGCTGCCTTATAAATTCGAAGCAGGCACTCCGCATATTGAAGGAGGAATTTCTCTCGGTGCTGCCATTAGTTACATCAACGAAGTTGGTGTAGAAAAAATAGCTGCTTATGAACATGAATTGTTGGAATACGCTACAGAAAAGTTGTTGCAGATAGAAGGGCTGCGTATTGTCGGCACTTCTAAAAACAAATCATCCGTCATCTCTTTTTTGATAGGCAACATTCATCCTTACGACTTAGGAGTTCTTCTGAATGAACAAGGCATTGCCATCCGCACCGGTCATCATTGCTGCCAGCCATTGATGGATAGATTGGGTATTGAAGGTACTTGCCGCGCCTCGTTTGCTTTCTACAATACAAAAGAAGAGATAGATACTTTTGTAAAAGCCCTCACTAAAGCTGCGAAAGTTCTTTCGTAGTTTTTCATTGCTCAATACGGGTTGATTTGTTTACTTTTAGTGCCAAAATCATTTGCCATGAAAGACTTTTCCTATATCGTTTTTTGCGTTTGTGTTTTGACGCTCGCTGCTTGCAAAAAAGACACTCCTGATTGCGTAAAAGTTGTAACCGAAGCTACAGGTAGTATTGATGGCGCTACTACTTGGGATGCGTGTCACATTTATCATGTTACCAATCAATTGGTGGTAAAAGCAACACTCACTATAGAACCGGAAACCATTGTCAAATTAGATGCAGGGGCATCAATAACAGTAACTTCCGGAAAAATTGTAGCCGAAGGCAAATCAGACGGAATGATTGTATTCACCTCCTGGAAAGACGATAATGCAGGGGGCGATAACAATGCCGATGGTAGCGCAACAACTCCTGCTGCGGGTGACTGGAAATCAATAACGCTTGGTCATAGTAGCGATAACAAGTTTAACTTCTGTAAAGTTATGTACGGTGCGGGAAGCCAAACTCCTTACTGGTCAGTTGTATTGGGTTTTGGTGACGGGGCTAATAACTCGCTTACTAATTCTGTGATTGCAAATAATACAGGTGCAGCAGACCAAAGCGCAGGCGCGGTAGATATGACTCAATCGCCTGTAGGAACAATAGCTTCGGCAAATACTTTCTATAACAACTTTCGCCCTATAGCTATCAGTAACGTTATCAATTTCGATTTGCTCAGTGTGTTTCATAACCCCGATAACCCGAGTCAGACCAACGTTTCGAATGGTGTATTCATACACGTTTACCTTACTGCTCCTACTTCAGTTCCAGATATTACTTATCTCGAAGATGAAGTACCTTTTGTTTTTGCAAGTGATGCGAGTTATACCATACCGGCACTTTCAAAAATTATTTTGGGACCCGAAGTTGTTTTCAAATTCGGCCCTTCGTTCACTTTAAATGCGGGTGATGAAAGCCAGATTGTAAACCGCTCTTCACCGGGTGTAAGATTTACTTCCATAAAGGACGATTCGGTAAGAGGCGATACAAATGGCGATGGAGTTGCTTCGGCACCCGCCAACGGAGACTGGGATGGAATATGGAACACCGCGTTGGGCGATTATTTCGATTGGCCGAACATTGCTTACGACAACTAAATTTGTTTATTGCAGTTGAATGAAAGTTATCATCCTTGGTTCTGCTCATCCGCTGCGCGGTGGTTTGGCTTCTTATAATGAGCGCTTGGCGCGCGAGTTTTTACGTCAGGGGCACAGCGTGCAGATTTACACATTCAGTTTGCAGTATCCCGAGTTTTTGTTTCCGGGAACATCTCAATACAGCGACCAACCCGCACCTGATGATTTGTATATCCATGTAAAGGTTAACTCCGTAAATCCGTTTAACTGGTATAGTGTTGGCAAAGAGATTGCGAAGCTGAATGCTGATTTACTGATTGTAAAATTCTGGCTGCCATTTATGGCACCCGCATTGGGCAAAATCTCACGTATTGTTAAGAAGAACGGCAAAACAAAAGTCATCTCTATTCTCGACAACATTATACCACACGAAAAAAGGATAGGTGATTTTTTCCTCGCCAAGTATTTCGCAAATAGTGTGGATGGTTTTATTGCGATGAGCGAATCAGTTTTGGATGACTTAAAAAAGTTCGACACAAAAAAACCGCGCGCATTTTCACCGCATCCGCTCTTCGATAATTTTGGTGAAGCCATTACCAAAACTGAAGCATATGAGAAATTAGGACTTGCTATTAATGAAGAATACATTTTGTTCTTTGGTTTTATTCGCGATTACAAAGGCCTCGATTTGCTTCTGCAAGCCATGGCAGATGAACGTGTGCGCCAGCTGAATGTAAAACTGATTGTTGCAGGAGAGTTTTATACTGATGCAAAACCTTATGCCGACTTAATTCAACAACTTGGCATTCGTGAAAAACTGATTCTTAAAACAGATTTTATTCCCGACAATGAAGTGCGGAATTATTTCTGCGCTGCCGATATGGTAGTGCAGCCTTATAAACATGCTACACAAAGTGGTGTTACGCAAATCTGTTATCACTTCGACAGGCCCATGCTGGTAACAAATGTAGGCGGCTTGCCTGAAATTGTGCCGAACGGAAAAGTAGGTTATGTGGTAGAACCCAATCCAACATCTATTGCCGATGCGCTGATTGATTTTTACAGCAACCACATGGAGTTCAAAATGCGCGACAACATCAGGATTGAAAAAAAGAAATATGCCTGGAGCGAAATGCTAAACAAGATTCTTGATATTAAAAATAAATTATAACCATGTTATGCAAGAATTCTAAACTGTCAACTGTAAACTGTAAACTTGTAGTATGATTTATAGAAGTAAAGCACCTCTGCGGCTTGGTTTAGCCGGAGGAGGTACCGATGTATCTCCTTATTCTGATTTATACGGTGGAGCAATTTTAAACATAACTATAGGCATGTATGCCTACGCAACTATAAAACCTTTGAGCGGCAACAAAATCCATCTCAAGGCTATTGACAGAAATGAAGAGCTAGCTCTTACTACAGGAAAAAAGTTGCCGATAAATGGCAAACTTGATTTAGCAAAGGGAGTTTATAATCGTGTTATAAAAGAGTTTGTAAAAAAGCCTCTTTCGTTTGAACTAACAACTTATGTTGATGCCCCCCCAGGTTCCGGGCTAGGGTCATCATCTACTTTGGTTGTTGCAATTTTAGGGGCATTTGTAGAATGGTTAAAACTCCCATTAGGCGAATACGACATTGCCCATTTAGCCTATCAAATTGAGCGCGAAGATTTAGGCATGCATGGTGGAAAACAAGACCAGTATGCAGCTACATTTGGAGGTGTAAATTACATGGAGTTCTATGCTAACGACAAAGTAATTGTAAACCCACTACGGGTAAAAGATAAATGGCTGCACGAACTGGAAAATAACCTTGTGTTGTTTTTTACAGAAACCTCTCGTCTTTCATCAGAGATTATTAAAAAACAAAGCGACAACGTAAAGAAGAAGAATTCAAAAAGTATTGAGGCCATGCACAGTTTAAAAGAGCAAAGCGTGCGTATGAAAGAGGCGTTACTTAAAGGTGAGATTGATAGCATAGGTAAGATTCTCCATTATGGCTGGGAACACAAAAAAGCAATGGCTGATGGTATCAGCAACCCGCAAATTGAAACGATATACAACACAGCAATAAAAGCAGGTGCTACCGGAGGAAAAATCTCCGGAGCTGGTGGAGGTGGGTTTATGATCTTCTATGCCCCATACAACAACAAGTTTAAGGTTATTGAAACGTTAAACAAACTGGGAGGTAAGGTTATGCGTTACAACTTTACCTCACACGGTCTTACCACATGGACTGTATAAATAAACTATTAAAAATTATAGCCCACCTGAAACGTAAAGTTTCGAGGAGCTTCAATAAGGCCAGGGCGTAACGTGTATTCTGTATTCAGAACATTTTTGCAGATAAACATAAAAGTTGCTTTTTCTTTGTAGCTATAACCTGCACGTATATCCATTACAAAATCGCCCTTGCTGTGTAACCTTCTAAAGTCTTTAACCATTTTCAATGTGCCAATATTGTTGTCAATGTTTTTCATAAAACTGTTGTAGAACGCGCTTACGCCAACGGTAAATCCTTTATAGTTAGTTTGAATGTCGGCTTTGGCAGAATGTTGTATTCTGTATTTTAAAATTTTAATAGAAGTAGAATCTGCCGGATTATAATCTAAGTTTTGCGGGTATAGGTACGAGTAACCAATTAAAAAGTTGAGGGGAACTCCAAAAATTTTTCCGTTGGCTACTGCCGAAATCTCCACTCCCATTACACGCGCATGCTCAACATTTATCGCCTGAAATGGTATGCCCATATAAGGAACTCCTGAATCGGGCTGAAAACCTTGAAACTCTATCATGTCGTTATACTGCATGATATATCCAGCCACATCGAAATAAGCCACCCATTTGCTAATTTTAACGCCTTGTTTAATTCCTATTTCTGCACTCCACCCTGTTTCCGGCTGTAGATTCGGATTAGGGAAAACTTCAGCGCCACTTCTAATTGTATGAATAAACTTTTCGGCAAGTGAAGGATATCGGAAACCTTGCCCTATGGATGCTCTAATGAACGTACCTTCAGTAGCCTGATAGTTTAGCCCAAAGCGGAACAAAGGTGCAACTGGCGATGTGATAATATTGTTAGAGTCACGGCCGGCCCATTTACTCATAGAATGGAAAGGGTATTTCACAATAGCTGTATCCAGAGTGGCAAACTCTAAACGCATGCCACCGGTTACAGTTAGTTTTTTAAAGAATTTCTTTTCTACTTGTATATACGCTGCTACGTTTGACACATATCTCGAATTGTATAAAACGCTTCCCGGATTTGGAATAACGGCCATTACATCGCCAAATGTTTTTCCCCGAATGTGGCTATAAAATCCGTTTACACCGGTAGTAATAACTAAGCCAATGTTGCTGAACTTTCTCAAAAAACTATAATCGAAATAAAACTGAGTGGATGATGTGCTATCGCCCGTGCCACCTAATACCGTACCGGCATTGCTGTTATACATAGTGTTATAAACTCTGAACTTTATACTGTGCCGGTTTTCTTTTTTATCGTAATAATTCAGGTAAGGGTCAATGTTAAAAGTGCGGGTTCTTGTTGTTACAACTTCTGTAGGTATATAGCTTTGCTTGGCAATACCTCTTGCAACAAAAAAATCTTTAAGAGTTTCGTGGAAAAAATTCATGTTTAAGCCCACTGTTAGATTGGCTAATTTCTTAGGGCTGTAGCGCAGTTTTGCTGTCATTCGCACACGCTTATAATCGTTGTTTTGCCTAAAGCCCTGATCTTGGTTGTAACCGCCACATACCACTACACCAAAATCACCATATTGTTTTGCATGAAGAAACTGAACACCTCCATACATGGGTCGCTGCACAAAGTCAGCCGTATCTCCATTTCGCTTAACTACTTTTTTATTCCACCACCAATTCCATGTTTTTTGCCGTGGCTGCCCATAAAATCCATAGCTAAGCAGTATTTTGTTTACCATTTCAGGTTTAGGGGTTATGGTTCGCATGTTTAAAACCCCGTTTAAAGCAGATGATCCATAAAGCGCAGATGCTGAGCCCTTTATAATTTCAACTTGTTCCAATGCTTCAATTGGAACTGTTTCCCAACGTATGCTTCCGTTTTCAGGACTTATTATTGGCATTTCGTCAATTAAGGCCAGTACGCGGTTTCCGGTTGCATCACTAAATCCACTTCCACCTCTAATTGAAATCGTTTTTCCCAACATATTAACTCCTGGCACCTTATTCATGGCCTCATCCATTCGAGCACTGTTTTGGTTGATTACCGAAGCTTTCAGCACCTCCATACTAACTACTTCTTCACTTAGCTTTTTTTCGTATTTGGTGCCGGTAACCACCACAATATCAAGTTCCTTACTCTCCTCTCCCATTTTAACATCCAGCCTGCGCTCTTTATTATCAAGAAGCAAAACAGGGAACGATCTTAGAGAGTAACCGATATAGCTAAACTCCATGGTATATGCTCCGTTGTCAAGCAATAGAGTGTATTTACCTTCTGAATCTGTAACAGTACCTTTACCTGTGTTTTTTGCAGCTATTGTAACCCCGACCATAACGCTATCGCGCTCGTCTTTTACGGTACCATAAACTTTTGCCTGCTGGCTATATATATTAACGGTTAATGTACAGAGAAGAAGGGTTAAGAATCTCTTCATGTGCGAAAATTTCGTGGAATTCAAATGTATCAATTTTGGAAAGCGTGCAGCGTAGTTAAGTAAGAGTTTATCCACACCTTACAAGTGAGAATGTATTGAATTGAAGGTCACAAAAAAAGGGCCTCCTTTCGGAAAGCCCTTTGTATATTACAATGATGCGTTACACCTATTTCTTATCATCCTTTACTTCCTCATAAGTTACATCCTGCACATTGTCGGTAGTTGTGGAGTTATTGTCAGTGCCCGCTTCTGGGTTTGCTTGCGCCTGTTGCTGGGTAGCATTATAAATGTCCTGGCTGGCAGCTTGCCAAGCGTTATTCAAGGCTTCAGCAGCTTTGTCCATAGCATCTAAGTTGTTCACTTCTTTAGCTGCTTTTAACTCGGATAGAGCTGTTTCTATCGGAGCTTTCTTTTCGGCCGGTATTTTATCGCCCACCTCTTTTAGTTGCTTCTCGGTTTGGAAAATTAGAGAATCAATCATGTTAGCTTTTTCGGCAGCTTCGCGAGACTTTTTGTCGGCATCTTCATTTGCTTTGGCTTCGTTTTTCATTTTTTCTATCTCATCTTTAGATAAGCCGCTGCTTGCTTCAATTCTTATACTTTGTTCTTTACCGGTTCCTTTATCCTTAGCGTGCACATGTACAATACCGTTGCTATCAATATCAAACGTTACTTCAATTTGCGGTGTTCCGCGCATGGCAGGTGGTATTCCGTCTAAGTGAAAACGGCCCAGTGTCCTATTATCTTTAGCCATTGAGCGTTCGCCTTGCAATACATGAATTTCAACTGATGGCTGGTTATCAACCGCAGTTGTAAATACTTGCGATTTTTTAGTAGGAATTGTAGTGTTTGAATCAATCAGTTTGGTCATTACACCGCCCATAGTTTCTAAACCGAGTGAAAGAGGTGTTACATCTACCAAAACAATATTGTCTTTTACATCGCCACTTAATATTCCTCCTTGAATAGCAGCCCCTACAGCTACAACTTCGTCTGGATTTACCCCCTTTGATGGTTTTTTTCCGAAAAATTTCTCTACAACTTCCTGAATCTTGGGTATGCGTGTAGAACCACCCACAAGAATCACATCGTTTATATCCGAAGCAGAGTATCCGGCATCTTTAAGTGCTTGACGACAAGGGCTTAATGTTCTTTCTACCAAAGCATCGGTCAATTGCTCAAACTTAGCGCGGGTAAGTTTACGCACCAAGTGTTTAGGCACGCCATCAACGGCTGTAATATAAGGCAAGTTAATTTCAGTTTCTTGTGAAGCAGAAAGTTCAATTTTAGCTTTCTCGGCAGCTTCTTTTAAACGTTGTAGTGCCATTGGATCTTTGCGTAAATCAACTCGTTCTTCACCTTGAAACTCGTTGGCTAACCATTGAATAATTTCGTTATCGAAATCGTCTCCTCCCAAGTGTGTGTCACCGTTGGTTGACTTAACTTCAAAAACCCCATCACCCATTTCAAGAATTGAAATATCGAAAGTACCTCCGCCAAGATCGTACACTGCTACTTTCATATCGCGACCTTGCTTATCTAGACCGTATGCTAGAGCAGCTGCAGTTGGTTCGTTCAGTATTCGCTTTACGGTTAATCCTGCTATTTCTCCGGCTTCTTTGGTTGCCTGACGTTGGCTATCGTTAAAGTAGGCGGGCACAGTAATAACAGCTTCAGTAACTGTTTGCCCCAAGTAATCTTCTGCAGTTTTCTTCATTTTTTGAAGCACTACTGCTGAAAGCTCCTGTGCTGTGTACAGCCGGCCATCAATATCCACACGAACTGTGTCGTTATCTCCCTTCACCACCTTGTAAGGCACGCGTGGAATTTCTTTTCCGGCTTCACTGTAATGCAGGCCCATAAAACGCTTGATTGATGAAATTGTTTTTGTTGGATTTGTAATGGCCTGGCGTTTTGCAGGATCACCTACTTTGCGCTCACCATTTGTTAAAAACGCTACAATACTTGGCGTTGTTCTTCTTCCCTCGTCATTTTGAATAACGATAGGGTCGTTACCTTCCATCACAGACACACAGCTGTTGGTTGTTCCGAGGTCTATTCCTATTATCTTTCCCATTTGTATATGTTTTTTGGTTCGCGCACTTATGTCAATTGCTGTGCCGCGCTGTATAAACAACTAAATTCTGCCATTTTGAAAGAAAACAACTGACAAACAGTTGGAAAAACAGTTATAGGACGTGCCGAAGTGGCAGTAAACGATAGCTTTGTTATGAACGCAACCAATGCAACCGTCTGGAGCGAACTGTTGTATTCTGTTTTACCATAGTAAAACTGTTACTTAACAACAGTAACTTTTTTTCGAATTACTGCCTTAGCGTTTTCTGAACTAATCTTTAACTCAACAACGTACAAACCGCTGCTCAACTGTAAAGTAGGTATCGAAACAAGCTGCTTGCCACTGCTATACTCATTAGGGGTGCTAAACCAAGCTATTTCTCCGCTAAGAGTTAGTAAGTTAAGTTGTACGCTTCCTTTCTCTGGCATAGTAAAATCAAGGTAGAAATATCCATTGTTTGGATTTGGAAAAACGCTTGTTGCTATTTCTTCCTGAGTATTCTCGAATCCGGTTGTAACCGGAGTAACAAACACAGAGCCGGGTGGCAGTAGCGGCTCACATACAAATGTCATTGCATCTATGTTTCCCGGGTAAAGTGCTGGTGACAATTCAAAATAAGTGCCGTTTAAAAATGAAGCATACAACGCACCAGGGTCAAGACCTGCACTGTAATTTGTAGGGTTAAATGGATCATTAACCGACACACTGAACACGAGCGCTAACCCTTTTCGTTGAGCTGCACTATCATAAACCCAAGCAAATTCAAAAGCATCTATGTCAACTTCGTTGCTTAACCCCAAATGCAGCAATGGGTGAATAACTGCTTGGATAGAATCTGGCGAAATGTACTGGTAGATAAAACCTGAGCGAAGTGTGTCGCCTTTGTGTAAATAATGTGCTTCATGGTCAACAGAAAAGTACTGAATGCCACATACTGCAGGATCGCTGAAAAAGTCTAGAGCGTCAACATCATCGTTGGCACTAACATCTATAATTGAAGCAGGTGAAGGAGATAGAACCGCTGCTAAATCGTTTTCATTCATAAATGGAACAGCAATACCCGAAAAATTTGCAGTACCTAATATGTTGCTTAAAGTTGCATACATTACTTCATCATTGCCATTGATGGTTCCTTTGAGCATTACTGTATCTAGGGGGGTAAAAGAAGATGGTACGTTGCAATTTACAGCACTACTGAAATTAATTCCCCGGTCTTCATCATATGAAACCACTGCAAACTGCGGAGAGTAAATACAGTCGGTTTGATAATAAGGGATAGATGGCTTACCTATTCCATAACTCAGCAAATTGGAAAGCAAACTGTAATCAATTCTATCAGCTCCATCTAAATCAAAGTTCAATACGCTCTGCCATTGTTGCAAAGGTCCCGGTGTACATGTGCCGGCTGCTGAAATTGAATTTGGAGACGGATCTAGACTGAAAAGTATGGAATCGTTGAAAAACGGTAATGCGGTTGTAGAATTCTGCATGAATAAATCACCCGGATCAAGAACTTCATTGCCATCAGTACTTGGATCACTTAACTCACGATCACCTCCAATATCTACTGAAAATGATAGACTGCTTGGGGGACAACTAGCTACCGGAACTGGAAGTGGACTTCCTGTTGCTGACACATATACATTTACAAAACCAAAGAAGTCTGCAGACGCATCATCTTCACGGGGATTTTGAGGTGTGTATGGTGGAGGAAAAACATATGCCAAAGTAAGTGCGCTAATGTCAATAACCAGCGAATCGCCCGCCACAGTGTTGAATGTTTGTAAACTATCTCCCGTTCTTAGTTGAGCAAACTTAGTTGGGCCAGCCAAATTCAACCCTTGTCCAAACCCTGTACGGTTAAACAAGTTTAGGGTAGCATTAGCTACTTCAGCATTATCTTCATCAACAGCTTCAGGTTCATTAGCAATTGATGAAAAATGTTTCCAGTCGTATCCTACTGTAACGGGAGCTCCGTTGGGCAAACCACCAATACGAATAACAACTTTTGCATTTAAGCTAGATGTATCGCGTGCAAACCAGGGGCAGTCGGGGTCGTAACAATCGTACTGAGCTATGCTATGGCACCACCATTGTACATAAATTGCACTACTTCCATTTTTTTCTATCTGCACATTGCCAGTACCCGAAGCTGAAACTTTACAATTTGGCAGCCCACGTTTAATTAGTGAGTGAGCGCCACCCCATAAATTATTGGTTCCGGATAAAGAAAAAAATTGGCTCCCGTTATCGGTTGCAGTCTCCGGAGGGTCACAAACCCCTGCAGACAATACAGGGTTTTGTACGTCTGAACTTGAATAAGAACTTAATGCTCCTGCAGCTGGATCAAAGCTAAGTGTGGGTTGCTGAGCTAGTGCAACAGCATTAAACACAACAATAAATACTAGGGCAGCAAAATTATGGTAGATATCTTTCATGACGATTAGTTTTAGGATGAAAGAATAATTGGCGACACAAGTTAAAGTTTTAACTCGTAAAGAGCAAACAAACTTCAGAAGCCTGTTTTAAAGAAAGAGGGCTATATCTTTTAGAAACTGAATAGCTAGCAAAGCGCTAGGGAATGTTCATATACTTATGCACCTGTAGAGAAATTTCCCACCGCTGATTTTTCTTAACATACTCAATTATGGGTGGCAAAATTTGCTTCTCAACACTCCATTCGGGTTGTAAATATAGTTTGCAGCCCGGCCTAACTTTTGAGGCAAACTTCTCGGCAAAACGAAAGTCATTTTCATGAAAAATTACCACCTTCAGCTCATCGGCTGCCTTCAGTGAATTTTCGGTAGGTTGTTTAAATCGTTTGGGGGAAACACATATCCAGTCCCACTGACCGCTAATCTCATAAGCACCTGATGTTTCTACATTCAGTTTAATTCCTTTTTTCTGCATTTTTTCAGTTAGAAGGCTCAAATCATGAATCATAGGCTCTCCACCGGTTACCACACACAATTTTGCCTTACTTTTTACGGTTGCATCTACAATATCATCAACGGCAATTAACGGATGTTTTTCTGCCGGCCAACTGTCTTTTACATCGCACCAACTACAGGCAATGTCACATCCGCCAAAACGAATAAAATAGGAAGCCTTACCCTGATGGAACCCTTCTCCTTGTATGGTATAGAAGTGCTCCATTAGCGGTAGCTGTTCGCGGTATTTTTTTATTCGGCTCACGGTGGCAAATGAAACCAAAAAGCAGATTTAATGAACTTGTTTGTTTAGTTTGTTTAAAAATCAGGCACTATGCATCAATACCCTACTCTCGTAATTCACCGCAACAAAACTCATGCACTAAAACGATTTCACCCGTGGGTGTTTTCAGGAGCTGTTAAACAAAAAGAGGGGAATCCGGATCAGGGCGATATTGTTCAGCTTGTTTCTGAAGATGGTGAATATTTGGGTACAGGACATTTTGGAACTGGTAGTGTAAGTGCACGTGTTTTTACATTTGAAAAATTTTCCAGCTTAGAAGAATTGTGGAAGAAAAAATTTATGCACGCTTTTACCCTCAGAAAAAATATTGGTTTAACAGAAAGCAAAATCACTAATGCATACCGATTAGTAAACGCAGAAGGAGATGGAATGCCTGGTCTAATTATTGACTACTATAACGGTACAGCTGTGTTGCAATGTCATAGTAAAGGAATGAATGCCCAAAAAGAATTGTTTGTAGAAATTTTACGACAAGGATATGGAGAAAGATTAAATGCAGTATATGACAAAAGCGCGGCTACTCTCAACCATAAAACACCTGATAACACACATCAATCTAATGCCAACATAACAATTGTTACCGATGGGTATCTATATGGAAGTAAAAACAACAACACAGTTTTAGAAAATGGTAACCGGTTTAATATAGACTGGGAGCAAGGCCAAAAAACCGGTTTTTTTTTAGACCAACGCGATAACCGTCAGTTACTATCAAACTACGTTGCCGGGAAAAAGATATTAAACACGTTTTGTTACTCAGGAGGTTTCTCTGTTTATGCCTTAAAAGCTGGTGCAAGCCTAGTTCATTCTGTAGATAGCAGCGCTAAAGCTATGGATCTTACCGAAGCCAATATAAAGTTAAATCAAGGCAACGGGCATCACGAGAGCTATACAGCGGATGTTTTTGACTTTATGAAAACCGCCAACGAAGACTATGATGTAGTTATTCTAGACCCTCCAGCGTTTGCAAAAACACAATCAGCCAGGCATCACGCAATTCAAGCATATACAAGGTTAAATGCTGCTGCTTTTCGTAAAATAAAAAAAGGAGGAATTGTATTTACGTTTTCTTGCTCGCAGGTAGTAAGCCCTGAAATGTTTCAAGGAGCTGTAACCTCAGCAGCAATAGAAAGCAAGCGAAACATTAAAGTGCTTCACCACCTTACCCAGCCTGCTGACCATCCCATCAGTATTTTTAATCCGGAAGGTTTATACCTGAAAGGTTTTGTACTATTCGTTGACTAGCTTATGAAATTTTAACTGCTGATAAGCAGCAATCTGCTACAAACTTTTCGTAATTCAAATACATTTGGCAGCGTTTTTTCTAACTAAACCTTTTATGAAGAAAACCATTCTAACTCTAATTGTTGCATTATCAGCCATAGTGGCGTTTGCTACCGACAACCGACCAATGAACATTAAGTTGACTATTAAAGGGCTTGAAAATTCGGAAATGATTCTGGCCAATTATTTTGGCGATAAACAATATGTAAAGGACACCTTTAAACTAGATAGTAAAGGCAGCATAACGTTTAAGGCTGACACCATGTTTCCGGGAGGTGTTTATTTAGCAGTGTTTCCTCTATTGGGCAACCGTTACTTCGAGTTTATTATTAGCGACAACAAGTTTTCAATTGAAACTGACAGTACTGATTTAACCGGACACATTAAGTCAACAGGATCTCTGGAAAACGAACTATTTTATGCAGACATGAAATTTTTGGGGAGAATTAAAGTAAAAAGCGATTCAATAAACAACCTTTACAAGAATGCTAAAGACCTAAAAGAGAAAGAGAAGTACAGAGATCAACTGATGAGTTTTGATAAAGAAGTAAAAGCTGAACGTAACAAGGTGATGCAGGAGAACCCGACATTGTTCTATGGCAAACTTTTGAAGTGTATGAAAGAAATAGATGTGCCCGAAGCACCTAAGGATGCCAGTGGCAAGATAACCGACTCGGCATTTCAATGGAAATTTTACAAACTGCATTATTGGGATAACGTTGACCTAACAGACGATAGGCTTTTACGTTGCCCTGTAGTACACAATAAACTAAAAACATATCTCACTCAAACCGTAGTGCAGGTTCCCGATTCCATAAACAGCGCCACTGACGATTTGATTAAGAAGACAAAATACAACAGTGAAATGTATCGCTACATACTCACATATGTTTTCAATGAAATGGCTAACTCTAAAATAATGGGCTTCGATGCTTCTTATGTTTACCTAGGGAAGAAATATTTTTGTGATGCATATTACACCCCATGGCTAGACACAGCAAAGCGTTTTAAAATATGCGACCGTGCTAACAGATTAGCTCCTGTACTGGTGGGTAAAAAAGCGCAGCGCCTAATACTACCCACCGACAGCACCGAAACGCAATGGAAATCTCTGCAAGACGTAAAAGCTAAATTCACCATTTTAGCTTTTTGGGATCCGGATTGTGGGCATTGCAAAAAAGAAATTCCTGTATTAGCTGAAGCTTACCACAATCTAAAAAAGAAAGGTATAAATGTAGAGGTTTACTCTCCGGCTATTATGGAGATAGAACATTACAAAGACTGGCAAGAGTTTATTAAAAACAACAACCTTGACTGGATAAATGTATGTGATGCAAAACGGCACAGCAACTTCCGTTTTGAATGGGATATTCAAAGCACCCCTCAGATATACATACTCGATGCTGAAAAAGAAATTAAAGCTCGCAGAATTGGAGCCGAACAGGTAGAAGATTTTGTTCTTCATCTAGAAAACCCAAGTTATAAGCCAAAATCTCTAATGAAAGTGAACGATAATGACAAGCAGGAAGGCGCTGAATAACCAAAAAAAATTTCTATAAGGTTCAATAGCTTAAAAAAGCCGTCTTAATACACAATTAAGGCGGCTTTTCTTTATTAATCAAATTACCCCTGTTCTGTCTTATCCTATAAAAATAAAGATGTCCTTAATTCGTCTTTCACACCGATTGCTATTTTAGCCGCCCTTTAAAGCAGCACAGCCAAGTAATTTCCAATGAAACAGAGTAAAGAGACCATAATAGGATATGTACTAATAGGTGTATTGATGGTAGGTTTTATTTTCTACCAGAACAAAAAAGTAGCCGAAGAGCAACAAAAAAAACAAGCTCTGAAGAAAACTGAGCAGGTTAACAAAGCGAAAACAGATACTCAACCTAATCTCTCTTCATCTACCCCTTCTGACAGCACAATTTCTGCATTAGTAGATTCAACTCTTGCAAAAACAGATTCATTACAACGCACATCTGAGTACGGAGTGTTTGCTTCAGCCGCGCAAGGAGTAGAGAAAACTTTTACCATAGAGAACGATGAACAGAAAATTGTACTGACGAACAAAGGAGCGCAGATAAAAAGTATTGAGCTCAAGAACTACAAAACCTTCGACAAAAAGCCACTTATACTTTACACAGATAAAACAAACCAGTTAAGCTACCAGTTTGTAATACAAGATGACCGCGTAGTTGATACCAAAGATTTCTATTTTGAAGCACAAGGTGACGGATTTAAAGTAACCGGCAACCAAACAAAAACATTTGCACTTAGACTAAATGCCGGAGAGGGCAAATATTTTGAGCAAACCTACACATTAAAAGGAACTGGTTTTCTACTAGATTATAATGTAAACCTAGTAGGACTTAACAACGTAATACCGGCTAACAATACATTTTTGAGCGCCACATGGCAAAACACACTCAGTGGATTAGAGCAAAACCTTGAGTTGGAGCGCAGATATAGTTCAGTATATTTCAAGTATAACAAGGGCGAAGTAGCGCATCTGAATGAAGACAATGAAGATGATGAAACTGTTTTTGATGCCCCATTAGAATGGATTAGTTATAAACAGCAGTTTTTTAATACTACACTATTCAGTAAAGGAGAAATTAATCGCGGTAAGCTAAAAACACATTTTGGCAAGGAGAATAACAGCTTTGTAAAAAAATACAACGCCAATTTCACTCTGCCATATCAAAGCGCAGATAAAAACACCTATGCTTTCCAATTGTATATTGGGCCAAACAGTTTCAACACGCTCTCCTCTATTGGCAAGGATGTAGAAAGTATTATCAAACTAGGCCCCGACTTTTGGCTATTTAGCTGGATAAGCTATATCACCCGTTTTATTATTTGGGTATTCAGTTGGTTTAATAGTGTGCACTTAAACTATGGCATCATCATTCTGCTGATGACACTTATTCTCAAAATTGCCCTTCACCCACTTACAGCAAAGTCAATTGAGAGTGCTGCTAAAATGAAAATACTCGCCCCTGAGTTGGCTGCATTAAAAGAAAAATATGGAGATGATCAGGGAAAGATTGGTCAGGAACAAATGAAGCTTTACAACAAAGCAGGTGTAAGTCCATTTGGCGGTTGTTTGCCATTGCTTTTGCAAATGCCTATTCTAATGGCCATGTATTACTTTTTTCCGGCTTCAATAGAATTGCGTCAGCAGGCATTTTTATGGGCTACTGATTTGTCTTCTTATGATTCTATTGTCACCTTTGCCACAGCAATTCCGCTTATTGGAAACCATATCAGTTTGTTTACCATACTTATGACTATTACTTCTGTAGGGCAGGCTGTAATGAATAACCAGATGAACCAAATGGCTAACCAACAGCCAGGTATGAAATACATACCGTATATTATGCCTGTTATGCTTATGTTTATGTTTAACAGTTTCCCTGCGGCCTTAACTTATTACTATTTATTGCAAAATTTGTTGGGTATTATTCATCAATGGGTTATTCAGAAGTTTTTTATTAATGAAGACAAACTACGCTTACAGATTGAAGAAAATAAAAAGAACCCAAAGCAGTTATCGGGTTGGGCAAAAAAATTAGCTGATATGCAAAAGCAAGCTGAAGCGCAACAACGCACTAGAAGCAAAAAGTAATAGTTGTTTACCAAGAACCAGATCTTTCGCAAACTGTGTCTTTATATGTGCGTAGTATAAAGAGAACGGAATTTAACCTGTCGTCAACGGCTAAGAAATAACAGAAGTCCTATTCTACTGTTTATTCGATAACAAAGTTTATACCTTACCCCTGTTTCAGCCAAGCAGATAATTAGTCCCTTCAAGGCACCAATCACTTTTGGCATATTTATAAAAAAATCCCCCTTTGACTTAAAGGCAAAGGGGGATTTGAAAATTCAGAAAATCAACTTTACTATCCTAGCAATTCTACACCTCCAGTTGACTGCTTACGCTCGGCACGTTCGAGCTCTTCTTTGTTGCTTACAATAAGATTTTTGAATCTGCGTAAACCGGTACCTGCAGGTATGCGGTGACCAACAATGACGTTTTCTTTCAATCCTTCTAAGAAGTCTTGTTTTGCGCTGATAGACGCAGTGCTCAACACCTTAGTTGTTTCCTGGAACGAAGCTGCCGAAATCCAACTGTAAGTTGAAAGCGATGCGCGCGTAATACCCTGCAACTGCGAAGAAGCCGTAGCCGGTACTGCATCGCGGTATTTCACTGCGCCTTTATCTGCTCTGCGCAGTGCAGAGTTTTCTTCACGAATTGTACGTAAAGCTACAATTTGACCCGCTTTTAAACTTGATGACTCAGGGGCTTCGTCCACTACTTTCTTATCAAACAATTCATCGTTTACGCGTAGCAACTCATATTTCTCTACTGAAGTTCCTTCAAGGAATTTAGTATCGCCCGGATCTTCGATTATCATTTTGCCCATCATTTGGCGAACAATCACTTCAATGTGCTTATCGTTAATTTTTATACCCTGTAAACGGTAAACCTCTTGAATTTCGTTCACCAGATACTCTTGCACAGCGAAAGGTCCTTTAATATGAAGAATATCGCCAGGAGTAATGGCTCCTTCAGAAAGTGGTGTACCTGCACGAACAAAATCCTGTTCTTGAACAAGGATGTGCTTGCTTAGTGGCACTAGGTACTTACTTGATTCTCCATCGCGGCTTTCAACAATTATCTCGCGATTGCCTCTCTTAACGCCCCCGAAGCGAACTACACCATCAATTTCTGCTACCGTTGCAGGGTTGCTCGGGTTACGTGCCTCAAACAGTTCAGTTACCCGTGGAAGACCTCCGGTAATATCCTTCACCTTACCTAACACACGAGGAATTTTGGCAATAATTTCGCCCTGTTTAACAGTGTCGCCATTGTCAACTACTATGTGTGCACCCACAGGGAATGTGTAAGTTTTACCTTCTTTACCATGTTCTACAATTACAGAAGGCACTTTGGTTTTATCTTTTGACTCAATAATTACCTTTTCACGGTGACCGGTTTGTTCGTCCATTTCATCGCGATAAGTTACGTTCTCAATAATGTTTTCAAACTTCACCTTACCGTTAACTTCTGAAATAATAACGTTGTTGAACGGATCCCAACGGCATATTACATCGCCTTTCTTTACATGCTTACCATCTTTTACAAAAATAGTTGAGCCGTAAGGAATGTGATTGCTAATAAGAGTTTTGTCTGGATTGTCATCTTTTACAATTCGCATTTCTCCGGTTCTGCCAATAACTACTTGCGTTTTCTCTCCGCTTTCGTCAACGGCAGAAGTAGTTCTTACCCCATCAAACTGAATAATACCGTCAAACTTAGCTTTCAACTCGTTTTCAGTAGTACTCAAGCTGGCTATACCACCCACGTGGAAAGTACGAAGTGTAAGCTGTGTACCAGGCTCACCTATTGACTGAGCAGCTATGATACCAACAGCATCGCCTTCTTCAGCGGTACGATTAGTAGCTAAATTACGTCCGTAGCACTTTACGCAAGTACCTTTTCTGCTTTCGCAGGTAAGTACCGATCTTATTTCAATTGATTCAATGCCCGATGACTCTACTAATTTAGCATCCAGTTCACTCATCTCCTGCCCTGCCTCTACCAATAACTCATCTGTTTCAGGATGGTAAACATCGTTTAATGAAGTACGGCCAAGAATTCGATCAAACAACGGTTCAACAATATCTTCATTGTCTTTTAGTGCAGAAATAGTGATGCCGCGCAGCGTACCGCAATCTTCTTCTGTAATTACTACATCTTGAGCTACGTCCACCAAACGTCTGGTAAGGTAACCTGCATCAGCAGTTTTTAAGGCCGTATCAGAAAGACCTTTACGTGCACCGTGGGTAGAGATAAAGTACTCTAATACCGACAACCCTTCTTTAAAGTTTGCTAATACCGGGTTCTCGATAACCTCGCTACCTGTGCTACCACTCTTACGCGGTTTAGCCATGATACCACGCATACCCGAAAGCTGTTTAATCTGCTGTTTGCTACCACGAGCACCCGAATCTAACATCATGAAAATAGAGTTGAAGCCCTGTTTGTCTTCAGAAATCTGTTTCATCAATGTGTTAGTCAAGCGGTTGTCGGTTGCTGTCCAAATATCCACCACCTGATTGAAACGTTCTTTATCAGTAATGAAACCCATTTGGTAGCTTTCAAAAACTTCATCCACTTTCTCTGTAGCGTCTTTTACCAGCTTCTCTTTGTTTTCAGGAACCAATACATCGCGCAGGTTGAATGACAGGCCACCACGGAACGAATAGAAGAATCCGAGTTTTTTAATGTCATCTAAGAATTTAGCAGTAGTAGGAATATCCGTTTCTGCCAAAATTTGACCGATAACATCTTTCAATTGTTTCTTGCCAAGCAGACGGTTAACATAACCTACTGCCTCTGGTGTTGCCTGATTGAACAACAAGCGACCCATTGTAGTTTCAGTCAGTTTCTGTTCGAATTTGCCGTTTGCATTCTTCACACGCACGCGGCATTTTACGGGAGCGTGCAAATCAACTTTACCTTCGTTAAATGCAATTATTGCTTCTTCTACGCTATAAAACGCTAAACCTTCGCCCTTCACCTTAGTTTCTTTGGTGCTCTTACGTTCTTTGGTCATGTAGTAAAGACCAAGAACCATGTCCTGCGAAGGAAGTGTAATAGGCGTACCGTTTTGTGGATTCAATATATTGTGCGAAGCCAACATGAGCAATTGTGCTTCTAGGATAGAAGCGTTGCTCAGAGGAACGTGCACGGCCATTTGGTCACCGTCAAAGTCAGCGTTGAAGGCGGTGCATACCAACGGGTGAAGTTGAATAGCTTTTCCTTCAATCAACTTAGGTAAGAATGATTGAATAGATAAACGGTGAAGCGTAGGGGCACGGTTCAATAATACCGGGTGCCCTTTCAATACGTTTTCAAGGATATCCCAAACGATTGGCTCTTTCTTGTCAACTAACTTCTTGGCGCTCTTTACTGTTTTAACAACTCCTCTCTCAATTAGTTTACGAATAATAAACGGCTTGAAAAGTTCAGCTGCCATATCTTTAGGCAATCCGCACTCATGGAGTTTCAATTCAGGACCCACAACGATTACCGAACGGCCTGAGTAGTCAACACGTTTACCCAACAAGTTTTGGCGGAAACGTCCTTGCTTACCTTTTAACACATCGGAAAGTGATTTTAATGCGCGACCTCCTTCTGCTTTCACCGCGTTTGACTTACGGCTATTATCGAACAATGAGTCAACAGCTTCCTGTAACATGCGCTTTTCGTTACGCAAAATCACCTCAGGTGCTTTTATTTCCAACAAACGTTTTAAACGGTTGTTACGGATAATTACTCTGCGGTAAAGGTCGTTCAAATCAGAAGATGCGAAGCGGCCGCCATCGAGAGGCACCAACGGGCGCAGTTCAGGCGGAATTACCGGCAGATATTGAACTACCATCCACTCAGGACGGTTTTCAGTATGAGTGTTTGCCTCGCGGAACATTTCTACTACGCTCAAACGCTTTAGTGCTTCTGCTTTACGCTGACGAGAAGTTTCGTTAGCAGCAGCGTGGCGAAGTTCGTACGACAGGTTATCGAGATCAATGCGAGAAAGCAATTCTTTCATGGCATCAGCACCCATCTTGGCAACAAATTTATTTGGGTCGGTATCTTCTAAAAGATGGTTGTTCTTCAACACATCATCATCGAAAGCCGACATATATTCTTCTTCACTCAACAGGTCGAGGTAAACAAGGTTCTTTCTTTCAGGACCTTTTTCGGTCATTACTTCTACACCATTTGCTGTAACACCGGGCTGAATAACCACATACTTTTCGTAATAGATTATGCTCTCCAGCTTTTTAGAAGAAATACCCAACAGGTAACCAATCTTGTTTGGCAACGATTTAAAATACCAAATGTGAACGATAGGTACCGTCAATTTGATGTGACCCATACGCTCTCTGCGCACTTTCTTTTCAGTTACTTCCACACCGCAGCGGTCGCACACAATACCTTTGTAGCGAATACGCTTATACTTTCCGCAGTAGCACTCGTAATCTTTGGTAGGACCAAATACGCGCTCGCAGAACAAACCTTCCATTTCGGGCTTGTAAGTACGATAGTTAATGGTTTCGGGTTTTTTTATTTCCCCGTTTGAGCGGCCGAGTATTGCATCGGGCGAAGCCAGAGTGATGGTGATTTTCGAAAAGTCGAAACGCTGTTTGTTGTCTTTCTTAAAAGCCATTGTTTTAGAGTTAACGTTTAATGGTTAAAAGTAAATAGTAAACATCCCCCTCATGAGGATATGTTTTTTACTCTTAAAAAGCTGAATACTGTGTTCCGTTTTCGCGCCTGCCGGCTTGCATACTAGCGGAAGAAGATGCAGTTGCTTTTTAAAAGCGAGGCGCAAATATATATAACGGATTGAGACTACAAAGGGCATTTCATGGATTTAGGGCTTCAAAGTTTTCTTCTTAATAATTCCCCCTTCAGTTTAAAGAATTTCAATATTACCTGCTAACTCAATTTTTTGTATTTAGCACCAACATGAGTCATTTATTTTCAGATCAAAGTCAGATAAAGTATGTATCGAGTTTCCAAAGCCTGATTTCTACCCCGTGTTACGGTAATGTCAACGCTATATGTTGGAGCAGAAACCTTATGGGTGATTTTTCGGAAATAATAAAAGCTGTAAAGATGCACGATAACATTACCGTAATTGAACCGGAGCATCTTCTTGAAATCGAGTTAAGTCAACAAGGTCAGCTTGCCCGAGATATAATCTTGCAAGACATAGAATTGTTGTCAATTTATGGAGCATCTCCTTCGCTTAATTTAATCAAGTTTTATGAGCGCGACTTTACATACCCTTTCTTCCCTACTGACGTGTATTCTTTTCATGTTGATCGTTCATCGGTACCAACAGATACTTTTTTATGCACGTATTTTGGTGATGCAAGCGAAATTTTACCAAACTCCCAAGCCCTTCAAAAAATTATGCTGCCTGATATAAGGGCTGAACTCCAAAAATTACATAATGGGAACTCTGAAGATTTTGAAACGTTTTTAACTGAACATTTCTTTGACCTGCATTACTTACCTAAACCCACTTGCACACCAATCAGTTTAGGCATCGGAAATTTATGGAAACTTGCAGTTGATTTCCCAGATAGCAAATCTTTACCGTGTATTCACCGTGCCCCCGTTGAAACCGATGGACAGATTCGTTTACTGCTCATATGTTGAATATGCTTTTGTTATACAGGTTGATTATTGAATAGATAGACTACGAAATACAAATCGCCTTTGCTCGTTAATCTATTTTATCATAATGCGGCTTGGATTTGTGTTGAAGTAATTTCGTCTGTTTTAATCAACCAGCAGTTTTACTCAGATTTAGTCATGCGTTTGGTTTCTATGTTTTTGCCATCTATAACCAGTGTATAGCTGTATTGGCCTTTGCTAAGGTTAGAGGCAAAGACGGTAACTATACCGTAGCGTTTTGCAGTTACATGGTTTTAATGGTGCGGCCAAGCATATTGGTAAAAACAAGTTGCGCGGCCCCTGTGCCCTCAGGGATAAAGTAGCTGATAGAAGTTTGCTCGGCAAACGGATTAGACACGTTTTGTTCTAAAACAATTACCTGCAGCTGCTTAGCTCTACACTAAGTTGATGCGCGGCTGTGGTAGCGTTAGCGGGTGTTTCGTTTTCATCGCGCTTGTTAGACTCTCCGGTGCCACAGCAGCCGTTCATGCGCTCTTCTAACTGTGTTAACCGGTTAGTAATTACTTCTTGCAGCGAATCAATTTTGTGCTGCTGCTCTTTTACCGCACCTATCAATACAGGAATAAGACCAACGTAGTTTAAGCCCTTGTAATCGTAAGCGGGCGAAGTTACCTCACCTTTTATGTTGCGTATTTCAGGATGCCTTTCTGCTTTTACCAAAGCAGGTAATACCTGCTCTACTTCCTGTGCCAGCAAGCCGTATTGGTTGCCTTGGGCTAAACCCAGATGCGGAAAATCAGCTGTGCGGTATTCGTAAGTTTTGGGTTGCAATTGTAAAATAGCTTCTAAAGCGGTTTCGGGGCGAAGTGGGTTTATGTTATGTTTTAGTTGTGCATCGCTGGTCCAGGTTACGGTGCCGGTGGCGTGTATATTGCCATCGAAATAGCCCGCGTAAGCCACAGGGCCCATAGCCAAGCTATGGGCTTCGGCATATACACCTGTGCGGCTGCCTACGCTATCCAGCGCCTGAAAAGCACCGCCAATGTTTTGGTCAGATGAACCCTGAGCAGAGCATATAATACCTGCATTGGTGCTGGTGCTGTTAATGTAGTTGCTTTCGCCAGTAAAGGCAGCGTTATACAAATCGGCACTATCTACATAAGATGAGAAACCCACGTTTACACTGGGTGTATAACGCACGGCTTTGCCCAGCACACCTACGTTCATGCTGGTGCTGTTCATGCTTTCGCCACCTACACCTATTTGTATGCTGTTGTCGCCATCGGCTATGGCGTGTACACCTGCCTTGCCGCCTGTAAATTTACCTCCTATGCCATCGTCCTGACTGCTGCCGTTTACATATTTGCTATAGCCGTAAACAGCTACTACTTCGTTGGGGTTGGTATCGGTGTTGTAGGTGGCTTTTATTACCTCGCTGGTTTCGTCATAGTCCGATTCTACATTAACGGCTATGTCCCTATCGTGGTTTACCACGTTTACATAGCTGTTGGCGTCTGTTACCGGTATGCCTATATGGGTGCCGTTGTCGTAAATCTGGCTGTTTACTAAAGTTTTATCGGTGGTGTTCCATTTTACCACATGGTTGCTATCGGCAGCGGTAGCATTGGTGCCTACTTTTAAGCTATCCAGTTCTTGTATGCCGCGAATGGCGATGGGGATAAGGGATGTGTAGTCCAGACCTTTGAAAGACATAGTGTCCATCAATAAATTACCCGCAGTATCGCGTATTTGGGGTTGCATAGTGGTATGCACCAGTTCCGGTAGCACCGTATCCACCTGCTGGGCTATAAAACCATAGCTTTTGCCATAGGGCAGCTGCATGTATGGAAAACTATCGTTGTTGAAGACATAGCTTTTAGGTCTTAGCTTTGAAATAGTAGTCAGTGCATTGCTGATTACCTGAATGCTGTCTTTCAGTTTTTGATCTGATGGTGGTATCAGAGTTCCTGTGTATTGTAAGTCACCTTGAAAATACCCGGCTATTCCAGGAGCACATACATCATCGCTAGTTTGATAACCTGTGCCCCGGCCATAAACGCCTATGTTCAGACGAGAACGATAATAGTTGTTAGTACACTCCGGGTTAGTAATAAAATAACCGCCAAAGTTTAGCAGGTTGTTACCGCCTGCACCACCGGCTACACCCATGTTAAAATAGTTGCCAGTAGCATTTTGGCCTCCATTAACACCAATATTGAATAGTGAACCTGTAGTATAAGATGAACCTGTAATACCTATGCCCCCGAAAAAACCTGCAACTGTAGAGATACCTCTAATTGCCGGCACACCAAGATTGTTTACTACATCAAACTTTGCATCGGGAGATGTGGTATTTATACCTGCCCGAGTGCCGTTGTCGTAAATAATGCTGTTCCTTAACTGGTTGGTTGTTGAACACCATCTGCTCAAGTAATCTTGTGTTGTTGTAGCACATGTAGATACAAAAGGAAGTGAGGAAATATTGCGATATTTTATCAATCCGTTGTTGCTGTTGTCGGTCATTAAAATCCTTGTGAGTGCATCATCGTTACTCACAACATGTATTTCCACCTCACCATCGTTTTGAATTCTGACCTGTTCTGTGTTATTTGTCAGGAAAACCATGTGAGCATCCTCTTGTTGTCGCAACTCTGCTACAGGTTCGCTGCCATAAATAGCATCATCATTTACACCTATTTTAAAGCCGTCTGTGGCTGAAGGGCCGCAATCTACACTGGCTATTTGCACATACATTTTGTTGACATCATTCCATAAATGGAGTTGCGATTGAGGGTTGAAATTGCTACACCAACCCATACCTACATAACGGTTAGATCCGAGTAATTCCATAATGTGTAAGTTTCCAAGTATAAAATTGAAGTTAGTGGGGGTGCTAAAATTTGCGTTTCCACCTGCATCTATGCCAAGCGTAAATCCGGTTGTGTTATTAGTATTGGTGAACATCTGAATAACCGAACTTGCACTATTTTTGTTTAAATGCAATAATTGACTTGGGCCTGTAGTTCCTATACCTACATTGCCGTATTCATCTATTCGCATTCGTTCTACATCATCTGTATGAATAGGAAACGGTTGTGTGTTTTTTGTGCCTATGTATTCCCCTGATGTATTGTCACCATCCAAACTCCATTCCTGAGCTTTTGTCGTTTGTGCGTATAACAAAACAAGCAGCGAGAATAATGTGTAAGAAATATTTTTCATAATGTATGGTTTTAGATTTTTAGAAAATAGATAGTTTACATGTTTTAAATTGATGCTTTGTTTTGGCAGTAAAAAAATAGATCCCCGCTGGCAAACACGCTCTGTACAGCAGTAGTTTTTGGGCGTTCCAAACACTTTCCTGCTCTATTATCTGGGTGTTGCATTGACTGCCCGCTGCATCGGTCAGCACATAATCCCATCCATCTCTTTTATCAATGTCGGAAATTTCAATTACTGTGTATTCAGAAAAAGGATTAGGGTAGGCAAAAATTCCTACCGCCTTGTTCCCGGGTGTAAAAATGTTTGTAGAGGTATCGCCATAGCATGGGTAAGCGGTAGTTCCTGTATAAAAGTAGCTTTCTACAGTATTCATTAAACTTCTGCTGCTGGCTTGTCCTCCGTTTAAAAAAATAGCATTAACTTGTACATGGCATAAAGTGTCTAAGTCATTGGGGTTGTTTATAACAGTTAAGTACTTACGATGGGGGTTACTACCCGGTATAACGTATATTCTGCTATCACGCCCTATTTGCATCCGGCTAAAACTGTTGAAAATATTCAATACTTCTTTTCTCGAATTGAAAATATCTGTAGCAGAACCCGCCAGCAGATTATATTGTACTATCAAACCATTGTTGGTAGATATATATAGTTTTGAGTTGTCAGGTGAAAACGAAATACCATTATCGCTTAAATCTTTCTGTAATTGAACCGGGTTACTGATGGCACCTGTTGATTTATCAAAATCAAACAAATAGGGAGAAACATCGCTTCCGCCAAACACGATACACATTTTGTTCCCGTCAGGTGAAAACTTTATTGAGCCCGCCTGATAAGTGCTGTTCTCGTTTGCAACAGGCCCAATTTTTATGTATAATGGAGGCTGTACAATACCTGTGTCTGTAAGCAGATATACGAAAAAGCTGTCGCTTTCCCACCGGTGTCCTACAATCCATATATCCCTACCGTTGCAATTGTGTACAGCGGCTAATTTTGCCTCTGATTTGTATGTGGGTTGAAGTGTTTGGTTGCGTAGTATTGCTTCCCCTTTGCCGTTATTAAGGTTCATGTCGACAACAGTGTATTTAAGTGTTACCTGTGCCGAGAAATAATATATGAGATTACTGCTTTTAGGCAAAGGTATGGCTAAATTACATGGAGATATACCTATCCAGGCCGAATCACCTACCACTCCAGCATTTAAAAGTAAATTATCGGTTTGGTCGTACATGCTTTGATAGCCACCGAATAATTGCAAACTGCCATTAAGTGTAGATACCGTAGTAGCCCCATCTGCTATTCGGTTATTGCTTAAGTTTATTACTATGGGTGTCCCGTTGCTAAAATCCAACCCTGGTACATCGTTAGCGCCAAGAGTAGAGTATGTTCCAAACCGCCAAATGTTTGCACGGTTGATGTCTAATGCAGGGTTGCGGGTTTGAGCACAGCAAAAATAACCTATAGATAAAAACAGAAAGAGTAAAAGAAGCCGCATAGTCAGGGGCGGTTTTTTTAATGCGTGTGTTAAAGATTAGTTTAAAAAATTAAATAACCTAAGAAAGGTTAGTGGGTCAAATGGCTATTGGGATATCCGTTTAACCAGCTATCCTCAACCTACTTCTCCCCCACCCTAACCACACCACCACCGTTGTAAGAATGATACTCGCCATTATACATAGCATCGGCCATTACAGGGCCCATTACATAGCTGCCCGTTGATACGGCACGCACAGCGTAGTAGTAAGTTTGTGCCGCGCTGCCAATACCTACGAACATATTTACGCGGTCGTCTCGCACATCCAAGTATTGCGGATAGCTTTCGTTCTTTATCCAATCCATACCGGCAATTTCTTTGGTGCGCGGGTTTTCAATTTCGAAACCTGCGGGCAGCATATCGGTAATTACAATGTTATCAATGTAGCGGCTGAAACTGTTTTCGAGCGTAATGCCTACCACTATCAAATCGTTTTGATTGAAGTTGTTGGATGTAATCTGTCTGCCGTAGCGGTCGTAGAATTTCTTCCGCACGCGCAGGTAGCTGTCTTCTTCTTTAAAAGTTCCGTCCTTACTAATGCCTTCACTTTGCCAGAAGTAATACAACTTGCCGGTGCCCTCTGTGGTTATCTCCACATTGCTTCCTCCTAGTTGTTTAGATGTAAGTTTTAGGGTGCTGCCATCGTTCTTCGCTATCTCTTTGCCGTTTACTTTTATCACAGCGTTTACATTGCTGCTATTTGCCACACGCGCAATTTTGCCGAGAGCAAGAAAACCGAAAGCACGTTCCTGTGTGCTGACGTAGCTGCGTGATTTCAATTGCTCGCTTACATGCTTTGCCATAGTGCCTATCTGCGCATTGCCGGGGTCAACTTCCAGAATGGCATTGAGAGCAATAGCTTCATCGCGCAAATCGCTGTAGAACGAACCACCTGTTTCTTTTGCAGCCACTTCGCCTACAAAACTTGTGGGGAGCATTTCTTTAAACTTGCTGCGGTCACCTGCAATAGCGTAAGCCGCGCTGAGCAGATAACGGCTGTCAAGTGCAAACAGGTTGGCGTTTTGCCTGTAGTAGTTCATGGTAGAAATCTGCGGCTTGCCCGCCATTGACAACACATACAGTGAGTAGGCGACCTCCTTGGGTGCAATTTGTTTTTTCAAATTGCCGTTGTAGTAGTAGGGAATCAGTTCGCGGCTTTTCAGTTTATTGATGAGATACGAATAGATATTATCGAGCAAACTCTTATCCACCTCGAAACCGGCTTTGCTTGCTTCCTGCAAAAAGTGCGCAGCGTAAACGGTAGCCCACCAGTTCTCAGTGCCTTCGCTATCCCAAAGTGTAACCGCGCCTTTGTAAAGCTGTCGCATTTTTATTTTTCGAATAGCTTCCTGCACATTGTAGTTAGCATTTGCCTTAATGGTTTTATCGGCCTTCATTAAATCAGCCAAGTCGCTGAAATAAAGCTGTGGGAATGCCGCACTGATAGTTTGCTCCGTACAGCCATGCGGATAATTCACCAGTTTATACATCTGGTCAGCAAGTTCTACTGCGGGGTTTTTGCTTAGTATTAGTTGATAATCGGCAGTGGAAGCAATAAATTTATCAGCAGCAAAACTTATCGCCTTGGTACTACCCGCAGTAATAGAACCTGCATCAGTAATTTTTTGCAACGATGCAGCAGGGCGAACTGTAATATCAGTTTCGTCCGTAAACTTTTCATTCAGCGCTTTTACTTCCACTGTAATTTTGCCTTCACCAATCTTGTTATCCGCCACCACTTGGAACACCGCTTTGCCTTCTGCGTTTGCAGTAAGTGTAACCTGCTGAGCGTTACTACCAACAATTTTCAGCGGGCCGCTTAGCTTAACAGTAGCCGTAGCAATGGTGTTGTTTTTCGTAGTATTTGAAATAGTAACAGGCATGGTAACGGTATCGCGCGGAGAAAGGAAACGCGGCAACGCGGCACTGATTACTACAGGGTCAGCAACAGTCATACTTACTTCGCCACTACCAAAACTATTGCCGCGATACGCCACTACCATTAAGCGCAGTTGCCCGCTAAACTGCGGAATGTCAAAATCGAAACTTGCCTCACCGCTTCCGTTAGCATCGGTAATTCCGCTCCAGTACGAAACCAGTTTCACTCGCTTGTTTTGCAGAGGATTGGTGCGCTTACTCAAATCGAAACCATCGCCACCTGTTGAAGAGATAATACCTTTCAGTTCGGGCAACAACAAAGGATATAAATCAAACGAATTTACTTCCAATGCCCGTTTAGCATAGAAGAAACCGTAAGGGTCGGGAGTTTTGTAGCCCGTAATTTGCAGAATACCTTCGTCCACCACAGCTAAAGTTAATTTGCTATTAGGCGCTGCTTTTACTTTCACTTTCTGGTGAGTACGTGAACGCACATTCTTTTCAGCAAAAATCTGCACTGCAATTTTCCGCGCTGTTTCTTCTACCGATATGTTTTTGAAACCATGCGCTACCGTCAGCGGCATATCGCTCTGCAGATGTGGCTTTATAAGCGTAGCGGTTACATACGCGTTCGGTAGAAACTCCGGCTTAATATCAAACGAAACAGAAGCCGAACGATTCTGCACAGTAACATAGCGGTGCTCTACCAGCTTATCGTTCTCGATAGTTACCAGCATTTTCCCGTTGAAAGGAGTTTTGAAAAGTACCTTAGCGCTTTCGCCTGTGGTGTAGCTTTTTTTGTCAAGCTCCATATCAATATTTCCTTCGTTGTTTACTTCAAAGTTTCCGCCACTGTTTCCCAAATTGCCATAGCTATAGAAATTCTGAACCACAAAAGCATTTACACCCGGCTTGCCTACCCTTATTTCATACTGCCCCGGTGTGCGTGGCACAAAATTGAAAACAGTGTTCTCTCCGCTCACAGTTACTTCCTGGTCAATAATGGTTTTGTCTTCACGTTGGCTCTCATAACGGAAATATTCATAACTCTTGCTAAGCACCGTGCGGTATTCGTGTTTTATAACCTGCACATGCGCTTTGGTGTTTACCGGTTTCTCTTCCTTGTTTAAAGCAATCAGCGGGAAGTTTACGGGCTGATTAAGCGCGCAGTAGTAGTACCCATCAGAGCCAATACCATAGAACACATCCTGCGTATAAATATCAACTGTGCTTTTTCTGTTCACAGGTCTGCCTGTTTCATCAAACACGGTAGTGAAGAAATCAGCTTGCAGCAGTCCGCGGTTGGTGTATTCGGCAGGTACGGTGAATTCTTGTTTTGCATTACCTTGCGCATCGGTTTTTCCTTCGCGCACAATTTTGTCGTAGTACGTTTCGCGGTCTGCCAGCATAAAGTTGTAGCGATAATATTTCTCAGGTGAGAAATATTTTTCCTTTAACTGAATTTCCACTTCATAATTTCTATCGGCAGCCGGAGGCCCGAAAAAGTTCACAGCATTAATAGAAAGCGAAGTGCTTACGTCCGGCTTCAAAAACTTTTTATCGAGCGAAGTGGTTACCTTAATTCTGTCGGGCATAAACTCTTCAATCAAAACACTTTTAGACGCCAGAAGAATATCATTGGAAGTATAAACCTCCAAGGTGTATGAACCAGTTACTGCCGAAGGAGAAAGCTCAATCGTGGTTTCGAGCGAGCCCTCATCATTCAGCGTTTTCCTCATGGTCTTTAATTCTTTACCGTTCGGCAAAATGAATTTCATCTTTAACGGAATTTCACCGGGAGTTTTCCATTTCCAGTCGCGGCTTACTACACTGAAGTTTATTTTTTCACCAGGTCGGTAGATGTCACGTTCTGCATAAACAAACGCATCAAGCCCTGTGCTGTTTTGCCTTTTGCCGCCTACATCGAACCGTGAAGTTTCTACATGCGTTGAACTAAAGGGCATGTAGTTGAAATCGTTTCCGTTGCGAGCGGTAATCATGGAGCTCTTAAACCCGCTGAAATCCTTCTTCTTTAAAGTTACTTCTGCTACACCATCGCTATTAGTGGTAGCAGTACCCACTATCTGATTGTTGTTTCCAACCACATTAATGATTACTCCACTGAGAGGTGTGGTGGTTTCAATAGAATTGGCAAACACATGCACCTTATCGTTGGTTTCCCTGGCTATCAAACCAATATCTGAAAGTGAAACAAACTTAGAGTCACTTAGCCAGTAATCTTCCAGTGATTGCACCTTGATGTGGTAGATGCCGCGCATGTCGCGCAGTTTATCTTCCACATTAAACTTAAACAGACGGCTGTTGCCGTAGCGCGGCAGATTTTTTGTTTCAATTTCCTTCTGATAAATAATATCGCCCAGCACTGCTTCGCTGCTGTAGTATTCGCCATCACCTTCGTAATACTCGCCATAGCCGTAGTCATCTATGTAATAGCCGTATCGCTGCGCTGCCAACAAATTGTTTTCGTATATTTTTGAGATAATAACTTTGACCTTCTTAATTGAACTGATACGTATTTCAATATTTTTTTTGCCTTTTGCGTTGAGATAAACTCCCTTGCTGTTGGCAAACGAAATCTGCGGCTCCAGTTTTCCGAAAGCAATGGTAGATGAATAATCATCTTTAAGCGTGCCACCTATTCTTCCTTTTAATCCGTGAGCCAGTTGAAGCGTGTAGCTTCTCTCTACAGCAAAATCTTCAGAGGTTATTACCATGCCATCAGCGGTAATTTCTGTTTTGAAATTGACCTTAGGTTCAAAGCTGATATACTGCGAAAGGTTTTCCGCCACCGGTGACTGGCTCATGAAAACACGCACTGTTCCCTGAGTGCCGTCATGCTCGCTTTCTACATTTTGAATAGCCACATTGAATGGAGAAGTAATTACAGCGGTAGCTTCTATAGTATGTGAAGTAGGATTATTGCCACGTTCGGGCAACAGACCTTTTTCAATTTTGATTTTAGCGGTAATGTCTTTATCCTCCGCTTTAATACCCTGTAGTATGACAGAGATTTTAGAATCAATGCTAGGGGTTTGAATGTTGAAAGCAGTTTGTTTACCGTCTAAGTCAAGCGTCAATAAATCTTTCAACTTGGCTGGGTTCACTTTATAGTTGAAATACAAATCGAGTTGAGGGAAAGCGTTGGCTGCGTTGCCATCGTTTACATTCCACATGGCAAGCGCGGTCAGCAGCTGCAAGTAAGCGGTATGAAAAGAGATTTTTTCGTGCTTACCTAACGAATAGTTTTTGCTGAAGCGCAACACCTCATTGCTTACTTCTGCTTTGAATGAAGTAGCAGGAGGCAGTTCTCCTTCCGGAGAAAATATCAACTCGTTGGCATTCTCCCAGCGGAAACGACCTGCAATCAGAGGGGTAAATTTTATGTACTCTGTAGTATCCCATTTACCAAGCAGCGAATCGGGCGCTAGGTTTTTATCGAAGGTAAACGTGAGATTACCGAGCGAAGGCACTTCTTCCTTAGCGGTGGTTTCAATCAGATTTACTTTGTTTTTGTTGCAGGAAGCAAGCAGCGCAACCAGTGCGAGTGCAGTCAGGGTTTTTTTGAGAAACATGGTGAGGTGAGTTGGTTGAAACAAATTTCGTATACTAAACTACGCTTGCAGGCCGTATTTTATTGTGTGTTAAGAAATATTTTTTTTACACACAAAATAATCAATCAGGCTTATTGCCGGTAAACTTATGAAACATATACTTTTACTCCTCTTATTCATTCTATGCGGGTTGGTAATGCGTAGCCAAAATAAGGCTTCTGAAAGGTGTGCTGCATTTGGCAAAGGAATGAACTTATCAAATTGGCTGGAAGCCGGTTGGCAGAGTGGTTGGCCAACAAGTACGGGCTACACTAAATCTGATTTGCTAAAAATGAAGGAAGCTGGAATACAATCTATACGGTTGCCCATTTGCTTTGCCCTCATTACAGATTCTATTTCGCCTTATACAATTGACACCAATCATGCATTGTTTACACGTATTGATTCCGTGCTGGCATGGGCCACTGAATTGAACTTAAACCTTATTATTGATAACCACCACGAATGGAGTTTGCTTTCTAACAATTGGCGATACCAGATTCCCAGATTCGGACACATGTGGAGCTATGTTTCTGAGCGATATAAGAATACAGATCCTCGTTATGTTACTTTTGAGTTGCTGAATGAACCATCCGTAACATTCCCAATTGATTCGTTGAACATACTTTTTTATGCAGGTATAGATTCTATCCGCAAGCATACTACAGCACACAGCATTATTGTTTCGCCAAACGGAGGCAGTGTAGGTTTGGCATTTAGTAATTACCAGCCGCTAACCGACACCAACTTAATTTACACCTGGCATTGTTATGATCCCTTAAACTTTACACACCAAGGTTTTGCTTGGGGACAATTATTCCCTTCAGGCACACCATTTCCTTCGACACCTACTACCTTTTACGAACAATTTTTGTATGATGGAATTAATCGTGTAAACACCTGGCGAAACACTTATAATAAACCACTATTTCTTGGAGAACTTGGAGTAAGTGTGTATGCCGATGCCGAAAGCCGTTGCCGTTGGATGCAACTGATGGGTGCGAACCTTGACACCACACATATACCTTGGTTTTATTGGGACTGGCAGTGGGATTTCAGCATATTTAACTCACAGATCATTTCTGCTGACAGTGTAATACCGTGCTTTCGGTCAGCACTGCATTTGTATGGCGATACGCTTACTTCTGTTACAAATATGTCTGATGAAATAGGTTTCAAGTTATTTCCGAACCCAGTTAACGGAGGTAGTGAATTGAAAATAGTATTGCCAGGTGTGGTGGTTGGCGAGGACGCCAACCAAGTACCGTTATATGAGTTAAAGATAACAGCAGTAACCGGCAAGGTTCTGATTAATGAAAGAGTAAGCGGTTCTACTTCTATTCCTATTCAACTACTGCGCGGAATTTATTTTGTGTATGTAAGCAACAGTCAAAATAGAAACTGTGTGAAGAAGTTGGTGGTAGAATAGACCTTAGTCCAACTTAAACTCTTTTCGCCAGTCATCTAATTCTTTCCATTCAGGTTGTTCGGCTTTGGCTAAAAGGTAATCACCTAATACCAGATAATCCATTTCGGTGCGCATAAAACATTTGTAAGCATCTTCGGGCGTGCACACAGGCGGTTCGCCTCGCACGTTAAAACTGGTGTTTACCATTACGGCATAACCTGTTTTTTTCTGAAAGGTGTCAAGCAACGTCCAATAGCGTGGGTTCGTTTCTTTGTGAATGGTTTGCACACGCGCTGAAAAATCAACGTGTGTTACGGCCGGTAAATCAGAGCGCAACACATACAAGCGCTCCATTAAAGGGAAACCGTTGTAGCCATCGGACATTTTGTGTCTGCGTTCCTCTTTTACTGGAGCTACTATCAGCATGTAAGGCGAACCAGAACCGAGCACAAAATAGTCGCCTGCATTTTCTGCTTTTACCGAAGGAGCAAAAGGGCGGAACCCTTCGCGGTATTTTATTTTCAGGTTCAGTTTCTTCTGCATTTCTGCATTGCGCGCATCGCCTAATATACTGCGGTTTCCCAGAGCGCGAGGACCAAATTCCATTCTACCCTGAAACCATCCTACCACGTTTCCGCCATTGATTAAGTCAGCCACGTTAGCGCACAACTCATCAAAATTTTCGAACCTCTTGGAAACTGCCTTGTATTTTTTTAGATCCTGCACTATATCCAAATCAGAAAACTCGGGGCCTAAGTAAGAGCCATACATTTCATCCTGCACAGTGCACGGCTTGCGCTCCTGATTTAAGTGAATGTAGTAAGATGCTTGCGCTGCTCCCAACGCTCCACCGGCATCGCCTGCTGCGGGCTGCACAAAAATATCTTTAAACAAACCGCTGCGTAGCAACTTGCCATTGCTTACACAATTCAATGCTACACCGCCTGCCATAGTCAAGTAATCGGCATTGGTCAACCGCTTGGCTTCTGCAGCCATCTTGTAAACTATTTCTTCTGTTACTTGTTGAATAGCAAAACCTAAGTTACAGTGGTGCTGTTGCAATTCATCTTCCTCTTCTTTTTTCTTAAACCCGAAGAGTTTCTCCCACTTCTCGTCATGCACCATTCGCAAACCGGTAGCATAGTTAAAATACTCCTGATTAAGCCAAATGCTGCCGTCATCTTTAATGTCCACCAGCACCTCTTTAATTGTGTTGATGTATTTTTTCACATCAGGCGAATCGGGATTCCCATAGGGAGCCAGCCCCATAAGTTTGTATTCACCTGAGTTTACTTTGAATCCAAGAAAATAAGTGAAAGCAGAATACAGCAAACCAACAGAATGCGGAAAGCGCAGCTCTTTCAAAATCTCAATGTTGTTTCCGTTTCCAACACCAATAGAAGCAGTAGCCCACTCACCTACTCCATCTACCGTTAATATGGCGGCAGTTTGATAAGGGGATGAATAAAATGCACTGGCTGCGTGCGATAAGTGATGTTCGGGAAAAAGGAATTTTGCTTTCGTTTTATCGTATCCATCTATCTTTTCCAATTCTTCGTGCATCACGCGTTTCAGAAACATCTTTTCCTTCAGCCAAATGGGCATTGATTTAATAAACGAGACCACTCCTTTAGGGGCAAACCCGTAATACGTCTCTAAAAGCCGTTCAAACTTCAGCAACGGTTTATCGTAAAATGCAATGGCGTCAACTTCATTAATATTAACACCCGCATACTTTAAGCAAAACTGTACAGCATTTACAGGAAAAGACTCATCGTGCTTAATACGGGTAAAACGCTCTTCCTGAGCTGCGGCTACTATCTTTCCATCTTGAATAATTGCTGCAGCAGAGTCATGATAAAAAGCGGAAATGCCTAAAATGGTCATGGACGCAAAATATAAACTTAGGCAAAGAGTTATGCATGAATGTTTGCCGCAACTGCAGATTGTATTTCCTGCTGTATGTTTTCAGAAGTATTCCGTACAAATTTTTTACCCGTTACTATCTCGTATAGTTGTATGTAGCGGTCAGAAATAACATCCACAAATTCATCGGGCATAAAGGGCATTGCCTGCCCATCTTTTCCTTGAAAACCGTTTGCCATCAACCACTCGCGTACAAACTCTTTACTTAATTGTTTTTGTGGCTGACTGCTTTTCTGCAACTCCTCATAACCATCGAGATAAAAATAGCGCGATGAATCCGGAGTATGAATTTCATCAATCAAAATTACCTTACCATCAAAAATTCCAAATTCATATTTCGTATCTACTAAAATCAACCCGCGTTCGTTGGCCATTTTTTGTCCGCGTTCAAAAACGCGGTGAGTGTAGTTCTCCATTTGGGTATAAACCTCTTCGCTTACTATTCCGCGCTTAAGTATTTCTTCGCGCGAAATATCTTCATCGTGCCCTTCCACTGCTTTGGTGCTTGGTGTAATAATGTTTACAGGCAGTTTGTCGTTTTCTCTCAATCCCTCGGGTAAAGCAACACCACACAAAACTCGTTTACCTGACTTATACTCGCGTGCAGCATGACCGGCAAGGTAGCCGCGAATAACCATTTCAATTCTTACAGGTTCGCAACGTTTACCCATTGACACGTTTGGGTGAGGGACCGTTTCCAGCCAATTCGGAACTATATCACTAGTTGCATCAAGAAAATGTTTTGCAATTTGGTTTAACACCGCACCTTTATGAGGTATTGGCTTGGGGAGTATATGGTCAAATGCTGATATTCTATCGGTAGCTATAACCACTAGTTTTTCACCAACGGTATAAACATCTCGAACTTTTCCGTGGTAAACATTTGTTTGATTCGGGAAATTGAAATTAGTAGTGGCAATAGCAGAAGACATTAATTTCTTGTAATTGTAGTGATCAAATTGAGTTTTACTCTTCTCTGTTTTGGTTTAGTGTGTCGTATGCTTTGATAATTTCTTTGACTAAACGATGGCGTACAACATCACTCTCATTCAAATGAATAGTTGAAATACCTTCAATTGGTTTTAAAATACGAAGAGCGGTATGCAACCCTGATTTAATTTTTGGCGGTAAATCAATTTGTGTGGGGTCGCCAGTAATAATGCATTTAGAAGCAGCTCCTATACGAGTAAGAAACATTTTCAATTGCATATCGGTACAGTTCTGTGCTTCATCTAAAAGTATAAATGAATGGTCAAGGGTTCTTCCGCGCATAAATGCAAGGGGCGCAACTTCAATAACCCTATTCTCCATGTAATATTTCAATTTATCTGGGGGAATCATATCATCTAAAGCATCGTAAAGCGGACGAAGATACGGGTCAATTTTTTCTTTTAAATCACCGGGCAAAAAGCCAAGACTTTCGCCAGCTTCAACAGCAGGGCGAGTCAGTATTATTTTTTTTACATTCTTCTCCTTAAGAGCGCGAACAGCTAAAGCAACTGCAGTATATGTTTTGCCTGTACCAGCCGGACCAATAGCAAAAACTATATCATTTTTTTCACTCTCCTTTACCATCAACAATTGATTATCTGTACGGGCGCGAACCAGAAGCCCTCCATTACCATGCACAATAACATTGCTGTGCTCTTTGTTTTTGCGCTCCGGTACAGTTTCGCCATCAGTCAGCGTTATACTCTCAATATTATCTTCGGTAAGTTTTCCGTGTCGCTCAATATGATCTACCATGCGGTCAACCTTTAATTTAAAAGAGGCAATATCAGTATCACTACCTTCTGCTTTTATGCTGCTCCCTCTCGACACCATTCGAATGGTTGGAAAATTTTTTTTAATAAAATTAAAACGTGAGTTATTTACTCCGAAAAAATCTATGGGGTCAATCCCTTCAATGTTAATGGTTATTTCTGTCAATGCTTGTTTGATTTTGTGATACGAATTTATGCAATAGCAATCTTAGAATACTGTCTATGAAAATATATCTATCCACAAGTTTGTCCACGTAAGGTTATTAGTATCTGAAATGTTTTTCAACACATTTGTATCGCTCGCAATTATGTATCGGCTAATTAAGAACAACATTTAGGCATGACGGCAGTTACTTTAACTTCCGATTTAGGCACACGTGACTTTTATCTTGCCGCGTTAAAAGGCACTATCATTTCTCACTTTACGGACGTAAATATCATTGATGTTACACACCACATTAAACCATTTGATATAAAAGAGGCCGCGTTTGTTATTGGCAATGCGTGTCGCTATTTCCCAAAGGGAACCATACATATTGTTCATGTTAACGGAAGCGAACGGAAAACTCGGCTTTTACTTTCTTTGGTACACGACCAGTATTTCCTAACCTTTGATAATGGACTTATATCTATGGCATTTCCACAAATTCCATATCAAACTTATGAAGTAAATGAAGAGTTGTTTGAAAACAATTCCTTGCTATTTGAACAGGGAATAGCTCGCGTAATCGAATTTTTACACAACGAATATAAACCTACAGATTTTGCCCATTTAGTAACCGATACTCTTACTTTCAGATTACTGCAGCCTTCAGCTATGCCAGGCAACATTAGAGGCAGTGTAATTTATATAGACCAGTTTGGAAACGCTGTTACAAACATTACTAGACAAATGTTTGCTGAAAATATTGGCGACAAGAAGTTTAACATTATGACTAACGTGGTTAGTACTAATACGCTGAGCAAAAATTATAACGATGTTGAGGAGGGAGAAATGGTTTGCCTATTTAACAGCGGTGGTTTGCTTGAGGTGGCAATTAACAAGGGTAAGGCAGAAAATTTACTGGGTTTAAAGGTGAGTGTTTCATCTGTATTGGTACAAACTCAATAAGCGTGCTTATAGCTTCTTCATAGCTTCTTTCATTTCGGTAAGCTTTTGCTTAGTGTGTTGAGCAAAATCTCCCTGCATCATCCAGTTATAGTACCCCGGATCTGAGCGTAAAACATCTTCCACACCTTTGCCTTTATACTTACCAAAGTTAAACACCGGCTTACCCCTCTGATACACAAAACGCCTTCCACTATCTATTACTCTTTCTTCATTTGTAAATTCATGTAAAAAAGAAACATCGGGCTTCAAGTCAGGAGAATACTTTTCTAACTGAGCAACTAAAACTTCATATGTTGCTTTTGTATCTGCTTCTGCGCTGTGTGCATTAGTTAAATCTTTATCGCAATAAAATTTATATGCTGCTTCTAGCGTACGTTTCTCAAACAAGGTGTAAATACGATGTACATCAATAAGTGCTCGGTTGTCTATGCTAAAGTTTATACCTACCCTTATAAATTCTTCAAGCAACATAGGCACGTCAAACCGATTACTATTAAAGCCGGCCAAGTCGCATGGGTTTAAGAAATCAAACAACTCACCGGACTTATCTGCAAAGGTGGGTGATGTAATTACATCTTCATCGTAAATACCGTGCACCTGCGATGCCTCTATTGGAATTGGAATAGTTGGGTTAATACGGTAAGTTTTGTTCTCGTTGCTCCCATTTGTATTTATACGCAGTATGCTAATTTCTACTATCCTGTCTTTGGCAACATCAACGCCAGTACTTTCAAGATCGAAAAATGCAAGTGGCTTTTTTAGGTTGAGTTTATGGGCAGTTTTCCCAAATAGATCGAGCTGATTCATTAAAGTGTTTTGAAAGGAAAAATTTTGAAACTTATACAAACTAATTTTAGTTACTGCTTAACAAATCTCCGGGTTACAACTCGGCTCTCAAGATTTATCTCCAGTATATATACACCAGGCACCAATGTTTCAACCGAAGCAATAATACTCGATGAAGCAGATACGGATTGCCGCAGCATACTTCTACCTGAAATATCAAAAATTTTCAGGTTCGAAATATTACCCCTAGAACTATAAATTCTTAACATATCATTTACAGGATTTGGCAAAACTGAAATTACTTCATCATCTTCTCTTTCCAAATCATAACTGGTAACAAAGATTCTTAGTGAATCTGTAGTTGTACACCCTAACGAATCAGTAACCACATGTGTAACTACGAAATCTCCAAAAGGCGAACTATAAACATGCGAAGGATTAGCTGCTGTGCTGCTATCACCATCTCCAAAATACCATAGAATGTTTTCTGCAACACTATCAATTGTAAAAAAGCTATACAAGTTGCCCGAAGTAGTAAAACCTATAGTAGCATCAGGTAGTGCCTGTTCAGTAACTTGCACTTGTGCTGTAGCTGTGCAGTTTAATGTATCTGACACGGTTACCCAATAATTTCCGCTCTGAGAAACGAGAATCGAAGAAATTGTATCACCACTATTCCATAAATAACTGGCAAAATTGCCAGCTTGCAAAACTACTTCGGTTCCCTCACAAACAGTAGTGTCATTTCCTAAATTCACCGCAGGCAGCGGTGTAAATTCGACATTTACTTCATCGGTACCGGAACACCCAAATTCATCACTTACGGTTACATGGTACGTTCCGCTCTGCGTTGGCTGAATTGTTTGCTGAGCTTCTCCGCTACTCCATATATAGCTATCATACACCCCTGCGTTTAACTGGACACTTTTGCCGAAACAAAGTGAAGTATCGTTGCCTGCTACAGGGTAATAGCTTAGTACTGGGAAAGAATAAATAGCTGAGTCAAGCCAATGAAAACGAAGAATCAATCCAAGTTTTAATCGTTGGATTTCTTCTGAATAGTTTTGAGGAATTGGTGCAGGTTGAGGCCAGGTGGCTACTCCCAAAATTTGCCAGGTTTCAAAATTTCTCTGTTGTGCCGAATCAATATAAGCAACAGTAGAATCAATAAATGCAAAAAGCGAATCGAGATGCAGAAATGATTGACGCAGAGTGTTCCATCGGCAACGCAAATGCTTCTTAAAAAGCGTGTCTGACATCATTCGCTCCCAGTAAGCAGGCATGCCTGCTCCGGAACAAACGTATCCGAACTCATATCCCCAACCGGTGGCGTCATCACCACCGCAATAATTAGCATTTCCCCATGCAATATCGTAATCCCATACCGGGCCGGCTTTTAGTTTACCCCCTTTACTAAATTTATCTTTGTAGAAAAAAGAACTCAAGCGATAGCCATCTACGTTCTTACTCATTTCATTAATAAGCATGTCGTCCATAAATGTTCGCTCTCCGGCAAAACGCCTGAACCCTATTCCTGTATCCTGATAACTTGTTCCGAACAAAGCAGTTTCAAAGCTGTCAACATATCGTTGAATATAGTCTTCTTGTTGGGGCTGTATATCTGTCTCTTTAGGATATTCGAATTGAAAATACACAGCATCGCCAGTAGGGTTTTGCGGGGGAAAATTAGAGTAAAATCCCGCACCGCCACTTCCGGTAAATTTGTCAATCTTAATTATATATCCACCGGTTACATCGTTCCCTGTAGTATCATCGGATTCTAGTTTAGCAATATCAACACGGTTTTTGTCGCGCTTTATTTTCTCCATTAATATATAAACTCCTAAATACTGCCCATTGATAAATAGTTCGCAGTAGCGTGTGCGTGCTGCATAATGACCCATGCGGTTAAACAGCTCGTAGCTGAGAACATTTCGCATAAGAGTTTTATCATAATAGCTGGCTGAAAGAATCCAATCACTTTCAGCAGGCATACCCAATAGCGAAGTGTCAATTTCGTTGTTTGCTGTGTCCCATGTCTCGAAACCATAAGTTGGTTTGGGAGCAGCACCTGATGAAGATCCTCTCAATTCAATACCAATGTTGCCCATGTACGCAAACACTGAATCATTACTATAGTTTAAACTACCTGCACCATTATCAATAATGCTAAATGCTGCTGCTATTTTTGGATCATCAGGTATAGCCTGTCCGTTTGTATTAATTTTTATTATCGGCAAATTACTGTGTATTACAGGATATGGAACGGCCGGCCCTGAACCAAACCGGATGGTCCAACTTATAACCGAACCTTGGTCTTGCGGATAACTATCGCGTATGCGCAGTTGCCAAACACCCGAGCCCGCTTGCCCATTATTAAACAAGCCCAAATCACCCATAGGCTTAAAACTACCTGTAAAGGGTGCACTTCCAGAGGCAATAGGTGTAGTATAAGTATTTTTAAATCCTGTGTTGGTAAAATTATCACCATCACCACCTACACCGCTTAAAAGAAGCACATCGGTTCCGTCTGGAGATATTAAGTGAATTTCCAAGTCAGAATCCCACGTATGATTAACATTGATAGTTACTTTTTCGAAACCCCAAGAAGTATTAATCTGCGGAAAGTTTAGCGATGAAACTGAACAGTTGTAAGTATGCCAAGCTCCATCATCCGGAATAGCACCACCAGCACCCGTAAAACTTTGCGTTTGCCCTACTAAACGCATACAAACAAACAAGTAAACAACGAATATAGATCCTTTATTTAGCATGATTCTCTACCTAGTTATTCTCCGTAAAATAGTTTCCCATCTAACTCACCCACAATTTTAAACTCTGTTCTTCTATTTAACTGGTGGCAAGAACAGTCGCCACTTTGATCTTGAGGGCAATCAGCATATTTATTACAGTCGTCTAAAGTTTTGGTTTCACCATAGCCCTTGGCAGTAATTCGTTCTTTGGGAATTCCCTTATCGTTAATCAAGTAGCTGACACAACTCTCTGCACGTTTTTGCGAAAGGTTCAAGTTGTATTCGTCACTACCACGAACATCGGTATGCGAACTGAGTTCAATAATTATTGTTGGGTTTTCAATAAGGATATTATAAAGAGTATCAAGAGTAGTTTTTGACTCTACACGCAGATCCCACTTATCAAAATCATAGTAAATGTTGTTGAGGCGGTAAGCTTTGTTTTTCTCTAGTTTTTTTAAAAAAATATCTACTACCTGAGTATCGCTTTGGGTTAAACCAACTGTGGCGAACTGTTGCGATGAAGCAAAGTATCCATCTAAACTTGCGCTTACCTTATACAACTTATCAGGTTTCAGGTTAAAAAAATATGGAGTTTCACCTCTTGAACTATCTGTTGCTATAATTAAATCAGTTTCGGTAGTTTTATCTCCCCGCAGCGATAGATTAACAGCTGCGCCTGTAAGTGCTTGTTTTGTAGCATCATCAATCACGCGACCTTTCACCGCTAAAAAGAACCTTCGGTCGTACTTGTAACTGAATATATCAAAGCAACAAGTTTTTCCGCGCACAGAAAAAATACCCGGACGGTTACTTACCAAATATCCTTCTTCATTACTCTTACCAAACCTAAAGTAGTTATCATCGCATGAAGAGTTGAAAGGAGCTCCAAGGTTTTCAGCACTGTTATTAAACTTACCTGTAACATCACACTGTGTTTTAAAAACATCTGCACCTCCCATGCTAATAAAGCCGTTGCTGCTGAAATACAGCGTTAAACTTTTAGAATCATAAAACGGAGTAACCTCATCGCGATCTGTATTTACTTTACTACCCAGATTTCGTGGCGTTCCAAATTCACCCTTCTTATTTACAGTACTAGAGTAAATATCAGTGCCGCCTCTGCCCCCTTCTCGATTCGAAACAAAATACAGAACATCACTACCATTAGCCCCTTTTGCATAAAAAGGTTGAGTATTGGATGAACCTTTCAGATTTATTTCTTCACCTAATGGCTTCCCTGTACTCCATTCAGTGCCCTTCAACTCACTCATATATATATTACAAACCGGGCGCATTAAGCCACCATCGCAAATGGTGTAGAAAAACCGGGTACCTTCTTCATTAAATGCAGGGTTAGAAATATGTTTACCGTCAACACTAAAAGTTTTTACTTGTTGCTTTTCAGAGTACGTTTCGCCTTTTAATTGGCTAGAATACATTTTCATCAACACGTTCTCCTTCTTCGCATCGCTCTTATCATTTTTTATCCATAGTACTGTGTCACTATTTATAGAAGCAAAGTATAACACATCTCCACGTAAAGCAGGTGCCATGTCACCATAATTAGAATTTATCTCTTTACCTAAATGATTGATTTTTACAAAAGGGTCAGGCTTAGATTCTTTTAATGCAAAGTTACAACCATCAGCCTCAATACGTGCCCACTTTTTCATTTTGACAGCATCTTCTTCTTTGTAAGACTTAATAAATCGTTTAAACATAGCGGCTGCTTCTTCGTACTTACCTTGCATTTTAGTAGTAACTGCAGCATAGTAAAGTGCAGTGGGGTAAAAGGTAGAATCGGCAGCATGACACATTCCAAAATACTTCGCTGCATTTTCATAATCTCTTGCAAGCGAGTACGATTGTGCCAGATTAAACAGCACACTTTTCTCTTCCGGGTTGTTTTTCAGCACTTCCAGATATAGATCAGTAGCTGAAAAAATACTGCCTTCTTTAAATGCAGCATCGGCAGCAGCCATGTACTTTTTCTTATTGTATTTCTCGTCAGCCCGAGCAGAAGTCAGACAAAATATAAAAAATAAAAGACAAAAGACGATAGACTTAAGATTTGTTTTCATTTTCAAAATCACCTTGAATAATTGTTTAAATCAAAAACAATGGAACATTCACAATACCGATTGCTGTTACTGACATTGATTAAAATATTCTTTACCAGTTCAATAATGTGTATCAGCATTCTATTTCTTATCGTGTTACTATGATTTTTGTCTTTCATGGTTTACATCATAGGGCAAGGAACCAAAATAGGATAACTGAGTTTTTTCGATTTAATAAATCCTGTATAAATAATAGCCAACTCAAACGCTCCGCGGCTTTGATTTGCCGTTTTAAGCGTTGAAGTAGTAATATCATACGCAAACATGGCGCGCACCCGGTAGTACTCCACTGCAGCAGAAATTGCGGCTGCGTCTTTAACCCTGTACCACCCTCCTATTCCAACTATAGCATCACTCTTACCGGCTTTGATATGGTACTCAAATCCGGTTCCGAAGTTTATTTCCATAGCCTTGTTTTGATACTGGAAAATAAAATTGGGGGTTATGTAAAAGTTATTGGCTGCTTTAATTCTTAGCCCTTCATGCACAGTAAAACGCAGGGGTAGTTTTACAGTTTTGTCATTTAAAAAACTCTCTTTCGGCTGTACTAAATGATAAACCGTTAACCCTGTCATCATGCTTACCCTGTCGTTAAATGTAGATTGATGTAAAATTCCGGCTTGCATATCGAAGTAACCGGCATTGGCTTTGCCAAAATTTTCATTATTGCTTTGACCCAAGTCAAAGTCAGTACCGTTGAACTGCGAAGGAAACGCTATTTGCTGCCACTTTAAACTTTTATTGGTATAACCAAGTTGCACACCCAGCCCAATAAAATGGCGATGGTTTCTGTCTAACCCTTTGTGGAATGCGGCTGACAGCATACCGCTATTCATATTTATCTTACCATCACCACTTTGGTCGCCAACAAAAAGCCCGCCTACTGCAAAAATATCGTTCGGCAACAGCGTTTGAAGCAACTTAATGTCAAATGAAGCTGAATAGGTTGAGTAAACTGCAGGTGTAGTGATACTACGTAACTGGTTGCGGTAAATACCAGCCACGCGATAACTACCATCAAAACTTCCGGTAAGTGCCGGATTTAAATTAAGCGGACTGGCATAAAACATGCTAAAATGTATGTCTTGAGCTGAGAGCTTATTGGAAACAAGAATACCCAATGCTATAGCAGCAAACAATAGACAGGTGGCGAAACGTATAAGTATTTTCAAACGACAAGCGGTTTAAATGCGATTTGAAAATAGAATTTTTTTGAAGAGATAACCCCGAAAGCAATTAAATGTAAGCATAGAAACCCACTGAATAATGTGAGTCAAACACAACAGCAAAACAATCACTTTAGTAATATATATATGTGTAATATATTTTAGTGTAGGCTACAATATTTGAGTTATTCTCAAGAATAATCACAATTTGTTTATATTATTTTGCTTGTCTAGGCATATTTTTCAGTTCAAAATATATTTTCGCGCCTGATTCTAAAAACTAAAACAAAAATAAACGTATGTCAACCTCTCGTAAAAATGCCGTGCAAACGGTTGTTAACCGCGATGTAGTTCCACCTCGCATAGCTGGAACAAAAGTAAGTGAGTATTATGCCGGAAATGTGTTTAACGACACAGCCATGCGCGAGTATTTGAGCGAAGATGCCTATAAGGCGGTGAAAAACGCCATGAAAACCGGTACTAAAATAAGTAGAGAAATAGCCGATGCGGTGGCCGCAGGTATGAAAACCTGGGCTATGAACAAAGGGGCTACTTCGTACACACACTGGTTTCAACCACTTACCGGTCTTACTGCCGAAAAACACGACATGTTTTTTATGCCTAAAGGCGATGGAGCTGTTGAAGTATTTAGTGGTGATGCCTTAGTTCAGCAAGAACCTGATGCTTCTTCCTTTCCTAGCGGAGGTATCCGCGCTACTTTTGAAGCCCGTGGTTACACTGCTTGGGATCCTGGCTCTCCTGCGTTTATTATGGAAATTGGAGAAGGCAAAACGCTTTGTATTCCAACCATTTTTATCTCTTATACCGGTGAATCGCTTGACTACAAGGCCCCCTTGCTGAAAGCATCTCACTTTTTAGAGGAAGCTGCTTTACCTGTAGTAAACATGTTTGATAAAGAAGCTACCCGTGTTACTGCTACATTAGGATGGGAACAAGAATATTTTTTAATTGACGAAGCACTTTTCTATCAGCGTCAGGACTTAATGTTTGCCGGACGTACTGTTGTAGGAGCTGCGCCACAAAAAGGGCAGCAGTTTGAAGACCATTACTTTGGCTCTATACCTGAGCGGGTATATGCTTACATGCTCGACCTGGAAACTGAGTGCCATAAATTGGGAATTCCGGTTCGTACACGTCACAACGAAGTAGCTCCAGCTCAGTTTGAATGTGCCCCTATGTTTGAAGAAGTGAACGTAGCTGTTGACCACAACTCTTTGTTAATGGACTTAATGGAACGTGTGGCGCGCAGGCATAAGCTGCGTGTTTTGTTGCACGAAAAACCTTTTGCCGGAATAAACGGTAGTGGAAAACATAACAACTGGAGTTTAGGCACCGATACAGGAAAAAACTTGTTGTCTCCCGGCAAAACTCCCAAAAACAATCTTCTGTTTTTAACCTTCTTTGTAAACGTAGTAAAGGCAGTAAACGAGTATGCCGATTTATTGCGGGCTTCTATTGCCTCAGCTAATAATGACCACCGATTAGGTGCAAATGAGGCTCCACCTGCAATTATTTCAGTTTTCACAGGTTCGTACATGAACGATGTGTTGAGCGAAATAGAAAAACGTGTGGCGAAGGGAAAGTATGATGAGCTAAGTAATGCCAACCTAAAACTCGACATCCATAATAAAATACCTGATGTAATGCTCGATAACACCGACCGTAACCGTACGTCACCCTTTGCTTTTACCGGTAACAAGTTTGAGTTTCGTGCGGTGGGTTCTTCGGCTAACTGCGCGTTGCCAATGACCATTATGAATGCAATCATGGGAAAACAACTTTTAGAGTTTAAAGTTGAAGTAGATAAACTGGTTAAAGGCGGAGAAGGCAAAGAAGGAGCAATCATGCGTGTGCTTCGCCAGTATATTACTGACAGCAAACGTGTACTATTTGAAGGTGACGGCTACAGTGATGCATGGGAAAAAGAAGCCAAAAAACGGGGTTTAAATAATGTAAAAACTACACCTTACGCGTTAGATTTTTACAATACCAAAAAAGCTAAGGACGCCTTGGTAACAACAGGTATATACAGCGAACGTGAGTTAGAGGCCCGCGTTGAAATTCTTCATCATAACTACATTTTAAAGATTGATGCCGAAGCGCGTATTCTTGCAGATATAGCTACCAACCAAATAGTGCCAGCCGCTTTAGACTACATGAACACACTTATTACAAATATTAAAGGATTAAAAGACGTAGGTGTAGCTACTACAGCCACTAAAGCTCAAAAAGAAACTGCTGCTACAATTGCTATAAGCGTTAACTCTATAACAGAAGCTGTAATAAAAATGAAAGAAGCTGCCGAAAAAGCTCATCATGCAAAAACTACAGCAGATGCATCAAAAGCATATTGCGATAAAGTAAAACCTTATTTCGATGAAATACGCAAGCACACGGATTTGCTGGAAACCATTATTGACGATAAAGTTTGGCCGCTGCCAAAATACAGAGAAATGTTGTTTATACGCTAAAGTTTTTGAGTCAAACAAAAAACCCGCTGAATGGCGGGTTTTTTGTTGTTGCATGCAAATATGTTAAAGTAAAATGGGAGTGGCGTATGCCAACTCCCATCTTAGTCTGGGTGACTGGATTCGAACCAGCGACCTCTTGCACCCCATGCAAACGCGCTACCGGGCTGCGCTACACCCAGAGAACCCATACCGAAAAACAGTATGCATTCTCTGGAGTGGTACATGGCGAGGTGAACTTCTCCCTCAGATTTGGCAAATATATTTCTTGAAACTATTCCTACAAGTTAATCGCATGTATTTGGTTTTCGTTTTCTGATATTTTAGCCCTTATGCAATTTGTATTTCCATGGTTTTTGTTGGCATTGTCGTCACTAGCCATTCCAGTAATAGTTCACCTGTTTAACTTTCGCAGATATAAAACTGTTTACTTCAGCAATGTGAGGTTTCTACGCAATGTTAAAGAAGAAACTTCATCACGATCAAAACTAAAACACCTTTTGGTTTTGGCTTCTCGGTTGCTGGCACTTTTATTTTTGGTGTTTGCATTTGCACAACCCTTTATTCCAAACAAAAACAATAATTCTTCCTCCGGAAAAAAATTCGTGAGCCTTTATATTGACAATTCGTTTTCAATGAATGCGGTGAGTAATGGAAATAGCCTTTTGGAGAAAGCAAAAAAAACCGCAAAAGAAATTGCAGATACTTACTCTGCAGACGATAGGTTTCAATTACTTACCAATGATTTTGAAGGCAAGCATCAAAGATTAGTAGGCAAGGAAGAACTTCTGGCTATGGTAGATGAGGTAGAACCATCGGCACCGGTACGTACATTACAAGAAATTACAGAACGGCAGCTCAATGCACTCAGTAGAGAAAATGGGAAAAACAAAACAATTTATCTGCTGTCTGATTTTCAAAAAAATATGAGTGACTTTACACCCGACTCACTCACAAGCTACAGTTTGATACCAATGGCAAGCGATGTAACAGCAAATGTATATCTAGATACTATTTGGTTTAATGAGCCGGTGCAAATCCTCAACCATCAAGCTGCGTTAGTGGTGAAAATTTCAAATACAGGAGAGAAAGCCGTTGAAAATAATCGTCTGGTTCTAAAGCTAAATGGACAAACAAAGGCTATGGCCGATTTTACCATAGAAGCTAATTCATTTATCTATGATACTCTTAATTTTCTCATAACTCAGCCCGGTTATAATAGAGCTGAACTTCAAATTCAGGATTACCCAATTACGTATGACGACACCTATTTTATCTCTTTTAATGTAACTGAAAAATTGAAGGTAATTGCTTTGAGTGATAACGGCAATAATCAATTTACTGATGCATTGTTTATAGATCAACCGGAGTTTGATTTCAGATCATTAACATCTGAAGTGTTTGATGTTAACTTACTAAAAGAAGCTCAGCTTGTTATACTAAACAATGTGAGTAACATTTCTTCTCCTCTAACCGCGGCTCTTACTTCGTTTGTAGCAAATGGAGGCTCCGTTGCTGTATTCCCCGCACCACAATGCAACACCGAGTCATATAATCGTTTTCTCACCGGCATGAAAGCTAACCCTATCTTAGATTTTGTTGATCAACCGCAAGATATAGCTACTATTAACTTACAGCAACCTGTTTTTTATGATGTGTTCGAAAAGGTACCGAAAAATATGGGGCTTCCCCGAGCTAAAAAATATTACAGGTTTACAACAACTACCACCGGAAACGAAGAGCCAATTTTAACTCTCAAAGACGGATCTTCCTTTTTCAGCAGATTTCCTTACCAAAAAGGATCGCTGTATGTCTGTGGCTCACCACTCAACCAAAACTATTCTGATTTGCCGGTTCATGGTATCTTTGTACCGCTCCTATATAAAATGGCAATACTCGATTTGCAAAGCAGTGCTATTGCACACTTTATAGGCAGCAAAACACGAATAGAAACAATAGTTCCCAAGAGTAGTGCCGATAAAGTTTACAAAATTTTTGGCGAAGGCATAGAGTTTATTCCCGAGCAATTTGCAGTTGAAGATAAATTGTTGTTAGGGTTAAATATTCCAATCGGAAGATCGGGCTTTTATAATCTGAGTTTAGAAAATGGTGATACAGCATCAGTATTAGCACTTAACTTCGATAGAAAAGAATCAGACCTTAAATTTTTTACCACTGAGGAGTTAAAAAATGAGTACCCACAAACAAACGTACAAGTAGTTAACGGTGCCTTGGCAGATACAGCCAATGTTGTAAAAGAACTGGATAGAGGAACAGCACTTTGGAAATGGTGTATATTCTTAACGCTTATTTTTTTAGCGACCGAAATAGCCTTACTTCGTTTCTGGAAAGCGTAAAATGACTCCCGAACAAAAAGTAATTTACGAGGCAAAACTAAATCTCGAAGATCAGTTAGATAACTACGAGAAGTTGCTCCGTAACAAACAGGACGTAAATGAACAGCAACTTAGCTATTTGCTGCAGTTGTCTTTAGATTTAGATGAAGAAGAATTGGCAACACGCGCTTATCTCCTCTTTTCTCTTTATTACCTTACTTACAAGTTAGACCATCTCAAAGCTCTAGATTTTGCAAAACTTGGGTTAGAGCAGAGCGAAGATTTGCCAAATTTTTACTGGCGTATAAAATCACTGATTGCAGCAGCAAATGCATACCATATACTTCGCGATTACCCCAACGAGCTAAATTTGTTGCAACAATCTCTTCGATTGCTGGAATCAAATATGTGCACCTCTATCGAGTATTATCCGCTTCATCACGCTGCCAATTACTCACTAGGGGTTATGTACAGTCAAATGGGTTTGTACACCATTGCACGGCCTTTTATTGAAACAGCGTTCAGCTACTGCCGAAGTATAAACGACCGCCATTTATTCTTTAAAACCAAGCTTACCTTGGCTAACATGAGCATGTACGAAAAAGACTTTACACCGGCCATGCAGAGCTATCAAGAGCTCTATGAAGAATATGGCGATTTGAAAGATACTGAACAATGGGCTATTCTGAATAACTACATTGGTATATTGTACATACGCCAAAATGATTTGAATCAAGCAGAATCTTATTTGCTGGAAGCCGTACGAATACGAAAACATTTAGGAGATGAATTACGGCTTAACTATTCGTACTTCACAATGGCAAAAATACTATACCTGAAAGGTAAATATGAGGAAGGAGACAAATTGTTTGCAGAAATAGAAAAGGTAATGGAGAAGTATCCGCATGTGTACGACAATCAAATACGCAACGATATTTTATATGAGTTATTCGCTGCTAAAGGAAATTACGAAAAGGCTTACCACCATTTTAAAGAACTAGATATCTCATTTGTAAACAATAGCATACTCGAAAAAACCATCGGATCTATTTTTGAAAACGAAAGAGTCAAACAGAAGAGCATTCAGGAAGACACCGACCATTTCAGACGGCTTAACGATGAAATGCAGCAACAGGCCATTGAATTGCAGAAGATGAATAAAGATCTGAACAACTATGCTCGCACCGCCTCGCACGATTTACGCGAACCATTGAGGATGGTGTACACTTACATGACGATTTTAGAAACTAAACTGAAAGAAAAACTAACCGAAGAAGAAAAAACATTTATGCGATTTGCCGTTGATGGCAGCAAACGTATGGATGAAATGATAACCCGCATTTTGAACACAGCAAAAGGCGCACAATCGTCTTTAAAACCGGTTGACCTTAATCAAACCGTAATTCAGATAAAAGCTAACCTGCAAAAATTGATACAAGAAAAAAATGCTGTGTTGCATTTCGATAACTTACCTATAATTTTAGCAGATGATATTCAAATGTTGCAGGTATTGCAAAATCTAACAACCAACGCTATCAAATACAACAAAAGCACCCAGCCAACCGTACTTTTTTCTTCTGAAAATAAAGGAGATGCGGTGGTTGTTTCTATAGCCGATAACGGTGTGGGCATTCCTGAGGAAGCGCGTGAAAAGGTGTTCGAAATGTTTAGCAGGGTTCAAAATGAAAGTGGAGAAGAAGGTACAGGTATAGGGCTAAGTACTGTAAAAAGTATAATTGAAAAAATGCGCGGAAAAATTTGGATTGAAAGCAACCACCCAGAAGGAAGTGTTTTCAAAATCTATCTCCCCACAAAGTAGGAATATGCAGCGGCTTTCAAATCTTTCATCGCTTCAGATTTTTCAATTATTCAGGTATGGAACTTTTATACTCATAGGCATAGGCTTTGCCAAATTGGGCATATCACTCACGCAAATTGGGTTATTCGAAACATTTATACTGTTGAGTGGGTTGCTTAGTTTTTTCTGGACTAGTGCAATTATTAATACACTACTATCGGTGTACAACAAACAAACTACCGAGCAACAGAAAGTATTGCTATTTAATACATTTTTAATGCTGGTTGTGTTAAGCATAGGTGGAGCTGTGTTATTAAGCATTTTTTCCACACACATATTGTTGTTTTTAAACAAATCAAACAGCTACAATATCATAGTAGCTACTGCACTTTATTTGTTATTGAACACCACAAGTTTTATAAACGAGTATGTTCTTTACCTAAAGGAAGAAAACCGGACACTGTTGTTGTACGCATTTATCACTTCGATGGCTACTGCTTTAGCTGCACTTTTACCGGTCGTATTAGGGTTCGACATCGAATACTCATTATATGCATTGGTTACGGTGTCTGTTGCTAAGTTATGTTTCACATGCTATTTACTTGTACAGTATTGCACGTTTACTTTTAGTCGTAAAATTTGGGTTTCAAACTTTCATTTGGCTTTTCCGTTGATGCTTTCTTTTTTATTGAGCGGCTCTGCCGAATACATAGATGGCATAATAGTAAAATGGAAATTTGATGATATGTTTTTTGCTATTTACCGATATGGTGCTAAAGAGTTGCCCATCATGCTGATTGTTTCAAATACGTTGAGCACTGCACTCTTACCGGCTATTTCGGCTGACCTACACTCCGGTGTAAAAGAGTTAAAAGAAAAATCGCTACAGCTAATGCATTGGCTTTTCCCGCTTACTATTTTGTTGCTCTTAACAAGCCCTTGGATTTACAAATGGGCGTTTAGCGAAAGCTTTACGTATAGTGCTCTTATTTTCAACATCTATTTGCTATTGATTATACCCAGGATGTTGTTTCCACAAACTATACTCACTGCTCGCGGGCAAACTAAGTTCATACTTATTTCTTCAATACTGGAATTGGCAATAAACGTTTCACTAAGCATTTTTCTTGCGCAAAAAATTGGCTTATACGGGGTAGCTATTGGAACAGTAGTGGCTTACACATTCGATAAACTGTTTCTAATAAGCGTCAACTTCTACATAAATCGAATTTCGCCATCACTATATGTTTATCAATTTCCATTTGCCGCATACACTACTGCTACATTAACAGCATTTGTCATTGGATTTTGGATAATGCAAAAATTCTAGTTACTATCTTACTTAGGCAATACCGGCTGGCGGGTAGGCTCACCAAAAAGCGGGGCCGGAATGGGCGGGTTATCTCCCTCACCTATAGAAAATGTAAATACTTTTTCCACCCAATTCCATCGGTCATTTTTCCATTCAAAACCTTCATAAGTGCCATCGGGTACATAGCTAAAAGTTGCGCCTTTAGCTTTTTCATTCGGTGGCACTACATGATCAAGCACTATTAAATCCATTTGCTTGTCATAGTTCATTACTGTTGGTGCATTATATTTATACTCAATAAAAAAACGGCTGAGCGTATCCGTCTTTTTATACCGTGTGCTGTCTTCATCAAGTTTGAAGTAAAACAATGGGGCGCCAAATCTGGGTTCTCCCTTGGAGTCAAAGCTGAGTATGTCAATTACCTTTCTACGGGTAATAACATCGGCTGCTTCAAAGCCAAAAAGCGTATAAACTGTTTTTTTGTTTATCTGTTTTGAAATGATGTTATAATACAGAGCACCATACCAGTTATTGTTACCCACCACATGTTGCGGGTGATACTGCATGGTATCACTTAAATCAACCAGAGGAAATATTTTAGTTTTTAAGCTACGCATTTGTATAACCCCATAATACCTGAATCTACCCTGTGGTAAAGCGAGCTGCCATGTAAAAATTCTAAAAAGACTATCTGGAGAATATATTCTTGTGATGGGTTCCAGCGAATCAAATGCGAAGTAAAATGAGTTATCGAACTTAAGTGCGCGAACCAATCTCGGTATAAAAGAATAGCAAGCCTCTTTTCGCTTAGTAAGTGAAGTATCGTAAGTTAACACTTCGCTCAATCCTTTTAAAGTATCTTGTAACAACTTTAGTTTTTGTAGATCATCTTTAGCTATCGTATTGGCAGGTAATGACAGCAGATTCGCTTTCTTCGGATTAAGGTTCTGTGAAAACAAAAGCAACGGAGAACATACTAAGAAACAAAAACACAACCGTTTGATCATCTTATAAAACGAAGAAACCTCAATTATTATTGTTTTCAAAATGCCAAGCCCTTAGTTTTACTTCATTAACACAATAAAAACGTAATGTCATTTTTTGAACTTAAAAAACTCTTTACATTGCCCGCACTAAAAACCCATTTATGAAAAAATTGTTACTACTTGTTTTCGCCCCTTTTGCTTTATTTTTAAACGCCCAGACCTCAGTTACTATAGGACCTTACCTTCAGAGTCCAACGCCAAACAGCATAAAAGTAATGTGGCGCACTGATTCACTCTGCTCGGTTAAGGTAATGTATGGCACATCACCTACTTCATTAACTCAAACAGCTACCGATACTGCAATGTCAAGCAAACACACGGTGCATATCTCCGGACTAACTGCTGACACTAAATATTACTACGCCATCTATAACAACAACGTATTTGTGGAAGGCGACTCAGCTAACCACTATTTCCGCACCTTTCCTTTAGCAGGATCCAACACGCACGTGCGCGCTTTGGCATTTGGAGATTTTGGGAAAGGAAATAGCTGGCAGCAAAAAGTTCGCGACAGCTACGTAAGCAATTACGACAACGGAGAAACAGATTTATGGCTTTGGCTTGGCGATAACGTTTACGATGACGGCACTGAACAAGAGTACTTAACTAAAGTTTTTGATTCAGTTTACGGCTATCAAAAACTCATGAAGCATTTACCTTTTGAGCCAGCACCGGGAAATCACGATTACAGTAGTGTTGCGGGTGTAGGTTCAGCTATAGATCCATTGCAACACTCAGGACCTTACTACGATTTTGTAGAAGTTTATCGCAATGGCGAAGCAGGAGGTGTTGCTACAAATCACGAACTATTTTATTCCTATGATTATGGAAATGTACACTTCATTTCACTAAACTCGGAAATAGGTTGTGTTATAAACCAACAATACGATTGGACGGGAGCATACCTATTTGGCTCCTTTAACGGATCTCCCATGACCACCTGGCTGCATGCAGACTTGCAGGCCAACACTAAGCCTTGGGTAGTAATATACCTTCATCAACCACCTTATACTGATGGCTCTCATGATGCCGGAGCGTTTTGGGAGGTATATATGAAAGCGATACGTGAGAACTTTGCAGAAATTTGGGAGCAATATGGAGTTGACTTGGTGATTGCTGGCCATAGCCACGTTTACGAAAGAAGTTTCTTGGTTAAAGGCTCTTATGGCGACATGGCTGACATTAACATGTTTAACTATGTGCAAACCAACAATGGTGTAGAAGCACAAGGGCAGGCATTTACGAAATATACACAGGGAACAAATGCAAATGAAGGCACTGTATATGTAGTTTGCGGTAATTCAGGAAGCAAAGATGACAATCCGGCTTTTAACCATCCTTACATGTATTCTGAGTTTGGTTGCGATACCTGCTGTGGTTACTTTATTTTAGATGTAGATAGCAACCGGCTAGATGGCCGCCATATTGATGCATATGGTGTTGAGCGCGATCATTTTACAATGCTTAAAATAAATGGAGCTAATCCGAATAAAGTAGAAGACATGCAGCAGGATATGTTCGCAAAAGTGTTAGTTGCACCAAATCCCTTTACATCTTCTACAAAACTTACTTTCGAAATGAAAAAAGCTGGGATGGTAAAAATTCGATTGCATGATGCTACCGGAAAGCTAACTTCGGTTTTTGAAGGAGCATTAAATAAGGGTGCTCAACAGTTTGAAATAAGCGGAGAAAAACTTGGGCTTGCAAAAGGAATATACACCATGCAACTTTCATCAGGCGCGGTGAACATTTCACGGTCATTGATCTTACAGTAATGAGACAAATTTGCCTGTTAGCTCTTGTTACACTTAGTATATTCACAAGAGCACAGGTTCTCAACATAACCTCATTCGGTGCAGTTGGTAACGGCAGCACAATCAACACTGGCGCAATTCAGGCAGCTATTGATAGCTGTAATCAGGCAGGTGGAGGAATTGTACTGGTGCCTCCCGGAAATTTTTTAACAGGTACTTTGTTCCTTAAAAGTAATGTTACTTTACAACTTGATTCGGGTGCAACAATTACAGGATCGCCCAACCTTTCGGATTATCCGGATGTTATTCCACAGATAAGAAGCTACACCGATAACTATTCTCAAAAATCCGTTTTTTATGCTGAGGGGCAAAACAACATAAGCATACGGGGTAAGGGCACTTTTAATGGAAACGGGCTTACAGTTGCTTTTTTGTTAGACAATGACCACCGACCTCTTGGCTTTAGGTTTATTTCTTGTCGTAATATCAGCTATGAGGGAATAACCATGCGTAACTCTGGCTTTTGGATGATGCACAATCTGAATGTAGATACGCTTTCATTTAAAAACCTGACTATCGTTAATCATTCGTTTGGAAACAATGATGGAATTACCATTGACGGCTGTAGAAATGTTTGGGCAGATAGTTGTATGGCAGATTGTAATGATGACCCTTTAGTATTAAAAACATCATCGCCTATTGGCTGCCAAAATGTTGAGATAAAAAACTGTACAGTTTCCACCTATTCACGAGCTATAAAAATAGGCACAGAAACCAATGGCCCATTAAAAAACATCCACTTGCACCACTGCAAAGTACAATACAGTTTACTTGGGCCGTTTGGCACAAACAGGCCGGCTAATTGTGGCATAAACCTATCAATAGTTGATGGAGGAAGCATGGAAAATGTATTAGTAGAGAACGTTGAAATTTCGGGAGCTTCAACACCGCTGTTTGTTCGTCTTGGCAACCGGGCGCGGAAATATACCGACACAGCTGCAGTCCCTAGTGTTGGTTTTATCAAAAATGTTGAAATCCAAAATATTACGGCAGTGGCAGCATCTAATATTCCGAGTTCTGTTACCGGAATATCGGGTTACTACGCGAAGGACTTACGACTAAAAAACATAGACATTACTTTTCCGGGTGGTTGGCCTTTTACCGGAAATACCTTTGTTGCTGAAAACGAAGGAGGCAAACCCGATGCAGATATGTTTGGAGATACACTTCCATGCTCAGGTTTGTTTCTCCGTCATGTTGACTCAATTTTATTGCAAAATATTTGTTTTCATCCGCTGCAACCTGACGGGCGTTACTCTTTATTGACAGATGATGTATTAAATTTAGACTCTTCGCTTGTTTGCATTACAAGTGTCGAAGCAACAACACCATCAGCTTCTCTAAAATTGTACCCAAATCCGGCTGCAGAAACCCTGTTTGTTTTAAATAAAGAAGGCTTTGCAGGCAAACTTCAGTTGTTTACATCAACCGGATGTTTGTTAATGGAAACAGGCCTCAATTCACCGCATTGTCAGTTAGATATTCGCCACCTTAACTCTGGAGTTTATTTCCTGAAATACAACACATCGCTTTACAAGTTTGTAAAGTTTTAGCAACATTTTTTTATTGCGTTTGACTAATGCAAAGCAACAAACCCTTATGTATCTTTCTTGTTTTAGTTGTTGTGCTCAACGTACTACAATCATTCTGTACCGAGCTGTTGCATGATGAAGCTTACTATTGGTTTTGGTCAACCAATTTAGCATGGGGATATTTCGATCATCCGCCCATGGTTGCTCTTTTCATTTACCTGGGTGACTCTATGTTTCACCATGAGGTGGGAGTGCGCTTAATCTCTGTTTTGTCCCATGTGGCTACCATTTATTTGCTTTTCAGGTTAGTGAATCCCGCAAATGTTTATTTGTACATTGCATTGCTGATGAGCATTACACCTTTTCTAGGTGCCGGATTTTTTGCCGTACCAGATGCTCCGCTCTTGTTATTTACCACCTGTTTCTATTTCGCTTACAAAAGGTATTTGCAATCAGATTCTTTAACAAATTTGTTATTGCTAGGAGTGTGTATGGCATTAATGCTGTATAGTAAATATCATGGAGTATTAGTTCTTGCCTTAGTTATTTTTTCCAATCTTGAATTACTTAAACAGCGTTCGTTTTATTTTGCAACCGCAATTGGTGTACTTTGTTTTGCTCCACACTTATGGTGGCAATGGCAGCACGACTTTCCCACTTTACGTTTTCATTTTTTTGAACGCGCAAAAGATGTTTACTCACTTTGGCTTACAGGCGAATATATTGGCGGGCAGTTATTAATGGCCGGAGTTCCAGCAGGAATATTACTGCTGTATGCCAGCGCAAAACAAGTTGCCACAAACAAACTTGAACGTACTCTAAAATTTCAATTATGGGGTATTTACCTCTTTTTCCTAATCAGCACAATAAAAGGCAAAACCGAAGCACATTGGACAGCCGTTAACATTATTCCATTGACTGTTTTTGGATACCGATATTTGGAAACGAATCTCACAACTAAAAAGTGGTTGTATCGCCTATTGCCATTTTCTGTTTTAGCATTGCTGTTAATTAGAATTCACTATGGCACGGAACTAACGCAACGGTATTTAAAGATACCCAGCGAAACTCAACATTGGAAGAATTGGGCTCAAACAATAGCCTCAGATGCAGGTAACTTACCCGTGGTTTTTTTTAGCAGTTACTCAAGAGCAGCTAAATACAGTTTTTACTCAGGTAATGAGGCTTTTGCCCTTACTGAAGTAATGATGCGCAAAAGCCAATACGTACTTACCAACATTGAAGAAGCACTGCAAAACAAAGAAGTTTATACGTGTTCGTTTTGGAGTTTTAATCCTCAGCGCGCTAAACGTTGCCGCCATTTTACAACAGAAGCAGCAGATTTTGACGGTTGTGTGGCAGATAGTTTTATAAGTTGGGTGAAACTAAAGATACACCCTCTAAAACTTAGCTACAAAACTAAAACAGGCGGGCGCATAACCATACCTGTAAGAGCCTCATCCCCTTATCACAACCATCCACCTCCCAATAAATATTCTCGAATTACGTACCAGGTGTATGGAAACGATAAGTTGAAGCGTTACGAACATGAAACAGGTATATTATTAGAAAATGTTCTTAACAATAATATCACTAACGTTGACATTACTCTGCCTGAAGTACCGGGAAATTATTCTGTATTCATTTCAGTTAGCCAGGATAACTTTCCGGCTTCTATTAACTCACAAGCAGTGCAGGTACAGGTTAACGAATAACTAAGCCCTGGCTACTGGGCAAAAAAAACGCTCTGCGTCTTGCAAAGCGTTTTGTGATTTTGCCGGGATTCGAACCCGGGACCCATACATTAAAAGTGTATTGCTCTACCAGCTGAGCTACAAAATCAATCCTCTCTCTTCTAAAGAGCGGGCAAATATAGATTCTTTGATAAAAAATAAAAGAGCGTGGATAAGTTTTCGTGCTTCAGAATTCAACTTTACAAAAGCTGCATAAAAAAGAGCAAGGGTAGGCTTCAAATTTCTCTGTATTCTTTACCTTGAACCCTCATTACTACATCTTCCAAATATCACCCCATAGCCGTTGTCCACCATCTACGTAAAGAGTTTCGCCTGTTATATAGCGTGCCATTGGGCTACAAAGGAAAACGACTGGGTAAGCTACCTCTTCCAGAGTTCCTAGTCTTTTAGCAGGAATAGCACTTTCAATACCTGCTAAAAAATCAGGTGGGTATTGGTCTAGTCCGGTGCTTTTGATTATGCCAGGGGCTACAGCATTTACCTGAATGTTATATCTACTCCATTCTACAGCTAATGTCATAGTTAAATTTTCGACTCCGGCTCTGGCTGCACCTGTGTGCGACATGCCGGGAAAACCTCTGTATATGTTAGCAATTATGTTTACCACACTTCCCTGTTTTTCGGGTATAAAAAAGTGTTTCGCCATGGTTTGAGTTACATAAAAGGTTCCATTAAGGTTATTGTTTATCACTGCGTTCCAACCCTTAACAGATATATCTTCAACGGGCGAGGGAAACTGCCCTCCCGCGTTGTTAACCAGTATGTCCAAACGCCCTTCATTGGTCTTAATGTTTTGTGCAAGTTGCTCGGCTTGCTCAACTTCGCGAATATCAAGAACTGTGTAACGCACTTTACCAAATGCCGTCAGCGTTTTAACTGCGGCCATTAAACGTTCTTCTTTGCGAGAAGAGATAACTACCTCAGCCCCTAGCATTAGTAATTGCTTGGCAATAGCAAAACCAATACCGCTTCCGCCACCTGTAACAATTGCCACCTTTCCTTTCAATAAATTTTGTTTAAACATGCTTACAGAATATTAGATTACTCTTAAAGGCTTATTCAACATGGCGCGTGTTTCTTCTATGTTGGCAACTTCTCTGCCTAACATGCGAACCATCTTTGCTGCTGCTTCAATCAATTCGCCATTGCTTTTTGCCATTTCTCCTTCAGGCAAATAGAAGTTGTCTTCGAGCCCGGCACGTATGTTACCATCAATAGTAATAGCTGCTGCAATAGCTTGCCACTGTTTTCGGCCTATACCGATTACCTGCCAGTGGCTACCCGCAGGTACACTTGCCGCTTGATGTAACAGGTTTTTAGTGGAAATGGGTATTCCACCTAACACACCCATAACAAAACTAAACACATACGGCTTTTGTAACAATCCCATATCAATCAAAGGTTCAGCATTATTTATATGCCCGTTATCGAACACTTCCATTTCGGGTACCGTACCTGCTTCTTTCATTTTCTCGAGATAAAATTTTATATCGCTGAAAGAATTTTGAAACACAAAGTCGTGGTAAAATTCTTTTGTCTTAGGAGAGTAAATGCCATAATTCATACTGCCCATATTCAATGCTGCCATGTCGGGTTTCAATGCTGTAACATGGTGTATGCGCTCTTCTTTACTTAAACCTACTGCACCGGTACTATAATTAATAATAACTGTGGGACAGAGTGCACGCACCTCATCGCCAATCTGGCGGTAGGTTTCAATATCATACGCGGGTGCTCCACTCCCGTGCCTGGCATGAATATGTAATATGCTGGCTCCGGCATCAACAGCCCGCTTACCTTCTAAAGCAATTTCTTTTGGTGTGTAAGGTATGTATGGGCATTGGGCCCTTGTAGCCAACACACCGGTGAGTGATGCAGTTATTACTATCTTTTTTGCCATAACAAGACTTTAAGTCAATCTATTGTTTTAGAATATACAACACTAAAAAATGTAAGACACAAACCAACAATTAATGAGTACAAGTTTTACTTTACAGATGAATGAAGCAATGTAAATGACTTCGCTTTTTATATTAGCGCAAACAGATGTTTTATTCTCTTTAGACCACAAAAGCCAAATGAACTGCAATTATGGAATTACCTACCAAATACGACCCCAAGCAAACCGAAGATAAATGGTACAAGTACTGGTTAGACTTAAACTTGTTTCATAGTGAGCCTGATGACCGTGAACCTTTCACCATTGTAATTCCACCGCCAAATGTAACTGGGGTATTACACATGGGGCACATGCTCAATAACACCATACAAGATATACTTATTCGCAAAGCACGCATGGAAGGCAAAAATGCCTGCTGGGTTCCGGGAACAGACCACGCCAGCATAGCCACCGAAGCAAAAGTGGTGCAAATGTTGCGTGAGCGCGGTATAAAGAAAAGCGATTTAAGCCGTGATGAGTTTCTGAAATATGCCTGGGAATGGAAAGAAAAATATGGGGGAATCATTCTGGAGCAGCTCAAGAAACTAGGCGCCAGCTGCGACTGGCAACGCACCCGCTTTACCATGGAAGAAAAATTAAGCGATGCGGTAATTGAAGTTTTTATTGACCTCTACCAAAAAGGTCTTATTTATCGTGGGTTACGGATGATTAACTGGGATCCGAGTGCAAAAACAACTCTTAGTAACGAAGAAGTACTTTACAGCGAAGAGAATAGTCAGCTTTACTTTGTAAAGTATAAATTAAAAGATAGCGATGATTTCATTTCTGTGGCAACTGTGCGCCCCGAAACTATTATGGGCGATGTGGCAGTTTGTGTAAACCCAAACGATGAGCGCTACAAAAATTTTGTGGGTAAAACAGTAATAGTACCGTTGGTGAACAGGGAAGTTCCTGTAATAGCTGATGATTATGTAGATATTGAGTTTGGTACCGGTGCTTTAAAGATAACACCTGCTCACGACATTAACGATTACGAAATTGGCAAGAGATACAACTTGCCGGTGGTAGATTGTTTTAATGAAGACGGCACAATTTCAACAGCTGCACAGGTGTTTATAGGCGAAGACCGATTTAAGGCGCGCAAACTTGCGACCGAAAAACTAGAAGCTGATGGGTTGCTGATTAAGAAGCAAGATTACCTGAATAAAGTTGGAAGAAGCGAACGAACAAACGCCATTATTGAACCCCGCTTATCGTTGCAGTGGTTTGTGGATATGAAAAAATTTTTCGAAAAAAATCCGCAAGTACTCAATGATGTAATGAGTGATGATATTCACTTTTATCCTGAAAAACTGAAGAACACTTACAAGCACTGGATAGATAATGTTCGCGACTGGTGCATTAGTCGTCAACTTTGGTGGGGGCAACGAATACCTGCCTGGTACGATGAAGACGGGAATTTAGTAGCTGTGGCAAAAACAAAAGAAGAAGCTCTCAAAATACTGGCAACCGGCAACCGGCAACCGGCAACACTAAAACAAGACGAAGACGTGCTTGACACCTGGTTCTCTTCCTGGCTTTGGCCTATAAGCGTGTTTGATGGTTTCGAAAACCCAAGCAACAAAGACATTAACTATTACTACCCCACTAACGATTTGGTTACCGCACCCGAAATCATGTTCTTTTGGGTGATGCGAATGATAATGGCCGGATACGAATGGCGCGGACAGAAGCCGTTTAAAAATGTTTACTACACCGGTATAGTACGTGACAAACTCAGAAGAAAAATGAGTAAATCACTTGGAAACTCACCCGACCCGCTTGATTTAATTGAACAATACGGTGCCGATGGAGTTCGCTTGGGTATGTTACTATGCTCACCTGCCGGAAATGATATTTTGTTTGATGAAAAACTTTGCGAACAAGGACGCAATTTCAGTAACAAACTCTGGAATGCTTTGCGGCTAGTGAAAGGGTGGGAAGTTTACGAGGGAGAAAGCGTAGAAAATAAAGTAGCCATTGAATGGCTCGAAAGTAAAATCAACAAAACAATTTTAGAGTTAGACTCATCATATAAAAATTACCGTCTTAGTGAAGCACTGATGACTCTCTACAAACTTATTTGGGACGATTTCTGCTCCTGGTATCTCGAACTCATAAAGCCCGATTACCAAAAACCAATTGACAGCTTCACCTACAATAAAACTGTTGAAATTTTTGAAATTTTACTGAAGCTTCTTCACCCGGTAATGCCATTTATAACCGAAGAAATCTGGCAGTTGCTTAGCACTCGAAAACAAGGAGCAAGTATTTGCGTGGCCGAGTATCCCAAAGCCGCGAAAGTAAATGATGTGTTGATTGCACAAGCTGAATTAACGTTTGAAATTATTACCAACATACGCGAAATACGCGCACGGGCAAATAAAAAGAACACCGAAACCGTTGCAGTTTTCTACACCGGTGCCGATGCAGTTTCGTTTAGTACCTTTACCGAAAAGATTGTGAAACTCGCCCGTCTTGATAAGATAGAATCCGTAAAAGATGATTTACAGGGCGCTAAATCTTTTATCACCAAAGGGTATAAATTTTTTGTGTTGACCGGTGAAACAGCAAATGCCGGTGAAGAACGCGAAAAGTTGCTGAAAGAACTGGAATACACAAAAGGCTTTTTGGCATCGGTAGATAAAAAATTAAGCAACGAAAAATTTGTAACATCAGCACCAGCAACAGTTATTGAAAACGAAAGAAAAAAGAAAGAAGATGCAATGGCTAGAATTAATATGCTTGAGCTTAGTTTAGCTTCTATATAGCATACTGTTGTTGTAACGCTGGAAACTTTACATTCGATTAAAGTTTCCAAAACCCTTTGCCAATCTACGTTCTGCGGAAACTACGCAGAATTTTTTTCCACCAAACACTTGTATAAAGAATTTGAAAATATAAATTCGTATTCGCTAAACCCGGCACATGAGTGAAAATTCTACCTACGCAAAAGGTGGTGTTCAGAAAAAGCAAATGCACTATTCGCCAAATTTGCTGAGCACTGTTAACAATGGAATAGACAATTGCAAAGTTGCTACTATCGAGTACGATTCACACGAGAAAGGTGTTTCACTACGCGATATAGAACCCATGGCTATTGTTTACAAAGATCATAAACGCCATTTGGTGGGTTGGTGCCGCTTGCGGAACGACTACCGTTCTTTCCGGTTAGACCGTCTAAATTGCATAAAACTAAAAAATGAGCAATTTAGCCGGAGGCAAGATTTTAAAATAGAAGATCACCAGGACGCCAGTAGTTTGCAACACCATGATGAGTTTGAGGAATTCGATTCATAAAACATACACACACTAACAAAGACGGGCAGCCATACTGCCTGCTAACTAACAGCCCCGCGCACGCGGGGTTGTTTATTTTTAGGGTAACTATACTTTTAGTTTATACCAACTTTATATTTTCACGGGCGCACATAAATGTTCTCTGCGGCCGTCATGAAACACATTTTACCAATACATGCATTCATTGTTTTTGCCTTAAGTTGTTTTCCACTTTTTGTAAAGGCACAAATCAACGCTCAAAAATTTACCGTAAGTGGTTACGTAAAAGATGGTTCTAACGGAGAGTCGTTGTTAGCCGCTGCGGTTTACGTAACTGAGCTAGGCAAAGGCACCACTACTAACGAGTACGGGTTTTACTCACTTACCATGCCTGCCGGATCATACACGCTCAAAATATCCTATGTGGGTTTGGCAGCCCAAGAACTAAAAATTGATCTTACTAAAAACCTGCAACATAATTTTGATCTTAAAAATTCGGTTACCGAGATACAGGAAGTAGTAGTAACAGGGGAAAAAAAGGGCCAAAATTTTGAAAGCACTGATATGGGCAAACAGGTTTTAAGTGTAGAGGTATCTAAAGCATTGCCGGCTTTGTTTGGCGAAGTGGACATTCTGAAAACCATTCAATTATTGCCGGGGATACAAGCCAGTGGCGAAGGTAACAGTGGATTTTATGTTAGAGGTGGGGGGCCTGACCAAAATCTAGTTTTGCTCGATGATGCAGTAGTTTACAACACGGGGCACTTATTTGGTTTCTTTTCCGTGTTTAACAGCGATGCTGTAAAAAGTACTACAGTAATTAAAGGTGGTATGCCCGCTGCATATGGCGGCAGAATTTCGTCAGTTGTAGATGTGCAGATGAAAGAAGGTAATATGAAAAAATGGCAAGTGGAAGGTGGTATTGGCATTATTTCTTCAAGGTTAACTATTCAAGGCCCTATTAAAAAAGATAAATGCTCGTTCATTGTTTCTGCTCGCAGAACGTATGTTGATCTGTTACTAAAACCCATACTACCTAAAGTAAGTGATGGAGAATTTGCCGGTAACGAATATTTCTTTTACGACATAAACGCAAAAATAAATTATCGTATTAGCGACCGTGATCGTTTGTATTTAAGCGGATACTTTGGACGCGATGTTTTTAATTTCAAGGATCCGGGTGGAGTATTCAAACTCAATTTCCCTTGGGGAAATGCAACAGCAACACTACGTTGGAATCATATTTTTGGCAGTAACCTGTTTTTAAACACCATGTTTATTTACAACGACTTTGGGTTCGATGCCAATACCAGTTTCCAGAATTTGAAATTTAGTTTGCATTCAAAGGTGCGTGAAGCCACGGCTAAAATGGATTTCGACTATTCACCGCTATTAGGTCACCAAATGAGTTTTGGTTTACAATACAACTTCCACATTTTTACTCCTTACCAAGCCACTGGAAGCGCAGGCGATGTAGATTTTAATTCAACTAATCAGGCAAAAAAATACGCACACGAAACCGCCTTGTATTTTCAAGATGACTTTGATGTAAACCATTGGCTGAAGATAAATGCCGGACTACGCGCATCGCTGTTTACGTTTATGGGACCGTTCAGCAAAACAGTATTTAAGAATGGAGTTGCCATTGACACTCTAAACTACAAACCCGGTGAAAATATAAAAACCTATTGGGGGCTTGAACCTCGACTATCCATGCGCTTTAAAGTTTCTAAAGCATCATCGCTTAAACTGGGGCTTACCCTCAACCAGCAGTACATTCATCTGGTATCGTCATCTACTACTACCCTACCGGTTGATTTATGGGTGCCGAGTACAGCTACTGTAAAACCTCAGCGGGGAGTGCAAGCTGCGTTGGGGTACTTTCACAATTTTAAAGATGACATGATAGAAACTTCGGTGGAGGTTTACTATAAACACCTCTGGAACCAAATTGAATATGGCGAAAGTGCCGTAGGCGATATTACCATAGATGTAGAAGACCAGTTTACCTATGGAAAAGGTTGGAGCTATGGTGCAGAATTTTTTGTAAAGAAAGCAAAGGGTAAATGGACCGGATGGGTGGGCTATACGCTTGCATGGACTTACCGCAAATTTCCGGAGATAAATAACGGTGAAACATTTTTGGCACGTTACGACAGGCGGCACGACATTTCTATCGTGCAGATGTATGAAATAAATAAACATTGGAAAGTTTCGGCTACTTGGGTTTACAGCACGGGTCAACGTACAACATTACCGGTTTCGTTTTTCTTAAATGAAGGTGAAGTGCATTATGTATATGGAAAACGAAACTGGTACAAGATGCCGCCTTATCACCGGTTGGATGTAGGGTTTGTGTACACCATTATTCCAAAGAAAAAACGGAAAATAAATTTCAGTTCAGATATAGCCATTTCTATTTACAACGTTTACAACCGCATGAATCCGTTCTTTATTTACATAACACCAAAAGGAAATTTGGGAGGTAGTAACCAAAACGAAGACGGAGACAATGAGCAATTGCGCTTTAAAGCCAAACAGGTATCACTGTTCCCCATTCTGCCAAGTTTAACATGGAACTTTAAATTCTAAATCAGACTGTAACCAGCATGTTAAACATTCAAAAATTGAAAAAAAATAAACTGCCAAGCAACATTATTTTGCTGCAGATAAGTGCAGTATTCATGTTGTTTTCTGTTACTTTTTCTTCTTGCACCAAGGAAATTGACATTGAGATTCCGGCAGAGGCAGAACAAGTTGTAGTTGAAGGTAGCATAGAGTTAAACTCACCGCCTATTGTTCTACTCACCAAAAGTGCCAAGTTTTTCGACAATATAAATGTAAATGACATTGGCTCTTATTTTATCCACGGAGCAAGTATCAACGTAACTGCCGGTGACGGGCAGCAAACAATCCTTACGGAGTTTTGTTTGCAAAACCTGAACCTGCCACCCGACCAACAGCAACTGTTGCTAAACGCTCTTGGGTTTACCAGTGTTGACAGCTCACAAATTCCCAACGTATGTGTTTACACTGTGCCTGACATAATAAATTTTTTTGTCAACGGAACTTGCAGTTTTATGGGTAAAGAAAGAACCAGCTACGCATTAGATATTGTAAGTCCTCCACTTTATGGAACTGATTCAGTACACCTTACATCATCAACCTACATACCCACAGCTATTGGGCTCGATTCGCTTTCATTTGCCGAACATGTAAACGAAGCCTACCGCGACTCTATGATGGCAGTAATTGCCAACATTACAGTACCGGATACTTTCGGCAATTCTGTTCGCTACTTAACTAAACGAAACAGCGAACCGTTTTATAAACCAAGAACCAGTTCAGTTTATGACGACCGGATGTTTGTTGGACTTAGCATAGCCCTGCCTTTAGAACGCGGTACACCTGCCGATGAAAAATTTGATTTAAACACTGCTGCATATTTTTGGCGTGGCGATACGGTAACAGTTAAGTGGAGCAACATTGATTACAAGACCTACGACTTTTTTTATACACTCGAAAACGATGGAGGCGATTCTCCATTTTCATCACCGGTAAAAATTAAAACCAATATTAACAACGGCCTTGGTATTTGGGCGGGTTATGCCACCCGCTATTACACTACTATAGTTCCCTTTTAAAACATAATCACAGCTTTAACCACCAGTAATTATCGGTCATGCCCGCATCAACCTTCGAAAACATATCGTCAGACTTAAAGAAACGAAGTTTTGCGCCCGTGTATTTCTTTTGCGGAGAAGAAGAATACTTCATAGATGCTCTCACTGATTTGGTAGAAGCAAGTGTGTTGAACGATATGGAAAAAGCGTTTAATCAAACCATTGCTTATGGTAAAGACTTAAATGCTCGCCAAATTATTGAAACCTGCGGCCGCTTACCCATGATGGCTGAACGGCAGCTGGTAATTGTAAAAGAAGCGCAGACACTCAGTTTAAAGGAAGATGAAGAGCAGCTGTATTTGCGCTATATCAGAAATCCGGTAAAGAGTACTGTACTGGTTTTTGCCTGGAAACACGGTAAGCCCGATGGCAGAAAAAGTTTTGGTAAAGAGATAGCAAAAAGTGCTGTTTACTTTGAATCGAAACCGTTGTTTGAAAATCAGGTAGCTCCATGGATAAAAGGCTGGCTGAGCATGCGCAAGTATAATATTGAAGAAGATGCAGCCGAATTACTGGTGGAATTTACCGGCAGCGATTTAAGTAAAGTTACCAACGAGTTAGAAAAACTGATACTAAACAAGCAGAAAGGCTCTGCTATTAATGTTGAGGATATTGAGAAGGGAGTAGGAGTAAGTAAAGAGTTTAGTGTGTTTGAGCTAAGCAATGCGTTGGGAGCTAAAAACAAAACCAAGGCATTTCAAATTGTAAACTATTTTGGTTCGAACCCTAAAAGCGGGCCACTGGTGTTAGTGCTTGGCACTATGTATGGTTATTTTATGAAGTTGTATTTAGCCCAGCAACACAAATCAGCATCTGATAAAGATTTGGCTTCAGTGCTCAAAATCAATCCATTTTTTTTAAAAGATTACAAACCTGCTATACGCAATTTCAACGAAAAACAGCTCGAACAGATTTTTTATCTACTCGAAGAGTATGACCTTCGGTCAAAAGGAGTAAACAACCACAACGTAAAAGAAAACGAACTACTGAGAGAAATGGTAGCACGAATTTTACAATGAAGATTCTGCATTACCTCCTCTTTCTGCTTGCTTCGGCATCTTTCTGTGCTACAGCTCAAAAAAAACTACTCCCTGTTTCAGTAATTGATGCTACAGCACAGCACTGGATAAGTGGCGCTAATGGGCGGCAGGGCACCAACTATGCGGTAAAAGTTTTTGTGCGCACCTACAAAAAAGTGGAGTTCAGGAACCTTTGGCTCGGAAAAAGCAACCTGCCCTTTAATGTTGAGTTTTTTAATACTGATATACCACAACGTATAAAACAAGGCGATACTCTTTTGCTAACTGCCATAATTGTAAACAACGAAACCCAATCTGACTTTGCCACTAAGCGTTTGCCTGTTAACTACAAAGGTGAAGCCCTTTTCGAGGTTATTGTTGATGGCAAAGCGCGTTACATTATTGTAAAAAGTATCCGAAAACTGGAAAACCTAAAAACGCGGTAGCACTTACACCAAAACCTTCTCCACCAAATTGCTGCCAAAAGAATAAGGCAACATGGCTAATGAGGAAACTGGTTTTGTGATAATAAGGTTTGCCTTTTTACCAACAGTAACAGATCCAAGCATTCCTTCTACATCCATGGCATATGCGCCATTTAGCGTAGATGCATTTACTACTTCTTCGGGAGTCATGTTCATGTTGATACAAGCCAGTGAGTTGACCATGTTCATATTGCCGGATGGTGCTGAGCCGGGATTATAATCGGTAGCCAGCGCCAAAGGCAAACCTGCTTCAATAATTTTTCTAGCAGGGGTATATGGTATTTTTAAAAACAAGGAACAGCCGGGTAAAGCCACAGAAATTGTGTTCGAGTTTTTCAGCGCTTCAATATCTGCATCTGAAACCACTTCCAGATGATCAACACTCAACGCATTTTGCGCCACACACATTTTCACAGCTCCCAAGACACTAAATTGGTTGACATGAACCTTAGCGCGCAAGCCATGTTTTATTCCCGCTTCTAAAATTTTCTGAGTTTCATCAACACTGAAATAACCCACTTCACAAAACACGTCAATAAAATCAGCCAATTGTTCTTTGGCAACTACCGGCAGTAAATCTTCTGTCAGCAATTTTATATACCCCTCATGATTTTGTTTATACAAAGAGGGGAAAGCATGTGCTCCCAAAAAAGTTGCTTTTATGGTAAGCGGTGACTTCTCTTTCAATTTTCGGATAACACGAAGCATTTTCAATTCGCCTTCATAACTTAAACCATACCCGCTTTTAATTTCAACGGCACCAGTACCAAGCAATCTCATTTCCTCTAACCGTTGCCACGCACATTCAAACAATTCTTCTTCGCTTGTTTCATTTAAACGGCTGGCTGAATTAAGAATACCGCCACCTTTAGCAGCTATTTCCTCATAGGTTAATCCGTTTATTCTGTCGGCAAATTCATTTTCGCGCGAACCGGCATACACTACATGGGTATGCGAATCGCACCAGCAGGGCAGCATAAGTTTTCCGGTAGCATCAATTACTTCATCAGCACGCTCTGGAGCATCTTCGTTTTTCCCAAAAGACTTTATCAGCCCGTTCTCTATCAGTAAAAAAGCATTTTCAATAGCAGGAAGAGTTTTCATCTCTGCACCACTTACTAATTTTACTTCTGTCGGACGAACCCCCCCAAGCAACTTTATGTTTCTAATCAGCATTGACTTCATATTGTGATATTAAATTCGAAATTCGAAATCTGAAATCTGAAATATTAACATGGGTAATTCTTTTGGCGAAATATTCCGTATTACCACTTTTGGCGAAAGCCACGGCCATGCCATAGGTGTGGTGATTGACGGCTGCCCTGCCGGTTTAGATATTGACTTAAAGTTTCTTCAACACGAGCTCGACCGAAGAAAACCAGGACAGTCAACTATCACCACTCAACGGAAAGAAAGTGATGCATTCGAAATTTTATCAGGTGTTTTTGAAGGCAAAACACTAGGTTCTCCCATAGCCATTGTGGTTAAAAACGAAGACCACAAATCAACTGACTATACTCATTTGAAAGAAACCTACCGTCCTTCACATGCCGACTTTACTTATGAAGCAAAGTATGGTGTTCGCGACTACCGTGGTGGCGGAAGAGCCAGCGCACGTGAAACTACAGCAAGAGTTGTAGCAGGTGCAGTGGCTAAATTGCTCTTAAATCAAGTGGGAATAAATATTACGGCTTATGTTTCATCTGTGGGCAAAATTGAAGTTGAAAAAAATTACACTCAACTTGATTTATCTAAAACTGAATCGAACATAGTTCGTTGCCCTGATACCGAAACGGCCAACAGAATGATTGAACTGATTCAGAAAACCAAAGCAGCAGGCGATACTTTGGGCGGCATAGTTACTTGTGTTGTAAAAAATACTCCGGTTGGTTTAGGTGAACCTGTTTTCGACAAACTTCATGCGGATTTAGGTAAAGCAATGTTGAGCATTAACGCAGTTCATGGTTTCGAATACGGAAGAGGCTTTGCCGGCACTATTATGAACGGATCTGAACACAATGATATTTTCCAAAAAAGCAGTTCCGGAGAAGTAAGGACAAAAACAAATCATTCCGGTGGCATACAAGGAGGCATTTCTAACGGAATGGAAATTTATTTCCGTGTAGCATTTAAGCCGGTTGCAACTATTATGCAACCCCAAACTTCAATAGGTAAGGACGGAATAGAAACAGAAATAAAAGGCAAAGGCCGCCACGACCCATGTGTAGTTCCTCGTGCTGTACCTATTGTGGAAGCTATGGCTGCATTGGTACTTGCTGACCACTTTTTGAGAAACAAGGTTTCTGCCCTGTAAAAGTTACTTGTAGATAGCTACTAATTCTTTACCATTACTGCTTCGCATGGCTCGATACATTCCTTCACTGTTGAATGGTAATGCAATGTTTCCATTTTTATCAATGGCAATTAAACCACCTTCACCTTTCATGTTCACCAATTTGCGCATGACCACTTCTTCGCATGCTTCGCTCAACGAAAGATTCTTATACTCTATTAAGGCTGACACATCATACGCTGTAACCGCCCTGATAAACAATTCTCCGTGACCGGTACAGGATACTGCACATGTATTATTGTTAGCATAGGTGCCAGCACCAATAACAGGCGAATCGCCTACACGTCCCCATTTTTTGTTTGTCATACCTCCGGTAGAAGTAGCTGCAGCGAGATTTCCGGCAATGTCTAATGCTACTGCTCCTACTGTTCCAAATTTTTTATCATTTACATGCAGGTTATGGTCTAAAAAACTATTGTCAGTTTGTTTCACTTTTTGCCATTGTTCAAAACGGAAGCTATCATGAAAATACTCTTCAGGTTCAAACTGCAACTTCATTTCTCTCGCAAATTCTTCAGCTCCTTTACCACATAAAAACACATGCTCGCTGTGTTGCATTACAACTCTCGCAAGTTTTACCGGGTTTCGCACCTGCTCAATCAAACTAACTGCTCCGGCTGATAAATCTAATCCACTCATGATGCTGGCATCCATCTCGTGCTTGCCGCTACTATTAAACACACTGCCCTTGCCTGCATTAAACAGAGGGCAATCTTCTAAACAAACTACAGCAGTTTCTACCGCATCTAAAGCACTACCCCCTGCTTGCAAAATTTTATACCCTTTATCTAATGCCTGTTGAAGAGCCGAAGTGTATTGCTCTTCTTTTTCGGCTGTCATATTGCTGCGCAAAATAGTGCCGGCTCCGCCATGTATAGCTAGTCCAAAATTCATTTCAATGCATTTTCTAAGTCTTCAATAATATCGTTCACATTTTCTATACCCACACTAACGCGAACCAGCCCGTCAGTAATACCAAAAACCTCCCGTTGTTTTAGGGGCACAAAAGAATGGCTCATACTGGCAGGGTGTTGAATCAATGTATCTGTTGTTCCTATCGAAGCTGTTAACTGGCAAAATTTGATTTTGCGCATCATCTTCTCCCCTGCTTTATACCCTTTTTTTAATTCAAATGAAAGCACTCCGCCAAATTTACTCATCTGTTTTTGAGCTAACTTATGGTCGGCATGTTCGCTCAATCCTAAATAATTTACTTTCGATACAGCCGAATGTTGTTGAAGAAACTTTGCCACCGCCATTGCATTACTACAATGTTGTTCCATTCGCAAAGCAAGAGTTTTAACTCCTATGTTAAGCAACCAGGCATCGAATGGTGCGGCTATTGATCCTGTAAGTTTACGCACTTTCCAAACTTCATTTTTCATAAATGAAACATCAGACCCAATTAAAAAACCACTCAGCCCGGTGCCGTGCCCGTTTAAGTACTTTGTTGAAGAATGCAGTATAAAATCAATACCGAATTTAAATGGCTGCTGAAGGTATGGCGAGGCAAATGTATTATCAACTACTGTTTTAGCTTTATGCATCTTTGCCAGTAATGATAAACTTCGTAAATCATAACAATTAACTGTGGGGTTCGAAGGCGTTTCAATGTAAACAAGCTTTACATGTTTCTTCTGTTTAAATATTGCCTCCACCTCATTCAACTTTCTTAAATCGGCATAAATTACTTCTACTCCAAACGCATTTCCGTAATAATTAAAATAATCAACAGAAGTGCCGTAAATATTCCCTTGAACAATAACTTTATCTCCAGGCCTTAACATACTTTGAAACAATGCCGAAAGAGCTGACATGCCTGACGAAAAAATGAGTGCTTTAGCTTTTATATCAAGGCCCAGTGTCTCTAATTGCTCTAGCTTTTCTTCTATCAACTCGGCATTAGGATGTGTCCATCTTGAGTAGATATATGCCTCCTCTTTTCCGGCAAAAACACTTTTTGCTTTCTCGGGACTTTCGTAAATATATGTGGAAGTAGTATATATAGGTGCCGTATGTGCATGTATATGTACCGTAGGGTTAAATACATCTCTTGCTGTAATTGACGAAAAACCTTTTTGGGTTTTATGTTTTTCTTTTTTCTTCATTTACTAAAATCGCTTTTTATGAACTACTCACTTCATCAACACCTTAGCTACAACATTTGGGCTAATGGCAAATTAGCTGAATTTATATTGAAGGCCGATGAAAATATTTTTGATAAGGAAGTTAAAAGCAGTTTCCCTTCATTACGGAAAACTACTCTGCATATTTGGGATGCAGAGTTTGTGTGGCTTCGAAGACTACAAGGCGAAAGCTTAAACGAGTTTCCGAGTAAAAACTTTACCGGCAACCGAGAAAACGTTATCAATGGCTGGCTGTCAAGTTCAAAAAACTTGCACGACTATGTAATAGCACAGGGAAGTGACTATGGCTTGAAAAAAATTACATTCAAAAACATGAAAGGCGATGAGTTCTGCAATACCGTTGAAGAAATCATGATGCATGTGGTCAACCACGGTGCATTTCATCGGGGGCAGTTAGTTACTATTTTGCGTGAACTTGACTACACTCAACTTGGCAGTACCGATCTGATTACTTTTATGCGCCTATAGTTTTTATAAGGATTTAAAAAAAAAATGACAATTCCATGACAAAAGTCTGCTGAACGCTTTGTAAACTTACCGTAGAAATTTTTATCAAAACTTCTTTTGCATGAATTTACGAGTGCTGTTAGTTGAAGACGAAGAAAATCTTCGCGAAGCCATAAAACTCAATTTGGAGATTGAGGGTTATGAAGTTGAAACTGCCGATGCCGGAAAAATAGCATTGAAGAAATTGCGTGAGCAGCGTTTTAATGTAGTTATTCTTGATGTTATGCTGCCGGAAATAGACGGTTTTCAATTGTGTGAAACCATCCGGTTATACGACTCAGAAACCCCTATACTTTTTCTTACTGCCAAGTTCTCGGGAGAAGACAAAGTACAAGGGCTTAAACTCGGTGCTGACGACTATCTTACAAAACCTTTTAATCTGGAAGAACTTTTACTCCGTGTTAAAAATCTTGCCCGCAGAAGCGTTTCCAAGATGAATCAACCCGATGCCGATGAATTTATTTTTGGTGAAAACAACCGCGTTAACTTCAAAACTTTTATTGCGCTGGGTACCGATAATAAAGAGTATGAGTTAACCAAAAAAGAAATTGCCCTAATTAAAATTCTTATTGATAGAAAAGGTTCAGTGGTTTCACGAAAGCATCTTCTCGAAAAGGTTTGGGGCTACGACATTCAACCATCTACCCGCACTATTGACAATTTTATTGGTAACTTCCGTAAATACTTCGAAAAAGACCCTTCTAATCCAAAGCATTTTCATTCTGTGCGTGGCGTTGGGTATCGATTTACAGAAAACTGATTCATGACAACATACCTACTGGCATAAAATGCAAAAGAGCAACTCATCTCTGAATTGCTCTTTGCATGTACCCCAGGAGGGAATCGAACCCCCACGCCCGAAGGCACACGATTTTGAGTCGTGCGCGTCTACCAGTTCCGCCACTGAGGCTTGTTGAACGGGGCGCTAATCTAAATCAAAAATGAAGTTTTCAAAGTGGCTAAATCAATATGGCATGAAAAGATTACCGGTAGCAAAAAAAATTAGCGGGCAATACATTGCTGTATTGCCCGCTCATAAAATTTAGCCGACTGTTTACTTCGCTACAGTAAACAATCTGGTTTGTGTTCTGTTGTTTGGTAAAGTAGCAACTAGCAAATATGTGCCCCCCGACAAACCACTAGCATCGAGCTCAAAAAGATTTTCACCTTTCACGTTATTACGAGCCACAAACTCTTTATAAAGTTTTCCGGCTACGTCCATTACCCGGAAAGTTACTTCGGTAGCTTTGTCGAGAGATAAGGCTATTTTCGCTTTTCCATTAACCGGGTTAGGATAAATGTTCAAATTAGCCAAACCGGTTTCGTAGTTCTCTTTTGCATTCTCTACTCCTGCTACCAACTGGCAATTGCCATTGGTCAGCGTTGTGCTGCGCCACATACCACGCCCATGGGTTCCAATATAAATTACGCGGCAGTCAGAGTTGTACAATGGTTTTTCAATCATTCTAAATACCGGCATACGAGGAAATCCGTTGTTCTCTTCTGTCCATGTGCTATTTGCTCTATCCCAACTCCAAATACCAAGTTCTGTTGCAATAATAATGGTGTTGGCATCATGCACCACCACATCATAAACAGGCATGTTTGGCAAGCCGGTAACTAATGGAGTCCAGGTAGTACCCCCGTTTGTTGTTTCAAATACGTGCGGTGCGTTAGCTGAGTTAGCAGAAAAACCTGAAGTAACCGCCACTACGTGGTCGTTATCGTTAGGGTCAACACATATTCCTTCAATAGCGCGGGTGCTTACATTATAAAGATTAAACCCACCAGATCCTTTGTAAACTATACCTGCTGTAACGTTAGTTCCTACTGGGTAAGTTATCGTATCTAAACGGGCATTCAGCCCGTTAAATTTATAAACCTTTCCACTGCTTGTTCCTACATATACCACATCTGCATCGGTACTTTGCGAAAGACTTTGTGGAACACCTTGCATGGACTGTGTCATCTTAAACCATTTAGGAGTAACACCTACATCCAGGGGTTCGTTTGTTACCCACAAGCCGCAATATGAATGAGCAAAGAAGCGAGAACGTATTTTATCGTAAACCCACAGTGTGTCACCGGCAGTTAAGTCGCTAGACAGAGTTTGCTGAATAGGAAACTTGGCCGTTTTACTTTGCACGGTAACCTCAGTGCCGGCTGTAAGGGTATTACTTGAAACAAACGGTATTGATTTTAAACCATTGGCAGCATTGTAGCTTTCGCATAACCAAAAAGGCGAAATAAACTGTGCATTAGCGTTTTCCTGACCGGCACAACCCGATGGCTGGTTATGGCTTTGCGGATCAATCATTACATCAAAAAATCCTCCAAAAGAAGTTCCTTTATTTCCTGATCGGTATGTTTCTCCGTAATATATGCCGGCAAAGAAAATACGGGGGTCTATATGCGATATCTCTGCGTATGTTCCATCACCACCCATCACTTCTTCAGCTGCTCTGCGGGTGTTTCCTAAAAAGTTTACGTAGGCAGTTCCATTATCTTGTGCTCCTCCCATCACTTCTCCCGATAAGGCGGCAGCCACCGAATAGTTTTGAAAGGTAGCATATCCTCTGTTCTTTACACTAAACGTAGGGTAAGGAAATGCAGTAACAGCATCCATAGATTTATATACGCCACCATCACAACCTACATACATAACATTCGGATTGTTCTTATCAATTACAATAGCGTGTTTATCGGAGTGAACAAAATACGGGTTCGAGTTTCCTGCGCCCAAACCTGCATCGGTAAGTTTAGTACCGGTTACGTTACTCCATGTATATAGTTCAACACCGGCCGTATAAACTTTGTTAGGATCTGCCGGAGAAACAGCAATTGTATTATCATACCAACCCTGATTGTTGCTACCCATTGGATCAAACAACGGGCCTTTGAGGGCTACCGTTGTCCAATGTGCTCCACCATCGCCACTTCTGTAAACTCCTTGAGTAGCTCCTGTAGATGCTGCCACAGAAATATAAAGTATGTTAGCGTCAGAAGGGGCAAGTGCAAGTTCAGTTCTACCCAATGAAGTAGGGAAACCAGGACTACTCACCGAAGTTATTCTGTCCCAGGTAAATCCTGCATTTGGCGATTTTACAAGTTTGTTGTTTCCTCCTACCGTTGCATAAACATCTATTCCATTAGCGGCCCACTGCACGTCTGCTGCTGAACCGTTTGAAGGTGTTACCTGAGGAATAATGATACCGCTCCATGTTGCACCGCCATTGGTAGTTTGATAAAGACCTTTACCGGTAGCTATTATCAGGTGGTTGGCATCGCTGGGGTCAACAGCTATTCGGTTGATTAACGAAAAAGTATCGCTGGCATCCATAACATTGGCCACACCAAACTGATCCGGAGTAATAAGTGTTGGATTATCACTTGCATCTAACTTATAAACCCCGTTACCTATGTTTCCGGAATTGAACGAAATTCCACTGGGTTGTGCCAAACCCTCTCCGGTTCCATAGAAAATGGTTCCGTTATTTGCTTGTGCAATACATGTAATGTTGATGCAGGCATTTACCGATGTAATATGAGTCCAGTTATTTGCACCATTAGTTGACTTCCACAAACCACCACTCACGGCTCCGGCATAAATGGTGTTGCCTGAAGGGTCGCGGTTGTCTATCAGAATAGCTCGTGTTCTACCGCCTATATTATCGGGGCCTAGTTCCTCCCATTGCAGGTTAAAAGCGCCACTTCTGGCACCGCCTAATTTCTTTGCCTCTGCCTCTTTAACAGCATTGTAGTAATACGATGCATGAAACTCTCCGTTTTCATCCAGCATTTTAGCTTGGCGCCACAGCATAGCTTCTTTAATTCTGCGGGCTTTGTTAAACTCTCCTTCTTCTTCTTCCCCCTTTGCTTTCTCTAAGCGGAACTCTCCGGGCACTTCGCTGGATAAAAATAGCAGCGCAGCTATTGATATAAACATAGTAAAGAGCGAAAGGGGTAGCAATGTCTTCTTCATTCTATAATTGTTTTATGCCTTTTTATAAAGCGGTCAAATATATGAGAATAAGCGGGGTAAATGCAAATAATAATTGTCATAGAATTGTCATTTTTTTACGGTTGGTTTTGTGTTTGTTTTAAGGCTATAAAACAGATAAATATGTGAGTTACATACAAAATTGTGCGCTTTTCTACATTTGTTGCATCCCCTTTATATCATTAGAAATGAAACTATATACAATTGATACCGGCTATTTTAAGCTAGATGGAGGAGCCATGTTTGGCGTTGTTCCGAAATTGCTCTGGCAAAAGTTAAACCCACCTGACATCAATAATCTTTGCACCTGGGCCATGCGTTGTTTGCTAATAGAAGACGGCAAACAGTTGATACTTATAGACTGTGGGCTGGGAAGCAAGCAAGACATTAAATTTTTTAGTCATTATGAACCCCATGGGAACGATTCACTTGAAAGTTCGTTAAACAAGCAAGGATTTACATCGGCAGATATTACTGATGTAATACTCACTCACCTGCATTTCGATCATTGCGGAGGGGCAATTGAACGTAAAGGAGAAAAGCTAATACCTGCATTTAAAAATGCTACTTACTGGAGCAACGAAAACCACTGGCAGTGGGCTATTGAGCCTAATGCCCGTGAAAAAGCTTCTTTCTTAAAAGAGAATATTCTACCCATACAACAAAGCGGACAGCTAAAATTTGCAGACAACAACAGCACTTCGGTTAACAGTAACATTACACTAAGAACCGTATCGGGGCATACAGAATGTATGTTTACCCCCTTGATAAATACAGGCAGGCAAACTATTGTTTACTGTGCCGATTTGTTTCCTAGTTTGGCACATATACCATTGCATTATGTAATGGCTTACGACACACGGCCACTTTTAACCTTAACAGAAAAGAAAAATTTATTGGACGAAGCAGCCGCTAACAACTACCTGTTGTTTTTTGAACATGATCGCATTAATGAATGTTGCTCGCTTCAAGAAACAGAGAAAGGTGTCCGGGATAAGGATGTTTTCCGCTTAAGCGAAATTTAATACCGATGCAGAAAAAAGATTCGAAAAAAAAGTCTGACCATTCGCGTAAGCAAACTGTTTCGCCTAACTCGGGCAATTTTTTAACGGCTGAAAATTTTATGCTTTTGCTTCCGGCATTGCTCCCGCTTTTGTATTCAGACAAGGCGGTAGATGTAACCGTGCCGGTGCGATACTTTTTCTTGAGTTTGTTTTTGCTGGTCTATCTGCTTGTATTTCGCATGATAAGCCGTAAACAGCTACAATGGAGCTCATCAGTTCTGCTAAATACGGTTTTTGGGTTAAGTGTTGGTTTTGCTGCCTGGCAAATGGTAACTATGGGCAGTGCGGTAAACAAGCCGGCCGTGTATTACGAAGTTTCGCTGCAGATGCTGATGACCACTCTTCTGTTTGTGTTGTTATACCATTTTAATACATCTGTAAATGCTGCTTTGAACTTCAGTAAGGTATTATTAGTTGTTTCATTACTGCAATCATTTATTGGCTTTTGCCAGTTGTATGAGGTTGGTTTTTTAAACATACCCGGGCACAGCTCACCTTATGCGCTTAATGCAAATGGAAATTTTTTCGGCTCGGCACAAATGCTACTCCTACCATTTGTGTTATACGTGTGGTATGCTGCCGAAAAACCATGGAAAACATTATCTGCCCTAGCATTGACCGGAATTTTAGTATCACTAATTAGTTCAAAAACACGAGCTGCCTGGTTAGGATCAGCAGTAGTAGTTAGTTTAAGCGTATTGCTCATTGCTGTTTTTGTTGCTGAAGAAAGAAAGCGGTGGTTGAAGCTTTCGGCCTATGTAGCCTTGGCTATTCCGATACTGGCGGTCGTGTTAATTTTTACGGCCCCTGATGGTAAGTTAGCAAAAGCGCTAACAGAAAGAACCGGAATAAATGCGACTAGCGCTGATACAACCAACCACTCATCACAAACGGCAAAAGACCGGTTGGTAATTTGGAAAAAAACAACCGCTATAATTCAACAACACCCGATTACAGGTGTGGGTGCAGGTAATTGGAAACTGATTGTACCTTTATACGGAACCGAAGGCACTGCCTGGCAAAATGCTTCTTATGTGCCGGATCATGTTCACAATATTTACTTACAGGTTGCAGCAGAAACCGGTATTCCGGGCGCACTACTCTACTTTGGTGTTTTTGTTCTGATGGCATTCATGGCTTTAAAAGTATTAACCAACCAGGTTTTATCGGCAAAAAAAATACTGGTGGTGTTGATGTTGGCGGGTATGGCAGGGTATCTTACCGATGGCTTCTTCAGTTTTGCCAATCAAAGAATAGAGCATTTGCTTTATGCAACTGTTATGATGGCCATTGTTATGCAGGTATATGACTCTGAGTTAAACGGTGATAAAAAATTTTCAATACCTATGGGAGTTTACATATTGTTAGCGGCAGTAGCGGGCTTTAACTTGTACTTTGGTTATCATAAATACAATTTCGAAAAACAACTAAACAGAGTTCGCGCCTATGAGAAAAAACAAAACTACCAGAAAGCAATTAGCGAAGGAGCCCTTGGCAAAAACGCATTGGTAAAAACCGATGAAGTGGGCACGTCTATAGAATCGCACACAGCATTGGCATATAAAAACTTAAAAGATTTCCCAACTGCACTAAATGAAATTCGCAAAGCAGAAAAAATAAACCCCGGCAACTCGAAAGTGTATAACACCATGGGAACAATATATACCGACATGACCAAATTCGATTCTGCTGTATTATGCTACAACAGGGCACTCGAACTTAACGGCAAAATGGAAGTTGCGCTAAAAAATCTGACGGTTAACTATTTTCAACTTAAAAATTATTCGGCAGCTGTAGCCACTATGAACCGATGGGACAACTCTAAAGATTCGTTTTTTATATCGCTGAAAGCCGAGTGCGAACTACAATTACACCAACAGAAATGAGCAAGCACTTTTTCAATTCACAAATTCGTGTAGGTTTGCGCCCCATTTGGCGAGGTAGCTCAGCTGGTTAGAGCGCAGCACTCATAATGCTGAGGTCGGGGATTCGAGCTCCCCCCTCGCTACAAAACAAATAGGCGGCAGCAGCCGCCATTTTTTTTATGTCAACCACAGAAATAAATAAGCGCAGAACCTTTGGCATTATATCGCACCCCGATGCCGGTAAAACTACCCTTACCGAAAAACTGCTGCTCTTTGGAGGTGCTATTCAAACTGCCGGTGCAGTTAAAAGCAACAAAATTAAAAAGACGGCCACCTCCGACTTTATGGAGATAGAAAAACAACGGGGTATTTCTGTAGCTACCTCTGTTATGAGTTTCGAATACCTCAACAAGTTGATTAACATTCTCGACACTCCCGGCCACAAAGATTTTGCAGAAGACACCTACCGTACGCTTACTGCTGTTGACTCGGTTATTATGGTAGTTGACTCAGTGAAAGGTGTAGAGGCACAAACCCGTAAGTTAATGGAAGTATGCTCTATGCGCAAAACTCCTGTTATTGTTTTCATCAACAAACTAGACCGCGAAGGCCGCGACCCTTTCGATTTGCTGGATGAAATTGAAAAGGAGTTAAAAATACGAGTACGCCCTTTATCTTGGCCAATTAACCGCGGTAGTTTGTTTAAAGGAGTTTACAACCTGCACAAAAAATATCTTAATCTGTTTAAGCCTAGTACAACCAAAGTAGCTGACGAAGTATTACAGATAACCGATATTAACGACCAGGAACTAGATAAACTTGTAGGTGAAAAAGATGCTGCACAACTTCGCGAAGATGCCGAAACAGTAGAAATTGTTTACGATTCGTTTAACATTGACGAATACCTCAAAGGCAATCTGGCTCCGGTATTTTTTGGTAGTGCAGTCAATAATTTTGGCGTGCAGGAACTACTCGAAACTTTTATAGAAATATCACCGGTTCCAAGGGGGAGAGAAACAGATGCACGCTTTGTAGAACCCGAAGAAAAAAAGATGACCGGCTTTGTATTTAAAATACATGCCAACCTTGACCCAAAACACCGTGACCGTATTGCTTTTATGCGCATAGTAAGTGGTAAGTTTGAGCGCCATACATATTACCATCATGTACGGCTCAATAAAAATTTCAGGTTTAGTACACCTGTAACCTTTATGGCACAGGAAAAAAACATTGTGAATATTGCCTATCCGGGTGATGTGGTAGGGCTTTACGACACAGGCAATTTTAAAATTGGGGATGTGTTAACCGAAGGTGAAGATTTTCAGATTCGCGGCATACCCTCTTTTTCGCCCGAAATTTTTAAGGAGCTCATTAACACTGACCCTATGAAAAGTAAACAACTAGAAAAGGGCATTACACAACTTACCGATGAAGGGGTAGCACAGTTGTTTACTCAACAGCCCGGTAACCGTAAATTTGTGGGGGTTGTAGGCGAGCTACAGTTTGAAGTAATTCAGTATCGCCTTCAGCATGAATATGGAGCAAGCTGCCGTTTTGAACCTATTAATATGACCCGTGCGTGTTGGTTGCGTTCGTCTAATCAACAGAAGCTCGAAGATTTTATTCGTTTTAAGTCAACTTCTATTGTGCAGGATAAAGACGGCCACACGGTATATCTTGCCCCTTCTGACTGGTTCTTAAAAATGGAACGCGAGAACAATCCCGAAATTGAGTTTCACTTCAACTCTGAGTTTAAAACAGAAGTAGAAGTTTAACCATACAGGTTACTGATAAAATACTTGCACCACCAACGAACCATTATTCTGAAATCCGGCTGGTGCTGTTGTATTGCCTCCCGCATAAAAGTTGTCGAAGTTATACTTAGCTGCTCGCACCTTATAGGTATAAGTTCCTGCAGGTAAATTTTCGGTGGTAGTAATTGACCACCCTAAAATTGTTCCTGCCCAACCGGGCGAATCGTTCACATCTATTACTTGAGTGCCGTTAGGAATAAACGTGCCGTTTCTATCTATACGTACTAAGCAGCCCGACCCTCCCCAGTTTGTAGAAAAAGTTTCTAGCGCTCCGGTTGAAAAAATGTACACGTATGCAGCTTTAGTAAGTGTAAATGTTACCGTTAAATTGGTTACATCGGTGTAAGTTGGGTGTGTTACAGTAATAGCAGTTCTTACTGCTGTTGCCGAGGCGTAAGTCTGTATCACATTTGCGGGCGACTGCCAAACAGGTGCTACACCAGCACCCGATGAAACCAAAACCTGGCCGGAGGTGCCCGGCAAATTATTCGGCATCAACGCTCCGCTGAATCTTACATTGCCAGCTATATCTAACTTTTCAGATGGTGCTGCGGTGCCAATACCTACATTTCCTCCTGAAAGCACACGGGCTCTTTCTGTGCCGTTGGTTTTAATTACCCAATCGGCCGCATCAGTAGTGCCAATAAAATGGGTGCCGGGGGTGGTGTTGGCATTGCCTAACAATGCCCAACCGGTGGTAGTTGTTAACACTTTGCTCCATGCAGTGTTTGCTGCATTGTTGGTTTTACGGTACCACAGATCCTGATCGTAAAAACTGCCTGCTATTTGTAATGCATAATTATTGGAATTGTTGCTGTGGCGCGTATCAATCAGGTGCCACCAACTGGCAGCTCCGGTGGGGTAATTAGTTGGGTTGGCAGTTTCAAAAAATCCACTCTGTGCACCGGCATTACCCTGTAACCCTGCGTTATCTCTCCATTCTGTTCGTACATTACTGTTTCCGAAAGCAAAAGTACCGTTGGCTAAGTCTAGGCGGTATGCCGGTGTAGCTGTGCCAATGCCTACGTTGCCTACGCTTTGTTTTACACGCATACGTTCAATATTGTTAGTGCCTATTACATAGTCTTGCGCATCGGTAGTGCCTGCCCAATTTTCTGTTGCCCCTATTAGTGTAGTGCCGTAAATGGCCGGAGGAGCAGGGTCATTTGTTCCTGTGTTGCCTATTGTCCACCAGGCAGTTTTCCGAGCAGGGTTTATTACTTCTGCCTGGCCATACGCACTAAATACCGAAGCAGCCAAAAACAAATTAATTATGCTAAAGCGCAGACTTGTCATTGTGCCTAATTCTTTCTTCTACGAAAACTAATCAACAGTAAACCTAACCATAAAATGCAGAAATGCACTTAATAAACCACTGCCAAATTCAGCTCTTTTACCAAGCGATCGTACTCTGCTTTTTTCATTTCTTCATCGCGCATCTTACGAAGGGCATAGGGAGTTTCATAATGCAGCTCGGCTATGTTACCCAACTTATCAAACTTTAATGCAGGGTCGTTCAAAAAATTTATCTTCTTTTTTACGGCATCGGTTAACACAAATCCTATAGAAACTGAGTTGGCGTTGTTGTTCAACTCAGGCATAGAGCGTAGCATAGAAATAGTCAGGTACTCTTCCTTATCAGCGTTGGTGCTAATAACCGCATCGGCAAATGTTTTTTTCCCATCAGTTTCAGCAAACTTGTTGTCTAAAAACTTTACCATGGTTTTGGTTATCCATCTGCGGTAGTTCTGCTCATTAATAATGTATTCTAAATCTACCTGATTGCGGCTTAGGTGCAGTTCTTTCGAAATTTCTTTCATGTGCTTTGCCGGTTCTTTACTGCTGTAACGTATAAAGTATAGTTCATTGAACCCAAAATACTTTGGTAGCAAGTTTCCTATGCGTTGAAAAAGCATTTCGGGCGAGGCGTTATACTTTCCAAGCATTTGCACCAGCAACTCGGGCTGCCAGGTTTTTTGTTCAAAAAAACTTTCTAAGTCTTGCTTAAGTTTGGTTTTATCTATATGCAGTGCTTGTGCAAAATACGATGCCCGGTAACTGTTCATTACATGGTCAAACGACTCTACCTTTAACCACGATGTAGTAATAGGTCGTTTTTCAATTTTCATGGCGGCAAAACCAAGCTCTTTGCCAAACAGAAATATTTTTTGCTGCTCACTCAACCGGCTGTTATAAAGTAGTGTTGGCTCTTCTCCTTTTACAAAAACTGATCTAAAGCCGCGTAGTTTCGGATAGTCAGAAAAGTCGGTTTCCGTAATTTGATAGTTAAACTTCTGCTTCAACAGGTTTGCATAATCTTGCCATCCAAGGCTGCCGGCATCTTGTATCGCAGCTGCTTCTTTAAATTTTTCTACGGCCTCTTCTATATCTTCAAAGTAATTATCGTTCATTTCCTGATAGCTGCGCAGGCAACTGAAGTAAAAATGTTCCTCCTGCAAGTTGTAGTTGCGCGCTATTTCAAATACCGAATTAATCAGTGCCGATAACGAAGTGGGGGCACTAGCCATCATACTCATCAGCAATCCTTTATCTACTCCAAATGTTTCGAACAAAAAATCGTTGATTATTTTCAGGTTCAGCACCTGTACTACAGGGGTCAGGTTCTTATTTATTTTAAGCGAAACCAAGCTATCGTAGGTTGTGCCCAACGCCTGTGCAAGCATGGATATTTTATCGGGCTTGGGGTATTTTTTCCCATTTTCAATTTCGTTCATATACGAAACCGATACACTCGACTTTTCACTCAGTTCTTGCAGCGAAAGGTTCTTATCGGTTCTTAACTTTTTAAGTTTCAATCCAAAAATTATTCGGATATTTTCTTCAGTGGTTGTTTCCATACTTGCATTTAAACGTAGGCGAAGTAAGCGAATTTTTTGAACGGGCGAAATTTCGCTGTTTCGGTTTCTTTATCATATTTGCCGCGCGAAAAGTTCGAAATAATATAGTTTGACCTAGAATAGACGTTTCTAAAATGAATTAAAATGGCAACAGCACACAACATTTCCGGCTTAGAAATAATATTACCAGTAACTGAAGAGTTTTCACAAATACTTACTCCTGAAGCTCTTGCCTTTGTGGTAAAACTTCAGCGAAACTTCAACAAAAGAAGATTAGAATTGCTAGCTGCCCGCTTAGAGCGTCAAAATTCCATTGATTTGGGCAACACTCCTGATTTTTTACCTGAAACCAAAGAAATACGCGAAGGAGACTGGATAGCTGCGCCCATACCTGCCGATTTGCAAGATCGCAGAGTAGAGATAACCGGACCCGTTGACCGAAAGATGATTATCAATGCCCTTAATTCAGGAGCAAAGGTATTTATGGCTGACTTCGAAGATTCTAATTCACCTTTTTGGGCTAATAACATTGAAGGGCAAATTAATCTTCGCGATGCCATCCGCAAGACCATTTCGTTTAAAAATGAGGCCGGAAAAGAATATAAACTGAACGAAAAAACAGCTGTTTTAATGGTTCGCCCACGTGGATGGCACTTGCCAGAAAAACACGTAAAAGTAGATGGCGAAGTAATGAGCGGTTCGCTTTTTGACTTTGGCTTGTTCTTTTACCATAACGTTAAGCAACTTATAACAAACGGCTCAGGGCCATACTTTTATCTACCTAAGATGGAATCGCACCTCGAAGCTCGTTTATGGAACGATGTGTTCATTATGGCGCAAAACGAACTGGGCATTTCACAAGGCACTATTAAAGCAACTGTGCTTATTGAAACTATTACTGCCACCTTTGAACTACACGAAATTATCTATGAACTAAAAGAGCACATGGCCGGGCTAAACTGCGGCCGGTGGGATTATATTTTCTCTTACATAAAAAAGTTGCGTAACCTGCAAGGTTATATTCTGCCTGACCGTGGGCAAGTTACCATGGCGGTTCCATTTATGGCCGCTTACTCAAAACTGGTTATACAAACCTGCCATAAAAGACGAGTTCATGCCATGGGCGGCATGAGTGCTTTTATTCCTATTAAAAACAATGAAGCAGCTAATAATGCTGCCATTGATAAAGTAAAGCAAGATAAGATACGGGAAGCTACTAACGGCCACGATGGTACTTGGGTGGCACACCCTGGTTTGGTAGGTGTGGCTATGGACGTTTTTAACGAGTACATGAAAACACCTAACAACTATACTGTAACACGCGAAGACGAAACTTATACCGCCAGCGACTTGCTTACTGCCCCACAAGGCACCATTACCGAAGCAGGTCTTCGCATGAATATTAACGTAGGCATTCTTTACATAGAAAGTTGGCTGCGAGGGGTTGGGGCTGCTGCCCTGCACAACCTGATGGAAGATGCTGCCACCGCAGAAATTAGCCGCACGCAGGTTTGGCAATGGATTAAAGAAAACTGCAAGTTAGAAGATGGAAGAACCGTTTCCTACAACCTGTTTAAAGAAATACTTCCTTCTGAATTAGATAACATTAAAGCGTACGTGGGCGAAGCAGCTTTCAGCAAACCAACCATGCAGCGTGCTATTGAAATATTTGACGAGTTGGTGCAGCAAGGTAACTATAAAGAGTTCCTTACTTTACCCGCTTATGAAGAAATTGATTAAACATACCCCTTATATCTCTCAAAAAGAGATGTAAAGGCATCGTTCTTTGTTAATTTTGGTGTTTTGTAAATAAACCAGGCTATCTGAACAAGATTTTGCTTGATTGGAGAAGGTTTCATCACTAGCAGAACTTCTACGAACATGAGGTGAGTTTCTCCGCACATTAGCTAAAGCCTATTATTTTCAATCAAAAGATAAAAGGATGGCAGCTAAGTGCCATTACTTTGATTCAAAAGGTAAAAGATCAGCAGCTATGTGTAATTACTTTGGTTCAAAATGTAAAAGATCAGCAACTATGTGTAATTACTTTGATTCAAAATGTAAAAGATCAGCAGCTATGTGTAATTACTTTGATTCAAAATGTAAAAGATCAGCAGCTATGTGTAATTA
>CAZTNA010000003.1:0-297059 GCA_964615305.1 uncultured Chitinophaga sp.
GGTGGCACCTGTTACTCCGTCTGCGCCTGTGGCACCATCGGCTCCCGTTGCTCCAATATCTCCTGTTGGGCCAGTTGGGCCAGTTGCTCCTGCTGGACCTGTAGGGCCGGTAACTCCATCAATTCCGCTTGCGCCAGTAATACCCTGTAAACCCTGGGGGCCTGTTACTCCTGCTAAACCCGTTGCTCCGGTAGCGCCAATTGTTCCTTGTCCTGCACATAGTGAGTTCCATGTTGCATTGGCATAGTAGTAAAAACAGTTTAGTGTGATATCATACACTAACAACGCATTAGCCGGGTTAACGATGGCTAATCTTTGAGCGGTAGTTACACGAGGAACCAACAATCCTTTGTTTGTAGAGCGCAGATCCAAAAGAGATGATGCATCGGGTGTAGTTGTTCCGATACCAACGTTTTGCGTCTGAGAAAAACCCACCAACGAAAACATGAAAAGAAAACCTGCCAGAAGTAGCCGCTTCGCCATAGACGCTTATTTTAAAAACAGATGTTATAATTTACCTTACTAAAGTTACGTTACCTTTTGCTGATTTGGGTTTGTCAGATCCCATAAATACATATTCGCACTTCCACACATAAGTCCCCATTTCTTGTTCCATTCCCTTATAAATTCCATTCCAACCATCCTGTGGATCGGATGTTTGATAAACACGCTCGCCCCAACGGTTAAAAACCTCCAAATTAAATTTCTGTATGTTTTTGTTTAGCGCATGGAACCAATCGTTTACTCCATCTCCGTTGGGAGAAAAAGCTGTTGGAACCAATAGATCGGGGTTGTTGACGTTTACTATCAGGTTGTCTGAGGCCGTACAGCCCGCATCGTCTGTTACTGTAATGGTGTACTGCGTTGTAGCAGAAGGTGACGCATCGGGTGATTCGCAATTTGAACAGCTTAAATTGTCAACAGGGCTCCAATTGAGGGCAGTAACTATTAACGTTCCAACAGTGGGATTAAATATTGTTGACTCTCCTAAATTTATTGTTACATCAGGGCCCGCGTTCACCGTAAATTTTTTGCGCGCCAAGGCAAATGGTTCCGGCTGAAAATCGCTTACACCGGTAACACTAACCGTAGAGAACCCTAAGCCATTACCAGCAGTTGAGTTGCCGTTGTGGTTCCATCGGTTGGGAGCGTCCCAATGTCCCTGATCTGTCCAATTTCCATCGGTGATTGGGTCAAAAAACATTTTTACTGCAGAAGGGTCATTGCCAAAAGAGTGATAGAGGCGGTGATAGAAATTCGGATTTACCTTGCATAGAATATCATCAAGCGTATTTACGTTATAGCCATTGTTGGTAGCATCGCCCTTTACAACCATAGCACCATAAGTGTTAGCGATGGATGCTGTAGGCTCATATTCGATAGGGCGGAAAATACTGGGTGGATTAATATTCGATGGTGACCCAATGGGATAAATATATGCGGCAGTAGAATTTGTTGCCCGCGATAGTTTTCCGGTATTGACTGAGCTTACAAATCCGCTATTCCATGTTATGGCATTGGTGTTTGTATTTGTAACCAACATTTCGAAAGCATCAGTGGCCAGCTCAGCATTGTTTAGTCTTAACTCTCCGGAAGTAACGGCATCAATCGTTTGTGTTTTTAAAACGCTGCCACCAAGTAGATTTAGGTGGTTGAATGTAGTAACCGCTGAGCCTGTAATCTGTTGAGCACCACCGTACATTTCTACCCATGAATTGTTTCCTGAATAAGCGCTGTTGTTCACCCAATTTCCTGATAGGCTGATTGTATCGCCACTTGCATTAATGGCACCATCATTAGTTACATTACCTTCAACTACAAGAGTGCCGGAATTATCTATTGTGCCTGAGCCATTTACTTGATTATTGTACAGCGAATTAGTTTTAACTATTAGAAAACCTCCATCTCTGATGTAAATGTTTGCTCCGTTGTTATTAAACAATGCTTGCGCAAACAAACTACACCAAAGAGAATACACGGGCATGAAAGCGTAAAACTTCCGCATAGATTTTCTCAGTTAGTTTGGACGCATAAAGAAACTGTATTTTTTTATAATGCCAAGAAATTTTTTTTGGGGGAGGTAATTAGTCCAGTTTTCCGCCCAATATGATATTTTTCGTAAAGCGCTTTACTTTGCCTTGCGGGTTAAAAACCTCTATGCGAGCCATATAGATACCTATGCGGGCTTTCTTTGAATCGTTGTCGGTGCCATCCCATTGAAATTGCCCACTGCTACCAAGCAACTCGTTTTTTATAAGGTTTCTAACCTCTCTACCTACCGCATCGAAAATACGAATGTTACAAGCATAGCCGGCTTCGGTGAATTTGTAGCTGATGAATGAAAAATCTTTTTCTCCATCGTTATCGGGGGTGAAAACTTCGGGCGAAATGGAGATGTTATTATCACTGATTCCGGTTTCGGAAAATTGTGAATTGAGATAGGTTGGCGTGGCAAAGCCCACGGTTGATGCGGCACTGTGCCAATTGTTTTTATCAACAGAGATCATATTGAAATCAATTCGCTCGAGAGAAACTCCGTCTTCTACATCCAGCAAAGCAAAGTGCCAGTCGTTCATGTACGCCACCGAATCGAGCACTTCGCCATTGTGTACTTTCAACACACAAACACTTTTGTTGTCGTCATAGTTTGGCAGCGCGGTTTCTACTATGTTACCGGGGTTCTGACAAAAATATTCCTGACGAATATTATTGGCGTTTTGGGTGAGCACCACATAATCGTGCGGGAAAAGTAAATAGCTCTGCGTAGCGCCAGCTGACTGTTCTAACACTGTTTCGGGGGAAACAAAATCTTTTTCTAAAATATCGAGTTGCATTACATCAATAACGCGGTTACTGCGGTTGTAAAGTTCTACAAAATCGTAGCCACCGGTGCGTGGGTTGAAGAGAATTTCGTTGATGATAATATCGCCCGCCCGGGCTGTATCTGAAATAGCGAATCGGACCGAATCAGCAGAAACCGGGTTTCCATTGCAGTCAGTAAGGTTAGCGGTAGAAACAGAATAAACAATTCCGGCAGAAAAATTTTGCACGAACTCTAACTGCACGATGGTATAGTCAAAAGGAAGCGGCAATGCCAGAGCCGGATTTCCCACGCCATTGCTGATTGAATAATTTGTAAGCACTGAGGCAATACCATTGTTCAATGATTCGGAGAAATAAAGCAGCAATGTGTTTGGGTCCTGCAAGGTAGCGCGGAGTAGTTTGGGTGCGGTGGTATCGGGATTTACAGAAGCCACTGAATTTTTTTTACCGGGTGTGCCGCCTGAGGCATGTACACTGGCGCGCCAGTTATCTTGACCGCTACAAGGGTTTTGCGCATCTATTAATTCTATTGTCCAGCCGCCATCTTTTTTAGTTTCATCCACATACCACTCATCGGTATAGGGCACGTAGTGAATCAATGTGCCGGCATTATTCTTAAGCAGTAGATTATCGCCTGAATTGGTGAGCGATGGAAACGAGCCAACACTCAGCAGATTGTTGTAAGCCGCAAACAAACTGCTGTTGCTGCTTGAAGTGATAATAACAAACGAGTCGGGTAGTAAAAGATAGTTGGGCAGGGTGGCGGGTGAGCCGCTTCCGGTTTTGGAAAGTTCCCAGTTAAGCAGATTGATGGCTTTTGTGCTGCGGTTGTATAACTCCACAAACTCTGCATTCGGCAAGCCAATTTGAGGAGTAGGGTCGGGAAAAATTTCATTGATGATAATGTCAAATTTTTCGGCAACATCAGGTATGGCAAATTGAAAAGTGTAAGGTGTCATAGTGTTTGCCGCCAAGTCACTTACACCACTAACGCTAAGTGAATAATTGGTTCCTGTACTAAAAGAATTGCTGAATGAAAGATGAACCAAACTAATATCAACGGCATCGAGGGTGGCGGTGGCGGCATTTCCTATTCCGTTGTTAATGGAATAATTGCTGAGTGTTTGCGCTGAAGAAACTTCTACCGGCTCGGAAAATTTTATATCCATGGTTGTATTTGACAGCACGGTAGATGTTTGCACTACAGGTGGTGTGTTGTCAGGATTGATATTGCTCACACTAAAATCATCGAAGTAATAAAGGTTGTAGCGCGAAGCCGTGGAGTAATCGCACACTACACCAAAGTAGTTTGTTGTAATAATGGTATTATCGGTAAAACTTCCTTCGGTAGAAAAATTGTTACCGCCTGTTTTGTCGGCATACACATCCCATGTGCCGCCTGTGTGGCGCACCACACGAATACGGACACTGTTGGTAGTGCTGCCCGACATAATTCCGTTGAAGCCCGTAAAAACTTTGGTAGTAGTGCCGCCTGTCTGTTTAAAAATATCGAGTGAATCAGGAGCGGTACCGCTTTCGCCCAACTGGATAAAGTAGCCGTTTAAGCTGCCCGATAAATCTTGTTGATCGCTGACCAGATAAATGCGAACCTGATTGGTAGAGCTGGGATTAAAATCAAGCCGCAATAAAAAATTCCATTCGGCAGAATCAATTAATGTGCTGGCGGTAGAAAGATAGATAACGCTGGATGCCTGCGGGCCATTGCTTTGCAATGTATCGTTGGTTACTAAAAACGAGGTGGTGTTGCCTGCCCATGCTGGCGAGTTGGTAAAATCGCCATCAGAAAAATTATCGGTGACCTGTGCGGAAGAAAAAAGAGGCAGAAAAAAAATCAGCGCAATCAGTTTGGTTGGTGGGGGTGCCAACCAAGAAACACGCGCACAAAAAATCTTTCGTAAAAAATTCATGTTGCCAAAATAGAATTTTTGGTTTGCGTTAAACTTTCGAAAAAACGGTTGGTCAGAAACGCCTAAACTAACAAGTATGCAGTCGAAAAATTTCTACGCACTATGTTTTTCGCTCCTGATTTTTTTTGCCGGCTATAGTCAAGGCAAGATTTTTATTTACCTCAACAGCCATAACGAAGACAACATTGGCTACCTGAACGGCACCGGTGGCTATATGAGCTACCTACAGAGCCGAAACGCTCTGGTGCAATACGCTACTCTGGCTAAAAACAAAGGCGCCAAACAAAACTGGGGAAGCGACCATGTTGCGCTTCGCGCCATTGCACAATACGACACGGGTGTTACGCTCAATTCTACCAACGGAAAAAATCTTTGCCGCTGGATGAGCGAAGATATAGGTGTAGAGTGTGACCCGCACAGCCATGAGACCACCTACAACTACGGTGATGTGGCTTACTTGATGAATCAGTTAGGTGTAACACCCAGTGGAAATATCAGCGGTTTTTTATTCGGGCAATTGCAAAACGGAAATAACTGGGAAGATTATGATGACGGCATTCAGGGTGATTCTTTTCCCGCCTACACCTGGCACCCGAATGTGTTGTGGGGTGGCGGCTCGCCTAATCATATTGATGATTTGAACTATTACGGATGTTATAAACCCAAGAGCATGGCCGAGGTAAATGTGCACGATCCATCTAAAAATCTAACGTTGGTGGGTGTGGGTTGTCATATAAAGATGGAGGACACTTCTACCATTGCTTACAACATGAGCATTATTCACCGGTTAGTAGATGCAGTTGATAACGGCACACTGCCCGCCAACGGAGTTTACACGCAGGAGATAATGTGCAACGAAGGCAAAATGAAGCTGCCGTATTTTCTACCGCTTGTTGCAGAAATGATTGACTCGGTAAATATATTGGTTCAGCAAGGCAAGGTAGAGTGGGCAAACATTTCTGAAATACGCGATTACTGGCTAACACAATACGACAGCGTGCCTTTTGTGTACGACTGCGATTTCAATGAGGTAATTGGGCTGCCTCTTACGGGTATTGCTGATTCCGAATTGACGATTGCGGATGTAAAAATATTCCCCAACCCTGTAAACGATGTGCTGAATATAGAAGTAACTGATGCCATGGTGGGCGAAGAAATTTCTGTGCATGATATAAGCGGAAGAAAATTTTTCGGCAGCACGATTTCAGATTTCACTTTCAAAATTTCTACTGCTGATTTTGTATCCGGTATTTACATAGTAAAGATTGGTTCGGCTATTTCTAAATTCGCGAAGCAGTAATTTACTTTATGAAAAACACCTTTACCCTTCTGCTTCTGTTACTCTGTTCTGCTTCTTTTTCGCAATTTACGCTCACGGTAACCAACGGCTACGGGGGGGGCACTTACAGCGCGGGCGATACCGTGCATATCTGGAGCAAGGAATATCCGCTGACAGATGTGTTTGATAAGTGGACGGGCGATGTGCAGTTTTTGGAGCATGATGACGAATGGCATACAACAGTGATTATGCCTGCACAACATGTGGCGGTTACGGGGCATACGCGCACCATTGGTTCGTTCACTATTAGCCACGAAAGTATTATGGGGCGCGATACACTCAAAGAAGTGTATTCGTATTTCCCACCTAATTTTAAAGGCGTTATTTTTTGTTTTCACGGCACAGGAGGGCAAGCCACTAACTGGACAACCCTTTTTGATTACGTGCAGTTTTTGCACGATGCGGTGGCCGATACCTTTGCCTTTATCATTACCGAATCGGAAGAAACCACCAAGCAGGCTGACTTAAATAACAACGGCAAGCTGAACCAATGGAACTACCTACCTTACGACTCTACCAATGTTGACTTTGCAAACCTGCAAGCATTGATAGATACGTTTGAGTTACGTGGCATTACCAATTCTTCTACCCGTTATTTTTCAGTGGGTATGAGTAATGGTGGTGCATTCTCCGCTACTGCAGCTACTTATTTTAACTGGGCAGCTGCTGTTTCTTATTGCGCACAAGCCGGAAATTTGTTGGCGAGTATCACTACAGTACCTATACAATGGTGCATGGCTAAGTATGATAACCATCCGAATGTGGGGCAAGCGGGTAATGCCGAAGCATTGGCTAATCATAACACAATGGTAAACCGCGGCATTTGTTCACGGTATTTTTTGCTGGATCATTCTCCTGTTTACCCGCAACGGTTTATGCGCAGTTCTACTATTACTCAAACCAAGTCGAACAACCTGGTGTTGGAATTGCAAAACAACCATCTGCTGAACACCAACAAGTATTTGTTGTATGCTGCCGATACTATCGGAGCAAGAATTATGGCTTCGCCCGCTTTGTACCCGCAGTTTCTTACTCTGGCGGCTACTGACAAAATTTTTATGGCCACACAGGTAGATGTTATGTATTCGGCCCATCAGTTTTATTGCGATTACGATAAGCGCGCGTTGGAGTTTTTCAATTATCAGTGCGCTGTGCCTACAGGAATTTCGGATTTCGAATGGCGGATGGCGGATTTTCAAATACAGCCGAATCCGGTGAATGATGTGTTGATGGTTTCTGTTTCGGAAAATCTAATTGGAGAAGAAGCTGCTGTGTTTGACTTAAGTGGAAGAAAAGTTCTTAGTGCGGCTGTTTCAGCTTTGAGATTTGAACTTCGAACTTTGAACTTAAGTAATGGCCTTTACTTTCTGTGCATAAAAAATGAGATACGAAAGTTTGTAAAAGATTGATTCAACTTTCCGATAATTGCGGCTCTTAAAAAACAACTACATGAAAGTAGCCGTAGTGGGCGCCACCGGATTGGTGGGCTCAAAAATGTTGCAGGTATTAGCCGAAAGAAATTTTCCGGTAACCGAACTGATACCCGTAGCCAGTGAAAAAAGCATTGGCAAGAAAGTTTCGTTTAAGGGTACCGAATATTCTATTGTGGGCTGGCAGGATGCGGTGGCTATGAAACCAAGTGTAGCTATTTTCAGTGCGGGCGGTTCTACTTCAAAAGAGCTGGCTCCGAAATTTGCCCAAGCAGGATGCACGGTTATTGATAATTCTTCGGCCTGGAGAATGGAGCCCAACATTCCGTTGATTGTGCCTGAGATAAATGCTTCGGTGCTTACCGCTGCTCATAAAATTATTGCCAACCCCAACTGCTCTACCATACAAATGGTGGTGGTGCTCAAGCCGCTGCACGATAAATACAAAATTAAGCGCGTAGTGGTTTCTACTTACCAGAGTGTAACGGGCACGGGCAAAAAAGCGGTTGACCAAATGATGAACGAGCGCGCGGGTGTAAAGGGCGAAATGGCTTACGCCTATCAAATTGATATGAACGCACTGCCGCATATTGATGTGTTTTTAGATAACGGCTACACCAAAGAAGAAATGAAAATGGTGAACGAAACCTGCAAGATAATGGGCGATGACACTATACGGGTAACCGCTACTACCGTACGCATACCCACCATTGGCGGCCACAGCGAAAGCGTGAACATAGAGTTTGAAAAAGATTTTGATTTAGATGAAGTGCGCAGCATTCTTTCCAGTGCACCGGGCGTGGTGGTAGTAGATGATGTAAAGAACCTGAAATACCCTATGCCTATACACGCTCACGATAAAGACGAAACTTTTGTTGGCCGCATACGCAGAGATGAAACTCAACCTAACACGCTCAACTGCTGGATAGTTTCTGATAACCTTCGCAAAGGTGCTGCTACCAATGCCGTGCAGATAGCGGAGTATTTGATGGAGAAGAAGTTGCTGTAATACCCCTAAATCCCCTTCCCGCAAGCGGGATGAAACAAAAGGGGACTTTAACAGCCGCCTCATCCGTTCCGCTGAAAAGCGCGGAACTCCTTCTCCTAAAGGAGAAGGAAAAACAAAAGAGTCCCGCAATGGTTGCGGGACTCTTTTGTTTTAGAGATTCAATCGTCTTCGTTTACTCTTTAATTACTTTGCTGTAGCCCACCGCGTTTTCAGATGAAAGCTTAACCAGGTACATTCCCACAGGAACATCCTGCATGGATATGTCTGCCTGTCCATTAACTAAAACTTGCTTCACCAATTCGCCAGTTACAGTAAAGATGCCGGCTGTAGCATTGGTAGTGTTTTCACCTAAATTAATATGCAGGGTTTGCGAAACAGGATTTGGATAAAGCGAAAAGTTGAGCGCAGATAACTGCTGAATATCGGTTGGTGTAGTGGTGAGTTTATACAACTCTGCATTACCGCTTTGGTAAGCCGCTACAAAATATAAACTTCCGAGGGCGGCAACAGGCAAAGAGTATGCTCCGTTAAACAAGGCGTTTGTTTGGAAGATGGGGGGCACCACCATTACTAAAGAATCGGTAAGGCTGTTATACGAATACAGTTGAATTCCATTAACCCCATCATCGGCAGTGAGATAAAGTTTGCCGTTATACACAGCATTGCGGAACATGAACGAGCCGGTTGACCCTACGTTAATCTCTTTTACCATCTGTGTGCCAAGCGTAGTGCCATCGGTTACCCATAGCTCTCTGCCATGTGTTCCGTCATCGGCCCCGAAATACAGCTTGTTGTTGTACACTCTAAAGTAGGAAGGGCTACCGAGGTTTATGCCCGAATTGATATCCTTTACCATTTGAGTACCGATAGCGGTGCCATCGGTTACCCATAGTTCAACACCATTAGCATCTGTTGCATTGAAATATAGCTTGCTGTTATAAACCACAAAGCCGTTAGGGAAGCTACTGCTGGATGCGCCATCAATATCTTTCACCAAAGCAGTGCCAAGCGTAGTGCCATCGGTTGACCACAGTTCGCGGCCCTCTAAATCAGTAGCTGCCTGAAAATAAATTTTGCCGTTATAGGCCACAAAATTGTCAGGGAAACTGGAAGCAAAAGCTGCAGGGTAAACATCCTTTATCATTAAAGTACCTCCGCTTGTTCCATCGCTTATCCAGAGTTCGTAACCATTTGTACCATCGTCAGCAGAAAAATACAGGTTGTTGTTAAGCACCGTAAGATAACCGGGTACACTGCCGGTAGCACCCGGGTATATATCCTTTACCATTTGAGTACCTAAAGTAGTGCCATCGGTTACCCATAGTTCGGAACCATTGGTACCGTCATCGGCTGTGAAATACAACTTGCCGTTACATACGGTAAACCCAACGGGGTTAGCAGCAAATGCCCCGGGCTTAATATCTTTCAGCATTTGAGTACCGCCCGTGGTGCCATCGGTTACCCAAACTTCGTTGCCGTTTGTACCATCTTGTGCCGAGAAAAAAAGCTTGTTATTAAGTACCGTAAACCCGTTAGGCGCAGAAGTGCCGTTACCCGGTGCAATATCTTTTAGCATCTGTGTGCCGGCCGCTGTGCCGTCACTTACCCATAGCTCTCTTCCATTGGTGCCATCGTCAGCCTCAAAATAAATTTTGCCGTTATACTCATATACCCGGTCATACATCAGCATACCGTTACCTAAAGGGGCAATGTCTTTTACCAGTGTAGGTACTTGCGCTTGCGGTAAAAAAAAGGCGGTGTAAATAAGCAGGAGTGTAAATGTCTGTTTCATATAGAATTGTTTCCTGTAAAGATGCAATTGTTTTTTCTATTCTGTAAAACAGAAATGCGGGGGTGTTATGGCTTGCTGGTGACACTCCGCTTCCAGCTTACAAAAGCGGGATGAAACAGAAGAGCGCGGAGTTATAACACCATCAAGGGCAAAATACATGATATGCTGTTGGTTTCAGCCAACAGAAAACTTTCTACTTTTCCGTTATGAAAAAACTTCTACCAATTATCTGTTGCTGGTTTATTATTTCTGAAAGTTTTGCTCAATGGCAAAGCGAATTGCAGCTAACTGTGAACCCCGCCATTTCGGCATTGGCACAAAGCAATGCCCGCAGCATTTCGGTGAAGGGCGATACCCTTCATGTGGTTTGGTTCGATACGCGCGATGGCAATGCAGAAATATATTACAAACGTTCTGTTGACCAGGGGCTAAACTGGACCACCGATACCCGCATAACCAACGACCCGGCCAACTCAACCGACCCTTCGATAGTGGTGGAGGGCAGCAGTGTATATATTGTATGGGCCGATACCCGTGACGGCAACAATGAGATTTACCTTATAAGGTCAACCGATGGCGGACTTAACTGGGGGCAGGCAGCGCGTGTTACAAATACCTCCGGCACTTCGTTATCGCCTACACTATGCGCAAGCAGTAATATTTTGCATTTGGTATGGAACGAGGGTAATTCTGTTTTGTATACGCAGTCGTTAAATTTCGGAGGCATGTGGAATTCTTCAACAACAATCATGAGTTTAAGCGGTCGGTATTTTAATGCTGCATCTATGGCTATTAGCGGCCAGACTGTGGCAGTAGTAAGTGCCGCATCCTATCAGGGTATTACCGTTTATTTTCGCAGGTCAACTACCGGTGGCATTGGCTGGGACAACTTGATTCCGTTTTCAGATACCTCTGCTTCTTATACGCCTAACATATCTATATCGGGCCAGTTGATGCATGTTTTTTGGGCTGATAACCGAAACGGCAAATCTGTTGTTTACTATAAGCGCTCAGCAGACCTCGGTTTTAGCTGGGGGGCTAATCAAACATTAAGTACTGATACCGCTGATGCCTATTACCCCAATTCGGCAAGTAGTAATAATGGCAATACAGTAGCATTGAATTGGGTAGATAACCGGAATGGAAATGATGAAATATATTTCAGGCACAGCGAAGATGGTGGCTTAAGCTGGAACAGCGGAAAAAGAATTACCAATAACAGCGCTATTTCAAGCCGCCCCTGTGTAGCACTTAACGGGGCAAAGGCGTATATGGTTTTTGTAGATGAACGAACTGCAGACACCGAAATTTATCTCACTTACAATGGAAACGTAGTTACCCGGGTTGACGAAAGGGATATTGAAAAAATAACCCTCTCCCCCAACCCCGCCACCGACCAGCTAACCATTACTGCCGATAATAAAGAACCCGTTACTGTTTCGGTTTATAACACCACCGGTGTATTGATGCGCAGTTTTGAAAAACCAAGTAGCGAACCGCTTACTATTTAGCTCGAGGGCTTTGCGCCTGCTTACTATTTTCTGCGGCTTACAGATAACAACGGCTTCTCCGCTTCGGGGAGGTTTGTGGTAAACCCGTAATACCACCCCCAACCCCCTAAAGGGGGCTTTAACAACCAAAGGCAAAACTTGTATTTTGTATTCAAGCCCCCTTTAGGGGGTTGGGGGTGTATTTAAAGTCCCCTTTAGGGGATTTAGGGGTTTACAACTCCTGATAAGTTATCAAATACGAACCTATAGCCCCACCTTCGGTAATGTCCATACGGGTAGGCAGGTTATCAGTATTATATGTATAGGTGGCGGTAACCGGAGTAACACCCGTAACCAACCCGGTGCCGGTATCGTAGGTGGTGTATTTACCCAGCGTAATGTTGTTAGGGTAAGCTACAAAAAACACAAAAGCATTGAGTATGTCGGTTAAGTACGGGCGGTAAATTTTTGAAAACGGGCTGGCTTTGTCATCGTATCCCTGAAACTCAAACTTTTGGCTCAGCTTATAAGAGCCACCGGTAAACACAGATTTTATACGCTCAGTCAGCTTGCCGCCACTATAAGTAAACTCATACAACTCATCTTCTTTAAGCGCAGATTCATAATTTACGGTAGTGCTGTTAATAGTATTGTCTACATTAAAAACAAACACCGTGGTCTTTGATTTTGTGTTGGCTACAGCATCCCAGTTTACCACTTTAAATATACGGCCTTGTGCATCGTAATACACACTGTCAATTTCTTTCAGGGTAGCACCGTCAGTATAAGTACGTCTTATTAACTTATCACCCGAATAGTATAGGTCTGTGCTGTTAGCGGTAGTAAACAACTTTACCAGTTTACCATCGGCACCATACGAAAAATTGCTAAGCGCCACACCGGTCGTATCGGTAATCGATGTAAGACCAAAGTTTTTAACGGGCTCATCCTTTTTCTTACACCCCGCAAAAACAAACAACACAACAACAAATACTGCGGCAATAATTGGTTTCAATCTCATAGTCATATTTTTTTTTGTGTGGTGAAAGTATAAAAACACCCTCAACCCCCTAAAGGGGGCTTTAACAGCCAAAGACAAAACTTGTATTTTGTATTTAAGTCCCCTTTAGGGGAAATCGCAGATTCGATAATCCCTATAAAAAACAAACTTGCATTATCATTTAGGGGTTTAATCCTCTAATTCTATATCGAATTGAACTAAATCAATAAAATCTTTCACGCGGTCTTCAATATCGTGATGAGTAAGAGTGCGTATTCTTTCAGCACCAAATTTTTCTACACAGAAAGAAGCCATAGCGCTGCCGTAAATTATAGCCCGCTTCATGTTTTCGAAACTGATATCGCGGCTCTTATCTAAGTAACCGCAGAAACCTCCGGCAAAAGTATCGCCCGCACCGGTAGGGTCAAACACATCTTCCAACGGAAGAGCCGGAGCAAAAAACACCTCGCGGTCGTGAAACAGCAAAGCCCCGTGTTCGCCTTTCTTTATCACTAAATACTTAGGGCCCATAGTCAGTATTTTCTTAGCGGCTTTCACCAATGAATACTCGTTAGAAAGCTGACGCGCCTCAGCATCGTTCACTGTCAGCACATCTACCTTGGCAATTACTTCTTTCAGCTTGCCCAAAAAATTATCTGTCATCCAGAAATTCATCGTATCGAGCACCACCAGCTTAGGGCGCTTAGGCAACTGCTCAATCACCTGCATTTGCAGATTCGGGTCTATGTTGCCCAGCAGCAGTATATCGCTGTCCTTATAGCTATCGGGTATTATAGGGTTAAATTCCAGCAATACGTTCAGGTCGGTTACCAGCGTATCGCGGCTGTTCATATCTAAGTGGTATTTACCGCTCCAGAAAAAACTTTTTTTGCCTGCTTTCACTTCAATACCGGTGGTATCTACTCCGCGTTTTTTCAGCTCCTCCAGTTCGGCCATATCAAAGTCGTCACCTATTACAGAAACTATATTCACTTTCTTGCTGAAATACGAAGCACTCCACGCAATATAAGTAGCGGCACCGCCTACTATTTTATCGGTTTTTCCAAATGGGGTTTCAATAGCATCGAAGGCAACAGTACCTACAGTAAGTAACGACATGGCGAATTTTTTTTGATTAATAGGGCGCGAATATAACAGGGCGGAAAAGAAAACGGAGGTGATTTCTTACTGCCGATAGCAATCGGCATTTTAAGCTCTCCCTCTACAAAAACAAAAGCCGAAGATTTATGCAAACAAGTTAGTGTATCGTTCAAACAAGAATATGCGGTTTCGTGCTTGGCGGGTGCGCTCGGTCAGCCAACCTTGTAACTCAAAGGCTGCCACCAAGTCGTTAGCTGATTTCGTACTAAGGTCGCACACAACTTCAACTTCCTTCACCGTTACTACTGGTTTTTTAAACAAGTGGTGTAATAAAACCAACCCAATTGGAGCTCTCCGCCCCAGCAAAACAGGCATAACGCTTTCTATTTGTTGCTTAAGTTCCAACACCTTACTTAACGTGTTAACTGATTGCGTAGCTGTTTGCTCAATACCCACCAAAAAGTATTTGAGCCAGTGCAGCATATCGTTTTTCTCCCGAACCCTCGTAAGATTATCGTAATACAAATTTTTGTCTTGCTCAAAAAATGCCGACAGATAAAGCAATGGCATGTTCAATATTTTTTCGCTTACCAAAAACAGGGTAATAAGCAAACGCCCTACTCGTCCATTGCCATCCAAAAAAGGGTGAATAGTTTCGAACTGATAATGAGCAATGCCAATTCTTATAAGTGCCGGAATGTGCAGGTCTTTGTTGTGTAAAAAATTTTCAAGGTCGCCCATCAGTGGGTTAACCAATGTATGTACTGGTGGAATAAACCGTGCATCTGCCAATGAAGCGCCTCCAATCCAATTTTGACTTCTTCTAAACTCGCCCGGCATCTTAAACTCTCCCCGCGCATGATTTAGTAATGTAGCATGCGTGTTTTTTAGTAGGCGTGAAGAAAGAGGCAATTTTTGTAGCTCTTCAATTGCTTCGTTCATTGCTTGTGTGTAATTGTGAACCTCTTGCCAGTCATCCCGCTTTTCAGGATTTATTTCTTCTCGGGACATAAATGCCTCACTCATGTTAGTTTGGGTGCCTTCAATCTTACTGCTTACAACCGCCTCTTTTGTAACGTGCAGTTGAATAAATAAATCTATGTTAGGTACCAAGCGGGCATACGAGTTTAACTCTCCCAACTTTATACTCGCTTTTTCTAAAAGCTCGTTCAACGAGTTATCGCTCCACGAAATTGGCGTGTTTATGTTTTCTGGAACAAAATATTGGTAGCCGCTTGCCTTTTCCCAATGTCCGGCACGGTATGTTTCTATTTTTATGTTCATAAAGCAAAAGTAAACCAAAAAACAACATAGTTTACTTTTTCGCGCTAAAGTAAATTATGCCATTCGTTAGTTTACTTCACTAAACAAACCTCTTGACTGTAAATTCTCTGTAAAAAACAAAAGCCGAAGATTTCTCTCCGGCTTCTATGCTCCCCCTCCTGGGCTCGAACCAGGGACCCCATGATTAACAGTCATGTGCTCTAACCAGCTGAGCTAAGGAGGAATGTTTTCTCCCTTTTTGATTTTTCTCAACAAGCGAGAAAACATCCTTTTTACTCAAACCATTCCGCACTGGTGCGAAACTAAAGCACTTGCATTTGGAGTTGCAACCCTGCTTAAGGGACGGCAAATGTAAATTTCTTCTTAATTTTTGCAATATCGTGATCAAGAAATTGACGTGCTGCCTACTGACCTTAAAATAATTTACGAAGACAAGTATCTGCTGGCTGTCAACAAACCGCAGGGAATAGTATCTGAACACGAAGCGCACCTGAAGTTTTCGGTGCAGTCGCAGGCGTTAGATTACTACCGCAGTAAAGAGCGCTATCCGCAAAAATGTTTTATAGGCATGCCCCAACGCCTCGACAGGCCGGTAAGCGGTGTGCTGTTGTTTGCTAAAAAGCGAAGCGTTTTAAAAATGCTGGTAGAAACATTTACCAAACGCGAACTCAACAAATCGTATTTCGCTATTGTAGAAAAAGCACCATCTAAACAAGAAGATGAGTTGGTAAACTGGCTGGTGAAAGACACCCTTCAACGCAAAGCCATTCTATATTCCAACGAGGTAAAAAACGCTGTAAGAGCGGTGCTGCGTTATGAGTTAATTGCACAAAACAACACAGGCGCACTGCTAAAAATAAAATTAGTTACAGGTAAGTTTCATCAGATACGTGCGCAACTGGCACATATCGGTTGCCCAATTATTGGCGATGCGCATTACGGTTCGCAAACAGTTTATAAAGAAAATGCCGTCTGCCTCCATGCGCGAAGTTTAGAGATAATACACCCCATCACTAACGAACGGCTAAATATGCAAGCAGATTTTCCGAATGATGAATTTTGGAATTCGTTTAAAGAATATTTTCAATAATCTTCTATTTGCCTCATGCACTACACCGAGCTTAAACTTCTTTTTGAAGACAACCATATCATAGCCATCAACAAACCATCGGGTGTTTTAGTGCAGCCCGATAAAAATGGCGATGCCGCCCTCGAACAATTAGTGAAAGAATACATAGCCCACAAATACAACAAACCCGGTGAAGTGTTTTTGGGTGTGTGCCACCGTATCGACCGCCCCGTAAGTGGTGTGGTATTGTTGGCGCGCACCAGCAAAGCACTAGTGCGCCTCAACGAAATGTTTAAGACCAAAGAGGTAAAAAAAACATACTGGGCAGTGGTGGCCAACAAACCCGAAAAGCTTTCGGGGCATTTGGTGCATTGGTTAAAAAAGAACGAGCAAAAGAATATATCGCACGCTTATGATACAGAAGTAAAGGGTGCGCTGAAATGTGAGTTAGATTACAAATGGCTAAAAAGTAGCGACCACTATCATTTGTTGGAAGTAAACCCGCACACAGGCCGGCACCATCAAATACGTTTGCAGCTTTCTAAAATGGGCAGCCCTATTAAAGGCGATGTAAAATACGGTGCGCGCAGAGGGAATGGTGATGGAAGTATTCACTTACACGCGCGGCAGGTAGAATTTATTCATCCGGTAAAAAAAGAACCCATAATAATTACAGCTCCGGCTCCTGATGAAGTAGTGTGGAATGCGTTGTCTGCTTAACAAAAGGCAAACCACTTAACGCACGTGGTGCGCTCACTTAGCATCAAAGAACCAACCGAAAGCGCCAAATTGTTTTGTTTTCATGAAACTTTATTTGCTGTTGTGTCGTAAACACACGAACCTTCAATCTTTGCGTATGATACAGTTAGACCCCAAATTGCCTCATTGGCCCATAGAAGAAACCAAGTAACCGCTGCGTGAGCAGTTGGTAAACTTAAATCCGATTCGGTGTGATGATAAAACGCTGGAAAGGATTTTTCTGTTTTAGTGGGTTTCGGGTTCTGCCAATAATGCTTTATAGTTTACTATCAATATGGCTGCTGCTATAAAACAAACAGATGCCAACACCGCTACCGCATACAGTATGTTTATGCCTGCGTGAAAAAACGGCAGCGCAAATAGCGCTATTAAACACAACCGAAACAACACGTTAATTACAAAAAACAGAGAGCCCGCCCTGCCTATTACAGAATTGGGAATGTGGTGAAACATATATGTAACGCGCTGTATGCGCACGGCCGAGTTGCAGGCACCTATTATAAAGTTGCAAAGAAAGAAAGCTGATACGTACGTATTAGTTGTCATGGTTAAGTACATAAGCCCTGCAATAACCGACAAAACAATGATGCCGCGCACCGCATCTTTTTCGGCAAATATTTTGGTGGTTAAAAACCCAGCCAAAAGTGCACCGGCAGAAAAAAACATATCGGCCATGCCGTACACATTACCTCCGCGGTGTAAAAACGAATCTACATACACGGGCATTACGTACGTGCTAAATATGATAATGGTTAAAAACAACATAAGCGATGCATTGCCAAAATAAAAAAGCAACGGGTGTTGTTTCAAATAACTGAAACCCGTTTTCATACGGCTGCGCAACCCGCTTAGGTCTATTTGTTTATCTGCTACCGGCAAAGATTTTATACGGTAGATAATCAGAAACGCTATTAAATAAGTAGCCGCATCTATGGCAAATATTTCGTGGATTTGCCATGCTCTAAACGAAAAAGGAAAGGAGAAGTTGAATCTCCCCAACGAAATGTTTCCATCAAATCCGGAAAGTAGCATGGCGGCCATGGCACCGGCTGTGGTGTACGTGATTTGACCCTGTATTTCGAGGAGAGATGTTACACGGGCGTAGTCCTCTTTTACGGTTATTTCTTGCGCAAAAGCGTACAGGTTCGGAAAATGTATGTTGTAAACAAATACGGTGGTGGCAAAAACTGCTGCCACCATAAACCAAGACAACGAATGATTTACAAAACCCAAAGCCGATACAGTGGTAAGTATAGCCAGCCCCGCCAGGTTTATTACCAAAAAAATGTTCTTGCGGCTGTAACGGTCAATCAATGTGCCCGCATACAAACCCCAGACAAGCGAAATGGCTGTAATTACAAAATATATCGGGCCGAACAGGTCTTCCCGATTTATGATGCCGGTAAAATACCACGGCACTGCCAGTAGTGAAATGCCCTGCGACACACCTGAAATAGAGTTGGCCATTAACAATAAAAATATAGCCCGTGTGTTTTTCATTTAGCCACAAACTAAACTATCATTCTTGCTTTGTGTATAAAGTTGTAAATGAAAAATAGAATAAACGCAAGCGACCCCGCTCAATAGCTGATCGGGGTCGTTTAACATACTGATGCGTGCTCTTACTGTTCTGCAACTGTCTTTTCGGGCGAGGCAACCACCACATCTAAGTCAGCCATACGAACTTTAATATTCATGACCACGGTTAAGCCGTCTTCCATTGGTCTTTTTACAGAAGTTTCGAGATTACCTGTTAAGGCAAAGGCGGTAGTGCTGGCGTTCCATTGCACGTCTTTGGTCTCAAATATTATTTCACCCTGATGGGCCAAGTATTTTTTTCCGGCCAAATCATACACTACACGAAGCGGCTCAAGTTTGTTGTCTTGCAAACGGCACTCCAACATAATTCCTTGTTTGTAAGAAGAGCCCGACTTGTCTTTGGTACTACTGCCGAGCAAATTGATTTGTACAATGCCCGAATTTTGAACGGTAGCGGTATAGTTGTTGTTTTCGCGGGCGCTAAAATACAGTCCGTCAATACGAGCGGTGTAACCCTTGTTGTCTTTAATTCTAAAAAGCTCTTCCTGGCTCGGAAAAACATCGTCTTGCGCTATAGCGCAAAATGGCAGCAAACAAATTAGGATGAGTAAGTTTTTCATATATGGTTTTTTATACTGTTGGATTTGTGGATACGATTGCTGCTGCAAAAGGTTACAAACATTGTTTAAAAAATGCTTGACTACCTGAACAGAACTGTCCTCCACAAACTTTTTGTTAGGTGTAACTCTGTTTTTTAAAATTTGATTGCTGTTCCCTAGATTTCTTTGCCACAATGCGGGCAATAGTTTGGGTGGTGCTTGTGTTTTGCCACTTTAGCATTGAAACCCGAAACCAATATGGCGGTGGGTATTGCAAACATGCCCAGCCCTACAATAGCCGTAATGGCCGCAAAAACTTTTCCGAGAGCAGTGATGGGGTACACATCACCATACCCTACGGTAGTAAGTGTAATTATTGTCCACCACATGGTTTGTGGAATGCTCGAAAATTTATCAGGCTGCGCGGCATGTTCTATATTATACATTATACCGCTTAACACTATAAGCATAAAAAGCATAAATGTAAGGCTGATAAGCAACTCTTCGGCTCGTTCAACCATTACATCGGTAACATAGTTAAGGGCATGTAGGTAGCGGGCTACTTTAAATATTCGCAATAAACGAAACATTCTAACGGTGCGTAAAAACATTAGGTCAACATGAAAAAACGGCAGATAAAAAGGTAAAAAGGCGAGCAAATCGAAAATAGCAATTGGCGAAATGGAGTATCGCAGCCTTCCCCAAAATGGATGTTTGAATTTGGGGTTTTCAACTATGGACCAAAGGCGAGCAAAATACTCGGTAGTAAAAATGCTGACGGAGAACAATTCAAAATTCCAAAAAAACTCACGGTATGTGGCATCTAACTCCGGCACAGTTTCTAAAATAAGGAACACTACATTTATAATGATTAAAGCCGTGAGCGAAACATCTACCCATTTGCCTTTTAGGTTGGTGCCTTCGTGAGGTTGCAGTAGATGGTAAATTCGGGCGCGAACATTGTTCATGGCAGTAAGTGTGAAACTAAAATAGGAAAAGTAGGATAGGTAGTTTGCCCTCCAAGTATCGGTAACCGCACCTACACTCCTTTTCGTTTATTTTACATTCGCCCCTCACATAATTTTCTAAAATGCATTTCCGTTTTATTGTAGTGGCTTCTGTTTTGCTTTTAGCCGCTTCTTGCTCCTCATCTAAAAAAACAACCACAGACAACAACTCTGTGTCTGTTGATTTAGATACCATAGAAGTTGTAGCCAGTCGCGAAAACCCTTACCGCGCTTCTGCAACCAAAGATTTCGATTTAGTGCATACTAAGCTGGAAGTAAATTTCAACTACGAAAAACAACAGCTCAATGGTAAAGCCACCATCACACTCAAGCCGCATTTTTATCCGCAGTATTCGCTAACACTTGACGCTAAACAGTTTGATATACGCGAAGTGTTGCTTGTTCAAAAAGACAACACAACCAAGCCGCTGGAGTTCAGCTACGATTCGTTACAACTAAAAATTCAGCTTGATAAAAAATACGAAGCCCTAGAACAGTTGAAGGTTTATATTGACTACACAGCAAAACCCGAAGAGCGCGAAAAAGGGGGAAGTGCCGCAATAACCGAAGACAAGGGGCTTTATTTTATTAACCCTCTTGGAAAAGATTCTTTAAAGCCAATTCAAATTTGGACGCAAGGCGAAACAGAGTCGAGCTCGTGCTGGTTTCCAACTATAGATAAGCCCAATCAGAAAATGACGAATGAGGTTTACATCACTCACCCAAAAAAATATGTTTCTCTCAGTAATGGAACGCTGATTTCTACTACTAACTTTAACGACAGCATCGTTACCGATTACTGGAAAATGGACTTGCCGCACGCGCCCTATCTGGTAATGATGGCCATTGGCGATTTTGCGATTGTAAAAGACCGCTGGCGCGATGTGCCGGTTACTTACTATGTAGAAAAGGATTACGCGCCTTACGCCAAAAATATTTTTGGCAACACGCCTGAAATGATGGAGTTTTTTTCGCAAAAACTTGGCTTTGATTACCCGTGGCAGAAGTACGCACAGGTAGTAGTTCGCGATTACGTAAGCGGTGCTATGGAGAACACATCAGCTACCCTGCACTCCGAAATTTTGCAACGCAATAACCGCGAGTTGCTGGATGAAAGTTATGAAGATGTGATTAGCCACGAACTGTTTCATCAGTGGTTTGGCGACTTGGTAACAACCGAGAGTTGGAGCAACACTACGCTAAACGAAGCGTTTGCTACTTATGGTGAATACATCTGGAACGAATATAAATACGGTAGGTTGTATGCGGACTTTAAGCTAAACGACAACCTGGATCATTACCTGCATGAAGCAGAAAATAAAAACGTTGACCTTATCCGTTTTTATTATAATGATAAAGAAGATATGTTCGACAACCACAGCTACGACAAAGGCGGGTTACTGCTTCACTACCTACGCAAGACAGTTGGCGATGACGCTTTCTACAAATCGCTTGAGTTATATTTAAAAACTAACCAGTTTAAACCGGTAGAAGTTCACCAACTGCGGCTGGCGTTTGAAGACGTTACGGGACAAGATCTGAACTGGTTTTTTAATCAGTGGTTTCTTAACTCGGGCCACCCGGTACTTGATGTTAAATACAGCTATGATAATGACAGTGTGTATGTTGTTGTTGAGCAAAAACACAATACCGAAAAGCCCCTTATCTACACGCTGCCTTTTAAAATAGCTGTTTGGCAAAATGGCACGGCAAGCACGTATAGTGTTGTTCTGAAAAAGAAGTCTCAAACTTTTTCATTTAAGTCATTTGGCAAACCCGACCTCATTGATTTTGACAGCGAACGGGCTGTGCTTTGTCAGAAAACCGAAAACAAAACCCTCGACAACTACATTTTTCAATACATGAACACCCCGCTTTTTTTGCAGCGTTTTGAAGCGCTAAAGCATTTAGATGCTGCACAAAAAGAAGACAGCTCTGCCCAAAAAACGCTCATTTCTGCCATCCAAGACCCTTCTCATTTTCTGCGCAAATTTGCTGTTGAGCAAGTGCAGATTACAACACACAACAAAGACTCTTTGCTTCGACTTGTTGGCGAACGGCTGGAAAAAGACGAGGTGGCAGATGTGCGTAAAGCTGCTGTAATAAAATACAGTGCTCAAAAAAACCGGGAGTTCATTCCTCTTTTTGAAAAAGCAATTGGAGATAGTTCGTATGAGGTATCAGCTGCTGCACTTATTGCTTTAAGCGAACTAGACACAGCAAGTGCTTTGGTAAAAGCCAAACTATTTGAAAATGAGAAAAACGTACACCTGCGAAACGCAGTAGCAGACATTTATGCCAAATTGGGCGATTCCGTTTTCTACAATTATTTTGAAAAAAGGATTCGTGAGGTAAACGGCTTTGGCAAGTACTCTTTGTTGTATTACTATGCCAATTTTTTAACACGCATGAGCCCCGAACTGGTATTAAAAGGCTTGTCTTTTATTGAGGCGCAAGGTATGGTATCTGACAATCACTTTATACAAGGGGCGGCAAAGGGTTCTGTAAAAAGAATTTTGAAGTGGTTTGATGATAAAAAGAAGCGCACCACAGAAACTCTGGGTTCTGAAAAAGACCCAACCCGAAAACAAGAATTGCAAACACAAGTTTCTTCTTACGAAAAAATTGTCACTGAGGCTACTGAGGCCGGCAAGAGGTTAACTGAAAAATCGGTAAAGAAAAAAGAGTAAACTTTTACTCCGTGATAGCTGGTAACCGAACCGGAGGGTACACTCTTTCGCTACCATCCTTAAAGTTAATTCTTAGCCGATAGTAGGTGTCGGCAACAGACGAGTAGGGATAGTTGTCGCGCTTTTTAATGATTACAACTTCCTGTTGGCCGTCAAAACCTAAATAACTGCACCGGGTAAAGTTACTTAACTGGTCGTTGCTTTTTTCAATGCTTACGTTGGCTATACGGGTAGCATACGAAAAACGGAGCGAAATATCAACCACCTGTTGTGTTCGTTTTACCTCCATTGCCACTTCATTATCTGCCGACTCGAACTTATAGTCATAACCAGACCAGATAAAACTGCTGAACAACGCCTGGCAAACCGTCAATAAAATTATTCTTGTACTACAAGAATTATGTTTCAGGAAAAACATAGTTTGTGCTTACGTGATTGACAAACTAATATGTCTGACCGGTTTTGTCAAGAGCACCTGTAGAACTTTTTCTAATACACCCTTGCCTCACGCAAGCCAGGCATACGCACAGGGGGGTATATACGAGTTGCTCCATCGGTCGAAACAGCTTTTATTCTGTAATAGGTTGCATCAACCGATGTAAGCGGAAACTCATCGCGCTTTACGATTACCACTTTGGATTGTGCTGAATGGTTGAACTTAATGTATTTACATTGACCAAAATTGTTGAGTGCATCTAAACTACGTTCGATAGTTACTGTTTCATACTGTGAAGCATTACTTAAATACAAGGTAATATTTACAGCTTGTCCTTCGCGCGATAACTCCATGGCAAACTCACCGTCAACCGACTTAAAAAAATAGTCAGATTGAGCGTGCATATATGATACTGCAAATACCATGATAACCAGAAATGCTGCTTTCTTCATTTCTATAGGCATTTACCTCGAAAGTAGTTGTTCTGTTGGTTAAATAATTCACATCTCAACCATTATTTTTGTGTTTGTACAAATACTTTGTAATGAAAGATTTACTGCTGCTGCACGGAGCACTTGGCTCCAAAGACCAATTCAAAGAGTTGGAAGAGTTGCTCTCAGGAAAATTCAAAACTCATTCCCTCAACTTTTCCGGACATGGCAGAGTTCTTTCGCACCACCACGCCTTCACTATACAAAACTTTGCACACGAGGTGTTAGACTGGTTAAACTCTAATTACATACAGAGCATAGACATTTTCGGGTATAGCATGGGTGGATATGTGGCGTTATGGCTGGCACGTTTTTATCCAGATAGAGTCGGGAAAATATTTACGCTGGGCACGAAACTAAAATGGAGCGAAGAAGAAGCGCATAAAGAGATTAAGATGCTGAACGCGGAAAAAATTGCTGAGAAAGTTCCGGCCTTTGCTCAAGTGCTTTCTGACAGACATGGAGAACACGAATGGAAAAGCGTATTGAGTAAAACCGCGCTTATGATGCATGACTTGGCGCACACACATTTAAAAGAACAGGACTTTATAAAAATAGAAAGTACAGTACGGCTGGCAAGAGGTAGCAAAGATTCAATGGTAAGTTTCGAAGAAACCGATTATGTACACCGGCTTTTAAAGAACTCCCAATTCAAAATCCTGAACGACATCCCTCACCCGATAGAACAGATTCCCGTTAGTTTGCTTACCGGAGAAATCGAAAAATTCTTCAGGTAAAACAGCTCCTGTATGTTTCCTCGCCAAACAAGTTTTCTTAGCACCAATAAATTTTTGAGAAGATGCAGGTTTTAAAGTTCGGTGGCACATCAGTTGCCAATGCAGAGAACATTTCGAAGACAATTGCTATTGTGCAAAAGGCGCTGGCGAAGGATAAGACGATGGTGATAGTTTCTGCTTTGGGGGGCACTACAGATATGTTGATTGACGCGGGGAAATTAGCGGCAGCGGGAAACGAATCTTTCAAAGAGAAAATCAGTGAACTTGAGTTGCGCCATGTGCAAACCGTCAGACATTTGGTAACTGAAAAAAACCAGAATGAAGTGGTGTTGAAAGTGGCAAACCACTTCAGAGAACTGGAAGCTATTTGCGAGGGAGTTTTTTTGCTGCGCGAACTTTCAAACCGCACGCTTGACAAAATTGTAAGTTTTGGAGAACTACTTTCGAGTATTATTGTTTCACATCAGCTCAATTCGCTTGGTGTAAAACACGAATGGAAAGATTCGCGCGAACTGATTGAAACAAACTCCAACCACACATTTGCCGCAGTAAATTTCGAGAATACCAACAAAAAAATTTCTGCGTTTGTAAAAGAGAAGCCGTCATCACTTTATCTCTTCCCTGGTTTTATTGCCAGCGATGCAAATGGAATTACAACAACACTCGGCCGCGGTGGCTCTGATTACACGGCTGCAATTTTGGCCGCTGCGGTAAAAGCCGCGGCACTTGAAATCTGGACGGATGTGAGCGGCATGATGACTGCCGATCCGCGCTTGGTGCAAAACGTAAAAGTGATTCCGCGAATTTCGTATCAGGAGGCGATGGAGCTTTCGCACTTTGGTGCGAAAGTGATTTATCCGCCAACTATTCAACCCGCTATGAGTTTGGGCATGCCACTGTGGATTAAAAACACATTTGCACCGGATGATGAAGGAACGCTGATTGAAAATAAGAGCGATGCGAACCAAAATATCGTGAGCGGAATTTCGAGCATCGGAAAAGTTTCGTTGCTGTTGTTAGAAGGAAGCGGCATGATTGGCATTCCGGGATTTTCGAAACGTCTGTTTGATGCGCTCTCAAAAGAAAAAATAAATGTGATTCTGATTACACAGAGTTCGAGTGAACATTCAATATGTGTAGCGGTTGATGAAGTGAATACCGCGAAGGCAAAAGCCGCTGTTGACGCGGAGTTTGAGTATGAAATTGGAACAAAAAAACTGGAGCCGCTTAGCGTAGAAAATTCATTGGCAATTGTTGCACTGGTTGGCGACAACATGAAAAACCATCCGGGCATCAGCGGAAGAATGTTCAGCGCGCTCGGAAAAAACGGTGTAAACATACGCGCAATTGCGCAGGGCTCTTCCGAAAAAAACATTTCAGCCGTTATCACCGCGCCTGATGTAAAAAAAGCTATCAACGTTTTACACGAAGAGTTTTTCGAAACAGCGTTTAAACAAGTGAACCTGTTTGTTGCCGGTGCAGGAAATGTCGGCAAGCGTTTAATTGAACAGTTGAAACAACAACATCAACATCTTCAGCAACATTTGCGTTTGAATGTTCGCGTGGTGGCAATTGCCAACAGCAAGCAGGTTGCGCTGAACGAAGAGGGAATTGATTTAAGTAATTGGGATGCGGCACTGAAAAACGCACCGGTGATGAAACTGAATGAGTTGGTTCAGTTTATTCAAGAAAAGAATCTGCGCAACTCTGTTTTTGTGGATGTTACCGCTAATGAAGATGTTTCGAAAGTTTATTCAGCACTCTTGCAGAAAAGTGTTTCTGTAGTGGCCTGTAATAAGATTGCTGCCTCTTCGGATTACAACAATTACGAGCAGCTGAAACACCTTGCTCGTGAATTCAACACTTCGTTTTTGTTTGAAACAAATGTAGGTGCCGGGCTTCCGGTTATCGGCACGCTGAACGATTTAATGCGCAGCGGTGATGAAGTTCAAAAAATGCAAGCGGTACTTAGCGGCACACTCAATTTTGTTTTCAATAATTACGATGGAACAAAAACTTTTGCCAGCGTTGTGAAACAAGCGCAAGATGAGGGTTACACAGAACCCGATCCGCGTTTAGACTTAGGTGGCACTGATGTAATGCGTAAGATTTTGATTCTTGCCCGCGAAGCGGGAAACAAAATGGAGATGAGTGATATCGCTAACAATGTTTTCCTACCAGAAGAGTGTATGAAAGGGAGCGTTGCTGATTTCTACAAATCACTGGAGAAATATGAATCTCACTTCAAAAAATTATTTGACGAAGCCAATGCAAAAGATTGCAAACTGAAATTTGTTGCACAGTTGGAAAACGGAAAAGCATCCGTTGGCTTGCAGCATATCGGCAAAGAACACGATCTGTACCATTTGTACGGTAAGGACAATGTGGTGTTGTTTTATACGCGCAGATATTCACAGCAGCCGCTGGTAATTAAGGGTGCGGGTGCGGGTGCCGAGGTAACTGCCTCGGGAGTTTTTGCAGATATTTTAAGAGCTGTTTAAGATGAAAGAAGTTTCTGTTTTATCCCCCGCCACAGTCGCCAACATTGTTTGCGGTTTCGACATTATGGGCTTTGCGGTTCATCAGCCCAGCGACAAAATAACCGTGCGCCTGCTCGACAAAAAAGAAATACGCATCGTTAATAAAGACAATTACAATCTTCCAACCGAGCCGGAGAAAAATGTTTTTGGCGGAGCACTGCTTGCCATTATGAAAGCGGTGAAAGAAGAAATTGGTTTTGAAGTAGAGAGCACCAAAGTGATTAAACCGGGCAGTGGGATTGGCTCAAGTGCAGCGAGTGCTGCAGGTGTGGTGGTTGCCGCAAATTACTTGCTCGGCAACCGGTTTACAAAAAAAGAACTCACGCATTTCGCCATGTATGGCGAGCAGATTGCATCACAAGCATGGCATGCCGATAATATTGCACCTTGTATTTACGGAGGCGTTACTTTAATTAGAAGCAATGACCCGCTTGATGTTATTCCACTCAATTTTCCCCCGCTGCATGTAACTATTATCCATCCACAAATTGAGGTGAAAACAAGTTACGCGCGCGAAATTTTACCGAAGCAAGTGGCCCTGAAAGATGCGGTAACACAATGGGCAAACGTGGCGGGCTTGGTGGCGGGCTTCATGAATGAAGATTACGATTTAATCAGCCGCTCACTAAAAGATGTTTTAATTGAACCGGTTCGCTGCAAACTGATTCCCGCTTTTAATGAACTGAAAAAGCGGTGCATGGAAGCCGGTGCGTTGGGCGGTGGAATTTCCGGCTCTGGCCCATCGGTGTTTATGCTGAGTAAAGATGAAGCAACCGCGAAAAGGGTTGAGCTAGCGATGAATGATGCCTACCACAAAACAGGAATTGACTTTAATGTATATGTAACGAGGGTAAACAATAAGGGCGTTGAAATAATAAATTGAGAACACGAATGCGTTACTACAGCACTAATCATAATTCAGAAACAATTTCTTTTCGTGAAGCCACGATAAAAGGACAAGCACCTGATAAAGGATTGTATTTTCCTGAGAGCATTCCTGTTTTATCAAAAGAGTTTCTTGCCTCGTTTAAACAAAAATCAAAAGCACAGATTGCTTTTGAAGTAATCCGTCCGTATGTGGGGGATGACATTGCGGAAGAAGATTTGTTTCAAATCTGTGAGCACACTGTCAGCTTTGATTTTCCTCTTGTAAAAGTTTCGGAAAGCATTTCCTCTCTAGAATTATTCCACGGGCCAACACTGGCATTTAAAGATGTGGGCGCACGGTTTATGAGCCGTTGCCTCGGCTATTTTTCAAAAACAGATTCCCGAAAAGTTACTGTGCTAGTAGCAACAAGCGGAGATACCGGTAGTGCAGTTGCCAATGGATTTCTTGGTGCAGAAGGAGTAGATGTGGTGATTCTTTATCCGAGTGGTAAGGTAAGTAGGATTCAGGAATTGCAATTGACCACGCTTGGGCAAAACATTACTGCGCTGGAAGTAAAAGGAACGTTTGACGATTGCCAGCAAATGGTGAAACAGGCATTCGCTGATGCGGAGTTGAACAAAAAATTATTTCTTACTTCGGCTAACTCCATAAATGTAGCGCGTTGGCTACCGCAACAGTTTTATTATTTCTATGCTTTGCAACAATGGCAAGGTGATGAGCCACCGGTGGTTTGTGTTCCCAGCGGTAACTTCGGAAACATCTGTGCGGGTTTATTAGCAGCTATTTCCGGTTTGCCCATTAAACATTTTGTAGCTGCTTGTAACAGCAACGATGTTTTTACAAAGTATTTGCAAAGTGGAAATTTTAATTCGCGACAAGCGGTTGCCACCATCTCCAATGCAATGGATGTTGGCAACCCGAGCAATTTCGTCCGCATTCTCGAATTGTTTAAAAGTGATTTCTCGCGCATTCAAAATTTCATCCACAGTTATTCTATTAGCGATACAGAAACAGCGGAAACTATTTCGCGTGTTTACAAACAATACAATTATACTCTCGACCCACACGGAGCAGTCGCTTTTGCTTCGCTTGAAAAATATCTTTCTCAAAATCCAAGCAATAAAGGTTTGTTTTTAGAAACGGCACACCCAATTAAGTTCGGCAATGTGGTAGAAACGGCAACCGGTTCGCCAATTGAATTTCCGGATTCAATGAAGTATTTGCTTCACCAGAAAAAGAAAAGTGTATTGATAGAAGCTACGTGTGAAGAGTTGAAATGGTTTTTATCTGCTTAAAACAGAAGATCAGCAAAGTGATGAGTAAACTCGCATCAACTTTTCTGTATGTATCCGCTCGCTCATTGTCTGCGCGTGGATAATTCCTCCATCTATCATTTGTGTACGGAGTGCGTTATTATTTATTGCCCGTAAAATTGCATTCGCAATTTCTTCAGGTGAATTCGGGTTTACATATAAAGAGTTTTTTCCTCCTGCTTCTTCAAAACATCCGCCTTTGGTAGTCACCACGGGCACGCCACACAACAATGCCTCTGTTATCGGCATTCCAAATCCTTCGAACAAACTTGGAAACACAAACACACTTGCTGCCTTGTAAATAGCCGGTAAATCTTCGCTTGTGACATCTGAAATTATTTGAATTCTGTTTTGCAGCTTTTTGTTTTCTATCAACTGCTCAATTTTCTTTTTCTCACTTCCACTACTACCTACCAGCAAAAGATTTTCTTTCACTTTATTCTTTATGAAATCGAATGTTTCAATGAGCGTTGAATGATTTTTGCGCGAAAAAAAACTACCCACATTCAAAATATACTTTGCGGGTAACCGGTGCTTTCTTTTTAATTGTTCAAACGATATAGAATCACTCTTGCTTAGAAACTGCTGACTAATTATAGGCGGAATTATTTCAATATTCTTTTCATCCACACGATACATTTCCATTAAATCGATCTTCGTTTCGTTGCTTACTGCAATTATTCTGTCTGCGTTTTTTGCGGCATAACGGGTTTTCCATTCATAAATCTGCCGGTCAACAAATGGATACTGCTCTTTGTGTTTCAGAAAAATTAAGTCATGGATAGTAACAACGGTTCTGATTCCGGGGCGTTTTAAACCCAAAGGAATTTCGTTGCTAAGCCCGTGATAAACATCTGCTCGCGCATTTTGAACTTGATTAGTTACTCCAAACGAACGCCAAAACGCATGAAGTGACTTTTGAAATTGCGTTTTCGGAAAGCAGATTTTGAAATCACCCTGCAACTGATGAAAGAATTCGTCTTTTGCTTTTGGGGTAAAAAGCAAATACTCGTTTTCGGGAAAATACTTCGTTAATCCATTCAGTAAATTACGCGAGTAATTGCCCAGCCCCGATAAATTATTTAAAGCGCGCTTAGCATCAAATGCAATCTTCATTACCTCTGCGAGATATTTATAATTTCGGTTTAAACCAATCAAATTTATGGCAGAACTAAATATTATTTCCTACAACGTTAACGGCATTCGGGCGGCACAAAAAAAGGGATTGGTGGACTGGCTGAAACAAATGAATGCAGATGTAGTTTGCATTCAGGAAATAAAAGTAGCTCGTGAAGATTTTGACCCTAAGCCATTTGAAGCAATTGGTTACAGTACATTTATTTTTCCCGCAGTTAAAAAGGGCTACAGCGGTGTGGCAATTTTCTCGAAAATAAAACCCGACAATGTAGCCGAGGGGTGCGGCATTAAAATGTATGATGATGAAGGAAGAAACCTGCGCATTGACCTTGGTGATTTGAGTATTATGAGTGCCTATTTTCCGAGTGGAACCAGTGGTGATGAACGGCAAGGGGTTAAAATGAATTATCTCTCAGATTTTTTCAATTACATACATGCTGTTGAAAAGAAGCACAAGAAGTTGATTGTGTGTGGCGACTACAATATTTGCCACAAACCTATTGACATTCACAACCCTGTTTCAAATAAAGACACTTCGGGCTTTAAGCCTGAAGAGCGGGAATGGATGGAGCGGTATTTCAATTCGGGCTTTATTGATACGTTTCGGTATTTTAATAAAGAGCCACACCAATATTCGTGGTGGAGTCAGCGGTTTAACTCACGGGCGCAAAACAAGGGCTGGCGGATTGACTATATAGCTGCTACAAAAAATCTTGAAAAAAATCTGGTGGAAAGCCGAATGTATCAGGAAGCGGTTCACAGCGATCATTGCCCGGTTTACACAAGGTTTAAATTCTAATTACATGAAAAACCAACGTATTTTTTACGCCACAGTTTTGTTTGCCATCATTTCATTTGGTTGTTTTATGCTGGCTGTGATATCTGGTTGGTTTGGTCCGGCAACCGATGTAGGCGGAGCCTTTTGCGAAGAAGCAAGAGCCGGGCTAATAAAACAGCCGGCCAATACGTGGAGCAATTTAGGGTTTATTTTTGCGGGTTTGCTGATGTCATTTCAATTGGCGAAAAATCAATTTGGTCAAAATAAAAATCGGTTTACACAAAGTTTATTTACTGCTGTGTTCTTTTCTTGTTTAGTGGTTTTTCTTGGTCCCGGATCTATGGCTATGCACGCCACCGAAACAGCAATAGGCGGTGACTTAGACATGTTGAGCATGTACTTGGTTGCGTCCTTTGCCGCTTCGTACGCCATGCAGCGGTATTGGCAGTGGAGCAACTCTGTGTTTACTGCGAGTTTTATTGCCATTATTACTATCTGCGAATGGGCCGGCACTTTTCACAACCAGATACCTGTAGTAGATTATGCCGGCAATCTGGCTTTCGGATTTTTTCTGGTGCTTACAACCATCTTTGAGTTTTTAAACGCCTATCATCGTAAAATACATTTTGAAAAGAAATATGGTTACTATAGTTTGGGCTTCCTGCTGTTGGCTTTTTTTATATGGAATATCTGGAAAGATGGAAGCCCCTTGTGTAATCCAGGCTCGTTGATTCAAGGTCATGCCATGTGGCATTTGTTTGATGCTGTAGCTGCTTATTTTCTTTTCCGATTTTACGTCAGTGAGCACACCGAGTAATGAAGAACGAGTCGGAAGCCATTCAGTTAAACAAATACATCAGCTCATCGGGCTATTGCTCACGCAGAGAAGCCGACCGGTACATTGAGCAGGGCAGAGTAACTATCAATAATCAAATTGCACTTACTGCCACCAAAGTTTATCCGGGCGATGAGGTAACTGTAGATGGCGAGCGCATAAAACACAAACCCGGCAAACAAAATGTTTACATCGCTTTCAACAAGCCCATTGGAATTACCTCTACCACTGACCTGAACGACCGCACCAACATTATCTCTTTCATCAATTATCCGAAGCGAATTTTTCCTATTGGGCGGTTAGATAAAGATTCAGAGGGCTTAATCCTGCTGACCAGCGATGGCGATATTGTGAACAAAATTTTACGCTCCGGCAATGAGCATGAAAAAGAATACATGGTTCAGGTAAACAAACCCATTACGCCTGAGTTTGTGAGGCGCATGTCTGGCGGTTTGTATATTATCGGAGAAAAAACAAAACCCTGTGTGGTGAAGCAAGAGGGAACTAAACGCTTCAGAATTATTCTCACACAAGGACTCAACCGTCAAATTCGCAGAATGTGCGAAGTGCTCGACTACGAAGTGGTGGCATTGAAACGCATTCGTATTATGAATATTAAATTAACAGATATTCCATTAGGCAAATGGCGTAATCTCTCATTTACAGAAGTAGAAAATCTGAACCGGAGTTTGGCACAGTCGGTGAAAACAGAAGAAGCATCTAAGAAAAGTTCAAAGAATAAAAATCAAAAACCAAAGAAATGAAACAGATAGTTTTTGTTTTAGCAGTTGCGCTTTTCTTGAGCGCTTGTAATAATACCAAACAGGAAAATGCCGGCACGCCAACCGTTCAGGAATATTTCAACTACACCAAAGAAGAAACAGAAAATGCCGGAGTAAAAATGATTCCTATCGAAACGCCAAAAGGAACATTTAAGGTATGGACAAAGAAGATTGGAAACAATCCGACTATAAAAGTTTTGTTACTGCATGGCGGTCCCGCACTTACACATGAATACATGGAGTGCTTCGAAAGTTTTTTACCGAAAGAAGGTTTCGAGTTAATTGAGTATGACCAGTTGGGTAGTTACTACAGTGACCGGCCAACAGATTCTTCTCTCTGGACATTGGAAAGATTTGTGGAAGAAGTAGAGCAAGTGCGTGTAGCACTCGGATTGAACAAAGACAATTTTTATTTGCTCGGAAATTCATGGGGCGGAATTTTGGGAATGGAATACGCGCTTAAATACCAGCATAACATGAAGGCGCTGATTGTGTCGAACATGACTGCTGATTATGCGAAGTATGGCGCTTACAATAAAAAGCTGCGCACCGAAATGCGTAAGTCGTTGGTTGATTCATTAGAAGCTTATGAAAAGAAGAATGATTTTATGAACCCGGTGTATCTGCAATTGGTGTTTGATGAATATTACTGCCAACACATTTTGCGCAAGCCCGCCAAAGATTGGCCGGAGCCCGTGTTGCGATCGTTCAAACACATCAACCAACCGGTATATGAAATTTTGCAAGGCCCGAGTGAGTTTGTTCCCGGAGGAAGATTAGTCGGCTGGGAGTGCTGGACTCGTTTGAAAAAGCTTTCAATTCCAACGTTGATGATTGGTTCGCGCTACGACACCATGAACCCCGAAGAAATGGAAGAGATGAGCAAGCTGATGCCGAAAGGGCAATACTTGTATTGCCCCAATGGCGGACATTTAAGTATGTGGGACGCACAGCAGGAATATTATCCGGGAATTGTGCGCTTTATTAAAGAAGTTGACGAGAAGAAATCTGAATAGAACGGAATTAGCGTTATTAGCACAAACTAAAACTGAATTTAAATGAAATCAAATCAACGCCTGTTTACCTTTGTTGTAATCGCACTTTTTTTTGGAGCCTGCAACAACTCATCTTCTGATTCATCTACAAAAAAACAAGAAGCCAAAGGCGGTGTAAAATATGGCGGAGTGTTTCGTTACAACGAAGTTGAATATTTAAAGAGTTTGTATCCACAAGGTGTTACCGAAGTAACCGGCCATAGAATTACTAATCAGATTTACGAAGGACTTGTTCATTTCAATCAAAAAGATTTGACCATTGAACCCGCTTTGGCAAAAAGCTGGGATGTGGATCCTACCGCTACGGTTTACACATTTCATTTGCACACCAATGCGCTTTTTCATGACGATGCGTGTTTTGCTGATGGCAAAGGCCGCTTAGCAACAGCCAAAGATTTTGCCTATTGCTTTAATTTGCTCTGCACACCCGATGCAAAAAACCAGGGATTTAGTTTTTACCGCGATATAATAAAAGGTGCTGCTGCGCTATATACTGCACGTGAAAAGAAGCAGCATGATGCTGATGAAGCCGGTGAGCTTGGAGTAAAAGCGTTGGATGATTCCACTCTTCAAATCACACTCGTAAAACCATTTGCTGATTTTCTGAATCGTTTGGCATTGCCTTTTGCTTCGGTGTTTCCGCACGAGGCAGTTGAGAAATATAAAGGCGAGTTTATTTATCACCCGGTTGGTACCGGTCCGTTTGTGTTGAAAGCGTTGAAAGCGGATGAAGCAGTGGTGTTGGCGCGCAACGAAAAGTATTGGGACAAAGATGAGTTCGGAAATCAATTGCCGTACTTAGACGGAATTAAAATTTCGTTCATTAAAGAAGATAAAACCGAGATGCTGGAGCTATCGAAAGGAAATCTGGAAATGAAATACCGTTTGCCGTTTTCCATGATTGATCAGATTTTGGATGAAAACAAAAACCTCAAAGACGAGTACAAGAAATTTCAGTTGCAGATTACCCCTGAATATTCTACACAGTTTTTCGGATTCCTGATTCCTGATAAAGTTTACGCAGACAAAAATGTGCGCCTGGCATTTAATTATGCTATCGACCGCGCTAAGATTGCTGACTATACTGCCAAAGGCGAAGGTGTTCCTGCACTTTATGGTTTTGCTCCACTTTCGATGCCGGGCTATGATAATGCACAAGTGAGAGGATATTCGTTTGATGTAAAGAAGGCGAAAGAGTATTTGGCGAAAGCCGGCTACCCTGATGGCAAAGGATTTCCGAAAATTACTTTAGAGATAAACAGCGGTGGCGGAAGAAACTTAGATGTGGCGGAAGCGATTAAAACCATGCTGACCGATAACCTGAATATTGAAATTGAACTGACGCAGGTGCTGTGGGCGCAACACATCAACAATATTGAAACAGGCAAAGTTGGTTTCTGGCGTTTTGGCTGGGTGGCCGATTATCCAGACCCAAATAATTTCTTCAACCTGTTCTACGGAAAAAATGTTCCTGCAACGCTTGCCGAAAACTCCTACGCCAATCCTACGCGCTACAAAAATGCCGCTTATGATGCACTGTATGAAAAATCGCTGGTAACTACTGACGCACAGGAACGCAGTAAATTGTATGCGCAACTCGACCAGATGATTGTAGATGATTCTCCGGTGCTGCTTATCTATTATAATATGAACCGCAGATTGTTGCAGCCATACGTAAAGAACTTTCCAAACAACGGTATGGAGTACCGCTTGTTTAGAGAAGTGTGGTTTGATAAGTAATTACTCGGCTGTATACTCCGTGTAATCCTGCCAGTAACCGGCTTTATACGGGTATCTTTCCAAGTATAGCTTCTTCACTTTCTGAAAAAGCAGTTCTCGCAAATCGGCTGTGTTGCGGTTTTGAACCGCAGAAACAAAAATACAGTTGTCGTGTGTTTTGCTCATCCAGCTTTGCTGCAATTCGCTGAGCAAGCTTTTGCGTACATCTTCCGGTAAAAACTCATCGAAATTTTTTTGCTCATACAAATCCATCTTGTTGAAGATGACAACAACCGGCTTTGCTTCACACTTCAACTCCTTCAAAATTTCGTTCACCACATTCATTTGGTCTTCAAATGCAGGGTGTGAAATATCAACCACATGCAAAAGAATATCAGCTTCTATAGCTTCATCTAAAGTTGATTTGAAGCTTTCCACTAAATGATGCGGCAGCTTGCGGATAAAACCAACTGTATCGCTCAACAAAAACGGAACTGCGTTAAAAGTTACTTTACGCACAGTGGTATCAAGCGTGGCAAAAAGTTTGTTTTCCGCAAACACCGTTTCTTTGGCCAGCAAATTCATGAGTGTTGATTTGCCCACGTTAGTATAACCCACCAGCGCCACACGAATCATTTCGCCACGGTGTTTTCTTCGCACTTCGTTTTGCTTGTCAATTTCCTTGAGCTTGTCTTTCAACAAAGAAATTTTCTTCTCTGCCATCCGCCTGTCGGTTTCAATTTCTTTTTCACCGGCACCGCCCCGCGTTCCTGTTCCTCCGCGCTGGCGCTCCAAGTGTGTCCACATACCCTTCAAGCGCGGCAACATATATTGCAGTTGCGCTAACTCAACTTGTGTTTTTGCCTGCACGGTTCGTGCGCGTTGAGCAAAGATGTCAAGTATCAGCATGCTGCGGTCAAGCACGCGCTTCTTCAAAACTTCTTCGATGTTGCGTTGCTGTGATGGCGAAATTTCATCGTCAATGAGTATTAGGTCAACGTTCTTTTCCTCTACAAATTTTTTAATCTCTTCCAGTTTCCCTTTACCGAGATACGTTTTGTTGTCGGGGTGCGGCAGCTTTTGCGTGAAACGTTTCAGTGTTTTTACCCCATCTGTTTCGGCAAGAAACTCCAACTCGTCTAAGTATTCGTTGGTCTGTTCTTCGGTTTGCTCCTTGGTAACAAGCGCCACCAGTACAGCAGTTTCTATATGAACAATAGTGTTGTCGGTTTTAAACTTTACTTTCTCTTTCATTTACTTTTCAATTTACATAGAGCCGCATTTGCGCAAACAATCTTTTGCCAGTGTGCGGTCTGCATCACTTAATCCTTCGAAATTCGCCACGCGGTTCAAATATTCTTTCGTGTTGTCGCAATCGCTTTTTCTGAAATACAGAACGCCAAGATTAAGCAGAATGGTTGGATTATCGGGGTTAAGTTTGTCGGAATGCTTATATAGTCTAATACATTGCTCCACATATTGGCGTGACTCGCTGCTGTTCTGATTAATAAAATACTTGCAGCACTCAGCCGCAAAATTATAGGCCGTGAGATTGAACTTGTCTAATTTTATAGCGAGTTCAAATTTTTCTAATGCCATTTTGTAATTCTGTTGTTGGAACAACACGGCACCCAACCCGACTTGCGCTGAAGCATACGCTTCGTTTTGTTGTATAGATTGCTGATAAAAACTTTGCGCTGTAAAAAGGAATTGGGTTTTTGTTTCCGTGGATGATGCAGTTAAAGCTCTTTTGTAATAAATCTGTCCGAGCATTTCTTTTCCTTTGTAAGCATCTACCGAACCGGATGCAGATTTAATGGCAAACCCCTCCGCAATATCTATTTTACCAACTCCGACAAAGTATGCAGCTGCCAATAAATTATTGTCGGTTGTTTTATAATCGAAGGGTGAGTAAAGCGGATTTAGAAGTTTATTAACTGCCGTTGCCAATGTGCTGTTCGCGATTTGTTGTGTTGAAGAAAAGGTTATCGAAGAAGAATCCTCAGGAGACTTTTTTCTGGTATAAACACAAGCTACCGCATCGGCATAAGCAAGTTTAAAGTCGCTTTCATTAAATAGATAGTTGTGCAGCGAAGCAAACTGCGGACGAAACAACACTACATAATTGAAGTGGTGGGCGGTGTCTTGTTTTTCAAAAGCATTAGGAAAAGTAACTGCTTCTGCAAATGTACTGAAGAAATCAACCGGAAATACATCGAGGTCGCGCAGGTCTATATACGTTTTGAATTCGGGTTGTAGTTTCCAAAGCAGATATGATGAAGTAAGATAATCGCTGAAACAGTTGCCTGTTAGTTTTTGTTGCTGAACAAACCCTGCTGCACCAGAAGGGTTGTTGATGGACAACACCTCCAACCCAAATCTGTCGCGGCTGCTGGTTATTGTGTAGTATTTGTTGGTGATGATAGAAAAATATAAGAGCAAAGAACCAAAAACCAAGAACAAGGAAGGTGCAGAAGTTTTTTTCGAAGTAATAGCTTTTGTCAAAAGAAAACTCAGACCAAACACAAGCAGCGGAAACGAAATCAAAACAAGAAAAACAATATTGCGATAAGCTGTAGCCGCCAGATAAAAAAATGCGACAAACGCCAACAGATAACCCACGCCAAATTCTTCAACAAACAATCTAAAGCGGTTTTGTTTCTTTTTTTGCGTCAAGAAATAAAGCGTGGTTCCCGCTATTCCAACACCTAATAACCCAATAGACCAATACACATTCCATTGCCAGTACTCGGGCATTGTATAGTCGAAAAGCTCTGTGGTGTACTTATTCTCGTAAACCTGTCCGAGAATTTGAAGCGGACGCAACAACAGTTTTATGCCGTTGGGATTTACAACTACAGCTGCTAGTTGTAACACGAGGAGCAACGATATTTTTTTCGGCAACTCTGATTTTCCTGAAATCAACTTCCGTTGCAACAAAAAATATTCTATCCAACTGCCTACCACAAAAATGGTAGTGAGTACAATACCCACTCCGAATGCTTCGTGGAGATTAGCCCAGATTACTTGCAGCGGCACCAGCAGATAAGTTTTATTGGATGGTGATTTCTGCTCTCTCCACAGCAAATACAAAAACACCACGGAGAACAAATGCGAAAACATTTCCGGCCTGCCTATAATACGGTATTCAATTGCAATCAGTGAGGTTAAAACAGCGAATACAGCTGTCTCACTTCGCGGTTCGGCATTTGAACCTTGAAACTGCTTTGCAAGCTTGAAAAGAAAATGAATAATGAGACATGAAACAATTGCCTGAAGAATAAAAACACATTCGGGCCCTGAAACTTTTGAAATAAGTGCATAAAGAACTTCACTGCCCCACTTTACATTTATCCATTCAGTGCCGTTGTGTGTAAAGCTGAAAATATCTTGCTTAGGAACTTGTAGGTTCTCTAATATCCATTCACCGGTTCGTATTTGCCACCAGAGGTCGGGTTCTCTTAAATTTTTAATGCTGAATGCTATGGCAATTAGAAAAACAAGGGTAACCCCCAACCCCCTAAAGGGGGCTTTAAAGAAAAAATCAAAAGCAGGAGTCTGTGTGTTTTGTTGTTTCATGAGTTGCTCCCAATGAAAATAAAAAAGGACTGCATAGTGCAATCCTGTTTTGTATTTACTCTCCTTTAGGACTGGGTTTACTCTGCTTCTGCCACTACTTCTTCTACCTCGGGCACCATACGTTTTAGCAAGCCTTCAATACCAGATTTTAGCGTAAGTTTTGACGAAGGACAACCACTGCACGAACCCTGTAGCGCCAGCGTAACCACACCATCTTCGAAAGACCTGAATTCTATATGGCCACCATCCATTTGTATGGCCGGTTTTACATACTTATCAAGTAACTCTTTAATTTTTTCTTCCGGAGAATCGTTAGCTGCGTTCGCATTTTGTTCTTGCAAAATATCTTTCGGCAGCAACGAGTCGTCCACCGGCTTCTTGCCGCTCTTTAAAAACTGAGCGAGCGTGTCTTTCAACTCGGGGGTAATTTCAAACCATTCGTATTCGGCTTTCTTGGTAATGGTTACAAAGTTATTGGCAACAAACACTCCGTTTACAAATGGAATTTCAAAAAGCGTTTTGGCTAACTCTGAGCCGCCACTCATTTCTTTTGATTTAAAATCAAGTTGAAAATTTGGAAGAATATGGCGGTTTGTAACAAACTTAACACTCTCCGGGTTTGGGGTCATTTCGGTATAAATTTCAATTATGTCGGCTGTATTCATAAACCTAATTTTATGAGGCAAATGTAGCAGAATGTGTTTTTTTGTATCAGGGGTTCAAAACTCTTAACACCTTTGCGCCATGAAGCTACACTTGCAGATAAAGCCGTCCTCAAAAATCAATGAAATTTCGCGCGATGTTGCCGGCAATTGGAAAGTTAAAGTACAAGCACCACCGGTGGATGGCAAAGCCAACAAATACCTAATAGAGTACCTGAGCGGTGTACTGCAAATTCCCAAATCAAAAATTGTTTTGTTGAAGGGGGAAACCAGTTCGTTTAAAACTCTGGAAATAGAAATGGATGAGGCAACTGTAATAAAAAGATTACTCGCCTATTGCTAACTCGTTTGCTACTGCTTTTGCAAAATTCATCTCGTAGCCTTTCGAAAGCAGAAATCGCAACAGTTTTGTTTTCCGCTCACTCATTGTTTCCGCCTTAATTGTTGACCACTTTTTTATGGCAACATTATTCATTTGTGATTTATACTCTGTTTCATCAATATCTTGTATGTATTTTTTTATGGTAGGTGTTTCAATTTTCTTGACCACAAGTGCTGCTTGAATTTTTTGTTTTCCCCACTTTTTTTTAACACGAGCTGCTACGAAGAATTTTGTGTATCGGTCCTCATTTAAAAAGTTTCCGTGTTGCAATTTCTGCAGGTAAGCGCTGTGTTCGTTCTTCGGCACTTTCAGTTTAAACAGCTTTTGTCGCACATCATTCGCGCATCGCTCCTGATAAGCGCAATAGTTACAAAGCTTTTCGTAGAGTTGTTTATCAAGAATCATAAAAATAGTTGCCGCATTTCTATTACAAACTAAATGTAAAAGAACACGGCAACTATTTTTTCTAAAACTGAACCTCTACTGATTTATAAGCACCTTGTCTAAGCCCACCCACACTTTATTTTCGTTGGTGTAGTATAAATAGGCTGACGAAGCAGGCGCGGCAAACTCACCGGGAATTTCTGCTTTCAAATCAAGGTTGATTTGTTTTTGCTCGTTTGGAGCAAGGTCCCGATAGTAGCAGGCAATGTTGTTGCCAACAATTTCATAAAAATCTATTGTGCCTTTTTCCATCATCTCCCTCAATTGCCAAGGTTGTGCACCAAATCCTGCGGGTATCCCGATAATGGCCATTGTCATTGGCTGGCCTTCGCTGGTTTTGTTTTTTATGGTTGTAGATAGGCGAAGCGTTTCTCCCACTTTTACTTGTCTGGCAGAAAGTTTTGTTTCTATCTCTACTACACACAGCTTTGAGCTTTCGGGTATTGTTGTGTGGTATGAAACATTCATGGCGTATGGAAGCGCCTGTTTGCAATCTTTAAAGCGCACTTCTACTTTCTGGTTGCCTTGCTGAACAAATTTTTCTAACCCTTCAATTACAATATTGTTGCGTTCGCCTTTTGTGTAGCTTTTTTCTGCTACCATTTTGTTGTTAATGAGAATTTCTATGGTGCCGTCCTCATCTGTTTTTTTGGCAAACTCAGCATATTTTGTAAGACTCTTTAGCGAAAGCACTGTTGCTTGTGTAGAGCCAAATCCTCCATAGCCACTTCGCGCTCCTACTAAAAATTTTACCGCGCTGGTTACGCTAGTCACATCTGGCTGTGTTGTTTTAAGCATAGCAAGCAAAATAAGTGCGGTGGTTTCTGTTTTTAAGCTTGCTCCGGCACTACGGGTAATCGAATGCTTTTTACCTGTCCAAAAGCCGGCTTCGTTTCTTGCACTAATAAGTTGTGCAACCATTTTTTCTCCGCGCTCATGTTCTCCTACATTCAGCAATGCATTTGCACATAGCGCCATCAGGTACGGGTCGTTGTTCCTTCGTGCTTCTTTCTCCACAGCATTTAGTTCTTTTGCTATGTCTCTGTATCCTGCTTCACTCAACGCATAAACAATGTAAGCGTTGGTAATATCTGCATCTGCACCACCAAACGAATCAAGCGCGCGTGGGTTCTTTTTAAATCCTCCATCGCCATCTCTCTTTTCCATCAACAGTTTTGCGGTGCGTTCAATCATTTTGTCATCAACTCCGGCATATACACTCTTCATATCTACAAACTCCATTAGGCCGTAAGCCGTGAGTGCTTCGTGTGCGGGTGCCGCGCCAAACCATTCGTAGCCATTTTCTTTAGTTTCAAAAGCAACTAGTTTTTTATAGCCATCCTCTAAAAGTTTAGTGGCGCGTGCTTGTATTTTTGGATCGTCTATTTTCATGGTCTTTAAGTATTGCAACGCCATAATGTTTGGATACGTGGATGACGAAGTCTGCTCAAAACATCCGTAGGGCTCGCGAAGAATTGACTCAACGCCACTCATCAACTCTGTCATAATATTCGGATACGCATGGAAGTCAACCTTCATAGAACCCTCAACAACTTTTGTAGGGTTGATGAAAAACTCTTTTTCCAAATCTTGCCCACTTAAAGAAATGTTTGCCGGAAAACCTTTTGCAACCACACTAATGTTTTTGACAATAGCATCGTTAAATTTAGATGAGTTGAACCTTATTTCTATTTGTCCTTCACCAATTTGATTGGCCGCTATTGCTTCAATAAAAATCAATTTCGATTGCTGAGCGGCTATCATTACATCACTGTGCTTCGAAATTATGCTCAACTGTTTAGGTGCTGCAATAAACATGTGCCCACTTACATCTGATGAAGTATTGTTCTTCATAAAAACCGGAATCATCAACTTATCTCCTACAACCAACTCGGTTGGTATTTTTGCGTCTAAACCAAATGGCAGATTAGTAGAAAAATTTGTTTCTGTTCTTCCAATAGAACCATCTACACCAAAACCTTCAACAGTTGTTTTAAATGATGAAACCAAATCGTTGGTTACAAACTCCACCTTTGCGCGGCCGCCTTGGTCAGTTACTACATTCCCGCTCCAAAATACGGTAGAAGCAAAATCATTTCGCGTAGTATCAGCAGTCGGGTGGTTTTTTTTCGGAAATTCTTTAGCGCGGTAAAACACAACCGCATTTTGTTGTTGGCTGTTTTTATCGAAGTTTTCCAATTCGGTAAAACGCAGGTCCACAACTTTAGTTTTCTCTAGTTTATGTTCATCAATAACAGTAATCGGATTATTATCTTTAGGGTCTTCGGTCAAGTCTTTCGGTACGTTCATCCAGTCGGCTACAGGTACGGCAGCCTGAACTTGCTGCTCCACTTTGTTTTTCTTTGTGGCAATTGCAAACACACGTTGAACATCTTCAGCGGCAAAATCAATATCCCCTTCGTTTTCCATCACCATCTCTATCCGCTTTTCGGCACCACCACGGCCCACTGCCATAGGCGCTGCTCTGTATTGCATTACTCGTGATTGATCGTACAGGTAATAACTATAACTGTTACCATAATTGTAAATGACTTGGGTTTGTGGGCTGTAGCCGTCTGCTGTTATTTGAATTTTATTGGTAGAAGTTATGTCGAAACGACTGAACGTAAACTTTCCGTCTTTATCGGTAATAGTGCTTTTTGTAGTTCCGGTCATCTTAATTTGTGCTCCCTGAAGCGGCTTGTATGTGTAGCCGTTGTAAACTATGCCGCTGAACTCCGCTTTTTCTGCTGCGTGCATTATCTGCGGAAACTCTTCGTCATTAATTTGTTGCCATGAATATTTTCTCCAACCGCTAGTCATCATCAACAGGTCGAGTGCGCGGTCCGCTTTTGCTTCTTTTTTATTGAAATAAAAATTTGGTTCTTCTACTTTCTCCTTCAATTCTGGTTCCAGTAAAATTTTTGAAAGTATATTCCCCTGTTTGTCGTCAGCAAACGAAAGCAGGTTGTCATCCACCACGCTCAGTGAAAAACTACCGGGCACGGGCAATCCGTTATTATCTGTTACACGAATATTCATAGTAACCTTTTCACGCGGCTGATACTGTTCTTTGCCGGTTGTTACAGAAATATTTAGTTGCTTATCTTTGCCCACAAACACCAAGCGTTCGGCACGTGCAATTCCTTTGCTATCGAACAGTGTAACTTGCGAAACACCTATCGGGAAGTTTTCTGCGTTTATTGTAATTATGTTGGCGCCCTTTGCCGCTTTGAATGATTTAGCAAAGTAGATTTTTCCTCTGGTTTGAGCCAGCATAGACATTTCTTCGCTTTGCCAATTATTAACTATACAATGAATGTTGTTATGCTGGGTTTCCATGCGCAAGGTATAACCTGCACGCAATACATCAGGAAGATTAAACTCATCTAAAATTCCTTCGGGCTTTGTAATGCGCGCCTTGTATGTTTCGTTTTGTTTAGGTACAAAATCAAACGATCCCATGCCGAAATGATAGCTCGAAAACTTTGTAACAAACGCCCCTTTCGAATCCACAATTATCCCTTCAACATCTGCCGCTTTGTTGAATTCGTTCACGGCACGAAACGCCACGCGCGAATTGGTGTTGGCAACCATATCACCACCTTCAGGGAAAAACTCCAGAGCAATTTTGTTGAGCACAATCGGCACGCTGCGCGAAATACTTTCGGTGCTTCCCTCAAAATCAATCATGGCGTTTACAATTCCATCTGTTGAGTTCAGGTTTTGCGGTAATTGAAATTTGAGATTTACTTTTCCGCTGGCGTCTGTTGTTACTGAATTCTCAGAAAGCGATTTACCTTCTAACTGCGCAGTGAATTTCACTTTAGTGTTTGCGAGGGGTTTGTTTTCGTTGGTGTTCAACTCCAATTTCGCTACCACTTCATCGCCTTTGCCATAAGCTTTCTTTTCGAAATCGAGTTTCATTTTCAGGCGGGGCATTACCACACTTTGCACAGTAATTTCTTTTTCAAACAGAAAGGCGCTGTCTTCATTTTTCTGCCATTCGGTGTATGCCTTTATTTTATAGATACCACCGGGATGTCCGCTTAAATTAAAATCGCATTGAGCGCTTCCGTTCTTCGCAACTATCTTGTAGTGCTTTTCGGTGGATCCTCTGGGGGTAATAAATTCTATATGAATAATGTCAGAGTTGCTGGATGGCTTTAATGTTTTCTCATCGCGCACGTAAGCAGAAAACCATATAGTTTCTCCCGGCATGTAAAATGTCTTATCCGTTTGTATGTACACCCGCTCGTTTTCTGCTTTGGTATAAAATGTTTTGAATTTTTCTTTCAGCGATTTCACTAAATCATTTTCAAATGTTTCTATATCGAGATGGGCAATGCCTGCAACCACAGCCGACACCGACAACATAATTAATATGCATGCTGCTATGAGTTGTACAATTTTTTTCACTTGAGCAATTTCGCTGTTTTGGGCTATAGGTTTTCTTTGTTTGGTTGGCTTCGGGTATTTCATGGCTTGTATTTTTTGTTGCCCTAGATAGATGCGCGATTGCCGAAATTTCCATAAAACAATTTTCGGCACACCATCATAAATCATACTTTCGCCCCTCTCGATGAGTGCTTCTGCCATAAAAATTAACGACCTGAATTTTTCTTACTCCCACTATTCGGGTGTTGTGTTCAGCAATTTTCAATTCAGCATATTGCCGGGCGAGCGCTTTGGTCTGCTAGGCCCCAACGGTGCAGGTAAAACCACGTTAATAAATCTAATGACGGGTGTGCTACAACCCAAAAGTGGCAGCATTCACCTTTTTGGAAAAAATATAAAGTCAGGAAACGAGGTAAAAAGATGTTTCGGTTTTGTGCCGCAGCACCATTCGTTTTATCCCGAGTTAAGTCCTGCAGAAAACTTAGAATTTTTTGGAGCGTGGGCGGGGTTGAAGAGTGCAGAAATAAAAGAACGCACAAAAGAATTGCTCTCTGTTTTAGGATTAAGCCATGTGGCCGATAAACCGGTTTCTAAGTTTTCGGGAGGAATGAAGAACAGAGTAAACCTGGCGATTGGAGTTATTCATCGTCCGCAGATTTTGTTTTTAGATGAACCAACTACCGGAGTAGATGTGCAAAGCCGACACGCTATTATTGACTATCTGAAAAAACTGAACAGCGAAGGCACAACATTGGTTTATACATCACACCATTTAACCGAAGCCGAATCTCTTTGCACCAGGGTAGCACTAATAGATGAAGGAAAAATTATTGCACAAAATGAACTGAAAGTTTTGTTGCATGAACATAAACAGACAGGTTTAGAAGGCTTATTTATAACCCTAACAGGCAGAAGCTATCGCGATTAGGCATGTTTAAACTTTACACAGCTACCATCAAAGAACTTCGAATTATGCTGCGCGATAAAGCTGCGCTGGTAGTAATGTTTGCAATGCCCGTGCTACTTGTAATTGTGATTACAGCCATACAGGACAGCAGTTTGAAAATGATTAACGACAACACCGTGCCCATGTTGTTGTGCAACCGTGACGGTGGCGAAAGCAGTGTACAGTTTGCCGAAGCCATTAAGAAGATTGGTATGTTCGATTTGCGCAGTGTTGATTCTCTGCTTACCGACAAACAACTTACCGACAGCATGCATGCCAGCGATGCGCTGATTGCTGTGGTAGTGCCGCAGGGTTTTTCATCGGCATTGAAATCTAAATCGCAGAAAATTACAGGCAAGGCGTTAACTGAATTTGGTATGGCGGTGAATGCGCCAACTGATTCTTCTAACAAAATAAGTGCAACCCCGCCCATCAACATGTTTTACAACCCGGTGTTGCAGGAGTCATTCCGGTTGTCGGTGAATGGCGCGCTGAAAAGCGCGCAACAGTTTACAGAAAACCGCGCGGTGTTGCAGGCATTGTATGCAGCATTAAGCGACAAGAAACTTCCTGATTCATTAGAGCAGCAAATTACCGGAAGCCAAACTATTATCCATCAAATTCCTACAGCAAAAGACGGCAGCCGGAAAATTCCGAATGCTACACAACACAACGTGCCGGCATGGACCATCTTTGCTATGTTCTTTATAGTGGTTTCGCTCAGCACCAGTGTGGTGAAAGAAAAGCTGAGCGGAAGTTTTATCCGTTTGAAAACACTGCCTACTCCGTTTGTTTTGAATCTTGTTGCTAAACAAATTACCTATCTGCTAGTAACACTTGCTCAGGTGTTTGTCATTTTCTCGTTAGGAATTTTTCTGTTTCCTTATATCGGCTTGCCAAAACTTGTTTTACCTGACAGCAAATTTTATCTGCTGCTGGTTTCTGCTGTTTGCGGTATTTGCGCGGTGAGTTATGGAATTTTAATTGGAGTTTACGCAAAAAGCATGGAACAATCCATTGGCTTTGGCGCTGTAAGCGTAGTAATTTTAGCTGCTATTGGCGGTATTGTAGTGCCCAGCTTTGCCATGCCCGAGTCGCTGCATTTGCTCATGAAAATTTCTCCGCTGCACTGGTGCATGGAAGCATACAATGCTTTGTTTCTTGAAAGCGGCTTGCTGCAAAACAGTTGGGCAACTCTCCTGCCTATCCTGGTTGTAACTGCACTGATGTATGCTACTGCATTGATTGGCTTGCGCAGACAAAACTTGATGTAGGGGTTTTGTTCTGGCACAATATTCGAACTACCTGTTCGTATAACTAAAAAAACGAAGAACCATGTTACTTGACATTGCCGGTTACGGACTTTTTGACAACAGTTCTATTGATTGGTCTGCTATTGGAAAAGTGTTGACCATAGGGCTTGGAATTATTGTTGGCGCAATTGCTTTGGCTGTGTTTACAGCATTTGCATTGCTGGGCATTGTGGCCGTTTCTATAAGAAGAGGAATGGTGAATCGTTCTGTTCCGAAAACGATTGGGGCGTTTTTCCGCTTAACGGGAATACTGTCCGGAATTGTTTTGAGTGTAGTGCTGATTCCGTTTGCGCTGTTGTTGAAACTAAAAGCAATTACTCTTTTGGTTGTTTGTGCGCTCACCATTCTGTTCTGCTTTTTTACAGGAAGATTTATCAGCAAAATGATTGGCTGGCGAATGCAGAAGTACGGTTTTTATCTCCGCACAATTGATATTTTGCGCAATAAAATTGTGCGCATTGTCTACTCCATCTAAAAAGAAGAAAGCGTCAGCTGCTTCACCCAAACCTGAAAAATACACTCCCCCCCAAGACGGCAAAACACGCTGCGGATGGTGCTTAGGCGATGCTATCTATGTAGATTACCATGACAAAGAATGGGGCACCCCTGTGCATGACGACAAATTGCTGTTCGAGTTTTTGGTACTCGAAAGTTTTCAGGCGGGGCTAAGCTGGCTTACTATTTTAAAGAAGCGCGAAAACTTCCGCAAAGCGTTTTCAAACTTCGATGTAAAGAGGGTGGTGAAGTATGACGAGAAAAAATACGAAGCGCTGATGCAGGATGCGGGTATTATACGCAATCAATTAAAAATTCGTGCGGCAATAAACAACGCGCAACGTTTTATAGAAATTCAAAAAGAGTTTGGCTCGTTCGATAAATACGTTTGGAGTTTTGTTGGCGGCAAACCCAAAATAAATTCGCTGAAAACCCTTCGCAATATTCAACCGCGCACCGAAATTTCAGACGCCATGAGTAAGGACATGGGCAAGCGCGGTTTTAAGTTTCGCGGCTCCACCATTTGCTATGCATTTATGCAAGCAGTAGGAATGGTTGATGACCATTTAGATGAGTGTTGGCGGAAAAGCAAACAAGGTAAAAAACGGATATCATAAGGGACAAGTGACCTAACTTTTGTTATTCCGTTGTTTTGTGGTCAGCCGCGTTAGCATTATCAAGTGCCGGTGCATTTACCCCACCCAGTTTTGTTTTAAATACAGTTCAAAAAAATGGAGCTGAAGTGCTGCTTGCAATAAATATATGAGGAGAAAAAAAACAGGTTGCCGGTATTTTTTCAAAAGATAATAGGCAATAAAGCACAAAACAATAGCCACGGCATCGAGTCTTGCTGGTAAAATCTGCAATTCATTATATGGGTTGCCGAAATAACCGGTAAGTCCAACGCCTACTACAGCTGCACCGGCAAACAGCGCCAGCCCCGCATAACTGAATGTTTGGTGGCGTAGGTGGTATATCACTATTATCAGAAAAAATGCCGTGCCAAAAATATATCTGTTTAAACTGTTAATGTACGTGCCTCGTTCTCCTTGTACGCCAAACAGCAGCGAAACAATGGTAACAAAACATAAATACGAAAGAGCAAACACATAATCAGCATTAAGTTTAGTGGTGGTGGTGCTTTTCTTTTTCAGCAAAAAGCCCAACAACAAAAATCCCGACAACCCGCCCACAATCATGGCCGAAGAATCAAAAAACAACACCCTGAAATTATCCCAAGTATCTATGGGCAACCTGGGCAGCTGAAATCTCTTATTCCACATTTCGTGTGCCTTGCCAAACACCATCCACAAGCCCGTATCATACCATTGAATAACCACCACTAAAGCTACAGCAGTTACACAGGCCAGCAGCCAGCCGGCATACAATTTTATTATCTGTGTTTTACTTTTTGTGTTGTTAAACAATTGCAATACGGCCACGGCAGTTACAGCGGGAATAAACACCACGGCAGCCGACCGCGACAGCGATGCCAAAAACAACCCGGCTATGATCATCCATTGGTTGTTCCGCTTATAACCAGTTATAAGCACCACCGAGGTAAACAAAAAAACCGATTCGGAAAATGGCAACCAGCAGTAAAACAAACCGGCACTTGAGCAGGTAATAAGAGTTTCGGTTTTGCTAAGCTTATACTCCTTTACCAACCACAGCAACGAAACAAGCAATAACAGTAAATTGAAAATTGTAATACCCCATTCGTTTACACCCAGCCAGCGCCATATAAACGGAAACAACGGAAAAAATGCTACACTGCTCTGCTGAGAGTCGTCAAAATAATAGCCGTGCAGATTGATGTTACGGTACCAACTGGGGTCGTACGGGGCAAGTTGTATGGTTTCCCAGTTAAAAACAAATATACCCAACAAACTGCCGACTGCACCCATTAAAAACAAAAAACCAAAGTGTGCGGCTACTAACCAATAGGGTGAAATTTTTTGTGTGTTTCGCGATAAAAACATAGCGGGGCGAAGGTGAAAAATTTACTGAGCCATCATGATGTATATTTATGGCGTGTTGTTATGGGGCGGACGCATAAAGAAGCTTGTTGTTTAATTCATTGCTCAAATGCCCTCGGTTTCTATATTTGCCGACCTTTTTTAACAAGGTATTTAATCATCATTCATCTATAATCAACAATTCATGGAAAATCTCATTTACATTTTACCCTTGTTTGGCTTAATAGCCCTGGCATATATGGCATACCTTTCAAGCTGGGTAACCAAGCAAGATGCCGGTGACAGCAAAATGACCGGCATTGCCAATAGCATAGCCGAAGGCGCTATGGCATTCTTAAAAGCGGAATACCGCATCCTGGCCATCTACGTGGTAATAGCCGGTGTGGGTCTGGGTATTCTTTCGCAGGTAGAAAAAGTAGCCGTTCACTCACACATATTGATTGTGGCTTCGTTTGTAACGGGCTGTGTGTTTTCTGCATTGGCTGGTTTTATTGGTATGCGCATTGCTACCAAAGCCAACGTGCGCACTACACAAGCTGCCAAAACTTCGCTGGCCAAAGCATTGAAAGTGTCTTTCGGGGGCGGAACCGTAATGGGCCTTGGTGTTGCCGGATTAGCGGTGCTTGGTTTAAGTGTATTGTTTGTGGCTTTTTACAGCATGTTTGTAACCGGTGGCGGATACGACTACCACCAAATGACTACAGTGTTGGAAGTGCTTACCGGATTTTCTTTCGGTGCTGAATCAATCGCATTGTTTGCCCGCGTAGGTGGTGGTATTTATACCAAAGCTGCTGACGTTGGTGCTGACTTAGTGGGTAAAGTAGAAGCGGGTATTCCTGAAGATGACCCTCGCAACCCGGCTACCATTGCCGATAACGTAGGCGATAACGTTGGTGACGTAGCCGGAATGGGTGCCGACCTTTTCGGTTCGTATGTAGCCACCGTATTGGCTTCTATGGTTCTTGGCAATTACCTAATAAAAGACAACCCAGGCCTTACCGATAGCTTCGGTGGCATTGGCGCTATCCTTCTTCCAATAACTATTGCCGGTATTGGTATTGTGGCTTCTATTGTAGGTAGCTGGTTAGTGAATGTAAAAGAAGGTGGTGAGGCAACTACCGACAAAGTGCAGAGCGCATTGAACATGGGCAACTGGAGTTCTATTCTCATTTCCTTGGTAGCTTCTTTCTTCCTTATCAATGCTATGCTTCCCGAAACCATTAACATGACACTGAACGGTGTGGCTACTACCATTGCCCGCATCAATGTGTTTTATGCAGTGTGTGTGGGTATGACCGTAGGCGCTGTTATTTCTTTCATTACTGAATACTACACCGGTTTAGGAAAAGGACCGGTTGTAGCTATCGTGCAGAAATCAGCAACAGGAGCCGCTACTAACATTATTGCAGGTTTAGGAACAGGTATGCTTTCAACAGCTTTCCCTGTTATTCTTTTTGCAGGTGCCATTTGGGCATCTTACTTCTTCGCAGGTTTTTACGGTGTAAGTATTGCTGCTGCCGCTATGATGGCAAACACCGCTATGCAGTTGGCCATTGATGCCTTCGGGCCAATTGCAGATAATGCCGGTGGTATTGCCGAAATGAGCGAGTTGCCAAAAGAAGTTCGTGAAAAAACTGACGTGTTAGATTCAGTAGGTAACACTACTGCTGCCATCGGAAAGGGGTTTGCTATTGCATCTGCCGCCCTAACTGCTCTTGCTTTGTTTGCTGCTTATGCGCAAATCACTAACCTGAACAACAACATCAACATTATGAACGCTAAAGTGTTGGCGGCTCTGTTTATTGGTGGAATGATTCCGGTGGTGTTCAGTGCGCTTGCCATGAACAGCGTTGGTAAGGCAGCTATGGATATGGTGAACGAAGTGCGCAGACAGTTCCGCGAAATTCCGGGAATACTGGAAGGCACCGGAAAGCCAGACTACGAAAAGTGCGTTCAGATTTCTACACAAGCCGCTTTACGCGAAATGTTAGCTCCGGGTGTTATCACTATTGTTACTCCAATTGCTGTTGGTTTAATTATGGGTGCCGAAGCATTAGGTGCTTACATGGCAGGTGTAACAGTAAGCGGTGTTCTTTGGGCTATTTTCCAGAACAATGCTGGAGGTGCTTGGGACAATGCCAAAAAATCTTTCGAGAAAGGAATTGAAATTGAAGTGAACGGAAAGAAAGAAGTGTTCTACAAAAAATCTGAACCACACAAGGCGGCCGTGGTAGGCGATACTGTGGGCGATCCTTTCAAAGATACTTCTGGCCCATCTATGAATATTCTTATCAAACTTTCATCGCTGGTGGGTTTAACTATAGCTCCGCTTATTGCCGTAAGCGATCACGAAACAACATCTTCTATCCTAGAAATAATTAAGCGTTTGTTTGTATAAGCAACAACAACTATAAATGAAAACGCCCTTGCATTACTGCAGGGGCGTTTTCATTTATAGAAACTACTCATATCCCAAAAACAGGTATAGAAAAGATGTGCTTTGGTTACACGCTTAACTATGTACAACAAAAAGACCCTTCGTTTCCGAAAGGTCTTTTTTACTTTTTGTGTGAGTTTGCTTAGAGTTTGCGTTGCACTTCAATCTCCTCAAACACCTCCAGCACATCGCCTGCTTGCACGTTTTGAAAATCTTTAACCACCACACCGCATTCTAATCCGCTTACTACTTCTTTAGCATCGTCTTTAAAGCGCTTCAAGCTGCTTACTACACCGGAATGTATTACTATGCCATCGCGTATTACGCGCAATTTCGACTTGTTGAGTATGCGGCCATCGCGCACAAAACAACCGGCTACGGTACCCACTTTGCTTACGTGTATGGCGTCTTTTACATCTAAGTTGCCAATCACCTTTTCTTCGATCTTCGGCTCAAGCAAGCCTTCCATAGCGCTCTTAATTTCTTCAATAGCATTATAGATAATTGAGTAGAGACGAATGTCCACTCCTTCTGCCTCTGCAATCTTCTTCGCGTTTTGTGATGGGCGAACGTTAAAGCCAATCACAATAGCGTCTGACGCTGTGGCCAGCAGCACATCCGATTCAGAGATAGCGCCTACCCCCTTGTGAATAATGCGTATTTGTATTTCCTCTGTAGAAAGCTTAAGCAATGAATCTGCCAATGCTTCTACCGAACCGTCCACATCGCCTTTAATTATCAATCCAAGTTCTTTGAAATTACCTAGCGCCAAACGTCTGCCAATTTCATCAAGTGTAATATGTTTCTTGGTTCTAATGCCGGTTTCGCGTTCAATCTGTGCACGCTTAAAGGCTAACTCTTTGGCATCTGCCTCATTGTCAAACACTCTGAATTTTTCACCGGCTTGTGGCGCTCCGCTTAACCCAAGCACTTGCACCGGTACCGATGGTCCCGCTTCTTTTTTCTTTGTTCCCGTATGGTCAAACATGGCCTTAATACGACCATAATACGGACCTGCAACAATAATATCGCTCATATTCATGGTGCCATTTTGCACCAACAATGTGGCAGTATAGCCACGTCCTTTATCGAGTGTAGCTTCAATTACCGAGCCCGTAGCTAAGCGTTCGGGGTTTGCTTTTAAATCAAGTAATTCTGCCTGAAGCAAAATTTTCTCTAAAAGCAGATCAATGTTTAGCCCCTTTTTAGCAGAAATTTCCTGACTCTGATACGGCCCTCCCCATTCTTCTACTAACAAGTTCATTTGCGAAAGTTGTTCGCGAATTTTATCAGAGTTAGCTCCGTCTTTATCTATTTTGTTGAAAGCAAAAATCATTGGCACTCCGGCACTTTGCGCATGGTTAATAGCCTCTTTAGTTTGGGGCATTACGGCATCATCAGCAGCAATAACAATCACAGCAATGTCGGTAACCTTTGCGCCACGTGCTCGCATGGCTGTAAACGCTTCGTGGCCGGGTGTATCCAAGAAAGAAATTTTTCTTCCATCCGGGGCGGTTACTTCATACGCACCTATGTGCTGGGTTATACCTCCCGCTTCTTTTGCTACCACATTAGATTTGCGGATATAGTCGAGCAATGATGTTTTACCATGGTCAACGTGACCCATAATAGTAACAATGGGAGCGCGTGACTTTAGATCTTCCGCCTTGTCGGGTTCTTCTTCTTTAAATGATGTTTGGTCTGCTGCTGATATAAACTCTACTTCAAAGCCGTGCTCTGCAGTTACCAACTCTATAATTGTAGCATCTAAGCGCTGATTGATTGAAACAATAACCCCTAACCGCATACAGGTAGAAATAATCTGCACGGCAGTCATGTTCATTAGGCTGGCTAATTCAGCAGCTGAAATAAACTCCGCCACCTGCAACTTATTGTGCTGCATGTTTTCTTGTGCTGCTTCTAACTTCTCCTGAATTGCTTCGCGTTTGTTTTTCTTAAACTTAGAGCGTTCACTCTTACCCTGAGCCTGAATTTTGGCCAAGGTAGCGCGAATCTTATCTTCAATTTCCTTTTCGCTTATTTCTGTTACGCCACTCGAATCTGTTTTTGTGCTATCGCGTTTACGCTGAAAATTCTCTACCTTTTTGTCGTTGTCGAGAGGTGCCCTTTCTTTCTTTTTCACCAATTTTCGCGTACGCTGGTGCTTTGCTCCTTCGGTGGTTTTTGGGGCTTCTTCTTTCTTCTTCGGGGGATCTACTTTGATTTCAATTTTTCCTAAAACCTTGGGGCCTTCGAGTGTTTGATACTTTGTTTCAATTTTTTCTACCGGCTCGGGTTCTGGCTCTGTTTTTTTCTTTTTGGTGGCTTTTGTTTCTTCTACAACCGGTGTTTCAATGGCCGTAGTCTCTTCTGCCAGTGGCAGAACTTCTTCTTCGGTTTTCTTTTTTCCTTTCTTTGGTTTTTCTTCGGTGTCTAACTTGCCTACAATTTTAGGGCCATCAAGTTTCTGTTTCTTGGCCGTTATTACCTCTTCAACTTCTTCTTTAACAGCTTTGCTTCCCTTCACCAAAACTTCTTTTTCTTCTGCGGTTTTTTTGGCCGGAGCAATGGTGTCGGCTGCCATTACTACTTCTTCCTTTTTGGTTTTATCTATGTTGGTGTTGTCGGCTAGTTGCTTAATAGACTTATCGGCTCCAAACTCTTTATCAAGAATTGAAGTCATTTCGGGTGTAAGTTTCGAGGTAATTTTTAGATCCTTAAATCCTTTGCCTGCAAGAAAGTCAATGATGTGTTGTGCGGTAATGTTGTAAACACTTGCCGCGGCCTGAATACGTAACGCTTTTGCTTCTGACATACTTTTGTTTTGATAAGTAAATATACCGCAAGCGATAGCTGTTGGCCATCGCCTGCAGCTATCACTTATCAGTGTTTATATTTCCAAAGCCCTTCATCTTTTCAGAATCGGACTATTCGTTCTCCTGAAACTCACTTTCGAGTATCTTTCGAATCTCTTTGATGGTTTCTTCTTCTAAATCGGTTCTACGAACCAATTCGTCATCGCTTAACTGCAGCACACTCTTTGCTGTATCGCAACCAATTTTCTTTAACTCATCTATCATCCAACCATCAATTTCATCGGCAAATTCTTCCAGGTCAATATCGTACTCCTCTTCATTGCCGTCTTCGTTTTCGCGGTAAACGTCTATTTCAAAACCTACAAGGCGGCTGGCGAGTTTGATGTTAACCCCACGCTTACCTATAGCCAGCGACACTTGCTCGGGTGCCAGATATACAGATATGCGCTTGGTTTCCTGGTTAATGTCAAGCGATGTAATTTTTGCCGGTGCTAATGCTCGCTGTACCATCAAAGAAAGGTTGGTGGTATGATTGATGATATCTATATTTTCGTTTTTTAATTCGCGAACTATACCATGAATACGCGAACCCTTTACGCCCACACATGCCCCCACTGGGTCAATACGGTCGTCAAACGACTCTACAACAACTTTTGCCTTTTCGCCCGGTTCGCGCACAATGTTTTTAATTACTATAAGGCCATCGAAAATTTCAGGCACTTCCTGCTCCATTAATTTTGCCAAAAATGCCGTGTCGGTTCTTGAAAGTATAACCACGGGTGTTCCGTTGCGCAGCTCTACTTTTCGAATAACCGCACGAACGGTTTCGCCCTTTTTGAAAAAATCTGTTTTAATCTGTTCTGACTTGGGCAACAACAATTCGTTACCTTCTTCATCGAGCAGTAATATTTCTTTTTTCCAAACCTGATAAACTTCGGCAGAAACTATTTCGCCTATGCGCTCGCTGTATTTTTTGTAAACCTCATCTTTTTCTAAGTCGCCCACGCGCGATGCCAGTGTTTGGCGAGCAGCCAAAATTGCTCTGCGGCCAAAGCTTTCTAACTCAATTTTTTGGTAGGTTTCTTCGCCTATATCAAAGTCTTCTTCTATTAATTGCGCTTCCGACAAACCAATTTGTGTAATTGGATTTTCTACAGCATCATCGGCTACAATTTCGCGTTTGTGCCAAATTTCTAAATCTCCCTTATCTGTATTTACAATTATGTCGAAGTTATCTACATCGCCATACTTTTTGCGAAGCAGGGTGCGAAATACATCTTCGAGCACCTTCATCATAGTAGGGCGGTCAATATTTTTCATTTGTTTGAACTCGCTAAACGAGTCAATCAGGCCTAAGCTGTTCATGGTGTTAGATTTTTTGTTTGAAGATTGGTGGTTTTAATTGGTGAATATTGTTGTTTAAGTTTTGAACTGAAGTGTGGCTTTTTTAATTTCTGAAAAACCGATTTGCCATTCCTGAACCGTTTCAGCTGTTATCTGTTTGCCGCCCGCTGCTTTTTTCTCCTTTGCTTTTTGTGTTTTGCTTTTTGTTTCGGCCAGTTGTTGCAACTTTATTCCGTCTTCGGTTACTTCTGTAAGTTCTGCCTCTATGGTTGTGCCATCTGTTTTTACTACTTCAAGCACACGGCCTATTCTACGCTTGTATTGGCGCGGCACACGAAGCGGATTGCTCATGCCCGGGCTACTTACTTCCAGAATATAATTATCGGGCACAAGTCCGCTGCCGTCAAGATTTTTTTCAATGAACCTCGAAAGCTCTGCACATTCCGATATATGAATTCCTTCATCGCTGTCGGCATACACTTCTATTCGTTTGCCCTGGCTAAACTTAATGTCCACCAGAAAAAGATTTTTTTCCTGCAGCACCGGAGCCAACCACTCCTCTATTTTACTTTTTACCGTTTCGAAATTCATACTTCAGTTCCGATTTAAAACGAACCGTTTGAAAAATAAGAGAGGGGACCCGCGTCCCCTCTTTCGTTTTAAATCTGGGGCGAATATAGGCGGTGAGTTTAATTTTCCAAAAAAGAAAAAGTTTTGTGGATGTGACGAAAATCAATAGCGGTAAGATTTTGTATAATACGGGAAGGTGTAAGCACCAACTAAATTCTAAAATTGTTTTGCTTGGCTGAATTAAATATGTTAGTTCGCGCCCTTGATAAAAATGTGATTTTGTAAGGCATGCCCTTAAAAGAAGTTTACATAACCCGCAGTGCGGCATTTTTGCCCGGCAACCCTGTTTCAAACGAAGACATTGAGCAATATCTTGGTTTGATAAACAACAAGCCATCGCGTTCGCGTAGTATAGTGCTGCGCAATAATGGCATTAAGCAACGTTATTATGCTCTCGAAAAAGGTGGTAAGCCAACCCATAATAATGCGCAACTCTGCGCAGAGGCCGTTCGACAACTATTTGCCACAAACCCCAGGGAAATAAAAACTGTTCAGCTACTTGCTTGTGGAACTTCATCGCCAGATCAAATAATGCCATCGCATGGCGTAATGGTTCATGGTCTGCTGCCCGAAACAGGCCCTATAGAAGTGCTAACACCTTCCGGCAATTGTTGCGCTGGTATGCAAGCACTTAAATATGCTTATCTATCTGTAAAGACCGGTGAAGTAAACACAGCCATAAGCGTTGGTTCCGAAAGAACGTCTAAGCTAATGAGTGCTTCTTCTTTTGATGACGAGGCAAAAAAACTGGCGGCCATGGAAGAAAACCCCTATTTGGCATTTGAAAAAGATTTTTTGCGATGGATGCTGAGCGATGGGGCGGGGGCATTTTTAGTGCAGGATAAAAAGAACGAAAACGGTCTATCGTTACGCATAGAGTGGATGGAAAGTTCATCGTATGCACACGAAGCGGAAACCTGTATGTATCAGGGCGGTGACAAATTGCCTGACGGAACATTGAAAGGTTATATGGATTTTAGTGCCGAAGAAATCACCGGCAATTCGGTGTTGGCCATGAAACAGGATGTGCGCTTGCTTGATGAGCACATTATTGATTTGGGCTACCGCACCCTGAAAGGAATTATAGAAAAGCACCAATTAATAACAAGCGAGCTGGATTACTTTCTGCCGCATATCAGCAGCGAGTTTTTTAGAAAGAAAATTGCTGCCAAACTCGATGAAATGGGCATTGGCATACCTCAGGAAAAATGGTTTGGCAATTTAACTCGGGTGGGAAACGTAGGTGCAGGGTCTGTATATTTAATGATTAACGAATTGCTGAAAAGCGGTAAGCTTCAACAGGGGCAAAAACTTTTGCTGATGGTTCCTGAAAGTGCGCGCTTTGCGTACGTGTATGCATACTTAACAGTTGTATAGAACGCCTATCATTATTATCGTGATTAAAGTGATTGTAAATCAGTGCCCATAATTGCAATAATGAAAATCAGCGTTCCATTGTATTTTGCATTTTCTCTGCGCAATCGTGATGAAGCATTATGAAGAAAGAAGAAATACCTCAAGACCCTTCACCGCTCGAAAAGTTTACCAAAGAGGTTTGCTATGCCGTGGATGACAAAGGCAACTACACTACCGGCCTTAGCCGCGGCTGGCAGGTAAAGGCCGATGCGCTGGGTATTGCATGGCAAGAAGCTCAAGCGCGAACTACAAACGCCAGAGAAAAAGTAAAGAGCGGAGAAGCCAGCCCTATTTTATTTTTTATGGAACTTAACCTGATGGATGTGGCAATTGTTTCTGCTTACACAGGTTTTTGGCAGTGGACAGTAAAACGGCACTTAAAGCCATCTGTTTTCAAAAATCTTTCGGATAGTAAGTTAAAGAAATATGCAGAACTATTCGATGTGAGCGTAGAAGATTTGAAGAGTTTTTTACCGCAGAAACCACAAATTAATGCAGATTAAACGCGTGTTTATCTGCGTTCGTCTGTGGTAAACTAATTTACCCATGCAACTCAACTTTCAACACATACAAGCTGCGCACTGCGAAAACGGAGTAACCACTAACCTGCTCCGGCACATGGGTATTGAGCAAATTACCGAACCTCTGGCTTTTGGTATTGGTGCTGGTATATTTTACATACACATTCCATTTTTGAAAATAAGCGGAGGCCCTGCTATTTCGTTTCGCACTATGCCGGGGCAAATTTTTACGCGCACTTGTCGCGCATTGGGTGTAAAGATTCAGCGCAAAACATTTGGCAATAAAGCAAAAGCGCAACAGTTTTTAGATAACTGCTTAACCACCGGTCAGCCAGCAGGTTGTCAGGTGGGTGTGTATCACCTCACATATTTTCCGAAGGAGTTTCGTTTTCACTTTAACGCCCACAACTTAGTTGTTTATGGAAAGGAGGGCGACACCTATTTGGTAAGCGACCCTGTGATGGAAACAGTAACCACCATCAGCGCGGCAGATTTAGAGCGCGTGCGTTTTGCAAAAGGTGCGCTGGCACCCAACGGGCAAATTTATTTCCCCACCACCAGCGAACCCGTTTCGGTAGAGAGAATACGCCAAGGAATTATACGCGGCATTAAACATGCTTCGTGGTTTATGACTGAAACACCTGTGCCAATTTTAGGTGTGGCGGGCATTCGCTTTACGGCCAACAGAATTAAAACCTGGCGAGAAAATTTAGGTGTGCGCAGGGGCGGTTTATACTTAGCGCAACTGGTGCGCATGGGCGAGGAAATAGGCACCGGTGGCGCGGGTTTCCGTTTTGTGTATGCAGCATTTTTACAACAGGCACATTCATATGTAAAGCGCGATGAGCTTTTAGAATTATCGAACCGGTTTACCACTATAGGAGACTTGTGGCGCGAATCTTCGGTGCAGGCATCGGCTATTTACAAAGGCCGCTTAACCGAGCAAAAAGATTTTAACGATATGGGCGATATGCTTCTGCAAATTGCCGATAAAGAGAAGGAAGCTTTTAAAGCGCTTTATAAAATCAAGTGGTAGCTACTGCAAAATTGTGCCATGCATTACTTCATAAATTACAAACTTGTTTTTTGTAATCCTGAACGCCACTATTCAATTATTGAAAGTAATACAACAGTATTTGCGCTTGGCTAAGCGAGCGTTTTTACAAAGCGCATACTTTACATTGGGCAAAGCGTATGCCTGTATGCGCAGAAAAAATTTATCTAACCAACGGCTGCCCGACCCTTGCGTGTTTAGCGACTCAACAAAGTTCGCCACTTCATCAAGTGTTTTAAGTGCTTTTGCCCGTATTTCTATTTCCGTTTTTTAAGCGATTGCTTCTGTTGCAGTTTGGTTTTTATCTGCGCAATGCCTTCTTTAAGCGGAATGCTTTTGCCTGATGGGCGGCTGAGGTATTCTTCTATTTCTTCTTCGGTGGCTTTGCGGCCAATGCCCAATGCTATATCGCGGGCGGTAAGTTTGCGCGGCACATTTGACGATGCCAGCCCGTTGAGTTTTATCTCTGTATTGCCCGAAGAATCTTTAAGCATGCAACGAATATAAAACAAATTACTGCCGATAAAGAGAAAGAAGCTTTTAAGGCGCTTTATAAGTTGAAGTGGTAGAACTCTATTGCCGCCTTGCTTTGCAAAGTTTACAATTTGCAAACTTTTCTTTTATCTTCGTTTCAGGATATGCGCATAATAGCCAAGGCAACGCTCAAAAAATTCTGGGTGAAATATCCCGATGCGGAAACGCCTTTGCTAAACTGGCATAAACTGGTGGCTGAGGCAGATTGGAAAAATCCGGCAGAGTTAAAAGCGGATATAAAGAGTGCAAGTATTGTTGGCAGCAACCGCGTAGTGTTTAATAGAAAAGGAAACGACTACCGCTTGGTAGCAAGCATTGATTTTAAATTTCAACTCGTGTTTGTGTTGTGGATAGGCACCCACAAGCAATACGATAAGGTGGACGTAAAAACTATTACTTATGATAAAGGTGATTAAAACAGAAAAGGAAAACGAAAAAGCGTTGGCAAGAATTTTTGCGTTGATGAACAATACCAAAAAGAACACCGCACAAGCAGATGAGTTAGAACTGCTGGTTGTATTGGTAGAGAAATACGAGAGTGAACACTACCCTATTTCTTCGCCCGACCCGGTGGAGTTTTTGAAATATGTAATGGAGGAGCGCGGTCTGCAGCAAAGCGATTTGGTAAAATACATTGGCAATAAAAGCACCGTATCGCAGATTATGAGCCGCAAGCGCTCTATGACCGTGGACATGATTAGAAACTTGAGCCGAGGTTTAAGTATTCCGGTGGGTGCGCTGGTAGGGGCTTAAGGCGCTGTATAAGTTGAAGTGGTAGGCGGTTTATTTTTTACTTTTAGTGCATGAAGAAGTTCTGCTTCATTTTTGTTCTCGGTTTTTTCCTCAAAGGATTTAGTCAGTCAACCATACCCTCAACCATTGGTGAGGTTTAGAATTTTACTGTAGGCGATACATTTTTTTACTCAAAAGGATACCCTCAACAGCTTTGAGGATTTACCCAAATGGAAATTATTATCGGAAGGTCATATTACCCAATTGGCGATTCGCTACAGTATATAAAAAGAGTGATTACCAAAACTCCGATGCAATCAATTACTGAAGATACAGTAGTTCAATTTTTTTTGCAGGTAGACTCTTCTGTGCTTAAGGGTGTTTTGGATATAGATATGTGCGGGCAATCTTTAGTAGATAGTTGCCGGGATGCCGACACCGCCTTCACCTTTCAGCTCTCTTCTTCACCAAGTTCCGAAACCCTCTTTCTGCTTTACGATGCTTTAGGCAGAGAAGTAAAACGCGAAGCCGTTACTTCGCAAACCACCACACTTAACCGGAACAACCTGCCTGCGGGTATCTACTACTGGCAGTTGCAAAGCGGAGGTGCTGCTGTAGGTAAGGGCAAGGTTGTTTTTGATTAGCCCGCTTTACTCACCATTGTTTTCAGTTGTTTGCGGGCTTGCGCAAACGCCCTCTGCAGAACTGATGGGTATATAGCGGGTTTCTCATATTAACCCACCAGAACCGTAGGGTTTATTGCGAACTTCCACCATCATCCTTTCTATGTTGTCGGGATTATTAGGGGTTTCTACAATCATCCCTCCAATCACGATGGGTTGATATGAGACGTTTTATGTTAACCCGTCAGACATGAAGAGTATATGCGAGATTTCTACCATTAACCCATTATGACACAAACTAACTAACGTGATAGGTTAAACTGAGTATTTGAAGTAAAAAGCACAGTTTTTTGCCTTACTATGAGGGCTTACGGTTGTTACAGATAGGTTCCCTTTCTACGCGGCCTGGCCGGCTTGGTAAATGTGGCTTTACGCTGTTTTTCGTGTTTGGCTATTTGGCTTGCCGGCTCGAGCCGGGCTGCAAAATGCCCGCCCACCCAATATACATCCATGCGGTTAAACATTGCCCAGCCTAACATTACTGCTTCGCCCACGCCTACTTTTTTGCTTATCCGGCTAAGCGTATCCAGCCCTTCGGGCAGGGTTTCTATAACGTTGAGCCCCTCCCACGAACTAATGCCATGCAGAGCGGCAATATCGGCACTGTTGCCTGCTACAAAACTAAGCCCGCCAATAAAATGCACCCGCTGGCGCCCGTTCTTACTGGCGCGCGATAAACTTTGTGCTGATGAATACTGGCGGGTGGTGCGCAGGTAGTCTCCTGCGGTTAAATAGTTTTTACAAAAGTAAAGTGCCATGTGCTTTGTATTTATTGAACAATAAAAGACGAAATTTTTTTTCTCTTGCCTACTTCTTTTTCAAAGCGGAAGAGTTCTGCCTCGTAGTAAAATAAACCCCCACCAAAATAAGCACCACACCCACCAACTGAATGGCTGAAAAAGTTTCTCCGTCAAACAGCCCCCAGGCAATGGCAACAATAGGTATCAGGTAAGTAACGCTGGCGGCAAACAGCGCATCGGTGCGCTGCACTAAGCGGTAAAAAAGCATCCAGGCAATCAATGTTCCGAAAACAGAAAGTGCTGCCACACACACCAACGGAAACCACACTGTGCCGTTGCTTATTTTTTGCGGTACATCGGTAAACAGCAACATGATAAATGCAGGTATGCCAATCATCATCATAGCCAGCGAAGTAGTTTGCACCGGGCTTTGGTTTTGCAGTTTTTGTTTGGTGATGTTACTACTCATGCCGTAGCAAAACGTGGCAATTACCGGCAGTATGCCATATATCACATCGGTTTGCAGGCTAACATCTGCTTTACCCAAAAGTAGCACCACCGCCCCGGCAAAACCAATCAACACGCCCCCTATTTTTTGCTTCGAAATAGCTACCTGATACAGAAAGTAACCAATCAGCAATGTCCATAATGGCGAAAGTGAGTTGAGCACACCATTCAGCGCGCTGTCGCTGTGCGTCATGCTGAGCGCAAATAAAAATGCAGGTGCTCCACTTCCAAAAAAACCAACTTGTAGCACCGTAGAATATTTATTGCGCGGCAAGCTACGCAGAGCCTGCACGGCAAATGGTATAGATATTAGAAACGAAATACTTATACGCAAACAGGCTAACTCTACAGCCGAAAACCCGAGCAGCGACTTTTTTATAAGAATGTACGAAGTGCCCCAGATGATAGTAAGCCAACCAAGCAGCAGCCAGTTTTGAGAATTGTGATGATTTGTGTTTGACAATGAAAATAAATAGGGCTTTAAACCGCAGGCGAAGATGGCAAAAGAAACTACGGCCTGTATTTTGCCTCCGGAAAATGTTTGAGCAGATGTGTGCGCATAATTTGTTGCGTGTGTATTTTCAATTTTTCGACCGAAGCCATAGTGTAAGCAGAGGTATCAATGGGCCGGTTCCAGTAAACGGTGATGGTGCCCGGTTTTAGCATAAGCCCATACCGCGGATACAAAATGTGGGTTCCAATAAAAGTAAGTGGAACCAACGGCAGACGGTTGTCAATAGCTAACCGAAAAGCACCGCTGTGAAAATACTTCAACAGGTCTTCGGTAGTGTTGCAGGTACCCTCGGGGCAAATAAAAAAAGAAGCGCCTGTTTTTAGTTTCTCTGTCATTTCGAGCATGCTGCGCTGGCGGTCGTCCTCGTCATCGCGCTGCACCGCCACGTACATATGTTTCATTACATAGCCCAATACCGGCCACTCCAAAATTTCTGCTTTGCCTAAATATTTAATATAGTTGGGTATAATGGCTGCTGCAATAATTCCATCGAGATAGCTCATGTGGTTGCTAATAAAAATTGTTTGCTGTTTGGGTTCTCTTAGTTCGGGGTTTACTTCATTAATTCTAATACCCCACAGAAACAAAATAACCCGGGCAAAAGAAGAAACCAAAAAGTGCAACTTGTAAAGCAACCATTGGTTTTTGCTAAGCACCACAAACACCAATACCGGAAAAGCAATAGCTAAAGCAACTGCAAAAACCAGCGCACACCAAAGTGTCCAGGGCAGCCAGATGAATTGTTGCTTAGCTTGCTTAAATGTCACCGGTATTTATTGTGTGTTTGAAAATACTTCAGCGGCCGAAGGCACTGCATTAAGTAGCTGTATTCCGTTGTTGAGTTTGCAGCAAAAATTATAGTGACCATTGCTTACCCATAAATAATTTACGCGCAGCGAAAGGTTGTATGCGGAAATTTGTTCAAACACCTTGTGGTCTAATTTTTCTTCGGGGGCTTTACACTCCACTATCATTTGGGGTTGGCCATTAGTTGCAAACACAGCTACATCAAACCGCTTATGTAATCCGTTTACGTCAATGCCTCTTTCTACGGCTATAAGGCCCGGTGAAAACTTTTTACTGTAAATCAGGTAATGCAGCACATGCTGCCTTACCCACTCTTCGGGCGTTAGCGTAACCCAAATTTTGCGAACCACATCAAAAATAAATTCTTTGTTGTTGCGCTCTTCGGTCTTAAACTTGTATTTGCCAAATTTTACCTCTGTCACTTTCTTATTTTTGTTGAAAGCAATTTACTGAATGAAAACTAAAGAAGAAATAGTAAAGAACTGGCTACCCCGTTACACCGGTCGCGAACTAAAGGATTTCGGCCAATACCTCCTGCTCACCAATTTTGACAACTATGTGCAAATGTTTGCCGACATGCACCACGTAGAAGTACATGGAGCCGACCGCCCCATGCGCAGCGCCAGTGCCGATGGCATTACTATTATCAACTTTGGTATGGGTAGCCCCAATGCCGCTACCATAATGGATCTGCTCTCGGCTATTGAGCCCAAAGCTGTTTTGTTTTTAGGCAAATGCGGTGGTTTAAAAAAGAAAAATGAAGTAGGTGATTTTATTCTGCCCATAGCCGCTATTCGTGGCGAAGGTACCAGCGATGATTACTTTCCGAAAGAAGTGCCGGCACTACCGGCCTTTGCCTTGCAAAAAGCTATCTCTACCACCATACGCGACATGAATCAGGACTACTGGACAGGCACCGTGTACACCACCAACCGCAGAGTGTGGGAGTGGGATGAAGAATTTAAAGAATACCTGCGCCAAATCCGCGCTATGGCTATTGATATGGAAACCGCCACCATATTTATTACTGCATTTAAAAACGAAATACCTGCCGGAGCATTGTTATTAGTGAGCGATCAGCCCATGGTGCCACAAGGAGTAAAAACCGAAATAAGCGACATAAAAGTAACAGGAAACTATGTTGAACAGCATTTAAAAATTGGTATAGAATCGCTGAAGCAACTGATTAACGAAGGACTAACCGTTAAGCACCTTAGGTTTTAGTCGGGGTTCCGCAGCACACTTGGCAGTTTGCACCATATTTCTCTCCTTGCTTATTACACCATTTCAGTTAGGTTTGTCCGCCTTAGTGTAAAACAAAAAAACACCCTCGTTATGCAATTTAATTCCGCTACAAAATTTGTTGCTGTTCTGTTAGCCGCACTAGTGCTTTACGGCTGCGGAAAAAAGAAAGAAAAAAATGAAGTTATAATTCACGAGTTAAGCGATACTGACATGCTTAACCCCACCAATTATCAAAGTGCCGATGCCGGCTATTACTTAGCGCAAATGTTTCAGGGGCTATGGGGCACCAATCCAAAAACACTGGAAATGGAGCCGGTATTAGCTAAAGCATTGCCGGTAGAAGAATACGATGAAGCCTCGGGACTGCTGAAATATACCTGCGAAATACGCGAAGAAGCAAAATGGGATAATGGCGAACCTATAACTGCCAAGGATGCTGTGTTTTCAATAAAACTTTACAAGGCTCCGGTAATAAGCAACGAACAATACCGTCCGTATTTCGAATTAGTAAGTGATATAATTACTTATCCTGACAACCCGCGCAAGCTCACTATTGTTTGCAATAAAAAATACATTCTGGCAAAATCGGTAGCCGGTTCGTTCAGCATGATACCGCAATATATCTATGATCCTAAAAAATTAATGGATCAAATTTCGATAAACGACATAGCCACTAAGTACAACGAAGTGGAGCAAAACCCCGTTATGAAAGAATTTGCTGCCGAATATAACAGTGAAAAATATCAGCGCGACTCAGGTTATATAGTAGGTTCAGGTCCTTACGCTTTCGACCAGTGGGTTACCGGGCAAAAAATTGTTCTCAAAAAGAAAAAAGACTGGTGGGGCGAAAAATTTAATACCGAGTATTCATACATGGCTTTTCCCGATAAGCTTATATACCAAACCATTAAAGACCAAACAGCAGCACTTACAGCTTTAAAGGGTAAGCGAATTGATGTTATGTCGGGCATTAAAAGCAAAGATTTTGTAGAACAACTTGAACCCAGTGAAGAAATAAAAAAGAATTTCGATTTGGCCACTCCTCTAAGCATGGCCTACACCTACTTTGGTATAAACATGCGCAATCCTAAATTTGAAGACGTGCGCACACGCACCGCCCTTGCACACCTTACAGACGTTGACAAAATCATAAAAGTAATTGGTTACGGATTAGGTCAGCGTGTAAACGGCCCAATAAATCCATATAAAAAAGGGGCGTTTAATGATACCATTACATCCTTTGATTTTAGCATCGAAAAGGCAAAAGTATTATTGGCCGAAGCCGGTTGGAAAGACAGCAATGGCGATGGCACACTCGACAAAACCTTAAATGGCAAACCTACCGAATTCAACATTACGTTTACATATAATGCCGGTAACGATACACGAAGAGATGCTGCGTTAATTTTTAAAGAGGCTTGTCGTCAAGTTGGTATTAACGTAGATGTGGTGCCGCAAGAGTGGAGTATTTATATTGAAAACCAAACCAAGCACGATTTCGAAATGTTTTACGGTGCCTGGATTGGGTCTCCAAATCCGGATGATCCAAAACAAATTTGGCACACCGAATCAATAAACGGTGGCAGCAACTATGTTTACTTTGGCAATGCCGAAACAGATAAAATGATTGAAGACATCCGCAGCGAACTAAACGAAGAAATTCGCAATGACTTATACCGCAAGTTTCAGGTAAAAGTGCACGAACAAGTCCCTTATATTTTTATTTGGAGTCCGAAAGAAAAAATAGCTATCAGCAAACGCTTTACAGGCACTGAAACATTTATTGTTCGTCCTGGCTTCAATGAAGCTGCATTTAAACTGGCTCAACAATAATTTTAATGAAGCCGGTAGAAGTAGAAACAAAGAGTGGCAAAACCGATTCGGGAAAGAAATTTTTCTTGGCAAAAATTTCCTTTCCGTTGTTTGGCTATATACTCAAACGTATTTTCATTTTCATACCTACGCTTTTTATCATTTCGCTGCTCACGTTTATTCTTATTTCGGCAGCCCCCGGAGACCCTGCCGAAACAATGCTTAACCGCAGTAGTGGCGAAGGGCAAGCCTCTGATAAACTGGCTACCGAAAAGTCGTATCGAGACCTGCGTCATAAACTAGGACTCGATTTGCCCATCTTTTATTTTGCATTTACTAATGCTGCACAGTGCGATACCATGATTCGCATACCAACCAAAAACCACCGCGAAATGTTAGACCGGCTGGTATATGAATACGGCAACTGGCCACAAATTGAAGCGTATTACCACCAATTAAAAGCGCTGGAACTTGAAGTGGTTTCTACTAAAAAAGATTCAACCAATGCCAATGCACTCATTGAAATACGCAACACTGTGGCTAAGGCTTTCATAAATCACGAAGACATAGTGCTGGCTGCTTTGTTTACCGATTTAAAAAAACAAACATCTTCCGTTGCTTCTCTAACTAATTTAAAATCTCAGGCCGAATCAACTGAAGCTGCATATTCAGCAATAAAAAGTCAAGCAACATCATACAAAAAATATTTGCCCCGTATTCAGTGGAGCGGCACACACAATCAATACCACCGTTGGTTGTTTGGCGAAGCAAAATGGTTTGGCGAAGAAACCGATCCTACGCTCGGCAAAGGTTTTATTCGTGGCGACTATGGCATTTCGTTTTTTACCAAGCGCCCCGTTAAGAGTGTGATATGGGATGGCCTCTGGATTACCATGCTCATCAGCATTTTGGTAATTATTATTGAGTACGTTATTTCCATTCCTCTTGGTATTTCGTTGGCGGTGCGCAAAGGCAGCACTTACGATTCGGGTATGACAGTAGCCCTTTTTCTTACTTATTCTCTTCCTGTTTTCTGGATAGGCACTATGGCCATTTTCTTTTTATGCAGCCCCGATTATATAGAAATTTTTCCTCCGTTTGGGTTAGGTGATGCTACGTGGGAAGACGGCACACTCTACAAGCTTGGTGATTTAGCTTATCACTTAGCGCTTCCCTTAATTATTGCATCTTATGCCAGCTTCGCGTATCTCTCTCGCCAAATGCGCGGTTCTATGCTTACAGTACTTGGGCAAGATTATATCCGCACGGCTCGCGCTAAAGGTTTGCCCGATAACAAAGTAATTTGGAAACACGCTTTCCGAAATTCACTGCTGCCTATCATCACCATTTTTGCTTCGTTTTTTCCGGCACTGATTGGCGGTTCTATTATTCTTGAGTTTCTGTTCACCATTCCCGGTTTAGGGCAAATAACTTATGCCGCAGTAATTCAGAAAGACTACCCAATGATTTTAACCAACACCATGTTTGCCGCTATACTTACTCTGGTGGGTTATCTGGTTTCCGATATTTTATACGCTGTAGTTGATCCGAGAATTTCTTATTCGAAAAAATAATGGCTGAAGCAACAAATAAAAAGAACGACCAAAGTTATTGGGCTTTTGTGCGCAAGCAGTTCCGCAAAAAGAAAACGGCTGTTATTTCTGTTTACATAGTATCTGTGCTGGCTGTAATTGCTGTGTTTGCTCCGTTTTTGGCCAACGAAAAACCATTGATGTGTAAATACGAGGGCTCTGTTTACTTTCCTGTTTTGAAAGACATGTCTGTGGGCTTGGGCTTGGGCGAATTTCAAAAAGAGTTTAGAAACGTTGATTGGAAAACCCTGAACTATGAGTGGAGTGTTTTTCCTCCTGTACCTTATTTACCCATGAATCAGGACGATGCTAACATACACTCAAAGGGTCCGTTTGATGAACAGATAGTTCCATCTATGCGTTGGCACCACTGGTTTGGCACCGATGAACTGGGCCGCGATGTTTTAGCCGGCATGATTCACGGAACCAAAATTGCCATGACTGTGGGCATTGTATCAATGCTTATTGCTTCGGTAATTGGTATTTTACTTGGCTCGTTAGCTGGTTTTTATGGCGATGAAAACTTTCAGGTATCACGAATCAGGCTGTGGGGTAATTTGGTGTTTTTATTCTTTGCCTTTTTCTATGCGTTTGGTGCGCGCAGCTACGATATTACCGATGCACTTGGCAAATCGCTGGGCGATGGCTTTTTACAACTAGGTATTAGTTTGCTGATTTTTGCAGCCGTATTTGTAGTTGGAAATTTGTTGGTTATTCCGCTCAAGAGAGTTTCTTTTCTTGGCAGGCAAGTGGCTGTTCCTTTCGACTTAATAATCATGCGCATGATTGAAGTGTTGAACTCTATTCCTACACTTTTCTTAATTCTGCTTATAATCTCCATTGTTCGCAAGCCAAATCTTTATGTAATAATGGGTATCATTGGCTTAACCGGCTGGACAGGTATAGCACGTTTTATCCGCGCAGAGTTGCTAAAGGTTCGCAACCTCGAATATATTGAAGCCGCTAATTCGCTTGGCTACTCAAACGTGCATATTCTTTTCCGCCATGCCATACCCAATGCTCTTTCACCGGTGCTTATTTCCATAGCGTTTGGTATTGCAGGAGCCATACTTACAGAGTCAACTTTATCATTCCTTGGTTTAGGTCCGGCCGACACGGTTACCTGGGGGCAGTTGCTTTCTTATGCGCGTCAAATACCTCAGGCTTGGTGGCTGGCTATTTTCCCTGGCTTCGCCATTTTTATTACGGTTACTACTTTCAACCTTATAGGCGATGGCTTAACGGATGCTATGGATCCACGGTTGAAACAGTAGTCTCTGCATTTTTTAACTTCACATTAGAAGTTTCTCTATGGAGTTCCAACTCGTAGGCATACAGGATTTGATATTAACTCCAATCCTTTTACTGGTGGTATGGTTTTGGGGCAAAAACTATGCTGCCCGCAAATACGGTAACTCAGAATTGGCACATTTCTTTACCCGCGGGCTCTACTTGCGTATGCTTGGCGGTCTTGCCATTGCCGGCATCTACGCCTTTATGTTCAAGGGTGGTGACTCTATTATTTATTTCAAGCGGTCAACCATTGTGTCGGGGTTTTTTACCAACGATCCAATTAGAAATTGGGTCGTTTTTTGGCCCGAATTCTTTCAAACGGAGATTTTAAACATCCCTTATTTTCCCTCAGAATTATTAGAAAAAAGCAATTCGTATCTCATTGTACGCCTGTGCGGCTTTGTAAATCTTTTTCTTTTCAGATCCTACTTTGCAATAAGCCTCGTTTTCTCCCTCTGGGGCTTTATGGGCTCCTGGAAGCTGTTTCAAGTTTTTTACGATTATAAACCTGCCGTAGCGCCCAAAGCTGCTATATTTTGCCTGTACCTTCCATCATTACTGTTATGGGGCTCGGGGGTATTAAAAGATGCTGTTTCTTTTGGGGGCTTAGGAATATTGGTTTATTGTGTGTATCACATTTTTATTAAGGGCGAGTACCGACCAAGGTACTTTGTTTATGGGTTTATCTGTCTTTATATTGTTGGTGTGGCTAAGGCGTACATACTTCTGGCGCTCATGCCTAGTTTGGTGTTTTTTGTATTAAATCAATATGGTTCGCGTATTGGATCACAGACATTACGCATTTTTTTATTTCCCATTATCATGTTGCTGATAGCGGGCATTGGGTTTGGCATGTTGAACGCGCTTTCCTCAACTTTTACTTCTTATAACCTTGACAACCTGAACGATAAAATGGAGGGGTTCCAAAGGTGGCATACTATCCGCTCAGAACAAACCGATGGAAGCGCCTATACCATACCTGATGGAAACATTATTGTAAAAGTGTTGGCTTCTGTCAACGTAACTTTTTTTAGACCTTATCTTTGGGAATCAAAAAAGCCTATTGTGGCAATTGCAGCTGTTGAGAGTTTATATATACTCTGGTTTACACTTACTACTATACGCAAAGCCGGTGCGCGTGTCTTTTTTGTTTCTATTATGACCGACCCTATGATTTCTTTTTGTTTTATTTTTTCTTTTGCTTTTGCCTTTGCTGTGGGCTCTACCAGTTACAATTTTGGTGCTTTGTCGCGATTCAAAATTCCGTGTTTGCCATTTTATTTAGCTACCCTCAGTTTGGCTTTAGTTAAAAAACAGGAGGAGGAAGCTGCTGCGGCCAAGGGTTTTATTACCGGTTAGCCTCTGTTTAACCCTATCATTTCTACTTTAGCGCCAATAGCAAAGTATGCCGGCTTTACTGCAATCTAGTATAGAGTATCTGAAGGGGGTTGGCTCTCAAAAGGGCGAGCTATTACGCAAAGAGTTGCAAATAGAAACATTTGGTGGGTTGCTCAAATATTATCCGTTCAGGTACGTTGATAGAAGCATAGTGCATACCGTAAGCGAAATCAATCCGCTCACACAATACATTCAGCTAAAGGGAAAAATTTCCGGATTTCGGCAGTTAGGTGTGGGCCGGCAAAAAAGATTACTCGCTACACTTAGAGATGAAACGGGTGAGGTTGATTTAATTTGGTTTCAGAGTATTGATTTTATTTTAAAAACACTGAAGCCTAATGTTGAGCTGCTGGTGTTTGGCAAGCCATCCTTTTTTAATGGCGAGTACAACATAGCGCACCCTGAAGTTGAGCTGTTTACAGATGAGATAAAAAATGCCGGTAAAGGCTTGCAGCCGGTGTATTCCACCAGCGAAAAAGCGCGGAAACGGTTTCTCGACTCGAAAGGTATTGCGAGGCTGATGCGCACATTAGTAGAACTGGTGCAAGAGCGTGATGTGCCCGAGTTTTTGCCTGCCGAATTTTTGCAGCAATACCGTTTGTGTTCACGCTACGAGGCTTTGATGCAAATTCATTTTCCAAAAAACGAAAATCTGCTGCACCAAGCGCAGCGCAGATTAAAATTCGAAGAGTTGTTTTTGCTACAACTGCAATTGTTGAAAATAAAAACCAATCGAACTGAAATTACAAAAGGTTTTGTGCTCGAAAAAATTGATAACAACTTCCACCATTTTTATAACAAACAATTGCCATTTCAATTAACCGAAGCGCAAAAACGCGTACTGAAAGAAATCAGGCGCGATACGCTTACCGGCAAGCAGATGAACCGCCTGTTACAGGGTGATGTGGGTAGCGGTAAAACAGTAGTAGCGTTGCTGACCATGCTAATGGCTATAGACAATAAATTTCAGGCTTGTTTGATGGCGCCAACCGAAATTTTAGCCAATCAACATCTGGAAAGTATTTCACAGGTTTTACGCAACATGAACCTGAATGTGGCTTTACTTACCGGAAGTATAAAAGGTAAGGCGCGGAAAATGATTCTAGAAAATGTTGCTGAAGGAAAAATTGACATCCTCATCGGTACACATGCGCTAATTGAAGATGCTGTAGTTTTTAAAAATTTGGGCATGGTGGTTATTGATGAGCAACACCGCTTTGGTGTGGCACAACGGGCTGCCCTTTGGAACAAAAACACTAAGCCGCCACACGTGTTAGTAATGACCGCCACTCCCATTCCGCGCACACTTGCCATGACGGTGTATGGCGATTTAGATGTGAGCATAATTGACGAACTACCCCCCGGGCGCAAACCGATAAAAACTGTTCACCGAACAGACTCACAACGCTTAGCCGTGTTTGGCTTTTTACGCGATGAAATAGCTAAAGGTCGGCAGGTTTATATGGTATATCCACTGATAGAAGAAAGTGAAGCGCTTGATCTAAAACATTTGATGGACGGTTACGAAAGCATATCACGCGCATTCCCAAAACCACAATACCAATTGAGCATGGTACACGGCCGCATGCGCCCTGCCGATAAGGATTTTGAAATGCAACGTTTTGTAAAAGGCGAAACACAAATAATGATTGCCACTACTGTAATAGAAGTTGGGGTTAACGTGCCCAACGCCAGCGTGATGGTAATAGAAAATGCCGAACGGTTTGGCTTGTCGCAATTGCACCAGTTACGCGGAAGAGTTGGGCGTGGAGCCGAACAATCCTTCTGCATATTAATAACGGGCGCAAAACTTACGCGCGAAAGCAAACAACGCCTCGCTATTATGTGTGAAACTAACGATGGTTTCCGAATTGCCGAAGAAGACCTGAAACTCCGCGGCCCCGGTGATATACAGGGCACACAGCAAAGTGGTGCGGTAAACCTTCGAATAGCAGACTTGGTTCATGATGCCAATGTATTGGAAGTAGCACGCACAAGTGCTCAAGCGCTACTCGATGCCGACCCTTCTTTATCTAAACCCGAACATCAATCGCTACTGCTTTTTTTGCGCGAGGAAACCAAAGAGAAAGTATGGGGAAAAATTAGTTGAGTGCCGGTAGATACAAGTTACAGCATCTCTATTCTGCACACACAACTAAACACCGATTGTGTGCTTGTTTACAATCGTTTAGGGCACAACATAAAACTGTATCATCTTCGTTTTAAAGTATGGAGAACCATCAGCAAGTGCAATCTTTCTTAAATTTTTTGGCGTTTGAGAAACGATACTCAAAGCATACGCTCGAATCATACTCGCTCGATTTAGTACAGTTTCAAAATTTTTTACTGCGCGATGAATCAGATATTCTGATGGTGTCGCACATACAGATTCGTAACTGGATGGTAAGTATGATGGAGCAAAAAATAAGTTCGCGTTCTGTTAACCGAAAAATTTCCACGCTCAAATCGTTCTACAAATTTTTAATGCGCAGAGGAGTGGTGAAAAAAAACCCATTGCAAAAGGTGCAATCGCCAAAAATTTCGAAACGGCTGCCTGCTTTTGTAGATGAAACCGGCATTGACAAGCTGCTGCGCCAAATCGAATTTCCGGAGGGCTACGAGGGTGCCCGCGATAAAATAATTGTAGAACTACTTTACGGCACTGGCATGCGCAGAAGTGAACTGCTTCATCTCAAAGAAAGTGATGTTGATTCCTATCAAATGCAAATTAAGGTGTTGGGTAAAGGAAACAAAGAGCGGTTGATCCCCATTCACAAAAATCTGCTGCAATCAGTTCATCAGTTTATAGCAGTTAAAAAAGAAACCTTCGAAACGCAGGACGGCAATTTTCTACTGACCGATAACAATGGGAAAAGGGCAACCCCTGCCTTTGTTTATTCTAAAGTAAAAAAATACTTGTCCTTGGTAACCACGGTGGACAAGCGAAGTCCGCATACTCTTCGCCATTCTTTTGCCACTCATCTTATGAATAACGGTGCCGATATAAATGCCGTGAAAGAACTGCTTGGTCATGCAAGCTTAGCGGCAACACAGGTGTACACACACAACACTATTGACAAACTGAAAAACATTTACAAACAGGCGCACCCTAAAGCTTAGCTACTTTTTGTTGGAAAATTTAAACAGAAAATCTTTTTCCACCTTGCTTAAACTGTCGTAACCGCTACGCGCAATCTTGTCGAGAATTTCATCTACACGCTGTTGCTCGCTATCGTTACGCTTCGCAGAACTGCTTTTCGAGAAATTTTCGGTTCGGCTCACTTTCATTTTTGTTTTGCGCTTAAATATAGAAGCAACATCTATTCCACCCTGTAATGTTTTTATAAAAAAATATCCGCTGACAGCCCCACCTACGTGTGCCAGATAGCCGCCCGCATTTCCGTATGGAATATTTATCACATCAAGCAAAAGCGAAACTAGAGCTATATATTTTATGCGCACGTTGCCCAAAAAAAGCAACCGTACTTCGTAGTTGGGGGCTAGTGTGGCTGCTCCGAACACTATAGCAAACACACTTGCCGATGCTCCCATCATAAGCGATATGTTTAACTGCGGCTTAAAAACAGGCAATAAATTATAGGACAGCGCATAGACTATTGCACCGGAAACCCCTCCAATCAAATAAAGTGGCAGAATTTTGTTATCGCCTAAGTACAGCTCAAAAATTTCACCGAACCAATACAGCCAAAGCATGTTGAACACAATATGTAACAGACCTGTATGAAGAAACATATAGGTAAAAGCCGACCACGGCTGATACAACAAAGCAGAAAATGATGCAGGCATTTGTGCTTTAGTAAGCAAGATATTATAGAGTGACTTATCCTGCAAAACAAAACCGAGCAAACTCAACAGTCCGAAAAAAATGAATACGCCAACGTTAATAAAAATCAACTTCACCACCATGTTGCCATAGCGAAACTGATATTTAATATCATTAGAAATAGAATTGGTGAACACTCTTACAGATAATTTAGTAGAGTGAATTTCTGTTTTTATTCCAGAATTTCACCAGCAGAAATCCGAATAAAGCCCCACCTAAGTGCGCAAAGTGCGCCACATTGTCACCACCATACATAGATATTCCTAGGTAGAGTTCAATAAGAATATAAACTGTTACAAAGTACTTCGCTTTTATCGGAACCGGAATAAACATCAAATACAACTCCGTGTTTGGAAACAGAACGGCAAATGCGGTAAGCACACCAAACAAAGCGCCTGATGCGCCCACGGTGGAAGAAAAATAAGTGCTCCAGGCACCGGGGTGGGCTTCCAGCATTTCCAAGGTTGGGTTAACACTGCCGGTAGCTGAGTAAATCATAAAACCCTGCACCATCATGTGCAAAACAACAGCGCCAAATCCGGTAATGAAATAAAACAAGAGGTAGCGTTGCGCACCCCACACACGCTCTAATATTATACCGATAGTAAACAAGCCAAACATGTTGAAGAAAATATGGCTGATGCTGCCATGCATAAACATGTGTGTGATAATTTGTAACGGCATAAATGTTCCTGCAGAGCCGTAGTAATATGCGCTCTGCGCAAAGGCGCTCAGGTTGGGGTAAGGTGTAACATCTACCGAATGTGTGTATAGCAACCGCAGATAGTCGTGGTTGTTAAAGAAATAATGTAAGCTTAGAATGTTACCTAACTCTGGACGGATATTGCAAACTATAAAGAGCAATACGTTTACCATTATAAGGTTAAACGTAACGCTGCGTGTATCTATATTGAACATGGGGCTAATTTAATGTAACAGCGCAGAGATGAAACAACTCTGTTATATAGACGACACCGCAAGGGAGAAATTTTTTATTTGGAGTTTTCTCGCACAATTTTTTCGAGACGCAGTTCAATTACCTTTAGCATTTCATCTATAGCCTTTCGCGCATCGGTTTCTGTTAGTTCATAGTTTTTAGAAAGCCATTGATAATCGAAGTTTTCAAACTTTGCTTTCATTCGTTCTCGCCAAACATTCATACCAAAAACAAAAATCAATGCACCTGCCCCTTCTACGCTAGCCTCGCCACTTAACAAAGGCAGAGAGAGTAAAACCAAAACACACAAGCAGGCGTGACGATAATCTTCTTCTAAATCCTGACGGCTATAATCTTTAACACCTAAACCAACTAAATGCTGATAGTATGTCTCGATAGATCTTTGCTCAACAGCTTTGCTGTGTTCCTCTTTTAAGCTCAGCATAATAAAATATGCCAGGTCGTATGCGGCCCTGCCTTTGCGAACAGCCTGCCAGTCAATAAAAACAAATCGCCCTTCGGTTTCAGATTTCGGAAACATCATATTGCCAATGCGCGAATCTCCATGAACCACCGTTTGAAACTGGTTCATGTAGCGCCAACTTTTGACTAAAATTTTTCTTGCGGCTTTGCTCCATGCAAAAACAACCAGTGTGTCGAAAAGGTAAACTGTGTTGTCTTCAATCGGCAAAACTTTTTCCATTCGTTTGCTTCGATCGTTCCAACAAGTAGCGTGTAGCTTTGCCAATCCCGCGAGAGTTAGCTCTAAATGGTGTTGAGGAAAAAAATCATAGTCGCATTCCCTGTACTCCATGCATCCGTCCATCAGTTCGGTTATCAAACACAAATTGCCTGTTACTATCGACATTTGTGTGATATAAACTTTAGGTGCGGGAACGGATACATCGGCTGTAATAAAATGGCGGTTAAAAAAAATTTCCTTGATATGATTTAGCTGAAGATTAAAAATTGTTCTGTTCCAAACAGTGCCTGATATGGGGGCAAACTTGGCGAAGCAGCGTAGCTTTTTGCTTTCGTTCGAATCAGAATAATCTATTTCAATGATACCTGCATTGGAACGAAAGATTATGTCCTGATTCAACGGAATTACTTTATATCTCTGTATTTGTGCTGTTGTTGGAATTGTACCGCACTTTTTTAGCTCATTAATACACCAAGACTCCTTTTTTTCTAAATCATCAAGGTTGCGGGGAAACGGCAACGGAAAGCCAACCTTTCTATCTAGCCAAGCCAATGCATAGGTTACAGCTATCATCGGCAGGTAGAAAAACAAAATTATTACTGTCTTTAAATGTTGAAGCATAATGGGTAGGCTTTATCCCTCACTTATTTTCAAATCTCTTTTCCAATTCATCATTCGCCAACGTAATAAATGTAAAACGTCCGTTGGGGGCGGTAAACGCATTTTCACAGGCAAAGAGTTCATCTATCAGTGTTTTCATTTCTTCTACTGTCAGTTTTTTTCCGCTCTTTATACTTGAACTATAGGCCAAAGCTTTCGCCAGATTTTCGCGCTTAGATAGTTTAGTGACTTGTGCGTTCATCTTAAATTGCTCAATCAACTCTTCCACCATTTTCTTTTCGTTACCCTGTATTACATCTGCCGGAAAACCATGAATGACAAAGCTGTTTTTGCCAAACTCCTGAATATCGAAACCGAGATTATTTATCTCCGGCAGAATCTGTAAAAGAATCTGTGTGTCCATGGCGTTTAACTCTAAACTCTGCGGAAACAACTGTCGTTGACTTTCGTTTTTGTTTTTTTCCAACAACCTTAAATAGCGTTCATACATAATGCGTTCGTGCGCTGCCTGTTGGTCGATTAAAACAAACCCACTCTTAATTTGCGAAACGATATATCGATTGTGTATTTGGTGGGGTGGCACAGCTTCTTTCGGCAAAACATGCTCATCCGTATTTTGAATGACTGTTGTCTGCTGTCCATTACTTTCTGTCTGCTTCGTTATGTCATAAGCCTGCTCCCAGTTTTTCAGATTGTTCTCTTGGCGCTTGGTAAGCGATTCGAAATTGCTAGGTGGTGCAAACTTTTTTGTTGGCTTATCAGAGGTGGCATGTTGGGTAATTTCTAACCAGGTGCGCGGCTGTTGGGTAAATGTATCGGTAACATTCAGGTGGTGTTCCTGATTAAAATCTAGTGTTGGCGAAACACTGTAGGCGCCCAGTGCGTGTTTTACCCCAAGATTCACAAATGTGTAAACCAGTTTTTCGTCCTCAAATTTGATTTCGTATTTGGCCGGGTGAACATTGATGTCAATTTTTGCCGGGTTAATATCCATGAACAAAACATAAAACGGAAAACTTCCCTGAGGAATCATTTGCTCAAATGCCATGCTTACCGCATGGCCCAGATAAAGAGATTTGATAAAACGATTGTTCACATAAATAAATTGCTCGCCTCTTGTTTTGCGGCTAAATTCCGGTTTGCCAACAAAGCCGTAAACGTGCAGCGCATAGCTTTTCTCTTCTACCGGAACTATTTTTTGCGCATAGTTATCGCCATACAAGGCCACAATGCGCTGTTTCAGATTGCCGCCTTTCAGGTGATACATTTCGTAGTCGTTATTGAAAAGCTGAAAGCCGATTTTAGGATGCGCCAGCGCAATGCGCTGGAATTCTTCGAGAATATTTTTTAACTCGGCTGAATCGCTCTTTAAAAAATTTCTGCGGGCAGGCACGTTGAAAAACAGATTTTTCATGGCAATGGAAGTGCCTTCGGGAGTTTGACAGGGCTCTTGTTTCAACACTTTCATTCCTTCAATTTCTATCAGCGTGCCCAGCTGCTCCCCCGTCTGTTTTGTTTTCAATTCTACTTGAGCAATAGAAGCAATAGAGGCCAGCGCCTCTCCGCGAAAACCCATGGTTCGGATATTGTATAAATCTTCTGCCGCTCGTATTTTTGAAGTAGCATGCTTTTCGAAACACATGCGGGCATCGGTGTCGCTCATGCCGCAGCCATTGTCAATCACCTGCACCAAACTCTTGCCCGCCTGTTTTACAATTAGCTTAATATGTGTAGCGCCCGAATCAATCGAGTTTTCCAAAAGCTCTTTCACAGCGCTGCTCGGTCGCTGAATTACTTCTCCGGCAGCTATCTGGTTAGCAATATTATCGGGCAAAAGGCGGATGATGTCCATTGCGGCAAACTTAATTATTTGGAGGTGCTGTGTGCTTGTGTTTTCTTATTATTGAACAAATATTTGGTATGAAAAACCTGGTTCTATTCTTTCTCTTATCCGTTACTCTTTCTATTTCAGCACAAGGCGTAAAATTTATTGATAACGATTGGAACAAAGCGCGCGCTGAAGCGAAGGCCTCGGGCAAATATCTTTTTGTAGATGCCTATACCGATTGGTGTAGCTGGTGCAAAGTAATGGACCGCGAAACTTTTCCGAATGCCGATGTGGTACAGATGTTGAACAGCAATTTTGTTTCGCTCAAGCTGGAAATGGAACACAATTATGGTGTAAACGTGGCTATGAAATATCGCGTAAGCGGGTTTCCTACGTTTTTAATTTTTACTGCCGAAGGCAAATTGGTGCGCAAAATACCGGGTTACCTGCCGGCTGAAAACTTTGTTCAGGAGTTAAAGCTTTCATTGAACACGGCTGAGTATCCGCCACTATCAGCCATATCTGAAATGGTTGATTTAGTTTTTCCGGAGTTTTATAAAGCCTCCTTTGCCGGAAAAGGCAAGCGTGTAAATTCAGATGCGCCTACAGTAAATTCGTTCCTCGACACCCAAAAAGATTTGTTCAGCGAGGTAAGCTTTAGTGTGCTTACGCGGTTTGGTTCTTTGCTTAATGATAAGTACCGCAATTTTTTGTTCAATAACCAAAGCAAGTACGAAACCCTTTACGGCACAGCCGAAATTCAGGATGTCGTTAACTCGCTTCAATACAAAATGTTGAATAACGCGGTTAAAAACAAAAGCGAGAAAGAATTAGAAAACACCATTGTGTTTGCTCAAACAAAAAATAAGCAGGCAGATGACATTACTCCTATCTGGATTCGTATCAATTATTACAAGGGCACCGAGGAGTGGGGCAAAATGGCGGAGCAGGTAGATAAGTACATAGCTATTAAGGGTCACCCTTCCAATAATTTGAACGACTGGTCGTGGAATGTGTACGAAAACTGTAACGACCAAGAGGTAATTAGGAAAGCTGTTGGCTGGATGTTCGCTGTTACAGAAGCCAAAGCAGAATATGCCACCATGGATACTTATGCTGCTCTGCTTTACAAAGCAGGCCACTACCGCGAAGCGCAGGCGTATGCAGAAAAAGCAATTGACTTAGGCAAAGCAGAAGGACAAAAAACTACTGAGACCGAAAATCTGATGAAAAAGATTTTGGAGGCGATGAAGTAGTGAGCTATTTAAAACTCATTTCGCTTTCACTCGCCCGCTTAGCCGGAAAGTACGAAGCCAAAATACTAACCGACACAATTATGCCAAGCGTGACAATCGGGTCAATCCATTTTGTTTTTACAGGATAGTAATTGATAACAAAACTCGATTCGCTGCCGCCAAGTTTTAGAAAGTGAAATTTCATTTGCAGCAGCACCACCGCATAGCCCAAAGCTAATCCTGTTAGTGCGCCAATCATAGACGACAAAATTCCGTTGAGCAAATAAATACTGCGCACCAACTTTTTGTCACCTCCCATTGCTTTCAAAATAGAAATGTCTTTTGTTTTTTCCATAACAAGCATAGAAAGCGAGCCAATAATGTTGAACGAAATAATGAGGATGATAAAACCGAGAATAGCTGTAGTTACCCAACGCTCAATCAACATTACGCGGTAGGTTTCTGCCTTCTGCTGATAGCGGGTGCGCACTTCAAACCCCTTCCCGGTTAACTTTATTAGCTCTTGCTTAACTTTTTCAATATCTGCATCCGGGTTCAACTTTATTTCATAAGCAGACACCCGGTTTTCTTCGCCTAGTAATTCCCGCGCAAAATCAAGATTCACAAAAACATACTTCGAATCAAACTCTTGCTGAATAGCAAATACACCCGAAGGAATGGCAGACATGGTATTGAACGCATCTTCGGGCGCAAAAGCAGTTTTAACTCCCTTACGAGGCACTGTAATTCGCAGTACATTTGCCCCTCGCTCCACAGCTATGTTCATGGAGTAACCGATATTTGCGCCAACTACAGCATAGTTCGAAGAAGAGTCTTTCAACAAAAATTTTCCTTCCCGTACATACTGTTTTACGGTGGTTACTTCGTTGTATTTTTCGTCCACTCCTTTTATGGTTCCGAGTTGTGCTTCTTCTCCGTATTCCAGATAAGCATTCTCTTCAATGGTTTTTGAAACTGCGCTAATACCTGTTAGTTGCAAAATTTTTCCTGACATGGTTGCATTGTCTTCAAATGTTTTTCCCTTTAATACACGCACCTCTAAATCGGGATAAAATGAATTGTAAAGCGAAAGCACCAGCCCCTCGAAACCATTAAAAACGGAAAGTACCACAATAAGCGCAAAGGCTCCTACACCCATGCCCAGCATGCTCACACGCGAAATAATGTTGATAGCATTGGTTGACTTCTTTGAAAATATATAGCGGAGTGCTATTCTGAATGCAAGCATGAAACTGTTGCGTTTTACAATTCAGGTTAACTGTCTGTTTTCCTTTTTTCTCTTCTTGATGGCGCCTTCTTTTTAACCAGTGCCGCTTTCTTAGCTCTTACTTTTTTAGGTTTGGTTTCCACCTTCTGTTTTTCGGTTTCCGCCTTTAGTTGCTCGTCTTCTTCCTTTATTTTCTTAAACACTTCTTCTATGCGATAGGCGTAATCAAGTGTTTCATCACGAAAAAACTCTATTTCGGGCATCACGCGAAGTTGATTGTGCATACTTGCTGCCAGTTTTCGTTTTAGATCAAACTTTCTTTCCTCAAACTTTTCAATCACTTCGTCCGGGTTTTCTGCGTTGTAAATGCTTAGATAAAAACGCACCAGCGATAAATCTGACGAAGCCCAAACTTTGGTAACGGTAACAAAAGCCTTTCCGTAAATGGTTCTGCCATCACGGGTTAAAATATCTGTAAATGCTTCCTGAATTACAGATGCTATTTTCAATTGTCTGCGCGAATCCATGCCTGGTAAATTTTGAACAAAAGTAACAGAAAGAAAAAAGCGTTTGAGGGAAATATTTTATTCCACTGAGTGTTTCATTCATCATTCTATATTTGAAGCAATGAAGAATCTTCTTCGCGTATTAGGTTATGTACGCAAATATTCTGCTCTTGCTATGCTGAACACTCTGTTCAACATGCTCACTGTTTTTTTCTCGTTGTTTTCGGTAGTCATGATTATTCCGTTTCTACAACTGCTTTTCGATAAAATTCCGAAAGTAGTAGTGCGCCCCGAATTTAGTTTCAGCGCAAACTGGTTTATTGAATACATGAAGTTTTTTTTAAGCAAAGAAATATTGGAGAACGGACAGTTGGCTGCTCTTGTAAAGTTTTGTCTCGGCATTGCGTTGCTTTTCTTTTTTAAGAATCTGTTCCGCTATCTGGCGGTTTATTTTCTTGCGCCTATCCGCAGTGGCGCTGTGCGCGACATGCGTGAAGAGCTTTATGCAAAATTTTTATCGCTGCCGCTTTCCTATTACTCTAAAGAAAGAAAGGGTGATATCATTTCGCGCTTAACTGATGATGTAAAAGAAGTAGAGATTAGTATTATCAGTTTTCTGGAAGTAACCGTTCGAGAGCCGTTGAATATTATCATTTTTCTGGGCGCGCTGTTGATGCTTAGCCCCCAGCTGACCGCTTTTGTTTTTGTTATGCTGCTGGTTACCGGTTTTATTATTGGTCGGGTTGGTAAAAGTTTGAAAAAACAATCTATTGAAGCACAGTCGGTATCGGGGCGGTTGCTCGCTATTGCCGATGAAACACTTGGTGGGCTTAGAATTATACATGCATTTAATGCCGAAAGGTTTATGCGTTCGCAATTCGCAAAAGTTAATTCTGAATTTTTTGCTCTCAGCAAAACCATTAACACCAAACGCGATTTGTCTTCTCCGCTTACAGAGTTTCTGGCTATGTGTGTGGTGTGTACCGTGCTTTACTATGGTGGTGTGTTGGTCCTTGATCACAAAAACCTGGAAGCGGAAACTTTTATAGCGTTCATGGTTTTGTTTGCACAATTAATTCCACCAGCCAAAAATTTCTCTACTGCTTCTTATAACATTCGTAAAGGCATGGCTTCTGCCCATCGTATTTTTGAAGTGCTTGACGCAGAAAATAACATTGCAGAAAAGCCGAATGCCATAGAAATTAAAGAATTTAAAGCAGAAATTGAATTCAAAAATGTGGGCTTTGCTTACAGAAATTTTGACGACAAAAAAATTCTGGAAAGCATCAACCTGAAAGTGGAGAAAGGAAAAATGATTGCTTTGGTTGGGCAGTCGGGAGCAGGTAAAACAACACTGGTTGATTTGCTTCCGCGCTTTTATGACGTAAGCAGTGGCGATATTCTTATTGACGGAACCACCACACGTGATTACAAACTGAAAGGCTTGCGCGGGCTGTTTGGTATAGTATCGCAAGAGTCTATTTTGTTTAACGATACGGTGTTCAACAACATTGCTTTTGGTATGGAGGGCGCCACTCGCGAAGCCGTGGCAGAAGCCGCAAAGATTGCCAACGCACACGATTTTGTTTCAAAACTGGATATGGGCTACGATACGGTGATTGGCGACCGGGGAGGTAAGTTAAGTGGTGGCGAACGCCAGCGTTTGACTATTGCGCGTGCTGTTTTAAAGAACCCCCCTATATTGATTTTAGATGAAGCCACCTCTTCGCTCGACTCTAATTCTGAGAAATTAGTGCAAGAGGCATTGACTAAACTCATGAAAGGGCGAACTACCATTGTCATTGCGCATCGGCTTTCCACCATTCAATATGCCGATGAAATTATTGTCATGCAGGACGGTAAGATTTCTGAGCGCGGCAATCATATTGGTTTGATGGCAAAAGGTGGTATTTACAAAAAGTTAGTAGAGTTGCAGGCGTTTTAAACCATTCAACATGTTTCCAATTTCCGGAGATCAACTCATTCAATTTATTCCTCAGAAACCCCCTTTTGTTTTTATAAACGAATTACGAGAAGTAAACGAAAATAAGTGCATTACTACCTTTAGTTTTGATGAAAGCAATGTGCTTTGCGACAACGGAAAGCTTTCGTTGGCCGGGCTGCTCGAAAACATGGCACAAAGTGCCGGTTGTAAAATGGGCTACGAAGATTACATAGCCAACACCAAAAGCCGCAGAGGTTTTATTGGTGAGGTGAAAAATTTTTCTGTATGCCGGCTTCCCTGTATTGGTGAGCGGTTGACCACCGAAATAATTATAGAGGGGAAAGTTTTTGGTGCTGTTACACTTATCAGCGGAAAAATAAAAGTAGGCGATGAAGAAATTTCTTCGTGTAATATGAAAGTGTTCTTTGTTCCCGAAGAGTAAAGCTACACCGCTTCTAACAACCAAAATGAGTGCTGTGCCCCTTGGTAGTTGTTGTATATAAGTATGCGCTTAATTTCTGACGCTGTGTTTTTCTTGATAAAGTGCTGGGGCAATTTTTGTGTTTGCAACACCCGGCCCGCTAGCCAAACTGCCAATGCCGAAACCGTTTGAAACTCACCGAACGCATGTTTGAATCTGGCAATAGTTGTTGGCGGTGGCATCTGTGTTTCTATGGCTGTATAATACTTCAGTAAACGGTTGTCACCGTTTTCGCCTTGTAATAGCAGGTCAAGGTTTTGTTCCGCATTGTTTTCTTTCAAAAACAATTTCAACTGCTCCACTACATTTTGTTCATTGTTACAGCTAACCATTTTCATGGCGGTTACTCGGGCCACTGCGCCTTCTTTCTTCTTACTGACTATAAAAGATGCCGAACCTTCACCGGGGAGTGTGCCTGTGGCGTTTGTTTGGTATAAATCGAAATTGTTGGTTGGCTCATGGCGGTACCAACCGGCCAGCGAAACCAGACGATGATTTTTTTCCGAAATTTCATCAACGCCACCTATTAAATAAGTATGCTCCGGATTTTCGCTGAGCAGCATGGCCGCATCAAGCGCAGTGTTTTCAAAAGCCTGGCCACGATGAACATGCGTGGCGTTGTATCCCTTGTTATTGGTAATCATACTCACCATGCCGGCAATAGCATTGTAAGTGCTTTGCACAAAAGCCGTAGGTGTTAATCTTCCTTCTTCGTATTCGTTAATCTGGTTCAGGAACATGATGCTGTCTTCTATACCACCATTTGCTGTGCCTATTAAAATGCCATCTACTTTATTTTGTTGCAGCAGCTTCATAGATGTACCTACGCCCATGCGCAGCGCTCGCCCCATTCTGCGCAGTTGACCTAGTGGAACTCCCTCATATTTTGGTTCAATGGCACTAATAAGATTATTGGCAGAGGGTCTTAATTCTTCCAGATCAACTTCATTGAAAGTTGGCTGGTGCGATATGCAGGAAGATTGATGGACGTAAAACATGTTTTATTGTTCACCGCAGATTACGCAGGTTTAAGTTACATTAATTTTCTGTGTATCTGCTGTTCATCTGTGGTTGTTTGACTTACGCCTTTGAAAAAATAAGTGATGAACAGTTTCCTCCAAAGCCAAAAGAATTGCTCATTACATTTTCCACATTCATTTGCTTGTATTCAGTAACAGGAACAAGGCCGGTGGTTTCAATGGTATTTTTGAAACGTAAACTTGGGTACACCTCCTGATTTATTAAACTCAACAGACAATAAACAGCTTCCACGGCTCCGGCAGCACCTAGCGTATGGCCTATGTTTGACTTGGTGCTGGCAAATGCAGGAACTTTTTCGAACAGGCGGTTCATGGCCACGCTTTCTTTTTCATCGTTGTTTTCAGTGGCTGTGCCATGTGTGTTTATAAAGTCTATTTGTTCGGGTTTTAGTTGGGCTGATTGTAATGCAAGTTTCATGGCCAGGTATGGTCCTTCGCCACTGTCAGAAAGTGACGAACCGTGAAACGCATCGCAGGTGTTTGACCAGCCGCTCACTTTGCCATAAATATTTTTCCGCTTGGCGTCTTCTTCTTTTTCTAAAATTAAAAACGCTGCAGCTTCGCCTAAGTTTAAGCCGGCTCGTGCTGAGTCAAAGGGGCGGCAGGGTTCATGCGAAAGAATGCCGAGTGAGTAAAACCCGTTGATGGTAAACTTGGCAAGCGAATCAATGCCGCCCACTATAGCGCGCTTTGCATATCCGTTTTTTATAAGGCGAGCACCATACGAAATGGCGTTAGCGCCAGATGAGCAGGCGGTGTTAAATGTGTTAACCACACCCCCGGTTTTATATCGCTGTTGTAAATAAATATTTATGGAGCCTAGGTTGTAGCTGCTTATAAACTCGCTGCCGGTTTCAGCAAAATTGGCGTCATGATAAAGCATGTCACTTTCGCACATGCCGCCAATAGTGTTACCGTTAATAAGGGCTGTATCTGCCGACTGTATTTCGGCTTCGGTTAGTCCACTGCTTTGCAGCGCCTGGTCAATGGCATACTGCGCCAGTAGGGCGGTGCGAGTTACGCCTTTTTGGGTTACGCCTAATTGATTTCTTAACTGCTGATTAGTAATTTTTATTTCGCCAAAGGGCAACAGCGATGCGTACTTGGTGGTAAACAGTTCGAGGGGCGAAAGTCCACTCTTGCCTTGTTTTAGCGATTGGTGATTTTCTGTAAGTGAGTTTCCGATGGGGGTAATAATGCCAACTCCTGTTACTACTATGCAGCTCATTTTTTTTCCTCGGCAGCTTGTGCTGCGCGGCCTTTCTCAATAAAATCCATCATGCTGTTAATGCTGTAAAGTATGGTGCGGCCGTCTTTGGGGTTTTCAATTTTTAAGCCGTATTCGCGCTCCATCATTACCACCATTTCAATGGAATCAATAGAGTCTAAACCCAGCCCTTCGCGAAACATGGGCATGTCATCGGTAATTTCTTCGGGGGTTACGTGAAGCAGGTTGAGGTACTTGATGATGTGTTTTTTCAACTGAAGTTTTTCTTGTTCTCTGTCCATGGGGCAATGATAAAAAAATATATGCTCTGGCTAGCAATATTGGGCTTGCACATTGATCGGTTACACTACTACGTTTATAGCGGCACCATGCGGCTTAATTAATTAATGAGCCCCAACAAAAAACAACCCGTTTGTGTATTTTTCGGCAAGTCGCTTTGTCAATAAATTTGCCCCTTCTATGGACGTGTGAAATCTATCAGTAAATAATTTTTTTGAATGGAAGGCTGTATCGTTCGCGAGATATAAAATTTTTGCATCATATTTTTCTATCTCAGTTTTCATGTGATTCAAAAAAACTGCACCGGTTCTTGTTAAATTCGAATTGTATGCAGGGAGCACTACGAAATAAACATTTGCCTTGTTTTCCTGACAATAAATTAGTGTTTCTTCCAGTAGTTTCTTTTGATAATCTCCTGCTTTAAAAAACTTTTCATTGGGGGCAAATCCTTTTCGAATACTGGATAATTCCAACCCGCATATCCTTCGAATTCCATGTCTTTAAACCCTCGTTTAAAATTTTCCGGAGTTGCATTTCTTTCCTACCATCATGTTATCCCTACGGTATATAGACACAAAAAAAATCCGCTTTTACGGGAGCGAATTTAGGCATTAAGTGTTATGGGTGTTGAAGTGTAAAAGTGCGAAAGTGTTGAAGTTAGAGAACTGCCTTTTAATCTGACTTCTGATTTCTAAAATCTGATTTCTGGTCATGGCTGCTTAACGCCATTGGCAAATACCAGCATCTTTTCTTCGCCTTCTTTGGTTACCAGTTTTCCTTCGCCATTGCGTTGGTTGTTTACCCATTTGCCGCTGTATTTTTCGCCATCAGCCCAAACAAAGGTGCCTGTGCCGTGCATTTTTCCATTATCGAATTCGCCTTCGTATTTATCGCCATTGGCAAAAGTAAATGTGCCTTTTCCGGTGCGCGAGTTGTCTTTAAACTCTCCGGCATATACATCACCATTGGCAAATGTCATTTTACCGAAGCCTGCTTTTTTATCGGCAATAAAATAGCCGTCATAAATGTTTCCGTTTTTATAGTAGTACTGACCCTTGCCAACTTTTACTCCGTTTACAAAAGTGCCTTCGTAGCGTTCTCCATTGGCGTAGTATATTGTGCCTTTGCCACTCATAACTCCATTGGCCATATCGCCCGCATACTTATCGCCATTGGCATAGGTATAGGTGCCATAGCCCGCCATGGCATCGTTGACAAATTGACCAATATATTTATCGCCATTCGGAAATTCATAGTTGCCGCGGCCTTCGCGCTTATCGTCTTTCCAGTCGCCATAGTAAGATGAGCCGTCTTTAAATATAGCGCGGCCTACACCATTTCGCATGTCGTTTTTCCAGCTTCCGTTATACATGGAGCCATCGAAGTAAATAGCTCGGCCTTGCCCTTGTTTTTTACCATCAACGGTTTCGCCCTCATACGTTCCGTTGGTATATACGGGGTTATCGTTGCCCGCAAGGGCCGCCATTATTAGAAACGAAAGAGTAATAGTGTAAAAAGCTTTTTTCATAAAACCCAAATGGTTTAATGGTAATAGATGTATACGAAACCGTACGGTAAAGGTTACAGCACTTCGCTTATGTATTGAAAACAAGGGATCTTAACTGTAAATAAATGCTGCAGATTTACATTTGATAAAAAATAAATCGGCTGCAGATTTATGTTTAATCCTGCATCCTAACATTCTAAATTCTAAATTTTTGAACCCTCTACGGAAACTCGCATCGCAAACCGCCATCTATGGTGTTAGCAGTATTGTAGGCCGGTTTCTTAATTACCTGCTGGTGCCTATTTATACTTATTCGTTTAACACGGCTGAGTATGGTGTGGTGAGTGAGTTTTATTCATACACGGGGTTTCTTTCTACTCTGCTGGTGTTCGGTTTCGAAACGGGGTTTTTCAGGTTTAGTCAGGAAGAAACCCAGAAAGAAAAAGTGTATTCCACGGCACTTAATTTTGTGTTAGCCGCCAACATTTTGTTTGTCGTTCTAATTGCTATTTTTATTCAACCCGTTTCTTCGGCTCTATTGTATGCCAACCACCACGAATATTTTTACTGGTTCGCTCTAATCTTGGCATTCGATTCGGTGGCGTCTATACCCTTTGCCCGCCTGCGTTCCGAAAACAAAGCGCTCCGCTTTGCTTGTATTAAGTTTGTTGAAATAGGTATTACCGTTTTGCTCAACCTGTTCTTTATTGTGTATTGCAAACGTGCCCACGAAGCAGATGCCTTTTCGTTTTTCGGAAAATTGTATGTACCGGAAATAGGAGTGGGCTATATTTTTATTTCGAACCTTATAGCCAGTGGCGTTAAGTTGCTGTTGCTTGCCCCACAGCTAAATGGCATAGCTGGCGGCATAAACCAAGCCTTGCTGAAAAAAATGTTTGCCTACTCGTTACCTATGGTAGTAATAGGGTTTGCGGGCATAATCAACGAAATGCTCGACCGCGCTGTTCTAAAATTCCTTCTGCCCTTTGACCCAAAAACAAATATGCAGCATCTGGGTATTTACGGAGCTTGCTACAAACTCTCTGTATTAATGACTCTCTTTATTCAAGCGTTCCGCTATGCAGCAGAGCCGTTTTTCTTTAGCCTCGCCAAAGAGAAAAACTCTACAAAAGTATATGCCGATGTTATGAAGTATTTCGTAATTATTTGTGTAACTATTTTTCTGCTCGTAACCCTTTATATAGACGTATTTAAATATTTTATTGGAAAAGATTTTCGCCAGGGCTTGCCCATAGTTCCGGTATTGCTGATGGCTAATTTATTTTTAGGCGTGTATGTAAACCTTTCTATATGGTACAAACTCACCGATAAAACTTTAATGGGAGCCTATGTTTCTTTAGGCGGGGCTTTGCTCACTATTGTGCTTAATGTTGTTTTTGTGCCGGTGTACGGCTACACAGCCAGTGCATGGGCTACTTTAGTTTGTTATGCCGGCATGGCTTGGGTTTCATATCTGCTCGGTCAAAAATACTATCCTGTAGAATATGATTTAAAAAGTTTCTTTAAATACTTTCTCCTCGCCCTGATTTTTTACTTCACACACAAATTTGCTAACGCCCATTTGCCAATAGCGCAACAACTTCCGCCATTGGCATTAAGCAGCATTTTCTTTGCTGTGTTTTTATTTTTTGTGTGGTACAAAGACGGACGAAAACTGCTTGGTGCATAACCCTCTCGCCTGTTTCAAAATTTTATTTTCGAGCCCTCATGCAAATTCGCATCATCAACAAAAGCAATAACCCATTGCCCACCTACGAAACCAGCGGCTCGGCCGGTATGGATTTGCGCGCATTTATTGAAGCAGATATTGCGTTAAAACCCTTCGAAAGAAGATTAGTGCCAACAGGGCTGTTTATTGAATTACCCGAAGGGTTCGAAGCACAATTGCGCCCGCGTAGCGGTTTAGCCCTTAAACATGGAATCAGCTTACCCAACTCGCCAGCTACAATTGATAGCGACTATCGAGGCGAAATAAAAATTGCCCTCATTAATTTAAGCAGCGAAGTTTTTATTATTAAAAGCGGAGAACGCATTGCGCAAATGGTAATTGCCAAACATGAAAAAGCAGAGCTTATAGCCGTGCAAGAATTAAATGAAACAAAAAGAGGCGAAGGGGGATTTGGCTCCACAGGCAAGAATTAAACGAACAACCACTAACAACAAACGAACAGAACATGCGCATTATTATCCCTATGGCCGGCTGGGGCAGCCGATTAAGGCCACACACACTAACCATTCCAAAGCCCATGTTGCCCATTGCTGGCAAACCAATAGTTGAGCGATTAGTGCACGACTTAATTAAAAGCACCGATCAAAAAATTGAAGACATAGTATTTGTTATCCGCGAAGATTTTGGCAAAACAGTAGAAGAAAAACTATTGCAGGTAGCTAAAGATGCCGGCACTAAGGGAACCATAAAATATCAAGATGTGCCACTGGGTACCGCACACGCTATTCTTTGTGCCGGTAATTTTCTTGACGGCAACATAATTGTAGCATTTGCCGATACGCTGTTTCGTGCCGACTATAAAATTGATACTTCTAAAGACGGCATTATATGGGTGCAAAAAGTAGCTGATCCTTCGGCTTTTGGCGTAGTAAAAATGAGTGCCGCAGGTGTTATTACTGATTTTGTAGAGAAACCCAAAGAATATGTTTCCGACCTGGCCATTATCGGTATCTACTATTTCAAAGACGGAAAATATCTGCGCGATGAAATGCAATACCTGCTCGATAACAATATAAAACAGAAGGGCGAATATTGGCTGACCGATGCCATGGAGAACATGAAAAAGAAAGGATCGAAATTTTATAAAGGCGAAGTAGCTGAATGGCTCGACTGCGGAAACAAAGATGCTACTGTTTACACCAACCAGCGGGTGCTTGGCTTTTTGAAAAACGAAAAATTAGTAGATGATAAAGTTGTTATAGAAAATTCTGTGGTGCTTCATCCTTCGTATATAGAAGCGGGCGTAGTATTAAAAAACAGTGTGGTGGGCCCGTTTGTTTCTATAGGTGCGGAATCGGTAGTTGAAAATTCGGTGATAAAAAACAGTATTATTCAAACCAAATCAATTTTGAAAAATAAGTTAATCGAAAACTCAATGATTGGGAATAATGCTAAACTTGAAGGGCGTTTCGAAGATTTGAGTGTGGGCGATTACAATGCGTTAATACAGTAACCGCGAATTGTGCCTGCAACACCGTCTAAACACAACGCATTATTCTACTTCATGAAATTTGTTTCCTACATAATACCATTTGCTCTCGTTGTTTTTGTTTACGAAAGCGGTTTTGCTTTTACCCAGAATAAAGAAAAAAAGAAAAACGGTAAGAAAGACAAAACCGAACAAACTACACTCGGTGATAAAACCGCTCAGCAAAAACTTTCGCGCCTTTTTTTAGAAGCCGAAAAAGCAAAGGTAATTGAGGACTGGGACGAAGCCATAAAAAACTATAAGGAAGTTGTAGCTGCCGATCCGCAAAACGCTAATGCGCATTTTCAACTATCGCAGATTTATTTCAACCAAGGCCAACTAAATGATGCTGAGCAGGAAGTCAAAACTGCCAATAAAATAGATGGCTCTAACAAGTGGTATTTGGAAATGCTCGCTAACATTTACATGAATAGCGGCAAAGCCAAAGAAGCAGCAGAAATTTTTAAACAACTGATTCAAAAATTTCCGAACGGTGCCGAGTATTATCTCAACCTTGGTTTTCTGCAGAGCAAAACCAGTCAATTTGAGCAAGCTATTAAAACCTACGAACAGTTTGAAAAAAACTTTGGGGTAGATGAGCAGGTGATAATGGAAAAAAAGAATTTGTACCTGCGGCTAAACAAATTCAACGAAGCGGTAGCCGAAGTACACAAACTGGTAGATGGTTTTCCGGGAGAAGTAAGTTACCTGTTAATGGAGGCAGATTTATACAGAGCCAACCGCATGAAAGAAAAGGCTGCCGATGTGTATCAGAAAGTTTTAGCAGTAGAGCCTGATAATGCAGTGGCGCTTTTGTCGTTGGCAGAGTTGGGAATGCAGAGTGGCAATACCAAGCAGAGCATGGAGAGTATTCGCAAGATTTTTGAAAACCCAAAGGTTGATGTAGATACCAAAATCAAAATTTTGTATCCGTATGTGCACTATTGGGATCTGCAGAAAGATAAAAAGCAAGATGCTTTTGACCTAGCCGAAATATTAACCATCACACACCCTGACGATGCTAAGGGCTTTGCTATGAAAGCCGATTTGTTTTATCTAGACGAACAGTATGATAAGGCGCTTCCGGCATATCTCCGCGCACTGGAGTTAAACAAAGACGTGTTTCAAGTATGGCAGCAGGTAATGGTTATTTACAACACCAACCGTGATTGGGCCACTCTTCAAAAAATTTGTAACCAAGCCATTGAGCTTTTCCCGAATCAGGCAACGCTGTATTTGTTTAAAGGCAATGCCGAACAACAGAACATGGAGCTAGAAAATGCGGTGAAAAGTTTTACTCGTGGCGAAAAAATGAGTGGTGACAACGACAAGTTGCGCTCACAGTTTTTAGCCAATTTGGGCGATGTGTACCACTCGTTAAACAAATATGCAGAGAGCGACAGCGCTTACGACCGTGCGTTAAAGGCCGACCCGGATAATGCTTATGTGCTGAACAACTATAGCTACTATTTGAGTTTGCGTAAAGTAAATTTAGAGAAGGCAAAACAGATGAGCGCCTACAGCAATAAACTTGAGCCCGATAACAATTCATTTTTAGATACCTACGCCTGGATTCTTTTTCAGATGAACGATTTTACAGGAGCCAAAGAGTGGGTCGAAAAAGCCATGAAAGCCGGTGGCGATATAAGCGGAACTATCTTAGAACACTACGGTGATGTTCTTATTAAACTCGGCAAAACCGAAGAGGCGATCGTGAACTGGAAAAAAGCTAAAGAACTCGGCACCGACTCTACTACTATTGACCGTAAAATTGCGGAAGGGAGGTATGTGGAGTAATTACATCTTCTTAAACGTACCTGCCACTTTTTCGAAAACTGGCTTGTAGTTGCTAAAACTTTCGGGGCTTGCCGAACAGGTAACTACATAGCCTCGTGCGTTAAACGAAAAACAATAAGCCAGCACCTTCATAGACATTTCGCCATAAGTAAAAGTATAAACAAGCCAGTGCACCGGCTGTCCGTTAATTGTAGAGCGTCCGTTTTCTATAGGCTTAAAATCCTTCAGCACATTGTTCATGCCCATTAAGTTTGCCTGATAGTATGTGTCAGCATCACCATCAAACTTCTCACTTGTTACGTTAATGCTTTCGCGAAACTTATCGGCATCATTTTCTATGGGCGAATAGATTAAGAGGGGCACCATTTCTCCATAATCTTTTTGAAAAGTGTAGCCCTCCGGCACCTCGATACTAAATCCATACTCTTTACTAAACACCATTTGTTTGTTTGAGCTAAACGAACAAAGCATTGCCAACAAAACCACCAGTACCATATTTTTCATTAAATCTTTTTTCGAAAATAAAAATTGATGATTACTGCACTTTCTGCTTTTGTTTTTCTTTGCACTTATGAAAATCGGATTGTTCTTCGGCTCATTTAACCCTGTTCACAACGGGCACCTTATCATAGCCAATTACATTTGTCAAACCACAGAGCTGCAAAAAGTATGGTTGGTGGTTAGCCCCCAAAGCCCGTTTAAGCAAAAACAAAATATGCTGCGCGAGTATGATCGTCTTCATTTAATAAACCTTGCCATTGAGAATAATAGGTTTTTAAAAGCCTCGAACGATGAGTTTAAACTGCCTCAGCCCAACTACACTATAGACACGCTTACCTATCTTCTTGAAAAATATCCAAATCATGAGTTCTCGCTTATTATGGGTAGCGATAACTTGGAGAACTTCCATAAGTGGAAGAACAACGAGCAAATTTTGGCGCGGCACCATCTGTACGTATACCCGCGAAGCGGGACCGAAAATTTCTTACAAAAATCTCACCCCCATATTCATTATCTAAATTTCCCATTGCTTGATATATCATCTACTTTTATACGCCAAAGCATAAAAGAGGGCCTATCTATGCAGTATTTTCTGCCCGATGCCGTATGCAACTACATTGAAGAAAACGGTTTATACAAAAGCTAATGCCCTTCTTTGTGTCTATATTTCTCGTTTGCACACATACCCTGTTAGTTATGTGTTTGTGTAGTGCATAACTCATCAAAAAAATTATTTGGATAATTGACCGCTATTACATCAGATGCTTTAAAAGTTCTTTGGTTTAAAACCGTTGGTTAATCCACATGTGTTTCAACATAAAAGGGAATATTTTTTATACTCTTTGTATTGTTAACATTCGTTTCAACATGGTGTTGGTAATCATCAGAAATTCAGTGCTGTATTAGGTTTGCCATCTACACCACATGTTAATTTATGCTCCTCTACTTTTAGTAACTATAAAACAAAATTTTAGAACATAAACTTTATCTAACAGTTAACACTCCTAATAACACCCGGGTTTAATTTTTAAAAATTCTTCTAAATACAATTACAATGTATTGTGTGTGTAAAACTATTTGATCATACGCGAATCAAAAACCCTTTCTATACGTAAATCGAAGTATCCCTGTAATATGTAAAAAAGAGGAAGTTATAGAATTATGAAGGCACTCTTAACCGTTATATTGTATGTAGTTTTCTTTTTGAGCTCAGCATTTAAACCTTCGGGTTTTTCTTTTGAAGATAGCCAAAAGAAATTTCCTAGAGTAGATGACGCATATTCAAGAAAAGAACAGTATGTGTTCATGCGTTGCAGAACCAATGAAATACCAGAAGAAACGTTTGGTAACATTTTGATTAGAGCTTTTAAGAAAGAACAAATTGTTGAGGTTTGGGTGCAGAAACCAAACGGCAGATATGTAAAATTCAACGAGTTTAGCGTTTATGCCTTATCCGGATCATTAGGACCTAAACGACAGCAAGGAGATTGTCAAGTTCCTGAAGGTTATTACTATATAAATGATTTTAACCCATACAGTAATTATCATTTATCATTGGGCATCAACTACCCAAATGAATCTGACAGTAAACTGAGTTACTCACCTAAAAAGGGTGGAGATATTTATTTACATGGTGGAAAAGCAAGTGCCGGTTGTTTAGCAATGAGCAACTATTACATAGAAGACATATACATCTGCGCTGTTAAGGCACACAGCAATGGCCAAAAGAAAATACCTGTTCAGATTTTTCCGTTTAAACCAACTAAAACAAACATGGAGTATTACTGTAGAATTCCAGAGTTTGCAAAGCATGTTCGATTTTGGAAAAACATTGCACAAGGATATCAGATGTTTGAAAAATTTAACCGTGTTGCAGACACTTACGTTGGCAGCGATGGATTGTATCAGTTTATTTCACCCGCAGAGGTGGAGGCTATAGTAAAGTAATGATCAGTTAACTCATTTCGACACGCTTTCATAGTTTAGCAAAATGAAAATTTTGAAAAACATATTATATACCATTACAGCTTTGGTATTTGCATGTGCGGCATTTTATCAATTTTGGTTTTTACGCTTGCCAGACAGAGATATTCCAAATAATCAGAAATATTTTGTTGCACCCGCCAACGGTGAAATTGTTTCAATCAGACATTGGAGTGCTGCACAACTACAAGAGCCAAAAGGACAAAACGGGTTTATTAACGTGTGGACAAAAGATGTGGATACTGCAGGAACTATAATTTCTATTCAAATGGACCCAACCAACGTACACTACCAACGAGCACCGCTTGATGGAAAAGTAATTTCTCATAAACACACAAAAGGTAGTTTTAATAATGCGGTGGTGATGAGTAACGAGTACGGAATAAGGTTTGAAAACGAACACAACGAAATTTTAATGGAATCAATTAGCGGCAAGAGATATAAACTGGTTCAAATTGCTGGTTTTGTGGCAAGACGGATAGAAGATTTTGTAAACCCAGATCAGAAAGTAAAGCAAGGCGATGTAATTGGTTTAATAAAATTAGGAAGCCAGGTAACTGTAATACTTCCTAACTCTTACAAAGTGATAACAAAAGTTGGAGAAACAACCATTGATGGAGAAACCATACTTGCAGAAGAGTAATTTTACATAGCTATATCAAGAGAGATTTATTTTCTATTCCACCAATAGACAAGAATTCCACCACTAACAAGGTGCCACACTCCCCAATAAGCAGCAATTAGCGCCATACCACCAAGGCCCTTGAAAAAACTGAAAATTAGTATCAGAGCAAGCCCGCTGTTTTGTACACCGGTTTCAAATGTTACCGTTTTACAATCAGCTAAAGAAAGATTCATGAAGCGAGCAAAAAAATAACCTAGTAGCAATACAACAGTGTTGTGCAGTATAACCACCGGTAATACCCAACTCAAAGTTCCAAGAAAAACGGTTGCATTTGACGCAAATGCAGCAATTAGAAAAAATGCAAAAGCAGCCAGAGAAAATTTTTTCATTATACCCGAAACCTTTTCTGCCAAACGCGGCTTGTAGTATCTGAGAAGCATACCTAACATTAAGGGAAGAAGAATGATAACAGCTACAGTTTCGAATACATCATAAATACCTAAATGAATATGACGCAGTATATGCGATGCGGGTTCGTACATGCTCCCATAAAAAGAAAAGTTGAGGGGTGTCAATAAAATAGCTAAGACATGTGAAGCAGAGGTAATACTAACCGCCAAAGCAGTGTTTCCTTTAGCAAGATGTGTAAAAAAATTACTCATATTACCTCCCGGACAAGCACCAACCAACATCATCCCAAGTGCAATTGAAGCAGGCGGATGAATAATTTTTACAAGAAGATATGTTGAAAGAGGGAGTAAAACAAAATGAGAAACCAGCGCTACCACAGCGCTTTTTTTCGTTTTCAGCACAAAAAGAAAATCTTCCTTTTTAAGTTCTAGCGAAACACCAAAAAGAATAAGCGCCAAAATTATGTTGAGAGCTTTTAAACTCTCGGGCGAAAAAGAAATTTTTACTGTGTCTAATTCAATCATGAGGTGCTCCAGCTTACCAAAATTTCGCGGGGACCTTCAAAAGGCATGCGTCCGTGTGATGTGCTGAAATTATCAACCGCAATAACATCCTTCTTTTTCCAGGGAATTATTACCATGTTTTTCCAGATTATTTCCTGCACATGTTCTACGTAACTATTCGGCACCGGAGTGCCATCACCAAACAACACGTTCATGCTTTGGTTTATTGGCTGTGTAGTAATTGATTTGAACTTTACCATTACACTCAAGAAATATTTCCAAAATAAAGTTTTACTGCGGTGCTGATGAGCGTGTATGTAACTATATTCAGTATCAGCACCATGCGGATGGAAAACCTGTAAGTGGTTAAACCACACTTTTTCTTTAGTAACCGGGTGTTCGATAGCTGCAGGAGTGCGGTGTTGTAAACGAAGATTATCTCCATTTACCCAATCAAATTCTATTCCCTGCTCGCGGCATTGTTTTTCAACTTCAAGTTTGTCGTTAGTATTAAATATTTCGTTCCACTTCTTTAACTCAAATAAGTTGAAAAGAGAATTTTTTCCGAGACCAGAATAATTCCGAACCGTAATAAGACCTTTTTTGTCGAAATCATTACGAATACTTTCATTCAATTCGGCATACACTTTTCTGAAATTACAAAGAGGAGATTCGCCACCGAAAGAAGGTTCCACATGGCAGTAAAAAAAAATATTCACCGGTGGATTTTTTACGTAGCTCATTTCACAGTGTTGAGCTATAGGATAATGCCCGGGTAACTCGCTCGCTGTAAACACGTAGTTGGTGCCCTTTACCATGTTGCGCGGTGATGTGCCGTAGTACGCGTGTTCTAGTTTTGGATCCACAGCCAAAGCCACATCTTCAAAAGCCTTGGGCGTGTTTATATCGAAATCACGAAAAAGTATAGCACCGTGCTTCACAAATTTATTACCGATAGATGTGCGGTTCGCTTTCAACCATTGCGTTAACTCTTCTTTAGAATTTCCGTTTCCGATGGGCTCAACTAAAAGCGGCAGTTGTTGGGAGTTGAGAAAAGATTCTTTCATAGCATGGACAAATTAGCAGATTAATAATGATGATAATAAGCAATAGAACGTAAGCTGAGAATATTCAAAACCAAATTATAGAAAAAGTAAGGCCATACACATAAAAAAAACAATTACGCGAGACAACCCACGAGATACCATTTCAAGCATAGCATCTTATGCAACCAAACGAGGCCAACACTAGAGAGAACTAAATTTTTATACTACCCAAAATTTATCCGGCCAGTTGTCGCAAACATCAACATTGTGTGTTTGTGCAATAATTTCGAGTTGCTGATGGGTAGCTGTGTTTTGTATTTGGTTAAACAGTATGCGCTCTTCAAATCTTACATGCTTGTGTAACAGCTGATGAAGTTGCTCAAGCGATTGGAGCAGGTTGGCCTTGTCTTCAAACAATTGTTGAAGCTGCGTGTGTTCTTGAGTAGCTTGTATTACCAGTGGGTGAGAGGCCCCCAACACAGTAAACACATATTGCTCTTCAATTTTAAAATGTTGTTGAATTTCGTTTGTCCAAATCCAGTCGCGGTATTGTCTAATTCTTTCGGTAGCCACTCGTTGCTTAAGGCCTTGTTTTACTTTCCAGCAAAACATAAGCGCATGGTGGTGTTCTCTGCTTAATGGCTGCAGTTCTATTACCCGTTGAATGGGGACGGGGTTTTGTTCCTGTGAGTTGGGTTCATTCATAGTGCCGCGTGTTTCAGCAAGCATACATTCATCAAGCGTGTAGTTTTGAAATCAGTTTCGATGGCTTTGCTTCTGAATATATGCCGTATGCGTTTACCAGCACACCTTTTACCATAAATTTTTCTGACGATATAGCATAAACTACCATTTCGTCACCAGGATCTGACAGGCCATAAAATCTAAAAACACCATCTACATTAAACTCTTCGGCAGAAAGTTCAATAGGTTTTTGGTTGCAGGTGAGGCAATCTTTATCGAACAAAACATTAAAGTCTACCGTGTATCCTTTTTCTTTTAGCCCGTTAATGGCTTCGGTTACGGTGTTGTATGAGTGAGGTAACATAGTGCTGTTTGAGTTTCGAAGGAAATATTTGTGCGCTATAAGTAGTTTGTTTTATCTTTTTGTAAACACGTATAGCCTTGACCGTTACTGTTGTAAATTGTCTAACTCGCGCGTAAGTGTTTTTAAATCTTGTTTCATTAGAGAAACATAAGCTTCTGTTTGATCGAGCATATCGGCTCGGTTTTTTAATTCATCAGCACTGTACTTGCCGCCAAGGCCAAAGTACAAGTTGGCAGCGGTGTTTTTTGAGTTCTTTTTTTCTTTGGCCACTTGGCCAAAAATAAACCATTTTTCAACCAGCAATTTTGCGAGTGATTTTTCGTGCCCGTGTGGTTTTTCATAGGTAAGATAATACCAGACAGCACGAGGAAAATAGTTAGAAACCGGCTCGTTCTTCCAGATATCAGCCAGTGCATTGCTGGTATGGTAAAACTCAATTTTGCGCTTGTTGGCAAATACCAGCGCACCCAGTGATGCTTCTGTAAGCCCTATACCTATACCAAAACCGCTTACCGCTTTGGCATTAGATATTTTGTTAGAAATTATTTCGGAAGAAACAGCACCCACAGCACCCACTATAATTGAGCTGATGATTAATCCATTTTCTGCCTTGCCTTCTTTTTCTTTTAGAAAGTAAGCAAACTGGCTGGCTCTTTCTTCTTCGCAGTCAAGTTCGCTGGCTGTAGCCGAAACCTCGAGAGAGGCAAGATTTATTTTTTGGTTTATGCGCAGCAAAAGCTCAAGTAAGCTCAGCTTTTTGTACACATCGGTTTTGCTGCCAGTGTCGGCATGCAGTTTTGTATAAGCGGTTAACATGTCAAGTATGCCAATAGCATTAGCTATGTTTAGCGACTGAGGCGAAAACCGTTGCGCCAAAACAGTATCTATCTTAAGGGTATGCAGAGGTTTTGGCAAATCAGCGAAAGTGTATGCGGCCTCTTGTTGTTTATGGCAATAGCTTTTATCTAACCGCAGCGCCTGTTGCGCGCCTTTGATTCCTGAACAGCCCCACAATCCAGTGCAGCAAATAGCCGTAGCAGCAAAAAAGAACATAGCCGCTGATTGTATTTTACTGTACTTGTTCATGTCTTTTTTCGCTGACGGTCAGCATAACCATAATTAGAGGTTATAATCTCCGGCAGCTTCGGGTTGATACACTATTTCATCAATCCTTATTTTGGTAAGTCCGGCAGGCACAATCCATTCAATTTCATCACCCACCTTATAGCCAATTAGCGCTGTGGCAATAGGCGAAAAAATAGAAATCTTGTTTTCCTTCAGGTTTGACTGGTCAGGGTACACCACCTGAAACTCTACCTGTTTGTTGGTATTTAAAAAACTCACCTTTACAATCGAATTCATAGTAACAACAGTCGAAGGAACAGCATCCGGCTCAACAATTTTGGCCGAATCTAACTCTGACATAAGCTTTAACGAGTCAGCATTGGTTATAGAGTTGAAATGCTTGGCATCACTAATGCACTTTTTAATTCTTGCATAATCTAAACGGTTTACAATTAAAGCGCCCATGTTTATTGTATTTAAGCGGTTATCAATAAAAAATGTGTGAAAAAATACGAATGTAAAAACTGTTTTGATAATAAGAGCAATTTAACAACGGTTTACAAATACAATATGATCCACACAAAGAGAAACCACCAAAATACATGGTTAATCGTCAGAAATATAAACCCTATTGCTGCTACTTGGCTGTATGTGTTTTGGAGTTTGTATTCGACAAAAGAAGCCAGCATTGCTTTGCAAGAGTTCACGGTTTAATACAACACATTGACAATCAAAATATTGCGCGCATTTTGTTTGCTATCTTTTATTTGTGATATTTGTGTTTAATGGCCATTAGTTTTACAAATGCTGACGTTAAGTTTTCACTTTCTCATCGAAAAGAGCTTGCTAAATTTATATCATCTCAAATAGAACTTTATTCACTTGTTGAGAAACATAAAATATCATTCATTTTTTGTTCAGACGAATTTTTGCTCAAAATCAATCAACAGTTTCTTAAACACAACTACTACACGGATATTATTACTTTTCCACTCACACACTCAAGTAAACTTCTCGAAGCCGAAGTATATATCAGCATTGACCGGGTAAAAGAAAACGCAGAAAAATATACATCCCCAAGAATTAAGAGGAAAAAAGATTCAGCTCATTGTGGCGCATTAAAAAAACCCCAACCCAGGGTTTCAAGAGTAGACCTTAACCAAGAACTCAACCGCGTCATATTTCATGGCGTACTTCACTTGCTAGGAACAAACGATAAATCCGCGGCCCAAAAGGCCGCTATGCGAAAAGGCGAAGAAAATTGGTTGAAGAAGTTTGCGCAAATGCTCTCCGGATAATAAAGGTATGTTCTACGTGGAACAAAACGATACACCACCAGGTAGTCGTTTTTTCATCATTAGTTTCTGTTCCACGTGGCACAAGTCTGGCTTGCTAATTTAACCATTTAGCTCATTAGCCTATATTTGCACCATGTTTAAGCAATACGATGTAATAGTGGTAGGAGCTGGCCATGCCGGTTGTGAGGCGGCAGCAGCAGCGGCCAATATGGGCAGCAGCGTGTTGCTTGTAACAATGAACATGCAAACTATTGCCCAAATGAGCTGCAATCCCGCTATGGGCGGCATAGCAAAGGGCCAAATTGTTAGAGAGATTGATGCGCTTGGGGGCTATTCTGGTATTGTAAGCGACAAAAGTATGGTGCAGTTTCGAATGCTCAACCGAAGCAAAGGGCCTGCAATGTGGAGCCCCCGTACACAAAACGACAGAATGTTGTTTGCAACCGTGTGGAGAAACCTGTTGGAGGGCACTAAAAATGTTGATTTCTGGCAAGAAATGGTTGGCGAGCTGTTGATAAAGGGAAATAAGGTGTGCGGAATACGCACTTCTATGGGGATAGAAATTGAGGCAAGGGCGGTGGTTTTAACTAATGGAACTTTCCTCAATGGTTTAATACATATTGGAGAAAAGAGTTTTGGGGGCGGGCGAGCCGGTGAAAAAGCCGCACATGGCATTACCGAGCAGCTCATATCACTTGGTTTCGAGGCCGGACGTATGAAAACCGGCACCCCTCCACGAATAGATGGAAGAAGCTTAGATTACACAAAAATGGAAGAGCAGTTTGGCGATGAGGAAATATCTGGTTTTTCTTTCCTGCCCGGCACAATGCCCAGTGTATTAAATGCTAAGCAAACGGTGATCCACCCCCTTACCAACCTCCCGGTTACCCAAACCACCAAGCAACTTTCCTGTTTTATTACATACACCAACCCAAAGGTGCACGATATTCTGCGAACCGGCTTTGACAAAAGCCCAATGTTTAGTGGAAGAATTAAGGGGCTTGGACCACGATACTGCCCCTCTGTAGAGGATAAAATTGACAGGTTTGCAGAAAAAGAGCGCCATCAGCTTTTTGTAGAGCCTGAAGGGTGGAATACCGTGGAGATCTACGTAAACGGGTTTTCTACTTCACTACCCGAAGATGTGCAATATAAAGCGCTAAAAGCCGTTCCCGGATTCGAAAACATGAAAATGTTTCGCCCAGGATATGCCATTGAATACGACTATTTTCCCCCTACGCAGCTAAGTCCAACATTAGAAACAAAGCTTGTTAAGGGGCTATTCTTTGCGGGTCAAATAAACGGCACTACCGGTTACGAAGAGGCGGCCTGCCAAGGGTTAATGGCAGGTATAAATGCTCATAGGTCTGCTCATGAGCAAGAATCCATGGTTTTAAAGCGATCTGAGGCATATATTGGGGTGTTAATTGATGATCTGATAAACAAGGGAACAGAAGAGCCATATCGCATGTTTACGAGCCGTGCAGAGTATCGGATATTGCTACGTCAGGATAACGCTGATCTCCGGTTGACTGAGCTCGGTCATAAAATAGGGCTGGGAAGCAGCGAACGGGTAGAAAGGGTGTTGCGAAAAAAAGAATGTTTATCGCAGCTAAGAGAGTTTTTTACCTCAGTTAGTATTGATCCTTCTGACATAAATCAAATATTAAACAGTGTGGGTACGGCCGAAGTGAACCAAAAAACAAAACTTGAAAAGCTCTTAATGCGGCCTCAGTTAAGCATAAAAGACCTCCGAAAAGTTAAAGTAGTTGATGATTTTCTGACAAAATACGAAAACGAATTTGTAGAATCGGCAGAAATAGAGTTGAAATATGAAGCTTATATACGCAAAGAAATGGAGCTTGTTCAAAAAATGGAGAAACTGGAGGACATAAAATTGCGAGCCGAGTTTGATTATAGTCAACTAAAATCATTGAGCATTGAAGCCCGACAAAAACTTTCTAAAATTAAACCAACATCGCTAGGCCAGGCAAGCCGTATCAGCGGGGTTTCACCGGCCGATGTGTCGGTATTGCTGGTGCACATGGGTAGGTAATAACCAGAAGGAAAAATGACAATATTCAATAGCTTATATAGAGGTGTTGTTCTTCTTACAACAGTATTGTTATTGTTTAACAACTGTGCTAATGAAAGCGTTCCTCAAGGGGGCAAACAAGACACAGAACCCCCAAAGGCTGAAAAAATAAGTCCGCCAAATAAAACAACCGGCTTTAAATCTGATGTAGTAAAAATTCGGTTTAATGAGTTTTTAAAAGAGACGGGGTTTTCTCAAACACTTATCTCGCCCCCATTAGAAAAAAAGCCAATTATAAATTCAACAGGTAAAACTATTACGGTAAAAATAAAGTCGGTTTTGCGCGACAGCACTACCTATACAATCAACTTTGCCGATGACATTAAAGACTTAAACGAAGGAAACCCGGCCCCTAATTTTACCTATGTTTTCTCGACAGGAACTTATATTGATTCTCAAAGAGTAAGCGGCAGTGTTTTATTAGCTAGTAACAACCAACCTCAGGAAAGCATAGTGGTGTCATTATACCCGAAAGACACTCTAGATGGTATTCTAAAGTCTAAGCCCTTTTACTTTACCAAAACAGACAAGGCCGGAAATTTTGCCATAGAAAATATAAAATCAGGAAAATACTGGGTTTTTGCACTAAAAGATCAAAACTACAACTACATTTATGATCAGCCCAACGAGTTAATCGCGTTTTGTGATACCGCAATTGACCTAACCGATACGATTAATAAAAGTATAGGCCTTGTACTTTTTGAAGAAAATAAACGTAACCTAAAACTGAACGAGGTTCGTTCAGTGAAGCCCGGAAAAATTCAAATCAGCTATTCAAAGCCTGTAACACTATTTAAACTTAACGCTTCGTTGTATTCCGCAAACGATTTTGCCTACACTAATACGCTAAAAGACACTATAACATATTGGTACACAAATCTGTATCAGAAATATGATACGCTTTATCTGAGCGCCAATGATACAATTTTAGATACCACGAGAATAGAATTGAAATTTATTGAAAAAGACTCTTTGGGTAAAACAAACACGGGCTTACTAAGCATTGAAAACCAAGGAAATAGTTCAATAAGAGGTAAAACAAACACGCAAAACACGAATAGTTGTGGGCTGTATGAGCCGTTTAAACTAAATCTGTCTAACCCAATACTCGAAATAAGCAACAGTAAGCGCGTTCAACTTAAAGAAGATTCTACCTTGAATGAAGTAGAAATTAAATATGAACTTGATGAGCTAACTAAGCAAGCGTTAATGATAGATTTTAAAAAGAAGGAAAACACCAACTACATTATTGAAATACCTGACTCCACCCTTAAAGACATTTTTGGTTTTTGGAACAAGAAGATCAGCTATAAATTTTCGACTAACAGCAAAGACAATTATGGAAACATTAAGCTGACCCTTAAAACAAGTCATCCGGAAAAACACTATGTTGTTAGGCTTTTAAACGCCAATGAAGAATTGGTAAAAGAGATCTATTTTACTGGAGATGGAGAAAGAAAAATACACTTAGAAAATATTCCTGCCGGAGGATATAAGTTTGTAGTTATAGATGATGAAAATAAAAATGGCAACTGGGATACCGGAGATTTACTTAATAAGAAACAACCGGAAAAGATATTTACATATAAAGAAACCTATCAGCTAAAGGGAAACTGGGATTTAGATGCTGTGGTTGTTTTCTAATAAAAAGAATAAAGAAGAGAATCTTTTCCTGTTTGTATCCACCTATTGTTAGATATACGAAGGTGTTGTAAATAAATATCAATTGTATCGCCAGGTTTTGTTTTACTGCTTTTCATTCTTATTCTTTCTTGTAATGCGTGGGCGGCTTGATTATTATGTGATGCAATCAGATCATTTTCCCATTGACGCAGCGTACTCTCACCATAAGTTTTTCTAAGCCTACTCTTATCAATGTTCTCTTTTTGATTGATTTTATATTCTAAAACAGCAGCGGTATTACCAACAATATTTTCGAAGGTTGGAAAACAAGAAATTGGCCAGGAGTTAATTTTAAAAAACCCGGCCGTGGTGTTTAAAAAAACAAGAATTAATCCAACCAGAACGAGAGAACGTGAATAGCTCGATGTTACTAGAATGGCAGATGAACTAGTTAGTTGAAGGCGTTTAAAAAAAACATCCCAGTTTATAAATATTACATAACACAGAAGTAAGTACACAAAATTAATCTGCATTAAAAAGAAAACTGCCAAATGGAAAACAAAACCAGTAATGATTGCTACAGTCTTATACAGTGGTGTTGTTATTAGAAAAATAAAACTCAGCTCAAAAAAAATGGTAAACATTGCTGTCCATTGAAGAAGCAAGTCAAAGAAAGGAGTATAGTAAAGAGGGGAATTGTGTCCAAACTCCAGCGCCTTTACAAACAATTGATTTTTGAGATTATCGGAAAATGCCCATTGGAGACCGCTAGTCCAAACTTTATGAAAACCGGGAAAGAAATAAATGATACCAACTAAAATAGAAATTAAATAAACCGAAATACCATAGTCTTGAGGTCTTCGTATTCCTTTTTGGTTTTTCAGATTTCTAACAACACTGTCAATAGAAAACGCATCAGCGCAAGGAGAAAAACAGAGTATGGCAGCAAACCAGATAATGTAGTGGTTGTGATTTATTTTTCCGAAGAAATTTGGGAATCCGTTTATGTAGAATGTTGTCAATAAAAAAACCACGGAAAAGAAACGATGCTTGAACCCAACCATGCAGCAAAAGGCAGATACGGCAATTAGTTTAACTGAGACTATGACAGATTGGTTATTAACCGGAACATTAGATACATACCAATTCATGAAAGGCGGTGAAATGCGTTGTGCAATTGGTATTTCTGCCCAAGGAAATGACAGTGTCTTAATATCAAACAAATATAATGGAGCAACAAAACCAATGGAAACAAATCCATAGAAAACTATTCTGAAAACAGATAGAGTATATGGTGATGTTTCATTCAATAAAAATTGCTCTTTATGTTTTACCAAGTAACCCCCACCCCAACACGTGAGACCTAGAAGAAAAAAACGGCTAATAATTAATTGACAAGAGAAATTTGTTTTGCAAAACTGGTAGATAAACAGCCATACCGCAAAAAGTATAACCAAAAACAAAAGTGGGTTGTTTAAGCCTAAACGTATATTTGGCTTGGCATCTTTCAATGTATAATGAGTTTTCTTTTTAAAGCAAGCAAATTAATTCGGTTTAGTAATTGGTGGCAATCAAAAGCGGTGTTTTTGTTTGGTATTGCGCACTGGTGTTTCTATTTGTGTTCTATTGGGTTTAGCGAGGCTTTGACGCTTTATATACAGATTCTATTTTGGGTTTTTTGTTCAGCATCTATTGGCTATATAATAAACGACTGGTATGATGTAAAATACGATGAGCTTGCAGGAAAAGAAAATTTTGTTGCAAACTTAAACAGAGCACAAGTGGGTTATGTTTTAGTTGGCCTTATTGTCTTATTACTTGTTCCTTTGTTCTGGTCGGCAAACTCGTTAGCGTTAATAACCCTAAGCTTACTACAGTTGTTATTATATGTATTATACTCTCACCCATATTTTAGGTGGAAAGAAAAACTTTGGCTTGGAGTTATTGCAGACAGTCTATATGCCTTTGTATTGCCTTGCCTTGTTGTAGTGTTTTATTGTAACGCCAGCTCAACAATTACCGTGTTAATGTGGTTGGCCTTTGTGGGCTGGTTGGTGTCTGCTGGCGTTAGAAATATTTTGCTTCATCAATTGAGCGATGTGGAAGCTGATCGGGCATCAAAGATAAATACAGTTCCCTTAGCACAAGGTGCTAAAGACACATACAGCACTATTAACAATAGGTTGATTCCTGTTGAGGTTGCCTCTGTATTTCTGTTTTTGATTTTAACAGGCGAGCCCAGGTATGTTGTTCTAATAATGGTTCTTTGTTGGTTTGTGATCAAGGGCGCACTGGTTAATGGATCTGTTTTTGATAGAAGCACCTGGGAGACCAGTAACCACCCATCATTCGGATTGTTGAACAATTTTTATGAGCAAATTATTCCGCTGAACTTTTTGCTTTTGCTTTCAATGAAAAACACGTCATTTTTTTGGTTGCTTCTGTTGCACGGAGTTCTTTTTTGGATTAACATCAGAGAACTTGCAGCGTCTATTCTTGCTTTTTGTATTTACTTGCGGTCGTTTACCCATAAAATGTTTAGCACTTAATTATGAAACATACTTTGTTTTTTCTGATTTCTTTTTTAGTAATTCAAAATTGCAATGCACAGGTAATAAACAACTATTGTGCTCAGTTTAATCCATATTCTACCAACTTGTTTTCTGCGGACATGAACAAACTGCCGAAGGTTAGCATAACCATAAAAGACGGTAGAAAATTAAGCGGACACTTATTGCTAACCACAAAAAAATCAGACGAAAATGGCTATAACTCGTCAATTCAACTTTTTGACCTTGCAGCCCCAGAACTGCCAGCTTGGTTTGCAACAATTAATGAAAACAAAAACAATTTCTTTGGCGACAGTAAGCTATTGCCCAATGGCAATTTGTCCTTTTATTTAAAAAGTGATTCTTTAAACTTTCCGCTTCCTAAAGAGTTGGGCGGTGATGTACAGGGAATTATAGATGGGTATTTTGAGCTAAACAAACAACTAGAGCCAGTTGATTTTTTTACTGCCGCCAGTATTGACAACCACGATTACAAAAAATTTGCTTCCGGTGAGCGCATCTTTTTATCGGCAGAAGGAAGAGAGTTGGATCTAAGCGCTTATACCTTTAAAGGACAACAGCTCAGTAAAAAAACAATGGTGGGTTGTGAGTCAATAATAATACTTGATAAAGACAATAAGGCGTCCTTCTATTGGAATCCGCTTGACCACATAGATTTTTCGGAACTAGACATGGCTTCATACGAAAATATTATTGTTCATAAAAAGGACATGTCGCTTATTCAATTTTCCAGAACAAATTCTGTAAATATTGATCCGTTTGACGGAAATATTTTGGCTTCGTTTCGCAGATCTGATATGTGTGTTAAAATAGACCGCGCAACAGGGAAAATTATTTGGCGTTTAGGGGGTAAAAAAAGCGACTTTGCGTTAAACGACACAAGTCGTTTTTACTTGCAACATGATTTTACGCGAATTGCGAATGGAACTTACAAAGGATTTTATTCTCTATATAATAATGGAAACGAAAACAACCCCACAACAGAAGGGCTGATATATGAGCTAGACGAAACGAACAAAAAGGTTAAAAGCGTATTGCGTTTTAGAAACGAAATAGAAGTAAAAAGTATGGGTCAGGGCAATTTTGAAGTATATACAGACGGCACATGTCTTGTAAATAACGGAAACGCGGTGTCAGCAGACGAAAAGCCAAATTTTATTACCCTGTTTAAAAAAGACACAGTAGTGGCAAATATCAGTTTACCCAAAAATGTGTTGGTGTACCGCGCGGTTTGGTTAAAAAATTTTTCAATAGAAAGGCCAGGCGTATCGGTTGAAAACACTAATGGAAAAGTAAATGTAACAGCCAATAAAAGTAGTGTTGATGTAGCCTGGAGCACAAATGATACCAGTTACAATTCAACACCAAGCAACACACCAGTTGTGTTTTGCAAAAAACCATATGGTTTAGGATATGTAACTTCTTTGCCCAAGCAAACCGCAAACGGAATTAGGGCTAATGATGTGCAATTTCCAATTGTAAAAAACAGAACAGGTTTAGTAACAGCTATTGAAAAATGTGCGCTTACTTTTAACTTTAATGGTCTGGCATACAACTTCCACAAATCGCTTATTGATTTGGAGCATGTTCTGATGATAACCCAGCCGTAATACATAAATTTTGAAAGCCGTTTGCACCATCAGCACATTTAGCCATGTGGCACAAGCTGTAACTACACTTCGTTCGTCAGCAAGTCATGTAACCGATATTAATTTGTATTTGTTGTTGTTAGACGAAGAGCAAACAATGACCGAATTAAAGGCTGCCTTTCCGGATATAGTGTTTTTGGTATTAAGTGGTTTACCCACTACAGAAGTTGAGCGGATCAATAAATACACCGTTCGCTCCGATGCATTTCGCTGGAGCCTGAAGCCGGTACTGTTGAAGAAGATTTTGAACGATACTTCTACCGATGAGATTCTTTATTGTGACAACGACATTTTCTTTTTTCAGCCATTCAATTTTTTATTCAAAGAATTTTCACGCCATGATATTCTTCTGTTCCCCCACTGGAGAATTAATCATCCATTGGTAGATAAAGATTGGTTTGAAACAAATTTTAAAGACGGAATTTTTAATGGCGGTTGTATAGGCGTAAGTAAAAAGGCTACGGAGTTTCTGAACTGGTGGGCCGAGTGTTGTGCTTACCGTTGCGAAATAAATTTTTCAGATGGTTTGTATGTTGACCAAAAATACCTCGACATGGTGCCCGCACTGTTCGAGCGCTCACATATTGTGCGCCATAAAGGTTGCAACGTGGCATACTGGAATATTCGTTCGTTGCCGCGTTCTTTAAAAAACCAAAAAGTAATAATTGACGAAAAAGAAGAAGTGGTGTTTGCTCACTTTACAGGAGACTATTTGCGCGTACTGAAAAACGGTGAAGACTTTTTGATGAAGCCGCTGGCGGAAAGTTATCTGGAGCAATTGAAAAACACGCAAACTATATTGCAAAGCCATTTGAACCCACCATGAACATTGCCATTGTTTCTAAAAATAAGGACAAATTTTCGGAAACCTTTATCCATAATCAGGTAAAACATTTACCTTTTACCAGTCATTTTTTGTATGGCGACTATCTGCCTACTCATTATGGAAAAGACCAGATTTTTTTAAAAAACAAAGGTGTTTCTTCTGCAATTCGAATTATTCGAGAAAAAATTTTTGCAACATCAGAAACTGATTTTCTAAAAGAAGAGATCGCGAAATTTTTGATTCAGGAAAATATTCAGGTTGTATTAGCTAACTATGCGTTAAGCGCAATTCCGTTCCTCGATATTTGTCAGCAAACCAATATTCCGCTGGTGGTTCACTTTCATGGCTACACCGCCTACAGAAATGATATTTATGAAAACAACATAGCCGGCTACCAACGGTTGTTTAAAGAATCTGCAGCCATAGTTTCTGTTTCTGAACACATGACCAAACGCCTTATAAGTATTGGTGCGCCAACCGAAAAAATTACAAAGATTGTTTACGGAATAGATGGCAAACTGTTTTTCCCCCCCTCAGCAACACACACAAAAAAGACAATACTTTACAACGGCCGTTTTTGCGACACAAAAAACCCACACCTGGTTATTGAAGCATTTGCCGAATTGCTGAAACAGATTCCTGAAGCGGAGTTAATAATGGCGGGCGATGGAGAGTTGATGGAAAACAGTGTTGCCCTTGCGGAATCATTAGGAGTTAAAAACAAAATAAATTTCAGAGGAATGTTGCCGCACAAAGATGTTGCTGAGCAAATGCGCAATGCAGCTGTGCTTGTTCAGTTTTCAGCAACAACGGCCAGTAATGATACCGAAGGAACTCCTCTTGCTGTACTCGAAGCTGGGTTGTGCGGCTTACCCGTTATTGCTTCGCGGAGCGGTGGCTTGCCGGAGATTATTTTCGATAACGAAAACGGATATTTGGTAAACGAGTTAGATGTGTCAGCGCTTACCTCAAAAATGTATGAAGCCTTAACCAGTCGGGACAAGAGTTTACAAATGGCTGTGCGTTTGCGAGAAAATGTTTTGGCAAACTACACGATTGAAAAATATACCAATGCACTTGCATCGCTATTAAAAACAGTAGCAACTTCAAAAGTTTAAGTTCAGATTCTTAAACTTGCCACAAGCATTATATGAGCAAGTTCCGCTTAGCGTTAGCGCAACTCTTAGTAGAAGGTGGTGAGGCCGAAAGAAATTTTCAGCGAGCTGAAAAATTAATTCAACAAGCCGTAGCCGAAAAAGCGGATATGGTTTTGCTTCCCGAAACCATTGACTTTGCCTGGACACATCCGCGCTCTATAAACGAAGCCTTGCCAATACCTGGTGCTTACAGCGACATGTTTTGCAATTGGGCAAAACAATATCAAATTCATATTTGTGTGGGTCTTACCGAAAAAACCGACAACGGTAATTACAACGTAGCGCTACTGATGGATGACAATGGAAACATTATCGGCAAACACCGCAAAATAAATTTGCTCACAGTAGAGTTTCCGTTTTATAAAGTAGGTCAATCGCTTTCTGTTATTGATACAAAATTTGGCAAGATTGGTTTAAATATTTGTGCGGATAACTACTACGATTCGTTACATATTGGACACACACTTGCACGCATGGGCGCACAGATAGTTATCTCGCCCTCGAGTTGGACGGTGGAACATGGCGTAACCGAAATTGATGACCCATACCGCGATAAATGGTTGAAGCCATTTAAAATTCTGGCTTCGTACCATAACATTATAGTGGCGAGCACAACAAGTGTTGGCTATATAGTTGGCGGACCTTACGAAGGAAAAAAAATGGTGGGTTGTAGTATGGTGGTTGATAAGAGCGGCATAATTGCACAAGGTGTGTTCAACGAATTTGCAGGCGACTTGATAGTAGCCGAACTCGAAATTCCTGAACCGAAAATTAAGGGAACCGAAATTGGCGACATGCTTAAACGCAGAGGCTATAAATTTGACGAGTATCCGAATGACTAACCCCCCGATAATCGTAAACGGCAAACCAACAAATCTGACTTATAGGGTTTGTTCTCGCTGTGTGCAGGACTCAACCGTGCCCGGAATTTCTTTCAACCACAAAGGCGAATGTAATTTCTGTGAGCTGCACGATAAGCTATGTGAAATTTTTCCGGATGATGAGCGTGGAGAAAAATTTTTGAACGAAACATTTGATAAGATACGCGCCCAGGGCAAGGGAAAAAAATATGATTGCGTGGTTGGTATTTCGGGTGGAAGGGACAGCACGTATCTTTTGTGGAATGTTGTGAAGCGTTGGAATCTTCGCCCGCTGGCAGTTCACTTCAATGATGGTTTCGATAATCCGGTGGCTGGAGAAAGCATGTTGAAAGCCGTAAAAAAACTGGGTGTAGAATTGCGCACAATTACTTCCGACTACCGCGAAGGAAAAGATTTGAAAATTGATTTTCTGAAAGCATCTACACCCGACCTGAACATGGGCACCGATATTGGCATTGCTTCATCGCTGTTTGGAGTAGCCACAAAAGAAAATCTGAAATACATTTTAATAGGCCAGTCGTTTCGAACAGAAGGTGTGAAACCGTTGTCGTGGTCATATTTCGATGGAGATTATTTGCGCAGCGTTCATAAACAGTTTGGCACTGTGCCTTTACGAAAATGGAAACCCGATAATCCGGGCTTTAATATGGGGCTGAAAGAAATGTTCTACTACACAGCAGTGCTTGGCATAAAAACAATTCTGCCGTTCTACAACTTTCCTTACATACGGAAAGATGCAGAAGAAATTATCAAGCGCGAATTGGATTGGACTTATCCGGGCGCGCACTACTACGATGATTTGTATCACAGCCTTATTAAGTATATCCATCGCGTAAAATTCAATATTGACATGAACATGAACAGCGACTCGGCACTTGTACGCAGCGGGCAGTTAAACAGAGAGGAAGCGCTCAGCCGCGCACATGGAGTTTACGCAATTGAAGACCCAAAGGTGATTGAACTTTGCATCAAACGTCTGGGGCTTACTCAGCAAGAGTTTGATAGCTATATGAAACTTCCAGCAAAAACATTTCGTGATTACAATACGGGTTACCCTTACATACGAGCCGCTCGTTTTCCCATTTGGTTGTTTAGCCGGTTGCATTTGTTGCCGCGCATTACTTACCTCAAATATTTTTATTTCGGAAAATGAAAGTTCCTTTCTACGACCTTACCCGTGTAAATGCCCCCGTAAAAAACCGGCTGCTTAAAAAAGCAGAAGAGATTTTGCTGAGCAACGAATTCATTTTAAGTAAGGACGTAACAGAGTTTGAAAATGAATTTGCCCAACAATGTGAAACAAAATTTTGCGTAGGCGTAGGTAGCGGACTTGATGCACTCTTTCTTTCCTTGAAAGCGCTGAATATAAAAGTCGGAGAAGAGGTAATTGTTCCCTCGCACACATTCATTGCTACCTGGCTGGCTGTTAGCAGAACAGGCGCAACAGTGGTTCCGGTTGATGTGCGTACTGAAACCTGCAACATAAATCCCGATTTGATTCAACCCGCCATTACACCGAAAACAAAAGCTATTGTGCCGGTACATTTGTACGGACAGATTTGTGAGATGGACGCCATCATGAAAATTGCTGTCGAAAATAATTTGCAGGTGGTGGAAGACTTTGCACAGGCACAGGGAGCTTCATACAAAAACAAAGTCGCAGGAAGTTTTGGCGCTGTGAATGCTACCAGCTTTTACCCGTCAAAAAACCTAGGCGCATTTGGAGATGCCGGTGCGGTAACCACTTGCGATGAAAATCTTTTTCGACAACTGAAAATGTTGCGCAACTACGGCTCCGAGAAAAAATATGTGCATGATGTAGAAGGATACAATTCGCGCCTCGACAATTTGCAAGCAGCATTACTGCGCATAAAACTTACTACACTGAAAACAGAAAACGAAAACCGCAAACGAATTGCTGCGCTCTACAGAAGAGAACTGGCGGGCGTGGGCGATTTAGTTTTTCAAGCAGAAGCCGCAGGTACAGATTCTGTTTGGCATTTGTTTGTGGTAAGAACAACCAAACGCGATGAACTGATGCAATACTTAAGCAACGAAGGAATTGGCACGATCATTCACTATCCGATTGCTCCGTTTAATCAAGCGGCATACAAACATCTTAATTTGAAACGCGAAAGGTTTCCCGTAGCAAATGCAATTGCCGACACTTGTTTGTCGTTGCCAATGTTTGGTGACCTGCAGGAAAATGAAGTGGCGTATGTGGTTGAAAAGGTAAAGTACTTTTTCAAACACTAAGGTTGCGCTGTTGCTCACTTTCGGGGAATATCATTAATAGAACTACATTTATCGTGATGGAGCAACGGTCGAGCATATTTCTTTGCGTATTCATTTTACTAATAGTAGCGTCTTGTAAAAAAGAACAGGAATGTGCTTCGTCATTTCCTGGTTTGCGCATAAAAACATCTTCCACATGGAAACAAGGAAACAATAAAGGAGGATGTGGCTTAACAACCCATTGCTATGATGAACAAGGTCGTAGCATCAGATGGGAATCAAACGATTGTTCCGTTACTTGGACTTATTCCGACCACACTGTTTATGTAAAAGATATGGGGGGAACTAGTTTGTTTTTTTTGAACGAAAAGGGGTTTTATGATAGTGTTTATTCTAACACAAGGAGTAGCTATGCGGAACATGACAACAATGGGTTCTTGACTCGACATGTAAGTGCTTTTGAAGATGGGCAAATAGGGAGCGTATCAACCTATACTGTATCTGATAGTAATGTTGTAGCGTCTACTTACACTGACTCTGTAAACCATAAAACAAGTCGCTACTTTGTAACGTTTTTTCTAGACAAACCGAACACAATTGGCTACCAAAATGATGGACAACTCTATCTCGGTTCTGCTTCAAAAAACTTACCCGAACGCTTCTACGAAATTTTGGAAAACGGGGATACTGTTCTCAGGGGTCGGTACGAATATGATTTTGACAATCTTAATCGGGTTAAAACACAGCGTAGGTATGATGAGTCCAATTACCTTGAAACAACAAATTATACCTACTACTGATACTGATTATTCAAAAAATGAATTTCTGGTTGCGTCATAATCAGCACTAACATTCTACCGCTTTTGTCCTCTGCGCTTAAACATACTCATCAGCGAAATAGCGTAATTGTCTTCCGTCTTTATGCTTTCAAGTTGTGCTCCGCTCTTGCCGAACACGTCTTTTACTGCCTTAATATTTTCGTGAAACGCTTTTGCGTATTGCTCGCGCAGTTTTTTATCGCTGGTATCTATCCAAAACTCTTTGCCGCTTTCGCTGTCAATCATTTTAGCGAGACCTATATCAGGCATTACAGCTTCGCGCTCATCGTAAATGTGCAGGCCGATTAAATCGTGTTTCTTGCCAACTATGTTCACCGACTTCTTGAAATCGGTTTTAAACTTTTCGGAAGAAGAATCGGGACTCAGAAAATCTGAAACCAAAAACGCAATGGTTTTCTTCTTCACCATATTATTGAAATAGCGAAGCGCCTCTGGAATATTAGTGCCGGTATGTTGCGGATGAAAATCGTAGATATCTGAAATAATACGAAGGATATGGCTCTTGCCTTTCTTAGGCGGAATAAACTTTTCAATCTGGTCGCTGAAAAAAAGCACGCCCACTTTATCGTTATTGGTAATAGCCGAAAAGGCCAGGACACCACTTATCTCGGCAATGATGTGATTCTTAAACTCGTTCTGCGTACCGAAAAAAGATGATTGGCTTACATCAATCAACAGCATCACAGTGAGTTCGCGTTCTTCTTCGAAAACTTTTATGAAAGGTTTTTGGTTTCGGGCAGTTACGTTCCAATCAATGGCACGTATATCATCACCGTACTGATACTCGCGGACCTCACTGAAAGAAATACCGCGACCCTTAAACGCAGAGTGGTAGCTGCCCGAGAAGATTTGATTAGACAACTTCCGCGTCTTAATCTCTATCCTTCTTAGTTTTTTTCTTTTCTCTTCCGAGTTTTTTGAAATTGCTTTCGCCACAAATTTTGCCGGTTAGTTCAAACTGATTAAGGAACTTCAACTGCATTCAGAATTTCGCTGATTACTTCTTCGCTGGTAATATTTTCGGCTTCCGCTTCGTAAGTTAACCCAACACGGTGGCGCATTACATCAAAACAAATAGCACGTACATCTTCTGGTATCACATATCCTCTGCGTTTAATAAATGCGTATGCCTTTGCGGCAATAGCCAGGTTGATGCTGGCGCGTGGTGAACCGCCATAACTGATTAGCCCTTTTAGTTTGTTCAGCTTGTAATCTTCCGGTTTGCGGGTAGCAAAAACAATATCGAGAATGTAGCGCTCAATTTTTTCGTCCATATAAACTTCACGAACGGTTTTACGCGCAGCTATTATTTCTTCCTTCTTAACCACCTGATTAATAGGCTTGTCGTTTAAGCCCATGTTCTGACGAATAATGAGCCGCTCTTCTTCTTTCTTCGGATAAGTGATAACCGCTTTAATCATAAAACGGTCAACCTGTGCTTCGGGCAGCGGATAGGTTCCTTCTTGCTCAATAGGGTTTTGCGTGGCAAGCACCAAAAATGGTTCTTCTAATTTGTAAGTGCTGTCGCCAATGGTTACTTGTTTTTCTTGCATAGCCTCCAGCAATGCTGACTGCACTTTTGCCGGAGCGCGGTTTATTTCATCGGCCAATACAAAGTTGGCAAACACAGGGCCTTGCTTAACCACAAACGCATTTTCCTTTTGATTGTAAATCATGGTACCCACCAAATCGGCAGGCAACAAGTCGGGCGTAAATTGTATGCGCGAAAACTTTCCGTGCATAGCGCTGGCTAAAGATTTTATGGCCAATGTTTTTGCCAGCCCCGGAACACCTTCCAATAAAATATGCCCGTTTGAAAGAAGGGCAAGCAACAGGCGTTCGGTCATATATTTTTGACCGACAATTGTTTTACCTAATTCAAAATTCAGGACATCTACAAATGCGCTTTCGCGGTTTATTCTTTCATTTAAAGCTGAAATATCAACGGTGGTATTCCCTGAAATTACTTCCATGTTTTATGTTTTGATGGGGGCAAATATATCTGCCGACCTACGTGCTAAAAATGAAATTTTGTTAAGGTTCGGCAAGTTCTGAAATTAGGTGAGGTTAATCATTTTCGGTATCTGAAAAATAATTGCTTATTCGTTGAGGTGTAACACACCGCCTCTCCACATGAAAAAACTCTACTCCCTACTTTTTTTCAACTTACTAATCAGCGCATTTTTGTCTGCACAAATTACAATTGTTGATACAGACTTTGCCGATGCTAATGATACGGCCCGCATGAGCGTTGCTGTGTGGAATCCATTTCTTGATTTTGGCGCAACCGGAGCCAACCACACCTGGGATTTTTCAACCCTGCAATGGCAAAGCCAATACATTGATAGTTTCTTAAACCCTCTTTGGACAGGGCCTACCTACGCCTTCACTTTTTCAAACACAATTATTAACCCATACCGGAGCAACATTGCTAAGAAGGCCGACAACATACTTACAAGCTTGCCCATACTCTCGTCTTTGTTCTCAGACGGAATTAATTTTTATTACAAAACACCAACCATGTATCGCCAGCGCGGTATCGGCATGAAGGTTTCGGGGTTTCCTACCCCTGTACCTATGAATCATAGTGATACAGTTTACAGATTCCCTATTAATTATGGCAACAGCGACAGTTCCTGGAGCGACTACGATGTATCTGTTCCGAGCCTTGGCGGATATTTGCACAAACAAAAAAGAATTAATGAAGTAGATGGGTGGGGCATTTTAACTACTCCGTTTGGCACCTTTGATGTATTGCGCATGCGCACTGAAATACGAAGTAGCGACTCGCTTTTTATAGATACACTCAATTTTGGCTTCAAGATTGATAATGATATAGTACGCGAATACAAATGGTTTGGAAAAAACCAGAACGTGCCGCTGTTACAAATTAACACTCAGGCAGGCATATTGGGTCAGTTTCCGGGTTTCGAGTTTGTAACCAGAATTGTTTACCGCGATAGCGTACGGTATGATCCCGTTGGTTTGTTTGATGCGGGAAAAACAGAATTTGACTTCGGTGTTTTCCCCAACCCATCCAACGATCAGGTGTATGTATCAGTACCAGAAATCATCAGTCATGCTACCGTAACACTTACCGATCTAAATGGCAGACAAGTGTTGAGCTACAGTATAAACCACGGAGTTTCGAAACTGGATGTATCAGGGCTGGCGAAAGGGGTTTACGTTGTTTTCCTGCAAAGCACTGAAGGAGTGGCCTCAAAAAAACTAGTGGTCAATTAATGGGGTTTTGAACACGAAAGATTAGGAGAAACATTACTCACGACTCTCATCGGTTTTGTTCTACTTCGTAATATATTCAATAACCCAAACCATTTTTATGAAATCTAAAATTTACAAGATTCTTCTAATAGCAAACAATGGCATGAGTAAAAATTTTTTACTTGCTTTTTGTTTGCTACTCTGTGCAACAGCAAGAGCACAGTTTTTGTGTCCCACTATCGGCCACTCCACCAACCCCAACTCATTAGTGTCTGATAGTTTTTGGGTAAATAATTTTAATGGCAACCCATCAAGTGTAGTTTTTGAATGGCGTTTTTGCGATGGCAATGCAGAATACGGAACAGCTGTTGGCTATCCGCTAACAGGCGGTGGCGTTGTGCTTAACGATTGCGAAGTTTGCTTAACCGTTTTTGATTCCATTGCAAACACGTTGCTATGTGTTGTGTGCGACACGTTCAACAGCACGGGAAACCCGGGTAATAGTTGTGCTGCTTACGCCACCTATACTCAGGTAGATTCGCTTTACACCTTCTTTGTTTCTACCATTGGCAACCCAATAGCCTACCAGTGGACGCTGAATGGTAATCCGATAGACACTACACCTACTATTACAGTAGTAATAGATTCGGCAAATAATGTAATGAATGGCGGTGCGCTTGTTTGTGTAACCGTAGCAGACGCTAACGGGTGTGCTTCTTCCAGTTGTGTTTCAATAATTGATAGCAGCACTACCCCGGGCGGTGGTAATACTACCTGCCAGGCTTACTTTGTAATTTACGCGCCCGATACAACCAACGGGGGCATAAACACACCGGGCGGAGGATTGCCCGGCCACTACTGGGGCTATAATTTATCGAGCGGCAACTACGGAAACGATTTGCTTTGGGACTTTGGTGACGGCACCACTTCAACAGACCCGTATCCGGTGCACACGTACGCTAATCCCGGTACTTATATTGTGTGCCTTACCGTTGGCGTGTCCGGTACTTCGTGCTACGACACCTACTGCGATTCGTCTTTTACAGTATTTAAAACTGAAAGCGAGCCTATGACCCACTTAACCATTCTTGGCCCTACAGGCATAAGTGAAACTGCGCAACAAAGTACTATCAAGGTATATCCGAACCCGGCAACCAACGAACTGAATTGGACAGCCGACAACCACATTGAACAGGTAAGAATATTTGATGTAACGGGCCAAAAGATTATAGAAATACCAATCAATGGCAATCGTATGAATACATCAAAATTAAGCAGTGGAGTTTACTTGTTGCAATTATCAAACCATACCGGTAGGGTGATTTCGTCACAACGATTTATTAAGGAGTAATTGCTGCGTTATATCAATAAAAAAGGCTGTTCATTTTGAACGGCCTTTTTTATTACCAATTTTCCTTCCCCAACCACTATATTCGTCCCACAGATTTAAACCCTGCCCCAAACCGGAGCGGGGCTAAATCTTTTTACCCCAAACCCCGAAAGGGGCTTAAACACAAAATGACTCTACCAGAAATATTACAACGTTACGCAGAAACCACACAAGTCAAACAACTCATCTCACTGTTGAAAGACGAAACCTTGGAAGCCCCCTTTAGGGGATTGGGGGTGTCCGGCCTCATCGGCTCGCAGGATGCTTTTGTGGCAGCTGCGGTGTTTAAGCAAACCGAATTCAACCACCTGTTTGTAATGAGCGATGTCGCGGCTGCCTTTACATCCTCTTCGGATTTCTTTACGCGGATATGCAACAGTAGTTATCATGTTGCGCACAAGTTATTGAAATGCTCGAAAGTTATCTCAAGCGTGAGCCATGCACAAACTTGTAAACCGTAAGTTTTGTATCGGTGTATTTGAAAACAATAACCCACTCTTTTTTGTAGATGAAACAACCAAACCCTTTTGCGGCAAATTTATGATGATTGCAAAGTGGAAATTTAACGGTTGTTGTGCCTGCTCTTTTTACAACAAACTGTATTAGATGCCGATACCACCTTGCGCTGCTACCCGGTAGGTTTTTGCTTTCAATAAAACCGAAAACACTTTCGATAGCATTAGTTGCTTGCGCGCTTCTTAAACGCTACTTGCCGCATCTGCTGCTACTTATTTTTTGCCAAATTTTTTATTGAGGCGGGCTAAAAGTTTTTCCGCAGAAATGGCTTTGCTTTTATCGGGATGATTTAGCCACTCGTCAAATTGCTCTTCGCTTGGCGGATTACCGGGCAATGCCATTTCTTCATTCGTTAGTTTTCTGAATTTATGAATGCGGATTTCTTTTTCCGTAGTGTTTAATTTTTGTGCAAACTCTAAAAGCGACTTACCCTTAGGTGATTTCTCGTTGACGGTTACTGTGAACATATAACGAAGATAAGAGAAGTTGTGTTGTAGCTAAAAGTACAAGAAGCAAAAACTCAGATTCGATTTAGATCCTACTTTTATAGCATGAGAAAAATTTTAGCCGCACTGACGATTGCTATGATAAGTGGTTGCAACCAACCATCAAACCATCGGTTTACAAAAAATGAAATGATTGTGGCTGCTAAAATATTAGACCAACAATACAGTTCATCTCTCAACGCGGAAAACTTAGATGGGGTTATGGGTTGTTATTGGAATGACACCAACTTGTTTGTGTATGCCCCAGGAGATATTCTTTTCAATAATTGGGACACTCTTAAGATTTCTTTTAAAAGATATTTCGAAAGTGTTGGGGGCGGGAAAAACGAACTTGTTGACGTTAAGCATAAAATTGTTGAGGATGTTATCATTGAATGGGGCAAAAGGAGAAACACTTTGTATGGGACAAATCCAAAAGTTCCTCCTATGGTTGTAGAAGTGCAATACATGGCTATGATTGAATATAAAAATGACAGGTGGGTTTATACAATTGACCACTCAGGACAAATGCTTCAGCTATCGCCCAGCTATTCGCAATAATTAGAGTTGATTTTCCTATATCTTTCCGTAACTAAACTTCCACTCATTATATTCGCCCCCAATTCACCCCGCAGATTTTTTAAGGGTAAATAGAGGCAATAAACTTTGTCTATCTTAGCATCATAAAACGAAAACGATGTTTACGACAACAATAAGAATCAACTCTGCCGAACTGACTGAGGATGTAATTACATCTATCAAGAACATGTTCGGCAAAAAAGATATTGAGATTGTGGTAAGTGAGGCAATGGACGAAACGGAGTATCTCTCTAAATCTCCGGCAAACAAAAAACATTTGCTCAAAGGAATCCGCGAAGCGCGCAAGGCAAAAAACTTAGTTGCTTTCAGCGGCAATGAGTTTAAAATTTTGAGCAAGAAAAAATCAGTAGGCAAGTAATAGCTGCGTATGCTTGGTGTTGCCTTTACTTCCGATGCCTTTAAAGATTATAACGAATGGGCAATTGCCGATAAGCAGGTTTTCAAAAGATTGGTTTCTATTATTAACGATTGTCAGCGCGACCCGTTTCGCGGAATTGGCAAACCGGAGCCGCTTAAACATCAATTTAAAGGTTGCTGGAGCCGAAGAATTACCGATGAACATCGGTTGGTTTATCAGGTAACTGAACACTACATCGTTATTATTTCCTGTAAATACCATTACTGATTTATATTCGTCCCCAATTCACCCCGTAGATTTTCTCTACGGGGCAATACTTTTTTATGACCATACCAGAAATTCTTCAACGCTATTCCGATTCTGCACAGGTGAAAGAGTTGCTTGCGCAACTAAGCACCGGTGACGACCGCAAAGATTTTTTTCTCTCCGGCCTCATTGGTTCGCAGGATGCTTTTGTGGCAGCTACGGTGTTTAAGCAAACCGATTTCAACCACTTGTTTGTAATGAGCGACAAAGAGGAAGCCGCGTATTTTCAAAACAACCTCAAGAACCTGCTCGGCAGTAAAGACATTTTTTTCTTCCCCGATTCGTTTAAGCGTCCGCAGGATTTTGGCGAGCTGAGCAACAACAACGTGCTGCTGCGCACCGAAACCGTGAACCGGTTGAGTAATTCGAATTCAAAAGCGGAACTGGCGGTTACTTACCCCGAAGCGCTGATGGAGAAAGTGGTACGGCAGGAGGTGTTGAACGAGCAAACGCTGCGCATGAAGGTGAACGAGAAGCTCGATATTGATTTTATGATTGACCTGCTGGTGGAGTTTGAATTTGAGCGCGTGGATTTTGTTTACGAGCCGGGGCAGTTCAGCATTCGTGGCGATATTGTGGATGTGTTTTCGTTTGGCAACGAGTTTCCGTATCGCGTGGAATTGTTTGGCGAAGAGATTGAAAGCATCCGCACGTTCGACCCGCTTACGCAGCTGAGCCAGAAAAAAATTACCAGCGTTACGATTGTTCCCAACATTCAAACGCATTTCAGCAACGAGAAAAAAACTTCGGTGCTCGAAGTTTTTCCCACCAACACCATAGTTTGGTTTAAAGATGTACAGATACTGATGGATGTTTTTGCGAGTGCGCTGGAGAAGGCGCAGAAACAGATTTTAGATTTTAGACGTCAGAAGTTAGATTTAGTTCCCGGTCATCCTTTTTTGCAAGGCGAACCCGAAGATGCTTTCGTTTCGTTTGCAGAGTTTCAAAATCATCTTTCACGTTTTCGTGTCATTGAGTTCGGCAGAAATTCATTCTTCAAATCCGAAAACAAAATTGTTTTTAAAACTCGCCCACAACCTTCTTTCAATAAAAATTTCGATTTGCTGATTTCTAACCTTCATCAAAATGTAAATGCGGGTTACACTAATTTGATTTTCGCAGAGAATCCAAAACAGATTGAAAGGTTCTATTCCATTTTCGCTGACCTTGATAAGAAAAGCGCGGCTGTTTCTCCTTCTCCTTCAGGAGAAGGTGCCACGCATAGCGTGGCGGATGAGGCGGTATTTATTCCCGTTTACAGCGGCATTCATCAGGGCTTTATTGACGATGATTTAAAACTTTGCTGCTACACCGACCACCAGATTTTCAACCGGTATCACAAATACAATTTGCGTCAGGGTTTTTCACGCGATAAAGCGTTGCTTATGAAAACGCTTCGCGAGTTAAAGCCCGGTGATTACGTAACGCATATTGACCACGGTGTGGGCGTGTTCAGTGGTCTCGAAAAAATTGAAGTGGGCGGGCAGCTGCAGGAAACCGTGCGGCTGATTTACGCGGGCAACGATATTATGTATGTGGGCATTCAGAGTCTGCATAAAATTTCGAAGTATGTGGGCAAAGATGGCGAAGCACCGCGCGTGAACAAACTCGGCAGCGATACGTGGAGCAATCTGAAAAAGAAAACGAAGAAGCGAATCAAAGAACTCGCTTTCGATTTGATTCAACTTTATGCAAAGCGAAAAGCATCGAAGGGTTTTCAGTTTGCGCCCGATGGTTATATGCAGAACGAGTTGGAGGCATCTTTTATTTACGAAGACACGCCCGACCAGGCAAAAGCCACCGAAGATGTGAAGCGCGATATGGAAGCGGTGTCACCGATGGACCGGCTGGTGTGTGGTGATGTTGGTTTCGGAAAAACAGAAGTGGCCATTCGCGCGGCATTCAAAGCAGCCACCGATGGAAAACAAGTTGCGGTGTTGGCACCAACAACAATTTTAGTAATGCAGCATGCAAAAACGTTTAAAGAACGCCTTGGTGATTTTCCGGTAGAAGTAGATTACATCAACCGGTTTAAAACCGCGAAGGAGAAAAAAGATACGCTGCAGCGTTTAGCCGATGGAAAAACAAACATCATCATCGGCACGCACGCGCTGGTGGGCAAGAGTGTAAAATTTAAAGACCTCGGCCTGATGATAATTGACGAGGAACAAAAATTCGGAGTGGGCACCAAAGAAACGTTGAAGACGATGAAAGCGAATGTAGATACACTCACACTCACCGCTACACCAATTCCGCGCACACTTTCGTTTTCGCTGATGGGCGCGCGCGATTTAAGCATCATCAACACACCGCCACCCAACCGTCAACCAATCACCACCGAAGTGCGACCGGTGGATCCTGATTTAATTAAGGAAGCAATCGAGTATGAAATTTATCGTGGTGGGCAGGTGTTCTTCGTGCATAACCGCGTGCGCGATATTAGCGAAGTGAAAGAAATGCTGATGAAGATTGTGCCGAACATTGACATCGGAGTTGCGCACGGACAAATGGAAGGCGACCATCTGGAAGATGTGCTCACCAAGTTCATCAACCGCGAATACGATGTGCTGCTGTGCACCAACATTATCGAAAGCGGAATTGATATTGCGAATGCGAACACCATTATCATCAACAACGCGCACCAGTTTGGCCTCAGCGATTTGCACCAGCTGCGCGGGCGCGTGGGGCGCAGCAACAAACACGCGTTCTGTTATCTGCTGGCGCCACCGCTCAGCACCCTCACCAACGAAAGCAAGCAGCGCCTCAAAACCATCGAGGAGTTTGCCGACCTCGGCAGCGGTTTCAACATTGCCATGCGCGATATGGATATACGCGGTGCGGGCAACATGCTCGGTGCCGAGCAAAGCGGTTTTATTGCCGAGATTGGTTTAGATGTGTATCAGAAAATTCTGGACGAAGCGGTGCGCGAACTCAAGCAAACCGACTTTAAAGATTTATATAAAGACGAACTGGAGCGCACTAACGATTACGTGCGCGATTGCGCCATAGAATCTGATTTGGAAATGCTCATTCCGAGCGACTACGTGAGCAACACCACCGAGCGTATGCTGCTGTACCGCGACCTGAACGAAATAAAAGATGAACCGGGGCTCAAAAAATTTGAAGAGCAGCTGCACGACCGCTTTGGCGAAGTGCCCGCACCGGTGTTTGAATTGTTCGATGCCATGCGCATGAAGTGGCTCGCCACGCAACTGGGCATGGAGCAAATTATTTTGAAAGGAAAAACCATGCGCTGCTATTTTGTAGCCAACAAAGAATCGGCTTTCTACTCATCGTCTGTGTTCGGCAAAATTCTGCAATACGTGCAGCAGCACCGCGCAGGAATTTACCTCCGCGAAACCGAAAAATTTTTGGTGCTGACGTTTGAAGGGGTGAGCACGATGAAAGAGGCGGAAGGGAGGTTGGAGGAGCTTAATAACTCTTCAAGGGTTTGAAACCCTTGAAGAGTTATGCTTGAAGAGTTATGTTAGATTTGAAAAACTCTAAGTCCTGAGAAATGAATGCACTGGCGCCTTTGCAACCCAATATGGTCTATCATATATATAACCATGCAAACGGTAATGAAAATCTTTTCAGCAGTAATGAAAACTACCGTTACTTTTTAACCAAGTATGCCGAGTATGTTTACCCAATTGCCGATACTTATGCCTATTGCCTTATGCCAAACCATTTTCACTTAATGGTGCGCATCAGGAGTGAGAAAGAATTGCTGAGGTATTTTCAGACGAAAAATATAAACGTTCCTCTTCAAGGGTTTCAAACCCTTGAAGAGGTAAAATTAATCGCGCAACAATTCAGTCATTTGTTTAATGGCTATACACAAGCATACAATAGAATGTACGAGCGAAAAGGAAGTTTGTTTATCCCACGCTTCAAACGAAAAGCTGTAGAAAACGAAAACTATTTTACTCAGCTAATTGCTTATATTCATCTGAATCCAGTGAAACACGGCTTTTGTAAACAAATAGCTGATTGGGAGCACTCATCATTTCACGCCTATTATGAAAACAAGGCAAGTAAAATCAACCGACAGTATTTAGACGAATGGTTTGACAATCGCGAGGCGTTAATAGCATTTCATAAGGAGTTGGAAATAAATGAAACGCTGTTTGATTTCTAAATTACAAATTCTCTTTAGGGAACTCTTCAAGGGTTTGAAACTCTTGAAGAGTTCCTTCCAAAAGTTTTTTGCGCTGACGTTTGAAAATGTGCGAACAATGAATGAGGCGGAAGGGAAGCTAGAGGAGTTGAGTGGATTTGTGGGAGCGTGATTTGAATACTCTGAAACGTATTTATATATTTAGAACTATGCGGGTTATTATTTTTTTTCTATGTGTAATATTGTTTTCTTCTTGCAAAAATCGAAACTATGTTAGGTATGAAAGTGATAAGGTAGAGATACCTTTACCTAAAATTGAATTGTTTTTCGCTAAGGAAAAAATCAATATCTCAACTTCTGTCTCGATTAAGAAGAACTATTTAGCCCTTTATAAGAACAAAGAATCAGTAAGCAATCAACCGTGGCACATGAGAAAAATGGTGATTGTAAATAATGATACAGTAGCTTATAAATTTGTAATGAACGACACTTTCTTCATGTTTCATAATACTGCCATTCATATTTCAGAGTGTGGGAAGATACGTAAAACAGACAAATACTACAATATGTGTATCAATTCGCAGTGCTGGAGTAAAGGATATTGGGAATATCCAGTGCGCGAAACGGAGCAAATTATTCGAGCTAAAAGTAAAGTTGAAGTTCTTGTAGCATTTCCACTCATTTTATCTTCATGTTGTCAGCCACCGAATGCAAAAATTGATACTGTTGTATTGAGACATCATTTCAATAAAGTAACTTCGGATAATTCATTAACCGAGCTTGAAGTAAATTTGAAATTGACAATGAATGGTGATAGTATTGTAAGTCAACAACAAATACTTTCTGAAATTCTTTGGTAAACTTCTAAAATGTTTTTGCCGTTGTTGGTGTTATTGCATCGACTCTGCGATGCGTCACCAACAACTTAATATTTTTCTCTACGCCCCTCTTTTCTTCTCCGCGTAACTCTGCGTAGTAAATTATATTAAGCATTGATTTGCTTCAGCTTCTCTTTCAGTTTTGGCAATGCGCTTTTTGCTGTGTTGTAGATAGTGGAAGTGGAAACCCCGTAATACTCATGAATAAGTTTGTTGCGCATATCACTCATCAACCGCCACTCGACTTCTGTATACTTTTCTCTAAATTCAGCCGGAACCTTAGCCGCAGCTTCTCCTATAATTTCGAACCTGCGAATTACGGCATCCTGCACCAACAAGTTCTGGTCGAAATCAAAATCTGTCATGTTTCCAATGTATTTTTCAATCGCTTCGATTGATTCAACAATGTCACTTAAATAAACATTGATATCTCGCTCCTTTATATAAGGGTGACGGCTTGTTTCAAAACACGCTCGCGGATAGATGGTTTGATAGCTGAGAACTCTACCAAGTCAATTTTTCGGCTTAATTTTTCCCCAAGCGCTTGCTCCATGCGCAGCATGTCAAAAATTGTAAAACCGCTTTTAGGTTCAATCAGAATATCAATATCGCTATTGTCGGTTTCTTCATTGCGGGCAAATGAACCAAACAACGCAGCACGTTGCAATGGAAATTGTTGCAACAGTAGTGTAAGTTGTAATTGAAATTGCTGACTCATGGAGCTAGGATAATGAATTACATTGGAGCACAAAACAAACAACACCGCGCAGGAATTTACCTCCGCGAAACCGAAAAGTTTTTGGTGCTGCTGTTTGAAGGGGTGAAGACGATGAAAGAGGCAGAAGGAAAGGTGGAGGAGTTGCTTAATTTTGTGCCGAAATAAATTTTTCAGTGCGCAGATACAATGCGTTCTGTAAGCTTTACTTTGGATTTCTAAAACTTAAATTATGCCATTTACAATTATTCAAACCGCAGAACAAGTCAGAGAGTTCTTAGAAAACAACGTAAGGGAAAAACTACATGCTGAAATTGATGCCTACATAAGCCTAGCTACAAAACCAGAGTATGCTGATGATTACTCCGACATTGTTACCTATAACGAGATTGCTATGGTGAATCTTGTTAGCACTGCTTTTACGCGCAACGAAGAACCCACGGGCACGTGGGCACTGCAAGAGTATGAAGTGTTTAACAATAAAAAACAATTTAAGGGTCGTGCTGACTTATTTATTAGAATGAAGAAGCCGGGAAAGCACATTGACTTGTTGATTGAAGCCAAGCGAGATGGACACTTTAAAAAGTCCGATAACGAACAAGACGTTCTTAAACAGTGGAAAAGAGAAATTCCTAAAACAATGCAACAAGGGCTAAAATATTTTGGTTATGAGAAAGAGCACTTTCAAGTAAACTCTTTTGTTGTAACCATGTTCTTCGGCACATTTTCTAATGAAGAGTATAACAACACCGTTGTTCCCAAGTATGATGACAAGCAGATGCGGGACAACGCCACCTACCAATTTTTCATTAAACCCATAAAAGGGCAAAAAACACTTTGTGTTTATGGCCAAATCCTAAAAGTTAAATAAGCATACTATGAACGGAAAGAAAATAAGCGATAGTGTATCTATCCTCAACAAACTTTTAAAACCTGATAGCGAACTCAGCTATGCAGACAGAAACGAAGTACTCAACTTTTTTGTTGAAGAAAAAATTAAGGCGGTAAAAATTTATGAATCAAGTCTTCAAGAAAAATCTCAACTAATTTTATCTGCAATCAAGGTGAAAAAAGAAGATTTAGTAAAAAACGAGAAGCATGATGAGGTTGCGCGAATTCGTGATTTAGAAAAATCTTATGAGCGGCATCTTCAAGTGGTAGAAGAGTTTAAGAGGAACAATCTTGCTGCTTCATTTGGGTATAGTGCTGACGGTTTGAATCTAATTATTGCCGAAGGTGAATATCCCCATACAATTGCAGAACTTAAAAAAATGGGGCTGCATTTGATTTACTTTTCTCAAACGCTGGAAAGAATCAACGTCAAATAAAAACATATCCCGTAAAAAATTTTCTCTGGCTTCTCTTTTCTTCTCCGCGTAACTCTGTGTAGTAAAATCAAATGTGCGATACGCTCGGCATCGAAAAATCATCGCATGTTATTTTCTATAAACCGCTTACCTATCCCGGGTAAATACAAGGAGCTATATTCGAGAATAATAGAGTGCACCTCTGCTCAAGCCTACATTCAACTTGTTTTTGCCGTAAAACACCGCGATGTTTTGATTCGCTTAACGCGGGAAGAAGGCTTTAATCAGTGCAGTACCGACATAAGCCAATAGAGAAAGGCCAAAAATTTAGGTTTCGAAATAGCCCAGCTTTGCCTCAATATGCTTAAAAACGGCCCCATAACCGGCAAATGGGAAACAAAGATTGTAGAAGAATAAGCTGCGGCTAACAGATGTTAGCTCGTAAGCTATTTAACCGTACTGCTGTAGTTAAATATAACATCGTTGGCAAGCGGACTGTCAAATATTAGCTTAAACGAACCATTGGTTTGGTCTGCTATATGGTAGTTGCAGGCAGTATCCTTAAAACTTACGGTAATTTTTGAGGTGGCTGACAGGCGCCCATCCATTACCACATACTGGCTAAGCCCTTTGTAAACGGTGCCTTCGGCTATAAACACCAACTGCTCCAATTTTTTTCCGCTCAGATCTTCCACCATTTTTTCGAGGCGGGCTATGCGAGCGTTTTGGCCTTCGTCACTTGTTTTGCTTTCGGCACGCAACTGGCGTAGGGCACCGGTGTTGAGCGACACAGCAGCGCCTATGTCGTACACATACTCACCATTATTTCGCTTCGAAGCTTTGGTAATAAAGCCGGGTGTTGTAAGCGGATCGTTAATTATTATGGGCTCTTTGCTTTTGGGGTCGGTAACAAGTTTTGGCCGTATGCGGTCAATTAAGTCTAGGTCGTTGTGTAAATCTTGGTACAGCCAATTAGTTGAATTAGCCCAGTAGCGCCAGGCGGATACATCGGCCCAGTTATCATAAGCGCCTATCCAGTCGAGCTCGAAATACGGATATTGGGTATTGCCCACCCAACTGGCCCAGTGCATAACCGGCCCCGAACCATCCCAGGTGGCAATTTCGCGAATGTCGTAATTGCGGTTGTAGCCATCGGCTACGTGCCAATCAATATAAGGGGTGCCGTTGCCGTAAGCACCACGTGGGTCATTGCCACCCAATTCTATACTACCCCCTTGATCATCGCGCAGCAGCGAGTTTGACCATTGCAAATTTTGCCCCGAACCAGCCCATGGGCCAATACGAGAAAAACCGCTGCTGGAGCCCAGCACAAGATCGTTACCGGCACCGCTTGACGAGGCTTCAGTATATAGGCCGACATAGTTCCACGCGGTGCCAATGCGCAGCCGTCCTCTGCCGCCCTGGTTAAGGTTTTCGTTACCCTGTACGTGCGCGTTGTTTTCTAACCACATATCGGTGGCATACACGTTTACTCCATTGCCGCTTACAGCTAATCGTACTTGTGGCACCGTAGCGCCTATGCCCACAAGGCCACCGGCAGTAACTCTTGCGCGCTCGGTATTACTGGTTCTTATTACCCAGTCAACCCCATCTGTGGTGCCTATAAAGTTTACTGCGGGGTTGGTGCCCGCATTGCCCAGCAGCGCCCAACCGCTGGTGGTGGTAAGCAGTTGGCTCCAGGGTGTATTAGCAGCATTGTTGGTTTTTCGAAACCATAAGTTTTGATCAAAAAAACTACCGGCTATTTGCAGCGCGTAATTATTGCCGGTGTTGCTGTGGCGGGTATCTATCAAGTGCCACCAACTGCCCGCCCCTGCCGGGTAATTAGTAGGCGTGCTGGTTTCGTAAAATCCGCTTTGCGCACCGGCATTGCCCTGCAAGCCTGCATTGTCGCGGGTTTCGGTGCGCTGGTTCGAGTTGCCAAACCCAAAAGTACCGGTGGCCAAATCGAGCCTGTAAGCAGGTATGGCGGTGCCTATGCCAACATTGCCGTTTGTAAGTAAGCGCATACGCTCTACAGCATTTGTTCTTAATACCAGTGATTGATTATCGGTAGTACCCAAATAATGGGTGGCCGGGTTGGTATTGGTATTGCCTAACACCCTCCAATAGGGGCCGGCACCGGTGTTTAATACTTCGGCCTGCGCCAATACGCCTTGAGAATAAAAGCTACCTGTTGCAAACAGGACGGCTCCGGCAAAAACTACAAAGGCGCGCATGGTTAAAATAATAAACACCGAAAGTAAAACATTTTTATAGTGCCAAAAAATAAATGCAGCACAAAAAAAGTTAGATCATGTATAGGTTGATTTACGCGCATTGTTTAACACACACACTGTGTAAACTATATTAGGTGTTATTAGTTTAGCACTTTCAAAAAAATACGGATGAAACAAGCGCTTACCCTAATAGGCATAATATTTTTTATTCAGGCAGCCATGGCACAGGCCGATGAAGTAATAAACCCCAGCGCAGGTATTTATTGGCGGCTAAGAGGTAACGTAAATACTAACGACCCTGTTACACCGCCCGTTTATGGCACCTCAACTATAGGTGCCACCGAACATTTTTTAGGTACCACCGATGCCAACGATGTAGCATTTGGCACAGATAGACTAGAGCGTATGCGCATAAAACAAACCACTGGCTATGTGGGTATAGGTACGGCCACACCCACCACCCGCCTTGATGTGCTTTCGCGCAATGGTTGGGATGTAGTAAACACCTCGGGCGATATGACCATTTCCGGCACTTACCCTTTTAGAATAGGTGTGGCACAAGGCGGTGCCGGTGCGGGAGATGTGTATATGCTATCGCGCCTTGGCACACAGCGTATTTTTATGGGGGGCGGTACCAATAATCAAATACTTACAGTGTCGGGTGTTGCCAATGCAGTGGGTGTTCGCACCACAGGCGTACTTGTACCTGCATCTGCTATAGATGTGGTTGGCGATTTGGCGTTGCGTGAAGGTACTGCCATAGCTGTATTGGCTGGTAACAATGCTATAGCACTAACAGGCGAATACAGCCATTACAGATTGACAGGAGCATCTGCTTTTGCAGTAAATACTATTACTAATGGCAACGATGGACAAGTGCTGACCCTTATAAATGCTACCGGACAGATAATGACCATCAATAATAACAACGCAGCAAACGGAATACTGACAGGCACAGGCGCTAACTTAGTATCAACAGCTGCAGCCAACAACTCAGTTACTTTAATTTACAACGCCACACTGGCTCGTTGGGTAGTAACCTCCAGCACAAATATGGTTGGCGGAAACGACTGGCACCTAACAGGAAACACCGGCACCAACGACCCCGCTATACCGGTTACCTACGGCACATCCACAATTGCTGCTACCGAAAACTGGATGGGCACTACCGATGCTAATGATATAGTGTTTGGCACCAATAATTTAGAGCGCATGCGCTTAAAGCAAACCAATGGATATGTTGGTATAGGCACTGCGGCACCCGCTGCCACTACAGAAATATATGCCAACAGCGCTGTTCTTGTGCCTCAGTTATTGTTGAGAGAAAACGGAAACGACTACGCCCGCCTTTCGTTTATGAACACCAACACCGCTGCTAAACACTGGACCACCTCTGCCTATTTAGATGCAGCCACCGATGCCAACTCTGTCTTCAATGTTTACTATAGCACGGCTACCAATATTTTTTCTGTAACCGGAAACAACCGTGCGGGAGTAATGGTAAATCAGATACCCAACACCACCTTTGATGTAAATGGCGATTTTGCTATGCGCGAAGGAACGGCTATTGCTTTAGCGAATGGTGTCAATAGTAATATAGCGGTGGGAGCTACTTCACATATACGCATTACGGGCCCCACAGCGGCTTTTTCTATTACCGGTATTGCCGGTGGAGTAAATGGTAAAGTAGTAACGCTGATAAATACTACCGCGCAGCAAATGACTTTAACAAACGATGCAACATCTGTAGCGGCCAATCGCATTTACAACCCTGCTGGTTTGCCGTTAGTATTAAACGGACAATACAATACGGTTACACTGATTTACAACAGCACATTGGCGCGTTGGGTTATTAAAGGCACAGGAAACGACTCTTATGCTAACGACTGGCACTTAACCGGCAATACAGGCATTAACGACCCTGCCGCACCTGTTACCTACGGCACCTCTGCAATTGCTGCTACCGAAAACTGGATGGGCACTACCGATGCTAATGATATAGTGTTTGGCACCAATAATTTAGAGCGTATGCGAATAAAGCAAACCACCGGCAGTGTGGGTATTGGTCTTGCCACTTCGGGCGATGCGTTGGCGGTTACAAACATCGCTGCTGCTGCCAACAAACGAATACGAGTGGGCTCTCACACTAATTTTAATGAAACCGAGGCAGGAAGAATAACTTTTGATGAAAGTGTAAGTACATACACCGGCACAGCCAACTATTGCGGCCTTGAATTCAGACACGATGGCGCATTGAACAAATTATTTCTTGAAGCAGGATGCACCGGAACTATAAATCTTATGACCTATGAACGCGGAGGAAACATAGGTATAAACACCGCAGACCCTACCCAGGCATTAGAAATTGGAGGCACTGCGGCTCAAATTTACATGAACAGCCTTGCATCCAACATGCTTTATTACAATACAGAAGGAGTAGCTGCACCTACCTTTACCACCCGCAGTGTCGGAACCAAAATTGTTTTCTATCCACAAGTATCTGCCACCAGCGTTGACTATGCTATGGGTATAACCGGTGCTACGCTTTGGCGTTCTGTGCCCGAAGCGGCTGCGGCCTACAATCACCGCTGGTATGCGGGCACTACAGAATTAATGCGCCTGAGAGGTGATGGTCGTTTGGGAGTAGGAACCGGAGCTCCGGTTGCTACACGCCTGCATTGTTTCGACCCATCTTTAGGTACTGCTCGGGTAGCTATATTTGCTAATGGGGCGGCAGACGGCACCGAAGTGCAGATTGGTAGCATAGAGTATATGCATGATTATGCAAACACTACCGACTTCAACAATGGTTTTAACTCAATAGGATTTACCATCAACTATGCTGCACCATCAGGGTATGATTTACAGTTGGCGTATGACTTTGCCGCAAAGCCCACCACCAATACATGGACCATTGCTTCAGACGCTCGATTAAAAGAAGATGTAAATCCGTTTAAAGACGGATTAAAAACGCTCAAACAGATTAATCCCGTTTACTTTAAATACACAGGTAAAGCGGGTCTACCGCAAGACTATGGTATAGGAGTATTAGCGCAGGAGATACAAAAAGTAGCGCCATACACGGTTGGTACTTGGGAATATCTTCCGGGTGAAACCCCTATTGACGACAACGCTAAATCAAAAATTGAAGAGTATTTGAGTTTAAATAACGGAGCACTTACGTACGTTACCATTAACGCGGTTAAAGAGCTCGATAATAAAGTGGAGGCACTGCGCACCACACAAACCACTATTAGCGATTTTGGCACAGCCAATATGAGCAGCGATCAGTTACATATTGATTACAGCAACGAGTTTTCATCGCAACTAACCGGCATGCCGGTGGTAACTATTACGGCAATTAACTCAGGAGCATCGCTGTATATTACGGAGCAAACCGAAAAAGGCTTTACGGTAAAATATAATGGTGCCGGCAAGCCCGCTTCGTTCAACTGGATGGCTATGGCTAAAGTTAACAGCCATATTACGGAGCCACAAACTGTTTACACCGAAGAAGAGCGCAACCGTATGATAAGCAAGGTAAAATTACATCCGGCTAAAATTGAACTTCAAGCCGAGTTAGACGAAATGGCAAAACGCAAAGCAGAAGCAAAACAGCAAGAAGAGCGCGAAAAAGCCGAAGCAGCCGAAGTGGCTAAAACAGTAGTACCCAAACCTGTAGAGTTCTATCCAATACCCGATGATATGAAGGAACAGTTACCTAAATAACTCTTTGTATTAAATAGTGGCTATAACCTTTAGCTCAATAGCTATTGGTGTGGGTAGCGATTTTATTTCAACGGTAGTACGGCATGGTTGAGCGTCTTTAAAATATTCGGCATACAACTGGTTGTAAATTGTAAAGTCGCGTTTCATATTGGTCAAAAAAACCGTTACGTCAATCATATTGTTCCATTCACTGCCGCTTTCTTCCAACACCGTTTTTACATTTTTAAAAACAGAATGGCATTGTGCCGCCATATCGTAGTTCACCAAATTGCCTTCGGCATCATATTCATTTCCCGGAATATGGTTGGTGCCCGCTTCGCGTGGCCCAATGCCAGAAAGAAAAAGCAGATTACCTACTTGCCTTGCATGCGGGTAAGCACCAACCGGTTTCGGTGCTTTATTGGTTGAAATTTTTTTACTCATAATTTTACAAATACATTTTTTGGTTCCGTAAAAAATCTCATCGCTTCCCATCCGCCTTCACGCCCCACTCCGCTTTGCTTTACACCGCCAAATGGGGTTCGCAAATCGCGCACCAGCCAGCAATTTATCCAAACTATTCCGGCTTCAACTTTTTCGGCAACACGATGTGCGCGCTTCAAATCATTTGTCCAAACAGAAGCAGATAAACCATACTTTACACTGTTCGCCATCATCAGGGCCTCTTCTTCCGTTTCAAAAGGAGTAAGTGTAACCACCGGTCCGAAAATTTCCTCCTGATTAGTGCGGCAGGTATAACTTAGGTTGTCAATAACGGTTGGCTCAACAAAATAACCGTTAGAACATCTGCCTTCAAACTTTAATTCGTTGCCACCGGTCAGAATTTTTCCTCCTTCTTCTTTAGCGAGTTGTATATAAGAAAGAACTTTCTGTTTATGCTGTTGTGAAACGATAGCTCCCATAATAGATGATTCTTCATTCGGGTCGCCAACTTTCAAAGTTTTTACTCGTGCTGCAAATGCATCTCGGAATTTTTCGTAGATGGATTTTTCAATAAACACACGCGAGCCGCACAAACAAATTTCACCCTGATTGCTGAACGAAGCAGTAACAACTTGTTTCACTGTTTCTTCAAAATCGCAATCGGCAAAAACAAGGGTTGGGTTTTTTCCTCCAAGTTCCAGCGAAAGTTTTTTGAACATCGGTGCTGCAGTTGCAGCAATTCGTTTTCCGGTTTCTGTTCCACCGGTAAACGAAATGGCTTTTATTCTCTCATGTTCAACAATTGCCTGACCGACTTTATTTCCCAAACCGTGAACTATATTCAAAACCCCTTTCGGTAAACCCGCTTCAACACAAACCTTCGAAAGCAAGTAAGAGGTGTAAGGTGTTATCTCGCTCGGCTTTGCCACCACACAGTTACCGGTAGCAAGTGCTGGCGCAATTTTCCAACTGAACAAATACAAAGGCAAGTTCCATGGCGAAATACAACCGACAACTCCAATCGGCTGACGCAGTGTATAATTAATTCCAACACCGGGCATTTGGTGGCTTTCGCTCGCAAAATGCTGAAGTGCCGAAGCGTAAAATCTGAAATTGGAAATAGCGCGTGGTATATCTACTGCACGCGCCAACTTCTGCGGCTTGCCGTTATCCTTACTTTCTGCCTTTACAAATTCTTCAAAACGGTTTTGTATTACATCGGCAATACGCATCAGCATCATCATGCGCTCTTCCAAGGGGGTTTTGCTCCATTTTTCAAACGCACTCTTTGCCGCCTCGTAAGCCAACTGCACATCGCGCACATCGCTGTCGGACACCATCGAATAAACAGCACCGGTGGCGGGTTCGTAGTTGTCGAGATAATTACCCGATGCGGGCTCTCTTAGTTCACCGTTGATATAGTTGTTGATTCTTTGCATAACTCTTTTGCGAATGTAACAACACAAATTGATTACCATTAATTCTGAAAACAAAACTACATGCAAATGCAATCTACCTTCTACGCGGTTGTTTCCATCTTTTTCTTTTGGGGATTTATGGCTGCCAGCAACGGAATTTTTATTCCATTTTGTAAAGAGCACTTTCGGTTGTCGCAGTTTCAAAGCCAGCTCATTGATTCTACTTTTTATGGCGGTTACTTTATTGGTTCGCTGTTGTTGTTTCTTTACACAGCTTTCCGCAAAAAAGATTTTGTGAATGAACATGGCTACGCAAAATCATTTTCTATCGGTTTAATTATTTCTGCCCTGGGTGCTTTGTGTATGATTCCATCGCTGCACATGGGCAGTTATGGTTTAATACTTACTTCGTTCTTTTTAATTGCTCTTGGTTTCTGTTTGCAGCAAACGGCCGCCAACCCGTTTGTCATTTTGCTGGGTGAAGAACGAACAGGCGCACACCGCCTCAACTTAGCCGGAGGGGTAAATTCTTTCGGTACCACCATCGGCCCCTTGATTGTTGCCTACTTTTTGTTTGGCGGCATTTCAGTGGCTAGCACACCCAACACCGTTGAGCTAAAAAATGTTGACACACTTTACGGAATTCTGATTGTGCTTTTTCTGGCGCTTGCCCTTCTGCTTCGCTCCATTAAAATTGAAGAGAAACTGCAAACCCAAGAGCAGAACTTTTCATTAGCCGCGCTCAAGTATCCGCAGTTAGTTATGGGTATGGTAGCCATTTTTGTTTATGTAGGTGTAGAAGTAACCATTCAAAGCAATATGGGCGCGCTGCTCAACACCCCCGAATACGGAAACATCCCAAGCAACTTAATCTTCCCCTTCATTTCGCTTTACTGGGGTAGTTTGATGATGGGGCGCTGGACAGGGGCCAGCGAATCGCTTTCAGAGAACAAGAACACCAGAAAGATTCTTCAATCGGTTTTGCCGTTTGTTGCGTTTGCGGTAGTGTATGTGGTGAACTACCTGAAAGCGCAAGGCATAGAGAATGTTCATTTGAATGAAGTGTATATTCCCTATCTCGGCTTTGTTGTACTAATGGTGGCAGTCAGCTATTTCAGCATTGAGAACTCTGCTAAAATGCTGCTCGCGTTTTCAGTAGCTGCTGCGCTTTGCATGGTAGGCGGCATGATGACCAGCGGAAATACTTCACTGATGTTTTTTCTGAGTGGCGGTTTGTGGTGCTCGGTGATGTGGCCGTGCATTTTTGCGCAAGCGATAAAAAACTTAGGCAACTACACTTCGCAGGCAAGCTCATTTTTAATTATGATGATTTTGGGTGGTGCTGTCATTCCTCCGTTTCAGGGTTGGCTGGCCGATGTTACGAGCATTAAAATGTCATACATCATTACACCGCTTTGCTTTGCGTATCTCGCATACTATGGCTGGTGGGCGTTGAACAATAATACAGGCGAAGAAGTAAAAGTGAATCATTGATATAAAACATCAATTGCTATATTTAAACTATGGAGAAAGTTGTGGTAGTAATCAACAATATACAACAGAACGATTCTGCTTACTGGGTAAGCAAATCTGTAGAAGAACGTCTTAACGCCATTGAATTTCTTCGCAAACAATTGCCCGATTATGAGAATCAACTTTCCGCTCGACTTCAAAGGGTTTGTAGAGTTATTGCAAAGACAGAATGATTTTATCAAATGAAAAAAATTCTTCTACTTCTGCTCCCGCTTCAAAATTTTTCCCAAACAAGTAATTGGGCGATCCTTACAGATACATTTCTTATGAGTGGAAGGATAAACAGCATAATTACTACCCCGGAATCCTCTAAAATTTACATAAACACAGAAAGGGGTTTTATTGATTGGGTGAACAGCACCCCGATTTACTACAATTTTAGCAGCACCTACTCTCATTCAAACATGAACTATTATGTTGATGTTCACGATTCGTTATGGACTTTGGGCAATTGGGGTAGCTTCTGTAGACTTGATGAATGGCATGATTCAATATGGGAATACAATTGCATGGATAGTGCCTTTGCCGGCTACAAGGTGGTTTTCGATTCAGCAAATGGATTTTTGTCAAGTCCGGCTCAAGTTTTAATATCCGCAAACCCTTTAACCTTGTCAACTTTGCCGATACATTATTGCCGCGGCAACTCTGTTACCTACTACTCAAACTTAAATTCTCTTACCGCTGACATTACAATAGATTCCAAGAATAATTTTTGGGTACTGCACGAAGGTTCTCTTGGAATGTTTGATGGCATAAATTGGAGTTGGGTTACCACGCCCACACCCTCATCAAATTACTTGTCTACGCTACACATCAGTACCAACGATTACATCTATTTAAACTACGGTACACTGGTTCACATGTATGATGGAAGCGCATTTAACTCTATCCATGTTCCCGATTCTGTTGTGTTCAGTAAAATAGTTTGTGTAGGAGATAGTGGACTTTATGGAGTTATACAAACCATACTTCCGTACTACCAACATCTTTGCAGCTTTGTTTTGCAATACAGAAATAGTAATAGCAGTTGGGACACACTGCAAATACCATCCCCTTATGACCATGTACTCATAAAGGACTTGTCCGTTGATAAATGGGGTAACCTTTGGATATTAACGAACGATGATTTAAGTCCCGGTGGCAACAGGATTTTTGTTTACAACCCTAATGGGTTAAGCAATTTTTTAGGCTTAAAAGCACCCACCTCTAAAGATCTGTTTTCTGTTTATCCGAACCCTTGCAATCACCACTTCAATATTGTAGTCGGCTCCGGTATAGGTGAAGATATCGAAGTTCGCATGTTTGATTTACATGGAAGAGCAATAAGTTCAAAATCTTTCAACCCCCTTTCGGGCGGTAACGTTTTTTCAGTTGATGACAATAATCTAGCTAACGGTCTATACCTAGTAGAGATCGTATCGTCAACTCAAAGAAGCGTCTGCAAGTTATTGGTAAAAAAATTTGATTGATTGGAATTGAAGAAGAAAGCATTACATGAAAAACCTTCTCTTCCTTCTTCTCCCCCTCCAACTCCTCGCCCAAACCAATTTCACTCAACACGTTGACCCCTTCATCGGCACAGGCGGACACGGGCATACTTTCCCGGGGCCTACCGTTCCTTTTGGTATGGTGCAGCTGAGCCCCGATACAAGGTTAACGGGATGGGATGGCTGTTCAGGATATCACTATTCCGACAATCGCATTTATGGTTTTTCGCACACGCATTTAAGCGGAACGGGCTGCAGCGATTACGGAGATATTTTGTTGATGCCAACTGTTGGCAAAGTGCAATTAAAGAACAAGCAATACTCCTCCACTTTCAAAAAAGAAAACGAAAAAGCAAGTGCAGGTTATTATTCTGTTTTTCTTGACAAACCAAAGGTAAAAGTAGAACTAACTTCTACCAACCGAACGGGTTTACACAAATACACCTTTCCGCAATCTACCTCCGCCAACATTATTCTTGACCTTACCCACCGCGACCGTGTAAAGCAAGGTGAGATAAACATTACAGGCAACAACGAAATTTCAGGAATGCGTGTAAGCCATGCCTGGGCAGAGAATCAAATTCTGTATTTCGTTATTCAGTTCTCGAAACCGTTTACAAGAAGTGGAATTGCAAAAGCCAACGTAGCAAACGAAAGTTCAAAGCACGATACCGGAAGTTTGCTGAAAGCATTCGTAAGTTTTGAAACCACAGAAGGCGAAGTGATTTATGCCCGCGTAGGAATTTCGGCAGTGAGTATGGATGGAGCGCGAAAAAATCTGGAAGCCGAACAAAACGATTTCGATTTCGAAAAAACAAAACGAAAAGCGGAAGCTGTATGGAATAAAGAACTGAGCAAGATTGAAGTGGAGGGAACTGATGAACACGCCAAGCGCGCATTCTACACCGCACTTTACCACTGCATGATTGCACCCAACACTTATCAGGATGTGGATGGGCAATATCGCGGCCGCGATTTCAAAATTCATAAAGCGGGCTTTACTTATTACACGGTTTTCTCGCTGTGGGATACTTACCGTGCGCTGCATCCATTGCTCACGCTCATTGACAAAAAACGCAGTTCAGATTTCATAAACACATTTATTCGTGAATACGAAGAAGGGGGCCGCTTACCCGTTTGGGAACTTTCGAGTTGCGAAACATGGTGCATGATTGGCTACCATGCTGTGCCAGTAATTGCAGAAGCGGTGATGAAAGAGGTAACGGAGTTTGATGTAAACAAAGCATATGAAGCCATGAAGTTTTCTGCTATGGAAAACAAAAATGCGTTGGACGATTACAAACAATTCGGCTACATCAAGCATTTGAATCACGGGCAAAGTGTTTCACGCACATTAGAGTATGCGTATGATGACTGGTGTATTGCACAGGTCGCAAAAAAACTCGGCAAAACAGACGACTACAATCTTTTTATTCAACGTGCACAGAGCTACAAAAACCTGTTCGATAAAGAAACCGGGTTCATGCGTCCACGCAACGGAGAATTTATGTCCCCCTTCGACCCATACAAAGTTGACCACAACTACACCGAAGCCAATGCATGGCAATATTCGCTGTATGTGCCGCAGGATATAAATGGTCACATGAAATTATTAGGCGGTAAAGGAAAATTAGCTGAGTTTCTCGATTCGCTTTTCACAACTTCCACCAAACTTACCGGCCACAAGCAGCCCGACATCAGCGGAATGATTGGCCAGTATGTGCATGGCAACGAGCCCAGCCACCAGATTGCTTACGAGTATAATTACGCGGGGCAACCGTGGAAAACACAAGCCATGACCCGCAGAATTATGAATGAAATGTATCACGACAAACCCGATGGCTTATCGGGCAACGAAGATTGCGGACAGATGAGTGCCTGGTATGTAATGAGCGCACTCGGTTTTTACCCCGTGTGCCCCGGCAGCGACCACTATGCCATCGGCTCTCCGCTTTTTGATAAGGCAATAATTCTTTTAGAAAACGGGAAAACATTTACCATTCAAACTTCGGGCAACAGCAAAAACAATTTCTACATCAACTCAGCGAAGTTGAATGGAGCTGTTTACCCAAAGTCATACTTGGAATACACCGACATTGCTAATGGAGGCTCGCTGGACATAAATATGAGCCCTGAACCAAATAAACAGTGGGGAAGCGGTGACACGGAAACACCTATGACAAAAATCGAGTAGAAGATTTTGTGTGAGCCACTAAAAAGAAAAGCCCCGCGAACATCCAAACGCAGGGCTTTAGGGCAAACAAAAAAGATATTGGTTTAAAACAGCACGGGCACGGCACTTATGTCGCGCTTTTGCATTTCGCTCCGTAGTTTTTTAAACAATCCCGGCAGCTTCAAATCATAAACAAACGAAGTGTTATACACTAGGTTTAAATCCTCGTTGGTCAGGGCTTCTACATAATCGGTTACGGTTTTTTTAGGGCCGCTTATCAGATTGTATTTTCTGTTTTTCATGGTCTGTTTTTTAGTTGTGTGTAATAGTTTGGTTGTGTGCGGCTACCTTATATGTAAACTCTTCCGCTTTACCGAAGAGCGCTATCAGGTTTATCTTTAATGGCACCTCATGTGGTTCTTTGCGTTTGCGATCAAGCAAATGCACCAGTTCGCTACCCACAGATCCCGATTGTTCAAACACTCGTAATATTTCTTCTTCTTTATACAGGTAGCCAACCGGCACCGGCTTGTTGCCCTTAAACTCAACACCTCTCAACACTATGGCTCCCGAGCTTCTCCACTCTATACTCTCCGTCTTTACTATGCGGGTTATAAATTCTTGCTGCTGCATACTTTTGGTTTTTGTAATGCAAAGTTGCTGGCGTACAACGCAGTGAATTTGCGTTCCCCAAATTTTTTTTGATTTTGCTGTAAAAAAACACCCCCATGCCACAAAACCGCGAAGCATACAGCCGCTATCGTTTAATTGACGCACGCTTGCGCAAAAAACCATTTCCACGCCTCGAAGAACTTCACAGCTATGTGGAGGAAAATTTAGGCGTAACTGTATCGCGCAGAACCATGCAGCTTGACCTGCAGGAAATGCGCTACAGCCAGGGACTGGGCTTTTATGCACCTATTGTGTACAACCGAGCAGAAAAAACTTACCGATATAGCAAAGACGACTACTCCATTAGCACCTTACCAGTAAGTGCCGATGAACTGCAAGGCCTAGATTTTGCCATTAGTATTTTAAATCAGTTTAAACACCTGCCGGCCATAAAAGAGTTTGAAGATGCTATTATCAAAATTGCCTCTACAGTTAAGCTAAACAAACAAGCGCGCAACGAAAACGACTACATACAACTCGAGCGCCCATTTGTTGTAAAGGGTATCGAATTTGTAGAGCCGGTAATAAAAGCCATAACCGAAAAACGGGTGCTTCGTTTTACATATAAAAAACACGACAGCAGAGAGGAGTCACTTAACTATCTGCAGCCGTATTTGATTCGCGAAGCCAAAAACTTTTGGTATGTAATAGGCAAGCGCACAAACACCAAGGAAAATAAAGTGGTAACCTTTGCGCTTGACCGAATTCAAGACATGCGGCTAACCGATGAGTTTTTTGTAGAAGAAAATATTGACAGAAAAAATTTTTTTAAGAATGTTGTTGGCGTTACCGTTGGTGCCGGCAAAGCCGAGAAGGTAGTACTGGCCTTTACAACCTTGCAGGGCAAGTACATTAAAACAGTGCCCATTCATCACTCGCAAAAAATAGTAAAAGAAACCCAAAACGAACTGCGCGTGTCTTTAGATGTAGTAGTTAACCATGAATTAAAAATGCAGATACTCAGTTATGGCGAACATGTAAAAGTAATGCAACCCAAAACACTGGCAAAAGAAATGCTCACGAGCGCAAAAAATATGGTAAATCAATACAACAAAACCTAACTCAATTCCCAACCCCGTAATTCTATTTTTACACAAAATTTTCAATCATGAAATTTGGCACCAAAGCAATACATGCAGGGCTAGAGCCGGATCCAAGTACCGGAGCAATAATGACGCCTATTTTTCAAACCAGTACGTATGTGCAGGAAAGCCCCGGTAAAAACAAGGGCTTTGGCTATGCGCGCGGCAAAAATCCAACCCGGGTTGCTTTAGAAAAAAACATTGCTGCGCTGGAAGAAGGCAAACACGCCATCTGTTTTAGCAGCGGCATGGGCGCTACAGATGCGGTTATAAAGTTACTGACCCCCAGTGATGAAGTAATAACCGGCAACGATTTATATGGAGGAAGCTACCGCATGTTTACTAAAGTGTTTGCCAAGTACGGCATTAAATTTCACTTTATAGATATGACCAATGCCGAAAACATTAGGCAGTACGTAAACGAAAACACAAAACTAATTTGGCTCGAAACACCAACCAACCCTACTATGCAGATAGTGGACATTGCAGCGTGCGCAAAAATTGCTAAAGAGAAAAACATACTACTGGCAGTTGACAACACATTTGCTTCGCCATATCTGCAAACACCACTGGCCTTGGGTGCCGATATTGTAATGCACAGTGTTACAAAATATTTAGGCGGCCACAGCGATGTGGTAATGGGTGCGCTGATAATGAATGACGACAAACTGCACGAGCAACTCTATTTTATTTTAAACTCGTGTGGCGCTAACCCCGGCCCGCAAGATTGTTTTTTGGTTTTACGCGGAATCAAAACTCTTCACCTGCGCATGGAGCGCCACTGCCAAAACGGAAAGGCTGTTGCCGAATTTTTAAAGACACACCCACGAATCGGAAAAATTTACTGGCCCGGTTTTGCTGACCACCCCAATCACCGTATTGCGCAAAAACAAATGCGCGGTTTTGGCGGCATGATTTCTATTGTATTAAAAGGTGCTTCATTAGAAGAAACATTTCGCATTGCCTCTTCATTCAAAGTTTTTTCGCTGGCCGAGTCTCTGGGTGGCGTAGAGTCACTGATTAATCATCCGGTAACGATGACACACGCAGCAATTCCCAAAGAAGAACGCGAGGCAGTTGGTGTGGTGGACAACCTGCTGCGACTGAGCGTGGGCGTAGAAGATATAGAAGACTTGCTGGAGGACTTAAAACAAGCGCTGGCGTAGTTATTTTGTTATGTCTTTATTGTTTACTGATATAATTCACCAACTTCGATATATGAAAACCAAATTTGTGACTCTGGCCTTGTTGTTCTTTTTCTGTCACGCTAATTCACAAACCAAGTACCGTGTGCTGAATATTCCTGTTGAGCGCAATGGCGTGCATCTGCGTGAACCCTTTGCCGGAGGAATGAACTGCCCACAGTTTTCAGAGATAGATTTAAACTGCGATAACCTGAATGACTTTTTTGTGTTTGACCGTGTTGGTGATAAGGTTATGACTTTCATCAACACGGGAAGCGGTGACGATTCAACGTACCGCTACGCCCCACAGTACGAAGCAGCATTTCCTGATAGTATCAACTCGTGGGCACACATTCGCGACTACAACATGGATGGCATTCCTGATATTTTCAGCCACGCTAATACCGGCACTCGGGTACACAAAGGCAGCCGCAACGGTGGTGCCTTGCAGTACGATTTAGTTTCTCCACTCTTATTGTATAATGACGGTTCGTTTGATGTTAACATCTGGACTGCGATAGATGATATACCGGCTGTTGTGGATGTGAACCAAGATGGTGATTTGGACATACTCACCTTCGGTATTTTTGGCTCTACTGTTGAGTATTACGAGAATCAAACAAAAGAGCATCCCGGCAATTCGTCCTATGCGTACGACTCGCTCAAGTATGAAGTAGCCACATATTGCTGGGGAAACTTTTCAGAGTCGCCCCTCACCAATTCGGTTACGTTAAACGTGTCGTGTAAAGGCAGTGGTGCATCTTCCTCTGATAACTCAGAAGGAGCACGACACAGCGGTTCTACTCTTTTCGATTTTGATTATAAAAATGACAAGGATGTTGATTTGCTGCTGGGTGATATAAGTTTCAGTAACTTGGTTATGGTTGATAATTGCGGAGACTCATCGTATGCTAACATCTGCGAGTCTGACTCTATGTGGAGTGATTGTGATGTAACAGCAGATATGCAAATTTTCCCAGCTGCATTTGGTGCTGATTACAACAATGACGGCTTTAAAGATGTGCTGGTTTCACCTAACGCACGAAACGGCTCACGCGATGTAAACAATGTGATGCTTTACCGAAACACCAACAATGCACAGTGCTATTTTGTAAAACAAACAGACTCATTTATTGTAGAACACATGCTCGATTTTGGTACCGAATCGAAACCGTATTTTTTTGATTATAACGGAGATGGCTTACTCGATATATTAATAGCTAATTACGGGTATTTCAGACCGTTTACTACCTATAAATCAACTATCGCTTATCTAGAAAATGTAGGAACAGCTGCCTCACCGGCATATCTGCAACGTACCGATGACTTAGCCAGTATCAGCACTTATGGATTAGTAGGTGTTCATCCGGCATTTGGCGACTTAGATGGCGATGGCAAACAGGATATGGTTATTGGCGAGTTAAACGGCTATCTGCATTTCTTTAAAAATACAGGAGGAACAACAGCATCGTTTAACACCATGACCACCCCTCAATATTTTAGTATTGATGCCGGGCAATACAGCACACCATTTTTATTCGACTTAAATGGCGACTCACTACTCGACTTGTTGGTTGGAAAAAAAGATGGCAAGTTGAATTACTATCGGAACATGGGAACAAAGTTTTCCCCCATTTTTCACAACGATTCGGTTGTGCTGAATATTGGCGGAGTAAACGTAACACAGTCGGGCTTTAGTGATGGAAGCAGTGTGCCGTTTGTTACAAAAGAAGGAAACGACCTTATGCTTTACTGCGGCACTTTGCGCGGAGTTGTGTTTAAATATCAGATACCCGTAACAAATTTTACAACAAGCACATTTACCTTAATTAGCTCTAATTATCTGGGCTTTGACTTGGGCAGCAAATCAACTCTCTGTGTGGCAGATGTTACCAACGATGGGCAACGAGAGTACCTGACCGGCAATTCACGAGGAGGAATTATTCTTTACTCTGATGCAAACATTGATGCTGCGGCAAACACAACAGCGTCTTGTGTTTTATCTATTGATCGTACTATGAAGGAGCAGCTAAAATTGTTTCCCAACCCAACCAAAGATTTTTTCAGCATTACCATAAAAGGTGAAAAATTTACGAAACCAACCATTGAGATTTGTAATGTGTTAGGGCAAAAAGTGTTTGAAGAAACCCAAGGATCAACTCATAGAATAGACATCAACATAAATTCACTGAACTCCGGGCTTTATGTGGTTCGCATATCTGATGAAGGCAAAACGTTTACTGCTAAGTTTATGGTTGAGTAATGCCTTTTAGAAGCATATTTACAACAAAGACACTTTTAACTACAGGCCAGGCGATTTGTCTGAAACACAGCAGCGGCTAATGGATATGCTGCTATGCAAACAAACAGCCAACCCAGCTAAAGATTAGCGTGATATAGGCTAGGGTTCGACTCATTTGCAAAATAAAACACAACAAGATTTTTGACTTTTATAATTTACAAATTCATGTAGGTTTGCGCCCCTTTTAAAACAAGTTTCAATGAGCAACATATACGTTGCAATTATGGCGGGGGGTATTGGCAGCAGGTTTTGGCCCGAAAGTAGAACAGCTAAGCCAAAACAGTTTCTCGATATTCTGAATACAGGAAGTACGCTAATTCAAATGACCTACAACCGGTTTTTGAAAGTAGTACCGGCCGAAAATATTTACGTGGTTACCTCTGATGCGTATGAACAAATTGTAAAAGAACAATTACCGGCACTTACCGATTCGCAGATTCTGAAAGAACCAATGCGCAGAAACACCGCACCCTGCATAACTTACGCCTGCGATAAAATTTACGCAAAAGATAAAAATGCCACCATTGTTGTAGCTGCCAGTGACCATCTGATTTTAGAAGAACAAAAGTTTTTAGACGTAGTGAGCCGCTGCATTGATTTTGTGTCTGATAATTCGTACTTGGTTACCATAGGTTTAAAACCAACCAAACCGGCAACGGGGTATGGCTATATACAACACGAAGAAGAAGAAACCAGAAATGGTTTTTATAAAGTGAAAACGTTTACCGAGAAACCGACACTTGAAATTGCAAAAACATTTTTGCAGAGTGGCGATTTTCTTTGGAACAGCGGCATGTTTGTTTGGAAAGCCAAAACAATTCTGCGGGCTGTTGTAAAACATTTACCAGAAGTGGCCGAAGCTTTTCGAGAAGGCAACAAACACTATGATACTCCCTCAGAAGCCCGCTTTGTTCAAGAGGCATATTCGCAATGTACAAACATTTCGATAGATTATGGTGTTATGGAAAAAGCAGACAATGTGTACACCATTCCTTCACAATTTGGTTGGAGTGATATTGGTTCGTGGGATAGTTTATATGATGTGTACCAACATGACTACCTTGGCAATGCGGTGGCTGGAAAAAACGTAAAGATTTACGATTCGTCAAACAATATGATAATGGTACCGCAAGACAAGCTGGTGGTGCTACGCGGATTGAGCGGCTATTGTGTGGTAGATACAGGAGACGTATTGCTGATTTGCGAAAAGACGAAAGAGCAGGAAATAAAACAGATAACCGTTGATTTGAAAGTAGCCGACCTCGATAAGTATCTTTGACAAAGATTGGTATAGCGAAAGCGAAGCTGATCTTCCACTTGCCTAACCTACTAATTGAAATGAATTTCCCGTCCTCTATAAATTCAAAATTGCCAAACACAGGCACCACCATTTTTACGGTGATGAGTGCGCTGGCGAAAGAATACGGTGCTATCAACCTTTCGCAGGGGTTTCCTGATTTTAACCCCCATCCGGTTTTGGTGGAAGAAATGGAGAAAGCCATGCGCAGAAACATGAATCAGTACGCGCCTATGGCCGGTAATGTTTTACTCCGCGAACGCATTGCTGAAAAAATAGAAAAACAATATGCTGCAAAAGTAAGCGCTGAGGATGAGATAACTATTACAGCAGGTGGCACACAAGCAATTTTCACAGCCATACTTTCTGTTATTCGTGAAGATGATGAGGTAATTCTTTTTGCACCGGCATACGACAGCTACGCACCAGCAGTTGAACTTGCAGGAGGCAAAGCAATTTTTTACGATTTAGAGGCGCCCGACTATAAACCCGATTGGCAGAAAGTAAAGAGGCTCATAAACCTGCGGACCAAAATGATTATCATCAATACCCCGCATAATCCATCGGGCACTACGTTGAAAGCCGCTGATATGGCGGAATTGGAAAAACTGGTGAAGGGCAGCGACATTATGCTGATAAGTGATGAGGTGTACGAACATATTATTTTCGATAAACAGAAACACGAAAGTGTGTTGCGGTATCCTAAGTTGGCGGAGCGCAGTTTTGTAGTAAGTAGTTTTGGTAAAACGTATCATACTACCGGATGGAAGGTGGGTTACTGTATTGCTCCACAAAATCTTATGAAAGAGTTTAGAAAGGTGCACCAGTTTAATGTGTTTAGCGTAAACTCTGTTGCACAAGCAGCGTTTGCAGAAGTGCTGAACCGCGAAGATCTCTATTTAGAATTAAACGCATTTTACCAGCAGAAGCGCGACTATTTCCGCAGAGCCATTCAGTCGTCAAAATTTAATTTGTTGAAATGCGAAGGCACCTATTTTCAACTGGTGAGCTACAGCAAAATTTCTGACGAACGTGATTTGGAGTTTGTAAGACGACTTACCAAAAATTTTGGAGTGGCGGCTATTCCCGTTTCTGCATTTTACCGTAGCCATACCGATAATAGTACAATCCGTTTCTGTTTTGCGAAAGAGGAAGATACGCTTAAACGAGCGGCCGACTTATTGGTAAAAATATAATCGCAATTATTCTTCACATTAGCGCAATGAATAACCTGTCGGTAACGCTTATTCAAAGTAAGCTCCATTGGGAAAACATACCAGCCAACCTCGAAATGTTTTTCGAAAAAATTTCTGTTATTGGTAAAACAGATTTAATAGTGCTGCCCGAAACTTTTACTACGGGCTTTAGCATGAACCCTAAGTTTGCTGAACCAATGGATGGGAGTGCCGTGAAGTGGATGGAAAAAACTGCCCGTGAAAAAAGCTGCGTAGTGTGCGGCAGTTTAATGATTAACGATGAAGGCAAATTCTATAATCGCTTCATTTGGATGAAACCTAATGGCAATTTTTCTACGTACGATAAAAGGCACCTGTTTTGTATTAGCGATGAACCCAAGTTTTTTACGGCAGGTACTGAGCGTTTGATAGTTGAATTAAATGGCTGGAGAATTTGCCCGATGGTTTGTTATGATTTGCGTTTCCCGGTTTGGACAAGGAACTTATATGGAGAATATGATGTGTTGTTATACGTTGCTAATTGGCCTGAGCGAAGAAAAACAGCATGGACCACTCTGCTTCCTGCGCGCGCAGTAGAAAATCAGGCGTATGTAATTGGAGCTAACAGAGTAGGTGTTGACGAAAAGGATGTAACGCATACCGGTGATAGTATGGTGATAGACCCGCTCGGAAAAATTCTTTACAGCAAAGAGAGTGAAGAAGACATAGCCACTATTGAATTGAATTACGAAGAACTGGTGAAACTGAGAGAGCAACTTCCGTTTCTGAAAGATGCCGATGATTTTGTTTTAAATCAGAAACAGAAAATAAAGAGTCACTAATGCCCTTACTCAACGAAAATAAAAGTGAAGAAGAAAGAAGCTTTGCCTTGCGCTGGTACGAAGTACGCAACAGGGTAAAGAATGAATTTGGTCAGCGCCCCGACATTAATGCCATGTTGTTTCTGATAGGAATAAATGAAGTAGGCATAATAAAAGAGAAATGGGAAAAAGAAGAGAAGCAGGACTTAATGCATGTGGCGGTGTGTAAATTGCTATCTACAGAAGGGTATTATCGCTTAATAAATACAGACCGCGATGGCTGGCCACATTACGAAGCAGTAGAAAACATACCTCCGCTCAATTTAAAAGAGCAGGATGAATTGTTGAAGAAAAAAATAGTGGAATACTTTGAGGCGCTGTAATCTGTCAAATGCGGAATTGCATTTCTACAGTAGCGCCTTTATCGCTGAACACAACCATATCGGCTAATTGCATCATCAGGAAAACTCCACGGCCGTGTGTTTTCTCCAGGTTTTCAGGTTCAGTTGGGTCAGGTAGATTGTTGTAGTCGAAACCGGGACCTTGGTCTTTGATGATAAACGTCAGATTTTTGCCGCGAGCGTCTAATTCGTAATCAATAGTTACATCTTTTTTAGCATCGCATTTGTTGCCGTGTATAATGGCATTGTTGGCGGCCTCGGTCAGCGAAATAAGCACATTGCCATACACATCATCACCAATGTTTACTTCATGGCGAAGGTCATCTACAAACTTTTCTACTACAGAAATGTTCTCAGGCTTCGATGTTATTTTAAGTGATTTCACTACTGACGGTTACTTGAGGTGAAAGTAAATTAAACCAATAAATTGCCAAATTCGAAATATGACAGTTTACGGTCAAGGGTTGGTTATGTTTCTGAAATATTTTTCCGCCAGATTTTTGTAATACGGCTTTAAACTTGGCGGCACGGTTTTGTAGAAATCTACTTCGCTTTGGCGCGCCTTTAAATACTCTTCGAGAGATGGCGGCATTTTACGCTCTGTTTCTTTTGCGGTGTTCGATTCGCGTTCTTGCTTTTGGTCGCGTTCGCGCTCGGCATTTTCTGCTTCTAAAAGTTTGGTGAGAATATCCTGCTGACGTTTGAGTGCTTCGGCCGTCAGGTTCTTGTTCACTAATTCTTTTTCTGTTTTTTCCATTTGCTTAATAGCCTCGCCTAAATTGCCCAAAGTGCTTTTGCCGTCTTTGTTTTCCTGCTGATTTATTTTTTCCAGTTCTCTGCGTATTTGCGATTGCATCTGCGCCATTTCAGCAAACTCCTTGCTATGCTGACCTTGGCTTCCTTTCTTTTCTCCCTTGCCTTCCCGCTTCATCATTTCGCCCATTTTTTCCATGCGGTCTTTCAACTGTTTCTGCATTTTAGAAAGATTAGGCAAGCCGGCTCCGGGCTTCTTACACTTCATACACATCTTCGGACTGCCGCTTTGGTTTTGCTGCTTTTCGCTTTGCTGCTGCTGCATTTGTTGTAATGCTTCGCTCAACATCAAGGCTAAGTTGTTGTAGCCCGTCATGGTAAATTGTTGTTGGCTCATGGCGCGCACTACATTTCTCTCCTCCATATCAGCCACGGATTTACCAAGATACTTATTGATGTTGGTTATTTCTTTAGTGACGAAAGATTTTATCTGTTCCTGACGTTTAGCTACCGCATACAAACTGTCTTCCACCATCTTCGAGTTTTCACGAATGCGCTGTTGCTCTTTCATCAAAGCTACATAATGCGGGTTGTTGATGTTGGTGCCTTTCAAATCGCCCATCAGTTTTTCCTCATCAAACGATAGCTGCACAATATTTTCCAGCAGCTGACGGATGGCCTGCATATCCTCTGCAGCTTCTGCAGCTTCCATGGCAGACTTCATGTCGCTCATTTTTTGTGCAGCATTTTTCATGTTGTTGGCCGCACTCTTTTGGTTTTTAGATGCCGAAGAGTTTTGTTTCGAATCTATCTGTTGTTGTGCATCGTCCATCTGCTTCTCTGCACTCTCTAAATTTTGTTCCGCCTCTTTAAAGTTTTGCTCACTCTTGGTTTCTTCGTTTAGTTTTTTCAAGTCCTCCATATCCTTCTTCGCTTCCTGCAACTCTTTCTTTAACTCTTCTTGTTGCTTTTTCAACTCTTCTTGCGCTTTCGCATCTTTTACATCCTTGTTTTGTTTTCCTTCTTTGTTCTCCTGATTTTGTTCGGTCTTTTTCGAAAGCTCTTCCTGTTTTTCAGCCAGCTTCTCCAATTTCGAAGCGGTTTCTTCCAGCTTTTGATTGAACTCCATTTTCTTGAAAAGCTCTAACATGCGGTCGAGTTCCTTCTCTAACTTTTCATTGTCGGCCTGCATATCGCTCATTTTATCGAGTGCATCTTTCTTTTGTAAGTCCTCCAGCATTTTTTGCAGCTTCTCCATCATTTCCTTTATCTCCTTGCTAAGTGTTTCTTCCATCAACTCTTTCAGTCGCTCCTGTTTTTCCTGAATCTCTGACGACACATCTTTCAACTCGTTTTGCTTTTCGAAGTTGTTGTCCATCTTCTTTTTTATCTCCTCCAATTGTTGTTGTAATTCTTTCTGCTTCTCGATATTCTGAGTCATATTTTTCTTGTCTTCCCAATTCATGTTCTGCTTTTCCTGCAACTTGTCTTTCATCTGCTGTAAATCATTCTTTGCATCCTTCGCTTTTTTAATGGCGTCTTTCAACTCCTGTTTCAACTCTTTGTTATCCTTCGCCAGTTCTTTATTGATTTCGTTCATAGAAGGCATTTCGAAAATCATCAACTCGCTTTTGGTTGACTTGCTTCCGTGAATACCATCATTATCCCACACCTCGAAATAGTAGTTGATTTTATCTCCCGGTTTAATGGCAAAATCAGAAAGTTGCCAGTAATAACTGAAGCGCGAAGAAATGCCGGGCGCAAAAGGCACTTCTATGCTTTTAGTAACAGAAGAAGTAGAGTCGGAGCGCTGCAACTGATAGTTGAAAGTAAGTTTGCGCAAACCGTAATCGTCAGAAATTTGTCCTACGTAGTAATAGTATTTCTGCGTGGCGGAATCGTTTTTCTCCATTACGTCAATTACCGGATATAAATCAGGCGTAACGTTGAGCGAGTAGGCAACACTGTCGGCATCACGCACATTGCTGTTTGAAACCTTGATGGTATAAGCGCTGCTTTGCAAAAACGTTTTGCTGAAAATAAATTCTGTTTCGCCACTTTGTTTTGCCTGATAAAGCGAATCGCCAAGAGAAAACGAAATGCCTTCTACATTTTGTGTGTTGAACTTCCACGAAAGCTTTGTGCCCGCAGGAATCACAAGATCGCCCATGTTTTTAAGCACTTCGTTTTGCTTGCCGGTGTAAGGCGGATAATTGCACGCCACTTCAAAACCGGCAATCACGGGCTTGGCTACCACATCAATGGTGTATTCTTTTGAGCGAAACCCATTTGCCGTTAACTGAAATGTGGTTGTTTTCTGCAGGTTCACAAATTCGTAGCTGAAAAGATTGGCCTCTTTCTTTTTCAACTTAAAAATGCTTTTGTCGGCTTCTACAAAAACCTCACCAGGCAAAGCATCGCCCTCTATCTTTATATCTATTGTAATGTTTTCAAACTGCAGAACCCGTAAGTTTTTGTTAAGTACCACAAATTGAAAGGGGGCTTCCTTTTCAAAGTAAGTATCGTTGTGATAAAGACGCTTAGTGCCTTGCTTAATAATGTTGGGCGCAGCAATAATGATGAACAGAAACAGCAGAACCGGTGGCGCTAGGTAGCGCAGATATTTTTTGTTTTTGCTCAGGTCAATTGCAAATGAAAAGTCAATAGGTTTTAGCTCTACTGCTTTTTGGTCTATAGCCGCTAGCAATAGTTGCGATTCTTGTTGTGTGCCCGCTTGGTGCAGTTGAAGAATATTGAGCAGTTTATCTTTTATCTCGGTGAAGTGAGTGCCTATAATTTGTGCTGCCTGTTCGTACGAAATAATTTTGCCCAATCGGTAGTAATGCAACAGGGGCAACATAAAAAATCTTCCCGCAAAAACAGCAGACGAAACCACAAAGCCGAAAAACAAAATTTTGCGCAAATAGCCGGGCAGATACAGATAGTATTCTAACAGGTTGATGGCTAAGAAAAACGCCAGCACATACACAGCAGAAAAAATTGCCCCGCGCAAAAGTTGATTCGTGTAATACTTGCGAATAAACTTATCGAGCCTTTGAAGCAGCGCGTTATAAGACGAAGAGTTGCTCATGATACAGCCACAATACTAAACATAATTACTGCGATGAATATAAAACGATGTTTAAGAAGAACCGTGCGCTGTATATTATTTTTGAGATTTTGTGAAGACGAGAAATCATAAACACTATTTTTATACAAATTAATATACATGATTGAACTACTGAAACAACCCTGGCATTGGAGTGTAACCGGGTTGCTGATTGGTCTTACTGTGCCGCTACTTTATTTAATAGGCAATAAACCGTTTGGAATTTCTTCATCGTTCAGGCACGTGTGTGCTGCGTGTATACCGGGCAACATCAACTATTTTAATTACGACTGGAAACGCGAAAAGTGGAATTTGTTTTTTGTGGCTGGTATTGCCTTTGGCGGGTTTGTTGGTTCGTTTTTTCTAACCAACCCCGAGCCCATAAAAATTGAAGCCGGTGTGCAGCAACAATTGACCGCCTTGGGTATATCTGACTTTTCGCAAATAGTGCCTATTGATATTTTCAGTTGGGGTGGTTTGCTGAGCGTGCGTGGTTTTATCATGGTAGTAGTTGGAGGGTTTCTGGTGGGTTTTGGTACGCGCTATGCAGGCGGCTGCACATCGGGGCATTCTATTACAGGTATTGCCAATCTGCAAAAGTCATCGTTGCTGGCCACTATTTGTTTTATGGTTGGCGGATTTATTATGACATGGCTTTTGTTGCCATTTATTCTTCAACTCTAAAACTTAAAACATGCAAAGTATTCGCGAAGAAGAAGGCACTAACCACCAAAGTACAGAAGAAAGCATTTTTGAAAATTTGAAATACTTAATAGCGGGAGTATTCTTCGGTATTGTATTCGTTAAAGCAGAAATTGTTTCGTGGTTTCGGATACAGGAAATGTTTAGACTGGCTTCGTTTCACATGTACGGGGTCATTGGAACTGCCGTTTTGGTGGCCACGGTTTCTACTTTTGCAATTAAGAAGTTTAAAGTTAAAACACTGCGTGGCGAGGAGGTTATTTTCAGCGAGCGCCCACTTGACAAAGGAAATGTAATTGGTGGTCTGCTATTCGGGTTTGGTTGGGCATTAACCGGTGCCTGCCCGGGGCCAATGTATGGATTACTTGGCAGTGGATATACTGTTTTTGCAGTAGAACTGTTAGCAGCAGCAGCCGGCACATATACTTATGGTTTGCTTAGAGAAAAAATACCGCACTAGCTTTTACCAAGCACAGCGGACTCAGTCAATCTTTATCAAATTCAACTCATAGTTTAAATATCCGAGAGCAGATGTGTTGGGTGTTGAACCATAAGTGCCAATATATATGCCCGTACTTATAACATCACCCTGATTTAGATACACGGTGCGCAAAAGAGAAGACTGACGTGGCGTTAAGTTATATCCCACAGTGGGATACCCATCGTCTTTTTTGTAGTCGTGAAGCGGCATATCATAAGTTATGAATCCATTTCTAAAAATCTTCATCCTTACATCATTGTCGCCATTGGGGTTAGTTACAAGATTATACACTATACCGTAGCCGGTGGCATCGGCTGTAATCAGGTACGTGCCGCTTTTAGCTACTACAACACTGTCTCCGGTCATTACATCAGCATTGCGTGTGGTAGTGGTAAAAAAATACCCCGACACAAACTGATTGTTGCGCACATTCGGATTCTCCAAAACTTTGCCGGCCACCATAGCATACGGCACCGACAGCAAACGTGTGTCGCCCATAAAATTGTAAGTGCCGGAGCCATTTACATCTGTTTCCACCAGCATGTGCATTTCCAATACTGCCCAGTTGATGTTCATAAAGTTCCCTTTCTGTACATTTCCTCCGCCCACCTGAAAAGCAACCAGACCAAACTGATTAGTTTGTTTGTAGTGAATTTCTACATAGGTGGTATCAAGCAAGAAAAAATCAACAATAGAAATTCGAAAATTAACAGGCGTATTGACAAGGGGTTGCCCGTTATTGTCGCGAACTACAGTTTGATAATTGAACCCTTGTGGCACTTGCGCAAAGGCGGGCATAGCACAACCCAAAAACAGAGCTATAACAAGTAGGTTTTTCATGATGTTAGATTGAAGAACTAAAATACAAATTGCTTCTAAATAGTTAGATTTTGCTTTTTGTATGTTCACGCACTTAAAATTTTCTCATGCGCAAACTTGTATCTGCCTTTTTTCTCGCAACTCTTGCCACTTGTCTGTTTTCACAAGAAACAACTTTCAAAACAAACGGTCCCGATGATTACCGCGAAGGTATTCATGCATTTACCAATGCTACCGTTTGGAAAAGCTATAATACCAAAATGGATTCTGCTACGCTGGTAATTCGCGATGGCAAAGTGGTGGATGCGGGAAAGAGCATCGCAATTCCAAAAGGCGCTATTGTTCATGATATGAAAGGCAAGTTCATCTATCCGTCTTTCATTGATATTTTTTCTGACTACGGAATGCCGGATGTTGTAAAGCCCAAATGGAATGAAGATCCGCAAATAGAGAGCAACGTAAAAGGCGCTTACGGGTGGAACCAGGCAATACACACCGAGTTTCACGCAGACAGAAACTTTGCAGTGAACGACAAAGCCGCTGAGGAGTTACGCAAGATTGGTTTCGGCACTGTACTTACTAACAAGAAAGACGGCATTGCACGTGGAACCGGTGCCGTGGTTACACTCAAGAGCGACAAAGAAAATTTTGTATTGGTAAAACCCGATGCATCTGCTAACTATTCTTTTAATAAAGGCAGCAGCACACAAGACTATCCGGGTTCGCTCATGGGAAGTATTGCGCTCATTCGCCAAACCTATTACGATGCACAATGGTATAAGTCAGCTGCCGATAAAAAAGAGTTTAACATCAACTTAGATGAATGGAACAAGCAGCAAAGTGTGCCACAAATTTTTGATGCCGGTGGCGATTGGCAAAAGGTTTTGCGTGCAGATAAATTAGGTGATGAGTTCAGCGTGCAATACATCATAAAAACAAAAGGCGATGAGTACAAACGCATTGACGAAGTAAAAAACACAAAAGCAAAATTGATTACCACGGTCAATTTTCCGAAGGCGTATGATGTAGATGACCCCTACAAAGCAAGCTGGGTTTCGTTAGAAGACATGAAAAATTGGGAATTGGCTCCCACCAACTGCGCATCGCTCACAAAAGCAGGAATTGATTTTTCTATTACCACATCTGATTTAGAAAAGAAAGATGATTTCCTCGGTAATCTCCGCAAGGCGGTGAAGTATGGTTTCGATTCTATGGCAGCTATGAAGGCACTAACTTACAGCCCCGCTTCGTTTATTAATGTGTACGATAAAGTGGGTTCGTTAGAAGCGGGCAAGCTTGCCAACTTCTTTATTACCTCAAAGCCATTGTTCGATGAAAAATGTGTGATTAACGAAAACTGGGTACAAGGAAAACGCTATGAGATAAATGCATTCGACCAAAAAGATATTCGCGGAGAATATGCACTGGTAATTGCAGTAAATACACCCACTGCACAATTTAAATTGAAAGTGAGTGGCGATGCCGGTTCGCCTAAAGCACAAATTGTTTTGAGTGACACGGTGAAGTTAGATGTGAAACTTTCCTACAAAGAGAACGACATCAGTCTTTCATTTTCTCCCGATAAAAAAACCACCGGCAAAATTCGTCTGACCGGAAATATAAACTACAACAATAACACATGGATTGGCAAAGGAGAGTACCCCGATGGCAGTTGGGTAACTTGGAATGCCTCACAATTGAAAGGGCCGGAGGCAGATACAAGCAAGCCGAAAAAAGACACAGTGGATGTAACGCGTAACCTAGGAAAGGTTACTTATCCATTTCTTGCCTATGGTAATGAGCAAATTCCCACACCAGAAAATTTTCTGATTAAAAACGGAACAGTTTGGACGAACGAAACAGAAAGTGTTTTACAAAACACCGATGTAATTATTCGAGCAGGAAAAATTGCTTCTATAGGAAAAAACCTTACCTGTGTTGATTGTAAAATAATTGATGCCACCAACAAGTTTGTAACTAACGGAATTATTGATGAACACAACCATATTGCTATTCAACAAGGAGTCAACGAAGGCGCAGAGGCAAGCAGTGCCGAAGTTCGTATTGGCGATGTGGTTCGATGTGATGACATAAACATTTACCGTCAGTTGGCGGGTGGTGTTACGGGTGCGCAGTTGCTGCACGGTTCGGCCAATCCTATTGGCGGACAAAGCGCTCTCGTGAAATTCCGTTGGGGATATGCGCCCGAAAAAATGAAAATTGAAGGAGCCGATGGTTTCATCAAATTTGCATTAGGCGAAAACGTGAAACAGAGTAACTGGGGCGATAAGAACACCGTTCGTTATCCGCAAACACGCATGGGTGTAGAGCAGACTTACTACAATTATTTTACAAAAGCGAAAGAATATCAAAAGCAATGGAATGCTTACAACACTGCCAAAGTGAAAGGAGTTTCTCCACGCAGAGATATTGAACTGGATGCGCTCTCAGAAATTTTGAATAGAAAGCGGTTTATCACATGCCATAGTTATGTACAAAGCGAAATCAATATGCTGATGCATGTGGCTGATTCGTTCAACTTTAAAGTAAACACGTTTACCCATATTCTTGAAGGATACAAAGTGGCGGACAAAATGAAAACACATGGAGCATACGCCTCAACCTTTGCCGATTGGTGGGCATATAAATATGAAGTAATAGATGCCATACCCTACAACACCGCCCTGCTAACCAAAATGGGTATTACCACAGCCGTAAATTCAGATGACGCGGAAATGGCGCGCAGGTTAAATCAGGAAGCGGCAAAGAGTATTAAGTATGGGGGGCTGTCAGAAACAGAAGCGTGGAAAACAGTAACACTTAATCCGGCAAAAATGCTACATCTCGAAAATCGGATGGGTTCTATTAAAGCCGGGAAAGACGCTGATGTAGTAGTGTGGAATGACAATCCACTATCTATTTATGCAAAAGCAGAAAAAACATTCGTGGACGGCATTTTGTTTTACGACATAGAAAAAGATTTACAGAAACGCGAAGAAATTAAAAAAGAACGCGCACGATTAATTCAGAAAATGCTGGAAGAAAAGAAAAACGGTGGGGCAACACAAGAGCCGGTGAAGAAAGAAAACCATGAGTATAACTGCGGAGGATTTGATGAACACAATCACTAAACAGAAACAAAAATCACCATGAAAAAATATTTATCAATTGCTTTTGTTATCGCTTCTGTAAATGCATTTGCGCAAAGCGATGTGCCCGCGCCTGCACCTAAACAATCCGCGAGCGTTTTTTTAACCAACGCCACCATTCACACCGGTAACGGAAAGGTTTTAAACAATGCCACCATCGGTTTCGACAACGGGAAAATTATTTTTCTCGAAGAGAACCCGTCTCTAAAAACCGATGAAACCATGGGCAAACAGATAAACTGCACCGGTAAACATATTTACCCGGGTATTATAGCCCCCAACACAAAAGTTGGATTAGATGAAATAGAAGCAGTGCGTGCTACCAACGACTACGCAGAAGTAGGTGCTTACAACCCGGATGCCCGGGCGATAGTTTCTTACAACACCGATAGCCGCGTAACACCTACCGTACGCAGCAATGGTGTTTTGTATGCACAAAGCACACCGGTTGGTGGAATTGTCTCAGGCACTTCTGCCTTAGTTCAACTCGATGCATGGAATTGGGAAGACGCATTGGTAAAAGAAGACGGACTTTGGCTCAACTGGCCAAACATGCAAAAACGCGGTGGCTGGTGGGGCGAACCGGAGCCACCAACTACAAACAAAGAATACGACAAACAAGTAAATGCAATTAAAGACTATTTCCGCGAAGCAAAAGGTTATGCAGAAGTAACACATGAAAAAGCAAACCTCCGTTTTGAGGCCATGCGCGATTTGTTTACCGGAAAAAAGAATTTGTATGTAAATGTTGACCGGGTAAAAGAAATTCAACACGCAATTTCGTTTGCCGTTGAATTTGGTTTGCGTTTAGTAATTAGTGGAGGTGAAGAAAGCTGGATGATTGCTGACGAGCTTGCCGGCAAAAAGATACCCGTAGTTTTAGGTAAAACACATGAGTTGCCCGGTCATGATGATGCAGACGTTGATCAGCAGTATAAAACACCCTACTTACTGCAAAAAGCGGGCGTGTTATTTTGCCTTTCGATACCCGGAGGTTTTTGGCAAGAAAGAAATTTACCTTTTAACGCGGGTTCTGCAGCCGCGTATGGTTTAACTAAAGAGCAAGCGCTAGCTGCTATTACGAGTAACACTGCAAAAATTCTTGGTGTTGATGCACAAATAGGAACGTTAGAAAAAGGCAAGTCGGCATCGCTGATTGTTTCTGCCGGAGATGTGCTGGATATGAAAACTTCAAACATCGAATACGCCTTTATTGATGGCCGCCAGATTGATTTAAACAACAAGCAGAAAGAACTCAACCAAAAGTTTAGTAAGAAATACGGGGTTAATTAGGTTGGGTTGAGCGGAGAAAATTTTTACGTAATTGGTGGAGAGATATAAAAGGTTGTTTCATAAAAGGCCCTCCCGAAAAACACTGCTGTGCAAACGGGAGGGCAAACCAACTAACTGAAAATGTTCCTTTAATGGTCGGTGATAACACTGACCATAACACTCCGGTTGGTGTCCTCACCAACCGGTAAAAAACTGAAAAATCTTATTTCTCCTCCTTGTTCCAACCTTCTGTTTCCTCTTTATGTTTATCAATTATCTTCTGCACTTTCTCTACATGCTTATCGGCATCTTCTTTCATTTTTTCGGCTTCCTTTTGTAGTTCTTCTTTCACATCATTTGCCTTCTCTTCCCGTTTTATTTTTTCCTCTTCCAGCTTATCGCCTTCATTAAAGTGGTTTTCTCCTTTCACACATTTTATTTTTCCGTTTTCGGTAGTCCAGGTGGTGTTGGCAAAATAGGTGTCATCATAGTTGCTGTCGCCTTTAACAGTAGCTGCCCAGAGGTCAATGTTATCGGCAAAGCTCACACGTTTGCCTTCCGGTATATGTATGCGAATCTTCACAATCTGCGCACGATACTTTCCGTTTTTGTTGAGGTAAACACGCGCTGGCAGATTTACCACGGTATCTGTTTGGCCGATGCTGTAAGAAACAAACTCTCCGTTCTTTATTCCATCGCCTTTTGTTTCGCCTTGTGCCGAAACAATTTTTTCTATATAAAATGAATCGTTAGCCGAAGGCATTAATTGCAATGAAGGCTCTCCAATGTCAAGTTTTTCGGCATCTTCTAATTTACTTCCACCTATATAAATACCATTAAAGTTGATGTTTACATTGTTGTCATCATTGTCATCATCAGCAGATATTTTTTGCCCCGAGGAGTCTGTTAGTTGAACCAAGAGGTTTCCATTGATGGGTTGCATTACCGCGACCTTGTTGTGTGAAGTGCCGGTAGAGCGGAAGCTGGTAATGTTTTTACCCACGGAGTAAATAATCATAAACAAACCAATCCACCACGCTGCAAGTAAAGTCCACTTAAGCCAAGGCGCCCTGCCTCGGCTGGCGCCAAACAATGCCCGCATAGCTGCATAAATAATTCCGATTACGGGAGCGGCAATAAATAGTCCAATGCCAATATTAAATATGGTGATAGTAGTGGGGTCATCTACTAGCAAATGGGGTGCGTGGGTTAGCAGTGAACTACCGGCTACTGCCACACCAAAAAAACTAAGCAAAAGCACACCCAGCACAAACAACCCAATAACAATTACAAAGCCGGCAACGAGTTTCAGGAAAAACTTTACTACTTCTACCACAAAGTGCAGCACTCGTTCAAAAAAATTGGGCTGGTTTACAAATTTGTTTACCGACTCTCCGGTGCGGCTGGCGGCATCACGAATTTCTTTTTCAATGGTATTAATGTTTACCGGCTCACCTTTCATTTGTAGCTTTTCGGCAGAGGTTATTGCTTTAGGAATAATGATTACCAACAACAGATAAAGCAAAATGACCGTGCCGAAACTTACAAAGCACAACAACAACACAGCTAACCTTGCCCATACCGGGTCGTTTATACCAAAGTAGTGACATAAGCCCGAAATAACACCACCCACTTTTGCATCGTCAGCATCGCGAAACAAGCGTTTGTTAACTACCGTGTTAGTGGCTGAAGAGGTGTTGGCTGCTGGTTGTTCACCGCTATTTGTGTAGGCTGTGGTATCTTGATCCTCACCCGCAATGTCTTCGGGTTTGCCCATTATTCCCATTACATATTGTACATCGTCTTCGCTTAGTACCTCTTTGCGGCCTGCTAGTTTCTGATTTAATAAGTCAGCCATACGCGCCTCTATATCGTTTAGTATTTCTTCGCGTTCGGCATCATTTTTAAATTTTGCTTTCAGGGTTTCCAGATAACGATGTAAAATTTCAAATGCGTCTTCGTTAATTATAAAAGCTATGCCGCCAAGGTTTATGTTCAATGTCTTTTTCATAATAGTTAGTTTGTTTTATTGGTTTGTTGAATAATGGCGTTTACCGCATGAGTTAGTTCGCTCCAGTTTGTAAGTAACTCAGCTAATGTTTTTTTGCCATCTTCTGTAAGCGTAAAATATTTGCGCGGTGGGCCCGATGTTGATTCGGCCCAGCGGTACGAAAGCAACCCGTCATTTTTCAATCGTGTTAACAGAGGATAGAGTGTTCCTTCCACCACTAAAAGCCGCGCATTTTTCATGCGCTCAATAATTTCGGACGGATAATGCTCCCCATCACTCAGTATGCTGAGTATGCAAAACTCCAGCACGCCTTTGCGCATTTGCGCTTTGGTGTTTTCTATGTTCATGTTATTTCGTTTTTATTTCTGCTTTAATATGCAACTCACGTTTTTGGTGGTTGCCCTTAATTTCAACTTTCACATCTTTCAGAGCGTTGTTTATTTCGTCCTGCAATTCTTTTAAGCCACCGGTCAGGCCGCTCACTTCAACTTTTCCTTTTTTATCAAGCGTAATTTTTACATCCATCTTCTCTTTCTTCTTTTCTCCGTTGCCGGCAAAGCCTATAATTGGTAGTAGTGCAATCATTGTTATAGCTAGTATCTGTTTCATGTTTTTGAAGTTTAGCTTCGGTGAAACTTTATGCTATTCTGAATTTTACTACCAGCACAAACTTTCCGGTGGGTGCGGAGTTTTTCATTTTCATTTCGTGCAGTGTATTTTCTACATACTGCTTTAATTGCTCGTTACCCGAGTTTATTTCGTGCACGCTTACCGTTCCCGCTTCATCTACTGATACTAACGCTTTTACATCATTGGCTTCGGTGTTTTCAGTTACAAACTCAGGGCAAGAAATCTGACGAATCATTTCCTTGCGAACATTTTCTTTAGCTGTTTTTTCTACACTGCCCGGAACCGAAGCCATTATTCCGAGTGCACTCATTACTACAAGATATGTGGTAATAAAAAGAGTGTTGAAGGTTTTAATGTTACACATGGATGTTAAACTTTTCAGAAAGTTGATTTGTTGAATGTTTGATTTCATGACATATATTTTTTTGATTAAAAACAATTGTTGTTGACGATGCAAAGATGTATTTATAAAACGGTATTATGCAACACACAGTAGTGTGTTTTAAACAGCGAATTGCCTAATACATTGATTAACAACCACAAAAAATTTCTAAGCGTATAAAAAAAAACACTTTACAAACCCTGTTTGTGCAGAAACTGGCACGGTTATTTACAGCAGAGCCGCCATTTTTGAACCCTAAACAAAAGATTATGAAAAAAGTATTTCTACTATCTATGATGGCAGTATTAATGAGTGCAGCAATGGCGCAGGACACTGCTGCTGTTAAGAAAAAAGTAAAACCAAAATTTGGAGGTGATGGAGTTTATCTACGCGACAGTACTTGGCGGTTGGGTGGTTTTGCCAGTGTATTGGTAAGCCAAACTGCTCTTTACCAATGGGGCCCGGGAGGCAACAACAACTTTGCGTTTTTGCTTTCAGGAAATTTTTATGCCAACTACAAAAAAGGAAAGGTAATAAGTGATAACAGCTTGGATGCAAAGTGGGGTATGGTGGCCAATGGATTAATAAGAAACAAGTCATTGGCAAGAGCCAACCTGCAAAAAAACATTGATCTGCTTGCCATTAAATCAATGGTGGGTTATCAGGTAACTAACTCTCTGTATGTAGCCGCCAAGCTTGGTTTTGAGAGTCAGTTTACGCCAACTTACGACTACTCACTTACCGATACTTCAAAGGGCAGATTTAGAAGATATACTGTTTCGAAATTTGCGGCACCTGCTGTGCTAACAATAGGTCCTGGTCTTACCTGGAAACCAAAGCCGTGGTTTACTTTGTTTTTCTCTCCGGTAGAAGGCAAAATGACTTTTGTTACACCTGACTCACCGGGTAGAGATACAACCACCGCAGCAGACGGCTTTAAAACAGACGCCTACTACCGAAACGTTGATGAAACCCGTTTTGGTTTAAAACGCGGCAATTTTTTTATGGGTGAACTTGGCTGGGAGCTCGACTTGTTATTTCAAAAAGATATTGTGAAGAATGTAAACTGGAAAAGCCACCTGAATTTGTTTGGTGCCTATATAAACGCCAGCTACAATACAGAAATGCCGAAATACTATGCTGACCAGGACTCAATGGGTGCTGTAACTATTAAAGAAACCAATAAACACATACCAGTTTTAAGATGGGAAAACGATATAGTGTTTAAAGTAAACTCATGGCTAAGCGCTACGCTTTCTGCTCGTTTTGTTTATCAATACAACGCACTGGTGCCAATTGATAAAAGGAAGCTTGATGGTAGCAAAGGCCCGGACGGAATTACTGATAAAGACAAATACGGAGTTACGGTAAACAATTACAAAAGCATTCAGATTTTTGAGCAGTTTGGAATTGGCCTAACAGCTAAGTTTTAACCAAAAATAGTTTTGAACCGAAACTGGTTGTTTGTAATAAGCAACCAGTTTTTTTATTCTATCAATTTCAAAAATTCGGATTCACTCAGCACAACAATTGAAGAAATTTTTTGTGCTTTTGTAAGTTTGCTTCCGGCATCTTCACCCACAACTAAATAATTAAGATTAGCAGACACACTGCTTAATAACTTACCACCGTTTTCTTCTACCATTTGTTTTGCGCGGTCGCGGGTAAACTGCTGAAGTGAACCGGTAAACAAAAACGTTTTGCCTTCAAGTTTGTTGTTTTTCGAGAGGGCATCTTCAGGGCGGATTTCTGTGTTTACGCCCATCCGATTTAGCTCTTGAAGCAAGTGAATATTGCTCTCGTTTTGAAAAAAACCGAAAATACTTTGTGCCACTTTAGGTCCTATTCCTTCAATGTTTGTCAAATCTTCCACGCTCATATTGTGTAAATCAAAAATGGTTTTCACATGGCCCGATACGTCCTTTGAAGTAGTAACGCCAACATGACGAATGCCTAAAGCGTTCAACAACCTCCAAAGTGGACGGCTCTTTGATTTTTCTATTCCTTCTTTCAAGTTGCTTACACTTCTCTCTTTCCAGCCCTCTAACTTTAGAATCTCATTATAGGGCAATCGGTACAGGTCTTCGATGTTTTTAATAAAGCCACGCTGAATAAACTCTACTACAGTTTCTCTTCCGCAGCCATCTATGTCCATTGCATCTTTTGAAACAAAATGAATTGCCCGTTCTTCGGTTTGTGCCGGGCAGTCTGCGTTGTCGCATCGCCACACAGCTTCTTCTTCGGGTTTTACCAAAAGCGAATTGCAGGAAGGGCAAAAACGGGGAAACGCAATTTTGGTTTCGAGACCCGTTCTTAAATCAGGCACAGAACCAACTATATAAGGAATAACTTCGCCAGCCCGCTCTACAATTACAGTGTCTCCGAGCCGAATGTCTTTCTCTAAAATGAAATCTTCATTGTGCAACGAAACAGAAGAAATGGTAACGCCCGCTAACGGCACAGGTTCAATTTTTGCCACTGGGGTAACTGCACCTGTTCGCCCCACCTGAAATTCAACTTTTAGCAAAGTGCTTTGCGCTTGTTTAGCAGCAAACTTGTAGGCAATTGCCCACCGCGGATGATGAGTCGTGCTGCCGCATAGCTGTTGTTGCTTTAGCGAATTTACTTTCACCACCATGCCATCGGTGTCAATATTAAATGTGTGGCGTTTGGCGTCCCAAGTTTTTATGAAATCCTGCACTTGGTTGATGTTTTTGCAAACCTTCATTTCGTGCACAGGAGTTTTGAATCCGCATTGGTATAGTATTTCTACTGTGCGAAAATGTGATTTGAGATTGTCGGTCAATAAGTTTTTTCCGCTTTTATCTTCAACAAAACTTACATGATATAAAATGGCTTCCAGGTTTCTTGCGCGCGATTCGTTGGGGTCTTTTGTTCGTAATGAGCCCGAAGCTGTATTGCGTGCATTCTGAAAAGCTTTTTCACCTCTAGTTTTACGCGCCTCATTCATTTTTTCGAACACGCTGCGTTGTATTATTACTTCACCCCGTATTTCAATTTTATAAATACCGAACTTCGAAAACGGTGCGCGCAAAGGAATGGTAGAAAGCGCCCTGGCATTATTGGTAATATCGTCACCGGTGTTGCCATCGCCACGTGTGGCAGCGCGAATCAGCAAGTCGTTTTCATAAATCAAAGCTATACTGCTTCCGTCAAACTTTGGCTCAACACAGTATTCTACCTCATTGCTGTTAGCCAACTCTTTTACTCTTCTATCAAAGTCATTCAAATCATTGGTGTTATACGAATTATCCAACGATAGCATAGCCACTAAATGGTCAACCGACTTGAACTCATCGGTTAGGCTACGGGCAACTCTTTGTGTAGGTGAATCTTCGGAAAGTAATTCCGGGTTCTCCGTTTCGATTTGCTTCAGTTGCTTAAACAACCTGTCGTAGTCGAAATCAGTAATTACCGGTTCGCTTAAAACATAGTAGCGCCAGTCGTGGTAGCGCAACACATCATGAAGCGCAGCAACTTTTTCTTTATTAGAAAAATTGTCTTCGCCTTTAGCTAGTTGCCGGGTAAGGTTATTTAAATTTTGTTGTAGCTCCTTTGAATACATTTAGAATGTGGTATTAACTAAGCCTATAAATCTCCATAATCTCTCCAAGTATTTTCGTAAAATCAACTTGAAGGTCAATGAGTTTTCCGGAGTGCACATCAAATACCCACCCATGCACTTGTAAGCCGCGTTCCCTGTATGCTTTTTGAATAGCCGCTGTTTTTATTAGGTTAACACATTGCTCCTGCACATTAAGTTCTATCAGGCGATTGTAGCGTTCGCCCTCTCCGGCAATGGTATCCAGTTCGCTTTTGTGCAAACGATAAACATCACGTATGTTTCTTAGCCAGGGGTTTAATATTCCTAAATCTTGCGGCTGCATAGCGGCTTTTACACCACCGCAAAAATAATGGCCGCAAACCACCACATGCTTTACTTTTAAGTGATTTACCGCGTAATTAATTACAGACATTACGTTTAGGTCAATGCTTATAACCATATTGGCAATGTTGCGGTGAACAAAAACCTCACCGGGTTCAACACCCATTAAGTCTTCGGCTGTTACGCGACTGTCTGAGCAACCGATATAAAGTATTTCCGGTGTTTGCCCTTTTGATAAGGTTTCGAAATAACCAGGGTTAACAGCTAGTTTTTCAGCAATCCATTTTTTGTTGTTGTCGAAAATTTTGGTGAGGTTGTTCATTGAGATGTTTTAAACGAGAATATTGTTTTGTGGTTTTAGAGGAACTGGTATTTCTGTTTCATTCAGCATTTCGCGCAAATCTATTTCAATGGCGCGGCTAATAGCCGTAATGGGCACATCGTTAGCACTCCCCTCAAACGGGCTTTCGCTGCTTTCGCCAATTTTTTCCATAGTGGTAAATATCCAACCGCTAAGCGCACTAAAAGGTATGGTAAGCCAGATAAACTCATGGCCAAATTTTTCAAACTCTTGTAACATACCTAAGGGCAATAGCAAACTAAAAATGGCAATAAACCAAAAGTTGAGTGTTGCGTATTGGCGCGGGTATGGGTAGTTCTTTATTCGTTCTGAGCCGCCCTGTTGGTTGTAAAAGTCTATCAGCGATTTTTCTAACTCCATGTGTCGGTAATCTTCTATGAGTCCGGCATCAAGCAGTTTGCGCAAGTGTGCGGATTGCAATGATATGATATGTGTAGCTCGGTTAGATTTTGACATTACAAAGAGAAACTCTTCGTCTGTCAGATAGGGCTTTATGGCATCTTCTAATTTACGGGTGTGTTCTTCTACTACGAACCATTTATCTTTGTATTCTGAGTTATGTACCTGATGAATTGCTTCCCAGGTACGTGGCTCGCGTAGCTGAAACCGCAAAGCAGTAATCCAGGCAAAATGCCGATAAAAGAGCTGACGATGAATTTCGTGTAACTCTGTTTCGCTTAATGGTGCTTTTGCGTGTCGGTTATTTACATAGTCTTTTACCATTATGCCCCACGAACGACTGCCATTTACTATTGCGCCCCATATTTTGCGTGCTTCCCAAGCCCGGTCGTAAGAGGCGTTGTTTTTAAACCCAACAACAAAGGCCACTGCTGTGCCCAACAAAGCAATAGGTAGCCAAGGCAAGGTAAGCCACTTAAAATTATAGAAAGCAAAAAGTATTGTAGGAACTGCTGCTATTAACAGATGGGTATAAATATCTCTGCGCGTCCAAATTATTACTTCACGAAATGAGTAGTGTTTGCCAGCGTGCATGTGTGTTTTTCTACCGAAAATAAAAACGGATATTAAAGCATCTACAAAACCAAGTTATCAATTGTGTTTGCAAGTTTGCGGTCTTTTTCCGTTTCAATATTACAGCGCCATGCGTGTTGAGTGTAATATTTACAAGGTTCCATACGTTTACCCAGTAAAGGTGGTGATCGTGCCTTTCGGTAAGGATCGCTACTCTTGTTATAAACACAAATGCCTCAGCAAAATTTTTATTAACGAAAGTGCGCTTTAGTGAGTTGCCCTCTTCTGTCCATATATCCTGAAAACATAAAACCCACTCAAAGGTGTAATCAAATAGTTATTTAAAACTCCAGTCGTATGTGGCTAAATTGCTGATACAAATTTTCAGCAAGTCAATGTTTCCTTTTATGTCGGCCTTGTGCGCCATTTCAATAACAGAGTGTATGTGTCGTGTAGGTATTGAAACGCCACCTGCAATAGTTCCTTGTGTAGCCATGCGCTGCATGCCAGCTGTATCGGTGCCGCCAGCAGGCAGCAACTCCGGCTGCCATTTAATTTTAGCAGTTTCAGCTTGCTCTTTCATAAACTTAACCATGCGATAATCGCAAATGGCCGATGAGTCCATGATTTTGATAGCTACTCCATCGCCTAGCTTTGTAACACTTTCTTCGGGTTTTGCGCCAGGGGTATCAAATGCAATGGTAGTGTCTATATTAAAACTAAAGTCGGGGCTTATGTGATGTGCCGCCACCACAGCACCGCGTATGCCAACTTCTTCTTGTACAGTAAATACTCCATAAAAGTCAAACGGAACTTCTTTGCCTTTCAGTTCACGAAGAGTTTCTAAAAGTATGAAAACCGCTACACGGTTATCAATGCTTTTACAGTTTACGCAGTCACCCATTTCAATTAACTCACGCTCACGTGTTACTACGTTGCCCACTTCAACCAATTTTACCACTTCTTCTTTTTTCATGCCGAGGTCAATGAAGTAGTCGTTTAGGGTAAGGTTTTTTCCGCGCTCTTCGGCTGTCATCAGGTGAATAGGCTTAGAGCCCATTACACCTATTACATCTTTTTTTCCATGTACCACTACGCGCTGTGAAGTGAGTGTTTTAGGGTCGAAACCGCCCAGAGGATGAAAACGTAAAAAACCATTTTCGTCAATGTGATGAACTATGAATCCGATTTCGTCCATGTGCGCAGCCGCCATCACTTTTTTATCGCTGCTTTTTCCTTTTTTGAGGGCAATGAGATTGCCCATGTTGTCGGTATATACAGAGTCGGCAAGGGTTTTTAACTCACGCTGAACCAGTTCGCGAACTTTTTGTTCATGGCCGGGCACTCCGGGCACTTCGCAAATTTCTTTTAAGAGAGAAACATTAATCATGAATTGGGTGTTGAATATTTAGTAAAGAGTATTTAGATAAACAGCCGCGAACTTAGAATTTTTCACAGCTACTTAAACATTATGTCAAAGTAAACCGGCAAGTGATCGCTGTATCCGGCAGTCCACCTTCCGTTTGCAAATGTGCGATTTGGAATTACTCCGTTTTTTGGGTGGTTGAACAACAGCCATTCGGGAGAAAAAATTTTGGCTTTGCTGTTGTGCACCATGTATTTGCTTTTGTCATCTAGCAGATTTTTTGAAACAATAAACTGGTCAAACACGTCAGTTTCGTTGCCGAACTTGAGTGTAAATTCTTTATTGGTGAAAAGCGGTAGCATGAGGTTGGAAAGTGGCTGCGTTTTCGATTTTTTATCAGATGTGAGCAAATGAATTATGCTTTGGTCAGTTGGATTGTCGTTAAAATCACCCATAATAACTACGCGTGCGTAAGGTTCACCTAAATACAGATTTTCTATTTTGGCTTTAAGTGCATTAGACGCAGCTATGCGTTTTTTTTCACTTTCTTCTTGACCACCTCTGCGGCTGGGCCAGTGGTTCACAAAAAAGTAAATGGAGTATTCATCACCCATAAACGCTTTGAAGTAAAGTATATCGCGGGTTTTATCTTTGGTTTCATACGGAAAATTCACCGGCAGAGTAGCATCAAATACAGGCTCTACCACACTCTTGTTATAAAGTAGTGCGCAATCAATTCCGCGTTCATCGGGCGAGTTGTGGTGCACAATGCCGAATTTGAATTTTTTAAGTACGGGTTGTTCTATTAAATCATCGAGCACCTTTTTGTTTTCTATTTCACACAACCCGATAACCAAAGGCTGTACTGTATCGAGCATGGTAGAAATTACTCTGGCTAGGCGACTAAGTTTTGTCTGGTATTTTTTTGTGTTCCACTTCAGTTTGCCCTCCGGCAAAAAATCTTCATCGTTTATATCGCGGTCGTTAATGGTGTCGAAGAGGTTTTCTGCGTTGTAGAAAATTACGCGGGCAGGTTTAAGATAATCGGCCTTTTGTGCACTTATTATTTGTTGAACACAAAGCAAAAATGTAATGAACAATGTTTTTTTCACGGGATGTATTTATTATCTGCTATTAATTGTAACTCGTGTTTTACCGGTAATGGATTAAAGCCCAAACTTAGGGCTTTTGAAATATCTAAGGATACATCGGCAGGGCGGGGAGCTGCCATCTTCACATCTTTTTGCGAACAGCGCAACAACTGGTTTTTGTTTAACGCGAATATTTCAGCAGCCAGTAATCCGAATTCATACCGCGATAGTTTTTGTGCGCCCGCTACATGGATAACACCTGAACCGAGCTCTATTAATGCCAATAATCCTCCGGCTACGCTTTTGGCTCCGCATACACTTCGGTATTCATCATAAAAAAGCGAAGCCGTTTCACCGGTATTTAACTGTGCCATAAACTTATGCAGGTAGTTGCTGTTGCTTGCTGCTGCTGCACCAAACATTAAGGGTAAGCGAAACACTGTTGCTCGCGGATAAATTTTCAGAACTTCGTCTTCGGCTATACTTTTTTGTTCGCCATAAGCGCTGAGTGGATTTTTTTCATCGTCTTCTTTATACATTCCCTTTGTGCCATCGAAAACCAAATCGGTAGAGGTAAAGGCAAAGGGAATATTGAAATCACTGCAAATGCCCGCCAGATTTTTTGTGGCTTCTACATTTACAGCGTAGCTCTGCTCTTTATTCTGCTGACAATAATTGGTGTCTGAAATAGCAGCGGCATGAATAACAGTGTCGGGAGCTACGTCTTCAAGTACATCACCTAGCGCTATGTAGTTGGTTATATCACACTGAATATTTACCGCGCCCGCAAAACAAAAAGGGGAGGAGTGGTGCAGCGCGTACACTTCGTAATTACTCACGGTGCGTAGCAGGTGGTAGCCCAAGAATCCGGAAGCACCGGTAATGAGGAGTTTTTTCTTTGCCATGCCAGCACTATTTACGTCTGAGTTTTGCCAGATAGAAACCATCGAAGCTGCTATCGAAAGGAGAAACTAATTTTTCTTCTACGAAAGAATAAGAAAGGTTTCGAGCTAAGATGTTTTTTATCTGCTCCTGATTTTCTACTGCAAAAATACTGCATGTTGAGTACACCAATATTCCGCCCGGCTTAAGCATAGGTGCGTATTCATCTAAAATTTGCGCCTGTGTGGTTTGTAGTTCGTCAATAAATTTTTTGGTGAGTGTCCATTTGGCATCGGGTTTTCTTCGCAGTACACCACTGCCGCTGCACGGCACATCCAGCAAAATTCTATCTGCTGATGATTGTAACAGCGCCTGTTTGTGTTTGGTGAGTTCTGCAGAAATAAACGGTTTTATTATGCGGCAACCAGCTCGTGCAGCGCGCCTTTCAAGTTCTTCTAGCTTTTTTTCGTGTACATCTACCGCTAGTATCTCTCCACGGTTTTTCATCAGCGCTGCAAGATGTAGTGTTTTGCCGCCCGCCCCACAGCATCCGTCTATTACCATCATGCCGGGCTGCACATCACAAAACTGAGCTACAAGTTGCGATGATACATCCTGCACTTCGAACAATCCGTTTTTGTATGCCTCGCTTTTTTTAAGGTTTTTGCGCGAAGAAAGAATGAGCGCATCGGGTGCGGTATCGGTCTCTGTAAAATCTATTCCCTGATTTTTGAAAAGCTCTTTGATTGTATGCTTCGCTGCTTTCAAAGTATTAATACGTATGCTAAGTTTGGCAGGTGTGTTGAGTGCTGTTATTTCCCTCTCCCAATTCGCGCCTAACTGTTGTTCGCCAAATTCATCGAGCCAATCGGGAATAGACTCGCGTATTTTTCGAATCCCTTTTGCTTCTACTTCCCGCTCGGCAAGTGTTGTAGTGTCCAGCGGAGAAAACTCTTTCCAGTCGGGAAGTGAGCCGGTTTCTAAAAACAACTTAGCACCCAACAACTTCCAGACAGAAACCTCACCAAATAATTCGTCATTTATACAATACTCGTACAGCCGCTTGTAGCGCACTATGTGATAAATATTGTCGGCAATAAAATTTCTATCTCGCGCCCCCCATGTTTTGTTGCTTTGCAGAATATCGGCAACGGTGGTGTCGGCCTGTTTGTGATCTAGGAAAACTTGTTTCAGCCCGTCAAATACAGCTAAAACAAGGTTGTGGTGAAGCTTCATTTTTTAGTTAGTGCAGTCAGAAATTATCTTTTCTATTGCCATAGATTAGGCGATGCCACGATTTGCGTGCAACTGGTTGTAAAGGCATTGCCAACTTCCGAAAAAATCAACACGTAATCTTTTTTACACGCGTTTCGTGTCGGCCACCCTCAAACGCAGTTTCAATGAATGCGGCTACACAGTCTTTGGCCAGGTCGACAGAGATGAAACGAGCAGGCAGACAAAGCACATTGGCATTGTTGTGCTGGCGGGTAAGTTTTGCCAACTCAACACCCCATGCAATACCTGCACGAATGCCCTGATGTTTGTTGGCCGTCATTGCCACTCCGTTGGCGCTTCCACAAATAAGAATTCCGAAGTTGAATTGTTGTTTTTCAACGGCTTCTGCCACCGGATGAACAAAGTCAGGGTAGTCAACACTATCGGCAGTGAATGGACCAAAGTCTTTCACTTCGTGTCCCGCCTCCTGTAATTGTTTTACTATTTCTGTTTTGTATTCGTATCCGGCATGATCGCCACCGAGAGCAATGCGCATAAAAAGTGTTTGGTGCAAAGCTAACTCATTTTAGAAAGTAAATTTGGATTTAAGATTAGGGAGTGAAAAGCTAAAAACTATCTAAATAACTTTTCTATCCCAATACTCGGCAGTTTATTAGGAGATACCCAAAATAAAACCATTACCCAACAGACAATACGCAAACGTATAGGCACTCTGCCAAAATCGGGAAATTTCTATTCGTTTACAGCTTCGCGCTTGCGGTCGTTTCGGGCAGCTATAAAAATGCTGAATTCATACAGAAGATAAATGGGTACAGCTACCAGTGCTTGCGTAAATATATCTGGCGAAGGAGTGAGTATGCCGGCAGCAATAAGAATAACCACAACCGCATATCTGCGCACGTTGCGCATGGTATTGGCGCTCAAAATACCAAGGCGTGAAAGAAAATATACGATCATAGGCAGCTCAAACACCGCCCCAATAGCAAGGAGCATTACAGTAAAAAAATCTATGTAGTTTTCAATAGTAAAGTTGTTTTTGATTTTGTTGCTGATAGAAAAATTAACAGCAAAATTTACAGAGAAAGGTATAATGACGAAGTAGCAAAATGCAATGCCAACAAAAAAGAAAAGAGAGCAGGCAAGAATTATCTGTGAAGTTTTTTTCTGTTGTTTTTCACTTAATGCCGGAGCCACAAAGCGCCACAATTCAAAAATGATATACGGGAACGCCAACACAAAACCTATGATGAGCGAATATTGAAACAACAGGGTAATTTGCCCAAACATGGAAGTGTTCTGTAACTGCAGAGGAATATCCTCGTCTATACAAATGCTTTCCTTCAGGTTAAAGCGTTCACCCACATCACACATCAGTTTATAGGTAGGAAAATTTTTAGAGGTAATTCCCAGAATGATCTTATCGAACACCACATCATAATAAACACCCACCAGCGAAGCGCAGAGAACTATAGCAATTACCGAACGTAATATGTGCCAACGCAGAACCTCCACGTGATCAAAAAAGCCCATCTCTGCTTCGGGGTTATCCGTGTTTTTACCAAACATGCGGACGAATGTAGAAGAAGAAAGGAAACTGATGGGCAGGTGTGTCAAATAGCAGAGGTTGAACAATACCCACATTTGCCGAATTGCATTGTTGTTGAAAAAATCATCCTCCCGAAAAATTTCTTCGATGCATACTTGCACGGCATGTTGCTTTCGCTGTTCGATAACCTTACGCTTACCAAACCACAACCCAAGCCGGAAGAAGAAATTTCTTTTGAGCGTGAGTTTGATTTAATGATAAAAGGCAACGCTGTGCCGGTGCGGATTTTGTTCGAGCAGCGGTTCAACAACCGCGTATCAGTAAACAAAAACGGAATACTGATTCGTATTTCTGAAAGGCAGACTAAGGAGGAACAACGGAAGAATATTGACAACCTGCTTAGGTGGGCAAAAGAAAAACTGGGCGACAAACCTGAGTTGCTTGATTCGATGCCGCAGCGCCAATACATGAATGGCGAAATATTGAAAGTCGGCAACTACGAGTTTGCTCTCTCCATTTTGTATCACGATCAGGCAAAGTCAACAGCCAAAATATTTAAGAACAATATTGTACTTTCAATAACAAGGGGGCTTACTAAAAATGCGGAAGCCAATGCTTGTTCGTATTTGGTGTCGAAATGTCTCTGCAAGTTTTTTACACCAATCATTACCGAACGAATTCACGAGTTAAACCACCGGTATTTTAAACGCGAAGTAAAAGCAGTTAAACTGAAATATGCCAACAGTTTTTGGGGGCACTGCTCACATAGTGGCAAAATTGTAATTTCTGTTCGCCTGTTGTTTGCCCCGCCCAAAGTTGTTGATTATGTATTGATTCATGAGCTTGCCCACCTTGTTCATCACGACCACTCTCCCCGTTTTTGGAAAGTAGTGGAACAGGTAATGCCAGATTATGAAAATGCAGAGAAGCACTTGAAAGAATTTGGTAACAAATATTTTTTGTAGAGCAATTACGGTTACATTCGTTTTATGTCACTGCTCTCGCTTCAACACATTATAAAACAATACGGCACTTACCGAGCCAGCGATGATGTAAGTTTCGACATTCCGAAGGGAAAAATTTTTGGATTATTGGGGCCCAACGGAGCAGGCAAAACCACACTCATAAGAATGATTACGCGCATTCTTTACCCCGATAGCGGACAAATTTTTTTTAATGGTGATAAACTCAACGACACACACACAGAAAACATAGGCTACATGCCCGAAGAGAGGGGTCTGTATAAAAAAATGAAGGTTGGCGACCACTTGGTTTACTTAGGCAGACTAAAGGGACTTTCCAACTCAGTAGCCAATGAAAACGTGCATAAGTGGCTCAGTAAGTTTGAAATTAAAAACTGGTATAACAAGAACATTGAAGAGCTTTCAAAAGGCATGAGCCAGAAGGTTCAGTTTATTGCTACCGTACTGCACAACCCCGAGTTACTGATTTTAGATGAACCTTTTAGTGGGCTTGACCCCATCAACTCTAAACTGATTGAAGATGAAATTCGCGCTATGAGCGAACAGGGCAAGACCATAATTTTTTCAACTCACCGAATGGAGCAGGTAGAAGAAATTTGCCATGAGATTGTATTGGTGAACAAAGGCAAAAAAATTCTGGAAGGGAGCGTGAAAGAACTGAAACAACGGTTTAAAGAAAACAAATTTCGCATCTGCTATAGTGGAGAAATTAAAAACGGGCTACTTGACAACTTAAACGTAGTAGAGCAAAGTGCCGGAGACATAACTGTTAGGTTTAATACCGAACACAAAGGCAACGAGCTGCTAAAATTGTTTGTAGAGCACGGCATGGAGGTTTCGTCATTCAATGAATTGCTGCCGAGCATCAACGAAATATTTATTCGCCAGGTGCAAAACAACTAGCCAAAAATCTGCGCCACAACTGCCGGTAGATATTCATGCTCCAATTGCTGAATTTTTTTCTGAAGCGTTTCGGGGGTCTCTTCTGTGGCAACAGATAATTGTTTTTGTAAAATTACTTCTCCTTCATCGTAGCGTTCGTTTACAAAATGAATGGTAATGCCACTTTGCTTTTCGCCCGCAGCTAAAACCGCGCGATGAACATGTAGGCCATACATGCCTTTGCCACCAAACTTCGGCAAGAGTGCCGGATGGATATTGATAATTCTATTGGGAAATTGTTTTATCAGGAAGTCAGGAATTAACTGCATGAATCCGGCCAACACAATGCCGTCAATTTGCAAGGCAGTGAGTAGTTTCGTCATTTTTTCTTCGCTGCCGAAAAAACCTTTCGAAACAATGGCAGATATAATTTTGTTTTTGTGCGCAATAGAAATTACCCCTGCGGAAGGATTGCTGGCAACAATCAATTTTACTTTTACAGATCCGTGACCCTTTAAGTGCTCAATAATTTTTTCAGCATTACTGCCTTTACCGCTCGCAAAAATGGCTATGCACTTCATGAATTGTTAATTGTGGCTCTCTATAGTTTCGTAGTGTTTTTCTAAAAGCAAGCTGTGAATATACGTTGAAGCAGGCAACTCTTTTACTTTTGTTTTCGTTTACTAATTATGAAAAGTGTTTTTCTGTCCCTTTTTGCTTTGTTGATGGTGGCTTCATGCAAAAAAGAGTGCCATCACGCAACTAATTTGTGTGCCGAGCCCGAAATTGGTATGGGCGATTGTATCACCGACTCTACTTACGTTAAGCCGCTTATTTTGGGTAAATGGAATTGGACACAAACAGTTAATAGTTGGGCAACAACAAAAAGCAACCCTTGCACCGATAGTTTGAATTACACTTATGAATTTCTGAGCAATAAAGATGTGAAGGTCTATTTAAATGGGAGCCATTCATCAACTTCCCATTATGGTTTTGTTCAAACCTGGACAAGTGAAATAGCCATTTCTAATGATTCTACATTCAGCGAACATCCGGGCATTTATACAGCCCAGGGCGCTGTTCGTCTTTGTGGCAACTACCTGATAATAGACAACTCACCGGTAGATGGACCTAAAAGCATTTTTTTGAAAGAATAGTGCTGATGTACTGCGGGCGTAAGAAAAATTATTTTACCAGCCCTTCCTTCATAGCTTTGTAAACGGCTCCGCCAACCGATTCTACCTGCAGTTTTGCATAAATATTTGTTACATGCGTATTGATAGTAGGGTACGAAACATTGCATTCGTTGGCAATCATTTTGTAGCTGTACCCTTTGGCTAAAAACTGCAACACCTCTAATTCGCGTTGCGTGAGGTTGAAGTTATTGACTTTATTTTTTTTGTTCTGGTCATGAAATAAACCCAGCACTTTATTGGCAATCAGCGGTGTCATGGGCGCCCCCCCCTCCATTACCTCAGTAATTGCTTTAATCATTATTGCCGGCTCTGTTTGTTTTAATATGTAACCATTTGCACCGGCACATATTGCAGCAAAAACCTTGTTGTCATCTTCAAATACGGTTTGCATCAGTACTTTTAAGTCAGGCTTGTGTGCTTTAAGTAAGCGAGTTCCGTCAATGCCATTTACATTGGGCATATCAATATCCATTAACACCACATCCGGTCCGGTTTCTTCTACATGTTTAACTGCATTGCGGCAATCGTTAAAGGTGGCTATACATACCATATTATCCATAGTATTGATGAGCAACTCTAAGCCCTCTCTGCGCTGCGGGTTATCATCAAAAACTACCACTCTTATAATTTGTTGCATACGAATAATCGAAAAAGGCTTAAATACTCATACTTTGATTACGCGAATTTAGCGGTTGCTTAGGTTAATAAAATCATTGAATTCAATGATGATGCTTAGCTCAGAGCCATACTAAAAACCACTTCTGTTCCGACACCTTCAGCGCTAAGTATTTGTACATGGCCTAGTATGCTTTTTGCCCGGCTTTGTATTCCGCGCAAGCCGTTGCCTCCAAATTGAAGATTGTTTTGGGCGACAGCTTCTAACTCAAATCCTGCACCATTATCTTTAATGCGCATTTCCAACAGGTTACCCGAATTTGAAATAGTAACATACAAGTGGGTACAACCCGAATATTTAACCGCATTGTTTATAGTTTCTTTAAAAATGAGATAAATGTTTTTTCGTTGTTCCATGTTGAGCAATAGTTTTTGTGTAAGCGCATTGGTATTAAAATGTAACTCTATACCCTTTGCTTCGGTCATGTTCACGGCAAATGCCCGCATCCGGTTAACCACCTGCTCAAAGTTGTCGTTATCTGCTTTTATGGTCCATACCATATCATTCATGGTTTCCATCATCTTGGTAGTGCTTTGGGTAATTTTATTGAGGATGTGGTGATTTTGTTTTGATAGGCCATTGGGATTTTTTTGAATGGCGGCACTAAAAAGTGAAATACTGCTGAGTGTACTGCCTATTTCATCGTGCAAATCTTGCGCTATGCGGTTGCGAACACGCTCTAACTCCAACACTTTAGAAAGCCGGTAACGATAAAGAGCGTATAGCCCACCGGCAAATACCAATATCATAATAGTGCGAAACCACCAGGTGCCCCACCAGGGTGGAAGTACAGTTATTTTTATGAATGCCGGTTGAGTACTCCAAATATCGCTGCTGTTACAACCCATCACTTTAAAAGTGTAGCTGCCGGGGCTTAGGTTGGTATATGTAGCTTCGTTTTTTGTGCCTGCTTCTATCCAGTCGTTGTCAAAACCTTCCAACCTATATTTAAAACGATTTTGTGTAGGCACCGTTAAGTCAAGCACAGCAAAGCCAAGCGTTATCATCCGCTGATTGTAGTTAAACACTAATTCTTTGCAATATTCAACCGGTGCACTTAGCTTAAAAGAATTGTTTTCTACTGCGGGTTGCCGGTACGCTACTTCTTTATTCAGCAATTTTAATTTGTTGATGACAACTGCCGATGGCTCTTTGATATTGTAAAAATCGTTCGGCTGAAAATAACTAACGCCACTGGGGCTGCCGAAATAGAGTGTGCCATCGGTTGTTTTGCTGAACTCGAACCGGTTAAACTCATTGCTCACCAAGCCATCGGCTTGTGTAAAGTTGCGCGTTTGGAGCGTTTGCGGATTAAACTGGCAAATACCATTGTTGGTGCTTATCCATAAGTTATTATGCGTGTCGCTTTGTATGCCGTAAATGACATTGTTGGGCAAACCATCTTTTACTTCAAAACGGGTAAAGGTTTGCTTTTGCTTGTCGAATTTATTTAACCCTGCGCCCTCAGTGCCTACCCAAATGTAACGATTTGGCTCCCTGGGGTCGGGGCAAAGCGACAGCAGCAAATCTTTCGATAAGCTGCTTGTATCGCCCGGTTTGTTGGTAAAATGTTGCCACTGTTTGGTTTGTGGCTGAAAGGCAAACAGCCCTTGCGTGGTAGCCAACCAAAACACACCATCGGCATCCTGATAATAATCTGAAATAAATTGGTGTTCAAAGTACAAAACCTCAACAGGAAATCGAAATACCTCTATCTTGTTTTGTTGTTGGTTAAGGTGATATAGGTTGACTCCATGTGCTGAATACTGCTCACCAAACCATAACGCTCCGTTATTATCTAAAAAAACAGGAGAACCAAGTCGCACGCTCCCCGACCCCGAACTGTCTCTAAACAACTGATAGGTGTCATTAAACGAATTCAAACACGCTATTGCATCTTTATCAACTTTAGGATCGTAAAAAGATGTCCAGAACAGTCCATTTTTATCCAAAGCAAAATTGGTAAAGTGATCGGGGCAAACTACCACCATACCCTTTTGCTCCAGTTTGTTTAGGCAGTTGTTTAGTTGTTGTAATTGTACCGGATTGTATGCCGCTTTTATGCCTGTCTGTTCTATGCGTGCGCGCCATATTGGCTCTATACTATTGGGCGGAATAAATTTTTTATGCTTAAACAGTTTGTTGCGCGCACTTACCTTAAACAATCCATAACCGCCCGAACTCAACCACAAATTGCCGTTTACATCTTCAAAAGCAAATCGGTAGGGTTGAATAGCTGTTTGATCTATTTTACGCCACATGATATTTATTACTGTCATTTCTCCATTCGCCATATTAACTTTCGCCATGCGGTTGTCGGGCAACCAGCTCCACAAAAAATTATCTCTATCAATAAACACAGATGCGTGGAATGTATAGCCGTGTGGCAACTGCAATACCGGTATAAATTTTTTCGATACGCTGTCAAATTGTTTCAGCACATTGCCATGGGAGGTAATAAAGGTCCTGTTCTGCCAGGCATCAAAAAGGAAAGGCGGCCTTATCTCTTTAAATATATTTTCGGCAGAGGGATAAAAAAACTTTAAAGCAGCAGCACCACTTCGCAGCATTTCGGCTGTGTAACCATAGAGTGTATCGTTGGCTTTAAACCAAAGGTCGCCATCCTTTGAAAAATTAAGCCGCACTACTTCTCCGAGGTGAAGGGGTATGTTTTTGAGCTGCGGGTATATTTCCGCTATAGGCTTAAACACAAAAGCATTTTTCGGGTTTTTGTGCCGGTCGGGTTTTTCAATTACCACCATGTGCCCTATGGTAGGTAGTTCAAAAATTAAATTACCACTGCCATCCTTACAAACCACACCGATATTGTTAGTGGGAATGCTGTTGGGGTTGCCCGGCTCGTGCTTAAAATGGATAAACGATTCGGTGCTTGGGTCAAATAAATTTAAGCCCTGCGTGGTAGTGCCTGCCCATAAGCGTTGTTTTTTGTCTAATGCAAGCGAGTTAACTATATTGTCGGAAATAGAAAGCGAGTCGTTGGGGTTATGCCGGAAAACTTTAAAGCCGTTGCCGCTATAACGGTTAAGCCCTTCTTTAGTTCCTACCCATATATAACCCAGAGTATCTTGCAGCATTGAAAATACCATGCCTTGCGAAAGCCCCTGCTCTAAACTTATCTGCTCAATAGAAAACTCTTGCTGGCCGGTAACATGAGCTATCACCGGTTGTTGCGCCCAAGTTGACCGACAAACCAACAAAAAAAACAGCCATAAAATCCAAAACCGCTTGGGGGCTAATCGCATGGTTAGTGAGTGGTACCGAATGTAGTTTTTTGTTTCTTAATATGTAAACTTTGGAACCTTTGAACCGCAGCCGGTTTAGTCATATCATTGATTTCAACGATTGTGCAAGATTTTAGATAGAGCAACTTTGCTGTATTACAAAACTAAAACCAAACCCAAAACCATTTATTATGAAAAAACTGATTTACACGAGCGGTACCCTATTGTTAATGGTATTTTGCTTTAGCTCTTGCACAAAGAAAAAAGATTATACCTGTGTTTGCCGGTACCTTTCTTCCGGTGCCGAAATTTCGCGCTCTACTGTCTCGGCTACTTCTACCGACAATGCATCGGATGAATGTGATGAGAAAGAATCGGCTTTTTTAGTAGGCGACCATTGCGATATAGAACCGTAATCTAATTGAAATCAACGATTGCCCGGCAATTTGAGCAGGGTTTATTTGTATTATTATTCAGTAAACAAAAAACAAACTAATATGAAAAAACAATTCCCCTTCCTCGTGTTGGCAGCCATGCTTTTTGCTGCTAACTTTATTTTTGCGCAAGCGCCAAACTCGTTCAACTATCAGGCGGTACTGCGCAATGCTTCGGGCAACCTGCTTACCTCCGGCAATGTTGACATGAGGTTTACTATCCGCACCGGAACCACTAACGGGACTATACAATATCAAGAAACTAAAAGTGTGGCACCCAACCAATATGGTTTGGTAAACCATGTTGTAGGTACTGGTATATTGGTAACCGGCACCATGGATAGCGTTACCTGGGGTTCGGGTAATAAATACTTACAAGTAGAAGCTAATACAGGCAACGGGTTTGTCAGCATTGGTACTCAGCAATTGGTGAGTGTGCCTTATGCTATTTCTTCGGGCGATAACCAGTGGATTAAAACAGGATATGATATTTCTAATAAAAATTTAGGCAACGTGGGAATAGGAACCACCACTCCGGCTACAAACCTTGAAATATATGAAGATTATTCATCAGAGACCGCACTCCGGCTATCTAACTATTCTCCCACCGGCAGAACATCAGAGATACGTCTTGGTTCTGACGGCTCCCTTAAGTTCTCTAATCATGATCCAAATGGGTATTGGCTCAAAAAACAGTTTGAGTTTTTGCTTGATAACGGAAGTCCGATTATTACTGTTATGCATGATGGTAGAGTGGGTATTGGCACAGACGGCCCGGTGTTCCCATTAGAAGTTGTTGGCAGCACTCCCATAACTGTGGGGGGGTGGTTTCATGAGTACACCAGCAGCACACTTTTCTACCAAAACGGGACAACGAACGTTGGCATTTGCTCGCGTGCTGATGTTTACGCCCCTGGTTTTTTGGCTGCTTCGGATATACGTATCAAAAATGATATTGTAAGAAGCCAATCAGTAAATGATTTGTCAACTATCAACCAACTAAAGGTAACCGACTATCACTATATTGACAAAGTAGAGAAAGGCGGCAAACTGCAAAAGGGGTTTATTGCACAAGAGGTTAAAAAAGTAATACCCGAAGCCATTACTACAGTAACCGAATTTATACCTGATATTTACTCCGTAGCAAAAAAAATTGAAACCCGTAGCGATGGCAAAACAATAATTACCACCCCAAAACCCCACGAACTGAAAGTGAACGATAAGGTGCGCCTGATTACCGCTACTAAAGATGATTATACGGTAGAGAATGTTATTGACGAGCATCGGTTTGAAGTGAAGGGCTTACCGGCAAATACCAAAGATGTTTTTGTATATGGTAAAAAGGTAGATGACTTTAATGTGGTAAATTACGATAGAATATTCACTACCGGTATTGGGGCTATACAAGAGTTGAGCAAACAGATAGATTTGCTAAAAGCAGAAAATGCGACTTTAAAAACACAGTTGAGCAGTTCCAATGCGGCAAACGCATCTTTAGCTGCTGATGTAGAATTGATAAAAGCGCAGATAAGTCTTCGTTCACAAGTATCACCAAAATAAGCTACCATGAAGAAATTATTTTCCATCATTATAGTCACACTGCCCGTGCTGCTTATGGCTCAAACAGCCGAGCGGCAGGTAATAGGCAGTGCGGGAGGGTACTTTATTGCTACCGGTTTGCAGGTAAGCAATACAGTTGGCGAAACAGTAACCGCCACAGCTAACGCGTCCTCGCTGATAGTTACACAAGGTTTTCAACAAGCTTCCACTAACTCGGTAGGTATTGAAGAAGAGGAGCTCGGTTTTGCCATGAAAGCGTATCCCAATCCGGCTTCGGATGTTGTTATACTGGACTTTTCAGCAGAGAAGGAGCAACAACTGCGAATCTACTTATTAGACGCGCAAGGCAGACAAATGCTTCCCACCGAGCAGCTAAACGTTGCCGGTAATATGCTGCACCATGTAAAACTGACGGGTATTGCTCCCGGCAATTACTACATCCGCCTGCTGAGTACAGATGGTAAGTTGAACAAAAGTATTCAGGTTAATAAAGTAGATTGATTAAACACCAGGCATAAAATAAAAGCCCTGCTTACATTGCAGGGCTTTTTCACAAAATATTCAGGAAGCAAAAAAGCAACTATGAAAAAACAATTTTACGCAGCACTCTTCTTGGTGTTTGTACAACTGACTTCTCAAGCGCAGTTTCTGCCACCCTATATACCCGATGAGGGAGATGTAGTTGCCTGGTATCCGTTTGAAAACAACGCCTATGACTACAGCGGTAACTTCAGAGACTTGGTAAACGTCAATGTAACGTTTGGTCCGGATAGATTTGGGCTTCCTGATAAAGCTGCTTATTTTAATGGAAACGCTTACCTGACTTACCCTTCTTTTCCAAACCTTCCTTCGCAGAGCAAACGCTACACCATTTCATTATGGGTTAAACCAGACAATATTACTACCAATGCGTATCAAAGTATTTTGCAGCTTGGCCATAGAACCACGGGACTGAATGATGATTGCGTAGCCAGAATGTACCAATTTGCCGATCATTTTAATACCTATAACGACTATACTCCTCAAGTGGATCATTCTGTAACTTGTTCCACATATATACAAAATACCGATTGGGTTCATCTTGAAATTGAGTGGGACGGGTATTACTTTACACTGCTAAAAAACGGGCAGTTTGAGATGCAGTCATCGGGAACAAATGTAAATGATGTGGTGGGAGAGTTTTTGCTGGGAGCGTATGGATTTACAGGCCAAAATTTGACAGGTTTTTTTAAAGGATATATAGATGATGTGGTGATATATTACAAGGCCCTGCCTTTGTGTTCCGCAGGAGAAATGTATAGATCCTGCGGCATTTATTATACTCCGGTTGACCAAACAGTAACCGTTGGCGATACAGCCAGATTTCATGTAAATAACGACTGCTACATGGAGACCGGCCTAAGCTACCAATGGAGGATGGACAATGGCATCGGATTTCAAAATCTTACTAATGCGGGACAATTCAGTGGCGTAAATACACAAGTACTAACCATTGCTAATGTAACTGCTGCCAATAACAACAGCAGGTTCGCTTGCACTATTACAGGCAATTGCGATACTCAATCTACCGATACTACCTGGCTCACTGTTACCCAACCAAACGGGATACAAAATATAGATGAAGATGACCTTCGCATAAGCCCCAATCCAGCATCGTCCATGGTTACCCTATTTGTTTCGGCTAGTTTGCTTAATATGCCGTATCACATTTTCAATTCACTTGGGCAGCAGGTTATGGAAGGTAATATAAGCAGCCGGCAAACCGGTGTAGATGTATCGGCTATGCAAACCGGTGTTTACACGGTTCAAATGGCAGGTTATAAGCCCCAACAATTGGTGCTCAAAAAATAAATTACAAGTTAGCCAGGCAAACCAGTTTGCGCTAACCGACATGCAAGGCAGAACCAAACAACAAGGTTTTTTACAAGTGGGCGAAAACCTGATAAGCATACCCCAACTGCAATCGGGTTTATATTTGGTAAACGTTGGTGGTAAAACATACAAACTGCTCAAGCAATAGCAAACCCCAAAAACAAAACATTACTTCGCTAAGTTTTTCAAATCCTTTTGAAGACTTTTTTACAAAATTCCGGAAATGATTGGAGTAAATTTCCGAAACACAGAGCAAACATATACCTGAAGTAAAGCGGTCGTCTCGAAAATAAATTTGAGATGACCGCTTTTTTGTGTGATAAATCATTGTATTCAATGATTGCGGAACTGCATTAAAGCGACACTTTTGTAGTAATTATTTTCACTAAAAAATTATTTACTTATGACAAAACAGGTTTTCACTCTACCGGCAATACTAATTGCATTGACCATCATCTTTATTGCAGGATGTAAAAAAGAAACCACCGATGACCCCAAGCCCGGTAATCTGAACGGGCTTATTCAAAAACAAACGTATGTAAACATTAATCCTAATACGGGAGATACTTCCAGCAGGGGCGAAATGCGTTATACGTACGATGCCAACGGTTGGCAAACCCGAAGAGAGGAGTATCAGGATGGTGTGCTGAACGCCACCTACACCTACGTAAACAGCAGCAGCCAAGTAATAGAAAGCATAACAAACAGTAGCGGCAGCACGACAACCGATACTATGTATTTAAACGCGCAGGGTTATGTAGATCATGTCAGTAATATTGTTTCTACTGAACCCCGCTCTTATGATGCAGATGGACATCTGATAAAGAATGTTTTTTCAACTTCAGGGTACGTTTTTACCTACACCCATACTTGGATCAATGGCAACAAAACCCAAATGCACGTTGTATCAGACCCGGCATACTTAGAATATACTTACAATTATACCTATTCAACCGATAAAAAAGATTATCGTAATACCGGCACTCCTTATAATGGAAAAGAAAGCACATATATGGTGCTGAGTAACGGTGCCGGTATTATTAACTGGAGCTATACCTATACCTACGATAGCCAAGGGCGAGTTGTTACCTCAATAGAAAACCTGGTAACTGCCGACCCTAATCAGAATAACACCAAGTACGTTACCTATACTTACACCAACTAAATTAGTAAAGAGCTTTCGCTAAATTTCTATCGAGGAACATTCGGTTCTGCTTAAATAAAAACAACCTGCCGGTAAATGGCGGGTTGTTTTTTGTTTTAATGATTACTGTTTTTAAATCATCTACATCTGTCGTCTTTTGTGAATTCTAAAAAAGCAAATACCATTTTTTATTCTTTCACTATGTTGAAAGTGCGGTTGCTCAGCCCGTCAAACGTTATAGTATAAACTCCCGCAGCCAGTTGGCTTACAGGCACCACCGTATTTACCGATGTTAGCTTAGCGGTGTAAACCACCTGGCCAAGTTGATTCAGAATGCGGAAGTTGTTTCCCGTTAAAATTTCATCGGTCTGAATGTTGATGTTTGTTTTGGTGGGATTGGGGAAAATGTTTACAGCTACAGAGCCGGTAGTGGCTGGTATGCCCACGTTGGTATTGTCTAGTTTTACAATCCAAAAATCATCATCACCGTTGTTGCCGCCTACTTGTCCATCGTTAGAGTTAGTATAACCTACTACAATATACCCGCCATCTGTAGTTTGTTGAATAGATTGCGCTTGCTCATGACCGGTACCTCCCAAACATTTCTGCCAGATAATGTTTCCGGTGCTGTTTAGTTTTACTGCCCAGCAGTCGTTACCACCATTATTGCCGCTTACATCTCCATCGTTCGAAAAGGTACCGCCCGCTACTATATATCCGCCATCGGCAGTTTGCTGAACAGCATAGGCAAGATCATCGAATGTGCCTCCCAAACATTTCTGCCATTCCATGGTGCCGCTGCTGTTCAGTTTTACCACCCAGCCATCACGATAGCCGGAATTGCCATGCTGTCCGCTTACATCGCCATTGTTAGAATCGGCAAAACCGGCTATAATACAGCCACCATCGGAAGTGGGTTGTATAGATCGGGCATCTTCGTAGCCGCTGCCGCCTAAATATTTTTGCCATTGAACAGAACCGGTGCTGCTCAGTTTCAATATGGCAAAATCTTTTTCCCCATGGTTTCCGAAGGTATGGTTCAAATCTTGCGAGTTGGTGGTGCCGGCTACTACATAACCCCCATCGGCAGTTTGTTTTACACAAAAACCGAAATCCCAATCAGAGCCGATATAATCTTGTTCCCATTCAATACCCCCGGTGCTGTTGAGCTTCTTAATGCCGATATTAAAAACATCCACATTCATAGTGGTGCCTGCCACAATATACCCCCCATCGGTAGTTTGTTGCACCGATGCAGCGTTATCTGCCATTTCTGTGCCTAAGCATTTTTGCCAGTCAAGCGTTCCGCTGCTGTTTAGTTTTACTACCCAATAATCATTGCTGGGGTTTCCCGAACCAGTTAAAACATGGTTTCCGCTTACATCTCCATCGTTCGAAAGGGTACTGCCGGCCAATATATAACCGCCATCAGTGGTTTGCTGAACCGAGTAGGCAATATCCTCGGCTGAACCTCCGAGGCATTTCTGCCAGGTAACCGTGCCTGTATTGCTCAGCTTTACTACAAAAAAATCGTTACCACCGTGGTTGCCACTTACGCCACCGGTAGTAGAATTACTGCTACCGGCAACTATATATCCACCATCGGTAGTTTGTTGTACCGAATATGCCTGATCGGTGCCCGAGCCGCCCAAACATTTCTGCCACTCTATTGCCGGTTGTGCAGATAGGGTAAACATGAATGCTAATGCCGTTGTAAGTGTAAGAAGAGTGCTGTTTTTGTACATGGTTATGGTTTTTATGTGAAAGAATTATTGATTATTGAGTTTTCAGCGTGTACTTGCTGTCTTATCGCTGTCTGTTATTCATTTTAATCTTCGTGTTTACCAATTTCAATAGGCGGAAAAACATCCCAGGTTAATCCCACTCCAAATTGATGGCCAGAGTCTACGAACCGTAAGTTATAATCATCGTGTCCGTAAATGTAGCTTACAAAAAAACCGAGCGATTGACGCAAATAAAAAGTTGCCTGAGTAACCGTGCGTACCGGGTTTACCGAGGGGTGCGCACCTTGTATAACTTCTAAGTTTTCCGAAAAAGCCATCCGGTAGCCCGATTTCCAGTTATAGCTATACTGATACGAAAACAAAAAACGCCAATGCCCGTAAATGGCAATAGATTCTTTGGTATAACCACCAGCGTTAACAATACCAAAAAGCCGGTTGTGGTAATAAACAAAGCCGGTTGTAAACGAGTGAACCTGTTGTGGCCTTGAGTTAGCATCCAGTTTGGGAATGTACCGGTAGTTGACCATTAGTTCCGATAAATTAGTCGAAAAATCGCCATCGGTCCTGTTGATTAAATCAGAAAGGTTGCTCTGAGGAGTAAGAGCCGCCCAAGCACTGTCGCTGGAAGGAGATTGATCTCTTCCATTGCTGATTAAAGTGGAGCCCGATTGCCCGTTGGAATAATGTCCACTTTCAATGGAGTAGCTAACCAAATGTTTTTGGCTGATCCGGTATAAATGCTGCAAACCAACCAACACTTTGTAAGAAGGCATTTTTACCGGAGTAGATGTTTCTTTATACATCCGAAACTGAGGGCGGAAGGTGAAACAATACCCGTGGCTAAAGAGTTTGCCTTCTTTAAGGTTTCGCTTAAAATTATTATACAAACTCAGTGATAACACCGGATGAACATCGAACATGATAAATTCCTTTCCGTTGTAACTGGTTCTGAAACCTACGGTAGGGTTATCGCGAATGGGATAAAGCTGGCTGAAAATGTTGTAATTAAACGTATGGATTCGTTTCTTAAAAACAGCTTTAATCTCTTTCTTCACCGCAGCTTTCCAATTTGCCTTAATACTATCCTCCGGCTCTTGCGCGTTTGCAGAAAAAACACTTACCGTTAGTAAGAGCAAAAGCAGTGAAAGAGAGTACGCTTCTGTTTTCATTGCTTTTAGTTTTTGTTATTGATTTGTTTTTACAAAGGTGATTTCAATAAATTCTTTCACCATCATTGAAATCAATGATTTTATTTTGTGATTCAAGAGCAAACGGAGTGGAATACTTATGGGAATATTGCCAGCGCTAAATTTTTAATCTCCATGCCATTTAGCAAAAGCCGGAGGGCGCATACTTTCTTTATGATGGTTTTTTTGCCAATTTGGGTATAAGTACCAAAGTGGTTTTTACAGCTTTGTCGGCTCTTGTAACAGGGCAAACAGTTAATGGCAAACCTATGTACGCACTCACAGGGTACTCTTATTTGTGGATAATACCTGTTTATGCGCTTATTCACCTTGCTGGTTTATACATTCATCCTATAAGTAAAGCATTGGCCGGTGTATTTGCGTCTTCCGTTTTTTGTACTGCTGGTATATGTGGTTGAATTTTTATCCGGTTATTTACTAAAGATTTGCACCGGTTCCTGTCCGTGGAACTACACTTCCGGTTGGCAAATCATGGGATTCATTCGCCTCGATTATTTTCCGGCATGGCTGTTATTTGTGTGGATGGTAGCGCGTTTATATGTTTTTATCAATAATAGGGTTATTAGATAAGCACGCTCATTTTTCTTTTTGGCTACTCTAATGTAAGTTCGCGCTTCACAATTTCAAAATCAGAATTAATGTCTGTTTCACAATTCAATTTTCCTACAACCATCCGCTTTGGCGCAGGTGTGGTTAAAGAGCTTCCCGATTATTTAACGAAGAACAACATTGCCCGCCCGCTGGTGGTTACCGATCCAAACGTGGCACAACTTGGTTTCTTTAAAACCATTGTTGACGATTTAAAAGCAAAAGGTTTTGCGGTAGAAGTATTCAGTAAAATCAGCAAGAACCCGGTAAAGAGCGATGTGTATGCCGGAACAGATGCTTTCGACAATCACAAAGCAGATTGCATTGTAGGAATTGGCGGGGGCGCAGGGCTCGATGTGGCGCGCGCTATTCTTTTGCGTGTAAACCACCGCGAAGATTTGTTTAAGTATGATGATTTGATTGGTGGCGATGTGTATGTAACCAACGATGTTCCGCATTTTGTAACCATTCCAACTACTGCCGGCACCGGTAGTGAAGTTGGTCGCAGTGCTATTATATCTGATGATGTAACCCACCAAAAGAAAATTCTTTTTTCGCCTAAGTTGTTGGCTAAAATTGTTTTTGCCGACCCCATGCTCACGATGGAGCTTCCGGCTTTTATTACCGCAGCAACCGGCATGGATGCGCTTACACACAACATGGAAGCATTCCTCGCAAAAAACTATCATCCTATATGCGATGGTATTGCATTAGAAGGAATGCGTTTGATTTCTCTTTCGTTAGAAAAGGCAACTAAGAGTCCTGATGTAGAATCGCGCTCACAAATGTTACTCGGCAGTATGATGGGTGCTATAGCTTTCCAAAAAGGCTTAGGTGTAGTTCACTCGTTGGCACACCCCATGTCGAGTTTGTTAGATACACACCACGGCTTAGCGAATGCTGTAAATATTCCTTACGGAATGAAATTCAACATTGCGGGATTTGAAGATAAATTTAAGCGTATGGCACGCACGCTTGAACTGAAAAATGAGAGTGGAGAAGGTGTTGTAAACTATCTCTTTGACTTAAACTCGCGCATTGGAATTCCTCATAAGCTACGCGAAGTAGGCGTGAAAGAAGAACATCTGGAAACGTTGGCTGATTTAGCTTTTGCAGATTTCGCACACCCGAATAATCCGAAACCAGTGAGCCGTGCCGATTTTAGAGCGTTATATGGTGAAGCATTGTAAATGTGAGAATTAGCTAATTTACCGATGAAAGTCAGTTTTTGCATTGTATTATCTAACAACTCAATACTAATTACTATCTACCACTTATGAAAATAGGAATCACATACACCGAAGCTAGGTACGAAAACTATCCTAAATGGATAAAGGGCGCGGATGAGTCAATTGAAATTATTGAATTGCATTGGGACAAACACAACTTAGATGAAGTGTGGGACATTGTTGAAGATTGCGATGGCATTGTGCTTACAGGAGGAGTTGACGTGCATCCGAAATTTTATGACAACCCGCGTTTGGAATTTCCGAATGGCGATGGAGTGTTTAATGCCGAACGCGATGAGTTTGAAATGCATGTGTTTGAAACAGCCATGAATTTTAATCATCCGGTGTTGGGTGTTTGTCGCGGCCATCAGTTAGTTAATGTGGCGCTGGGCGGACAACTGATGCAGGACTTAGAAGAAGGAGGAAACAAAGATCACCGCAGGCATAATGATAAAGATGGTGTGCATGATATTAAAGTAGTAGATGGCACTTTACTTTCAGAAATTACACAAACTACAAATGGCGAAATAAATAGCGCACATCATCAGGGAATAAGTGTGGTAGCCGATGAGTTGATAGCAAGCGCATATTCGCCCGACTTTGTAATTGAAGCACTTGAGTGGAAAAACAAAACCGATAAACCGTGGCTGCTTTGCGTGCAATGGCATCCGGAAAGAATGAAAGCTGATTCAGCATTTTCGAAGAATATCAGAGAAAGATTTTTGCAAGAAATAAAACGAAACATAAATGAAAGTAGTCAACCCGGCCACTGAAAAAGTTATTGCCGACCCCAAAGAAGACAACAAAGCATCTTTAAAAAAGAAACTCGAAACTCTCCGTAAAGGACAACCGAAATGGAATGCAGTTCCTTTGAAAAAGCGCATAGCTGTTCTTCAAAAATTTTCTGCCTTACTGAAAGAAAACATTGAAGAGTGCGCCCGCGTGCTGACAAGCGAAGTGGGCAAGCCGCTTCAACAAAGCCGTAACGAAGTAAACGGTGCGCGCAACCGCATTGCCTGGCTAACGGCTAATGCCGAAAAATATCTGAGCAATGAAACTATGGGTGATGACGGCAACACCAAAGAGGTAATTAGTTACGAGCCGCTGGGCGTGGTTTGCAATATCAGCGCGTGGAACTATCCGTACTTGGTTGGGACAAATGTTTTTATTCCTGCATTGCTTGCCGGTAATTCTGTTTTATACAAACCATCGGAGTTCTCTACGCTCACGGGTTTCCAAATAGAAAAATTTTTGAAAAAAGCCGGAGTGCCCGATGATGCGTTTCAGGTAGCTGTAGGTGCGCGCGAAGTGGGCGCTGCATTGCTCGATATGAATTTTGATGGCTACTTCTTTACCGGTTCTTACGCTACCGGAAAATTCATTTATGAAAAAGTGGCACCTAAAATGGTTCCATGCGGTTTGGAACTTGGTGGCAAAGACCCGCTGTATATAGCCGCAGATGTAAAAGACATTAAGAGCATTGCCGCAGGAACTGCCGATGGCGCTTTTTACAATAACGGACAAAGCTGTTGCAGTGTAGAGCGCATTTATGTGCATGAGAAAGTTTACAACAAATACGTGGAGGAATTTGTAAAAGAAGTAAAGAGCTACAAGTTGGGTAACCCAACCGAAGATGGCGTTTACATTGGCGCACTCACCCGCGAAGCGCAACTTCGTGTGATAGATACGCAGATAAAAGATGCGGTAAAGAAAGGAGCTAAAATTTTAACCGGAGGTAAAAAACTAAATAGCAAAGGGAACTTCTTTGAACCAACCGTGTTAGCAAACGTGAATCACAAAATGAAAGTAATGCGCGATGAAAGTTTTGGTCCGGTTATCGGAATTCAAAAAGTAAAGAACGATGAAGAAGCCTTGCAACTGATGAACGACACCGAATACGGATTAACCGCAGCAGTTTACTCTTCATCAAAACAAAGGGCTGAAAAGTTACTAGCACAAACAAATTCGGGCACCGGTTATTGGAATTGCTGCGACCGTGTAAGCGCTGCCTTACCGTGGAGTGGACGAAAACATTCAGGATTTGGCTCTACACTTTCGCATGTGGGGTTACGCGCATTTACCAAACCAAAGGGTTTGCATCTAAGAAAGTAGTTTGTAATCGAGCAGAAAAAAATTTAATTCAAGATTCAAAAATTAAAGACAATGGAAAAAATAAGTTCTGTTAAGGAAGAAGTGTTCAACATTTGTATGACCTATGGCCCTAAAGTTTTGGGAGCAGTTGTTGTATTTATTATTGGATTATACATTACAAACCTCATTACAAAACTGCTCACCAAAGCGCTGGTGCGCAGAGGCATTGATGTTTCGCTGCAATCTTTTTTAGGAAGCTTAGTAAGTGTAGGCCTCAAAGTTCTGTTGTTAGTATCTGTAGCTGGCATGTTGGGCATTCAAACCACCTCATTTGTTGCCGTTATTGGTGCACTTGGTTTGGCTGTGGGGTTGGCGCTTCAGGGTTCGCTCGCAAATTTTGCGGGCGGTGTGCTTACCTTGGTTTTTAAGCCATACAAAGTAGGAGACCTGATAGAAGCGCAGGGGCAAACCGGTGTGGTGCAGGAAATTCAAATTTTCAATACCATCTTGCTTACTCCCGATAATAAAACAGTGATACTGGCAAACGGTGCAGTAAGCAACGGCACTATTATTAACTACAACCGGCACGGAAATTTACGTGTTGATTTAATAGTAGCCGTAGCTCCTGATAATAACATTGAAAAGGTGCGGAATCTGGCTTTGGAAGTAATGGGGGCAAACAGTAAGGTACTAAAAGAACCGGCTCCTTTTGTAGGTGTAAATAAAGCGGGCGATGGTATGGTATCGCTCGCTATTCGTCCTTATGCCACCGTAGAAAATTATTGGGATGTGTACTTTGGTGTGCAAGAAGAGTTGAAAAATGCTTTTGATAAAAACAACATTACTGCGCCCATTCCAACTCGTGTTGTTATTAATAAAAGTTAGGGGAGTGTTTAACTGTGTTAAATCAAAAAATTGAGAGGGTTGCAGTTGTTCAGAAAAACTTCTTTCGCTATTTACAAAATCAAATTTTATGGAAATAATTGGAACTCTTTTAATAGGCGCAATAGCCGGATGGTTAGGAAGTAAAATTTTTCAAGGGTCGGGCTTTGGCTTAATCGGTAATATCGTGATCGGTATTTTAGGAAGCATTGTGGGCTATTGGGTGCTGGGAAAATTAGATGTGAGTTTTGGCAGCGGTTGGATTGGTTCTATACTTACCGGAGCTTTAGGTGCTATCATCATTCTGGCAATTATCAATATTGTTTTTAAACGGAAGTAGCATCTCACAAAATGCTAAAGGAAAACAACTGAAGTGGAAGCAATTAAAAGTTGTTCCACTTTTTAATTTGTAGCCGCGTGGGTTATCTGCTCAATCTTCTTAAAACCTTTGATGCTGATGAAATGAAACAGTTTCGTCAGTTAGATGTGGTAGGCAAGGAAGAGCTAATGCGCGATGCATATTCAAATTATGCACATCAAAAAACTTTTGATGAATCTACCCTGCCAGGAAAATTGAATTTGTCCGTTTCGCATTTCGATAAGATAAACTCTGTATTACTCGACAAAACTATCCAACAACTATATGGTGGCGATTGCATGAAGTGCCTTACTTCTTTAGTCAAGCGCGGGTTAACTCAATTAATGTTGCATGAGTTAAAAATTATGGAGCGCAGAGTAAAAGCCGACAAACACCCGCAAGAGATTTTACGTTTTTACGCGGCTGCATTTGAAGCATTGTGCTCCATGTTTCATCCAAACTATGATGCTGACATGGCATTGACTTATGGGAAAAAATACTTGCAGTCAATGGGCCATAAAACAACCATTGCCGATGAAACATTTGTAGCTATGCGGATTCACCAAAGCACGATGGTGGCGCAAGCAGTTGCGGGAAACGAAGAAACATACCGCGCTATCGCATTAGCGGTTATAAAAAAATGGGAAACAAAACTTAAAGCCACAAAAAGCAAAACGGCACTTTTCCATTTACTCTTTACTCAAGCAGCGTATGTAAAATTCTACGGATCGGATGCTGTACCTTTTCTTGAGGCATTAGAAAAGTGCAAAAAATTATTGCCGGAATTAGATCATGTGTTGCAAAACAGTTATAGTTTTAGAGTGTACTGCGAGCTTTCTTTCGGGTACATTGAAGCTGAAAATTACCGGTTGGCAGAACAAAATTTTGAATTGGCCTTTGCACTGCCGGGCGTTGATGTTACCAAGCAGGGTTATCATTCAGGCAACTATTTAAGTGTTTGTCTTATAAATAAGAACTACATAAAGGCAGCTAAAATTTTCGAAACTCAGTTAAAGGTGTTTTTAGAGCCTCATGTCAATCGCTCGTTTAGGTTTGACGTACTGCTTCAGGCCATAATGTTTCAGCTACACACCAAGAAATTTGAAACAGCGTTTGAATACTTACAGCAAATGCGGGCTTACAAGCGCAATGAAATAACACAGATGGGGCAGATATTAATTCGTGTATGCGAAACCCTTTACTTCTATTGCCAACAAGATTTTAAAATGGCGGCTATATTGGCCAAGCGCAATGTTCGGTTCATGATGCGTCCCGAAAACAGAAATCCACAGTTTGAATACCATCTGCAATTGATGAACTGCTTGCTGTTATTTAGTCGGCAAAAAGAAAAAGGCGGCCCGGTTACTGAAACTATGTTGCAACAAAAACAACAACTACGCGGCAGCATGTTTGCCATATTTAATCAATTACTGTAGAAGCAGTCCCCAAATTGATTTATTCTTACCAAAATGATATGAAAGGATTTAGCCGTTCTATCATTGCATTATTATTCACAAACAAAAATCATTTAGCAATGAAAAAAATTATGTTTTTGGCAGTGGTAGCCGCAGTTATTACCACATCATGCAGTAAGGAATTTACTAAAAAACAAGAAGCCCGGTTTAAGGTAAACGGTACTCAATACAACATTACCGAAGATGGTATGAGTGCCAGTTATTATAATGGCAACGCCACCCAACTTCAGGTAGTACCTACGGGTGGCAGTGGCGGAACTATACAACCCAGTGTTTTGCTAAACCTTTCTACGCTTAATCAGGTCGTTCAAATAGATTCAGCACAAGAAGGCTTTAACTATATAAACACAGGAGCAACTGTATATATACCAAAACGTGGCTCTTGGGAAATTACCAGCCATAAAGAGGGCAACCCTGCCAGCCGCCACACCGAAGGTAATTTTGAAATGGTGGTGTTTGACCCTATGAACCCCACCGACACATTCAATATTACCGAAGGATATTTTTACGTAAACAACTATTAAAACACACCACTATAAAAAAGAGTTTTGCCATAGTAGTAGTGGTGCTTGCTGTTGCATTCATTCAACTTTCGTCTTGCAAAAAGGAAACGGTCAACCCGCCAGACCCTAACCCTTACGATACGCTACCTGTGCCGGTGTTAAACGACAACTCGGGCTACACACAATTTTACGATGATGTAATTCAGATATCGAGTGTAAGTGGGTCGTTTAGTTCAGCATCAGTAGGGGTTTGCGATTACACGATAGATGCTGATGGAAATTTTAACCTGGTGTATTATGGAAATCAACCAACACAGCAAGATGCATTCAAAACATATTATCGCGTTAGCAAGAATGTTCAAAGTAATACGGTGGTAGCTTTGCCTTCAGGTGCAGACAATTTGAATACGGGCACGCAAATAGTTGGAAACAAAAGCTATGCTCTTACACAATTTCGCCCATACACCAACTTCTTTACGTATGCTACGCAAACAAATTCTACCGGATTTGGAAGCAATAATACGGCACTGTTTGAAGGTGATATTTATTGTAGCGTTAGCTCGCCTGATCCAATTGGGCTGGTTGATATGTGTTTTAAGTACCCATGTTTGAATCTGGGTGGTGTAGCAGGCAACAATGTGTTCGGATATTTTACCTCGGGCGTTCCGAACCCTACTTATCTGTTATCAACGGCTAACCCATATTCAATTGTATATTTAAACAACAGCGGACAGCCAATAGGTCTTTCGTTTCTCGAATCGAAGCAAGCGGGGACGAATAGCAGCATTGCCATCAGCGTTCGCCCTGATTCTGTAATAGCATACTCTATTGATAACAATTATGCGCGGTCAGGAATTTTATCAAGCATACAACTCAGTGGATTTAACGGAGTAGATTTATATAACACTGCCCGCCATTACACTACTGATGGTAATGTAATGGGCATGATGATTCAAAGCAAAACTACCGGACAAGTTTGGACTATGAGTTACAACTTTACCACACAACAGTTATTGCTTGGTCTAAACGGTGTTACGCTTGAGTATAGCGGTACCGGCTCAGATTTAGATGTTGATGAATACGGCAATGTTTATTATACGGGGTATGCTGCTAATGGCACAAACACAACGGGAGTTTCTATCTACAAGAAAGAAATAAGCGGAGCAGTTAGTCTTGTTGGTCAAGATAACATTCTGAAATACGGAACTGTTGTAAAGTTGAAAGTGCTGGACGGAAAAGTATATGCTGCTATCACCGGTAAGCAAACCGGCACTAGCAACTATCAAGTGTCTATCATTAAACAGAACTAAGCAAAACGATTTTTTTATTGCTAAAGCGGAAGTTCACGAAAGTGGCTTCCGTTTTTTAGTTTGTAGGCAAGTGCAATTGTTTTTTTTATCTAAAAACTACATACTCATTCAAAACAACCCCGACAGGAGAGCAATAAAAACTTAAAACGGCAAATCATCAACCACTTCTGCACCAGATAAGTCAGCGGATGAACTTTCTGAAGATGCCGGTGTTTCGCTGGTCTTTGAAGTTTTACTTAAAACAGAAATTTTCCACGCCTTAACATCTGTATACCAACGGCCATTATATTCACGGCTACTGATATCAAAACTAACCTGCAAATCGCTGCCGATAGTAGCTTTCTCTATTTGATCAGAAAGTTCATTCCACGCACTCACACAAATCTTCTTGGGAAATTTGTCGGTTGTTTCAATTACAAAATCACACTTCTTCCATGGTCCATTTTTTCCGGTACCCGTTTGTGCCGGTACCAACTGAATTAATTTTCCGCTTATTTCTAATGCCATTGTTTTTAATTTTTGCCAAATATAAACTCAACTATAAAAACGTTCACATAAAATTTTGCAGCACTGATACAAAACCAAAAAGAAAAAGTGCAAGCAGTGACGTTTGCAACACACTTTAGTTTGTAAAAAACTGAATTACCTTTCTCTTCAAATTCAAAACATGAAAAAAAGCTACACCACTTTTCTGCTCATATTTGCTTTTCATTATTGCTTTTCGCAGTCGCAACCTTCGCAACCTTCATCAGGGCCGGGCGGAAACAACTATTTACATGGAGGAGTAACTATTTACGATTATGCCACAAATAGAAATGGTGAAGATTTTTGGCTCTATGAACCAAACAATCCAACTCCCGATTCTGCAAACGTGGTGGTGTTTTGTCATGGTTTAGGAATGGTAAACCCCAAGGCGTATGGAGCTTTCATAAAACATCTTGTGCGCAAGGGCAATATTGTTATCTATCCACGCTATCAGAAAGACCTAAACCTGGGCACGGGTATTTCGGTTTATAACGACAGCTGCGCGAAAGGAATCAAGAAAGCGCTTGACACCATTCAGCAACCCGGGCATGTAAAGGGGAGAATGGAAAACTATTTCATCCTTGGCCATTCGGTTGGCGGAATACTTACAGCCAATATGACTATGCTTCACGCCCAGTATGGGTTGCCAAAGCCATTAACAGCTTTTTCTATGCAACCCGGGGCGTCTACTTATTTAATGAACGACTACTCCACATTTCCGGCTGATGTAAAGTTTCTGATTGCAATTGGTGAAGACGATGCCATTGTGGGTACCGGCCCGGGCACTACTATTTATAACCAATCTACGGCCGTGCCTACCAGCCACAAAAATTTAATCCACCATTATGCTGACGGGCACGGCTCTCCTGGTATTGCTGCTTCACACAACGAGCCATGTGGGTTCGACAATCAATTTGATAACGGAGAAACCAATCTGTTTATACCGTTTGTAACAGGCACAGTAGATGCCATGGAATACTTCTGCTATTGGAAACTTCAGGATGCTTTAATGGATTGCGCTTTACATAACCAAAACTGCGAGTATGCTTTTGGCGATACTCCAGAGCAACACGGCATGGGCAACTGGAGTGATGGAACACCGGCTCGTATTTTAGAAGTAACACCTTCAGCACCTTCAACATTGGGCGGTTTGAAAAATGAAATGGAAGTTTCGGTTTTCCCGAATCCGGCAAGTGGTAATTATGAATTGCGAATTGTAAATTACGTAGCAAAACTGCCTCTTAGGTTCGAAGTGTATGATGTAACAGGCAAGCAAGAGTATCAAACTGTAATTGATAAAGAAGTGACACAAATTGAACCGGCAACTACGGCAGCGGGAGTTTACTTCTATCGCTTAATAGACAGTAAAGGAGAAGTGCTAAAAAATGGGAACCTAACAATTGAATAGCTTCAACTTACTCCAGTTTAGAAGCGTTAGATTTAGTATCAGCATTTCGACTGAAACTATGTTCATTACAAAATAATTGGCCACACAAAAAACTATTGCCAATACAAAAAGCACTAAGTCAAATTTTTTTGTAAAGAACCCCACCACAAAAAACAATTGAACTGCAACATTTAAAAGAAGTACTGCATGAGACACCTCTGGATTAGAAATAAGGTGTTGAATAAATCTCGCTTGCATACCCCCGGGTTGTTGTAATAACAAATCAAGTTGTTGCTGTTTAAGAATATTTGATAGCTGGTCTCTATAAAACACAGAACCGCGCAAAATTTTCCAGATAGCTGCGGAGGAAAACACATACAGCCAGTAATATCTCACCGCTTCCCACAGCAGATGAAATCGTGTTTTGTTTTTTGTCCAAAACGGAATGCTGATAACAACTATGGCAAACAGGCCGTGGTAATGATGAAACGCAGTAACATTAAATGCCAGAAAATAGAAAGTGACCAACACGGTAAATGCAATGGAAAAAATTCTTTTTCCGGAAAACAGAAAGAACACGGGTGTAAAAAACAGAGAGATATCAAACAGAGCAGAAACCCAATGATGGTTTAGGAAAAAAGTAACCAGATTTAATTTGCTCATAACAGCGTAAACAAATTCCTGTTGATTTGAGTTGGTAAGAGCGTTTCCAATTTGAGGCAAAAGTGCTCGGCTAAAAAATCTGTTCAACAGAATGGCTAACGCCATAGTGTAAACCACCATAGCTTTTGTCCGCAATTCTTTATCAAAATTTTCAGCGGTTGCCATAAATCAGTTCTTTGTTAGTTACTATTGGCTCTCCGTTGCTTTTAAAGCTACAGGTAAGTTTGTGGATGGCTACAGAATTTCCATCGCCAACATACTTAAGAAGCCAACTGGCATAGATAGCAAGATTAGATGAATCAGATTCGTGGTTTTGGCTAGAAGCAATATGTGATAATGGTGATGTAATAAGTTCGGCTTTAGCATCTTTCAGTTTTGTTGTTTCTAAAAGTTTACCGTCAACGGCAATTTGGTAAGTGATGTAGGATGGTTTCGTCTCTTCTTTCAACGAATACATACCAAATAATAGAAAAGGAAATTCTTCGCGCTGCTTTAGCGCAAAGTATAACAGGCCCAACGTATAAAGCACGAACACAGCAAACAACTTCTTGTCTGTATGAAAAGCTTTATAAATGAAAGTGTTTTTCAAAAAAATCATTGCTAAACAGTGAGCAGATTGCACCCGCGCAGTTCTGCATTATCAATTCTGCCAAGTATTTCAAAACTGTTATCGCTGTTTACTTTACCCAAATCATCAGTGGCAATAAATGAACACGAATACAAGTTGGCTAAGTCAATAACATTTACTCCTCCGGTTTTGTTTTTCTCTTGAATGCGCGTGGGCTCATAAACATCGCGCGTTAAAATTCTGAGCCATGGGGGTGAATAAAAAATGCCTTCGCCCTTCGAATATGCCTGGCTAAGCATTTCTGTCATTCCGTATTCTGAATGAATATGCCTTACATCAAAACCTACACGCAGTTGAGTATGTAGTTCTTCTCGGGTAATTTCTTGTCGTCTGCCTTTCATTCCACCGGTTTCCATTACAATTAAATCAGAAAAATCGAGTTTGTATTTTTCAGAAAAGTCGAGCAAGGCAAAGCTTACGCCCAGCAAAAGAGTTTTTCGCTGGCCGGTTTTTAAAACATCGAGAAGATCGAACAAGTTTTCATGTTCATGCAGAAAAAACCCACTGGCGTTTTTCCCACTTAGCTCCACCAGCTTTTCTGCCATATAAACTAATGCTGAGTTTTTTCTTTCCAGATATGAGGGCAAAAGTGCCAACACAACATAGTCTTTCGGGTTTCCGTAAAACAAGGCAAACGACTTTAAAAAACTTGTTTCATACAAACTTAAATCGGCTACATGGTGGCGAGACGGCAAAGAAGATGTTGTCCCGCTGCTCTCAAATACTTTTTCTGCCGATTTAGAGGAGCTGATTACAGAATGAGTTTTAAAAAAACTTATGGGCAAAAACGGTATGTCGTTAATTGTTTGTACCGTACCGGGTGTTTTTTTTAATCCAACACAAAAATCCTGATACACTTCGGTTTGGTAAAACTGATAACGAAAAATTTCTAACGCCACCTCATTAAACAATGATGGTGTAACCGAAAAAATTTTTTCGTGAAGTGGGTTCATAATTTATTGCTTTTGTAAAAATGCAATAAACAAGTCAATTTTGAGTTTATTTGGTGCAATGAAGCTTACCCTTGTCTTAACATCGTTTCTGCTGCTTTGTTTGTCGGCTTGTATAAAAGCCCCCATGTACCCAATTGTGCCCGCCATAGAATTTGTATCTGTTTCATCTGACACGCTTAAAAGTGGCTATGCCGATACAATCACTTTTTCGTTTACCGATGGAGATGGAGACATTGGTGTTAATCCATCAGCGGGGGATACGTGCAGCCAATGTTTGTTTAAAACAGGTGATAGTGCCTGTTTAAAGCTGAGCGGCTTCAATGTTTTTATGCTTGATAGTCGCGATAGTTGTCTTAGTTATTTTGCGTCAGCCAATATTGAACCCACAGGCAAGTTCGATGATTTAGCCGGGGAGATAGATATCATTCGAGCCATAGATTCTAAAACCTGCTTTGCCCCACCGCAACCCGGCTGCCCGCTCGATAAAGTTGTTTATACCATTATTCTACGCGATAAGGGCGGGCATTACAGTAATGCAATTCAAACTGTGCCCATTTATGTAGATGGGGAATAAGCGCGTACAATTCAATGCCCCCAAACGTTAGAATACTAGCGGCATTTATACGTCCTGTAGCTCTAGGCCATATTTGGTTTGCCTGTGTATGTAGTGGATAAACTTGTACGAAACGTACGATACAATAGGAGCAAAAGCCACATCCATACTATAGTGTACATGTTGCCACATAATCAAACAGCCCACAACAACAGTTGCCATGCCGGCCCACCGCCTTACCCACACCTTTGCAGATATAAGCATGAGCGCGCTTAACGCAGAAACGTGCCCCGAGAAAAAAAGATCTTTTGTTACCACTGAGTCGCGAGTATGGAGAAGAAGCTCAGCCACAGGGTCGTATAAAAAAACCATGTCTTTGGGCGGCTCTAACGGAAAAAGATAAATACACATGGTTCGCGCAATAAAAACCAAAGCAAAAATTTGAATTCCTTTTACCAACCTTTCGGGGTAGGGCAGTATAAACACAAAAACAAGTAACAGAGTAGAATACTCTAACGCAAATATGATCCACGAAAAATCTATGGGTGGAAGATGGTTCAGCACCAAGTCATTTACCAGAATGCCGGGGCGGTCTTGCCATAAACGCAAAAAATGAAAATTGTGTAGGGCTACTGCCACAAAAATTAATACAGAAATAATAAACTGATTTCTGAAACTACGCGAAGCCCAAACGCGGCTCCATGCTACAGGTATTTGTTTTAGTTCGTTAAACACAAGACTAATTTATCATTTCTTGCTCCACGGCTTGTTGTGCTCGCGTTCTGTAAGAAAATTTAAGAACAGAAAACATGGCTACATCGTACACAAAGTGTGCTACTACAGAACTTGCCAACCCAAAAAACTTAAACATGTAGCCAAAGCCCGCACTAATAATAATCAGAAACAGCCCGTATATTGTAAGACTTATTTTTGCGGGATGAATGTATCCGTGTAAAAACACAAAAAGCACCGCCACCGGCCAAATGCCGAGCAGCGGCTGTAATCCTGCACGAAACAAAACTTCTTCACCCACTGCAGCACAAAAAGAGTAAAATATAATTTCGAACAACGATGGGTTTATTTCCTGCATTAACTCTTCAAAAAATGATCTAACACCCCTAAAACGCCTATCGTTCAGAAGCGCTACGGCAAGCAGGGCAGATAAGCTGCCAAAAAACAACCCTACCAACACTTGCAGGTAATATTTTTTGCCCCCCAACAAAACATTGCGCACACCACGCTCCTGCAAATAGTTTATTAGTAAAACGCCAATAGCACTCATACCCAGCAGGGTTAGCCAGCTTAAATACTGTAATCTCTTTTTATCGGGAAGAACCATGCGTTGTTTTCTAGATAAAAAATATCAGCAGGCCATTAGTACCCGTCACGGGTGCTGACAGATGAAACCAAATATAGTATTCTTACCCCACTAAAGAACAGCCATGACAGAAAACAAAAAAACCACACCGGTAGGTGAGTTAGGCGAATTTGGGTTGATAGAACGACTCACACAAAAGTTTAAACCGGTTAACACATCTACCATTACAACAGTTGGTGACGATGCGGCCGTCATAGATAATGCAGGTAAGAGAACGGTGATAAGTACAGACCTGCTGGTGGAGGGCATCCACTTCGACATGATGTACACTCCGCTGAAACATCTCGGCTATAAAAGTGTGGTGGTAAACCTGAGTGATATATATGCAATGAACGCCACACCCAAGCAAATTACAGTTTCGCTGGCTATTTCTTCGAGATACACGGTTGAGGCACTAGATGAGTTGTACGAAGGCATAGGGTTGGCCTGCAAAAATTATCAGGTTGATTTGATAGGTGGTGACACCACATCATCAGTCAGCGGACTTATGATTTCTATTACTGCTGTTGGTGAAGCAAGCAAAGAAGAATTGGTGTATAGAAGCGGGGCAAAACCAGGCGACTTAATTTGTGTTACAGGCGATTTGGGGGCAGCGTATCTCGGTTTGCAAATTCTTGAACGCGAAAAAAGAATTTATCTCGAACACCCTGATTTGCAACCGGAGTTGGAAGACGCGCCATACTTGATTGGCCGCCAGTTGAAACCTGAAACACGCAAAGATGTAATTCGGTTTTTTAAAGACATAGATCTTAAACCTACATCTATGATGGATTTAAGCGATGGGCTTTCGAGCGATGTGTTTCATATATGTAAACAAAGCAACGTAGGTTGCGAGATAAATGAAGCCGCTATACCTATATGCGAAGAAGCATATAACATGGCATTGAAATTTAACCTTGACCCTACCACATGTGCTCTTAATGGAGGAGAAGATTATGAATTGCTGTTTACCATTTTGCCCGAAGACGAAACCAAGCTGAATGGAGAAGAAACTTTCACCATAATTGGCGAGATAACTGCAAAAGAAAACGGTTGTGTGCTGATTACTAAAAGCGGAAACCGCCACCAATTACAGGCGCAAGGCTGGCAACATTTACAAAAAGAGTGAAGGTGTTTGGCAGAAACTAATTGTCCTTTCCTCTATTCAAAAAGTTAGTGGTTGTTACAATGATTTGTCCGTTTCTCTGTTTATGTTTTTTGCAACACATACATTTGTAAGGTGGCAAAATCTACTTCGGCAGTAGCCGGCTTTTTTACTTATAACCCAAACAACTTTTGGCAGGTTTTCCGTAGGGTGCAAATACTTTTTTGGTTGTTTGTGGTGGTATTAGTGCTGTTTTTTATTGGAGTTAACTTTGGTCTATTGGGTCAAATGCCCGATTTAGAAGCTATTCAAAACCCCAATAGCGCAGTTAGTACAACTATTTATTCTGATGACTACGAAGTTCTTGGCTCCTACTATACAGAAAATAGAATTGAAATTTCGTACGATGAGCTTTCTCCGTATTTGGTGAAGGGCTTGGTGGCTACTGAAGACAAGCGATTCTACAACCATAGCGGTATTGATCTACAGGGGTTGTTTCGTGCCATTACGCTGGCATTTGTGCCGGGTATGGAAGGCGGTGGAGGATCTACGCTCACCCAGCAGTTGGCCAAAAATTTGTTTCATCAGGATTTTGGCAAGGCAGGAATTTTAAAGCGTCTTTCACAAAAAATTAAAGAGTGGGTGTTAGCCGCTAAAATAGAACGAACGTTTACCAAAGACGAAATCATAAATATTTATTTCAACACGGTTGGCTTTCATTATAATTCATACGGAATTAAAACGGCTGCATTCACGTATTTCTATAAAACACCTAAAGAACTGCAACCCGAAGAAGCAGCGTTGCTTATAGCCATGCTTAATGGCCCTGCATTGTATAACCCGCGCACACACGAAGAGCGTGCCATGGAGCGCAGAAACCTGGTGATGCGGAGGATGGAAGAGGCAGGAGTGCTAACCAAACAAAAAGTTGATTCGCTTTCAAAAGTCAAAATAAAACTCAACTTTCACAATCCCGATTATCGCGAGGGGGTTGGCACTTACATTCGTGAGTATGTGCGGCAAGAGCTAAAAAACTGGTGCGACAAAAACCCAAAACCCGATGGCTCAAAATGGAATGTGTACGAAGATGGCTTAAAAATTTTTACCACCATCGATTCGCGTATGCAGAAGTATGCTGAAGAAAGTATTGCAGAACACCTTACCTCATTGCAAGACGCATACTTTAAAGAATGGAAAGGAAAAGACCCATGGAAGTTCGGTTATCGCGCAAAGCCGGATTTGCTAGACAAAATGATGAAGCAAAGTGAACGATATCAAACCATGAAAGCCGAAGGCAAGAGTGATGCGGCTATCAAAAAGGTTTTCGAAACCAAAATTAAAATGGAAGTTTTTAGCTGGCATGGCGACCGCACACAAAGTTTAGATACTGTAATGAGTCCGCTAGACTCGCTGCGCTATTATCTTCAAATAATACAAGTAGGCTTTTTAGCGGTAGATGCAAAAACGGGGGAAGCCAAAGCATGGGTAGGGGGGCCTAATATCCGCTATTTTCAACTTGACCATGTAAAGAAAACCACCAAGCGGCAAGTGGGCTCTACCATGAAACCGTTTTTGTATGCGTTGGCATTAGAAAGAAATTATGAGCCGTGCACATTGATTCCATACCTGGCGCCCGAATGCCCGGGCATAGATTCTAAGTGGAACCCGGATGGAACAGATAAATGGGTAGAAGGAGAAATGGTGCCGATGAAAGACGGATTAGCTGCATCTGACAATCGCATTACAGCACGCATAATGTGTGATATTGGTGACCCTGCCGCCTTGGTTGCTTTTGCTAAACGTTGCGAAATTGAAAGTAAACTAGAAGCGGTGCCTTCGCTGTGTTTGGGCACTTGTGATGTTTCGCTTTTCGAAATGGTGGGGGCATACACAGGCTTTGCCAATTTAGGCACCTACAGCAAACCGTTTTTTATAAAACGCATTGAAGATAAAGAGGGTAACGTATTAGCTACATTTACCGGAGCGCATAAAGAAGCTATGGCAGAGCAAACTGCGTACACCACAACCGAAATGTTGAAAGGTGTTATAAACAAAGGCACCGCGTCAAGGCTACGTTCGCGCTATGGTTTACAAATGCCATTGGCCGGAAAAACAGGAACCACACAAGGCAATGCTGATGCTTGGTTTATCTGTTATAACCCAGATATTGTGGTGGGCTCATGGGTTGGTTTCGAATTGCCGAGTGTTCACTTTGCATCAAATAGCTCGGGGGCAGGTGCAACGGCAGCCATGCCTATTGTTGGAAATTTTTTGCGCAAGAGTTTTAACGATCGTGCGTTACAACTAAAACGAAGTGAGTTCTCATTGCCAAGTGATTCCTCCATTGCTCCGCTAAATTTTGATTGCAGTGCGGTGATGGATACGGTGGAAAAAGAAGTAACCACAGCGCCATAGTGGAAATTATGAAAGCCGGTAAACTATATCTCATTCCTTGTTTTGTTGGCGAAGACAACCCCGCCATTATTCCGCAGCAGGTGCTCGATGCTGTACAGTTGCTCAATGAGTTTATAGTAGAAGATGCGCGTACAGCACGCAGGTATTTACGAGCTATTGGCTACAAGAAAAATTTCGACACAGATGTAATAATTCGGGAGCTAGACAAACATGCCGCTCAACAAAACTGCGAAGCGCTGTTCGAAAATATTTTGCGAGGCAAGGATTGCGGTATAATTTCAGAGGCAGGCAACCCTTGTATAGCCGATCCCGGCAACGAGTTGGTGGCTTATGCGCACAAGAAGAATATTGAAGTGGTTCCGCTTGTTGGTCCATCATCTATTCTTCTAGCACTGATTGCCTCGGGTTTCAACGGACAAAATTTTTCTTTCAACGGATACCTACCCATCAAAGAACCCGAGCGTTCACGAGCCATCAAGAGAATGGAATCAGCAGACATTACACAAATATTTATGGAAACACCTTTCCGAAATCAGAAGTTGCTGGATGAAATGTTGGGCGTGTGCAATCCTGAAACAAATCTGTGTATTGCCTGCGATTTAACTTTGCCCAAACAGTTTATCAGCACAAAAAAAATTGCTGAATGGAAAAAAAATAAACCGGAAATAAATAAGCGGTACTGTGTGTTTTTAATAGGGCGTTAAACTCAGTTCGACAGCCACAAAGCCGGATCCATCTTATCTTTGCCTTTCCAAATTTCCAGATGCACCTTGGTTAAGTCTTCGGCTTTGTCGGTATGTAATTTGCCTAACAATTGCTTTGTGGAAATAGTTTGATTTGGCTTTACAGTTACTGTTTCAATGCCGGAGTAAACGGTGAAGAACTCTCCGTGCTTTACCATTACACAGTTTTGGTATGTTGGTAAAAAGAAAACACTAGTCACAGTTCCCCCAAAAACAGCCCGTGCATCGGCTCCGCTTTCGGTTTTAATATCTATTCCATTATTTTCTATTACCACTCCTTTTAACACAGGGTGATTGTGCTTGCCGAAGCTAGACACAATGTGTCCGCGCAAAACCGGCCATGGCAGTTTGCCTTTATTGTTATTAAAATCATTAGAAAGTGCTTGTTCTGCTGGAGTAAGTGGCATGGTTTCGTTGGAACCCTTCTTTATTGGTACCGATTTAACGGTGCCGCCAGAGCGCTTTGCTTCTTCTTCTGCTTTTTTACGCGCCTGACGTATTTCGTCTTCAATTATAGCCTGTATACGGTTGTTGAGTTGTGCAGCAGCTTTGTTTTTTTCTGCCTGTGTGTTGCGTAGTTTTTTCTCTTTTTCCAGTAACTGCACTACGGCAGCATCTTTCTGTTTCTTCTCTGTTTCAAGGGCAGTTTTTTGTGCGGTTTGTTTTTGCAAAAGAGTTTCTTTTTGTTCTTTGTTTTCTTCCAACACCTCTTTTTTTGCTGTTAAATCATTAATAGAAACCTGAATAGCTTTGGCTTGCCCGCGCCTGAATTCTGCAATTTTTAATAGATAGTTGTATCTGCGAAAAGCATCGTAAAACGATTGTGCTGAAAGTAAAAATGCTGTTTGATTTTGCAGCGTAATGTTACCGTAACTTTTTTGAAGCATGGTAGCATACTCCTTTTTCATTTTTTCTACCTCAGCAGCTTTTACTGCAATTTCCTCAGCTGTGCGGTCAATGGTTTGATCCAAATCACCAATTTGATTATTAATGTTGCCAATTAAACCTTCACGTGATTTTATCTTAGCCTGTAGCGATAGAACTTCGCTCATGTTTTTTTGCTTCTTGGCGCTGTTGCTTTTTATTGCGGCCTCAATCAGTTTTATTTCATCCTGCAGCTTTTTCATTTGTTGTTGCAGTTGTTCTTTCTTTTGCTTAACAGCAGTTTGAGAGAAGCATACGCAAGACACAAGACACAAGACACAAGACAACAGCAAAACACGGACAACCGATAAGGTCTTGCTTCTTGTTTCTATTGTCTTCATTCTGTTTTCTTATGCTTCTCTGTTACTTCAAAAGGGAACTGTAATTCTTCGTTCCATCGCGCTTTCATTATCTCCATATTAATATTCATGGAGGTCGAGTTACGCGAAACCGTAATTGTCCGCTTATATGCAAACGGTTTTGGCTCCGAAAAATTATATGCGTCAAAATTAACGCAGAGGGTTTGTTGAAATAGCTTGTCTTTCAACAGAATTTTGCTTACGGTGTAGTTTTGTTTGTTCAGCCGTATTTCTTGCAGCAACTGATCCGTTTCTCGGCACAGCATAAAACAGCTGTCTTCGTCTTTGGCAAATGTAGCTTTAGGTTCTATAGATATAATTTCGCCTGAAACAATTTGTTGGAACTGTTGAAAGGTGAGTGGGAACGATAAATATTGTTGAATAAACCCGAAGGGCTTTACCCAATACTCTCCCGTTAGTTTGTTTACTAATCTAAACGAATCAGAAGTAATAAGCGTACGAACACCTTCGAACCCAAACATTCCCATGCTGCTCCAAACTACACTATCGCGCTGGCTACGGATGGTCGCGTTCAACTGCTGGGCGGTGTTACCATCATCATAAACCAGATTGGCTTTTAGTGAAAGTGTTCGATAGCCCGGCTGCAGCGCAATTGCTTTAGCCAGCAGTGAATCGTAATTGACAACAGGGAGTGAATCCTGAGCAGAAACAGAAGCAGTAAAAAAAAGACAGCAAAGAAGAATTCTGAAAATCATGTAGGGGCTTTAGAGAATATGGTGCCAAAGATATTTTTAGCATCAAGTGGACTTGCCGGAAAACAAATCCATCTGCATTTCCTTGAGTATAAAACTTTTGCGGTGCAGGGGCGAATGTCCGAATTGCAAAATGGCCTTTCGGTGTTTTTCAACCCCGTAGCCCTTGTTTTGTAACCAGTCGTATTCAGGGTGCAGAACATGTTGCGCCTCCATAAACTCATCGCGGTAGGTTTTTGCCAAAATCGAAGCAGCAGCAATGCTCAAATATTTTCCGTCTCCTTTTACAATAGTTTTAAAAGGAATTTTCTTGTAGGGCTTAAATTTATTGCCATCTACTATTATAAACTCAAACTTTTTCTCCAACTCATATAATGCTTTGTGCATAGCAAGCATAGATGCGTTAAGAATATTTATCTCGTCAATTTTTTTGTTGTCAACGGTTTTTACTGAAAATGCGATTGCTTCTTTCTCCACTATCAACCGCAGTTCATCACGTTGTTTACGAGACAGTTTTTTTGAATCGTTTAATTCTTTGTTTTTAAAATCTTTCGGAAGTATAACCGCAGCCGCAAATACCGGACCCGCTAAACAGCCGCGGCCCGCTTCATCAGTTCCTGCTTCAATCAGTTTGCTTTGGTAGTAGGGCAACAACATTGGCAGCTACAGGTTTTTCAGTTTTTCCCATAGTTCAGGTAGTTTTTTAATTACTGCCACCTGTTTGGCAAATGCTCGCGCTTCCACTGCCGGGTAGCCGATATATGTTTTGCCTCCTTCTAAACTATTTGGAACGGCACTTGTTGCCATTACAATGGCATCATCGCCAATAGTTATGTTTTTGTTCACAGCAACTTTTCCATACAACGTTACGCGGTTGCCAATTTTTGTATTACCTGCAATACCTACCTGTGCCGCCAAAATGCAGTGCTCGCCTATTTTTACATCGTGTCCAATATGCACTTGGCTATCGAGTTTGGTTCCTCTTCCTACAACTGTATCGCTGCTTACCCCGGCATCTATTGTGCAGCCAGACCCAATTTCTACATCATTACCTATTACTACTCTACCTGCACTGTGCATTTTATCGTAGTGCGTTTTTTGACGCTTATAGTAAAACGCATCGCTGCCAATTGTGGAATTGCTGTGTATGATAACGTTATCGCCTATCTGTGTGTACGGATAAATTACAGTGCTCGGATAAACAACACAATTTTTACCGATGATGACTTCCTCTCCAACGAAAGCGTTGGGATACACAAATGTGCCTTCGCCAATTTTTGCAGATGCGGCTACATTTTTCTCTGACCTAAGTTCGGGTTTAAATTTTTGCGCCAACAGATTGTATGCTTCAAACGGCTTGGCTGTATAGAACAAAACTTTACCGGCAGGTGCTGCCAGTTTTTTATTGATGATAACGAAAGTGGCTTTCGACTTTAATGTATAGTCATAATACTTTTCATGATCAACAAAAGTAATGTCACCCTCTTCTACATTGTGAATTTCATTGAGCCCCGTTATCTGTAAATTGCCATTGCCTATCAGTTCGCTTTGTATAAGCGTAGCAATTTCAGTGGCAGTAACAGGTTGTTTCAACTTCATATCCAGCAGCTATTATTGTATCATGGTATTGCACTGAAATATACTTCCCGAGAAATTGTAATACAACTGAAGATTTAGACGGTGGTTCAGTTTGTCATATGTGCCCTGACCCGAAATGGTACTGCCTCCGCAATTCTGCTCGGGTATTTCTACAATGTTGCCTTCATTGTTTGTGTCAGTCCTTATAAGCGCATAAGTAGGTGAGCAGTTGCCACCCATTAAACCGTAAATTTGAATTTGATTTATCGAAGACCCATGTTGAATAAAACAACTGTTTGTTATAAAGGGAGGCACCTGGTTACAACTTTCTGAAGCAAAATTGTTAAGCGAAGTATACTTAACGTAACTCTGAGTTTGGCAGTCGGTGCCTTCAAGCCCATCTGGACAGTAGCAATTTCCCTGGTAGCAGTTTTGTCCTGTAGGGCAAACTACATTATTGCAATTTTGGCGCTCGCAAGAAACCACTGAAATAACTAACGCCAGAACAAATAAAATTTTTATAGAGTTAAACTGAGAGTTAAACCGCATAGCATGTTTTTAAAACAAAAATAATACAACCAATAACTTTAATCAGACCCCACACGGTTAAAAAGAGTTTCTATTCGTTGCCGGCACTGGAATCTATACCTTTTACAATTTCGTCTTTTAGTTTTTCTATGTTGTAGTTGATAGCAGATGAAATAAAAATCAAGGGTAACTTACCCATTATGGCTGAGTCTTTTTTCAATGATGATTTTAGTTCTTTCTCAATCAATTTGCGAAGTTCATCATCCACTATATCGCATTTGGTTACAGCAAGTATGCGCTGTTTTGTGAGTAGGTCAGGGTTATATTTCTGCAGTTCGCTTAGTAATATTTTGTATTCGGCTAAAATGTTTTGTGTATCAACCGGAACTAAAAAAAGCAATATAGAATTGCGTTCTATATGCCGCAGAAACCTAAGACCTAATCCTTTTCCATCGCTGGCTCCTTCTATAATGCCGGGTATATCGGCCATCACAAAACTACGGCCTGCCTTATACTTTACAATGCCAAGATTAGGCACCAGTGTAGTAAACGGATAAGCCGCTATTTCGGGTCGTGCATTACTTACCGAAGAAATAAGGGTTGATTTTCCGGCATTCGGAAAACCAACCAACCCTACATCTGCCAGTAATTTCAATTCTAAAACAATCCACGCATCCTGCCCTGGTATGCCCGGCTGAGCATGAGTTGGGGCCTGATGGGTAGGCGTTTTAAAATGGTTGTTACCCCAGCCACCTTTACCCCCCGGGAGCAAAACCAACTCTTCGCCATGGCTGTTTATTTCACCCAAAATTTCACCGCTTTCAAAATTTTTAGCTACAGTGCCGAGAGGCACTTCAATAATTTTATCGGCACCTTGTCTGCCGCTGCAAAGCGCGCCCATTCCTTTTGCCCCATCTTCAGCAAGTATGTGTTTTTGGTATTTAAGGTGAAGCAGAGTCCAGAGTTGCGAGTTGCCACGAAGAATGACGTGGCCGCCACGCCCGCCATCACCCCCGTCTGGGCCGCCTTTTGCCACAAACTTTTCTCTTCGAAAGCTCGATGCCCCCGGCCCTCCGTTGCCGCTTCGGCAAAATATTTTTACGTAGTCAATAAAGTTTTCAGAGGCCATGAGTATAAACTGTTAAACAGAAAGCGATTTAAGTAGATAGCCAAAAAAGCAGCCTTTGCGAGCAATAAATTTTACTGATTAGCTCTGTAAACTCAATGAATCAATTTCATTGCAGAGCGAATTGAAAATATCGTCAATAGCGCCAACGCCATTCACTGCGCGGTATTTGTTCTGTGTGGTGTAAAAATCTTTTGCAGGTGCCGTGTCGCGGTGATACACGTTAATTCGGTTTTGAATAACTTCCGGATTTTGATCATCGGCCCTTCCTGAGTCTTTACCTCGCAGAAGTAGTCTTTTTTTCAACTCGTCTTCATTTACATCTAAAGCCAACATTAGTGTAACAGATGTGTTACGTAGAGAAAGATACTTGTCTAGCGCTTCTGCCTGAAATGTAGTGCGCGGAAAGCCATCGAATATAAAACCGGTTACCTGACTATGTTTATCAGCCTCTGATTGCAATATGTCAATAGTTACCTTATCGGGCACTAATTGACCTTTATCCATAAAACTTTTAGCCAACCTACCCAGTTCGGTTTCACCTTTAATGTTCGCACGAAAAATATCACCGGTTGAAAGATGTATGAGGTTATACTTGGCCACTAACTTTGCGGCTTGAGTTCCTTTGCCGCTTCCCGGAGGGCCAAATAGCACAATGTTGAGCATAAGTGAGTTGTTTAGTTGCGGGCGAATATAATTAGAAACAGTACTTGCATGACCCGAAACGGTTTTTGTGTGGTTACGCTATACAACTGTTGCAACAAAACCTCGTTTCGTTATTTTCACAACAAAAAGCACATGAAAAAAATATTAGTAGTGGCAGCATGTATTGTATTTGCGGTAGCGTCTTGTTCAAAAAAGTCATCCCCAACAGCATCATCTAAAGGGGGGGCTGCTATTTTTGCAAAAAGCTGTGCGCGGTGCCATGGTAAAGAAGGGGTAAAAGACAGTCGTACGCCTAATCTGCAAACTACTACAATTAGCAGAGAGGAAATGATAAAAAGTATTACCAGTGGCAAAATGGATATGCCGGCTTTTGGCAAAAAACTAACCGCATCTGAAATTGCTTCTGTTGCAGATTTAATTGTAAGCTGGCATAAAAAGTAAATGGATATCTACCGGGTAATAGGTTTAATGAGCGGGAGTTCGCTCGATGGACTTGACGTGGTTTATTGTCAGTTTGCGAAACAAAATGATGAGTGGCAATTCAAAGTTTTAGAAACAGAGGTAATTCCGTTTTCCGAAGAATGGATTGCCAGGTTAAAAGAACAAGTATCAACCTCAGCAATAAAATTTTGCGAAACCGATGCTCAACTCGGCCACTATTTGGGTGAATGCGTCAATAAATTTATTGACAAAAATAGTTTACAAAGCAAGGTTGATTTGGTGGCATCACATGGCCATACCATTTTCCATTTTCCCGGAAAAAAATTTACCACACAAATTGGTGATGGCTCTGCCATAGCTGCTAAAACAAAACTTCCGGTGGTTTGTAATTTTCGCACGGCCGATGTTGCACTTGGTGGTCAAGGCACACCTATAGTGCCCATTGGCGACAAACTTCTTTTTTCCAATTACCTGTTTTGTTTAAACATGGGAGGTATAGCAAACATTAGTTGTAAGACGCAGCATGACATAGTGGCGTTTGATATTTGCTCGGCAAATCAGACGTTAAACTTAATAGCCAATAAGCTGGGCAGAGAATTTGATAACAATGGTGCATTGGCACAATCAGGAAAACTTAACGAGCAACTGTTTCATGAGCTAAATGAACTTGCTTTTTACAAATTAACCTACCCAAAATCACTCGACAATAGTTTTACCAGAAATACTGTATTTCCGTTGTTCGAGAAATTTCACTTGCCCGATGTAGATTTGTTGCGTACCTATACTGAGCACATAGCTGCGCAGATAAGTAGCCACATCAATACAATTGTAAACCGCGAAAAAGTGGAAATATCAATAGCCCAAATGCTGGTTACAGGAGGAGGAGCATTCAACAGCTTTTTAATGGAGAGAATTAAATCACATGTAAGTGTTGCAGTTGTGGTGCCGGAGGCGAAACTCGTAAAGTTTAAAGAAGCCCTGGTCATGGCCCTAATGGGAGTATTGCGAACTCGTAACGAAGTAAATGTACTTAGTTCGGTAACGGGAGCCAAAAAAAACTCGTGCGGAGGTGTGGTATATCAGCCGTAAAAAGACATTTGCTGTATGAATTTGATTACCGGAGCAACCGGCTTAGTGGGTTCGTATCTTGTTCGGCTGCTTGTAAGCCAAGGAGAAGAAGTACGCGCCCTCAGACGCAAAACATCTGATATTTCAGTGCTTGAAGATGTGGCTGCTCATGTAGAATGGATAGAGGGTGATGTGCTGGATGTTCCGTCTTTAGAACAAGCTATGCAGGGGGTAAAGTTTGTTTATCACTGTTCTGCCACTATCAGTTTTGTTCCAAGTGAAGTAGAACAAATGATGAAGGTAAATGTTGAAGGATCCGCAAATGTCATGAATGCCGCCCTTAACGCAAAAATTGAAAAACTGGTGCATGTTAGCTCTATAGCAGCATTTGGTTTAGCCCCACAAGGCAAAGTAATTGACGAAAACTATTCAGACCCCAACATCAACAAATGCTTTTGGTATTACCGCAGTAAGCAATATGGCGAACGCGAAGCGTGGCGAGCCAGCGAAGAGGGGTTGAATGTAGTGGTGGTTTGCCCTTCTACAATTATTGGTGCGGGCAATTGGGGTAAAGAACCAAACTCTCTGTTTAAAGAAATTTCTAAAGGGCTTAAATTTTATACATCAGCTACAATGGGTTTTGTAGATGTTCGCGATGTGGTGCAGTGTATGCGTTCGCTCATGCACAGCAATATCCGCAATCAAAAATTTATTCTCACTTCCGAAAACCTCTCGTTTCGCGAGGTTATGTTTTTAATGGCTGACGGATTGAAAGTAAAACGCCCTACACTAGAAGCCACAGGTTTGCTGCGCGAGTTCGCCTGGCGCACCGAAGCGGTAAAATCTTTTTTTACCGGTGTGCGGCCTGTTATAACTAAAGAAAGTTCAGCTCTTGCCGGAATCAGCTTTCAGTTTAGCAATCATAAGATAGAAACAACACTCGGTTATCGTTTCCGGCCGGTAAAAAACACCATTACCGAAACCGCTGAGGCATTTTTGAATAATCAAAAAGCGTTGTCATTTTAGATATTACATTGCATTTAAAACATTATTAAAATGAATTTAGACTTGACCGGGAAGAATGCTTTTGTGGGCGGAAGCAGTAAAGGAATAGGCAAAGCAGTAGCCATACAACTGGCTAAGTTAGGAGCCAACGTTACACTCGTAGGTAGAGATGAAGCCGCTCTTGTCCAGGGGCTAATTGATTTAAGCTTTATAAGCAAAAGTGAACAGCGGCACGACTCAGTTGCTATAGATTTTTTGAACCATGAACGCGTTAAAGGCGCTGTAAGCAAGCACCTCAAAAAAACCAACAAAACATACCACATACTTGTAAACAACACAGGAGGTCCGGCATCAGGAAAAATTTTTGATGCCGAAGAGAAAGATTTTGTAACTGCATTTGAGGCTCACCTGTTAAACAACCACTTGCTTACAAAAATGTTTGCCGAAGGCATGAAAAAAGATGGTTATGGCAGAATTATCAATGTTATTTCAACTTCTGTTAAACAGCCACTGCCAAACCTGGGAGTTAGTAACACCATAAGGGCAGCAGTGGCTAATTGGTCAAAAACTATGGCTAATGAACTTGGCGCATTTGGTATTACAGTAAACAATGTACTGCCAGGGGCTACCGAAACCGAAAGGCTACAAGCAATCATTGAAACCAAAGTTGACAAAACCGGATGGACAAAAGATTTGGTTAAAGAAGAAATGCTTCGAGAAATACCAATGAAAAGATTTGCCAAACCCGAAGAAGTAGCTGCTGCAGTGGCATTTCTTGCCTCACCGGCTGCCGCATACATCAACGGAGTAAATATACCGGTTGATGGTGGCCGAACAGGATGTCTGTAAATGGATAAAGCGAAGCAGCGTTTCGAAAACGCAATTTTTTTACTGCTGATTTTTCTTTCGCTGGCTTATGTTTGGTGGTATCCATACTTTCTTACAGGCGATGGCCCCGCACATGTTTACAATTCAAAAATTTTACTCGATCTCCTGCGTGGGGCAAATGTCGATTTTTACAAAACCTATTACGATGTAAACTTACAGGCTTTACCTAATTGGTTCAGTCACGTTTTACTTGTTGTTCTGCAGTTTTTCTTTTCACCATTTACGGCCGATAAACTTTTGATATCGCTTTATGTAATAATGTTTCCCGTGTGTTTTCGTTGGGCTATACTTCAGGCTTCAGGGGGTTACAACTCTGCTTTGTTGTTGATTTTTGTTTTTGTATTTCAATGGGTGCTTTATTACGGTTTTTATAATTTTTGTTTTGGCATAGTAGGGGCATTTTTGTTCATAGCAGCTATGTTTCGTTTGCGAACGGAACCCACTGTGTATCAACTGGTATATCTTCTCCCGCTATCATTTCTTATATTTTTTACCCACCTGTTTGGCTGGTTTTTTTTGTGTGTAGTTCTTGCCGGTATTTTTACTGTTGAAGCGCAATCCGACTTGAGTTTTTCACCATTCAAAAACTCAGCTCGAAAGCTATTTGACAATTGGTGGTGGGTGGCGGTGTGTGCACTGCCGCCTTTGGCGCTGTCTGCAATTTTTGTTCAGCACAACCAAGCAGAAACACCATATTTTCCACAAGAGCCGGAGAGGCTGCAAGAGGCATTTTTAAATCTCGAAATGTTGGTGCTTTGGGGCGGTAAGACAGAGTTTGTTATAGCAAAACTTATGGTTGTAGCACTTATAGTTATTGCTACGGCAAGCATAGGTTACCGCATTGTTCAAAAAAAATCAGTTTACTCTGCCGATGGACTATTGTTTGCGGCTATTTGTTTTGGTGTTATTTATTTTCAACAGCCGCGCGAATTATTCTTAGGGGGCAACTGGATGGGTAGAATGGGTTGGCTCTCACCATTGCTGGTGCTTGCTTGGGTTTCGTGTCTGCGGTGGCCACCTATTTTGAATAAAATAGTAGCAGTTGTAGCTGTCTGTCTTTTTGCTGTGTTGATGTATGTTCGGATTCCATATCAAAGGCAAACATCGCAATTGGCTTCCGAGTATTTTTCAGCAATCACAAAAATACCGCCTGGCTCTACAGTACTACCGCTTAACTTTTCTGACTTAGAAAAAGATGTAAACAACCGCCCGGTTCGCGATTGGCGTTCGGTGTTTATTCACGCATTCGACTACAGTGGTGCCGTTAAGCCGCTAATAATTTTGTCGAATTACGAAGCAGCTACAAAATGGTTTCCTCTAAAATGGAAAAACGATGGCAACCCCTTTACTCTTTTAGGAAACATAGAAGGTCGGCCACCTGATGTTAACCTAAAAGGGTTTGAAAACAACCCTCGCAACATCAAAATAGATTTTGTGGTAGTATGGAAAATGAAACCAGACGAGATGTTTCGCCAAAAACTGAATTTATCCTACAACCAAATCTTTGTTTCTGCAGCCGGTAACGTAGAAGTATGGAAACGGAAAATATAAAAACCTGTGCGGGGGAAAGAAAAAATTAGGCAAACTTGCCGCCCTATTATATAGTTTCAACTATGGGCAAAGCCAAAATGTTTAAGTTGCGAAGTATAGATACGTTTTCTAACGTGTTTCAAAATCCGCATTTCACCAACCCGGTTTTAGTAAATTTCGAAGGCAACGAATTGAATTTAAAGGGTAAGTGGGCAAGAGATATTTTTAAAAACAACAACCCAATTGTGGTAGAGTTGGCTTGTGGCAAAGGTGACTATACTATTCCCCTGGCGCAAAAGTATCCTGATAGAAACTTCATAGGCATAGATTCAAAAGGCGCTCGAATTTATACCGGAGCCAAAAGAGCTTTAGAAGAGAATCTGGCTAATGTGGCGTTTGCCAGAATGCGCATAGAAAACATTACCAACTTTTTTGCTTCTAATGAGGTAGCGGAAATCTGGATAACCTTTCCGGATCCATTTCCTCGAGATCGTGATGAGAAAAGAAGATTAACCACTGCAAAATTTCTGGAAAAATACCGCCAATTTGCTTCCAATGGCGCTGTTGTAAATTTTAAAACCGATGACCTGTCTTTGTTTCATTTTACACGCCACAGTGTTACTAGTAGCGGCCTGAGGTTGATTTACTATCAGGAAGATATTTACGCATCACCACTTTATTTTGAAGATTTGAATATTAAAACGCACTACGAAAAACAACATTTGGCTAAAGGCAGGACAATTAATTTCTTACAGTTTGAGTTATGAAAAAGACACTTTCGACTAAAGCCAAAAAGCACAAAAACCCGGTTAAAGAACCCGGTCAATACAGTTTCTTTCAAAACGTGTATGATGTAGCCCGACTGATACCCAGGGGAAGAGTAACCAGCTATGGAGCAATTGCAAAATATTTAGGAACAGGCAAGTCGGCACGCACAGTAGGATATGCCATGAACGATGCCGGGCAGCAGTTACCCCCTGTGCCGGCACATAGGGTTGTAAACCGGAATGGTATATTATCTGGAAAACATCATTTTGGGGGCCCGGATGAAATGCAAAAAATGCTGGAAAAAGAAAGAGTAAAAATTGTAAACGATACGGTAGTGGACTTCAAAAAACTCTTTTGGGACCCATCAATAGAGCTTAAAATGTGATTGAAAACCTAATAACCAATCAAAAATTTCCAACAAAAACATTTGCACTTTATATAACCAATTATATATTTGGCTTCCTTATTCATCAAAATGCGTAGGAATATGAAGAACAGATTACTCAGCGTTTCAATGATTGTTGCACTTGTGTTAGCTGCAACCTCAGCCGTTTTTGCACAAGTTGGTCCACCACCACCACCACCACCACCACCACCACCAACTGCTATACCGTTAGATGGGGGAGTGTTTTTGTTGTTGGTGTCAGGGTTGGTTTACGGAGCTAAAAAACTCTACGGAAAGTAGTTTTTATACATCAAAACGTTTTAAAAGCCACCTCAATATCAATTTGAAGTGGCTTTTTTCGCTTCAATACAAGGTTGTTGGTTCTTTGTCAGTGCTTCTAACTACACCACGGCTATTTATTCTTTCACTACTCCCAAACTCAATTTATCGGTTGCTGAAATAGAATCAATTCGCACCAGTTCGCCATTCGGAAACCTAACCCGATAATCTGTCCAGCCGGTGTTACCGGCACGCGAATCAGCTTTATAGTAATCGGTGGAAACAATTTGTGCCCAGCTATCGAGAGCTTTATTCATTTGAGTATAGTCGCCATTGCGCGCTTCAGTAGTTCCGTCATCGGCACGAGTCCGAACAATATATCCTTGCGAAACGCGGTTTCTAATAGAGTTAAATTGAGTCCCCGGGCTGTTGTAAATTACAAAGGCAGCTTCCGGTGTACCGGGGCTGCTGTAAACAAACATGGCTCTACCTTGCAATGAAGGATGCCCTGATTTATACAAACTTCCGGCCGGTCCCTCCATAATAAAAACAACTTTGTTTCGGGCTTGCGCTAATTGAGGCCAGTTTCCTGCTAGCACAGCTTGCTCTAGTGTGGCAAAGCTGCCACGTACTTCATCAGGTGTAATTACCTTATCTAAATTTTCGCCAAAAACCGATTTTATTTCATCATCTATTTTATCGCAAGCGTTTGCATCAAAAGGTATTGACTGGGTAAGTTCTAGCCCGGCAGGTGCCGACTGAGCTACTGTTTCTTCTTTAGTTTCAATGTTTATGAAAATGGGTAGGTGATTAGGGTGAGCTACACTCCAGTTATAAATAGCTTTTAGTGAAGAAACAAAAGTGTAGTAGTTAGTGTTGTAATCGAAATCGGGTATATGAATAACTTTAAAGCCAGGTGCTAGAAGCTCGGGAATGTGTGATTCAAAATCGAGGCCAATTAACTTACGGCCTTTGCGGTAATAGTATTGTCCACCAACCGGATCGTTGTAAAAATCTATTTCAAGACCTCGTACCCCGTAGTTGTCAAATTGTTGTTCAAATGGAATATGCGTATAGTCTATTCCTGTGGGCGAGTAGGCAGATGGCAAAAGACCCATCGTATCTAACATGTACATAAAATTAAAAACCGAGTCATCGGTTTTTAAATGATAGCTGTTGTGACTGGCTATTACCTGAATTTGATTTAAACGCAAGCTATCGGTAGGGCCGTTGTCGAATGTTTTTTTTATTAGAATTTTAGTTTCGGTTTTTTTACAAGCATATAAGGACATGAATAAACCCGCTACAGCGAGAACAAAACGATTCATTTGCTTTTATTTTACATGCAAAGTAACTAAAGAAGTGTGCTACACAAATCACTTCTCCTAAGCCAACAGCTATGTGGTGCGGCAGTATAATAACTTATCAGGCCGCATAGTGCAGTTTAATTAAGCAGGTTATGTTAGTTTTCTTGACCTTCAAGCACAATTTCTTGTTGCTGGTTGGGGTCTGACTTTTCGAGCCAAAAATTATTGTAGCCCTCACCTATGGTGATTCGTATTTGCTGTTCTTGTATTAATTCAAGCACCGACAAAAAAACAAAAATTGCGTGTACGCGATTTTCAACTCCTTCAAACACATGCTCAAATGCTGTTTTCTTTCCTACGGAAATTTTTTCGAGCAATACCATTTTTTCTCCGCTGATTGTATAAGCCGGTGTTTCTACCGTATGTACCACCTTGGTTTTTTCGCGGGCTAACCGGTCGAGCACGTTTTGAAATGATTTCAACAACCGGAACATAGTCAACGATTGCATTTCAAACTCGGTTTCAAAAAGTTCAGCTATCTCTTTGTTTTCAGAAAGAGCATTACCTCTCTTACTGATGTTTTGCCGGTCTTCTTCAAGCTTGCGCATAAGTTCGGTAGCTTCCTTAAACTTCTTGTATTCTATAAGTCGGCTAACGAGTTCTTCACGCGGGTCAATTTCTTTTCCGGTTTCTGGGTCCAGTTCTTTTCTTGGCAAAAGCATTTTTGCTTTTATCCGCATGAGCGTTGCTGCCACCAAAATAAATTCACTTGCCACCTCAATATTCAGCGTTTCCATTTTGTGGATATAATCCAAAAAATCAGTGGTCAGTTTGAAAATAGGAATGTCGTATATGTCTAGTTCATCGCGCTCAATAAAAAACAGCAGCAGATCGAAAGGCCCTTCAAACTGAGGCAGTTTTATTTCATAGGTGTCTTGCATGTTCATTTTAATATTTCTCTCTGATGTATTCCTTTGGTAGATGGTTAGTTTGCCATTTCGCTCATAAACTTAATGCGCATTAGCTGTAATACTTCCATATCTAAATCATCGGCACTAAACTCATCATACGCAGCATCAAGCGAGTCGGTTTGTGCGGTTCTGAAGTATTCAAAAATGTCGCCCATTAAATCTTCATCGAGTATTGTTTCCAGGTAGTAGTCAAGGTTTAGCTTTGTGCCGGCATTTACAATGGTTTCCAGTTCGTTGATGAGCTCTTGCCGTTTTTTGTTCAGCATTTTAGCTATGTCGTCAATGGATATTTTCTTGTCTATGGCCTGAATAATTCTGATCTTATCTCCACTCTTATTTACCACGCCCTTTACCACAAAATCTGTAGGGCGCTCTATATCATTTTCATCTACATATTTCTTTATAGCATCTACAAAAGGTTTGCCGTAACGTTCAGCTTTCCCTTTGCTTACTCCGCCAATGTTGCAAAGTTCGTCCATGGTAATCGGATACTTTGTGCTCATTTCTTCCAGCGATGGATCCTGAAAAATCACATACGGAGGCAAGTTGTGCTGTTTTCCGATTTTGCGACACAGGTCTTTAAGTATGCCGAGCATTTGCGGGTCGAGCACGCCTCGTTTAGTAGCGGCCTCTTCAATGACTACTTCAGTGCCGTCATCATCATAATTATGGTTAAGCGATACATGCATTGGCCGTGGCTTACGTATATAATCAACACCTCTATGAGTTAAGCGAAGCAATCCGTATTTTTCAATGTCTTTATCTACCATGCCAGCCATCATAGCGTGGCGTATTACAGAGTTCCAGTGCTGTTCGTCTTTGTCGGCACCCTTTCCAAACCATGGCTGTCTGTCATATTTAAACTCCGTAATTTCGCGGCCCTTTTTACCGGTAATAAGTTTTACGATGTATGGCAGATCGTGATTTTCCTTTACCGCTTTAATGATTTCTAAAGCCAAAGAAGTATCGTTTGTTACATCAATTTTAGCTTTTGGAATTTTGCAGTTGTCGCACATGCAGTTACAATCTTTGGCGTTAAACTCTTCACCAAAATAATGCAACAAAAACTTTCTTCTGCACTCTGCGCTCTCAATATAAGCTACTGTTTCATTTATCAATTGCAGGTTGCGCTCTCTCTCTGCCACACTTTTGTCACGAAGCAGTTTTTCCAACTTACCAATGTCTTTATAAGAAAAATAAACCACGCATTCTCCATCTAACCCATCTCTGCCTGCACGGCCTGTTTCCTGATAGTAGTTTTCTAGGCTCTTGGGTATATCGTAGTGAATTACAAAACGAATGTCTGGCTTGTCAATACCCATACCAAAAGCTATAGTGGCAACAATTACGTCTAACTCCTCCATTAGGAAAGCGTCTTGTGTTTGTGTGCGCACTTTGCCGTCTAGTCCGGCATGGTAGGGCTGGGCCTTTATTCCATTGGCGCGTAAAATTTCAGAAAGATCATCACAGGTTTTGCGGTTAATCACATAAATAATTCCGCTTTTGCCCGGGCGCTGTTTTATAAACTGCACCATGTTTTTAATGGCCAGCTGCGGTGTACGTTTAGATCGGATTTCGTAATAAAGATTGGGGCGGTTAAACGATGAAATAAAAACATTGGGTTTTTTCATGTCCAGTGTTTTTAAAATATCGCTCTGTACTTTTGGGGTGGCGGTAGCTGTTAAGGCAACAAGCGGAAATTTTTGCCCAATAGCTGTAATAATTTCACGAATGCGCCTATACTCTGGTCTGAAATCGTGCCCCCATTCAGAAATACAGTGCGCTTCATCAACAGCAATGAAACTTACTTTTATCTCAGAAAAAAGATCAACGGTGTCTTGCTTTGTGAGAGTTTCGGGCGCAACATAGAGTATCTTAGTTTTTCCTCCCTTTATGTCTTTAATAACAGCATTGCGCTGTGTTTTGTTGAGCGATGAGTTAAGAAAATGGGCTATGCTGTCTTTTTCGCTGTAATTACGAACCAGATCTACCTGGTTTTTCATCAGCGCAATTAATGGAGAAATGATAATTGCTACTCCTTCGCTCATCATGGCAGGCAATTGATAGCAAAGTGATTTGCCTCCTCCGGTAGGCATAATAACAAAGGTGTCTTTGCCGGCTAATACCGATTTTATAATCTCTTCCTGTGGACCCTTAAATTTATTAAAACCAAAAAACTCCTGAAGGGCGTCCTTGGGGGTCATTTCTGCTATTTCCATAAAAACTGAATTTAGTTTGGTAGAACTACTTCTATATGCTTTGTAATTGGGTGCTTTAAAGTAAAAACTTTTTTTAAAAAAAGGATGGCGAAGTTAAAAACATGCAGCAATGTGTGTGGCTGATTAATGTTTGTTGTGATAAACAACCTGGCGATCTGATTAATAGAGCAGTATAGTGCAGCGTTTAACAAGGTAGGTCTGTTGAAAAAAACACAGGCGCAAAATTTTTTTCAGCAAGAATTCTCGTTTTTAAAACATGTTTTGTTACTTTACGGCTCATTTCCTGACTCATGCAATTATTTTTTAACTCACATTAGCACTATATGAAAAAAATTTACGCGCTTATTCTAGCAATAAGTTTGTTTGCCGGCAGATCTGTTTCTGCAGGCGGTTGTAGCATATTTATTTCCGGCTCAGATGCTGCGATATGTTCTGGACAAAGCATTAACCTGAATACGCTTATAGTTGGAAGCGTTACAAACCCCCTAATGTGGCGGGTCGGAGATTTAAACGGATCATCTACATCTAATACTGTAACCCCCCCCGTAGGCGCTAACAGCTACTTTGCTATTGATTCATCGAATACCGCTTGTTGGGACAGCGCATGGGTTACTGTTTATGTAAGTGCCAACCCTTCGGTTTCTACTACTGTTATTAGTAACTACAACGGGTCTCACATTACTTGCCCCGGAGCAAGTAACGGTTCAACACAAGCAATGGCAAGTGGTGGATCCGGTTACTATACCTATCAATGGGGGCCAAGTACCGGAAACCAGTCGGGCGAAATAGCGAGTAACTTACCTGCTGGCATCCATGGCGTAACAGTTACTGACGGTGCCGGATGCACAGCATCAAATACAGCTACTGTATTCTCCCCTGCTCCGGTTTCCGTAAATATTAGTGCGGGCACTATATTATGTAATGGAGGAACTACCACAGCAACGGTAACTGCAACCGGAGGTAGTGGTGGTTATATAGGAACCGGCACTTTTGTGGTAGTGGCTGGTAATTTTACTTACACAGTTACCGATGCAAATGGATGCCAGGGTAGCAGCAGTGTAACTGTAACAGAGCCGGCACCTGTGGTTGCTACAGCCACAATGGCTCAAAGTGTTAATTGCAATGGTGGAACCAATGGCGCTGCCACTGTAACAGGTTCAGGTGGAAATCCAGGCTATACATACGAGTGGGATGCTGCAGCAGCAAACCAAACTAGCCAGGTAGCGGTAAATTTAGCTGTAGGCACGTATTCTGTAACAATTACCGACAACAGCGGTTGTACAGCTACCGATGATGCAGTGGTTACCAAAGATCCTAGTCCGTATGTTTATTTGGGGCCCGCTACTACCCAATGTGGTGGAGTATTAACTTTTGATGCCGGTGACAATAACGGAGCTAACAACATTATATATGCCTGGAGCAATGGACCCACAACCCAAACGTCAACAGTAACAAGCAGCGGCACTTATTCGGTTACGGTTAGCGACCCTACCGGCTGCACAGCTTCTTCTTCTGTTGATGCATATATACTACCTGCTCCGTTTGTAAATCTTGGTTCCGATGTGACACAATGTGGCGGATCTGTTACTTTGGATGGAACCGCAGGCCCAGGATGCACTTATCTATGGAGCGATAATTCTACACTGCCTACACTCACGGTAACTACTACGGGCCTGTATCAGGTTACAGCTACCAATACCGGTAATGGTTGCACAGCTACAGATTTGGTCAACGTTACTATACATACTATGCCATCAGTAAATTTGGGTTATGATGTTGACCAGTGTGGTGGTACAGTAACTTTGAATGCCGGCAATAATGGATCTTCATATTTGTGGAGCGACAACTCTACTAACCAAACATTGGAAGTTAGTGCTTCAGGAATTTACAGAGTAACCGTTACCACAAATGATGGATGCACAGGTGCTGATGACGTAAATGTTACAATTCGCCCAACACCATCTTTAGGACCTAATCAAACAGACTCTATTTGTGCTGGTCAAACTTTCAACCTTACCGGTAGTGACTTCAACGGATTCTTTCCACAAGTATGGAATGCCGCAAACCCATTAGCTGTTCCAGGAGGAGTTTATCAAGGGGTATATACTGCACCAAATGGCTGCACCGATACTGTTTACCAGCAGGTAATTGAAAAGCCTCTGCCGTTTACACCAATATTTTTAGCAGGAAAACCGGATGTATGTGCAGGTGAAAATAACGTAGCATATGTTGTAAATCAAGACGATGCGGTTACATACCAATGGAGCTATGATGCTTTTGGCGTTCATTTCGATGATGTTACAGCATCAAACACAGTTGATTTTGCCCCCACAGCTACAAGCGGAAATATTTACGTAACTGCTGTTGCAAAAAATGGATGTGGAGTATCGGAGCCGGCAATTTATCGTGTTACTGTTCATTATGACCCTGTTGTAGCAGTAATCAGTAGCGATGCTGACAATGCAATTTGCGATGGACAGCGGGTAACCTATACCGCAAGTGGCGGAGATACATACGAGTGGATTGTAAACGGTAATACGGTTGGTAAAGAAGCTGACAACGTGTTTGAATTTGCGCCAGAAGGTACTGGACTTAACACTATTGTAGTTATAGCAATTAATATGTGCGGAAGTGACACCTCTGACACACAACTGCTTGACGTTTACGAAACACCTGTTGTTAACGCTGGGGCAGACACCTCAATTGGTCTTGGCACTTCAACTATGCTCAACGGAACCGCAGCAGTTACCGGACCATTTGTTTACAACTGGACACCCGCCAACCTCCTTGACGATGCTTCAAAGGCAAACCCGGTTGCCACCCCAACTGATTCGGTAACCTTTACACTCACCGTGTTTAATTCGTTTGGTTGTGTAGCAAGCGATGAGGTTACTATCAGTGTTTTTGCCGATGGCATTTACGACTTCCCTAATTTAATAACACCTAATGGTGATGGCGCTAATGACCTTTGGAAGGTTAATCTCGATGAAATTCCGAATGGCAACCTGACCATATTTACTCGATGGGGCGAAGTAGTGTATGAAAACCCTTCATACGACAATACCTGGGATGGTACCCTGAAAGGCAAACCACTGGATGATGGAACATACTACTTTATTATGAAAGTAGCTCAGTTAAACAATAAAGTGTTTAAAGGCGCCATTAACATTATTAGAAGCAAATAATATTCACCCACAAACAATAAAACTACGAGCATGAAAAAGTTAATCCTTATCCTGACTACCGTAATAAGTTTTGGTGCGGTGAACGCCCAACAAATTCCGCTTTACAGCACTTATTACTTTAACAAATTTATTAACAACCCCGCATTTGCCGGCTTTGATAACGAGTATCGTTTTTTTGGCTTTTACCGCAGCCAGTGGACAAGTATTCCAGGGGCACCAGCTACTGGAGGTGCCAGTTTTGAAGGTTCTTTTTGGAAAGACAGAATAGGCACCGGATTAATGGTAGTAAGCGATAATACCGACATTGTAAAGCGCATTACAGCTCAAGCCACGTATGCACAAAAGATTCGTTTCGCAAAAGACCACCAAATTTCTTTGGGCTTAAGCGGAGGAATTTTTAATGTAAACATAGATTATAGTAAAGCACGCATTACTGATTTAGTTGACAACACAGTATTGCAGAATCAGCAGAGCAAGGTAATGTTTGATATGAGTGTGGGGTTAACCTACAGCTGGAAAAAACTCGCTATCGGTTTTGCAGTACCTCAGGTGTTAAACAGCACAGCAAAACTTACTTCAAACTTAGCCGATGCCAAGTATCAAATCAGAAGAAACTATGTAGCATCAGTTCAGTATGAGTTTAACATTAAGAAAGAACTGATAAACATTACCCCTTCTGTGCTTATTCGTAAAGCCACAGTTGGCAAGGTGCAGGTAGATGCCATGTGCATGTTTGACTATAAGCACATTGCATTTGTAGGTGCGGGCTACCGTAGCATGTACGGTGTTAGTGTAATGGCGGGGGCTAAAATTGCCAAGTTGTTTACTGTGGCTTATGCGTATGATATTAATACTAATAAGAAGGTAAAAAGTTACGTTGGAGGAACGCATGAAGTAATTGTTGGGTTTAGCTTTGGCAATAACACGAAAAGGTTAGAAGACCTGGAGAAAAAAGTGAAGAAAATGAAAGAGAACCAGGATACTTTGAAAGCCAACATTGATTCGGTGAAAGCAGAAGTTGACACAGTGAAAGCTAAGCAATTTGAAAATCCACAGCCGCAGATAGATGAAATGAAAAACCGGATAGATAGTTTAGAGAATAAGCTGCGCGAGATAAAGCAGATGCAAGAAGACTTTAAAGAAAGAATTGGACCTAAAGATGGCCGTCTGACAGGAGCTGTTTATGAACTTGATCAAATTTATTTTGACTATAGAAAGTGGGATTTGTTGCCATCATCAACTGTTCAGCTGGACAAGCTAGTTGATGCATTAAACAGAAACCCTAAAATGGAAATTCAGATTCAAGGCAACACCGATAATGTTGGGTCTAATGAATACAATCAGGATTTATCAATGAAACGTGCTAATACGGTAGTAAAATATCTGGTTAAAAAAGGTATTAGCGAAAGTCGCTTAGCTGCAATAGGTATGGGCGAAGACAACCCCGTAGCAACCAATGATACGGATGCCGGCCGTCAGAAAAACCGCAGAGTAGAGTTTGTAGTTATGAAAGAGTAACCGACCTGTGATAATTAAACAAAAACGCCCCTCATCAATTGCGGGGCGTTTTTGTTTGAAGCCGGCAAACCCGTGGTTGATTACTTTATCTGACGCATAAAATGTTTAACTATACGCCCTAAATACAGATAATATGCAATGGAAGGGCAGACGTGAAAGCGATAACGTAGAAGACATGCGCGGCACTGTTGGCGGTGGCCGCAGGGGAATTGCGCTGGGTGGCATTGGCACCGTTGCAGTAATCGTAATAGGACTATTGTTGGGCAAAAACCCGTTGGAACTTTTGCAGGCCGTAAATCAGAATGGAAGCGCGCCAACCGAACAAACGGCACAACCGAGTAACCCTGCCGATGACGAAGCAGCTAGTTTTGTAAAAGTAGTGCTGGCAGATAATGAAGATGTCTGGAATAAGATTTTTCAGGAGCAGGGCATGCAATATCAAGAACCAAAATTGGTTTTGTTTCGTGATGCAGTACAAAGTGGTTGTGGTGATGCTAACAGTTCCATGGGCCCATTTTATTGTCCGGCAGATCAAAAAATGTACATTGATCTAAGTTTTTATGATGAGCTAAAAAACAGATTTAGCGCACCCGGTGATTTTGCCATGGCGTATGTGGTGGCGCACGAAAACGGGCATCATATTCAAAACCTACTTGGCATTTCTGATAAAGTACACCAAATGCGTTCGCGTTTAAGCGAAGAAGAATACAACAAACTTTCAGTAAAGCTAGAACTGCAGGCCGATTTCTTGGCAGGCGTTTGGGCTCACCACACCCAACAAATGAAAAATGTGTTGGAAGCGGGAGATATAGAAGAAGCGCTTACAGCTGCCAACGCAATTGGTGACGATAAACTACAAAAACAAGCACAAGGGTATGTAGTGCCCGATGCGTTTACTCATGGCACTTCAGCACAGCGTATGCACTGGTTTAAAAAAGGTTTCGAAACCGGAGATATTAACCAGGGCGATACTTTTGGCGCTAAGGATCTGTAACACATTACCACCTAAACAAGTTCAGCGGGCAAGTTGAATTTCTATTTTAGCGCGCTTTAAAACCAATTGCCGTGTTTAGTCAGCTAGAAAATATTAAAGGAAAATTTATTGAAGTAGGCAAAACGCTCAGCGACCCGGCCACCATGAGCGACATGAAACGGTTTACACAACTCAACAAAGAGTATCGTGAACTAGAAAAGATTGTAAGAGTGTACGATGAGTACCGAAATGTGCTGGGCAATATTGACACCAACAAACAAATTATTGCCAATGAAAGCGATGAAGAATTTCGCGATTTGGCAAAGAACGACTTAGCGGTTCTCGAAGCAGAGAAAGATAAATTGGAAAACGATTTAAAGTCTCTTCTTGTTCCTAAAGAGCCCGAAGATGAGCGCAATGTGTTTATGGAAATACGTGCCGGCACAGGAGGCGATGAAGCTGGTATTTTTGCTGGCGACCTTATGCGTATGTACACCCGCTATTGCGAAACACTTGGCTGGCAAGTTGCTATTTCAAGCGCTAACGATAGTAGTGCAGGTGGTTTTCGGGAAGTGGTGTTAGAAATTACAGGCGATAACGTGTATGGTAAACTAAAATTTGAAAGTGGTGTACACCGAGTGCAGCGCATTCCGCTTACAGAAGCAAAAGGCCGCGTGCATACCTCTGCCGTTACAGTGGCTGTTCTGCCCGAAGCTGATGAAGTAGAAGTGTATATTAACCCGGCAGATATAAAAATGGACGTGTTTCGTGCGTCAGGAGCCGGAGGACAACACGTAAACAGAACGGAAAGTGCTGTGCGGTTGACGCATGTGCCAACCAATACTGTAGTGGAGTGCCAGCAGGAGCGTTCGCAGCATAAAAACCGCGAGCACGCCATGAAAATGCTCAAGACAAAAATTTATGAAACTGCGGTTCGTAAACACGAAGATGAAATTGCCGCGCGCAGAAAAACATTGGTTAGCACCGGTGACCGCTCTGCAAAAATCCGCACTTACAATTACCCGCAAGGCCGCATAACCGACCACCGTATAAATCTCAGCGTTTACAACCTCGATGTTTTTATGAATGGCGACATTGGCGAAATGATTGAAGCCCTTGCCGTAGCCGAACAAACTGAAAAACTGAAAGAAGGTGGGGTGGCGTTTTAGCTTTATCGCACTGCTATGATCAGAGCGTTTTTCAAATTTTTAAACATTGTTGCAATTGTTGTTTTGTCGCTGTCGTGCCTGGCAACATACATTTCACCGGCTGATTTTTGGCAGCTGTCGTTTATAGGTTTTGCGTTTCCGATAGTGTTGGTGACCAATATTTTTTTTCTCTTACTCTGGATTCTTAAACGCGATGTATTTGGCTTGTTTTCTCTTTTGAGCATTGCACTTACATGGAACTTTATCCAATCTTCTTTTGCTTTAAATTTCAACGAAGACGATAAAGAAACAGGCGTTAAGCTGATGACATGGAACGTGAAGAATTTTGATTTATACGACTGGAACAAGAACAAACAAACACGCGAAGAAATGCTTGGTTTGATTGAAGCTGAAAATCCCGACATACTTTGTATGCAAGAGTTTTACACCGACAGCAAAGAGTTGAACAACGAAAAATATTTGACAAACACACTCGGCTACACTTACCATTATTTTCAACCCACCACCAGCATTGATAAAAAATATAAAAGCAAGGCTTGGGAAAAAAGATTAAAGAATGACAGCATACACCGTCAATGGGGGGTGGCTATTTTTTCGAAGCACAAAATTGTATCAACGGGAAGAATTGATTTCGAGAATTCGCGCAACAACGATTGTATTTATGCCGATATAGAAATTGACGGAAAGCCGCTTCGTGTTTACTCCGTGCATTTTCAATCTATCTATTTGGGCAGAGACGATTATGCTACACTGGATTCATTGGAAGAGACGCAAAAAACAAAATGGAGTTCGCTAAAAAACATTCTACGCAAAATGAAATGGGCTTATACCAAGCGTTCGCATCAGGCAAGAGCAGTGGCTGAAAGTATTGATGGGTGTTCAGGAGCAAAAATTTTGTGTGGCGATTTTAATGATGTACCCGTAAGCTATACCTATGCTACGGCCAAAGGAAATTTGAAAGATGCTTTTGTTGTAAAAGGGAAGGGGTTTGGTACAACTTACGCCAACCAACCATCTATTTTCAGAATTGACTACGCCTTGTTTGACAAAAAAATCAAAATCAATTCGTACAAAATCATTCAAAAAGAATTAAGCGACCATTATCCGGTGGTTACAACATTTAATTTGTAAAGCAGAATCACATTCGCGCCACTTTGCCGCGCCACACAGCTCCACTTTTGGTAATAACTTTTAGCACATAACAACCTTGCGCCAGCTGTCCGATGTTTGTTTGTGTTGAAGAAGACGAAAGAACTTTTTCACCACTTAGCGAATAAACATCTACCGACATAACCTCTTCGCTACTTACTACATTGATAACGGATGAAGTTGGATTGGGGAACACAGAAACGTTCACTACATTCAACTCGCTAACTCCGCTCACACATGGGTTTGCTTCGCGTGGACTTCTCACAGATGCATTCACAACCGTAAATGCACCCACTCCATCAGCACATCTGCCAATACCCTGATTGGCTGCCTGATTGCCAAAACTTACACTATCGAAAACTGTATTGCCATCGCTTAGAAAAACAATATCGCCCAAATTGCTCAGGTTAAAATTGGTGTGCATGTCAACAAAGGTTTCGTCTTTGTCGTCTGCCCAAACTAACAGATGTTCGTTGGCAGCAATAAATGCATTAGCCGGAAAACTCCATTTGGTCAAATCAGTTGCATCATCGCTCAGATATAATCCAGATAAACCGAGGGGTTGGGTGGTGGTGTTGTAAATTTCTATCCAATCCTTGGCGTTGCCGTCTTCGTTTTCTATGCCGCTATTGTTGTTGGCCGTTATTTCGTTTAACACAATTTGCGAAACAGTTGCTTGTGTTGTGGAAGCGGTGAATGAGTAAAACTCATGCTCGGCCCGCTCAGGTGAAAACGCACCTGTGTTTGCGTTTTCAGCATATATGTAGTACTGCACTTCCAATGAATTGAGCGGAATGCCCGCACCGAAAACACCATCGCTGGCGGCACCATCGTTATGCGCACCATCGTCAAACATGCTTACTCGAGCAAAACGTTCTGCTTTGCTGTAACGATAACCCAAATACACGTTGGTGTAGTTGGTTACTGCAGCCGTTATATAGTTTGTGTTGCCAAGCGTCAACGTATTTCCCGCCAACACATTTGTAATTGCAGGAGGTGTGGCGCTCAACACATTGCTCAGATAGCTTGCTCTGCCATCCATCAACGGAAAAATTCCCGGGCTGGTACTTTGTCCTCCACCGGAACCGGTAGTATTAGTTGTAAGCGAGTTTTGGAAATTTGCATAGGTGGTAAGATAGTTTGCGTCAGCAACAACATCGGCAGCCACTAATGCGTGTATGGCATTAGCTGCAGTTTTGTAATCTGCATTTGCAAAATTTTCTGCATTAATAGTACGCATGTGCGCTAAATACATTTTCTCGTAAAACGGATCGTTCAACAATTTGTATATGAGGGGCCATCCGCTTTCTGTTTTGTGCAGCGTGTAACTCATGGTTTGCATGGTGGTGGCATTGAGATTAGAAGTAGTGCCTCCGGCTAAACTAAATCCACCCATACACATGTTTAAGTCCCAAATGGTAGGAATCCACTGGTTGTCGTGATTGCGATATAGATAATAGTTCTGGCGAAACGAGCCGCTGTAACTGTCGAGATTTACTGTTACATTATTGAAGGCAAGCATCCATAGAAAACGATCCACGTCAGCAATAGAGTTAAACGCAGGGAAAGTATTGTTGAGTGTATCGCACAAATGAAAAAGCTCGTACCAGCCGGTATCGCTTTTTAGTTCGTACTTGGTGTCATAGTTAGACAGTGTGGTGCCATTATATTCTAGGCTGCTGCCATTACCGCTGCCGGGCCCTGCATTCTGCGGATTACACTTTACAAACGTGTGCTTGTCAGTGTAATAATGCGCCATCAAAAATTTATTGCTTATATCTTCGGCATTATTCATTATGCCATAGTAGCTGCCGTTGACATACACACGCGCAAAATTTGAAAACGGAGCATCCATGTATTTGCGCAATATCTGATAGCTAAGTGGCTCACGAATCATTGAGTTGTCAGTAAATCCATTTCCAAGTTTTATGTCTTCATAGCCTTGGTAGTCTTGCGAAATGTATTTGTCAAGTTTTATGTGCAGAGGATTTTTTGTTCTCGCGGCATCGTATGAGCTGTTGCCTTTGTATTTTACACCGCAGTTTTCAAACACAGTGCCATTGACAATAACCGAGTCGGCAGGTGTGTATCCTTCTTCTCCGGCTTTAGCTGTATCCATACGGTAGTCCCAATCGGAGAATCCGAAGTAGATTTTTATCTCTTGAATAGTATCAATATTGTAAAACGATTGTGCCGAAGTATTGATAGTGATAAAAATGCTGAAGACAATGAAAAGTTTGCGCATAGTAGTATTTGTTATTTGTATGTCATTGCTAGGAAGCCCGATGGCTTTGCATTGGACTGACGAAACAATCTTCAATTTTGTGATTGATTTTAAATCATTAAAAAACAAAGCGGAGGGTTGCTTCGCCCGCTGAAATGCGCGGGACTCACAATGACACCGTTTATTTTGAAACTATCAACCGTTTCACGGTCTTGCCGTTGGTGGTTTCAATTGTTACCCAATACACACCATCACTTAAGTCTGCTACTGAAAAAGCGGTTTCGTTTTTCAGTATGCCAACGTTTCTTCCGGTAACATCAAAAACTGCCACCGAGAAATTTTTACTCAAAGCGCTGCCGGAAAATTGAACTACATCATTAGCCGGATTCGGAAACATAGTTACGGCAAGTTCATCTACAATATTTCTTATTTCTACATGTATGTATTCATAAGGGTCTGATAAAGGCGAAGCACAACCATTAGCACCAATTACCTGCACCTGATACGAACCATTTAAAGTAGGATCTATTGTTTGTGTTACATCACCGGTTGGATTTCCATAGTAATACCACACATTATTAGTGGCGGATGAAGAAACTAACAGTGTGTCGCTTGGGGTAATGGAAGGTTGGGCCGGCAAGGTTAACACGTTGATGGTTAAACTTCCTGTAACCGTAGCGTTGCCGTCAGAAACGGTAACAGTATAAACAGTAGTTGACGTTGGGTTTATAAATGGGTTATAAAGGGAAGAAGAAAATCCTGCAGGCGAACTTGACCACAAATAAGAATAAGTACCGCTTCCGCCAGACATAGTGGCGAACAGTTGTGATGATTCGCCCTCGCAGATAGTGCTATCGGTAGCCGATATAACCACGCTCAGCGCACCGCCAGTTACATTTACCGTAACTTGGGCAGAAGCAGCACAGCCGCTCAAATCTGTTCCGGTTACCGTGTAAATAGTAGTGTTTGTAGGCGAAACGGTTTGCGAAGCAGTAGTTGCTCCATTACTCCAAACGTAAGTGCCGGCTCCTGTTGCCGTAATAGTTGCTGAATTTCCGATGCTTATAGTTTGGTCATTGCCGGCATCAACTGGCGGTAAACCATACACCACAATATTTACACTTGCTGTGGCTGTGTTTATTCCATCGTTTACGGTTACTGTATAAAGGGTTGTGATAGTTGGTGACACGGTCACGTTTTCTGATGTTTCACTGCTGCTCCAGCTATAAGTGTAGGTTCCGCTTCCCCCTGATGCTATGGCGCTGATGATAGTTGTGCCGCTGGCGCAAAATGTATCTTGTGTGGCTGTTACATTTACAGTAAGTGGGCCACCAGCTACAGTTACCACCACATCATCTGTAGCAGTGCAGCCCGCTGCATTGGTTACAGTTACAGCATACGTTGTGGTGATAGTTGGGCTGACAGTTATTGTGGCGGTGTTATCTCCCGTGCTCCACACATAACTTGTGCCACCCGTGGCTGTTAGTTGTGTTGATGTGCCGGGCACGGGGCTTGTTTGGTCATTTCCTGCATCTGCATTTGGAGAAGGGTTAATACCAACTTGCACACTAGCGGTAGCGGTACAATTACCTGTACTAACGGTAACAGTATAAGTAGTGGGCGAGGATATGTTTGTAACAGATGGGTTAGCTGCCGTTGTGCTTGACAAGCCGGTTGCTGGCGACCAGTTGTACGTGTAGTTGCCGGCATTGGTTGCAGTTACCAAAGTTGTAAGCACCAGTGGTGTGCTGCTGTTTTCACAAACCAATGGCGATATATTGGTGATACTTGCCGAAGGATTTTCTATAAAACATCTTGAATAACGAAACGCCTGTGCAATGCTGCCGGTAGTAGAGTAAAACCAAAGTTGGTTATTGTTAGAGTCTACTTCGTAAACATCTCCGGCAGTAGCTAAACACACCAGCATATTTCCATTGGGCAACTGCTGACTATTGCCCATGTTGCTGGTGTATCCGGCACCGCCACCACCCTGGTTTTGACAATTGTGACGATAACCATAAGTAGTCGGTAAGTATGCTGTGCCGGGTGTAATGGTGTATGTGGTTCCATTCCATGTGGGCTGCCACATATCAATACTTGACTGCGAATTTGAGACTCCTTTATTGTTGAACCCAACCAACCAACCGGCTTTTGGGCAATCTGCCGGAACCCAGTGGGCATCGTGTGTTATATTAAAGTTTGTTGAACCGGATGCACCGTATGTGGCAGGCTTTCCCCACCTGTAAAGAAAGTCTCCGCCTTTATTATGTGTGCCTCCTGAATGTGTAGCCGCTTCAGCAGTAGTTGTACTATGGTCAATAATGTAATGCTCGTTCATGTTGTGTGAGCTAACAATAACCTGATCGAGCGTTTCATTATAATCAATACCGTTCATGTGCCACCAATCATTAGTTACCTGATAGTTTACATTAAAAAGTTGTGGATTGTTTACAATAGAAGTAACGTAATTAGCCCCGCCCGAATTGGTGTTTTGGCAAAGGTGATCGTATAAATTCCATTGCCAGGCAATGGTGGCGGTGTTGGTTCCGGTAGGATGCAGCTGAACTATTTTTTCTAGCTGCCGCGAAGAATTAGATGTTGCACCGGCTGCCTGCATTTGTGTGCCTGTTTTCTTTTCATACACAATCAGCATTACGTCACCGTTAGGCATGGGGCAAATGTCGTGGTGAGTAATTTCATTAGCGTTAGAAATGGTGTAGTCGAAAAGTATGGTTCCGTTCCAGTCAACTTTTTGCACTCTTCCGCACAGGCCGCCACCCATAAAACTATTATTAGTGGTTTTTACACTGCGCCACAAATAACCACCGGGCATCAGGTAGCAGCTATAGCCGGTTTGTCCACTTAGGCCACTCCATGTTTTAATCACGGTGCTGTTGGTATCAAGCAGTGTAACGGTAGTGGAGTTTTGAGGGGCAATTAATGTGGCGTAGCCCCATTGCTGGGCATTAGAAAATAGAATGGCGAAAACAAACAAGGCAAAAGAAAACGATTTCAATTTCACAGTAGTTGGTTTGGTAAAACAAATTTTTTCAAAAATTAACGGCTTAACGCTAAGCTAAACCATTAAGACTGCCCAAAACAAAAAAAGTTTAACGGGCAATTGGAAAATTTATTGAAGTTTAAATTGGCAGCGGTATGTGATGGGGGCTTTAAGGTGGCCTTGTTTAACAAATCGCTGCGCCCCTTTTTTATATTGCAGCCATGAACACCGAACTGCGTATTTACAACACCCTTACCCGAGAAAAAGAAATTTTCAAGCCACTCAACGCACCTCATGTAGGCATGTATGTGTGCGGGCCCACACTGTATAGTTACGCACACCTCGGCAACTGCCGTACGTTCATGAGTTTTGATGTGGTGTTCCGTTACCTAAAACACATGGGCTATAAAGTGCGTTATGTGCGCAACATTACCGATGTGGGGCATTTAGAAAGTGATGGCGATGAAGGAGAAGACAAAATTGCGAAGCGCGCACGATTAGAAAAGTTAGAACCCATGGAAATTGTGCAGTTGTACGCTGTGGATTTTCATAAGGTGCTGGATGATTTCAATTTGATGCCACCAAGCATTGAGCCCACCGCTAGCGGACATATCATCGAACAGATTGAGATGACGAAAAAGATTCTCGATAACGGCTTAGCGTATGAAGTAGATGGAACTATTTGGTTTGATGTAGAAAAATTTGCCAAGGACTATCCATACACAGAACTAAGCGGAAGAAAACTGGATGAGTTGCTCGAAGGCACACGCGACAATTTGGAAGGACAGGAAGAAAAACGCGGACGCTTAGATTTTGCACTTTGGAAAAAAGCAAAGCCCGAACATATTATGCGCTGGCCAAGCCCGTGGGGCGAAGGGTTTCCCGGCTGGCATATTGAGTGCAGCGCCATGAGTTCAAAATATTTGGGCGAGCAATTTGATATCCACGGTGGAGGAATGGATTTGGTGCCTACCCACCACACCAATGAAATTGCACAGAACGTAGCTTGCTGCAAAAAGGCACCCGCTAAAACCTGGATGCATACGAACATGCTTACCGTTAACGGACAGAAGATGAGTAAGAGTCTGGGCAATTCGTTTTTGCCGCAGGAACTTTTTGAAGGCAAACACAAACTACTCGAACGTGGCTATTCTCCAATGGTAGTTCGTTTTTTTATGTTGCAGGCACACTACCGCAGCACGCTTGATTTTTCGAACACAGCTTTACAGGCATCTGAAAAAGGATACCAGCGTTTGATGAATGCAATCAAATTGATTAGCGGTTTAAAAGCCTCCGATAAATCATCTTTTAATTTCGAAAATCTGAAAACAGATATTTACAATGCTCTCAATGATGATTTCAATACACCGGTAGCAATTGCTGCACTGTTTGAAGGCGTAAGCATTATCAATTCAGTGAATGATGGAAAAGCAACCATCACTGCTGCCGATAAAGAACAACTGCAAAAACTTTTCAGCGAAATTGTTTTTGATGTGCTTGGGTTGAAAGAAGAAACCGAAGGAAACTCTGATAAGGTGGAAGGGCTGATGGGATTGATTCTTGAACTCCGTAAAGATGTTCGCGCGAAAAAAGATTTTGCCGCCAGCGATAAAATACGCGATGAGCTTTTGAAAGTGGGTATACAAGTGAAAGACGGAAAAGAAGGAGTAACGTGGACAGTGAATTAAAGTTCACCGCAGATTACGCGGATGTGCACAGATTATCTGCGTAAATCTGTTTAATCTGTGGTGAAAATTTATATGAAAACAAACGACATTACTTACATGATTATCGGTTGTGCCTACAAAGTTCATTCAGCTTTAGACCCCGGTTTGTTGGAAAGCACTTATGAAGTTTGTTTGATGCATGAGTTGGTTGATGAAGGATTGAAAGTTGAACAGCAGAAATCTCTTCCTGTAGTTTATAATGATATAAAACTTGATGCCGGTTACAGAATTGACTTGTTAGTAGAGGGTGAAATTATTGTTGAATTAAAAGCAGTAGATGCTATTGCTGATATTCATAAAGCACAATTGCTAACTTATCTAAAACTTTCAGGCAAAGAGGTTGGCTTGCTGATGAATTTTAATGTGACCGATATGAAAAAGGGTATTACCCGTTTAGTAATGACAAACAAAAACCAAAATGCTTTTTAATCTACGTTCATCTGCGTTCATCTGTGGTGCATTATTTTTTCTTGCCTCTTGCAATAAATGCAACAAAGGAACCGACACTACTGTTGTTGAACCGGTGAAACAAATTGTTGTCAATGCACCCAACTTCAGCAGCGACTCTGCTTATGCTTATACCGAAGCGCAGTTAAATTTCGGTACGCGCGAAATGAATTCAAAAGGGCATGAGGCATGTGCTAAATACCTGATAGCAGAACTGAAAAAATACGTTGACACCGTTTACGTTCAGAAATTTGAAGTACTAGGTTTCGATGGCGAAAACCTGAAATGCACCAACATCATCGGCTCTATCAATCCACAAGCTACTTCGCGCATTTTGCTTTCATCGCATTACGATAGCCGCCCTTGGGCCGACCAGGACACTAAAGACAGAGATAAGCCGATTCTTTCGGCATGTGATGGTGCCAGCGGAGTGGGCACATTGATGGAAATTGCCCGCGCCATTAAATCTTCTCCATTAAAAAACATTGGCGTTGATTTTTTCTTTAATGATGCCGAAGACCGCGGCTATTCTTCGTCACTCGATGATATTTTTGAACCCGGTAATTTTGATTCAGAGGGTTCATGGTGTTTGGGCTCGCAACATTGGAGCGCTACCCCGCATGTGGCAGGTTACCGTGCCGACTTTGGTATTTTGCTCGATATGGCTGCTGCAAAAAATGCGGTGTTTGCCCGCGAAGGAAATTCTTCTTTTAATGCTGCCTGGGTGCAGGATAAAGTTTGGGCAAACGCTGCAACACTCGGCTACTCAAATTTTTTCAGCAATCAAACCACCGGCCCTATTACTGACGACCATTACTATATAAATACCATAGCTAAAATTCCTACGGTAGATATTATTCAGTATGACCCCACTTCGCCATCTGGAACTTTTGGTGCGTATTGGCACACACATGCCGATAATATGAGCGTGATTGACAAAACAACATTAAATGCTGTAGGCAGAACAGTGCTTTATACCGTGTATCAGTATGAGGCGGAGCGTGAAACCAACCCCTAAATCGCCTAAAGGGGACTTGTAAAGACAAAATGCAAATTGTGTCTTAGGCTGTTCAGGTCCCCTTTAGTGGTTTAGGGGTTCTCTCTGATAATACCCTGTGCCATCATACACGCGCTTAGCCGATGCCTTCATGCAAGCATCGCTGCAACAACCTTCCATTTTCCAGCCGCAATCTTCGCACAAAACAAAATGCTCGTTGCATTCGGCATTGGCGCAGTTAACCATGTGGGCGCTTTTTGTTCCGCAGATTTTGCAGGTAGAAACTATTGATGGTGAAATTGAATTTACATCTACCACCACACGATTATCGAACACATACAACTTGCCTTCAAAATTTTTGCCGCCTGTTTCTTTGGCGTATTTCACTACACCACCATCTACCTGGTAAACATTTTTGAAACCATTTTGTAAAAGATAACCGCTTGCTTTTTCGCACTTAATGCCACCGGTGCAGTAGGTAACTACTTTTTTATCTTTTAAATGTTCGAGTTGTTTCAACTGTTCAGGAAAATCGCGGAAGTTGTCAATGTTCAGCTTCAGTGCATTTTTAAAATGGCCCACATTGCTTTCGTAATTACTGCGCACATCTAAAAAAATCACATCGTCCTGCTCAATCATTTCATCTACCTCATGCGGCTTTAAATGTATGCCGGTGGTTTCGTTGGGGTCAACATTCTTTATTCCACGCAAACTGCTGTGAACTATTTCGGGTTTATAGCGCACATACAATCTCTCGAAAGTAGGGGTATCTACTTCATCAATCTTAAACTCTATACCTTCAAACAAAGGATTCTGTTTTACCGTATCCATATATTTTTTGCATTGCACCACCGTGCCACTGATGGTTCCGTTCAATCCTTCTTCGGCAACAATTATTCTTCCTACAATGCCAAGACGTTCGCAAAATTCTAAATGCTGTTGTGCAAATTCTTCCGCATTAGGAATGCTTGTGTATTTATAATAAAGAAGCGTTTGATATGGTTTCATGCGGGCGCGAAGATAATTCATCTCTCCGCTTTTCGAATTTTAGTTGTCATGCACGCGGAAAATCTATTTTTGAAATCAAACACATATCATGTATTCTATTCAGCAACGACTGCAAAAAGACCTGGAAGAAATTAAAGCCAACGGGCTTTACAAAACCGAACGCATTATTACTTCATCACAAGGAGCCGAAATACAGGTGAACGGAAAAACCGTTTTGAATTTCTGCGCCAATAATTACCTCGGGCTTTCATCGCACCCGAAAGTTTTAGAAGCTGCAAAGCAAGCCATGAACACACACGGCTACGGCATGAGCAGTGTTCGTTTTATCTGCGGCACGCAGAATATTCATAAAGAACTGGAGCAAAAAATTTCTGAGTTTCTGGGAACAGAAGATACCATTTTATACGCGGCAGCTTTCGATGCCAACGGTGGTGTGTTTGAACCTTTGTTTAACGAAGAAGACGCCATTATTTCTGACGAACTGAATCACGCTTCAATTATTGACGGAGTTCGTTTATGCAAAGCAGAGCGGCTGCGTTATAAGAACAACGACATGGCCGATTTGGAGGAGCAATTGAAAGCCACACAAAAAAACCGATCGCGCATTATAGTTACCGATGGAGTGTTTAGCATGGACGGAACTATTGCACAATTAGACAAGATTGTAGAACTCGCCAACAAGTATCAGGCAATGATTATGGTGGACGAGTGCCACGCTTCCGGCTTCATTGGCAAAACCGGAAGAGGCACACCGGAGTATTGTGGTGTGCATGGAAAGATTGATATCATAACAGGAACTCTCGGTAAAGCATTGGGTGGAGCGAGCGGTGGTTTTACTTCGGGTAAAAAAGAAATTATTGAGTTGTTGCGTCAGCGCTCGCGTCCGTATTTGTTTAGCAATACTCTTATGCCGGCTATAGTAGGAGCAAGTATTGCCGTGCTGGATATGCTGAGCGAAACCACCGCCCTTCGCGATAAGTTGGAAGCAAACACCAAATATTTTCGCGAAAAAATGACTGCTGCGGGTTTCGATATTAAACCCGGTGTGCATCCTATTACACCGGTAATGCTTTACGATGCTGTGCTGGCGCAAAACTTTGCCGCCAAACTTTTAGACGAAGGCATTTATGTAATCGGCTTCTTTTATCCGGTAGTGGCTAAAGGTAAAGCACGCATACGGGTGCAGGTGAGTGCCGCCCACGAAACACATCATTTAGATAAAGCCATTGCTGCATTTACTAAAGTGGGAAAGGAGTTGGGAGTGATTAAGTAGAGCTACACCACCACCTTCGCCTTTTTCTTTCCCTTCCTGATAGGCAAGTGGCGTTTTTCATAATAATTATCGAACCTGTCGGGTTTCTCTAAATTATTACTGGCTATAATTAGAAAGCAGCGCGTAAGTTGCAGCGTGAGTGCTTTGCGTTGCTGGTGGCGGGTAGTGGTAGAGGCATCTATTACACCTCCTAAAGTTTCTTTTTGCTGCCAGGCATTTACATAGTTGGTGATACGCGTGTTTAGCTCAGCCACCTCGGCAGGGTGGGTGCTCAGCAAATGAATAGTAGCTATAGCTCTGAAACGAATAAAGAGAGTTTCGGCCCTGCTCAGCGACACATGGTGATACTGTTTCATGCCCTGCGGAAAAAATTCCTGATATACACCCGAACCTTCGCTGAAAAGAAATTTGATTAACCCCTGCAGGGCGCTCAGCTTTTCTATTACCGCATCAAAGGCATCGTTTACGGTTATAGTTACCCCTTTGCTGTTTGCCTTTTCGGTTAGCTGGGTTACCAGAGTGCCGTAGTAGTTTTGGTAAAGCGTGGTGGTATCCATCAGCAAATTATTATAGATACCGCCCGGGTTGTTCTCCGGATTGCTAAGCCGAATAAGAAACTCATCGGCAAAAGCCCGGAGAGAGCCATCAGATAAGTTCTTTTCCTTAAAAAGGTCGGTGGTAAGGCGTATAGGGTCAAGCATAAGGGTGCGGTGTTGAGCTTTTAAGCGGTAAAACTTTCGTAAGTCTAATAAACGACAGTTATTTATAATTTCAGAATATTCGGAACAAATAAATAATATGGGTAAATATATTCTTTATATAAAGATTTATCTAATAATATATTATTATACAACCACTAAAATAAAAATCATAATAAAAATACATTTTTATATAGTTCTGAATATTCATAGCTGTTTGATTTGAAATTGTTTTACCGTTCCGAATATTCCGAAACACAAGGCAACGATAGTTTATGGGGGTTTTGGTATTTGATATGTATAAAGTTGCGAACCGCAGGGGGGAGGCGAATAAAACACCCCCTGTTTCTTTAAAGAAAGGGGCGCTTATGCTTTAAAGATAAGCGTCCGCCTCTGTGCTATCTTTAATCTTGGTTAAATCAGAGGCACGAAAACAGCACTTTCTATCCTCTTTGTTTTGCTGATGAGTGTGGCGATGACCCAAACAAAGCCTGCTGCTGATACTACGTTTGCAATAAAAATTACCGAAGTAATTGACAGCACACATACACATATAGAACTACTGCGAATATGGCCCGAGCCCTTTCGCTATTTCCTGCAATTCGATTTTGTAGTGCTTGACCAAAAGAAACACCATGTAAAAATTACGGTTGTAGTTAGCGAACATCAATTGATGTTTTACGAACGTGTGCCGGTGTATACGGGTCGCAAAAAAAAATACGCATCAAGCACCATTGACTTTTTTATGCAGGGTGTTTACTCTATACAAGTGAACATTGACGGGCCGTACAAATACTTCAGCAGTTTTAAGAGGAACAATTACTCACCGCAGCTTTTCTTTTCTGCCATTTGGTTTCGCCCTATTCTTTTTTTAAGTGGTAAACAATGCTGCCGTTGTTTTCAGAAACCTGAGCGGTGCTTGCTTTTATTTCTATGATATGGAAGTAGCGTTTGCTGTTATTGCTTTGGTTGGTCAGCTCTAAATCGTTGCCGTTGTTTATCAATTGCCACGGGCCTTCGTTTACTGTGTAGTTGCCGCCTACGGTAGCTGTTTCGGTGCTGTGGCCGTTGGTTTCAAACTTTATGCGGTAGTTTACATACAGCGCCTGAAAAAATGCCGTGGCCTCATAGCCGTTGTTATAGTATTTGGCTACCGACCAGGTGCCAATCATGGTAAGTGAGGTAATTGCTTTTTTACAACCCGAAAAGGTGAGCAGTATAATTATACAGGCCGCTAATGTTTTTTTCATAAAAAAGGTTTTGGGTTTACAGTTTTTCGAACACGCCCGATGCTTTGTTTTTGCGCACGTTGTGCCAATCGAAACACATACCGTTCATAACCACATACACACCCACCGGAAGTGTTTGCACAAAAGCTAAAGCACTTCCGAGGTTAAACAGGCCATCGCTACTGCCAAACTTGTAAGGTATCATGGCGCCTGTAAGCACAATGGTTTTGTTCAGGTTAGCCTCACCTAACTGTTGAGCGGTTACCTGCATGGTATCGGTGCCGTGGGTAATCACAATTTTTTCTTCGCTGCACTGCCTGCAGTGATTGATAATTATTTCGCGGTCGGCATCGGTCATTTCCAGGCTGTCAATCATCATAAGTGTGCGCACGCTTACGGGCAAATTGCTTCTGCCCAGTTTTAAAATTTCGGGCAGGTGTGTGTCTTTAAAAAAAAGTTTTCCGGTCAGCTCATCGTATTCTTTGTCGAACGTGCCGCCTGTAATCAATATTTTTATGGTCATAGTTAAATTGTTGCCGTTAATAGTAATGGCGAAATTTCATTTAACCAAAAACAAAATTTCGGGCACTTATGTTTATTTAGCCATGCAACTGACTATGTGCTATGATAAAATTTTACACCGCCCTGCTGCTTGTTTTTATTACCGCGCCAATTTTTTCGCAAGAAATTAGCGGCATATTGCTCGACAAAAAAACCGGAGAACCGTTAGTTGGCGCTACCATTTCGGTTAAAGGCACCGGCACGGGCACTGCAGCCGATATAGATGGCAAGTTTCAGCTAAAAATTAAAGAGCCCCTGCCGTTTACCCTTTCGTTTTCGTACATTGGTTACACCACACAAGAAATAGAAGTTAAAGCCGAAGCAGACCTGAAACGTTCCTTTAATATAAAATTAGCCGAAGAGGAAAAAACGCTGGGCACGGTTGAAATTGTTGACAGCCGCATTACCGAAAAGCAAAAAGAAAGCCCGCTAACGGTAGAAAGCATGGGCCTGCAAGCTATCAAGCAAACGGCATCAGCTACATTTTACGAAGGGCTTAGCACACTCAAAGGTGTTGACATGACAGCCGCATCGTTAGGCTTTGTGGTCATTAACACACGAGGTTTTAACTCCACCTCACCGGTGCGCTCGTTACAACTGTTAGATGGTGCCGATAACCAAGCCCCCGGCCTGAACTTTAGTGTAGGCAACTTTGCGGGCGCTACCGAAATTGACATTCAGAAAGTAGATTTAATAGTTGGAGCATCATCACCACTATATGGCCCCAATGCGTTTAACGGTGTTATCAATCTGCAAACCAAAAATCCGTTTTACTACAATGGGCTTACACTTTTTGTAAAAGGTGCCGAGCGCAATTTGTTTGAAGGTGCGTTGCGTTATGCGCGCGCTTTCAAAAACAAAAACGGGCAGGATAAGTTTGCGTTTAAACTCAACTTCAGTTACCTGCGTGCCGATGACTGGGCGGCCACCAATATGTCTCCATCTACCAATAGCTGGTTGCCCGAAACAAATTTCGGAGGGTACGATGCCGTTAACCGGTATGGAGATGAACTGCCCACCAAGTATTCATTCTTATACCCCACCAGACAGTTTCCGGGGTTGGGGCAAATTTACCGCACCGGGTATTTAGAAAAAGATGTGCTTGATTATGATGTGCGAAACATTAAAGCCAACACTTCGCTGCACTACAAAATAACCGACAAAATTGAAGCGCGTGTAGCATACAACTTTGGAACAGGCACCACCGTGTATCAGGGCGATAACCGTTATAGTATAAACGGCATTCAGTTTCACCATTTGAAAGCCGATGTGTACCAGCCCGATAAATTTTACATACGCGCATACTTTACTGCAGAAAATGCTGCAAACAGTTACGATGCTGTGTTCACCGCACTTAAAATGCAGGAAAGTGCCAAGGCCACACCACAATGGGCTGCAGAGTATCAACAGTTTTGGACCAACGGCATACCGTGGTCAGCTGTGGGTTCTCCTAAAAACAAAATTAACGGCCTGCTGGGCAACTACTCAACAGTGATTGATTTAAACACATCGAAAAGCGGTTTGCAAAACTGGTGGCTGCCCAAAAGTTTAACTGACGACCCCACCATGTGGAGCCAACTACAACAACTGTTTGGTGTTGACGTAAGCCAACAATACGACACCGCAGCATTGTGGAGCCAGATATTAGCCCATACTAATTCTGTATATGATAATACACTTAACACCAACCGCGATAGCGTACAATACTGGCATGCACAGGCGCGCACTTATGCCGATACTAATTCGCTGTTTGGCGGCATTAGCCGTTTAGTGCCCGGCACCCAACGCTTTAATGATTCATTAGCGGCTGTTACCAGCCGCACCGCTTACGAAGAAGGCGGAACCAGGTTTTATGATAAAAGTAAGTTGTTTCATATACAAGGCGAATACAAGTTTGAACCAAAACTGAAAGGAAAGGAAAAGCCGTTTATGGATATTCTGGCGGGAGCAAGTTTCCGTATGTATCTGCCTGATTCGCGCGGAACCATTTTCAGTGACACCATGCAGCGCACGTACCAGTACGACTCTATTGGCAATTTGGCCAAAGACACCTTAGGCAATTACATTGTATTAGATAGTTCGCGCAAGCGCATTACCAATTGGGAAGTGGGCATGTACCTGAGCTTAAACAAACGCTTTAGTTTTCAGGAAGATAAACACCAACTGATTTTAACTGCTACCTGCCGCGTTGATAAAAACCAAAACTTTCCGTTTATAGCCACACCGGCAGCATCCATAGTGTACGTTTATAAAAAAAACCATACCGTGCGTGTTTCGTTTTCATCAGCCATACGCAACCCTACACTGCAAGATCAATATTTGTATTACAACGTAGGCCGCGCTATATTAATTGGCAACCTGCATGGGGTCGATTCGCTGGTTACCATTGAATCGTTCCGCGCTTATGCAGGCAGCAATCCGTTTGACACCACGCTGTTGAGTTGGTATAACGTTCCACCGGTACGCCCCGAAAAAGCAAAAACGCTGGAGATAGGTTACAAAGGCATAATAAAAAACAAAGTGTATATAGACGGCAGCGCGTATGTTAGCTGGTATAAAGATTTTTTGGGCTACAGAATAGGTGCCGACATTGTTAACCAGGGGGGTATTTATGGCATTAAGCAAGTGTACCGCGTAGCCGCCAATGCACCTGACAGAGTTATGACCTATGGCGTAGCCGTGGGCTTTAGTTACTTTTTCATCAACAACTATTCGCTGAATGGCAACTACAGTTGGAACCGCCTCGATAAATTAGGCAGCACAGACCCCGTAATACCCGCCTACAACACACCTGAACACAAGTTCAATATTGGCATCAGCGGCCGCGATATAAAAATTAAGAACGTGCGCGGCTTCGGCTTTAACGTAAACTTTAAATACATACAAGGGTTTACTTTTGAGGGCTCGCCACAGTTTAGTGGCGCTATACCCACCTATACGTTGCTCGATGCACAAATCAGTTACGATTGGGCAAAAATTTACACCACATTTAAGCTGGGCGGTAGCAATCTGGTTTCTAAAAAGAACTACCAAACCTATGGCGGCCCGGCTGTAGGCCGAATGATTTACGGCTCTGTACTGGTAAATATTGACACCGAAAACTTAGAAAAGAAAAGAGAAAAGAAAGCAAAAGACTTTTAAACAGTCCGATGCTTACGGTGTTGGGTTTAGTGCATAACAACGCATGTGCCATAGTTGTGTAAAAGCGGTTTTTGTAAAAATCATTTTTTCGTTTCCGTTGCTTGGTTAAATTTACCGACACAAAAAAACAAAGCACATGAAAAATTATTTACGCAAAAGTTTCCTGATGTTAGCGGTTTTTGCAGCCGTTGGCACACAAGCGCAGTCGCTGCGCTATCTCGATGAAGTTTTTAATACAGTAAATGTGGATACCAACATAGTGTATGCACAAAACAAAAGCTACCTGAGCGGCTTTGCCGTGCTCGATTCGTTGTATATGGATGTGTACCGCCCGGCTGGCGATACAGCCACCAACCGCCCGGTAATTATTTTAATGCATGCCGGTTCGTTTTTGCCGGGTTCGCTTACGGGCTTCACCTTTGCCGACCGTAAAGAAAACTGCATAGTAGAAATGTGTAACCGGTACGCCAAGCGCGGCTATGTAGCGGTAAGCATGAGCTACCGCCTGGGCTGGAACCCATCCTCCAGTGATTTTGATGTGCGCTCCGGCACTATCATCAACGCGGTGTTCCGCGCCATGCAAGATGTAAAAAGTTGCGTGCGCTATTTCCGCAACGATGTTCAAAATGGCTCTAACCAATGGGGTATTGACGGCAACAAATTTGTTTTAGGAGGTAGCAACTCCGGTGCTTATGTGGCATTGGCGGCAGGCAACCTAAACAAACCCGCTGAAATAGAAATACCTAAAGTGCTCGACATAAATGGAATTCCATATATAGATACAGTTAAAACCGGAAACTTTGAAGGCTTTGGTGGAACGCAAAACAACGACAACTATCCCGGCATTTCTTCGGCATTTAACTGTGTAATAGCGTTGGGTGGTGCCGTTGCCGACACGTCTATTATCGAAGCAGGTGAAGCACCGGTGCTTGCATTTCAAGGAGTAAGCGAAGGGCTTACACCATACAACACAGCCGTGGTGGTTACCTCTACTTTTAATCCGGTTATTGAAGTAAGCGGCTCCGGAGATTTTATGCCTATAGTCAGAAATATTGGAAACAACAATGTGTTTTTGCCCAACAATTACCCTGCAGGCCCTGTAAACCGTCACCAAAAAGACAGCACCTATAACGTATCTATCGAAGGCCTATATCCATTCTGGGGTCAGGCATTTGAACCATGGAACTGGTATAACGGAACCAATCCGGTGTTTAACCCTAATGCTTCGCAAAGCAAAGCCATGTTATATATAGATACTATTATGGGCTACTCTACTTTGCGCTTATACAAACTATTAATTGACCCTAACTACTCATTGCCGAACAGTATTAGAGAAGTAAACGGTAAGGTAGAGATGAGTGTATTTCCCAATCCGGCTTCGGGCATGTTGCATGTGGTGGCTAACTCGTTGCAAAAACCAATTGAAAGCATAAGTATGTATGATGCTACCGGCCGTTTGGCAAAACAATGGAGCCATATTGATGCATACAACCACACTGTATGGGTGAATGATTTACAAGCGGGTATCTACCTGTTGAATGTAAAACTTACAGATGGCAACTCGGCCACACAACGAATTGCCGTTGAGTAATTACCAAACAATGTATTTATTACAAGAGGTGCGCAGGCCAACTGCGCACCTCTTGTGTTTTTGCCAGAACAAGCCTTCTAATTCAAGCCCAGTTCTTCTCTTAAAAATTTTGCTGTGTGGCTGGTAGTGTTTTGAGCTACTTCTTCCGGAGTACCCACCGCTATTACGTTACCTCCGCGAAAACCGCCTTCGGGGCCAATATCAATTACATAATCAGCTACCTTAATAACGTCTAAGTTGTGTTCAATAACTAAAACAGTATTTCCTTTTTCCACTAAGAGGTTTAAAACGCTTAGCAATACGCGGATATCTTCGAAGTGAAGCCCGGTGGTAGGCTCATCTAAAATGTAAAATGTTTTACCCGTATCTTTTTTCGAAAGCTCCGATGAAAGTTTTACGCGCTGCGCTTCGCCACCGCTTAGCGTAGTAGATGACTGGCCCAAACGTAAATACCCAAGACCCACATCGTTGAGCGTTTTTAGTTTAGGGTAAATGCTTGGTATGCTTTCAAAAAATTGTAGCGAGTCTTCCACGGTCATATTCAATACATCGCTGATAGACTTTCCTTTGTAACGCACTTCGAGCGTTTCGCGATTGTAGCGCTTACCCAAACATTTTTCGCACTGCACTTCTACATCAGGCAAAAAATTCATTTCAATAATTTTCATACCGCCACCGCCACACTCTTCACATCGGCCACCTTTTACGTTAAAAGAAAAACGCCCTGCCTGATAGCCGCGTATTTTTGCTTCGGGCAACTGTGCGTATAGTTTTCTGATTTCGTCAAACACTTTTATGTAGGTAACCGGATTGCTGCGCGGAGTTCTGCCAATGGGCGATTGGTCAATCTCAATCACTTTGTCAATTTCTTTCAGCCCTACAATCTCTTCGTGTTTAAGTGGTTTGTATTTGCCGTTGTAAACGTAGTTGTGCAGCAGCGGATAAAGAGTTTCGTTTATCAGCGAACTTTTGCCACTGCCCGACACACCACTTACACAAATAAACACACCCAACGGAAAATCAACACTTATATTTTTCAGGTTGTTACCCTTTGCTCCTTTGAGTGATAGAACTTTTCCGTTTCCGGCTCTGCGCGTAGTGGGCACGGCAATCGTATATTCGTTAGAAAGAAACTTAGCCGTAGTTGTTTTTTGTTTCAGAAATTCGGCCGGTGTGCCTTGTGCAACAATTCTGCCGCCATGTTCACCGGCTTTAGGTCCAATGTCAAGAATGTAATCGCTCTCCAGCATTATTTCTTTGTCGTGCTCTACTACCAACACCGTGTTGGGGTTAGCCGCCAATTGTTTCAGTGCAGAAATCAATTTGCGATTATCGCGTTGATGTAAACCAATGCTCGGTTCATCTAAAATGTAAGTGATGCCCGAAAGTTGCGAACCTATTTGAGTGGCCAGGCGTATGCGCTGCGATTCGCCACCACTCAAACTTTTCGAAGGGCGGTCGAGTGCCAGGTAATCTAAGCCAACTTCTAATATAAAATTGATGCGCGCACGAATTTCTTTCAAAAGCTCCTTGGCAATTTGGCGCTGTTTATCAGTCATGCGGTCTTCTAAACCGGTAAACCATTTTTGCAAATCGGCAAGGTCAAGTTGTGCTAGTTCGCCAATGTTCTTTTCATCAATTTTAAACCACAGGCTTTCTTTTTTTAAACGTGTGCCTTTACAACTGGGGCACGTGTGCTGCTCCATAAAACCTTCGGCCCATGAGCGAATACCTTCAGATGTAGTAAACTTAAAACATCGTTTCAGCAAACCAACCAACCCTCCCTTGCTAAGAGTGTACCATCGGTCATCATAATCTTCTATTATCAGTTCTTCTTCATCAAACTGTATTTGTTCTTCAGTATCGCCATATAATATGTAGTTAAGCGCCTCGTCAGGTATTTTAGAAATAGGATCTCCAAGATTGAATTTGTACTTGCGAGCAATAATCCCCAACTCTTTATAAATAAAGTTGTCGCGCTGCTCGCCAATTGGCAAAATACCACCACGTGCTATGGAAATTTTTTCATCGGGCAAAATTACCTTGCGGTTTACTTCATAAGTAACACCCAATCCATTACAGGTAGTGCAGGCGCCATAAGGCGAGTTGAAAGAAAACGTATTGGGCGATGGTTCTTCGTAACTTATACCGGACTCTACACACATCAGGTGGCGGCTGAACATAAAAACATCTCCAGTTTCGCTATCCAGCAACATCATGAGCCCCTTACCCAGTTTCATGGCTATAGCCACCGAATTTCGAACCCGGTCGCGGTCTGTAGCTTCTACTTTTAACCGGTCAATAATCAGTTCTATATCGTGCACCTCGTAGCGGTCGAGCTGCATTTTTGGTTTTATATCTACTATTTGACCATCTACCCGAATTTTCAGATAACCCTGTTTCAGCACTTGTGAAAACAACTCGCGATAGTGCCCTTTGCGTCCACGCACCACCGGAGCAAGAATTATCATCTTTTTACCGGAGTGGTTGGTGAGCAGCGTATCAATAATTTGCTCATCGGTAAACTTCACCATCTTTTTTCCGGTAACGTACGAGTATGCTTCTCCGGTTCGTGCAAAGAGTAAGCGCATAAAATCATAAATTTCGGTAACCGTGCCCACGGTGCTTCGCGGGTTTTTGTTTACTGATTTTTGCTCAATAGAAATTACCGGTGAAAGGCCGGTGATTTTATCTACATCCGGGCGCTCGCCACTGCCAATAAACTGCCGCGCATAAGCCGAAAAAGAGTCGAGATATCGCCTTTGCCCTTCGCTGTATATAGTGTCAAACGCCAACGAAGACTTACCACTTCCCGATATACCTGTAATGACCACCAGTTGATTTCGTGGAATAGAAACATCTATGTTTTTTAAGTTGTGAACACGAGCCCCATACACTTCAATGTTATCGGGCTCAACAACTATGGTCTCAGTTTTTCCCCCTAAGCTGGTTTCTTGTTGTTTTTTCTTGGCCATTTACAAAGGGCGCCAAACTAACTATTTGGACTTTTAAAAAAACGAACTACTGTATTGTTTGTTGGCAATTCGGGTTTGTATTTGCTAATTCGCCACCTTTAACACAAACGGCTATGGATAGTAATTTAGGGGTGGGCTCACGAGTAGAGCACCCAAAGTATGGTAAAGGAGTGGTAGTGGAAATGGATACCGAGTTTTACTCCATTTGGTTTAAAGACGGCAACGATACACGCGGCATTGCCCGAAATTTTAGCGGGCTGCAAGTGCTGGAAAAAACATCGGCAGATGTGATACCAATAACTCTCGATGACGTTAAAAAAGCTATTGAGCAGGTCATAGATGAAAAAAGCGATTTGCAACAAACGGTTGCGTTGGCTAACCGGTGGAATGATGGCACTATGATTTTGAAACCGGCAGACACATCGCTACAGCCCAAAGAGGTGCCCATAGAAACATTTTTTCACAAAATAGTTATGCTGCGCGACCGCCTGAGAGTAATGGAGCAAAAGATAAACGCCCACGCAAAACTAACTGATGAAGAGAAAGTTGAAATGCAACAATACATATCACGTATCTATGGGTCGCTTACAACGTTTAATGTATTGTTTAAAAACCCTGAAGAACAATTTAAGGGAACCGGTGAAAAATAAATCCGGCTTTTTTGAAATAGAAAGTATTAACTATAATTATCGTCTGTAAATAAAACTAACAGTGATTTAATCGCCTCTACGACCACTAAAACCCAAACCATTTTATGAAAAAGTTGTACGTATTTGTTTCTCTTGTTTTTCTGCTCAATGTGTCGGTAAATGCTCAGCAGCATGTGCCCAACGGTACGCTCGATGACATCAAAGAATTTTGCACCAAATACACAGTGCCCTTTGTAATGCCTGACGGTGTTAAACTCTATACCGATGTTTATTTGCCACGCTTGCGCGATTCGCTTCGCGTGTCAATGGGCGATATTGATATATTCGGAACTACCATACATACAGATACTGTTACGTTTATACCATACGGTACACAAATTATTGCGTACGACTCTATAGGCGTTGGCGCTAACCGCGTAGCCAACCCGGACCCGTATCAATTGCCAACAATATTCACCCGCACACCTTACGACAAAGGTGAATTTGATGAGGTGGGCGCTATTCTTGCCATTTTGGGTTACAACTACATGTTTCAGGATATGCGTGGGCGCTATTCTTCTGAAGGTGTTTATTTTCCTATGTATTCAGATAGCTGGAACAAAAATGCCTATCACCCTTTTGGCCACGTGTTAGATTATTTACCAACTACCGACCCGAAACACTCTAACAAACACGAAGACGGCTACAACTCACTCCGTGTTTTAGATACTCTTACCAAAGCCGGTTTTTATGACGGGCTACCCCATACTAACGACCGTATAAATAACGGTTTTGTAGGTATGTTTGGAGCATCGGCCTTAGGTAACACACAATTACAGTTAGGTTTAGCCCACCGCATTACTGATTCTATTCCGGTGCTTAAATGCTTAATGCCTATTGTGGCTACCACACAGCACTATCTTTCTACAGGATACAACAACGGAACTTTTCGCGATAGAATTGTAACCGGTTGGTTGAAAGGTCAAATTTTCAGCGGTACTGAAGATGACTTAATTCCGGGTGATAACGACCGCCAGAACAACATTCACACCTCGTTCGACTACGACTTACCCAAGACAATTACTCTTAATGGTGTAACAAGAAGTTTTGGACAAAATAAATTTGAAGCGGCCAATCTTGCCATTGACCACTTTACCGCTATGCGCTATTTAGATGGAAATGGCGTGCTGGGCACTGCGGGTTTTTATCCAAACTCTACAGGTCGCCCTGATATGGACGGAAGCGCGGCTCCTGTCAATGAGTTTGGCGAATCAGTAGATCCGGTAACACAACAAGCATTACCTAACCTAACACACAGCCGTTACGAAAACCTAGATGTACCGGTGTTTCACGTAACCGGTTGGTGGGACATTTTTACCGAAGGGCAAATACATACACAGAACTACACCTTAGATGCGTTAAGCAGCATTAACAAGACAAAACAGAAAATGATAATAGGGCCGTGGGCGCATCAGACTACTGCCAGCCGTGCAAGTGGCGACCGTATTTATCCAGCCAACGCCATTGAAATTACCAAAATTGATTTATCAGATTTCAATATCAACAACGTACCAATTAATGATGTGTTGCACTCTGATCTAATTACCTGGTTCCGTTATAATTTAAATTATGACTCAAGTAATTTTTTGGGTGAGCCAAAGTTTATTATTCGCAAGAGCAATAACTGGCAGCGTTTTGGCGATGGCGGAGTTTTGGGAATTTTTTATATCCAGGTTCCCTCTCAAGACTTTGTAGTGCCCTATGTAGATATGGTAAACTTTCTGGCAGGCCACGGAGGATTGCCCGGTCTTAAAGTTAAATTGAAAACAGACGTTATACCAGAGTTTGAAATTACACAAGATGTGCCTCAAGTAGGGCAAGTGTTGCCCGCATTCGGGGGTGAACCTTTGCAAGGTATTCCATATAAAAATTTTGCCGCAGAGGCAAATGTCCGCTTTTATGTACCCGGGCCCGACTCTATTTCAGATGCCGTACAAGGATTTTCGGACAATTATAAAATGGGTAACTACTGGATAAACTGCGACCGTTTTCCACCTACAGAGCACATGCAGTGGCGCAAAATGTTTTTGCATAATGACGGTTCATTTAACGACAACGCTCCAACAACAGACGAGGGATACAAAATGTATGTAAGCGATCCGGATGATCCAATTTTGACTGTAGGGGGAAACAACATGATTGTGCGTTCTCCGGATGGCACACGGAACTCACAAAGCCAAATGGAACTTACTGACCCTACCAATGCTCCATTTACAATGGATCGCGAAGGGGTTATACAATTTAACAGTGAAGTAATTCAGGACTCCGTTACAATTGTTGGCTTACCGGTTTGCACATTATATGCAAAATCAAATCCGGGTGGTGTTAGCAGCGGCCCTACTGATTGCGATTGGAATGTACGTATCTGCGATGTATGGCCGGATGGCCGTGTTTACTTTGTGCAAGAAGCAATTGTAAATGCCCGTGCACGCGATTTTGCCCGCTCTCTAGTTGACCAAATGGGCACTCCAGGGGCCGAAACTTATGGCGATGGGCGCGAAGACCCGGCTGATGTGGACATACCTTACTCAAACATTAACATTGGAGATGTTTATGAGTATGTATTTAAGATGCAGCCTATAGCTTACACCTTTGCTAAAGGGCACAAAATTCGTGTGCTGATAAATTCAACTAACTACACTCGCTATCAGGCAAATCCGCAGGTGCCATTAAATGATGGAGAGTTTTTCCGCAGAAAACCGGGTGATGGGCAGTTTTATATGTATAACGGACAAGCTATGTTTCCTCGTGTAGCTGTTCAACGGGTTCATTTTTCACCCGACCATCCATCAAGCATTAATATGCCAATATTCAACACAGGATATACATACAACGCTCTTGTAAAAATACCAGATGCCCCTAAGTTAGACATCACGGTATTTCCGAACCCTACAATTGATAAGATTCAAATCTTGGCGAATATGCCGGGTGAACACGATGTAGTAATTACAGACCTTACCGGTAGAATAATAGCCAACACAAAGTTTGATGACAATATTATTTTCAATACCGAAAAGTTTGGCAAAGGAGTATACTTTGCTACTGTAACTGACATCAAAGACAAAACACAACGTGTTACAAAACGATTTGTAGTACAATAGGCAATAGCGAATCAAAAACAGAAAAATGCCTTCCATTTTCGGAGGGCATTTTTTGTTCTTACAACACATCGTTGGCAAAAACCAACGGCAAACAAAGTACATAATAAACACATGTCCGGCTGCCACAGGTTGGTGGGTAGTAAATGCGGTTAACTAAAGCAGGTCGGAGCACGCAAGCAACACTCAACTTCGTTGCCTCACCGCTTCAAACAAAAGTACAGCCGCGCTTACACTTACATTCAGCGAGTCAATTTTACCCAACATTGGAATTTTGATGTGTTCGTTTGCAGCCTTCATCCACATCGCGCTCAGGCCTGTAGCTTCGGTGCCCACCACTATGGCAGTGGCTTGTTTGAAGTTGTGTTGGTAATAATAATTGGTGGCAGAGAGTTCAGCTGCGTAGGTGGTGATGTTGCTTTGCCTTAAATACGAAATGGCATCGGCTGCTTCACAAACTGCCACTTGATTAGTGAAAACGGTTCCTATACTACTTCGAATTACATTAGGGTTGTACAAATCAGTTTTGCCGTCACAGATGATTACAGCATCTACCCCTGCGGCATCAGCAGTGCGGAGCATAGCTCCGAGGTTACCCGGTTTTTCTACTGCCTCTATTACCAAAACCAGAGGGCTGTTTTTTAGTAGTAGGTTATCGAGCGTGTGTTGTTGGGGTTTTGCTATGGCAATAACACCTTCTGTTGTTTCTCGATATGCCAGTGATTGATAAACCGATTCTGAAATCTCGAAACTTTTGATTGTTGATTTTTGATTGCTGATTTCGCCCAAAGAGTACTCTCCATCTCTCTTTAATACATTCTCGCATACAAACAGAACTTCTATTTCATATCCTGCACGAAAAGCTAAAACAGTTTCGCGCAAGCCTTCTATAATAAACCGGCTTTGCTTTCTGCGCTCACTTGCCTTTTCAAGATGTTTCAGATTTTTTATCTGTGTGTTCTGCGGACTAGTAATTTTCAGCATGTGCGCTAATGTAGTGATGGTTTGCTTGTTTTCTTATTTTGCGGGCACTCAGTACATTATGAAAATATCGCGCAAATCGGTTATTCACTTTTACTATTATAATAAAGATGAGTGTGTTTATGAAGAAAACGCATTGCCGAAGAGTATTGCACAGCGCGAAAATAACAACCATGTAAAATGGTTGAATGTGTTAGGAATAGAAGACAAAGAAACACTTAGCCACATTGCAGAAACCTTTCGCTTGCACCCACTCGTGGTAGAAGACATATTGAACCCAAACCAACGCGCAAAGATTGAGGACTATGGCGATTCGCTTTATGTGGTGCTGCGAATGTTTTCTTTGGTCGAAAACGAAGTGTTAGACCAACAAGTAAGTTTAGTATTGCGCGATAACGTACTCATTACTTTCCGAGAAGCAGATTTTGGAGTGTTTAAGAAAAATGTTGGAGATAAAATTGAAACCAACAACGGAACCCTCCGGAAAAAGGGAGAAGATTATCTTTTATACACTTTGCTTGATGTAATTATTGATCACTACTACTACGTTATTGAGCATGTAGAGGAACGAGTTGAAAAACTGGAACAAGAAATTTTTAAGAACCCGCACGATTCACAATTAGTTACGCTTCAGCACTTAAAAAGCGATGTGTTGTATATGCGAAAGCATATTGTTCCGGTGCGTGACCTTATCACCAATTTAATTCGATACGAAATCGAATATTTTGAAGATGACAATAAATATTACTTGCGCGATTTGCAGGATCACATGACTCGTGACGTAGAAGAACTTGATTTTCTGCGCGATCAACTTTCTTCGCTAATGGATTTGTACTACTCGCTGCAAACCCACAAAATGAACAACGTAATGAAAACTCTTACGAGTGTTTCGTTTGTATTGCTGCCGCTTACATTTGTTGCCAGTTTGTATGGTATGAATTTCGTAAACATACCACGTGCTGATGACCCTTGGGGGTTTTGGGAGGTGGTAATTGGTATGGCTATATTCGCTCTCTTGCTTTCTTTATTCGCCATCAGACGCAAATGGATTTCTGCTCGAGATTTCAGGGGACAGAAAAATTAAGCTGCCCCTAAGGTCGTTACCTGCTTTTATGCAACCACAAAAACTTCCTCTTTCAAAAATATTTGCGTACGGTTTAGGCACGTTCGGATGGAGCATTTCTATCAATATCGTTTCTGTAATGCTCCTGTACTTGTATCTGCCGCCCAACAACTCAGGTATGGTAAACTTAGTGCCGCAGATTGTTTTTTTTGGTGTCTTTAACATCATAGCCTTGGTAATGGCCAGCGGCCGATTGTTTGATGCTTTAATTGATCCATTTATAGCAGGATGGAGCGATAGAAGCCAGCATAAGCAAGGCCGTAGAATTCCGCTAATGGCACTGGCGGTTTTACCTATGACCGTATTTGCTGTGCTAATGTTTTATCCTCCGTATTATGTAGAAAATAGTAACAACTTAATTTGGCTGGCGTTCATTCAGCTCGGTTATTATTTCTTTTTCGGACTTTATGTAATACCTAATAACGCATTAATTTCAGAGCTGGGCCATTACCCAAAAGGCACCATGCACATGAGCACAGCTCAGTCAGTAGGGTTTATATTGGGTGTGGTGGTTTCGTCTTCGGCACCAGCAATTGCCAATGTTATTCATGACATGCTTCCGCATGTTTCAGTGCTAAAATCGAATCAGTATTCCATTATTGCATTGAACATTATTGGTGCGCTTAGCATGTTAGCGCCTCCGCTTTTTATCAGCGAAAAAAAATATGCACGTCCGGGTATGGCCACAGAGTCAGTAACTCAATCTTTGAAAACTGCATTGGCGAATAAAAACTTTAGGGTGTTTGCATTTGCCGATGCGATATATTTTATGAGTATAGCTATTATAACAAGTGGGTTGTTGTTTTATGTAAAAGCCATGCTGTTGCTGCCCGAAGCCACCGGTACACTTTTAATGGGGCTAATGGTAGTTGTAACTTTGGCGTTCTACCCGGTAGTAAACTATTTAGAGAAAAAAATTAGCAAAAAGAAAATGATAGTAGTTTCATTTTTTGCTATGGTGCTTGTTTTTGTTTCAATTTTTGGGTTGGGAAAGTATCCGGTTTCGCCTATGCTACAGGCTGTGTTGCTGATGGTGGTATTTGGTGTGCCGGATAGTTTTTTGGGTATATTGCCCAATACTGTAGTGGCTGATATTGCAGAAGCAGATGCTAAAGCCACTGGGCAAAATAAAGAGGGAATGTATTTTGGAATGCGTGCACTCTTTCAAAAATTTGGCCAAACACTGGGCATTATGGTGTTTGCCATGCTTACACTATACGGTAAAGACCCCGGTAACGATTTTGGGTTAAGACTCAGCGGAATTGTTGGTGCAGTACTCTGTTTTGTGGCGGGTTTGGTGTATTTGCGCTATCGCGAGTAACTGTAATTGCTCCCACTTTTTATTTTCGCCCCATGCACTTTGATCCACAGATATTTACTGAACCGGCCACATGGATTAGTTTGCTAACCCTGGCTTTTCTTGAAATTGTATTAGGGGTTGACAACATCATATTCATCTCGCTGGTGGCAAACAAATTGCCCGCTCACGAACGCAAGCGTGCACGCAACATAGGCCTTTGGTTTGCGCTGGGCATAAGAGTAGTGTTGCTTATGTTTCTAACGTATATTATTGGTTTAACAGAACCTATTTTTGTATTGCCCGTAGAAAACATACTACAGCAACTTGGCTCCTCTGATCCCGCTAAGTCGGCAGCAGTGAGTGTGAAAGACTTAATTCTGATGGTTGGCGGTTTTTTTCTGCTGTACAAATCAACCTCTGAAATTCACGAAAAAATGGAGGGCAGAGAACATGAACACAACACCGGTGCAGCAAAAGCTGCTTTTTCAGCGGTAATACTTCAAATAGTAATGGTGGATATGGTGTTTTCGTTTGATTCTATATTAACGGCTATTGGCTTAACACACGAAGTAATGGTGATGATTTTGGCCGTAATAATATCTATGCTCATTATGATGCAGTTTAGCACGGCCATCAGTGCGCTGATAAATAAATATCCAACACTACAAATGCTTGCATTGTCGTTTTTAATACTTATCGGATTTACACTAATACTGGAAGGATTTGACATTCACATCAACAAAGCGTTTGTTTATGTGGCCGTGTTGTTTTCGTTAACGGTAGAGCTAATAAATATAAGAATGCGAAAAAAAACACATCCGCACCACTAAACGCATTTACGGTTTTTACATCCGCTCAACAATAGCGTATTCGTTACGATATATTTTAAGCAGAAGCAGAAAATAAGATATAAGCAGGGGGCCAAATATAAGCCCTACAAATCCGAAAAGGGGTAAGCCAATAACCACACCAAAAAATGTTACAAGCGGATGTATGTCGCCCAGTTGTTTTTGCACCACAAAACGGAAAACATTATCAATATTAGTGATTACCACACCGCCATATAGGAGCAATGCCATACACTGCCAGGTGTTCCCACCAGCATAAAGAAAAACAGCTAACGGCACCCAAACTATGGTGGTGCCGGCTACCGGAATAACACTCATAATGCCTGTGATGGTTGCCCAAAACAAAGGCTCATCTACACCAAGAAAAAAATAACCCAATAAAGCCGTTATGGCTTGCAAAAGAGCTAACACAACTATGCCAATTGAATTTGAAACAGTTTGAGTTTTTAACTCGCTTAAAAGCAGAGCGTTGTTTTCTTTCTCAAAAGGCAAATTGTTTCTCACGGTGTTTTCAAACCAATCACTTTCGGACAATAAGAAGTAAAGGATAAAGTAAAGCACAAACACATTGATTACAGCATTAACTGTAGCATTAAGCAAATCAGGAATAATGCCTGCCGCCAGTGTTGTAAGCTTAAGGGTAGTTTCTTTTGTTAAGACGTCCACACCCAAAAAAGATTCAGCGCGTGCACCCCACTCATCAGCAATGCGAAGAATATCGGCATAATGAGTAATGATGTAACCTACCTTACCGGAAAGCATTAGCGATATTACACCTACAGGTAAAATCAGGATTAAAAAAGAAAAAATCATCAGCACAATTATGACGGCAAGTTTTGGCCACTTCCTTTTGCCATCTACTGTAAAATAGCGAAGCGGTTTCCTCAACAGTACATAAAAGACAACCGCACCCAAAAACGCACTTAAAAATCCTTTCAATAGCCAGAAAAGAAACCCACCTAACACAAATAAGGCTACAAGAAAAACTGATTGCTTTAGTTTGTCGCTATTCAAATGCACACAATAAAAATAAGGGGTTTGCTGTTATATAGGTAGTAATTTATTTCACGGTCAAAGATTTTAGATAGCCACCAGCAGTAAAAAACACACAACAGCAGAATATGTATAGCCAAATTCTACATCACCAACACTGCTGTTATGAAACCGCCCGTATTTTTTATGCTATGCACCGCAGCGTTTTTGCTAAACAGTTGCGAAATTATTAACCATCAACTTTCTATTGCCTATGTACACAATTTACCATCGGCTCCGTACGATGTAGTAATAGTGCCGGGCACACCATACGACAGCAGCAAAGTTTCACCTCTTTACAAAGCGCGCTTGCTTTGGGCAATACAACTTTACGAAAAAGGTATAGCGCGAAATATTATTTTTTCTGGTGCCGCTGTTCACAACGGTTACATTGAAGCTCAAACCATGAAAATTATGGCCGACTCATTAGGGATACCGAACGAAAACACATTCGTTGAAAACCGGGCGTTGCATTCAACGGAGAATATTGCCTATGGCATTGAACTGGCCGTACAACTTGGTTTTAGAAAAATAGCGGTAGCCACCGACCCGTTTCAGTCGGGCTATCTATCACGGAAACTTAAAAAAACAACATGGCCTGTTGCACTGCTGCCCTTTAACATTAACGACATGCCATTGTTTTACATATCGCCTGTGCCCAAAATAGATGCAACTTCGGCAAGAGTCGAAAAGTTTATACCGTTGGAAAAGCGAGAGGTAGCTTTGAAGTAGTACAATCCTCAAACGCGGCTGTTGCTATAAACGCAAAGCTATGTCTCAGGTTGGCCGTATTGTTTTTTTTTTACTTTCGGCTATCTGAAAAAAATAAGCATGAAAAAAACAGTTTTACTCTTTGCGGTGCTGTTGGTTATAGCCGGCTGTAACAAAGAAAAAATCTATAAAGAAAATTTGAACGGAGTGTGGGAGGTTTATAAATACTTGCTTTATAATGTTGACAAAACAGCCAGTTTTCAAAACAAAAACCCCAACTATACCATAACATTTACCGATGATGGTAAGTTTACAGAGTTTCTTACCAACCCAGATTCAGTTTATATAAACGGCACCTATGCTTTTGCTGACAACGATGAAAAAATTGTATTGACACATACAGATAATTCCGGATTTTCGATTGATAGCTTGGGCGACACAACATTTATTCCTCAAACTATAGAAAGAGAATTTACCATCTTTAATTTAACCCGCACACATGTGCAGTTGCTTACAGATACTTCGCAACGATATATGAACAAGAAAGAAGACTAATTATATAAACCAATAAATTTTACTCGTGAAAAAAACAATTGTAATTGCCATTGGACTAATTGTGCTGTTGGCAGCATGTGATCGCAAGGCGTTTGTTAAAAAAATAGTAGGCACATGGAAGTTTGACCGATATATTAATGACGGACTTGAACAAACAGTTTTTTTTGATACAACATTCCGCGATTGGCAGCTAACTATTTCAGATGCCAACCAAACATATACACGCAGTTGGAATCAGTTTGCATTTGCACCCGATTCGGTAATTTTGGTCGATACCCTAGGTTATGATACGCCCAACATGGTCTATATCATTAACTACGACACCCTTCGCTTTGTTGACACCACCAAAACTCCATACATGGAAACAGGTACTTGGGAGCTAATTAACAGCGAAGAAGATTTGCAATTGCGCAACGATTCTAGCAACGCTATTGAGATTCACAGAATACTTGAGTTAACTAAGAATAATCTTACGCTAAGAAAAGGAAACGAAGAATTATACTTGGGCAAATAAGTTTTTCAAAGAGCAACGATAGTTTTTCGTTGCTCCTTTATTTTTTAATTGGTTCAACTGTAAAGCCCCGTTTGCGAAGCAAATCAATAACCCCAACCTCACCGGGTAAATGCAGCGCACCTACCGCAATAAAAGTTGGTTGTTCATTTACAAAAAGCGCTATGCGTTCTGCCATCCGAATATTGCGATCAATCACCAACGCTTTGTAAAATTTTGGTGGTATTTGCACATCGGTACTGTTAGCGGCTAAGCTGTCAAGGTTTTGGTCAAGGTAAAAATTTAACACATCGGTTCCTTCAGCAGTATCGCGCTGTATTAACTCAATTTCTTTCACAAGTAAATCTGCTTGTTCATTATAGTTGAGCACGTTTAATGCATCTATTTGCTCGCTGACAGTTTCTATTCCAACAAGTTTTTTCTTTTTCTTTTTTGCTTGCTTGTAGAAATACATATCTAACACTTCACCTTTGCCTGGCGATTTGTCTTCTGCCAACTCCATGGTTGCGGCTTCGAAAAGTGTCATGGTAAATATAGGCGCTACATTGTCGAACATCTTAATGCCAATGCCCATTTTGTTTTTTATAACTGAGTCAAGAAATGAATACGCCACTTCTGGAATCATTTTTTTTAAACTGTAATTACCCCCCATCACAAGCTTAGAAATCAAACTCATGTTCATAGCTTCCTTGGGGTCAAGTTCCATAGCGTATGCTTTGGAACTTGTAAGAAAAGGCATTGCATTATCGCTCAAACTAAACACACGACTATCGCTGGTGTGCATAGTGCCATAAAGGTACGAAGGCTGTTGAAGTCCATTACCGGAAATTTTCCATAGAAGCGAATTGTACTGTGAGTTGGCGTTGTAACAAAATAATAAGCTAACCGCAAAAAATATTTTCTTCATGCAGCGAATCTAATTGCTTTTAAGTTTGCTATTTATTATCAAAGAGTACCTTTCGCCCAGCTATGATTATAATTGACGACAAAACTATAAGCGATGATGTAGTGGAAGAGCAGTTTGTGTGCGACCTGACCGCCTGTAAAGGTGCATGTTGTATTGCAGGAGACTTTGGCGCACCCCTCGATAAAAACGAACTGCAAATACTCGATGACATCTACGAAAAGGTTAAACCATATCTGACTCCCGAAGGTGTTTCAACCATTGAGAAAGAAGGCAAATATGTTTATGTAAAAGAAAACAAAGAGTGGTGTACTACACTAATGAATAAGAGTGAGGGCTGCTCTTGGTTAGTGCGCGACAAAAACGGTGTGGTGGGTTGTGGAATAGAACAAGCGTATAATGATGGTGTTATTGACTGGAAAAAGCCAATTAGTTGCCACTTGTACCCGATACGCATTACAAAGTATAAGCAGTATGACGCGGTGAACTATGAGCGTTGGCATGTATGCAAAGCCGCCTGTAAAAATGGGAAAGCATTAAAAGTGCCCGTTTACAAGTTTTTGAAAGAAGCACTTATAAGAAAATACGGGGAAGATTTTTATGAAGCATTAGAATTAACTGTGCAACACAAAGAACAGTAAAGGTCTATCTATGCGAGCGTTACCCATTCGCAACATAAATGCTCAATAGATAAAGACCGGGTTGCGCTTCCAATTTTTATTAACGCTTGTTTTGCATTTTCTAATCCTAGATGACGCACCGAATAGTCGCTACTCCATACAGTTCGCAATAACCACGTACGTGCATCTACTTCGCTCATATTAAAGCGTTCCTGTAATAACGCTACCGAATTAGGAGAGACAACAAATGCGGCACTTTCTTTATTAATAACTTCAAGGACCTTTTTAATTGCATCTTTCTTTAGTTTCAATGCCCCATCGCTAGCCACTATCAAAAAACTACTCCAGGGCGCGCTGAACTCACCAATCATTCGCAATGTTTTATCTTCTACAAACGGCTTAGTGGTATATTTCTCCCAATAAAACACCTGTGTTTGGTTATCAGACAGAGATTTAAGTGCCCCATCAATACTTTGCACTTCTACTAAATCTTCTGCATTAATTTTTTCACCTCTCTGTTGAGCATGAATCATGGCCATTAAATGAGAGCCGGAACCGTATTTGCTAATTGCATATTTCTTGGGCAAACGATTGTAAACTGAATTGAATGAGGAGTTTATGCCTGTAAAAATTCCCCATCCAAGAGGCGAAGTGATATACTCTTTTACAATTTTTGCGTTTAACCCTTTTGCCGCAGCGGACAAAAAGCCTTCTGTGAGCAGTATTGCTAAATCCAGCTCTCCTGTTTTTAAGGCTTCTGTCATTACACCGGTACCTCCGGCAAAAAATTTCCAGCTAAGTTGAATACCCGTTTCAGCAAACCTGTTTTGTTCAGCCGCTAAGCTCCATGGCAAGTTGAAGTGTTCTGTTACGCCTCCAATTTTTAACTCGTTGCTCATTTTTTAAAAAATTCTATGCTGGCGGTTACTGCGTGCTGCAAATCTGACGGAAGGCTTTTTTCTGTGTAAGGGTGTTTTCCTCCAAAATTGTGGTTGCTGTTTTCTATTAGCAACAGTTCAGAGTTTTTGTTCCATTCATGCATTTCAATGGCAGCTTCTACGGGTATTGTTTCGTCTTTTGTGCCGTGTAGAATCAAGAATGGAATTTGAAGGTTTTTTACAGCATCGGGCACAAACAATCGGTGTAGGTTGGCAAAATAGTTTTCATACATCTGCCATTTAATAGGCATTTGCTGCCCCGTTCGCGAGTTACCAATATAAACCACACCTTCTCGTTTTATGTATTCCAACTCTTCTTTGCTCCAAACTTTGCTAAACTCATTAACACTGCCCCAAGTGCAAATTTTCTTAACCCTTCGGTCTTCATTTGCCTTCAAAATGGTGAGCCCACCCCCGCGGCTGTGCCCCATCAAATACAACTTCGTTGCATTACACTCCAATTTTTCAACAGGAAACTCAGGTGAAAAAATCCAGTCAATTACTACCCCAAGATCATCCATTGCAATAGAAAGATTGTCGTTACCGAACGCATCGAGATCAACAAACTCTGTAGGATTGTCTATGCTGGTTCCATTATGCGAAAAATTAAACTTTACAAAAACAAATCCGGCTTCGGCAAATTGTTGGGCTACTGTGTTGTAAGCCCCCCAGTCTTTAAACCCTTTAAAGCCATGGCTAAACAGCACTATTGGTTTAGCGTGAGCGTTTTCAATATAAAAAACATCTGCCAAAAAACTTCGATGGTGTTTGCTATGTAAAACAATATTGAGTAATGCTGTAATCATTGGTGCTAACATAGCAGAGATAAGTAAATGAGAAGCTATAAGCCGGCTCGTTTATAGTTTGTGCTGGGATAAATCAGGTGGTATAGTCACCGCAGTTGTTACATTCGCCCTGCATGGCTTTGCATTTAGATGAAATTAGAAAACCGATTGCCAAAGAGCTCGATGAGTTTGAAATTCGCTTTAGAGAAAGCATGAAAAGCAAAGCACCACTGCTCGACCGAATAACCCATTACATAGTAACCAGAAAAGGAAAGCAAATGAGACCCATGTTTGTTTTTCTTTCAGCTAAACTTTGTGGCGAGCTCAATGAAGCTACCTATGTAGCGGCTTCTCTGGTCGAAATTTTACATACAGCCACTTTAGTGCATGATGATGTAGTTGATGATTCGTATCAGCGAAGAGGTTTTTTTTCGATTAATGCTCTTTGGAAAAACAAAATTGCCGTATTGGTAGGTGATTATTTATTGTCGAAAGGGCTGTTGGTTTCGGTAGAAAACAAACAGTACCAGTTACTCGAAATACTATCTAACACTATACGCGAAATGAGCGAAGGTGAACTGCTGCAACTCGAAAAAGCGAGAAGACTTGATATTCAGGAAGACATATACTTTGAAATTATTCGATGCAAAACAGCTTCGTTAATTGCATCTGCTTGCGCATGCGGGGCTTCTACCACCACCACTGACGAAAGAAAAATTGCCCATGTAAAATTAATGGGAGAAAAAATAGGCATAGCTTTTCAGATAAAAGATGACCTGTTTGATTACGAAGAGGCCGAGGTGGGTAAGCCGCGAGGTATAGATATTAAAGAGAGAAAAATGACGTTGCCGCTCATTTATACACTTAACAAAGTAAGCAGGGGCGAGCGCAATAAAATGATAAACGTGGTAAAAAACGACAACCAAAATCCGGAAAAAGTTCGGTGGTTGATTGATACAGTGCGCGCCAACGGGGGCATGGATTATGCCCGAAAAAAAATGGAAGATTTTCGCGATGCGGCCATTACATTGCTTAAAGAATTTCCGGTAAGCGAATCAAGAAATTCAGTTGAGCAGCTTATTGAGTTTACAATATCCAGACAGATTTAAAAGCACCTTTTATGCTTTTCGATTTGAAAAACATTCTGTTTCGCGCGTATTTAAAAGTGGTTTATCCTCCAGAGTTTACCCAAGAGAAATCGCTTCGTCACCAAAAAAAAATATTTAGGAACATACTGAATGAAATTTCGGGTACTCTGCTGGCAAACAATTTAAAACTCAATCAGGTTAAAACGTATCAGGACTTTAACAAAACAATTCCTATAACACGGTTTGATTTCTACGCTCCATATATTGAACTCATCTCTTCGGGAGAAAAGAAAGTAATGACAAGCAAACCGGTCAAGTGGTTTGCAAAAACAGCGGGTACCACGAGCGGTAAAAGCAAGATGGTTCCTATCACTTTGCAGATTATGCGCCAATGCCACGTGCGCGGTAGTTTTTTTGCGTTATCAAAAATTCATCAAAACAACAAACAATTGAACTTACTTGGTCATAAAAACCTACTTATACCCGGAGGAATTTATGATACACTTGCTTCAGGAATAATTGTAGGCGATATATCAGCTATACTTGTTCGTAATGTTCCGGCACTTTATAGAGCTTTTTACGCACCCTCTATTGGCGTGCAAATAAGCCCCCATTGGGAAAGCAAACTAGAAGCAACGGCAAGTGAAATTGTGAAAGAAGATATAGGAACAATGAGCGGAGTGCCTACTTGGCTGCTTTCTGTTTTTCAGAAAACGAAACAGAAAGTAGAATTCGACAAACTAACCGATGTTTGGAAAAACCTGCAAGTATATTTTCATGGTGGAGTAAGTTTTGAACCCTACCGAAAACAGTTTCAAGATTTGGTGGGCAAAAGCGACTTTGTGTTTTACGAAGTATATAATGCCACAGAAGGCTTTTTCGGTATTCAGGAAAACTTGCATAGTAACAACCTACTGCTGCTTACCGATAATTTTATTTTTTATGAGTTTATACCTCTAAAAAATCTGCATAGCGGTGACGAAAGGGCCATAGAATTAAGCGAAGTAAAAACCGGAGATCCTTATGCACTTGTTGTAACTGCCCCAAATGGTCTTGTGAGGTATTTGGTAGGTGATGTAATTGCTTTTCAAACATTAAACCCATACACGTTTAAGATTACAGGCAGAACTCAAGAATATATAAATGCTTTTGGCGAGGATTTGATGTTGAACAATGTGGAGTGCGCGCTACTTAAAACCAACCGGGAATTAAATACAGAGATCAGCGATTTTACAGTAGCGCCTTGCTATATTAGTATTGAAAAGAAAGGAAAAATTCAGTTTGCCATTGAGTTTTTAAAACAACCAGATGACGTTTCAAAGTACGAAACACTGTTGGACATTAATTTGCAAACCGAAAACTCTAACTACAAGCAAAAGAGAGCTAATGACTTGGCACTGTCTGTTTGTGAGGTTATTTGTTTGCCACAGGGAACATTTTATAAATGGCTGAGTTCAAAAAACAAACTAGGAGGACAAAACAAAGTGCCAAGACTTGTTAACGGGCGAAATTTTATAGATGAGTTGCTGAGTGAAGCACACAAATAATGAATCGCGGCTAATAAATTTTTGCAATATGCGGAACATCTTGTTGCCAAAAACGTATTGAATGGTTACCTTTCGGCATATCGAAATAGATTTTGGAAAAAGCACCTAATACACCACAGCATAAGTACGATAACGATTTTGAAAATATCGTTGATATTTCCCCTTTCCCCATCATGATTCACAAGATGGGTTTGGTGTTATACGCTAACTCATTGTGTAAAGACTTGCTTGATCTGGAAGACGTAAGTGAACTTGTTGGGAAAAACCTCATAGAGTTCATTCACCCGGACGACCGGGGCAAAGTAATTGAAGCAATTCAGAAAGGTGTTGCCGAAAAAATGGATAATACCATCTTGAGCAACCGAATGATTACAAAGCATGGTAGAGTATTAGATATTGAAACTAAAAGCTCATCTGTAAATTTCAGAGGAGAGGCATGCCGTTTGGCAGTAGCTTACAACTATCATCTGCTTACCAAAGTTGAAGAAGACCTGAGAAACAAAAACCTGCTCATTGAGAAAATAGCACAGATAATTCCCGATAGCTTAATTGTAGTAGAAAGTAAATCGCGCAATGTGCTGTTTGAAAACAAACCCTTGCTTGGCTTGCTTGGTTATTCAAACAAAGATTTGGGCGATGAAGATCAATTTCAGTTTATTACCAAACTGATTCATAAAGATGATATTCCCAAATTACTTGAATCTAGAAAATTCATTTTCGACCCGGCAAATAGTGGCAAGTATTCATCTTCAGAATATCGGATAAAAGACAAAGCCGGCAAGTGGCGCTGGATTTTAGCCCGTAGCACGGTGTTTAAAAATATTGAAGGCAGTTTAGAACAGGTCAACTTCGGAATTTCGCAAGATATAACCCAGCTAAAGGATACTGAACAAGAACTACTTCAGAGCAAATTGTTTATTGAGAAGATTGCGCATACGCTACCCAACCACATTGCGTTGTTCAACTTACAAACTTTTGAAACTGAGTATGCCAATTTCCCTATTTGGCAAAAACTGAATTACACCGAAGACCCCGGGGTAATGAATTTTTTTCATCCCGACTACAAAGAAACAGCCACAAAAATTTTTCAAGCGCTCACAAAACTAAAAGAGGGTGAGGTATATACTTCTTTTGCCAAATACATTACTCGTGACGGTTTAACCAAATACATGCTCACAGACGCTACGCCCTTTGAGTACGATGCTAACGGTTCGCTTAAGCTCATTTTAGCCACCACCACTGACATGAGCGATATGAAAGAGACAGAACTAAAGCTTGAGTTAAGCGAAGAAACGCGAAAGGCTACTCTATCCGCATTGCCTGACATGGTGTTTCAGATTGACTCTGCCGGCTTGATACTAGATGTATATTCAGGCGAAGAACTCAGACAGGTGTTTGCCGAAAAAACAGCAGCAGGCAATCGGTTGACAGACTTTCTACCTCAAACGGAAGTTGACAAAATACTACAACTAATATCCAAAGCGGTACTAACAGGACAGATGCAGACAGTTGAGTTTCTAGATAAGCGTGGCGATAATGAAATGCACTTTGAACTTCGTATCAGCCGCTTAAATAGCGAGAGCGCAATTATGGTTATGCGTGATGTGTCGCAGTTGCGAATTGCACGCGAACAACTAGATCAAAAACTGGGCGAATTGTGGACTAAAAACCAGGTTTTGGAAAAGTACATAACCAGTAATGCCGAACTGGAAAAATTCGCGTACATAGCTTCTCACGACTTGCGAGAGCCTATCAGAAGTATTGTTGGGTTCACGCAGTTGCTGCAAAAGCGCTTTGATAACAAAATGGACATGGAGGCCAAAGAGTTTTTGGGCAACATAATAAACAGCGCGCAGCGAATGAACACACTGGTGTTGGGCTTGTTGGATTACTCGCGGGTGTCGAGCAATGGTAAGCCGTTTGTTACCACTAATCTCAACGAAGTGTTGAAAAAAGTGTTGGACGACTTGAAGATAATGATAGAAGAAACAGAAGCACAAATAACAGTAGGCAATCTGCCAAACATAAATTGCGATGAATTGCAAATTCGGCAATTGTTTCAAAACCTGATTAGTAACGGTATAAAATTCCGCAGGCCAAATGTGCGCCCGCAGTTAAAAATTGATGTTCATGAAATAGAAGGCAGACAAGTTTTTAATGTAACCGATAATGGTATTGGACTTGACATGAAATACAGCGAAAATGTATTTCAGATTTTTTCGCGCCTTCATACGTCAGATAAATACCCCGGATCCGGCATTGGACTGGCGGTTTGTAAAAAGATAGTGGAACGCCACAACGGAAAAATATGGTTGGAATCTGAGCCGGGTACAGGCACTACATTTTATTTTACAACAACATAGTTATGCCTCACCGCCAAGTATTTTCACCTTGGCAAATTTCAGCATGATTTTTTTTATTCCATAAGAAGTAAAAAAAACCGATGCTATTCGGTTAACCCCGCTGCCCTCAATAGAAACTATTTTGCCCTCTCCAAATTTTTCATGCAGCACCTCCATGCCCGTTTGCAGTTTGCTTGCATCATCAGGTATAAACGGCCCTGTAAGATCATGTGATTTAGAAGTTGATGAAGGCTTGTTTTCGGCTGTTGGTTTATACGAGGGTGTAGAAACAACCCGCGAGAAAGTAGAAACAGGTTTGTGCACTTGTTGTGCGGGTGTTTTTTTTATATCGCCATGGTGCGACACAATATTGTCGGGTATTTCATTAATAAAACGGCTGGCATCACAATAATTTAACTGGCCAAACTTATATCGTGTGTTGGCATAAGTTAAATACAATCGTTTTTCGGCACGGGTTATGGCTACATAAAACAATCTTCGTTCTTCTTCTAAGTCTTCTGTGCTATACAATGCTTGCGATCCAGGAAACAAATTTTCCTCAAGCCCTACTACATACACAACCGGAAACTCTAACCCTTTAGCGCTGTGAACAGTCATTAGGTTTACACTATCTGTATTTTCGGAATTTTTTTCGTCACCCGTAAGCAGAGTTACTGTTTGTAGAAAAGAGCCAAGTGATTTGTCGTTGGCTAATCCTGCCGCATCTTCGGCAGAAATATTTTCGTTTACTTCATCATCCTCTACAAATTCTTTTATAGAGTTGAGCAACTCTTGTATGTTTTCGTAACGCGAAATACCCTCTACGGTTTTGTCGTTATAAAGCTCTGCAATTAGTTTGGTGGTTTTGCCAATGTGGGCTGCTAAATCGTATGCAGTCATTTTTAAAATCTGAGCCGCAAAACTTTTTATCAGCATCACGAACTCTTCCATAGCGTATCGGGTTCGTGGTGGTAGTTCTGTGTTTTGAATATTTTCCAAAACATCCCACAATCGCAGGTTGTTGTTGGCCGCCAACACCTGAATTTTGTCTAACGATGTTTGACCAATACCACGTGCCGGGTAATTAATGACCCGCTTTAAAGCCTCTTCGTCATAATGGTTAACCGTTAGCTTCAAATAAGCTAACAAGTCTTTTATCTCTTTTCGTTGGTAAAAACTCATTCCTCCGTAAATTCGATACGGAATGTTAAGTCGCCTTAGGGCTTCTTCAAAAGCGCGGCTTTGTGCGTTGGTTCGGTATAAAATACCAAACTGCTGGTTTTTAAAATGCTCTCGCATTTTTAATTCCAATATAGAATCAGCTACCCATCTGCCCTCTTCATTATCGCTGGGTGTGCGCACTATTTTTATTGTTTCTCCCTGCTGGTTATCCGTCCAGATTTCTTTTTTAATCTGGTTTTTGTTAAAGTGAATTAACTCGTTGGCTGCTTTTACAATGTTTTGAGTGCTGCGATAGTTTTGTTCCAGTTTAAAAACCTTAAGTTCCGGAAAATCTTTTTCAAAATTTAAGATATTGTCAATAGTGGCACCGCGGAAAGCGTAAATGCTTTGGGCGTCATCGCCCACTACAGTAATGTTCTGAAACACATCCGCAATTTTTCGAACAATCTCGTATTGCAGATAGTTAGTGTCTTGAAACTCATCTATTAAAACATAGCGGAACTTGTGCTGATACTTATAAAGCACCTCCGGAAATTTTTCAAGTATTACATGCGTGTTTAACAACAAGTCATCAAAGTCCATTGCTCCGCTCTTGAAACACCGTTCGCAATAAATTTTATACAATGAGCCTGTTTTAGGCCTTCGCTGATTTTGATCTTCGGTGAGTAGTTCTCCATCGGCCAGATAGGCATCAGGTGTTATAAGAGAGTTTTTAGCTGATGAAATACGATTATAAACCTGGTTTGGCTTATACACTTTGTCGTCTAACCCCTGCTCTTTGATAATTGTTTTTATCAACGATTTCGAATCTTCAGTATCGTAAATAGTAAAGTTTGAGGGGTATCCGATTTTCGGTGCTTCTACTCTCAGAATTCGTGCAAATACAGAGTGAAATGTACCCATGTATAACGAACGGGCGTGATTGCCCGAAATAGACTCAATTCTGTTTCGCATACTTTCCGCAGCCTTATTTGTAAAGGTAAGCGCCAGTATGCCGAAGGGGTCAGCACCATTGTTTAATAAATGAGCAATGCGGTAAGTAAGCACACGAGTTTTTCCCGAGCCAGGTCCGGCAACAATCAGCGTAGGGCCATCGCTATTAACTACAGCTTCGCGCTGCACATCATTTAATTCATCTAAGTACGACATACGTGCGAATGTAATTTCGCGCTTCCGTGATTATTTGTTTTTTACTAACAGCAGGTGTGTGATTTTAAGTCCAGGCTACCACCCTCCAGCTAGCTGCCATTTTTAACAAGAGCAATACGGCAGTTTTCTTCATGCGAAACCTTCAGTCACAAATTTTTCTTTCTTTGTTCAGAATCAATTTTTTCAAGAATAAACCGTATTCATGTATAAATCTGACGTAGAAGCGCTCGATGCATTTGCTGCTAAGTATAAAGAACTAAAAGCCGAAGTAGGCAAAATTATAGTAGGACAAGATGAGGTGGTTAAAAATATTCTTATATCCATTTTTAGCGATGGGCATAGTTTGCTGATTGGTGTTCCCGGACTTGCCAAAACTTTAACCGTTCACACAATAGCCGAAGTGCTAGACCTTAGTTTTAACCGCATTCAGTTTACTCCCGATCTTATGCCCAGCGATATTGTGGGCTCCGAAATCTTAGAAGAGAACCGAACTTTCCGATTCAACCGCGGACCAGTGTTTGCCAATATTGTATTAGCCGATGAAATAAACCGGACCCCACCCAAAACCCAGTCAGCTTTGCTTGAAGCCATGCAGGAGCGCAGCGTTACTATTGCCGGAAAAAAACACAAGCTCGATTTGCCGTTTTTTGTTTTAGCCACTCAAAACCCAATTGAGCAAGAGGGCACGTACCCTCTGCCCGAAGCTCAACTCGACCGGTTTATGTTTTCTATTCATCTTGATTACCCTTCATACGAAGAAGAAATTAAGGTGGTAAAAAACACCACGGCAGGGGTTAAAGTACAAGTTGACAAAAAAATGACAGCGGCAGAAATTCTATATTTCCAGCAGCTTATTCGTAAAGTGCCCATTGCCGATAACGTACTTGAATATGCAGTAAAATTGGTGAACAATACAAGACCTAATCAGCCCAGTTCCCCTAAGTCAGTAAACAACTATATTAGTTGGGGAGCAGGACCACGCGCTTCTCAATATTTGGTGTTAGGTGCCAAGTGCAACGCTGCCGTAAGAGGCAAATACTCGCCAGATATCGAGGATGTACAGCAAGTAGCTTTGCCGGTGTTGCGCCACCGCGTTTTCAAAAACTACAAGGCAGAAGCCGAAGGCTTAGATATTGATACTATAATTAGCGGATTACTTTAATATTCAGACCATGAAACTTATCGAAACTCTTATATCGCTGCTCACACTTCCACTACGGATTTTTGGCAAAATTTTACCCGGTCAAAAGCAAGACAACAAGCCTAACGACAAAAAGAAGTAATTCTTACCTCCACGCAAAATACCACAAGTCAATTAGAGCATCTACAAAAGTCCCAAACCTTTGTGACGTACCTTTTTTGCCTGATCGTGCCTGTTGAGAGAGTTCAATTTCTCCGATGCATAAATTTTTTCTGCTTGCAAGTATCAACACCTCAGCAAGAAAAAAAGTGCGCTTGCTCTCGGGGGTAATTTTATGTTCTGAAAAAACTGTTTTACGGTAAGCATGCACCCAGTTCAAGTCCTTAACCGTAACGCCATACATCATACGTATAAGACCCCGGTATATCTTTGAACCAACTATTGACGCAAACGAATTTCCGGGCTTCGACTCTCTGTAACATGCCACCACATCGTAATTGTTTAGTAACGAAACTATAGAATCAGCTTTCTCTCTACTTATTGTTAAGTCTGCAGGCAGGCAAAGTATTTTTTCGCCCTGAGCAGCCGTAATACCTTTCCATACAGCCCCACCAAATCCTAAATTACTTTCACTCTTCAGATAGATAAGATTTGCCCTGTTCTGTAGTGCCAAAATTTTCGCTTCCGTGTTATCAGCGCTGCCATCGTTCACCACAATCAATTCAGTGCCGAAATCTTTCTGGTGCAACCACTCGAGTTTGTTTTTTAACGAGGACTCAATAATTTCTTCTTCATTATAAACCGGCACTATCACTGAAAGACTAACTCCACTATTCATAAGTGCAATATCTATATTCTGCAAACAAACTTACCGTGTTTCTGCTATTATTGTTTGTATGGCTGAAAATTTACAGTGTATTCAAATGATTGGCACACAACGCTCCGGCTCTAATCTGCTGCGTGTAATGCTCAATCAGTTGCCGCAACTGTATGCCCCGCACCCACCGCACGTTATTCAGGTGTTTGCTCCTCTTATTCGGCACTATGGCAATTTAGATTTGGAAACCAACTTTAAAAAACTTATTGACCATGTATGCACGCTTATTGAGCTTAATCCGGTTAGCTGGCAAGTAAACACACTGAACCGCGACCAAATTTTTATGAGTTGCCGTAGAAATACACTGCTCGAAATTTTTATTCAGATAAACGAGCTGGTTTGCAAAGCCAAAAACAAAACTGCCTGGTGCTGCAAAAGCTTAGAGACGGTGTATTATATAGAGCATTTTCGACAGGAAAATTTTCATCCGTTTGTCATTTACCTTTATCGCGATGGACGCGATGTGGCGGCTTCTTTTAAAAAAGTAATGATAGGCGATAAACATGTTTATCATTTGGCGCATAAGTGGAAACAGGAGCAGGAAATAGCATTGCGTTACATAAACTCACTTACTTCCGAAAAATATATAGCACTTCGCTACGAAGATTTTATTCTAAACCCCGAGAAATATTTGATAGAAATTTGTAACAAAACCGGTTTGCAATACAACCACTCAGCTATGCTGTATTACCTGTCAGACGAATCTATACGCACGGCACAGTCAGGTAAAATGTGGGAAAATGTTACCAAGCCGGTAGAGACAAAAAACACTCGTAAATTTCTGACAGAACTTACTCAGTTAGAGATAGAACTTTTCGAGTTTATAGCCGGCCCGGAACTACAAAAACTCGGCTATGAGCTTACTTCTTCTGGTTCACCGCTTAGTGAATTAACTAAAACACAGATAAAGCTTTTTGATTTAGAAAACGATCGGTTAAAAAACCTTGCTACAGAAAATGCCGATGGGCAAGACAAAGAAAAACGAATGCCTCAAGCCGAGTTTTTAAAGCGAATAAAAGCGGAGCTAATACAATAAAAAACCCCGCCCTTTATAGAACGAGGTCTTTTTATGGAGCTTAAAAACCTTATCTGCGCAATGTAATTGTATGTGAGTGGCCATTAACAGTAACCACTGCCTGGTCATCACAGTTTCCATTTCCAAAGTCAATTGTGCGGTCTGGATTACCCGGGGTTTCTACTAATACGGTTCCTGCTACAAAATGGCGTCTGCATAAAGGGGCCAGATTGCGAATTAGAGGTTGCATAATTGTAGCGTTAAAAGTATTGCCATTGCAGGCAGTGCCACTTGCAGTGCCGGTTATGCTGTATTGGTCATCATCGCGGTTGGGGGTCGGCTCACCGGCAATCCATTCGCGTAACCTTTGCGAAGTCCAGTTGATGGTTCCTTCGCCACTTCCCAAAATTATTTGCCCGTTTACATCAATGGCAAAGGCGAGATGCCCGGCAGAGTTTGCTCCGTTGTTGTGAATGGTTTTGGTGCCCAACACCTGATTGTCGTTTACAAAAAAGTTGTCGAATGTAATGGTGATGGTTGTTCCCGGTGCGCGGTACTCGCCATCGTAACTCACTAAAATTTTGCCCTTTCTGGTTTTTCCGTCTATTCCGGTGCAGCCGCTGCCAAAGTCAACGGTAGTTACACGGGGCATTGAAACCGTATCGCGCGTAACGGTAGCACAGGTGGTTAAGCTGTTACTATCATCTGTTTTGTAAGAAACCGATCCATTCTGAGCAGCTTCGTCAGCTATATTGTTGGCATCGTTGAAACTTTCATCTGCAAGAGCAGAGTTGTCGGCAGTTAAAAAACTATTGTCGTCCTTTTGTTTCTGACAACTTGTAAGCATCAGCGTTGTGGTAAACATTGTCAGTAATGCTACAAGGTTTAATCTTTTGTTTTTCATAATCTTTTGTTTTTGATAAGAAGTTCAGCAAAGCCCGTGTTTCGTTTTTCTTTGCCTCGCTTCCCGGTTTATTACTCATACGGGAACGTTTAGTCTGTTTGTGACATCAACTTTTCCAGTTAGTTTAACGCCACTATTTACTTTTTGTAAAAAAATTTATGCTTTAAACTCAATAAGCCCAAAAACATACCACACATTGATTCATTTATTATATTTGTTATTCGCTGAAAACTGACATGGCTATTAGAAGATTTTTACTCACGCTCATATTCCCGATTGTTACACTGCCGGCTTTACGCGCCCAATTGTTCTACAATGCCGGTGCCGATGTGGCAGTTACAGGAGGAGGAGTACTGTGGATTGACGGAGCTACAGAAAATGCCGATGGGCTTTTCAGTAATGCGGGTCAAACCACTATTCGAGGTTACTTCAGAAACGGTAGTTTAGCAACAGGTGGTTTTGCCAATGGCGAATACATTGTGTATGGCGATTGGGAAAACAACAACACCTTTACGGCCGACCAAAGTATAGTGCGACTGGTGGGTAACGCCCAGTTAATAACCGGAAGCAGCGTTACCACTTTTCACGATCTCTCTTTGGAAACAAACGGGTCGGTAAAAACACAAACGCTCGATGCGGTAACCGATCACCAGCTAAATTTTAATAGCTCTGAGTTAGCTACACAGGATTTTAGAATGACGGTAACCAACCCTGTTACGGCTTCTGTAATCAGAGATAATGGCTTTGTAAGCAGCACCGGCCCCGGCAGATTTGTTCGCCATACCAACTCCACCAACACATATCTGTTCCCTACAGGGTGGAACAATAACGGAAACATCCTTTATCGGCCGGTAGAATTTACGCCTACGGTAAACGATCCACAGTCGTATGAAGTGCGCATGGGTTTTGGCTTAGCTAGCAACGAAGGGTACGATACGTCCATTCATGCAGCAGATGTAATAAAAATTAACGGCAAGTTTTGGCACATGCTTAAGCAGGTAGGTACTACTACTCCAAGTGAACTTTCTATCTATCACAATACAGTTGCCGATGGTTATTGGGGCTCTATTGGCAGATGGCAAAACGTGCCGCAATGGGAAGATTTGAAACAAACCTCCTTTGTATCAGGCCAGCCCCTTTCGCGCAGAACCAAAGCCGATTGGATGGATAGTGGTGATGAGCCGCATATACTTATCAACGTAAAAGAAACAGAGGTGCTCTATAACTTCCCTAACGTGTTTAACCCATGGAGTAATCAGGCCGGCAACAACACCTTCCATATTATTGACCAATGGGATAAAGTGGATTTAGAATGGCTGAAAATATTTAACCGCTGGGGTGAACCTGTGTTTGACAGCGAACGCGATGGAATGCTGGAGTGGGACGGAAACTACCAGGGAAAAATACAGCCCATGGGTAACTATGTGTATTTGGCCAGCGTAAAAATTACAGATACCGGTGAGCTGAGAGACCACCGGGGAAATCTTTCATTGCTTTGGTAATAGTTGAAAAATGAAAAAACTCAACATTCTGCTCTTCATGTTTGTGATGTTTGGTGCCACTGCCCAAGACGTTCATTTTTCGCAATATTTCAACGCGCCTTTAGCACTGAACCCTGCCATGACAGGCCTTACAAATGGTGCTGCACGAGTATCGGTTACTTACCGCAACCAATGGTTTAGTGCCAACACCAATGGGTTTTTCAAAGCGCCATACATGACCACCGGCATAAGTGGCGATATGCCTATTCGGATTAAAAAAGATGTTTTAGGTGTTGGTCTGTTTATTGCCAACGATCAGGCAGGAGCTAATACCTTTACAACAGTTATTGCCCAGGCAAATGTTGCTTATATAAAAACACTTGGTAAAAAAGACAACCACCGGCTTTCAGCCGGGCTTCAAATAGGGTACACTTACCAATGGATAAAAACCGAAAATTTTCAGTTTGCTAACCAGTTTCAGGATAATGTGTTTGTTGCCTCTATTCCCAACAACGAGAACATAACCATTAACAAAGTGGGTTATCTGAACATGAATTTTGGTTTAATGTACTATGGGCAAGTGCATAAAAGACTGGCCTTGTTTATTGGCGGCTCGGCATATAACGTAACCACTCCCGGCTACAACATTTTACCCGAACAAAAACGCGACCTTTACTGGCGTTGGAACGCACACGGAGGGTTAGACATAATCATTAAAAAGCAGTTCCATATTTTGCCTACAGGTATTTTTATGCGTCAGGGTGTAAACGACCAGCTTCAAACCGGCATTGGTTTTGGCTTCGATTTCGAAAAGCGGTATAGCCGCGATAACCGCGATTTGCAATTTACACTCGGTGTAATGAACCGTATTCATAACATTACCAAAGGCGTAACCAGCGATGCCATAGCCCCATATTTTACATTTCTTGTTAATGGGTTTAAACTCGGCTTTAGCTATGATGTTACCATTTCTAAGTTAAAAAGTGCCGGCAGCGCAGTGGGCGCCTTAGAATTGATGGTAGGCTATACCATTAAGACTAAGGACAGCCGCCACAATAAAGATCTGATAGTTCCGAGATTTTAAACTCAACTGCCTGCCGTTTGGAAATCTAAGCCCGGCTTCTATATTTGCACTCCCTTTTTAAAAAATAAGGATATGGCTAACCACAAATCATCTGAAAAAAGAATCCGTCAAACAGCAAAAAGACGTTTGAGCAATCGCTATTACGCTAAAACTACGCGTAACCTCATTCGCGACCTGCGTGCAGAAAAAAAATCTGCTGATGCCAAAAAGCAACTTCCTGCTGTTCTTTCGGCTATTGATAAGTTGGCAAAGCGCGGCTATATACATGCCAACAAAGCAGCAAACCTCAAAAGCGGTTTGGCCGGTTTTGTAGCTAAATTGAAGTAAGAGCAAGCTATACATCATAAACGAGCCGTCCCGATTTTTCGAGACGGCTCGTTGCTTTTTTACAACAAACACCTGGTATTAACAAAACTGTAAACCGTCTATATTCACCTGTTTTTGACTTAATCACTCAAACATGCATCTCGTTTCGCCTCAAATAGAAAACTACATAGCACATTTTTCTGCACCCGAAAACGAACTGCTAAGTGAACTTTCGCGCGAAACGCACTTAAAAGTGCAAATGCCACAGATGGTATCAGGTAATTTGCAAGGGCAATTTCTTGAAATGTTTTCGCGAATGCTTCAGCCAAAACGTATTTTAGAAATAGGCACCTTTACAGGGTATTCTGCTATTTGTTTGGCAAAGGGGCTAACTGCCGATGGTATTCTTTACACCATTGACATAAACGAAGAACTGCAACCCATGTGCGCCCGCTATTTCAATAAGGCTAACCTTACGGCAAAGGTTAAACACCTGATTGGCGATGCACGAAAAATAATTCCAGAGTTGAACGAAACTTTCGACCTGGTTTTTATTGATGCCGATAAAGCCAACTATGTTCACTATTACGATTTGGTTTTCGAAAAACTACGCAGTGGCGGCTTTATTATTGCTGACAACGTGTTGTGGAGCGGCAAAGTGGTGGACGACAAAAAGGACAAAGACACACTTGCCATACACGGGTTTAACCAAAAGCTGGCCAATGATACACGGGTAAAAAATTTCATACTTCCGCTGCGTGACGGGCTAAATATTGCCCAAAGGCTGTAATCATTTACACCACCGGCTGCACTATTAGCTACACACTGCAAAGTTTAGCCACAGTATAATGTAGAAACTCACCATTTTAACAGGGGCGGCCGCATTTATTTTAGTGGCGGAAAATTCTGTACTCATGCGTAAAACCCTGACTATTGTTTTTATGTGGCTCGGTGTGGCACACACACAGGCACAAACTAAGCAAACAGTGCTCGATTATATTGAGCGTTACAAGCAAATTGCCATTGACGAAATGGTGCGTGCTAAAATACCCGCCAGCATTACGCTGGCTCAGGGAATCTTAGAGTCAGGTGCCGGCACTTCGGTGCTTTGTAAAAACTCAAACAATCACTTTGGCATTAAATGCAAAGAAAACTGGTCCGGTAAACGGTACTATCATGATGATGACCGACCGCAAGAGTGTTTCCGTGTTTATACCGACCCCCGCGATTCTTACGTTGACCACTCCGAGTTTTTGCTTACCCGCCAATGGTATGCCCCCTTGTTTCAGCTACCTATTACCAGCTATAAATACTGGGCGTTGGGCCTAAAAGAAGCCGGCTACGCCACTAATCCAAAATATGCACCCATGCTTATTGACTATATTGAGCAGTACAACCTGGCCCAGTACGACCAAATAGGTGTGGCTAAAATTGAGGAGAAAGAAAAAATGATGAAACAGCCCGAGCAGGGCGAACCATTGCAGGCAAGAGCACAGTCGCGGATTGCCGTAACTGAAGCAAAGCACAAAGAACAGCACAAAAAAGAACTGATTAAAGAAGCCGGGCGTGCCGAATATATGGTTAACGGGCTGCGCGCCATAAAAGCAGAAGGCAACGAAGATCCGCTTAAAGTAGCTATGGAGTACCATATTGATTACGCGTTTGTCATGCAGTTCAACGATCTGGCTACAGGCGAGCGCTTCAAGCCCGGGCAGTTTATTTTTCTACAACCCAAAAAACACAAAGCCGGTGAATCTACTTACATAGTGCTGCCCGGTGAAAGCATGCACGATATTTCACAAAAAACAGGGGTAAAACTAAGTGTGCTTTACAGTAAAAACCTTATGAAGCCCAACGAGCAGGCTTATGCCGGTGAGCCGCTTAACATGCAAGACAAAAAAACAGCTCCGCCACGCGTAATGAGCTACGAAGATTTTTTGCGGGCACAACGCAAAGCATCACAGTCAAAGGGAGAACCTGCCGAAAAAACAGCCTCTACCCATAATACTGTTGCCGCATTAACCCAAAACAAAATAGAAATTACCGCAGCCGAGTATCAGGTGCAACCCACCGATACGCTGTACTCAATTGCCCGCAAATTCAACACTTCGGTAGATGAGTTAAAGCAAATAAATAACCTAGAAAACACCGATTTAAAAGCAGGGCAAACGCTCATGGTAAGCAAATAAGTTTAACCTGCCCGGTAAACTTTTGGTCTGCTGCGTGCGCAGTTGCTGTTTGCCTATTTAAAGTGCCCGGGGGTGGCTTTAAACACAAGCAGCGTAGGTATTTTACCGGCAGCTTCGTTAGTAATAATCATGGTGCCGTTGCTTAAAAATGTAATGCCTTCGGCTTTAGAAAAAAGATCAGCGGTTAAAGATTGCACGTGTTTAACCGTGCCCTCTCTGTCCATTACAATCAGCAGTTTGTCGGCAGCAGATATTATGTATATGTCATTGGTAATTGGATGAACCGATAAGCTGGATGGACGGAAATTAAACGGCTTCACCACACCTTTAGCATTGGTGTCTGTTGGTTGAATATTAAAGCGTGCGGCCGCAGTTTTCAACTGCTCTACACTTATGCTGTATAACGGCTTGGCGTGTAGTTTTTGGGTGGCAATATTATAGGCATAAATATACCGCTCTGATTTTTCGTCATGGTTCAGGGGTTTGCTTTTGGCAGCTATCAGTAGTTGATTATTTGCAGCATCATAACATAGCCCTTCGTTATTCGAAGTTACCAGCGGCAATTGATAATGATTAACCGTGCTGTTGCCGGTTCTGAAATTAACCCATTCGGTTAGGCGGCCATCACTTCGTAAAATATAGAGTGTTTTGTGAGCGTACGTTAGTCCCTCAAAATCGCCCGTGTTATCGAAACGGTACTGCGCTACTATTTTGCCTTTCACAAAATCATAGATAAACACAATGCCCAGTTCATCTTGCACACAAGCCACATGTGTAGAATCAATATCGGTTAGCCCCGAAATTTCATTGAGTATTTCGGGCAGTTGCCTGACTATAGAGGGCTGCTGTAAATTATAGGCAAATTTGGTTAGAGAGGCACCGCTTAACACGGCACCCAAAACCAACAGCCAAACAGATAGTAGTTTCACTGGTAAAAAGTATAAGCAACAAATAAAAACAACAATAGCTAATACGGAGTTTCTTCAATAAAGGCAGCGCTATAATCCATAACAACTATCAACTTATTAGTAACGGTAAAAATTAGAATTTAATTAAACCGGCAAAAAGGCGAATAAAATATACGGTCATGTAGTTGGTGCTATACATAGATGTGTACAGAGGAGAATTGCGTATGGGGTTGGCTAATGATTGTTTTCATTGGCTAAACTTCAGCAAACTTTTGGAAAAAAATTATTGGCACATTTTATTGTATGGTAGTTTATGTTTTTTTAACTTTACTGGCTTACATCGTAATTTCAACAAACCAAAACACACAGTCATTCACATTATTCATTTAAATAGTTCACTATGGTAAATTTTACTTTTTCTAAAAAATTTGTTGGGTATATTCTCTTGGTAGCATTGCTGAATGTTATGCTGGCAAATAATGCTAGAGCCACAACTTGCGGTGGCGCAACAAGTATTAATCCCGCGCTGTTACCTATTTCAGGCCAGGCGTTGGTTTGTGGAAGTACGAATGATTTAAGCTCAACAACCGTATCTACCGCTTGCGGAGGGGCGTCTAATTCTTACAAAGGAGGACTCGAAGCCCTATATACACTTACCCCTACAATTACCGGCAACTATACTATAAGTATAGCCGGTCAAACCTGGACAGCAATTTTTGTATATGCCGGATGCCCCACCAGTGGAGGTACATGTGTTGGTTCAATAGGTAGCAACACCAACTCTAAAAATATTTTAGTAACTCTCACGGCAGGCATTACCTACTATATTTGGTTTGACACGTGGCCCACCCCCAACAGCCCATGTTCGGGTACATTTTCAATTACAGCACCGGTACCAGTGTTTAATCCTTGCAGTTCAATACCAAATATTTCGGCTTGCGGCACTGCCACCACAGCTACCATAGCATCTGGTAATGGCGCATTCAGTAATAACACATGTGGGTTTGGTACGCCCGGCAAAGAGCAGATTTATACTTTTACACCGGCTACAACCGGCTCTTATAACATTAGTCAGGCCTCATCATTTGGTTATATAGATTATATGTGGAAACCGGCATCAGGCGGTTGTGTTTCTACCGGCTGGACATGTTTCGATGACTTAAGCGGAGCAGCAACATCTGCCACCCCCGCCACACTTACGGCCGGCACGCAATATTATATTATGCTTGACCCGGAAGGTACGGGTGGCGGCAGCGTAAATTTTACTATCACATGTGCGGCACCAGTGTTTAACCCTTGCAGTTCAATACCAAATATTTCGGCATGCGGCACTGCCACCACAGCTACCATAGCATCTGGTAATGGTGCATTCAGTAATAACACATGTGTGTTTAGTACGCCCGGCAAAGAGCAGATCTATACTTTTACACCGGCTACAACCGGCTCTTATAACATTAGTCAGACCTCATCATTTGGTTATATAGACTATATGTGGAAACCGGCATCAGGCGGTTGTGTTTCTACCGGCTGGACATGTTTCGATGACTTAAGCGGAGCAGCAACATCTGCCACCCCCGCCACACTTACGGCCGGCACGCAATATTATATTATGCTTGACCCGGAAGGTACGGGTGGCGGCAGCGTAAATTTTACTATCACATGTGCGGTGCCAGACCCATGCTTAAGTATTTCTGCTATTAGCTGCGGCACTCCTGTAAACACCAGTTTGTTAGCCACCGGCAGCACCATGTCAATATTAACTTGCGATGCCTATGATGTAACTGCTGGCCAGGAAGCAATTTATAGTTATACACCGGCTACTACAGGAAACCACACATTAACCATTAATTCAGAATCAGGAACATCTGATTATGTTGATTTTTATTACAAAGCGGCATCGGGCGGCTGTAATGGAACGGGCTGGTCTTGTTTTGGAGCTACCTCATTACTTACCGGCACACTCGGCACTGTATCTCTCACAGCAGGTACACAATACTATATACTTGCCGACCGTGAAAATTTCTTATCAAACACCGGCACCACCACTAAAAACTGGACGTTAAGTTGCCCTCCTGTTCAGCCCACTGTAATATCTATTAGCCCTACAAGTGGTTGTGCAGGGGCTTTTGTACCGGTTACCATTACAGGCAACAATTTTTCAGGAGCCACCAATGTGTTTTTTAACGGTATAGCGGCTGCCTCTTTTACAGTTAATTCTAATACTGAAATTGTAGCTACACCGGCCAATACTACCTCCACGGGCAATGTGCAGGTGCAAAACAGTGCCGGCTTGAGCCCACAGGTGGTTAATTTTACTGTAAACCCTTCACCGGCTTTGCAAACGGTTACAGGCGGCAGCGGTTGTACCAACACGGGTGTTGCCGTTGGTTTAGCCAATTCAGTGAGCGGTGTAAGCTATCAGTTGCAGCTTAACGGAGTTAACAACGGCTCACCGGTAGTAAGTGGTGGCGGAGCATTAAACTTTGGATTAAAAACTACTCCGGGAATTTATACTGTGCAGGCAACTTCGGGGGGCTGCACTATTAGCATGACCGGTAATGTGGTAGTAAACCCAAACCCAACTGCACCTACAGCCAATGTAACCCCCAATCTTATTTGCAGCGGAGGTAATCTTACGCTTACCTCATCAGTATCTACAACCAGTGCGTATAATTACAATGTAAATTCAATTGCTTATTCTTTGGCTACCCCTTCTGGCGCCCCTACAGTACTCGCTGCCGCCCCAAATAGTTTTGATGAAGGGTATGGGGTTGTTTCTATACCATTTGTGTTTGATTTTTATGGAACCTACTATACAAGTTTAGAAGTAACCACCAACGGCACAATTTCTTTTACTCCGACAGGTTTAACACCTTGGAATCCAGCAGGCGATAATATACCTACTGCAGGTGGCGATTTAGATAACTACATCGGTGGCCCTTGGATTGACATGAATTTTTCGACAGGCACAGGTGTGATACGTTACTTCACCAACGGCACAGCACCTAATCGGGTATTTGTTATGAGTTGGGAAAATGCAACGATAGTTGGATCCTCAGATTTAAATACATCGCAAATTCAATTATACGAAGGATCAAACATTATAGAAGTGCATGTGGGTAATGGCGGTATAAATGCACCATCAACCAACAAATTAATTGGGGTTGAAAATGTGGGCGGTACACGCGGAACGGCAGCACCGGGCAGAAATGCCGGCACTTGGGTTACATCTGCTAACGAAGCCTTCCGTTTTACGCCTACCCCAACCTACAGTTGGGCAGGGCCAAACTCATATACTTCTTCGGTGCAGAATCCACCATCGTTTGCATCAGGCCCAAGTGGAGGCAACTATGTTGTTACTTTTACAGCAGGCAACGGCTGTACTGCCACAGCTTCTGCCCCTGTTACCGTTAGCCCCTGCGGCCCCACCACCTGGCTGGGCGGCACCCCAGACTGGCACACCGCCGGCAACTGGAGCGGAGGCATAGTGCCCAACAGTTGCGCGCAGCATGTAATCATACCGGTAACCCCCAATAACCCGGTGGTAACCACCGCGGTAAGTGTAGGCAATATACAAGTAGATGCTACTGTAAACGTAACGCTGAACAACAACTTATCGGTATGTGGTAACGTGCAGGGCGGCAACGGCACCAACGCCCAGTTTAGCGGCAGCGGATACCTCATATTAGGCGGCACCTCGCCCCAAAGCATATCGGGCCGTTTACGCGCTGACTATATTCGCCTTATCAACCCCACCGGAGCCGTTATGCAGCCGAACAGCTTCTTTGATGTGTTTACCGAGCTGCAATTACAAACAGGCAACCTGAACACCACCTCCGGCACATTACGGTTACTGAGCACAGCCGCCAACCAGTGTGCTATTATTAATGACTTTGGCAGCAACACCGGCACCCTGACGGGGAATATAACGGCCCAGCGGTATATAGGCGGCACCGGCAACATGCAACACCAAATGGGCAGCCCAGTAAACAACACACCGTTTAGCCAGTTAGGAGCCAACGGCACGGCCGGTTACTATATACCCACCGCCAGTTGCAGCGAACTACAGGCGGGTTCAGGCAGCCCACTGGGCAATGTGTTTCAATGGAACGAAAACAGACCCAACTCAGCCCCCGGATTAGACTGCATATTAGACGGTTGGGAAGTAATGGTAGGCGGCACCACACAAAATGCGCGAGGCTATAGCATAAACGCGTTAGGCGGCACGACCAAGAGCGTAACAGGGGCTCCGAATTTAGGCACCACCTACACCGTAAGCGGTACCAACTCCAACTACAACCTGCCCACGCAGCAATCGAGCGGGGTATATACTTTTGAAAGCGGCTGGAGTTTATTCTCCAATCCGTTTCCGAGCGGCTACACCTATACTGCCCAATCAGGGTGGGGTGCCAACGGATTTATATACATACCGGCCGGGCCGTTCAACGGCACGTATCAGGCGCTGACACCGGGCATGATTATAGCGCCATTCCAGGGCATAATGCTATACAACACAACGGTAGGCAGCACCCCCAGCTACAACTTTACCAAAGGCAACAGAGCGTTGAGCGGCTCCACGGTTTTCAACCAGAACAACAACGCAGAAACCCTGAAGCTGCAAGTAAGCGGCAACGGCTATCAGGACATGACCCAACTGAGCTTCAACACTGCGGCCACCGCCCAATTTGATGCCGAACTAGATTTAAGAAAACAGCGGAGCAATCTGGGTCAGCCTACCCTATTTACAGGCAACAATGTATTTCCATATGCATTGAACGCACAAACAAGCGTTGCACAAACATCTACCGTAGATTTGGGATTAATACCCGGAGCGGCAGGCACCTTTACAATCACAGCCGAAGGCATCAGCAGCTTCGATCCTACCAGCTACATCTATCTGGAAGATAAAGTAACGGGCGCTATGCAGAACCTGCGAGCCAACACCAGCTACACCTTCAGCATGACAGCCACTGAAGATGTAAACCGGTTTGTATTGCACTTTACACCAAAAGCAGAACTGAGCAGCACCAACTCAAACTGTGCAGGCGAAGGGCAAATCAACATAGAGCAACCGGGCACCGCGAACTGGAGCTACACAGTAGTTGACCACAACACAACCACCATAGCCACCGGCACGCTGAATCAAAACAGCCCTATACAACTGAGTGTAGCAGCGGGGGTTTACACCGTAACCCTCATAGACAACAACGGCTACACGGTAGTAAAACAGATGCAGGTAACAGGAGCCTCACCCATCACGGCTAACTTCAGCAGCAGCAAACAAACCGCAGAAGAAGGCGAACAAATCAACTTCACCGTCACCACGCCAAGTGCCATCAACACCACCTGGAGCATGGGCGATGGCACAACATACACCACAGCCAACGCAACTCACCAATACCAAAGTGAAGGCAGCTACACCGTAACGCTTACCGTAACAAATGCAGACGGCTGCACCGACACCAAAACACAGGTGATTACCGTAACAGCTAAGGAAGAAGTAGTGAGCGGTATCAGCCACCTGACGGATAAGAACGGCATAGCCATGTGGAGCCACGGCAAGAAAGTATATATAGACTTCAGCAAGCAGAAGAGTGTAGAAGCGAGCATAGAAATCTACAACATACTAGGCCAGCAGTTGGTGAACGAGAAGTTTGGTAAGGCAAGTATTTACAGCAAAGATTTACAGAACTTAGAAGCGGCCTACATCATTGTGAGAGTAAACAACAACGGTGAGTTGATTACTAAGAAATTGTTTGTAGCTGACACTAAATAAGGGCTGTAGCACCGTTAATCATCTGATTAAGTAATCCCTGCGTATGTTCTATGCAGGGATTATTGTTTTCAGTAGGTTACATGCCGGTACAGAAACACACATACCGCCAACAACTATTGCGGTAGATAAGTAAATGGAATAACCAACTTAGGTTAACAATAACACAAAAATAAGATACCCTGTAATAACAATTTGGAAGCAGAAATTAGTTTTGCAGCCTTTCATTAAATAAGCTGTTTAAAACAGAAAAATGAGTCATAAATCAAACATCCTTTGGTTAATTAAACCAACTGTAATAGCTTCGTTATTCTTCATAGCAATTAATAGTTTGATGGCTCAAACTACTGTAGTTGTTGGAGGAGGAGCTTCTGTTACTTGTCCGACAACACCTACTGCTATATGGACTACACCACCAACAGGTGTAACATTCAGCAATTGGGCAAGAGGCTCTGGAGTAGCCTGTGTTTCGGCAAATAATGCGCTTAGTGGTTCGGGATTTAATACCACAGGTTCGGCACAATCTTTTGCAGCGAATAAATACTATACTGTTACCCTTACAGCAGCAGCAACTCACGACTTTAACTTGAGTGCCTTGGTATGGATTACCCAAATAAGTGGCAGCAGCACTTCTTGCAATTTCACTGTTAGCTACCAAAACAACGGAGGATCTCTCACCACATTTGGAACACCTGGTCAGTCAACTACATCGGGGGCTGGGCAAACCACCTTAAATTTTTCCGGAAGCGTGAATGTTGCTGCAGGAACTTCCATTGTGTTATATTTAATACCACATAATGCTTCCGCAGCCACAACAACTGTAAGGTGGATAAACAATTCATCTATAACAGTTGCGGCTACACCAATTGGCGGTAACCAGATTACTGTTACTCAAGCAACAGGAGGCACTATTTCTCCGGGCACAACAACAGTAGCATTGGGCGGTTCGCAATCATTTACCGCAACACCATCAACATGCTATAGCTTTACAAACTGGGTAGTTGATGGTTCAAGTGTAGGAAACACAAACCCATATCTGTTTACTAATGTAACTGTTCCACATACTATTACTGCAGCATATTCTGCGCTTGGTCCAAACAACATAACCGCATCGGCAGGAGCTAACGGCTCAATTTCGCCCAATGGCACCACCGCGGTTGCTTGTGGCGGCAGTCAGGCATACTCCATTACTGCAAATCCGGGCTATGCCGTGTTAGACGTATTGGTTGATGGAGGGTCGGTGGGCGCGGTTACATCATATACATTTAATAACGTAACCGCACCGCACACCATCAGTGTTACGTTTGTGTCGGTTAGCATTACAACCAGTTTGTTTATTCCAAATTTTATTTGTCCGGGCGGTACAGTAACTGTGCCATATACCGTAAACGCTCCATTTAGCGCGGGTAATGTGTTTACTGCTCAACTTTCTGATGCAACGGGCAGTTTTGCTTTGCCAGAAGACATAGGTAGCGTTACCGCCACCAATTCAGGTAATATTTCGGCAACCATTCCGCTTAACACACCAAACGGTACGGGTTACCGAATTCGCGTAGTGGGTAGCAATCCGTCTATAATTGGCACAGATAACACAATCAATATTACCATTCAGTTCAGCTCAGTTACTCCGGTTTTTGCAGAGAGTATGGGAACTTCGGGTTCAAACCCCGAAGCCATATCCGTGCACGAATCAAACAACCGTTTTGATAATGTAAGCTTTACCATGAGCGGAACTGGAGATTGTCGCACAACACAAGCATCGTCAGGATATGCGGGTGCTTCCGGTGGTTTCAATGTAATGCTTAACTCGCCAGGCGAAGAGTTTATTATTGCCGGAATTAATACAACCGCCTTACCGGCCTTGCAACTAACGTTTGGCGTTTATAAGAACTCAACTTCCGAAAACGGTTCAAACTTTGTTGTTTCTTTAAGCACAGATGGTGTTGCATATACACCGGTACCATGGGGTGTTTTGCCAACCGGCAGCGGTACAGCAGTATGGCATAGAGTAGCCATAGCAGGGGCCGTGCCACAAGCGGCCACCGTATATTTAAAATTTACCAGCACTTCGCCTTCTGTAGAGTTTCGGGTTGATGATGTGAACGTTTACTCAGGTACGGCTGCTAACGCTTCCATTACACCTGCCGGCCCTGTAACACAGTGTGGCGGAATAGTAAATCTTACTGCTCTCCCTTTATCATCCGCTTATTTGTGGTCTAATTCAGCAAACACACAAACTGCTCCAATAGGCACTACCGGAAACTATAATGTAACCCTTACCGATGCCTTTGGCTGTAGTGCATCTGCCGGATCTATTAGTGTAAATATTGCAGCGCCTGTAACACCTACCATTACCATTACACCATCCCCGGCCAATGTATGTGCCGGCAGTGCCTATACTTTTACTGCCATAATTACCAACGGTGGCTCTAGCCCTACTTATCATTGGCAAATAAACGGAAACACTGTGGGCACTAACTCAAACACATACACCAGCCCTGTTTTAACTGCCGGTGACGGGGTATTTTGTGAACTTACAAGTAATGCATCCTGTGTAACAAGCGGAACAGTTTTGTCGAACGTGGTTTTCTCCAAAGGATTAGCCAATACCCCAACTACTTTGTTTACCGAAACATTTGGTACGGGTGCGGGGCAAACACCTTTTGCTTCGTATAGTGGTTATTCAACGAGTCTTGTGTTTGGTACCCATACCGGAAATACCGGTGATGTGAGAAGCACAATACCTTCTTCTGGTTATATAGGTGCTTCAGGCTCGGGAAATGCTTTTTTAAACAATGGGGAAGACTTGCGAATAAACGCAATAAATACATCGTCAGGGTTTCCAAATGTTTTATCTTTTGGCATTAACAAAAGTACAAGTGCTGAAAATGGCTCTGGGTTACGTATTAGTTACAGTTTTTCTGGTCTTACATACTACGACCTTCCTTCGCCAACACTACCAACCGGTACGGGCACTACATCGGGTTACTATTTAGTAAGCTTTAGTGGTTTGCTGCCACCGGCTACAAACTTGTATCTGCACTTCGAAAACATTTCATCTTCATCTGATTTTCGCATAGATGATATAACATTAGTGGGATATTCTATTACCACTGCCAGCATAACCCCATCGGGACCAACTAATTTCTGCGCGGGAGGTTCTGTTGACTTAACGGCAGTTCCAACAAGTGGAGACCACACCTACATTTGGAGCGATTTATCTACTGCTTCGTCTGTAACAGGAATTACTTCTTCAGCTACATACACGGTAACAGTAACTGATATTTTTGGGTGCCAGGGTACGGCATCGAGTACGATTACCGTTAGCCCCTGCGGCCCCACCACCTGGCTGGGTGGCACCCCAGACTGGCACACTGCCGGCAACTGGAGCGGAGGAATAGTGCCCAACAGTTGCGCGCAGCATGTAATCATACCGGTAACCGGCAACAACCCCACAGTAACCACCGCGGTAAGTGTAGGCAATATACAAGTAGATGCTACTGTAAACGTAACGCTGAACAACAACTTATCGGTATGTGGTAACGTGCAGG